>NZ_JBITDH010000001.1:0-23451 GCF_044454045.1 Streptomyces sp. NPDC051578
GGTATCAACTTCTGGCGTTGATTTTTGGCACGCTGTTGAGTTCTCAAGGAACGGACGCTTCCTTTGTACTCACCCTCGCGGGTTTTCCTCCGGGCTTCGTTCTTCGTTTCCAACTCTACCAGATCATTTCCGTTGTCGTTTCCGA
This sequence comes from Streptomyces sp. NPDC051578, assembly GCF_044454045.1. Lineage (NCBI taxonomy): Bacteria > Bacillati > Actinomycetota > Actinomycetes > Kitasatosporales > Streptomycetaceae > Streptomyces > Streptomyces sp. NPDC051578. The sequence goes on from NZ_JBITDH010000001.1 coordinate 146, forward strand.
CTCGGATTTGAATTCCGGTGGCCGTTGGGGGGCCTGTGCCTTTCGGCGCTCCACCACGTTAGCGCTTTTCCCTTGGGGCTCATAATCGGGCCGTCGGATTCGAATTCGGGCATGCCGAAGACGACCCCGCCAGGGGTAAGTCGTAGGTAGTGGGTTTCGCCGCTCCGGGGGTCTGCGAACGCAGGGCCCGTTCAAGCGGCTCGGGCTACGTTAGGCGTCCGCCCGGGGCGAGTCAAGTTGAGCGGCGGCGTGGCGCGTGGGCCCGGTAGGGGCTGACCGTCGGGTCGTGGGTGACCCAGAAGCGGTACGGGTGGTCCGCTCCGGCTCCGCCCACTCCGGTGCGGGGGCCGCTGCTCACCAGGTCGGGTGTGGTGGGTGTGCCGGTGAGCAGGGACAAAGGGGAGTCGGGGCCGTCGCAGAGGTCGGTGCCGTCCAGGGAGCGGTCGATGTCGAGGGCCGTGGCCAGACGAGCCGGGCCTTTGGCGAGTTCTCGGTCGTTTCTGGCGGAAAGTCGACGTTTGCGGGCCAGCTCGGCGCCCAGGGTGATCTCGCCGGCGCGGATGAGGACACCGCTCGCGTGGTCGGGTGGGCCGCACACCAGGTTGAGGCTGAACCACATGCCGTAGATGAAGTAGACGTACGCGTGTCCGGGCGGTCCGAACATCGACGCGTTGCGCCGCGTGCGGCCGCGGTAGGCGTGGGAGCCGGGGTCCGCCTCGCCCTCGTACGCCTCTACTTCCGTGATGCGTAGTTCGAGGGTGCCCTCGGCCGTGCGCCGGACCAGGGTGCGGCCGAGCAGGTCGGGGGCCACGGTGAGGACCGGGCGGTCGAAGAAGGACCGGGGCAGGGGCGTACGGTCGGGTCGCGCGCTCATCCGGTCGAGCGTACTGGAGGTCGCGCACTTGCAACCGGGGCCTAGGGTTCCGCGTTTGTAGGGGTAGTCACCAGCCTTTACGTCACAGGGCACGTCACAGAGCTTCAAAGGGGAGTCAGAGCATGGGGTTCAGGAAGCTGTTCGCGGCGCTGGGTGCCGGCGGTGCCTCGGTGGACACCGTCATCACCGAGCCGAACGTCGTCCCGGGCGGCATCGTCCAGGGCGAGGTCCGCATCCAGGGCGGTTCCGTCGAGCAGCAGATCGAGGGGTTGTCGGTCGGGCTCCAGGCGCGGGTGGAGGTGGAGGGCGGCGATCAGGAGCACAAGCAGGACATCGTCTTCGCGAAGCAGCGGCTGGGCGGTGCGTTCCAGGTCCAGCCGGGTGCGCTGCACGTGGTGCCGTTCGGGCTGGAGATCCCCTGGGAGACGCCGATCACCCACTTCGAGGGCCAGCACCTGCGGGGCATGAACATCGGGGTGAGCACGGAGCTGGAGATCGCGCGGGCGGTGGACGCGGGTGACCTGGACCCGATCAACGTGCACCCGGTTCCGGCGCAGCAGGCGATCCTGGACGCGTTCCGCCGGCTCGGGTTCTCGTTCCGCTCGGCGGACATGGAGCGGGGGCACATCCGCGGGACGCGGCAGACGCTGCCCTTCTACCAGGAGATCGAGTTCCTGCCGCCGTCGCAGTACCGGGGTCTGAACCAGGTGGAGCTGACGTTCGTGTCGGACGGCCGGGAGATGGACGTCGTCCTGGAGATGGACAAGAAGCCGGGCCTGTTCTCCGAGGGCAGCGACACCTACCGCTGCTTCCAGGTGGGTCTGCAGTCGTACGAGGGGACCGACTGGGCGGCGTATCTGAACCAGTGGATCGCGTCCGTGGGTTCGCAGCGCAACTGGTTCTGAGGGCTGTCTAGGCTCGGGGCGGTACTGGTTAAGCGATCAGGAGGTTCAGCAGTGGCCGAGCAGAGCAGGGCGCCTCTTCCGCACGACTTCCACCCCGAGGTGGATTCCTTCTCCGTGGTGAGCGACGACCTGGCACCCGGCGCGGATCTCGGGGAGGCCCAGGTCCAGTCGGCCGGGAACCGCTCGCCGCACCTGCGGTGGGAGGGGTTCCCGGAGGGGACGAAGAGCTTCGCCGTGACGTGCTTCGACCCGGACGCGCCGACGGGCAGCGGGTTCTGGCACTGGGTGCTCTTCGACATCCCGGCCTCGGTGACGGAGTTGCCGCCCGGGGCGGGCGGCGGGAAGTTCGAGGGGCTGCCGGCCGGGGCGGTGCACGTGCGCAACGACTACGGGTCGAAGGACTTCGGCGGGGCCGCCCCGCCGGCCGGGGAGCGGCACCGGTACGTGTTCACCGTATACGCGGTGGACCGGGAGAAGCTCGGGCCCGGCTCGGACGCCTCGCCGGCGGTCGTCGGGTTCAACCTGAGGTTCCACACGTTGGGCCGTGCGCAGCTGATCGGTGAGTACGAGGCTCCGGCGAGCTGATCGTTTCCCGAGCGTTTGCCCGGTCCTGGTCTAAAGACGGCCAGGACCGGGCATTTTTATTGCGTTGTCCCGCGTGGCGCGCACGGCCAGAGTGGTTCCGGGCCTTGCCGCCAGGGAGGTCGCGGGCCTGCACACGGGAGGTGGGCGAGATGCGGGACACGCTGGTGCTGAATGCGAGCTTCGAGCCGCTGTCGACGGTGACGCTGAACCGGGCTGTGGTGCTGGTGCTCCAGGACAAGGCCGTGGTCGAACAGTCGCATCCCGAGCTGCGTGTCCGGGCGGCCACCATGGAGCTTCCGATGCCGCGGGTGATCAGGCTCTGCCGGTACGTGCGGGTGCCGTTCCGAAGACACGCGCCTTGGTCGCGGCGGGGGGTGCTGGCCCGTGACCAGCACCGTTGCGCGTACTGCGGGAAGCGCGCGACGACCGTGGACCACGTGCTTCCGCGGGCCCAGGGGGGCGGGGACACCTGGCTGAACACGGTGGCGTCCTGTGCGGAGGACAACCACCGCAAGGCGGCCCGTACTCCCGAGGAGGCCGGGATGCCGTTGCTCCGCAAGCCGTTCGTCCCGTCCCCGGCGGACGCGATGCTGCTCGCGCTGGGTTCCGGCGGGCGCGAGGTGCTGCCGGAGTGGCTCGCGCGCAGCGCCTAGTGCGTCGATGTACGCGGGTGCGCTGGGCTGCGTAGGTTCGCTACGTGGTTCAGCGCAGTAGCAGTTGGACGATGGCGATGAGACCGACTGCCACGATGACGGCGCGCAGGACCGTCGGGGGCAGTCGGCGGCCGACCTTCGCGCCGATCTGGCCGCCGAGGGTGGAGCCGATGGCGATGAGGACCACGGCCGTCCAGTCGAAGTCGGCGACGAACAGGAAGAAGACGGCCGCGATCCCGTTGACGAGGGCGGCGACGACGTTCTTGACGGCGTTGATCCGTTGCAGGTCCTCGTGGAGCAGCAGCCCCATCAGGCCGAGGTAGAGCACGCCCTGGGCGGCGCCGAAGTAGCCTCCGTAGGCGCTGGAGAGCAGCATTCCGGTCAGTAGGACGGGCCCGCCGTCCGGGTGTCCGGTGTCGCCGCCCGCGGCTTCCTGGCGGGCGCGCAGGGCGGCGGCGAGGCGCGGCTGGAGGACGACGAGGACGAGGGCCAGTCCGATGAGGACGGGCACGATCGTGTTGAAGGAGTCCGACGGCAGGGTGAGGAGCAGGATCGCCCCGCCGAGTCCGCCGACGAGGGAGACGGCGCCGAGCCGCAGGATGCGGGCGCGCTGGCCCTTGAGTTCCTTGCGGTAGCCGATGGCCCCGCTGATCGAGCCGGGTACCAGGCCGAGGGTGTTGGACACGTTGGCGGTGACCGGTGGCAGTCCTGTGGCGAGCAGGACGGGGAAGGTGATGAGGGTGCCGGAGCCGACGATGGTGTTGATGGTGCCGGCTCCGACACCTGCGGCGAAGACCGCGAGTGATTCCCAGATGGACATGGACGCTGCCATCCCCTTCGCATGAGTGAGTCGCCTCCCCGCCATGAAGGTCGAGGGGCCTCACTGATCATGCAACAGGCGGGGGGCGGTCAGTCGATGGGGGGCTGCTCGCGGCGGTCCGCGGCGGCCTTGTCGGCGGCGTCCGCGCCGTCCTTGCCCGAGCCCGCCGGGTTGAAGCCGGACCCGCCGCCCATGGGCCCGAAGTTGCCCATGGCACCGGAGAGGCCCTTGAGGGCGTCGCCGATCTCGCTGGGCACGATCCAGAGCTTGTTGGCGTCGCCTTCGGCGATCTTCGGGAGCATCTGGAGGTACTGGTAGGCGAGCAGCTTCTGGTCGGCGTCGCCGGCGTGGATGGATTCGAAGACCGTGCGGATGGCCTGGGCCTCGCCCTCGGCGCGCAGGGCGGCGGCCTTGGCGTCACCTTCGGCGCGCAGGATGGAGGACTGCTTCTCACCTTCCGCGCGCAGGATTTCGGACTGGCGGACACCTTCGGCCTGGAGGATCGCGGCGCGCTTGTCGCGGTCGGCGCGCATCTGCTTCTCCATCGAGTCCTGGATGGAGGTCGGCGGCTCGATGGCCTTGAGTTCGACGCGGTTGACGCGGATGCCCCACTTGCCGGTGGCCTCGTCGAGTACGCCGCGCAGGGCCGCGTTGATCTCCTCACGGGAGGTGAGGGTGCGCTCCAGGTCCATGCCGCCGATGATGTTGCGCAGGGTGGTGACGGTGAGCTGCTCGATCGCCTGGATGTAGCTGGCGACTTCGTACGTCGCGGCCCGGGCGTCGGTCACCTGGTAGTAGATGACCGTGTCGATGTTGACGACCAGGTTGTCCTGGGTGATCACCGGCTGCGGCGGGAAGGGGACGACCTGTTCGCGGAGGTCGATCCGGTTGCGGATCGAGTCGATGAACGGGACGACGATGTTCAGGCCCGCGTTGAGGGTGCGGGTGTAGCGGCCGAACCGCTCGACGATGGCGGCGCTGGCCTGCGGGATCACCTGGATCGTCTTGACCAGTGCGATGAAGACCAGAACCACCAGAATGATCAGGACGATGATGATCGGTTGCATGCGGTTCCCCGTGCCCTTCCGGCTGTCTGTGCTGCCCCGTTGATCGGAGTCTCGCAGACCCTGGGGCCGCGAGTCGGGTGGTTCTCACATGACGACCGCGGTCGCTCCGTCGATGTCGACGACGTCGACGGACTGGCCGGGTTCGAAACTGGTGTCCGAGTCGAGGGTGCGCGCGGACCAGATCTCGCCGGCGAGCTTGATGCGGCCGCCGCTGCCGTCGACGCGTTCGAGGACGAGGGCGCTCCTGCCCTTCAACGCCTCGATTCCGCTGCGGTGTTGGGGGCGCTGGTCGCGGTGGCGGTTGGCGAGCGGGCGGACGACGGCGATGAGCGCGACCGACACGATCGCGAACACCAGGACCTGGGCCACCACTCCCCCGCCCAGCGCGGCCGTCACGGCGGCGAGGGCCGCGCCGACGGCGAACATGCCGAATTCCGGCATCGCGGTGATGACCAGGGGGATGCCCAGTCCGACCGCGCCGATGAGCCACCACACCCATGCGTCGATGTTGGTCACATGGTCATGGTAGGTCTGGCGGGCGCGGTCGGGACAGGGTGCGGTGCGGACCCGCCCGGCGGGGCCTGGGGGCCTGGGGCCTGTCGTCCAAGTCCCGCCCGGCCCTAGCGCAGCGGAAGGCCCTGGGCGGTCCAGCGGTCGCTGTCGTTGCGCTCCACGACGAGCGGGAGGCCGAAGCACAGCGAGAGGTTGCGGGAGGTCAGTTCCAGGTCGATGGGACCGGCGGTGACGACCTTGCCCTGGCGGATCATCAGGACGTGCGTGAAGCCGGGGGCGATCTCCTCGACGTGGTGCGTGACCATGATCATGGAGGGTGCGAGGGGGTCGCGGGCGAGGCGGCCGAGGCGCCGTACGAGGTCCTCGCGGCCGCCGAGGTCCAGACCGGCGGCGGGCTCGTCGAGGAGCAGCAGCTCGGGGTCGGTCATCAGGGCGCGGGCGATCAGGGTGCGCTTGCGTTCGCCCTCGGAGAGGGTGCCGAACTTCCGGTCGAGGTAGTCCGTCATGCCGAGGCGGTCGAGGAACGCGCGGGCGCGCTGCTCGTCGATGTCCTCGTACTCCTCCTGCCAGGTCGCCGTCATGCCGTAGGCGGCGGTGAGGACGGTCTCCAGGACGGTCTGCCGCTTGGGGAGCTTGTCGGCCATCGCGATGCCGGCGACACCGATGCGGGGGCGCAGGTCGAAGACGTTCACCTTGCCGAGGGTGCTGCCGAGGACGGTGGCCCCGCCCGTGGTGGGGAAGAGGTAGCTGGAGGCGACATTGAGCAGGGTGGTCTTCCCGGCGCCGTTGGGGCCGAGGATCACCCAGCGCTCCCCCTCCTTCACCGACCAGGAGACCTGGTCCACCAGCGCCCGGCCCTCGCGGACCACGGATACGTCCACCAGCTCCAGAACATCGCTCATGAGCGTGTTGTCTCCCCTTGCAGTCTCGGTTCGTCTGTGCACCGGTAGGCGCAGCCCCAGGGGAAAACCTACGCCACTGGCGGAGGGGTCCGGGCGCCAGGCCGGTCCCCCGGGCCGATCCGTAAAGTGGGGGGATGCTTTTCGAACCACGTTCAGGGCGGCTGGCCGCCTGGGGGAACGCGCTGCTGGCCGGTCTCGTCTCGCCCGACGAGGCCGTGCTGTCGATCGTGGGTGAGGACGCCGTGCACCGGGTGGAGGGGCTGCCCGGGGAGCCGGGGCCGGTGGGGCTGACGCTGGCGCTGGGCCGGATGCGGGCGCTGGGGGTGACCGGGCTGCGGCTGGCCCTGCCGGCGCCGGGGCATCCGCTGGGGCTCAGCGGGCCGCCTGAGTTCAACGCGCGGGCGCTGGAGGCCGAGGAGGCGGTGGTCGCGGTGGGGGCGGCGCTGGGTCTGGTGCCGGAGGTCGCCGAGGCGGGGCCGGAGGGGGACGTGCACGTCTCGGTGACCTGGCACTGCCTGCCGGTGCGGGAGGCCCCTCCGGCGGACGTGCCGACGCTCGGCGAGGCGGAGCGGGAGCTGGCGGAGGCGCTGCGCGAGGCGACGGTGGTGCTGACGCGGCTGGACGTGGCGGGGTCGGGGCCGGTGGCGGAGGCGGCGCTGTCGGCGTACCGGGCGCGGGCGGAGTCCGGCGGGGAGGTGCTGGCGCCGGGGTACCCGGCGCGGGCGGTACGGGTGCTGGCGCTGGCGCAGCGGGTGGACCTGATGGTGTCGCTGGCGTACGAGAACGGGCACGGGGGCGCGGTGGCCGCGTCGGAGATGGCGGCGCGAGCGGAGGCCTTGCGGCCCGTCGAGCGGGTGGCCCGGCGGGCGCTGGTGGCGGCGTACAACGCGGCCGTCGAGCAGCGGGGCTGACCGGCCCGGGGGTCTTGGGGGGCGAGGGGAGGAGGCGGCGCGGGGCGAGCGGCCGGGGTGCGGCGCCGCGGCGCGAGCGGCCCCGGCTGCGCCGGGCTTTCCGGGGCTCCGCCCCGGTACCCCGCGCCTCACACGCGGACGGGGCTGCATTGCCGGACCCCGCGCCTCAGACGCCGGCGGAGCTGACATGCACCGGCCCGGCGCTGGGAGGGGGCCGGGCGGGCTGAATGCGCCGGGCCGGCGCGGTGGGGCGGCCCCGCTTCCGGGGAGAGGGGGAAGCGGGGCCGGGTGGGGCGGGGTCAGGCGTTGATGCCCGAGTTGCCGAAGGCGGGGTTCAGGAGGCCGATCACGTTGACCGAGTTGCCCACCACGTTGACGGGGACGTTCACGGGGGCCTGGACCAGGTTCCCCGAGGCCACGCCGGGCGAGTTCTGGGCCTCGCCCGCCGCCGCCGCACCGCCGTGCGCCGAGGAGACGCCCGCACCGGCGGCGATGAGGCCGCCCGCGATCATGGTGACGGCAGTGGCCTTCTTGAAGTTCTTCACGTTCTTCTTCCTCCATACGTCCACCGCGACCAGCCGTCGCGGCGTGCATGGAGAACGGCCACACGCCTGCCCGGATACGCCGTGTGGGCGACATACACCCGATCGTATGAAGAGGGACTCAGGCCTCGACGATGCCGTGGCGCACCGCCCACAGGGCGGCCTGCGTGCGGTCGGAGAGGTCGAGCTTCATCAGGATGTTCGAGACGTGCGTCTTGACCGTCTTCTCCGACAGGACCAGCGCCCGGGCGATCTCCCGGTTCGCCCGGCCGTCCGCGATGAGGGAGAGGACCTCCCGTTCGCGGTCGGTCAGCGCGCCCGCGCGCGGTGAGGCCGACGGCTGGTCCTCCTGGGCCAGCAGGGCCTCCGCGACCTCCGGCTGGAGCAGGACGTGGCCCGCGTGGACGGAGCGGACGGCTCCCGCCAGGGCGTCGGGGTCGATGTCCTTGTAGACGTACCCGGCGGCCCCGGCCCGCAGGGCGGGGACCACCGTCCGCTGCTCCGTGAAGCTGGTGACGACGAGGACCCGCGCCGGGTTCGCCAGGTCGCGCAGCCGCCGCAGGGCCTCGATGCCGTCGGTGCCCGGCATCTTGACGTCCATCAGGATCACGTCGGGGCGCAGTTCCTCGGCGCGGGCGATGCCCTCCTCGCCGTCCGCGGCCTCGCCGACGACCTCGATGTCCTCCTGTACCTCCAGGAAGGTGCGCAGGCCGCGCCGGACCACCTGGTGGTCGTCGACCAGCAGGACGCGGATGGGTGTGTCAGCCACCGGGGACCTCCATCTCGATCGTGGTGCCCCCACCGGGCTCCGAGCGGACTTCGAGCCGGCCTCCGACGCCGCCGGCGCGGTCCCGCATGGAGACCAGGCCCAGGTGGCGGCCGGCCGCGCGGATGGAGGAAGGGGAGAAGCCGCTTCCGTTGTCCGTGACGGTCAGGACGGCCCCCGCGGCCCGGCGGACGAGGGCGACCTCGACCCGGTCGCCGCCGGAGTGGCGCAGGGCGTTGTGGAGGGCCTCCTGGGCGACGCGCAGGAGGGCTTCCTCCTGGGTCGCGGGGAGGGCCCGTACGCCGTCGCAGGCGAAGGTGACGTGCGCGGCGTGGGCGCGGTCCAGTACGCGTACGTGGTCGCGCAGGGTCGCGACGAGTCCGTCCTCGTCCAGGGCCGCGGGGCGCAGCTCGGTCACGGCGGCGCGCAGTTCGTCGGCGGCCTCGGCGGCCAGGGCGGCGACCTGCTGGAGCTCGTCCTTGGCCCGGGCCGGGTCGCGGTCCACGAGGGCGGCGGCGGCCTGGGCGGTGAGGCGCAGGGAGAACAGCTTCTGGCTGACGGCGTCGTGCAGCTCGTGGGCGAGGCGGGAGCGCTCCTCGGCGATGGTGAGCTCGCGGCTGCGCTCGTAGAGGCGGGCGTTGGTGAGGGCGATCGCGGCGTGCTGGGCGAGGAGGGAGAGGAGTTCCTCGTCCTGGTCGGTGAACCCCCGCGTGCCGGGGCGTTCGCCGCCCCCGCGCTTGTTCGTGAGGAAGAGGGCGCCGAGGGTCTCCTCACCGTCCCGGACGGGCATGCCGAGGAAGTCGGACATGTCGGGGTGGGCGGCGGGCCAGCCGCCGAAGCGCGGGTCCTCGCGTACGTCGGTGAGCCGCTGGGGGCCCTCGTCGTGGAGCATCGCGGCGAGGATGCCGTGCTGGCGGGGCAGGGGGCCGATGCTCCGCCACTGCTCCTCGCTGACGCCGTCCACGACGAACTGGGCGAAGCCGCCGTGGTCGTCGGGAACGCCCAGGGCCGCGTATTCGGCGTCCAGGAGCTCGCGTGCGGAGACGACGATCGTCCGCAGGACGTCGTGGACCTCCAGGCGGCGGCTCATGGCCAGCAGCGCGGTACTGACGGCGGCCAGTCCGGTGCAGGGTCCGTTGGGGTGCATGGGCTCACCGTACCGGCGGCTCTGACCTGCGGGATCGGTCTGCGGGCGTAGGGCCGGGGTCCCGGTCGGGGCCGTGGTCGGCTCCCGGTCGGTGCGCCTCCGGGAAGACGCGTGCCGCATACGGCGCCGGTACGGGGGTACGGGCGCCCGGGTCGGCCACAGGGGCCATGGGACGGCGGCGGGCTCGATCTGCGGGACGAGGAGCGGGACCCTCGCCTGCTACTTGAGGATGAGGCCGTTCACGCCATGCATTGCAACGGCAACGTACGGTGAGGCTGTTACCTGACCGGTGTGAGCCCGGGCATAGGACGCAGGTCACTTACGAAGCTGCGTAGTACGTACGTAAAGACGCTGTCAGCACTGCTGCGCCTTGCTGCGATGCCTGCAATAAGGCCTCGGCGGGCGGTCCTGATCCACTAAGCGGGATCGTACGTCACACCTTTGCCATGCCTTTTTGCCACCGCTAAGAATGTCGACGTCGCACAGCGCCGCGATCCCCGGATCCCGCGGCGCTTTCCTGCGGCCCCCGCTATTCGAAGAGGTTGCTCACGCATGTCCGAGACCAGCACCCCCGGCCACAGTCCTCGTCCGACCAAGGCCCAGAAGCTCTCCTTCGCCGGCATCGCCACCCTCGGTGCCGCCGCGCTCGCCTTCTCCCTCGTTCCGGCCAACGCCGCCGAGAAGAGCGGGACGACGGTCGCCCTCGCCCCCGTGGCGTGGACGAAGGTCGTGGACGGCGCCCAGACGAAGACCGTGCAGGCGCACCTCGGCACGCAGCTCGCCGTAGCCAAGACCAAGGCCGCCGCCGACGCGAAGGCCAAGGCGAAGGCCGAGGCCGACGCGAAGAAGGCGCGCGAGCAGAAGGCCGCCGCCAGCCGCTCCGCGGTCCGCGCCCCCGTCTTCGCGAACAACCTGGACGGCTGGATCAAGGAAGCCCTGTCCATCATGAAGCGCGAGGGCATCCCGGGCACCTACGCCGGTATCCACCGCAACATCATGCGTGAGTCCAGCGGCAACCCGCGGGCGATCAACAACTGGGACATCAACGCCCGGAACGGCATCCCGTCCAAGGGTCTCCTCCAGGTCATCCAGCCGACCTTCGCCGCCTACCACGTCAAGGGCACGAAGTTCGACCTGTACGACCCGGTCGCGAACATCGTCGCCGCCTGCAACTACGCGGCGGACCGCTACGGCTCGATGGACAACGTCAACAGCGCCTACTGAGGCCTGGCGGCGGAGCAACCCCCCATGCGCCTCAGGGCGGCCCCCGGTGTTCCGGGTGCCGCCCTGAGGCGTTTGTCGTGCTCGGCGCGTTCGTGCCCGTGCTCGGCGAGGGGAACGGGCCCCGTCCGGACCCGTTCCTAGTTGCCGGCGCGCATGACCTCGGGCTCGTGGCGGCGCAGCAGGCGCTGCACCGCGAAGCCGCAGGCGACACCGATCAGCAGCAGGATGGTGATGTCCAGGCTCCACTGGCCGATCGAGTGGTCCCACAGCGGGTCGGTGTTCGACGGGTTGTCGTGGTCCCACGGCGGCATGAGCTGGCCGAGGTTCAGCGTCGTGCCGGCGGCGGCGATGGCCCAGCGGGACGGCATCAGCCAGGCGACCTGCTCCAGGCCGATGGAGTCGTAGACCTTGAACAGGATGCCGGTGAAGACGACCTGGACGATCGCGAACATGACCAGCAGCGGCATGGTCTTCTCGGCGGTCTTCACCAGCGAGGAGATGACGAGGCCGAACATCATCGAGGTGAAGCCGAGCGCGGTGACGGACAGGCACAGCTCGACGGCCGGCGGCATGAGCAGGCCCTCGGTGGGCAGGTCGCGCGGGGTGAAGCCGATCACGCAGATGATCACGCCCTGGATGGCCGTGATGACGCCGAGGACGATCACCTTCGACATCAGGTACGCGGACCGGGACAGGCCCGTCGCGCGTTCCCGCTCGTAGATGACGCGTTCCTTGATCAGCTCGCGGACCGAGTTCGCGGCGCCGGAGAAGCACATGCCGACGCAGAGGATCAGCATGATCGTGCCGGCGTCGCCGTTGAAGCGCGACGGCGCCTTGGGCGGCGCGAGGCCGAAGGTGGCGGGGATGACCGTGGAGACCACGCCCAGCACCGCCGGCAGGATCAGCATCAGCCCGATGAAGCCCTTGTCGGAGGCGATCACCGCGAGGTAGCGGCGGATCAGCGTCCACAGCTGCGAGCCCCAGCCCTGCGGCTTGGGCGGGCGCATCTGCTGCGCCGGCGGCAGCGCGATGGACTGCGGGGCCACCGCGTCGATGTCGGCGGCGTACAGCTGGTAGTGCTGCGAGCCCTTCCAGCGGCCGGCCCAGTCGTAGTCGCGGAAGTTCTCGAAGGCGGAGAACACGTCGGCCCAGGTGGAGTAGCCGAAGAAGTTCAGCGCCTCGGCCGGCGGGCCGAAGTAGGCGACCGAACCGCCCGGGGCCATGACCAGCAGCTTGTCGCAGATCGACAGCTCGGCGACGGAGTGGGTGACGACGAGGACCGTGCGGCCGTCGTCGGCGAGGCCGCGCAGGAGCTGCATGACGTCGCGGTCCATGCCCGGGTCGAGGCCGGAGGTGGGCTCGTCGAGGAAGATCAGGGAGGGCTTGGTGAGCAGCTCCAGGGCGACGGACACGCGCTTGCGCTGGCCGCCCGAGAGCGAGGTGATCTTCTTGTCCTTGTGGATGTCGAGCTTGAGCTCGCGCAGCACCTCGTCGATGCGGGCGGCGCGCTCGGACTCGGCGGTGTCGCCGGGGAAGCGCAGCTTGGCCGCGTACTTGAGGGCGGTGCTGACCTTGAGTTCCTTGTGCAGGATGTCGTCCTGCGGGACCAGGCCGATGCGCTGGCGGAGCTCCGCGAACTGCTTGTACAGGTTGCGGTTGTCGTAGAGGACGTCGCCCTGGTTGGCGGGCCGGTAGCCGGTCAGCGCCTTGAGCAGGGTCGACTTTCCGGAGCCGGAGGGGCCGATGACGCCGATGAGCGACTTCTCCGGGACGCCGAAGGTGACGTCCTTGAGGATCTGCTTGCCGCCGTCGACGGTGACGGTGAGGTGGCGGGCCGAGAAGGAGACGTCGCCGGTGTCGACGAACTCCTCCAGCCGGTCCCCGACGATCCGGAACGTGGAGTGGCCGACGCCGACGATGTCGTTGGGGCCGAGGAGCGCGGTGCCGGACTTGGGCAGCGGCTGACCGTTGACGTAGGTGCCGTTGTGGCTGCCGAGGTCGTGGATCTCGAAGCGGCCGCCGGTGGAGCGGAACTCGGCGTGGTGGCGCGAGACCTGGAGGTCGGAGACGACGAGCTCGTTCTCCAGGGCGCGGCCGATGCGCATGACGTGGCCGACGGCGATCTGGTGGAACGTCGTCGGGCTGCGGTCGCTGTAGCCGGGTGCCGCGCCCTGCGCGGGGTCGGCGCCGCCGCCCTGCTGCTGCGGGAAGTGGGGCTGAGGCTGCTGCTGGGCGTACTGGTGCTGTTGGGGCGGTGCCTGCTGCTGCCAGGCCTGCTGCTGCGGGGCCTCGTACGCAGGAGCCTCGTACCCGGGAGCCTGCCCCTGGTACGCGGGCGCCGGCGTGGCCGCCGCGACGGCGGCGCTCAGATTCAGCCTCGGCCCGTCGGTCGCGTTGCCGAGGTGGACCGGCGTACCGGGCACGAGTTCGGTCTGCTGGACCCGACTCCCGTGCACGTAGGTGCCGTTGGTGCTGCCGTGGTCCTCAAGGCCCCAACCACGGCCGTTCCAGGTGATGGTGGCGTGCCGCCACGACACCCGGGCGTCATCGATCACCACGTCTCCCTGGGGGTCGCGCCCCAGCGAGTACGACCTGGACGGATCGAGCGTCCAGGTCCTGCCATTCAATTCCAGTACGAGTTCCGGCACTCCAGCCCCACTTAAGTCCCCCGAGAATCCCCCTGGCGTCAGGGAGTCCGACGTCAGGGAGTCTAGGGATGGCGAACATCCGGGGGAACTATTTCAGGCCCGGGCCCACATGTGGAATCGGGGCCTCGCCGGGGGTCCGCGTAGGGGCGCAGACCCGGTCGAAAGCCACCGGGAGGACGGGAGGGGAGCCCTCTGCCGGGTCACTCGGCCGCCACGTCCGGATGGCGGGCGGGCGAACACCCGGGGAAGGTTGTGACCGCTGGGTGGGACGGGGGTCCTGGTCCGGGAGTGGTCAAGATACGGTGAGAGGACCATGAGCGCTTCGCAGACCTCCGACGTCCCCACCCTCCTCGTCAAGATCTTCGGCAAGGACCGTCCCGGGATCACCGCCGGGCTGTTCGACACCCTTGCCGCCTACTCCGTCGACGTGGTCGACATCGAGCAGGTCGTCACCCGTGGCCGCATCGTCCTGTGCGCCCTCGTCACGATGCCCGTCGGCGGCACCGAGGGCGAGCTGCGGGCCACCGTCCACAGCTGGGCCGAGTCGCTCAAGATGCAGGCCGAGATCCTCTCCGGAACCGGTGACAACCGGCCGCGCGGAAGCGGCCGCTCGCACGTGACCGTGCTGGGGCACCCGCTGACGGCCGAGTCGACGGCGGCCATAGCGGCCAGGATCACCGGGACGGGCGGCAACATCGACCGCATCTTCCGCCTGGCGAAGTATCCGGTGACGGCCGTGGAATTCGCCGTCTCCGGCGCGGAGACGGAGCCGCTGCGGACGGCGCTGGCCACGGCCGCCGCGCAGATCGGCGTCGATGTGGCGGTGGTGTCGGCGGGGCTGCACCGCCGGGCGCAGCGCCTGGTCGTGATGGACGTGGACTCGACGCTGATCCAGGACGAGGTCATCGAGCTGTTCGCGGCGCACGCCGGCTGTGAGGCCGAGGTCGCGGAGGTCACCGAGCGGGCGATGCGCGGGGAGCTGGACTTCGAGCAGTCGCTGCACGCCCGGGTCGCGCTGCTGGCGGGGCTGGACGCTTCCGTCGTGGACAAGGTGCGTTCCGAGGTGCGGCTCACCCCCGGTGCCCGGACCCTGATCCGGACGCTCAAGATGCTCGGCTACCAGGTCGGGGTGGTCTCGGGCGGGTTCACGCAGGTCACGGACGACCTCCGGGAGCGGCTGGGCCTGGACTTCGCCTCGGCGAACACGCTGGAGATCGTCGACGGGAAGCTGACCGGCCGGGTCACGGGCGAGATCGTGGACCGGGCGGGCAAGGCCCGGCTGCTGCGCCGCTTCGCGGCGGAGGCGGGTGTGCCGCTGGCCCAGACCGTGGCGATCGGTGACGGCGCCAACGACCTGGACATGTTGAACGCTGCCGGGCTGGGCGTGGCCTTCAACGCCAAGCCGGTGGTCCGCGAGGCAGCGCACACGGCGGTGAACGTGCCGTTCCTGGACGCGGTGCTGTACCTGCTCGGCATCACGCGCGAAGAGGTGGAAGCCGCCGATCTGGCCTGACGGCCCGGCCGCATCACCGCGCATCCCCATACCGAGCGGTCTGTTCCTCAGGTGCCCGGCCGGACGTTCCGGCCGGGCACCTCGCTCGTTCTGACCTCCTGCGAGCCTTCCCTCGAGCGGTCCCCGACGGGCCGTCTAGCGAGCCGTTCTCAAGCGGCCTTCGCTAGAAAGGCGGTAACCGGCCAAGTCGTCCAAGGGGAGCCCAATGACTCGAAGCGTGCTCATCACAGGAGGGTCGGGCGGTATCGGCCGGTCCTGCGTGGAGAGATTCGCCCGCGAAGAAGACTGGACGGTCTGGTTCACTTACCGTCATGGGCGGGATCGGGCCGAGGAACTCGTCCAGGAGCTGGCCCTCACCGGGCGGGCCAAGGTGGAGGCGTTCCCCTTCGCCCAGGGCGACTGGGAGGATCACGAGCGGCTGCTGGAGCGGCTTCCCGGCCCCGTCGACGTCCTGGTGAACAACGCGGCCGTCGGTTCCAAGACCATCGAGCAGCACACCGACGGCCCCGGGCACACCAAGGCGTCGGCGTTCTTCCAGATCAACGCGGTGGGCCCGCTGTGGCTGGTCGACGGCCTGCTCCCGGGCATGCTGGAGCGCGGCTTCGGGAAGATCGTCAACATCTCCAGCGTGGGCGGCGGGATCTTCCAGTTCCCGGGCTTCCACCCCGCCGACGGGATGAGCAAGGCGGCGCTGACCTACCTGACCCGCCACCTCGCCGCCGAGCTGGTGCACGCCCCGGTCCACGTCTTCGCCCTGTGCCCGGGTGTGGTCGAGACGAACATGTTCCAAGCCAGCACCCTGGACAAGCTGACGCCCGAGGAGCGTGCCGCGCTCGCCGCGCGGCTGCCCGGCTCCCGCATGATCCGCCCCGAGGAGATAGCGGAGTTCGTGTGGTGGCTGGCCGGTGACCAGTCCGCCGCCCTGCACGGGGCGGTCATCGACGCCTCCATGGGCCTCGGCGTCAATCCCGGCCTGCTGACCGCCGCCGGCGTCGACAGCGGGAGGGCCTGATGGTTTCCCGCCAGGCCGCCCGGCTCCTCGCCGACGCCCCCGCCATCGCCGAGGCGCACTTCCGCGCCGAGGCCGAACCGTACGACGCCCGCCTGCGCCCGGACGGCTACCTGAATCTGGGTACCGCCGAGAACCGCCTGCTGTGGGACCTGCTCGAAGACCGGCTGGCCGCGCTGGCGCCGATGCGGGAGGGCACGGCCCGCTACGCCCCGCTGCACGGCACCGACGAGCTGCGCGAGCGGGTCGCCGCCCTGCTGTCCGGGTCCTTCGGTACGCCGCTGGACGCGCAGGACCTGGTGGTGATCAGCGGCGCGACCGGAGCGCTGGACGCGATCGCCTCCGTCCTGTGCGACCCGGGTGAGGCGATCGTGGTGCCCGCCCCCTACTACGGGGCCTTCGACACCGATCTCGGCGGTCGCTCCGGCGCCCGGATCCTGCCCGCGCCGCTCTCCCCCGGCGACGGGTTCCGGCTGAGCCCCGGGGCCGTCGACCGGGCGCTGCGCGAGGCGCGGTCCGCCGGTACGACGGTCCGCGCGGTCGCCCTGTCCTCCCCCTCCAACCCCATCGGCGAGGTGCACCCGCCGCAGGTGCTGGCCGAGCTGCTGCGGGTGGTCCGCGAGCACGACGTGGACCTGATCTCCGACGAGATCTACGCGCACGCCGTCTTCGGCGGCCGGGGCTTCACCAGCGCCGCCGACCCCGCCGTGAACCCGCACTGGGCCGGGCGCACCCACGTCGTGTGGGGCTTCGCGAAGGACTTCGGGCTGCCCGGCTTGAAGACCGGCGTCCTGCACACCCGCGACCCGCAGGTCCTGGCGGCGGCCCGGGCGATGGCCTACTTCGCGCCCGTCTCCACCGCCACGCAGGAGACGCTGGCCGCCCTGCTGGCCGATCAGGAGTGGGCGGCGGGCTTCCTCAAGGCCGGCCGGGACCGGCTCGCCGCCTCGTACGGGCACCTCGTCGCCCTGCTGGAGGCGCACGGCATCCCGTACGCGCCCGCAGAGGCGGGGTTCTCCGTGTGGCTGGACCTGCGCCGGTGGCTGCCCGGTACCGGTTTCGACGCCGAGGAACGGCTGTGGCGGCAGCTGTTCGACTCCGCGAAGGTCAGCATCCTGCCCGGCAGGGCGTTCCGGTCGCCGCAGCCGGGCTGGTTCCGGCTGTGCCACACCGTCGACGCGCCGCTGGTCGCCGAGGCGGTCCGGCGGATCGCCGCCCACCTCGAAGCCCGGCACGACCCCGCGAACGGAGGCCGCTCATGAGCGCCGCGCCCGGTCCCCTCGACCGCTGGTACGAGATCGCCGGCGTACGCGGCGGCGTACGGCGGATCTTCCACGCGGAGGCAGAGCAGGGGCGGGTCTTCTTCCCCGACGCGCTGGTGCCGCACCTGGCCCATCCGGAGGTGAAGGCGCTGGCCCCGGAAAGGATCCGGGAGATCTCCGTACGGCACCTCTACCAGTTCCTGCACTCCACGACGCACCTGGAGACCCGGGTGGTCAACGGGGCGGCCGAGCCCGTCGCCAACGGCATCTCCGGGCTGCACTTCCCCACCGCGCTGCGGATGGACGCCTTCAAGGTGTACTGCGACGAGGGCTATCACGCCCTGTACAGCCTCGACCTCGCCGACCAGGTCGCCGCCGTCACCGGCATCCCGGTCCCGGAGGTCGACTACGGCGGGTTCGTCACCGCCCTCCAGGACAGCGGGCGGCGCCTGCTTCCCGATGACCCGGTGCTGGCGGGCCAGTTGCAGGCGGTGGTCTTCGAGACGCTGATCACGGCGGTGCTGAACGAGGTGCCGCAGGACCCGACCGTGGTGAGCACGGTCCGCGAACTGATGCGGGACCACGCCAAGGACGAAGGCCGCCACCACCGCTTCTTCTCCGCGTTCTTCCTGGAACTGTGGGCGCGGCTCGACCGGGGCCGGCGGGTCGCGGCGGCGCGTGCCCTGCCGGCCATGATCCGCGCGGCGCTCGACTGGGACCTGGAGCCGGTCCGCGTGTCCCTGCGGCTGGCGGGCCTCGACGGCGACCGCGTCGAGGCGGTCCTGGAGGACAGCTACGGCGGCGGCGCGGGCGCGGACCGCATCCAGAGCATCTCCAGGTCGACGTTGCGGCTGTGCGCCCAGGTCGACGCGTTCGACCTGCCGGGCGTCACCGAGGCGTTCGCGGCGTACGGACTGCGCGCACCGGAGGACTGCGATGACTGAGGGGGCGGCGAAGTCGCAGGACGTCACCTACTCGAACTACCTGCGGCTGCCCGAACTGCTGTCGCTCCAGGTCCCGCTGGCCGACGGGGTGCACGACGAGCGGCTGTTCATCACCGTCCACCAGGTGCAGGAGCTGTGGTTCGGCCAGCTGCTCGCCGAACTGGCCGACGCCCGCGGGCGGATGCTCGACGGTGACGCCCGCACGGCCCGGGTCCGGCTCGTGCGGTGCGTGGCGATCACCCGGGTGCTGATCGAGGGGATCCGGCCGCTGCGCGGCATGCCGCCCCGGGAGTTCCACGCCTTCCGGGGCGTGCTGGGCAGCAGCAGCGGCGCGCAGTCGGCGCAGTACGTCGAGATCGCGACGCTGTGCGGCGCCGACTGGGTGCGCGGCGCGTACGGGGCCCGGGTCATCGCGGGGCTGAGCGGGCCGGAGCAGGAGCGGCTGCGCGGGCGCCTCGCGCAGCCCACGGTGTGGGACGCGTTCGTGGCGCTCCTGGGCAAGGCGGGTTTCGCGGTGGCGGACGAGGAGGGCCGGCGAGCGGCGTACGAGCGGCTGGCGGCTCCCGTGGGCGACGGGGCCGACGGGGATCCGGCGCAGCTTGCGGAGTTGGCCGAGCTGGTGGAGGCGCTGGTCGACCTGGACGAGGCCTGGACCGAGTGGCGGGCCTGCCACGCGCTGCTCGTGGAGCGTCAGATCGGCAGTGGCCCGGGGTCGGGCGGCAGCACCGGCGTCGCCCATCTGCGGGCTTCGGTGCACCGGCGGTTCTACCCGGAGCTGTGGCAGGCGCGGGACGCGGCGCTGCCGGAGGCGGCGTACGGGCGCTGAGAGCGGCAGGTGGAGCCCGGCCACCCGGAGGCGGGCGGGCTCCACGGCCCGGGGGGGTCGGTGGTCCGGCGGGCGCTGCCGATGTCGGGTTCCGGTGGGCGCTGCCGTGTCGGGTTCCGGTGGGCGCTGCCGTGTCGGGTTCCGGTGGGCGCTGCCGTGTCGGGTTCCGGCGGCGCTGCCGTGTCGGGTTCCGGCGGCGCTGCCGTCAGTGGTCCGAGGGGGTCCAGAAGTCCTGCAGGGTGCCGACACCGTGCTCCAGGGACTTCCAGCCGCCGGTGAAGGAGACGACGGCGAGGGCCGAGGTCGGGAAGCCGCTGCGGCTCATCCGCTGGAGCGTGTCGCCCTGGGCCGTCCCGGACAGCGCGTCGGCGAGGGCGTGCATCCCGGGGTTGTGGCCGATGACCAGGAGGTCGGCCACCTCGTCGGAGGTCTCGTTCAGCAGGGCGATGAGCTCGCCCAGCGAGGCGTCGTAGAGCCGCTCCTCGTACGTGGTCCTCGGCCGGTGCGGCAGTTCCTGGACGGCGAGCTTCCAGGTCTCGCGGGTGCGGGCGGCGGTCGAGCAGAGGGCCAGGTCGAAGCCGATGCCGGTCCGCGCCAGTTTCCGGCCGGCGGCCGGTGCGTCCTGCCGGCCGCGTTCCGCCAGCGGGCGTTCGTGGTCTGTGCCGTCCGACCATTCGGCCTTGGCGTGCCGGAGGAGGACGATCCTGCGGGGTGTGTCGGCGCTCATGGATCCCAGCTTCGCATGAAAGGAGCCGTGGGGCGCGGGGTGTTGAGGGGTTCACCGCCGGGTTGCGGCGCCATCGTGCGCCCCCCGTGCGCCCCGGCGTACGCCGGTCAGCCGACTGCGCGCAGCAGCTGTGCGGTGACGTGGACCAGTGGGGAGCCCTCGTCGCTCGCGGCGTGCGCCTCACCGGATCCGGCCAGGAGCAGCAGCAGGAGGCCGAAGGCGAGCGCGGGCAGCGCCAGCGCCCACCAGTGCAGCCGGGCGTCGGCGCCCGTACCGGGCGTGAAGGTGCGACGGCGGGTGACGGACGGGGTGTGCGTGGGGGCCGACATGGCCGCCTCCGTGGGTGTGCTGGTGGGACGGGCTCGCGGTGTCGAATCTATTGATCCGGCGCCGCGGCTCCCATCCGGGGCACACCCCAGATCACCCTGAGCCTGACCCCCTAGGGGTACGGGGGCTGTCCCTACCCCGCACCCTGCCGGGGCCGGGTGTCAGGGGGAGGCGATCGTGGCGATGACGGAGATGATGACGGTCACGACGAGCATCGCGCCGAGCACGAGGCCGAGCTTCTTGTGGCCGTTCTGGGGGTTCGGTTCGAGTACGGGCGACATGCCGCTCAGTGTCCCATGCCGCATTCGTCCTCGATCGTGCGGTCCCGTCCGGCGAGTACGCCGAGCACGATCTGCGGGACCAGCAGCCCGGCCATGAGGGCCAGGGGCAGGTCCCAGCCGCCGCTGTGCTGGTAGAGCGCGCCGATGAGCAGCGGGCCGGGGATGGAGATGAGGTAGCCGACGCTCTGGGCGAAGGCGGAGAGCTTGACGACCCCGGCCGACGACCTGGCCCGCAGTCCGATCATGGTGATGACGAGCGGGAAGGCGCAGTTGGAGACGCCGAGCAGGAGCGCCCAGGCCCAGGCTCCGGCGGCGGGGGCGAGCCAGAGGCCGGCGTACCCGAGGAAGCCGAAGAGGCCGAGGACGACGGCGATGGGGCCCTGGTGGCGCATCCGCCCGGCGAGGCGGGGGATGACGAAGGCGAGCGGGACGCCCATGAACATGGTGACGGCGAGCAATACGCCGGCCGTGGAGGCGGAGACCCCGGAGTCGCGGAAGATCTGTGCGAGCCAGCCCATGGTGACGTAGGCGCCGGTGGCCTGGAGGCCGAAGTAGCAGGCCAGGGCCCAGGCGGTACGGCTGCGCACGACGCGCGGGCCGGTGCCGGCGGCCCCTCGGGCGGGGGCGGCGCCCCGGGCTCGGCGGACCGCGGCGGCGATCGGCAGCCAGGGCAGGACGGCGGCGACGGCGAGGAAGGCCCAGACCAGCAGGCCGGTGCGCCAGCTGCCGCCGAGTGCGGAGGTGAGCGGGACGGTCGCGGCGGCGGCGAGGGAGGTGCCGGCGGCCAGGGCCATGGAGTAGACGCCGGTCATGGTGCCGACGCGGTCCGGGAACCAGCGCTTGATGATCACCGGGAGCAGCACGTTGGTCAGGGCTATGCCGGCCAGGGACAGTGCGCTGGCCGCGAGGAACCCGGCGGCGTTGGTCGCGAAGGGCCGGATCAGCAGGCCGGCGGCGACGGCGGCCATGCCGGCGCACACGACGGCGGCCGGTCCGAAGCGGCGGGAGAGGCGGGGCGCGGTGACGCCGAAGACGGCGAAGCAGAGGGCGGGGACCGAGGTGATGAGTCCGGCGACGGTGCCGCTCATGCCCAGGCCGGTGCGGGTCTCTTCGAAGAGGGCGCCGAGGCTGGTGATGGCGGGCCGCAGGTTGAGGGCGGCGATGACGATTCCGGCGACGAGTACGGGTCCGAGCCACGCCGGCTCGGCGTTCGCGGGGGCGGCGAGGGGCTGCGGGGGCGCCGTGCGGGCGGTCTGGGGCCGGTTCACGGTCTGGACTTCATCCTCGGACATTGCCCCATCATAGAATCATGGGATGATTGGTTGTCCAGTCTCCTGGACCCGCTCGCCCGCCGCGTCCCATGTCCGGAGAGGACCCGACCGCATGCCGCTGACCTCGCCCCGGCGATCCGCGCTCGTCGACCAGGTGATCGCCCAGCTCAGGAACCAGATCACCTCCGGTGAATGGCCCGTCGGCGCCCGGATCCCCACCGAACCCGCGCTGGTCGAGCTGCTGGGGGTCGCCCGCAACACGGTCCGGGAGGCCGTCCGGGCCCTCGCCCACAACGGCCTCCTCGACATCCGCCAGGGCTCGGGGACGTACGTGCTCGCCACCAGCGAGCTGGCCGGGGTGATGCACCGGCGCTTCGCGGGGGCCGACCCCCGGCACATCGCGGAGCTGCGCTCGACGCTGGAGTCGTCGGCGGCCCGACTGGCGGCGGAGCGCCGCACCGAACGGGACCTCGACCAGTTGGACGCGCTGCTGGCCCGGCGCGAGGAGGCCTGGCGCAGCGGGGACGCGGAGCTGTTCGTCGCGGCGGACGTCAGTCTGCACATGGCGGTGGTGACGGCCTCCCACAACGAGGTGCTGGTGGGCCTGTACGCCGACCTGGGCGACCTGGTGGCGGACTGGCTGCGGGCGGACGTCGGCCCCGAGCTGACCCCGCAGGCGCACATGGACCACGCCCGGCTGATCGAGGCGATCCGGCGCGGGGACGCGGACACCGCCGCTTCGGAGGCGGCGGGCTATCCGTTCGCCTGCCTGCAGGGGCGGTAGGCCTCCTCCCCCGGATCCCGCCCGGCCGTCAGGTCAGCCCGGCTCGTGGCTCACCCACGCCGAGCGGACCTCCTTCCAGCACCGGCCGCTGAGCTCGACCCGGCCTGCGGGACCCACGGCGACGGCCGCGCCGTCCCCGTCGATGTCCCACCACCGGTCGCACTCCACGTGCAGCCGCACCAGGTCGGTCCGCGGGAAGCCGTTGTGGCAGTACGCCGTCACCTGCGAGGCCTCGATCACGGTGTCGCAGTCGGCGCCGAAGAGCTGCCGGGCGGGCGGCGCCGACGGCACGGGAGGCTCGGCCGGGATCTCGTCCAGGTCCACGACGACCGCGTCCTCGACGGCCTGACCCCTGGCGGCCTGACCCCTGGCGGCCTGGGCCTCGATGCCTTCGAGAGGCCGGCCCCCCGTGCCCTGGCTCCCGCCTGGGCGTTCCGCGGCGGCCGGGGCCGGCTGCGCGACGGCCCCCGGGATCAGGAGGGCGGCCAGGGCCACGGAGGTGACCAGCAGGGATGCCGCTCGGCTCGGCCTCGCGCCCACGCCCGTACCTCCTCCCCGAAGGATCCGGGAAGATCCCGGCCCGGTCAGTTTGCAGGCACATGTCCCGGTTTACGACTCGGGAAGATCCGGTCAGACGACGAACATCCGATCGAGCGTCCCGCGAAACCCCGCCCTACGGGCGCGAAACGGCGGTGGGGGCGCCCCCCCCCCCGGGGGGGGCGGCCCCCCCCGCCCGGGGGGGGGGGGGGGGGGGGTTAGGGCCCCCAAGAGGGGCGGGCGCCCGGCCCCAGGGACAATAGCCCCC
>NZ_JBITDH010000001.1:23461-130482 GCF_044454045.1 Streptomyces sp. NPDC051578
TTTAATACCGTCTATCCCAACCACGCTTTTGGCCCCGCCCGGCCCCCCCCCCCCGGGGGCGGGGGCGGGGGGGGGGGGGGCCCCCCCCGGGGGGCCCCCCCCCCCCACCGCCGTACGGACGTAAGGGACGCGAAGGTCAGGCGCCCATCGCGTGCAGGCCGCCGTCCACGTGGACGATCTCGCCCGTCGTCTTCGGGAACCAGTCGGAGAGCAGGGCCACGATGGCCCGGCCCGTGGGCTCCGGATCGCTCATGTCCCACTCCAGCATGGAGCGGGAGTTCCACACGTCGGCCAGGTCGGAGAAGCCGGGGATGGACTTCGCGGCCATCGAGCCGAGCGGACCGGCCGAGACCAGGTTGCAGCGGATGTTCTCCTTGCCCAGGTCGCGGGCCAGGTAGCGGCTGGTGGCCTCCAGCGCGGCCTTGGCCGGGCCCATCCAGTCGTACTGCGGCCAGGCGAACTGCGCGTCGAAGGTCAGGCCGACGACGGCCGCGCCCTCGTGCGGGAACAGCGGCTTGCAGGCCATGGTGAGCGACTTCAGCGAGAACGCCGAGACGTGCATGGCGGTGGCGACCGACTCGAACGGGGTGTTGAGGAAGTTGCCGCCCAGGGCGTCCTGCGGCGCGAAGCCGATGGAGTGGACGACCCCGTCCAGGCCGCCGAGCTCGTCGCGGACGAGGCCCTCCAGGCGGGCCAGGTGCTCCTCGTTGGTGACGTCGAGCTCGATCACCTTGACCGGCTTGGGCAGCTTCTTGGCGATGCGCTCGGTGAGCGAGGGGCGCGGCCACGCGGTGAGGATGACCTCGGCGCCCTGCTCCTGGGCCAGCTTGGCGGCATGGAAGGCGATGGACGACTCCATCAGCACCCCCGTGACGAGGATGCGCTTGCCTTCGAGAATTCCACTCATGGTGATCAGTGACCCATGCCCAATCCGCCGTCTACGGGAATGACGGCTCCGGTGATGTACGCGGCGTCGTCGGACGCCAGGAAGCTCACGGCCGCCGCGATCTCCTCGGGCTGCGCGTAGCGGCCCAAGGGCACCTGGCCCACGATGGCCGCGCGCTGCTCGTCGGTGAGCACCTTCGTCATGTCGGTGTCCACGAAACCGGGGGCGACGACGTTGAAGGTGATGTTGCGCGATCCCAGCTCACGGGCGAGCGAGCGGGCGAAGCCCACGAGCGCGGCCTTCGAGGCGGCGTAGTTGGCCTGGCCGGCCGCACCGAGGAGGCCGACGACCGAGGAGATCAGGACGACGCGGCCCTTCTTGGCACGCAGCATCCCGCGGTTGGCCCGCTTGACGACCCGGAACGTGCCGGTGAGGTTGGTGTCGACGACCGAGGCGAAGTCCTCCTCGGACATCCGCATGAGCAGCGTGTCCTTGGTGATGCCGGCGTTGGCCACCAGGACCTCGACCGCGCCGTGCTTGTCCTCGATCTCCTTGTAGGCCTGCTCCACCTGCTCCGAGTCGGTGATGTCGCAGCGGACCGCCAGGACACCCAGCGAGGCGAGCTCCTGCGGTGGCTCGCCGGACCGGTACGTGATCGCGACCTTGTCGCCCGCCTCCGCGAAGACTCGGGCGATGGCGAGGCCGATGCCCCGGTTTCCTCCGGTGACGAGAACCGAGCGGCTCAACGGATCACCCTTTCGCTTAGCTGTGTGATGAACAAAAACCTATCGGTCCCGCCCTGGATAAGGAGAATCGGGGCCCGACAGGGCCTTGCCGCAGCCTCTGTGGAGTCTCTACAGAAAGAAGTGTGCACAACGGCCCCGGGCGCGACATGATCGGGGCGACCGGCCCCGACCCCGGGAGGAATCGACGTGCCCCATTCCATCGACGCGGCATTCACCGCGCTGCCCTTGCGGGCGCTCGCCGACGCGGCGCTCGCGCGGGCGCGCGCGCTGGGCTCCGACCACGCCGACTTCCGGCTGGAGCGGATCCGCAGCGCCTCCTGGCGGCTGCGCGACGCCAAGCCGTCCGGCAGTTCGGACACCACCGACCTCGGCTACGCGGTGCGCGTGGTGCACGGCGGCTCCTGGGGCTTCGCCTCCGGTGTGGACCTGACCATGGACGGCGCGGCGAAGGTGGCCTCGCAGGCCGTGGCCATGGCCAAGCTGTCGGCGCAGGTGCTCAAGGCCGCGGGTTCGACGGAGCGGGTGGAGCTCGCCGACGAGCCGGTGCACGCCGACCGGACCTGGATCTCCGCCTACGACGTGAACCCGTTCGAGGTGCCGGACGCGCAGAAGGCGGCCCTGCTGGCCGAGTGGAGCGCGCGGCTGCTGGCGGCGGACGGCGTGACGCACGTCGACGCGTCGCTGCTGGCGGTCCACGAGAACAAGTTCTACGCCGACACCGCCGGCACCTCCACCACCCAGCAGCGGGTACGGATCCACCCCCAGCTCACCGCGGTCGCCGTCAACGCCTCCACCGGCGAGTTCGACTCGATGCGCACCATCGCCCCGCCGGCCGGGCGCGGCTGGGAGTACCTGACGGGCACCGGCTGGGACTGGGACTCCGAGCTGGAGCAGATCCCCGGACTGCTCGCCGAGAAGATGCGGGCGCCCGGCGTGGAGGCCGGCCGCTACGACCTGGTCGTGGACCCGTCCAACCTGTGGCTGACCATCCACGAGTCCATCGGGCACGCCACCGAACTGGACCGGGCGCTGGGCTACGAGGCCGCGTACGCCGGGACCTCCTTCGCCACCTTCGACCAGCTGGGCGAGCTCAAGTACGGCTCCTCGATCATGAACGTGACCGGTGACCGCACGGCGGAGCACGGCCTGGCCACCATCGGCTACGACGACGAGGGCGTCGAGGCGCAGAGCTGGGACCTGGTCAAGGACGGCACCCTGGTCGGCTACCAGCTGGACCGGCGGATCGCGAAGCTGACCGGGCTGGGGCGCTCCAACGGCTGCGCGTTCGCGGATTCGCCGGGCCACGTGCCGGTGCAGCGGATGGCGAACGTCTCGCTGCGGCCGGATCCGGGCGGCCTGTCCACGGAGGACCTGATCGGCGGGGTGGAGCGCGGGATCTACGTGGTCGGCGACCGCTCCTGGTCGATCGACATGCAGCGCTACAACTTCCAGTTCACCGGCCAGCGGTTCTTCCGCATCGAGAACGGCCGGCTGGCGGGGCAGCTGCGCGACGTGGCGTACCAGGCCACGACCACCGAGTTCTGGGGCTCGATGGAGAAGGTGGGCGGCCCGCAGACGTACGTGCTCGGCGGCGCCTTCAACTGCGGCAAGGCACAGCCGGGCCAGGTCGCGTCCGTGTCCCACGGCTGCCCGTCCGCGCTGTTCCGCGACGTGAACATCTTGAACACGACCCAGGAGGCCGGACGCTGATGTCGGTTCGTACCAAGCCCCACGAGATCGTCGAGCGGGCCCTGGAGCTGTCCACCGCCGACGGCTGCGTCGTCATCGCCGACGAGGAGTCGACGGCCAACCTGCGCTGGGCGGGCAACGCGCTCACCACCAACGGCGTCACCCGCGGCCGGACCCTGACGGTCATCGCCACCGTCGACGGCAAGGAGGGCACGGCCTCGGGGGTCGTGTCGCGCTCCGCCGTCACCGCGGCCGACCTGGAACCTCTGGTGCGCGCCGCCGAGGCGGCCGCGCGGAACGCGGGCCCGGCGGAGGACGCCCAGCCCCTGGTCACCGGTACACCGGCCTCGCCGGACTTCACCGACGCCCCGGCCGAAACCTCCTCTGCGGTGTTCACCGACTTCGCCCCGGCCCTCGGCGAGGCCTTCGCCCGGGCCCGCGCGGGCGGCCGGGAGCTGTACGGCTTCGCCAACCACGAGCTGGTCTCCACCTACGTCGGCACCTCGACGGGCCTGCGGCTGCGCCACGACCAGCCGAACGGCACGCTGGAGCTGAACGCGAAGTCGCCGGACCGCCGGCGCTCGGCGTGGGCCGGCCGGGCCACGCGGGACTTCAAGGACGTGGACCCGACCGCGCTGGACGCGGAGCTCGCCGTACGCCTGGGCTGGGCGGAGCGCCGCTTCGACCTGCCGGCCGGGCGGTACGAGACCCTGCTGCCCCCGACGGCGGTGGCGGACCTGCTGATCTACCAGATGTGGTCGGCGGCGGCCCGGGACGCGGTGGAGGGCCGGACGGTCTTCTCCAAGCCCGGCGGCGGCACCCGGATCGGGGAGCGGCTGTCCCGGCTGCCGCTGACACTGCGCAGCGACCCGAACGCGGCGGGCCTGGAGTCCGCGCCGTTCGTGATCGCGCACAGCTCCGGTGACGACGCCTCGGTGTTCGACAACGGCCTACCGGTCCCGGCCACGGAGTGGATGAGCGGCGGCGAGCTGGCCCGGCTGACCACGACCCGGCACAGCGCGGACCTGACCGGGCTCCCGCTCTCCCCCGGCTTCGGGAACCTGATCCTGGACGGGGGCGGGGAGAAGTCGCTGGAGGAGATGGTGGCGGGCACCGGCCACCAGGGGCGCGGCCTGCTGCTGACCTGCCTCTGGTACATCCGCGAG
Organism: Streptomyces sp. NPDC051578; assembly: GCF_044454045.1. NCBI lineage: Bacteria > Bacillati > Actinomycetota > Actinomycetes > Kitasatosporales > Streptomycetaceae > Streptomyces > Streptomyces sp. NPDC051578. The sequence continues at coordinate 27,949 of NZ_JBITDH010000001.1, forward strand.
GTCGACCCGGCGACGCTGCTGCTGACCGGGCTGACCCGGGACGGCGTGTACCTCGTGGAGAACGGCGAGGTCATCGGCGAGGTCAACAACTTCCGGTTCAACGAGTCCCCCGTGGACCTGCTGTCGAGGGCCACGGAGGCCGGCCGGAGCGAGAAGACCCTGCCGCGCGAGTGGAGCGACTGGTTCACCCGCACCTCGATGCCGGCCCTGCGGATCCCGGACTTCAACATGAGCTCGGTCAGCAAGGGCGTCTGAGGGGTCCTCCCCGCCCGCCTAGACTGGCGGGGAAACCCCTCTTCATCTGGTTCATCTCGTTCAAGGAGAGTCACGACCGTGACGGACATCGTCGACGAACTGAAGTGGCGCGGGCTGTTCGCCCAGTCCACCGACGAAGAAGCGCTGCGCAAGGCGTTCGCGGACGGTCCGGTCACGTTCTATTGCGGATTCGACCCGACGGCGGCCTCGCTGCACGTGGGCCACCTGGTGCAGGTGCTCACGGTGCGCCGGCTCCAGCAGGCCGGTCACCGGCCGCTGGCGCTGGTCGGCGGGGCCACCGGTCAGATCGGCGACCCGCGGCCGACCGCCGAGCGCACCCTGAACGACCCGGAGACGGTCGCGAACTGGGTGACGCGCCTGCGTACGCAGATCGAGCCGTTCTTGTCCTTCGAGGGCGAGAACGCGGCCGTCATGGTGAACAACCTGGACTGGACGGCGGGCATGTCCGCCATCGAGTTCCTGCGGGACATCGGCAAGCACTTCCGCGTCAACAAGATGCTGACGAAGGACTCGGTGGCCCGCCGGCTGGAGTCCCAGGAAGGCATCAGCTACACCGAGTTCAGCTACCAGCTGCTCCAGGGCATGGACTTCCTGGAGCTGTACCGGCGCCACGGCTGCACGCTCCAGCAGGGCGGCTCGGACCAGTGGGGCAACCTGGTGGCCGGCCTGGACCTGATCCACAAGCTGGAGCCGCAGGCCCAGGTGCACGCGCTGGCGACGCCCCTGATGGTCAAGTCGGACGGTACGAAGTTCGGCAAGACCGAGGGCGGGGCCGTCTGGCTCGACCCGGAGATGACCACCCCCTACGCGTTCTACCAGTTCTGGCTGAACGTGGACGACCGGGACATCTCGGGCTACATGCGGATCCTGTCCTTCAAGTCCCGCGAGGAGCTGGAGGAGCTGGAGAAGCAGACCGCCGAGCGGCCGCAGGCGCGCGCCGCCCAGCGGGCGCTGGCCCAGGAACTGACGACGCTGGTGCACGGCGCCGACCAGTGCGACGCGGTGATCGCCGCCTCGAAGGCGCTGTTCGGCCAGGGCGAGCTGGCCGACCTGGACGCGCCGACGCTGGCCGCGGCCCTGTCGGAGCTGCCGCACGCCCGGGTCGCGGAGCTCGCCCCGGTCGTGGACCTCTTCGCGGAGACGGGCCTGGTCGCGAGCAAGTCGGCGGGCCGCCGGACGGTGAAGGAGGGCGGTGCCTACGTGAACAACGTGAAGGTGACCGCCGAGGACGCGGTCCCGGCCGCGGAGGACCTGCTGCACGGGCGTTGGCTCGTACTGCGCCGCGGCAAGAAGAACCTGGCCGCGGTCGAGGTCACGGGCTGACGGCCCCGGCGCCCTCCGTGGGCATGGCGAAGGGGCCGGTACGGACGTCCGTACCGGCCCCTTCGCCGTGCCCGCGGAGCGCGCCGGGCCGCTCAGGTCATCTGGCGCCGCCGGTCGCCCTTGAGGGCCATGTAGACCATGTCGCCGAGTCCGACGATCAGGACGGCTCCGGCGAGCTGGAGCAGGTGCCGGATCCAGTCGATGCCCTTGGTGTCGTGGACGCCGATCCAGGTGGCCACGGCGTTGCCGAGGACGCCTCCGATGATGCCGAAGATCACGGTCAGCCAGATCGGCTGGTGCTGCTTGCCCGGCAGGATGGCCCTGGCGATCAGCCCCAGCACCAAACCGACGATGATCGCCCACAACCAATGCATGTCGAGCCTCCTCGCGGCGCGTTGTGCGCAGGTGGGCCCAGTCTCGGCTCGGCCCGCGTGGGCCGCATTCCGGCAGCGCCGTTCGGGGGCACCCCCTCTCCTCGCCCCGGTGGCGGCGGCGTACGGTGGAAGGGGTCCGGGCCGGGAGCGCCCGGCGGGTGGATCGGGTGGTGGAGCGTGGAACGGTCGAAGCGGAACGGGGCCGAGGTCTTCCGGATCACCGGAGCGCGGATGGGCCTCAGCGAGGACGTGCGCGGTCGGCAGCGCCGGTACGTGATCTCGATGACGATCAGGACCCTCTCGGTCATCGCGACCGTTTTCCTATGGAACGTGGAGCGTCATGTGGCGATCGTGACGTTGGTGGCGGGCGCCCTGCTGCCCTACGTCGCGGTGGTCATCGCCAACGCGGGTCGCGAGTCGGCGCCCTCGCTGCCCTCGCACTTCCTGCCCGCTCCGGTGCGCCCGGTGCTGGAGGCGGGAAACCTCAAGAAAACCTCAGATCAATCATGAAGTTCCGGTGCACCGCACCGGGTCCTGCGTGACATACTGCCTACGCGCTCCGCATCCCCCGTCGGAGCGACGGACCGACGCCGGGCAGCTCCCCCCGTGGCTGCTCGGCGTCGCCCTTCCGTTTGTAGGGTTGAGGCTGTGAACTCCCCTGATACGGACACCAGCGCCCCCGGCACCGATCCCACCTGCTCCGCCAAGGGCTGCCGCGCCGCGGCGGTCTGGGTCCTGGCGTGGAACAACCCGAAGCTGCACACACCGGAGCGCCGCAAGACGTGGCTGGCCTGCGAGGAGCACCGCGAGCACCTCTCGCGGTTCCTGGACGTGCGCGGGTTCCTCAAGGACGTCGTGAAGCTGGAGGAGTGGGTCCAGCCGGAGGGCTCGGAGCGCGAGCGCTGAAGACCCGCCGCAGGAGTGCCTGAGTTTCGCTTGAGAACGGGTCGAGGCCCCGTCCGGTCGCCGGACGGGGCCTCGTGATGTGACGGGTGGCTGCCGGCCGGCCTAGCCGCCGATCGCCGACATCGGGCGGTCGGGCTGGAGGAAACTCGGGTCGTCGAGGCCGGAGCCGGCCTTCTTGCCCCACATCGCCACCTTCCACAGGCGGGCGATCTCCTCGTCCGGGGCGCCCGAGCGCAGCGCGCCCCGCAGGTCCGACTCCTCGGTCGCGAAGAGGCACGTACGCACCTGGCCGTCGGCCGTGAGGCGGGTGCGGTCGCAGGCGCCGCAGAACGGGCGGGTGACGGAGGCGATGACCCCGACGGTGGCCGGGCCGCCGTCGACGAGCCAGCGCTCGGCGGGGGCGGAGCCGCGTTCGTCGGCGCCCTGCTCGGTGAGGGTGAAGCGGGTGCGCAGCGAAGCCAGGATGTCACCTGCGGTGATCATGCCGTCGCGCTTCCAGCCGTGCTGCGCGTCGAGCGGCATCTGCTCGATGAAGCGGAGTTCGTACTCGTTCTCCACGGCCCAGGCGAGCAGGTCGGGGGCCTCGTCGTCGTTGAGGCCCGGCATGAGCACCGCGTTGACCTTCACCGGGGTGAGACCGGCCTCCCGGGCGGCCGCCATGCCGTCGATGACGTCGTGGTGACGGTCGCGGCGGGTGAGGGTCTTGAACACCTCGGGCCGCAGGGTGTCCAGGGAGACGTTTACTCGGTCCAGGCCGGCGGCCTTGAGCGCCTGTGCGGTGCGCTTGAGCCCGATGCCGTTGGTGGTCAGCGACATGTCGGGCCGCGGTTCGAGGGCCGCGCACTGCTCGACGATGCCGACGAGACCGGGGCGCAGCAGCGGTTCGCCGCCGGTGAACCGGACCTCGGTGATGCCGAGCCGGGTGACGGCGATGCGGATCAGCCGGACGATCTCGTCGTCGCTGAGCAGGTCCGTCTTCTGCAGCCACTGCAGGCCTTCCTCGGGCATGCAGTAGGTGCAGCGCAGGTTGCACCGGTCCGTGAGTGAGACGCGCAGGTCAGTGGCCACACGGCCGTAGGTGTCGAGAAGCACTGTGGGCCCCCTCCCCTGTCCGCTTCATAGAGGTAGCGCCGCTCGGTCGAGACATGTGTGCGCTGCTTTCGAGCCTACGCGACGCCCGTGACTTGTTGTGGTGCCTGAACGAACGAGACGTGCCGTGGCCGTGTCGTAGGGAAGTACGACACGGCCACGACGGGTGTCCGGAGTATTTCAGTGAGCGCCTGTTCCCGTCAGGGCCCGGACTTCGAGTTCGGCGAACTTCCGGGGGTCGGCCTCCTCCTTGGACAGGAGGGTTCCCAGCCAGCCGAGGAGGAAGCCGAGCGGGATGGAGACGATGCCGGGGTTCTCCAGCGGGAACCAGTAGAAGTCGGCGCCCTTGAACATCGAGGTGGGCTTGCCTGAGACCACCGGCGAGAAGAGCACGAGGACGACCGAGGAGACCAGGCCGCCGTAGATGGACCACAGCGCGCCCTGGGTGGTGAAGCGCTTCCAGAACAGGCTGTAGAGGATCGTCGGCAGGTTGGCGGACGCCGCGACGGCGAAGGCGAGGGCGACCAGACCGGCGACGTTGAGGTCGCGGGCGAGGGCGCCGAGCCCGATGGCCACGGCGCCGATCACGACGGTGGACCAGCGGGCCGCGCGGACCTCCTCCTTCTCGGTGGCCTTGCCCCTGCGGATGACGTTCACGTAGATGTCGTGCGCGAAGGACGAGGAGGAGGCGAGGGTCAGGCCGGCGACCACCGCGAGGATCGTGGCGAAGGCGACCGCGGAGATCACCGCGAGCAGGATGGCCCCGCCGGTGGTGCCGGGACCGCCGCCGACCTCCTGCGCGAGCAGCGGCGCCGCGGTGTTGCCCGCCTTGTTGGAGGCGAGGATGTCGGCCCGCTTGAGCAGGGCCGCGGCGCCGAAGCCGAGGGCGATCGTCATCAGGTAGAAGGCCCCGATGATGCCGATGGCCCAGTTCACGGACTTACGGGCGGCCTTGGCGGTGGGCACGGTGTAGAAGCGGATCAGGATGTGCGGCAGGCCGGCGGTGCCCAGGACCAGCGCGATGCCCAGCGAGATGAAGTCCAGCTTCGTGGTCCCGTTGGTGCCGTACTTGAGACCGGGCTCCAGGAACTTGGCGCCTTGGCCGCTGTTCTCGGCGGCCTTGCCCAACAGGTCGGAGATGTTGAAGTGGAACTTGAGCAGCACTAGGAAGGTGACCAGCAGGGCGCCCGCGATGAGCAGGACGGCCTTGACCATCTGGACCCAGGTGGTGCCCTTCATCCCGCCGATGGTCACGTAGAGGATCATCAGGACGCCGACCAGGGCGACGACGGCCACCTTGCCGCCGTCGCTGGTGATGCCCAGGAGCAGCGAGACCAGCACGCCCGCGCCGGCCATCTGGGCGAGCAGGTAGAAGATCGACACCACGATGGTGGAGGTGCCCGCGGCGGTGCGTACGGGCCGCTGGCGCATCCGGTAGGCGAGGACGTCGCCCATCGTGTAGCGGCCGGAGTTGCGCAGCGGCTCGGCGACCAGCAGCAGGGCCACCAGCCAGGCGACGAGGAAGCCGATGGAGTAGAGGAAGCCGTCGTAGCCGAAGAGCGCGATGGCCCCCGCGATGCCGAGGAAGGACGCGGCTGACATGTAGTCGCCGGAGATGGCCAGGCCGTTCTGGAAGCCGGTGAACTGGCGGCCGCCGGCGTAGAAGTCGGCGGCGTCCTTGGTCTGGCGGCCGGCCCAGATGGTGATGACGAGGGTGGCGACCACGAACAGCCCGAACAGGGTCATGATCAGCGGGCGGTGCTCGGTGGCCCCGGCGGCGGCCGTCAGGTGCAGTGGAGTGCTCATTCTCCGGCCTCCATCCGCGCCTTGATGGCGGCGGCCTTGGGGTCGAGCCCGGTGGCGGCGTGCCGCGCGTAGAGCCAGGCGATGAGGAAGGTCGTCGCGAACTGGGCGAGGCCGAGGACGAGGGCGACGTTGATGTTGCCGAAGAGCTTGGTCCCCATGAAACCGCCCGCGTAGTTCGAGAGCAGGACGTACAGGAGGTACCAGGCGATGAACGCGACGGTGAGGGGGAAGGCGAAGGAGCGGTGGGAGCGGCGCAGTTCGGCGAACTCCGGGCTCTGCTGGACGCGTTCGAAGTCTTCGGCCGTGGGACCCGCCGGGCGTGGTTCCACGCCGCCGGGCGGCTGCGCTGCTGCTTGGGTTGTCACCGGGGGCTCTCCTTGTGACGCGGGTGCGAGGGGGCGGGTACGGACAAAACGACCTCCGTGGTGGGGAGCGGTGGCGCCGGTTCCCCCTGACAACGGCACGGCTCGCGCGACGGGACGGTTCAACACGTTCCGTTTCTGAGGCCGTTTTCCGCCGTCCTGCTCGTTCCACCGGATTCTTCGAACTGATGGCGCAGGGGTGAAGGCCGGTACTAGGTTCGCCTGTCATGAACCCGTCGCCTGCGCGGACCACGCGCGGACGGCCCTTTCACTGATGATGTGGAGAACCCATGGCTCAGCTGGGGTCACGATCCCCCAAGAGGCACGGCCGTCTCGCCGTACCGGTCGGCCTCGCGCTCACCGCCTCGCTCGCCTTCCTGTCCCCGGTCGCGGCCTCCGCCGCGCCCCTGGGCACGACGGCCGGCGCGGCGGCCGGGGCCAAGCCCGACACCTCCGGTCCCGAGCTGTCGTACGTGGCGAACCTGAACACGTACGCCACCGTCACGGCGGCGCAGAAGGCCGTCGAGCGGGCCGGCGGAACGGTGGTGACCTCGTACGAGCAGATCGGGGTGGTCGTCGCACACTCCCGCAACCCCGACTTCGCCAAGCAGCTGCGCGCCCAGCGCGGCCTGTTCGTGTCGGTCGGCGCCACCCGCACCGCCCCCCTCAAGACGGTGCAGACGACCGAGGAGGGCACCACGCAGCGCCTCGGCGCGGCGGACGCGGCGAAGGCGGCGGCGAGCGCGCAGCCCGGGCAGGAGCCGCTGGAGCCCAACCAGTGGGACCTGCGGGCGATCAAGGCCGACCAGGCGCAGGCGCTCAACGCCGGCAGCCCGGACGTCACGGTCGGGGTCATCGACACGGGCGTCGACGACACTCACCCGGACCTCGCCCCGAACTTCTCCAAGAGCCAGTCGGCCAACTGCGTCGGCGGCGTCGCCGACACCACGGACGGCGCCTGGCGCCCGTACCCGGACGGCAGCGACCACGGCACGCACGTGGCGGGCACCATCGCGGCCGCCCGCAACGGCATCGGCATCAGCGGTGTCGCACCGGGCGCGAAGGTCGCCGCGATCAAGGTGAGCGAGCCCGGGACCAGCCTCTTCTACACCGAAGCGGTCGTCTGCGGCTTCGTGTTCGCCGCCGAGAAGGGGATCGAGGTGACCAACAACAGCTACTACGTCGACCCCTGGTACTTCAACTGCAAGTCGGACGACGACCAGAAGGCGCTGGTGGAGGCCCTCGGCCGGGCGGCCAAGTACGCGGAGCGCAAGGGCGTGCTCAACGTGGCCTCCGCGGGCAACGAGAACTGGGACCTGGCCTCCCACTCGATCACCGACACGACGAGCCCGGACGACGGCACCCCGGCGCCGCGCACGATCGACCCGCACGACTGCCTGGACCTGCCGACGCAGCTGCCGGGCGTGGTCTCCGTCTCCGCCACCGGTGACAAGGGGCTGCGGTCCTACTACTCCAGCTACGGTCTCGGCGTCATAGACGTGGCGGCGCCGGGCGGCGACAAGTGGCAGGTGCCCGACACCCCGGACGCCAACGGCCGCGTGCTGTCCACCCTCCCGGGCGGCGGCTACGGCTACAAGCAGGGCACCTCGATGGCCGGTCCGCACGTCGCGGGCGTCGCGGCCCTCCTCAAGAGCGCCCACCCGACGGCGACGCCCTCGCAGCTCCAGGCCATGCTCAAGGCGCAGGCCACGAAGACGGCCTGCCCGGAGAAGATCTACGACGCCGCGGGCACCCTGGTCGACGCCGGCACCTGCCAGGCCAAGTGGGGCCAGACGGGTTATTACGGCTACGGCGTGGTGGACGCGCTCAAGGCCGTGAAGTAGCGCGGGACGTGCAGTAGCGCGGGACGTGCAGTAGCGCGGGACGTGCACGGCCGGCCGGGGAAGCTCCCCCGGCCGGCCGTGCGGGACCGTCCTCAGAGCGTGATCAGGACCTTGAGGGCGCTGCGGTCGTCCATCGCGCGGTAGCCGTCCGGCACCCCGTCGAGGGAGACCGCCCGGTCGAAGACGGGCGCCGGGTCGATCGCGCCGCTCAGCACGTCCTCCAGCAGCTCCGGGATGTACGCGCGCACCGGGGCGACGCCGCCGCGCAGGGTGAGGTTGCGGTCGAACATGACGCCGAGGTCGAGGCCGGTGCCGCTGCCGTGCGGGACGCCGACGTAGCCGATGGTCCCGCCGTCGCGGGCGATGTTCACCGCGGTGCGCATGGACTCCTCGGTACCGACGGCCTCGATGACGCAGTGGGCGCCCTGGCCGCCGGTGAGCTCGCGGACGGCCGCCTCGGCGGCCTCGCCGCGCTCGGCGACGATGTCGGTGGCCCCGAACAGCTTCGCGATGTCGGTGCGGGCGGTGTGACGGCCCAGGGCGATGATCCGCTCGGCACCGAGCCGCTTGGCGGCGAGGACGCCGCACAGGCCGACCGCGCCGTCCCCGACGACGGCGACCGTGGAGCCCTCGCGGACGCCGGCGCCCACGGCGGCGTGGTGGCCGGTGCCCATGACGTCGGACAGCGCGAGCAGCCCGGTCAGCAGGTGGTCGTCGGAGGCGGCGTCGGCGGGCAGCTTCACCAGCGTGCCGTCGGCGTGCGGTACCCGCACGGCCTCGCCCTGGCCGCCGTCGTGGCCGACCGAGCCCCAGAAGCCGCCGTGCACGCAGGAGGTGTACAGGCCCTCGGAGCAGTAGTCGCAGGTGCCGTCCGACCACATGAAGGGCGCCACCACGAGGTCGCCCGCGCGCAGGCCGGACACGGCGGAGCCGGTCTCCTCGACGATGCCGAGGAACTCGTGGCCGATGCGCTGGCCGGGTTGGCGCTCGGCCGCGCCGCGGTAGGCCCACAGGTCGCTGCCGCAGATGCAGGCACGCAGGACGCGGACGACGGCGTCCTCGGGGCGCTGGATCGCAGCGTCGGGCACCTCCTCCACGCGGATGTCGTGCGGGGCGTGGATGACGGTGGCACGCATGGTGGCGCTGCCCTCCGATCAGGTTGGTTCAGTCTTGTATGACTGACCCACCGTACGCCTGCCGGGAGGCGAGCGCGCCCGTGGCCAGCAGGTACTGGGCCGCGAGGTAGGTGGCCATGATCCACAGGTCGGGGCGGGGCGGCTGCGGCCAGTCGGCGACGCCGGTGGCGATGAGGGTGTCGGAGAGCAGGAACAGCGCCCCGCCGATCGCCGCGCGCGTCCCGAGGGCGCCGGCGCGGCAGGCCATCGCGGTGAGCAGCAGGCTGTACCCGGCGACGGGCACCCGCAGGTCGCCCGGAAGGTCGCCCCAGAGCAGCGCGACCGTCCCGACGAGCGCGGCGGCGTACGCGCCCACGAGCGCGGGGTGTGTCCTGCCCCGGCCGAAGAGCACGAGGTAGCAGACGTGCCCGGCGGCGAAGGAGCCCATGCCGACGAGGAAGGCGGGGCCGGCGTCGACGAGCAGCGCCAGGTCCCCGCCCCAACCGAACAGCAGGGCCGCGACCAGCAGCCGGGGCGCCCCTCGGGTGACCACGTGGGCGACGAGCAGCGGCATCAGCAGCGGCTTGGCGAGGACGTGCCCGAGGTGCCAGCCGGCGAGCAGCGAGAGGAGGTCGAGCACCCCGGCGGCGGCGAACGCGGCGAGCAGCACCCGTCCGCGGGTGTCGTCCGGTACGGGGCGGGCCCAGGAGGGGGTACGGGACCCGGTGGCGCTCACGCGGCGTGCTCCGCCGGCGCCTTGGCGGGCTCGGCGGCCGGGGCGGGCTGCCAGCCGGGGCCGCGGAAGACCCGTCCGGCGCGCTCGCGCCAGCTGCGGGCGGCGCGGACGTCGCGGGCGATGGCGGCGTACTCGTGGGTGGCCACGCGCAGCGGGTTGAAGGTGTCGATGTTCTTGGTGAGTCCGTAGACGGGCTTCTCCTCCTCCCCCACCCAGGAGCCGAACATCCGGTCCCAGATGATCAGGATCCCGCCGAAGTTGCGGTCCAGGTAGCCCCCTTGGGAGGCGTGGTGGACGCGGTGGTGGGAGGGGGTGTTGAAGACGTACTCGTAGGCCCGCGGCAGTTTGCCGATGCGCTCGGTGTGGACCCAGAACTGGTAGAGCAGGTTGATGCCGTAGCAGAACGGGATGACGGCCGGGTGCACGCCGAGGGCGACCATCGGCAGGTAGAACCACCAGGTGGTGGCGCTGGTCCAGGGCTGGCGCAGGGCGGTGGTCAGGTTGAACCGGCGGCTGCTGTGGTGGACGACGTGGCAGGCCCACAGGATCCGGATGACGTGGTGGCCGCGGTGCTGCCAGTAGTAGAGGAAGTCCTGGGCGAGCAGCATCAGCGGGACGGTCCACCACAGGAACGGCACGCGCAGCGGGGTCAGTTCGTAGACCGCCGTGAAGACCGCGACGACCGGGAGCTTCCAGAGCAGGTCGAACCCGATGCTGCCGAGGCCCATGGCGATGCTGGTGGCCGCGTCCTTGGCCTCGTACCCGGCGGCGTCCTCGTCGGGATGGAGCCGGTAGCTCACCAGCTCCACGACGGTGAGCAGCACGAAGGCGGGTATGGACCACAGCACGACATCGGGCAGGTTCGGCATGCCCGCACCATAGAGGCGCCCCCACCACCGCCGCTAGGGGTTGTTACCGATCGGTATCCATCGGGGTTACCCAGGGTACCGATCGCGTCGGTCCACGGCGGCGGACCGCCTCCTCCGGAGCGGATCACCTGCCCGCCGCGAGCCGCCCCGGAGGGTCCGCGTCACCAGACGCGGACCGAGGCGCCGCGGGCGAAGGCGGGGCTGGTGGCCTGCGGGGGGATGTCGGTGAGGGGTTCGGCGGTTTCCGAGACGAGGGGTCCGTGCTTCGCCGCCAACGGGTCCAGCAGGTCCAGGTCGAATCCGTAGACGCGGGCCGCGTTCCCGCCGACCATGGCGGCGACCTCCTCCCTCGGCAGGCCCGCGTAGGCGATGCGCAGGCCCTCGCGGGAGAAGGGGGTGGTGCCTTCGTCGTGGGGGTAGTCGCTGCCCCACATGATCTTGTCGAGGCCGATCCGCTCCCGCAGCGGGACCTCGTGGGGACGCATGAAGCTCGCCCCCACGAAGCAGTTGTCCCGCCAGACCTCGCTCGGACCCTTGCCCATGGAATCCGCCAGGCCCGCCCCGAACTTGGCCTCCGCCGTGGCCGAGGCGGTGACCAGCCGGGCATGGTAGTAGTCCAGCATGTCCAGCACGCCCGGGATCCAGCCGGAGCCCTGCTCCGTCAGGACCAGCTTGAGGCCGGGGTGCCGGCGGAAGGCGCCGCCGAAGACCAGGTGCCACAGGGCGCGGTGCGAGAACCAGGTGGTCTCCACCATGAAGACGGCCCGGGCGGCCGGTTCGTCGCCGAGCGGCGGGGACGCCGAGCCGCCGTGGTGGTTGACCGGGACGTCGAGTTCGTCGCACACCGCCCAGATCGGGTCGTAGGCCGACGAGTACAGCTCGGGGACGGTGGAGCCCGGCGGGACGCCCGGGAGGAGGATCCCGCCCGTGAGGCCCGCCGCCCTGGTGCGGCGGACCTCCCGCACCGCCGCGTCCACGTCGTTGAGCAGGATCTGGGCCACCCCGGCCCGCCGGCCCGGGGCGTCCGCGCAGAAGTCGGCGAGCCAGCGGTTGTGGGCCTGCAGGCCCGCCCAGCGCAGTTCGTACTCCGCGGCCGTGGGCGGCTGTGCCATCAGGGAGGTCTTGGGGAAGAACGGCGGGATGGTGTTGGGGAAGACGACCTCCGCGACGATGCCGTCCGCTTCGAGTTCGGCCACCCGCCGGGCCGAGTTCCAGTTGCGGTCGGCGGTGTCGGCGAGCAGGTCCTCGTACGGGTTGACGTACGTGGCGGCCCAGGCGTCGAACTCGTCGTGGTGGCGCTTGGCCAGGTACGGCTTGTAGTCGAGCAGGTCGGCGCCCGCGTGGCAGTCCGCCGAGATGACCGTGTAGCGGTCCTGCGTCATGACGAGACCCCCAGCACCGGGAAGTCGTGGCCGGTCAGCCAGTGCCGGCCCACCTCGCGGGAGCCGGCCCAGGAGGCTTCCACCGCCGCCTGGTCGGCGCTCTGGCCGAGATCCGCCGGGGTCGGGCCGATCCGCCGGGCGAGCGGGGCCAGCTCGGCGGTGTCGAAGCCGAAGACCTCCGCCGCGGCGAGGCCCAGCATCCGGCGGCTCTCGCCGACCGGGATGTCGTGGAACGTGTTCCGCAGCCAGTTGCGGGTGTCCGGCCAGGTGCCCTCGGGGTGCGGGAAGTCCGAGCCCCACAGGATGTTGTCCACGCCGATCTCGTAGCGCTGGGCCAGCTCGCGCCGCTTGGTGTTCGTCGCGCAGATGAAGACCTGACGGTCCAGGTATTCGCTGGGCGGCCGCCTCAGCTCCGCGAACGGGGAGAGCTTCTTGCCGCCGTGCGCCCCCAGGTACAGCCGGTCCATGAACCACAGCTGGTTGGGCAGCCACCAGCAGCCCGACTCCGCGACGCCGAACCTCAGCCCGGGGTGCCGTTCGAAGACCCCGGACCACAGCAGGAACCACAGCGGGCGGGCCGGCCACCAGGTGACCTCGGAGACGTAGATGCCGAGGTGGTCCCCGTACTCGTGCCGGGGCGCGGCCCCCGAGTGGGTGACGACCGGCATCGCGGTCTCGGCCGCCGCCGCCCAGACCGGGTCGTAGCGGCGGTCGTGGTAGGGCGGCCGGTCCACCCACATGGAGGGGATCATCAGCGCGCCGAGCCCGGACTCCTTCGCCCGGTGGATCTCAGCGACGACCTCCGCCGGCTCGCCGGTGATGGGCAGCAGGGCGACCCCGCAGTGCCGTTCGGGATGTTCGGAGACGAACTCCGCCAGCCAGCGGTTGTGGGCCCGGGCGCCGGCCATGCCGAGCTCGGGGTCCTGGTCGCCGGAGAGGCCGAGGCCGACCCCGAAGGGCGCCGCGGTCCCGCTGTCGACGGCGTCCGCGTCGGGGAAGACGACTTCGGCGGCCACCCCGTCGCCGTCGAGTTCCTTGAGCCGCTGCCCCACGTCCCAGCCGCCCTTGAGGCCTTCCTCGTGGTCGTGGAACCACTTCTCGGCGAAGGCCTCGTTGCGGACCCCGAGCCGGGTGGCCTCCTCGCGGCGGGCGTCGCGCTGCCCGAGGAACTCGTCGAACTGTCGGTGGAAGCGGGAGTCGAGGTAGGGGCGGTAGCGCTCGGTGGGCAGTCCCGCGTGGCAGTCGGAGGAGATGATCAGGTACGGGTCTTCGTACGCGTTCACGGCAGGGCTCCTCTGCTCCTCAGTCGAGGATGAAGCTTTCGAGGTAGGCGGGGTTGGCGCGGTCGAGCATCGATTGCGAACGGGCGCGGATCTGCCGGTCGCTGTGCTCGCCGGCCGGGAGCATCCAGAACCGGTCGGCGCGGATGCCGTCGACCACGTGCTCGGCGACCTCCTCCACCGGGGTGAACCTCACCTCGTGGCCGGCTCGTTTCATCGCGGCCTCGTACTCGTCGAGACTGCGGTACGGGGTCTTGCGCGGCCGCTGCTTCGCGTAGCGTTCGGGCCGGTTGCGGTGCGACTCCCACAGGCCGGTGCGCAGCATGTGCGGCCCGGGGAAGAGGACCGAGGCGCCGACCTCCGCGCCCTCCGCCTTGAGGTGGGCGTACAGCGACTCGGTCATGGTGACCACGGCGGCCTTGGTGACGGCGTACACGGAGGCGGTGGGCAGCGGGGCGATGCCGCCGTCGCCTGAGCTGGTGTTGACGACGTGCCCGGGGGCGCCGCCCGCGATCATGCGGGGGACGAAGGCCTGGATTCCGTGGAAGACGCCCCAGACGTTGACCGCGAACGCCCATTTCCAGTCGTTGGGCTCGTGCTCCCACATCCGGCCCTCGGCGCCGGAGCCGACGCCCGCGTTGTTGCACAGGACGTGGACGGCGCCGAAGGCGTCGTAGGCGGCGTCCGCGAGGGCGACGACCGAGTCGCGTTCGCTGACGTCGACCAGCCTGGCCAGTACCTCGGCGCCTTCGGCGGTCAGCCCGGCGGCCGCCTCGCGCAGGGCGTCCTCCTCCACGTCGGCGAGCACGACCCGCAGTCCCTCGGCGGCGAAGCGGCGGGCCATGGCGAGCCCGATGCCGCCGGCCGCACCGGTGACGACGGCGACCTGTCCCGGTTCGAGGCGCATCTCACACGCTCCCCTCGGGCGGCCCGTCGAGTACCTGGAGCGGGTCGTCGTAGCGCTGGTGGATGTACGGGAGCAGGGCCTGGGCGCTGACGCGTTCGGCGACCCGGCCCTTCTGGTCGGTGGTCTTCTCGCCGATGGTCAGTTCCACGATGCGGCGCACGGGGAGGTCGGCCACCGGGTCGAACATCGACTCGCGCAGCACCACGTCGCCGGTGAGGTGCTCCAGCCTGCGGACCTTCTCGTTGCGCGTGCAGTGCACGAGCACCGGGTCGGCCTCGAAGCCCGAACCGTCGACCGCCGGGAGGAACTTGAAGTAGAAGTCGGTCTTGACGGTGGGCCCGGGCAGCGGCAGGGCGCCGTCCACGGCGCCGCGCACCTCGACGAACGCGATGCCGTGCCGGGAGAGGGAGGCGCGTACGACCAGGCCCTCGCGCTCGACGGTGACCTCGCCCAGCTTCTTCGGTTCGCCGAACACCTCACGGCCGCCGATCAGGGCGCGTTCGTGGGTCATCGGCATCACCAGCGGGTACCAGCCCTCGACCTCCCCGTGGCGGGCCGCGACGGCCACCGAGCCGGCGCCGAGCGGGTACCCGGGCAGGTCGACCTTGCTGATGTTCGCCCGCACCAGGGGCCGTTCGGCGGGCTTGAGCGGGGGCGGCAGGACCGCCGCGACCACGTCCGGGTCGCTCTCCCAGACGGCCACCACACCGGTGGACCAGATGTCGGGGAGCTTGGCGCTCTTCTCGCGCGACGCCGTGATCTCGGCCCCGGTCCGCGCTCCGTACCGTACGCGTGCCATGTCTCGCACCACCTCTCGGTCGGGTCTGTAACACAGTTACACCGCGGACGATGAAGGGTAAAGGCCCACGACGGCGCGAACTGACGGACCGACAGATTGGCGGCGCACCCATGGCGCGAAGCGCGCTGACCCGCGAGGAGGTACTGGACGCGGCCGCGTCCCTGGTCAGGCGGCACGGCCCGGCGGCCCTCACCATGCGGGGCCTCGCCGCGGAACTCGGTACGGCCGTCACCTCCATCTACTGGCACGTCGGCAACCGCGAATCGCTGCTCGACGCCCTCGTGGAGCGCACCGTGCGGGAGATGGGCGCGATCAGGCCCTCGGGCCGCACCCCGGCCGAGCGGATCGTCTCCGTGGCCCGGCTGCTGCGCCGCGAACTGCGCGAGCGGCCGCACCTGATCGCGATGGTCCACGAACGCGGACTGACGGAGCGCATGTTCCTCCCCGCCCAGCAGGCCCTCGTGCAGGAGGTCCGGGCGGCCGGGCTGCGCGGGGCCCGGGCCGCCGACGCGGTGCGCGCCGTCCAGTTCCAGACCGTCGGCTACCTGCTCGTGGAGCGGAACCGCGAACGCTCCCCCGCCCAGTCCCCCGACGAGGGCGAGCTCTGGGGGGCCGCCGCGGCGCCCGGGGACCCGGCGCTCTCGCGCGCCCTGGCCCGCCCGCCGGACCCGGAACGGCTGTTCCTGCTGTCCCTACGGGCTCTGGTCCGGGCCCTGTTGACACCTGCCCCGGCTCCCCCGCCCGCCCCGCCGCCGGACCGCGCCGTCGCGCCGCCCGCGCACCGCCCCCGTCGGCCGGGCCGGCCCGCGCCCGGCTGATCCGCCGACGGCCGAGGGCCTGGCCGCTCGTTCCCCGACCCGGACCCGTCCCGTTCCCCGACCCGGTGCCCGCCTCGTTCCCGCAACCGTCGGGCCCCGGGTGTCAGTCCGTGCCGATATCCTCTGTGACCATGCTCGACGACCGAACGACCGCAGAGACGATGTGGCCGACCGCGTACCCCCAGGGGTACGCGGTCGTCGACGTGGAGACCACCGGGCTCGCTCGCGACGACCGGATAGTGTCCGCCGCCGTCTACCGGCTCGACGCGCAGGGCAACGTGGAGGACCACTGGTACACCCTGGTCAATCCGCGCCGGGATCCCGGGCCGGTGTGGATCCACGGGCTGACCAGCGACATGCTCCAGGACGCCCCGCTCTTCGAGGACATCGCCGAGGAGTTCTCCGGCCGCCTCGCGGACCGGGTGCTGGTCGCGCACAACGCCATCTTCGACTGGCAGATGATCGCCCGGGAGTACGCCCGGGCCGCCGCGGCGGCGCCGGTCCGTCAGCGGCTGTGCACCATCGCCCTCTCGAAGGAACTGAACCTCCCGCTGCCCAACCACAAGCTGGAGTCGCTCGCCGCGCACTTCGGCGTGGTCCAGCAGCGCGCCCACCACGCCCTCGACGACGCCCGCGTCCTGGCCGAGGCCTTCCGGCCCTCGCTGCACGCCGCCGCGCGGGACGGCGTACGGCTGCCCCTGCTGGAATGCCGCCCGCTCACGGAGTGGTCGGACTCCCCCGCCGCGCCCCGCATCGGCTACCAGGGCCCCTTCGGGGCGACGAGCTGGCGGCCCTCCCGCAAGCGCCCGCCGTGCCCGTACCCCAACCCCGGCCGGTTCGAGGACGGCAAGCCGCTCAAGCAGGGCATGCGGATCGCGTTCTCCGGGGACACCTCCGTGGACCGGGAGCTCCTGGAGGACCGTGCCGTCGAGGCCGGTCTGCACGTCGCGACGAGTGTGTCGCGGCTCACGAGCCTCCTGGTCACCAACGACCCCGATTCGGCGACCTCGAAGACCGTGAAGGCGAAATCCTTCGGAACGCCGGTGGTCGACGAGGCGGCCTTCACCCAGCTCCTGAGGGACGTGGCTCCGGCAGACGGGTGACCCTCGCACGACTCGCCAGGCACCCTCTTCCCCGGGGCCGCCGTCCGGTCCCACCCTGTGGCGCATGGCCCGTTGCGAAGTATGCGGAAACGATTACGACCTGGCGTTCTACGTGGAGACGCAGGACGGTGCACGGCACGTGTTCGACTCCTTCTCCTGCGCCATCCACCGGATGGCGCCCATCTGCGAGCACTGCCGCGTGCAGATCATCGGGCAGGGCGTCGAGGCGGACGGCCACTGGTACTGCGGGGCGCACTGCGCCCGCGCGGAGGGCAAGGCCGGCATCGTGGACAAGGTGGGCAGCGCGGCCGGCTTCACCGGATGACGCCACCCGGCCGCCGGGGACTTAGCCGGTGGGGGTACCGTCGTGGGCGTGTACCGCTTTGTGCTGACCCGGCAGTGGGTGTGCCTCACCCTCATCACCCTCGCCCTCATCCCCGCGATGATCAAGCTGGGGTTCTGGCAGTACCACCGCCATGAGCACCGGGTCGCGCAGAACGAGCTGATCGCCAGGAACCTGTACGGCAAGCCGGTCCCCGTGGGCGAGCTCACCTCCCCGGGCCACGTCGTCCCGAGGGACGACTACTGGCGTGCGGTCTCCGCCACCGGTACGTACGACTCCGCGCACGAGGTGGTCGTGCGGATGCGGACCTCCAACGACGACAAGGTCGGCTTCCAGGTCGTCACCCCGCTGGTGATGGACGACGGCCGGGCGGTGCTGGTCAACCGCGGATGGGTGGCGGGCGGCGAGGACTCCCGCGCGTACCCGCCGGTGCCGGCGGCGCCCACGGGCGAGGTGACGGTCACCGGACGGCTCAAGGCGGACGAGACCAGCGGCGACAGCGGCATCAAGGACCGCAAGGGCCTGCCCGAGCGCCAGGTGATGCTGATCAACAGCACCCAGCAGACGGCGTACGTGGGCCGGCCCGTGCTCGGCGGCTACCTGGAGCTCACCGCGCCGGTCCCGGCGGGCGGCAGCCCGGAGCCGGTCGCCGAGCCGGACCACGACTCGATCGGCCCGCACATGGCGTACGCCGTGCAGTGGTGGCTGTTCGCCGCGGCGGTACCCGTGGGGTGGGTGATCCTGGTGCGCCGGGAGAAGCGGGACCGCGACGAGGCGTCGGCCAAGGCCGCCTCGGAAATGGCGACCGCCTCGGCGTAGCGTGTCCGGCATGGATCTTGGACTTGAGGACCGTGTCTACATCGTCACCGGAGCCACCCGTGGCCTCGGCTACGCATCCGCCCGCGAACTGGCCGCCGAAGGCGCGAAGCTGGTCGTCACCGGCCGGGACCAGGAGCGCGCGACTGCCGCCGCCGCCTCTCTGGGACCGCACGCGGTGGGCGTCGCGGCGGACAACTCCGACCCCGGCGCGGCCGCGCGGCTCGTCGCCACCGCGCTGGAACGCTTCGGCCGCCTCGACGGCGTCCTCATCAGCGTCGGCGGCCCCGCTCCGGGAGCGGCGGCGGACAACACCGACGAGCAGTGGTCGGCCGCCTTCGAGTCGGTCTTCCTGGGCGCGGTCCGCCTCGCCCGGGCGGTGGCGGCCGAGCTGGGCGAGGGCGGGGTCATCGGCTTCGTGCTCTCGGGCTCGGTGCACGAGCCGATCCCGGGCCTGACCATCTCCAACGGCCTGCGCCCCGGGCTCGCCGGCTTCGCGAAGTCCCTGTCGGTGGACCTGGGCCCGCGGGGCATCCGGGTCATCGGGCTGCTGCCCTCGCGGATCGACACGGACCGGGTGCAGGAGCTGGACGGCCTGTCCGGTGACGCGGCGGCCGCACGGGCGGCGAACGAATCGCGGATCCCGCTGCGTCGCTACGGTACGGCGGAGGAGTTCGGCCGCACGGCGGCGTTCTTCCTCTCCCCGGCGGCGTCCTACCTGACGGGCGTCATGCTCCCCGTCGACGGCGGCGCCCGCCACGGCTTCTGACACCCCGGCCCCAGCCATCCCCCCGTGGCGCCCCCCGCCCCGCGGTAGCACTCCCACCCCCGCGGGGGAACTTGCAGCCCCGCGGGGAAATTTCAGCCTCGCCGGCGTTGAGGCGCGGGGTCTGGGGCGGAGCCCCAGGGAACCCGGGTGGTGCCCGGCGGGGGCCGGAGTGGGCCGGCGGCCCCGGAACGGCAGGGGCAGCCACGCGTCTCTTCGAGCGTGCGGACTCACGCCCGCCGTAAGCGCGGAACCCCTCCGCCGCCCCGAGGACGCGCTACGCCGGGCGGATCGGAGGGGTTTCGGCGGCTCGGCCGGAGCGGCCGGCAGAGGGGCCGGCGGGGCAGCCGGGGCCGGTGGGTCAGTCGGAGAGGCCGGCCAGGTCCCGCAGGCGGCGGCCCTGCGCCGCGCGTTCGGCGCTGCGCTGGGTGTCGTAGGGGCGCGACGTGGCGTCACGGAGCAGCGCCTTCGTCTCGATGACCGCGTCGCGCGGCGGGGCCAGCAGGGCCGTCGCCAGGTCCTGGACGGCGGCGTCCAGCTCGTCCACGGGGACCACGAGGTTCGCGAGGCCGACGCGTTCGGCCTCTTCGGCGTGCACGAAGCGGCCCGTCGCGCAGATCTCCAGCGCGCGGGCGTACCCGACCAGCGCGGTCAGCGGCTGGGTCCCGGCCAGGTCGGGCACCAGGCCGAGGCTGGTCTCGCGCATGGCGAACTGCACGTCGTCCGCGACCACGCGCAGGTCGCACGCGAGCGCGAGCTGGAAGCCGGCGCCGATCGCGTGACCCTGCACGGCGGCGACGGAGATGATGTCGTTGCGCCGCCACCAGGTGAAAGCCTCCTGGTACTCGGCGATGGTGGCGTCGAGCAATTCCTCCGAACCGCGCGCCAGATCGAGGAAGGACGGCTCACCCTCGAAGCCCTCGGGCGTGAACGCCTGGCGGTCGAGTCCGGCGGAGAAGGACTTGCCTTCGCCGCGCAGCACGACGACCCGGACACTGCCCGGCAACGACCGTCCGGCCTCCGCCAAAGCCCGCCAGAGCGCGGGGGACTGAGCGTTTCGCTTGGCCGGATTGGTCAGTGTCACCGTGGCGACCGTGTCGTCCACGGTGAGCCGTACGCCGTCCTTGTCGAGCAGAGCCATCTCGGTGCCTCCGGTGTGCAGCGGCCGGCAATCCCGGCCTAAGTGACTGCACAGTAACCACCCGGTCGGCCGCATGGCCGACCGGGGGCCACCGAAGAACCGTCCGCGACGGCCAGGGTCAGGCCGAGGCCGCCTTCTTGCCGCGCGTCGCGCCGCCGCGACCGCGCAGCACGACTCCGGACTCGCTGAGCATCCGGTGGACGAATCCGTAGGACCGGCCGGTCTCCTCGGCCAGCGCCCGGATACTCGCACCGGAGTCGTACTTCTTCTTCAGGTCTGCCGCGAGCTTGTCGCGCGCGGCGCCGGTTACCCGGCTACCCTTCTTCAGAGTCTCGGCCACCCGTGCCTCCTCATGGGAAGTGCGCTCTGGACTTCTCATGATCACCCCTCCCCGCCATCCTGGCCACCCATTCAGCAAGGTCGGTACGACGGCATTTCCCGAGGAGTGGACGCGCGAGCAGAACGGAATCTCCCGTTCCGCCACATGACCTCCGTCACACTCCCCCGCTCGCGCAAGGAATCACCAGGTCAGGGGCACGGCGCCGGAAAGTGGACGGGCCCCGGACACGTACCCGTACGGGCACGGCCGGGGCCGTCGTGGCGGTGCGGCGGTATGAGACCGCCTCACTCAGATGATGGATCACGCGTGGGCCGAATGATCCATAAGGAACTGGATCAACGTCGTGGAGGGGCCCGGCGAGGGTCCGCGCGGGGCCCCGCGCGTACTAGGCGAGCGCCACGAGGTCCCGGTAGTCCGGGCCCCACAGGTCCTCCACGCCGTCCGGCAGCAGGATGATCCGCTCCGGCTCCAGCGCCTCCACGGCGCCCTCGTCGTGCGTGACGAGGATGACCGCGCCCTTGTACGTGCGCAGCGCGCCGAGGATCTCCTCGCGGCTGGCCGGGTCGAGGTTGTTGGTGGGCTCGTCGAGCAGGAGGACGTTCGCGGAGGAGACGACCAGGGTGGCCAGCGCCAGACGGGTCTTCTCGCCGCCGGAGAGGACGCCCGCCGGCTTGTCCACGTCGTCGCCGGAGAACAGGAAGGAGCCGAGCGTCTTGCGGACGGCGACCAGGTCCAGGTCGGGCGCGGAGGAGCGCATGTTCTCCAGGACCGTGCGCTCGGGGTCGAGCGTCTCGTGCTCCTGGGCGTAGTACCCGAGCTTGAGGCCGTGTCCGGGGGTCACGGTGCCGGTGTCCGGCTTCTCGGTGCCCGACAGCAGGCGCAGCAGCGTCGTCTTGCCGGCGCCGTTGAGGCCGAGGATCACGACGCGCGAGCCCTTGTCGATGGCCAGGTCGACGTCGGTGAAGATCTCCAGCGAGCCGTAGGACTTCGACAGGCCCTCCGCGGTCAGCGGGGTCTTGCCGCAGGGCGCCGGGTCCGGGAAGCGGAGCTTGGCGACCTTGTCGGAGACGCGGACGGCCTCCAGGCCCGACAGCAGCCGCTCCGCCCGCTTGGCCATGTTCTGCGCGGCGACGGTCTTGGTCGCCTTGGCGCGCATCTTGTCGGCCTGCGAGTTGAGGGCCGCGGCCTTCTTCTCGGCGTTCTGACGCTCGCGCTTGCGGCGCTTCTCGTCGGCCTCGCGCTGCTGCTGGTAGAGCTTCCAGCCCATGTTGTAGACGTCGATCTGGGCGCGGTTGGCGTCCAGGTAGAACACCTTGTTGACGACGGTCTCGACCAGGTCGACATCGTGGGAGATCACGATGAATCCGCCGCGGTAGTTCTTGAGGTAGTCGCGCAGCCAGACGATCGAGTCGGCGTCGAGGTGGTTGGTGGGCTCATCGAGGAGCAGGGTGTCGGCGTCCGAGAAGAGGATCCGGGCGAGCTCGACGCGGCGGCGCTGACCGCCGGAGAGGGTGTGCAGCGGCTGGCCGAGCACCCGGTCGGGCAGGCCGAGGGCGGCCGAGATGGTGGCGGCCTCCGCCTCGGCGGCGTAGCCGCCCTTGGTCAGGAACTCGGTCTCCTGGCGCTCGTACTGCTTCATCGCCTTGTCGCGGGTGCCGCCGGAGCCGGTGGCGATGCGCTCCTCGTTCATGCGCATCTTCTTGATCAGCACGTCGAGCCCGCGCGCGGAGAGGATCCGGTCGCGGGCGAGTACGTCGAGGTCGCCGGTGCGCGGGTCCTGCGGCAGGTAGCCGACCTCACCCGAGCGGGCGATGGAGCCGGCGGCGGGCTGGCCCTCGCCCGCGAGGCACTTGGTGAGGGTGGTCTTGCCCGCTCCGTTGCGGCCGACCAGGCCGATGCGGTCGCCCTTGGCGACGCGGAAGGAAGCGGACTCGATGAGGACGCGGGCGCCGGCGCGCAGCTCGATGCCGGTGGCGGTGATCACGGAAATACTCCAGGGCGGTGGGGACGGCGGAAGGGGGGCAGGGACGCGCGAGGCTTCGACGCCGCTAATCCGCGAGGAGATTTGCCATGAGGACATTCTAACGGGGGCGCGCAACCACTTTTCGGGGCGCCCGGCGGCCCGCGCACCCCCGGCCGGGTCCTCCGTTCGGCGCACGGATCCCCCGGGCCCGCCGGGGCACGTATCAGTACGGATCCCCCGGGCCAGCCGGGGCACGTATCAGTGAGGACGTGGCGGCCGCCGCAGGGGCGGACACCCGGGAGCGAGGACGGTGCGGGATGCAGTTCGACGACGACGCCGATCTGGACACGTCGGAGGTCTCGGACCAGCGCGGCAGCCGCATCCCCGGCGGCCGGGCCACGATCGGCGGCGGCCTGGTCGGTGTGATCGCCCTGGTCCTGGGGCTGCTGCTGGGTGTGGGACCGGACGAGCTGGGTCTGTCGGGCGGGAGCCCGCAGCCTGCGTCGACCCCCTCGTCCGCCGCGCAGGTGCAGCAGACCTGCCGGAAGGGCCACGACGCCAACACCCGCGAGGACTGCCGGCTCGTCGCCGTGACGAACAGCACGCAGGACTACTGGCGCCAGGAGTTCCAGCGGCGGGGCGCGCGGTACGTCCCGGCCTCGACGGTCTTCTTCACCGGCCGGGTGAACACCGCCTGCGGTCCGGCCACCGCGGCGGTCGGCCCCTTCTACTGCCCGGGTGACCGGAAGGTCTACCTCGACCTCGGCTTCTTCCAGGAGCTGCGGACGAAGTTCGGCGCGCGCGGCGGGCCCTTCGCCCAGGCGTACGTGGTCGCCCACGAGTACGGGCACCACGTCCAGGACATGACGGGGGTGCTGCGCAAGTACCAGGACGGGCAGCGGGGCGAGAACAGCAACTCGGTCAGGGTGGAACTGCAGGCCGACTGCTACGCGGGGGTGTGGGCCCGCAACGCGACGCGGACCCCGGACGAGTCCACCGGACGCCCGTTGATCACCAGCCTGACCGACCAGGACATCAAGGACGGCCTGGACGCGGCGGCAACGGTCGGCGACGACCGGATCCAGCAGGCGGCCCAGGGGCGGGTCACCCCCGAGACCTGGACGCACGGCTCGGCGCAGCAGCGCCAGCAGTGGTTCTACGAGGGCTACCGGACCGGTGACATGGCCCGGTGCGACACCTTCCGCTGACTGTCGGCGGGGCCTGCCATGCTGGGGCCGCGGGTCGAAGTGGCCGCCCCGCCGGTCACATGACCGCTGATCCGCACACGCGCACCGCACGAGAGGGAGTGATCGTCATGGCAGGTGTCCCGTCCATCGTTCCGACGCTGCTCTACCGCGACGCCAAGGCCGCGATCCAGCAGTTGACCGAGGCGTTCGGGTTCACGCAGGTCGCCGTCTACGAGGGTGAGGACGGCACCGTGATGCATGCGGAGCTGTCGTACGGGAACGGCGCCGTGATGCTCGGCAGCAAGGGCCGCGGCGGGGCCTTCGACAAGGCCATGGCGGACGGCGGCCCCGCCGGGGTCTACGTCGTCGTGGACGACGTGGACGCCCACCACCGCAGGGCCGCGGAGCACGGCATGGAGATCGTGATGGAGCCGACCGACCAGGACTACGGCTCGCGGGACTACATGGCCCGCGACGCCGAGGGCAACATCTGGAGCTTCGGGACGTACGCGCCGCAGGTCTGACCCCGGCGGCGCGCACCTCTGTACGCCTGCACGCGCGTCCGCCTGTCCGTCCGCACGTCCCGCGGTGCCATCCGCACGTCCCGCGGTGCTAGGCGCCACCGGTGTGGACCTGGAAGGCGGCCCGGCGGACCGCCTTGGCCAGGGCCGGGTCGGGGTGGGCGGCGGCCAGGGCGACCAGGACCTGCACGGTCCGGGGGTGGCCGACCGCCCGGACCTCGTCCAGCAGCCTGGGCACGGTGGTGCGCACGGCCGAGTCGAGGTGGCGGGCCAGGAGTTCGGCTTCGCCGTGGTCCGCGATGGCCGCGGCGGTGTCCACCCACAGCCAGGTGGACTCCTCGGGGGTGAGGACGTCCTGCGCCTCGTCGGGGTCCACCCCGTCGTGCTCGGCGAGCCACAGCAGGGCGTAGGGCCGCAGCGCCGGATCGCGGACGGCGCCGCGCACGTCGGGTTCGGCGGGGGCGCCGACCACGCGCAGCGCCTCGAAGGCGAGGCCGCGCAGCAGGGCGTCCTCGCCGCGGGCGGCCTGGAGCAGTTCACTGACGGCGTGCCCGACGGGCCGGGCGGCGAGCCAGGCCTGGTACTCGGCGCGCGCGGGGCCCGGGGTGAGCCGGGCGCAGCCGTGCAGCATGGCGGCGGCGGACTGTTCGATGTTCCCGGCGGGGCTCTGCGCGGCGACGCAGATCTGCTCCAGCTTGACCCAGACGGCCCAGCTGCCGAGCGGGGTGAGGGTGGCCCGGGCGGGCCCGAGGGTGACGGCGTCGACCGCGGCGAGCCCGCCGAGCGCCCAGCGCAGCAGCCGGGCCAGGGGAACCGGGGGCGCGGGGCCGGTCTCAGGGGCGGAGGGGACTGCCTGGGCGGTGAGCGCCACCACCGGGCCGTCGTGCGCGGCGGGGTCCGCGGCGCAGGCATCGGTGGCGGAGGCATCGGTGGCAGCGCCCTCGTACGGGACCTCGCACCGTTCGTCGCGCAGTTCGGTCACCCGCTGGCCGAGCAGGTCCAGCAGGTCCGGAACGGTCACCGGACCGGCGGACAGCTGGAGCAGGGACAGCAGTTGGGGCATGGCCTCGACGACCTCGGCCACCGCGGCGGGGGCGATGTCGGCGGGGGCCGGGTGGACGAGCGACCAGGCGTCGAAGAGGGCGACCCAGCCGCGCAGGACGGCGGTGTCGTCACGGTCCCAGGCGCGCAGGCGCCAGCCGGGCCGGGCGTGGCCGCCGTGCACCTCGACCAGGCCGGAGAGACGGGCGCGGTCCCAGCCGACCCGGATCTGGCCGTGCGTCAGGCGCAGGTCCTCCGCGGCCCGTTCGACGTCGGCGGCGGGCAGCGCGCCCGCCGGGGCGGGCCTGCCCCCGTCCCCGGCACCGAGGTGGCGTTCGGCCCAGCGGGCCAGCCGTACCGCGTCGGCGAGTGAGGCCCGGGCCCGGTTCGCCAGGTCGGCCGTCGCGGGGGTGCCCGCCGGGGGCCGGGGGGCGGTCCGCGTCCGCCGGTCGGTCACCGCCTTGCGGGCCGCGGCGACGGAGCGCGGGGAGACGAGTCGGAGTCTGGAGTCGCGAGCCAACTGCTCATCAGGCTTTCGGGACGTCACGGAAGCAGTCTCGCCCGTCACTGGCCGAAAGCCCAAACGGAATGGGTCGTTGCTGTGGGTGACCCGGCACGCATACCGGGACAAGACGACCACGGCACCCCGTCCGCCACAGGGCTTTCACATAAGAGGGGTCAGGAATCGGCGCAGGGTTTCCTCGTACACCTCGGGGCCGGCGTTCCACATCGCCCCGTGCGGGGCGTCCCTGACGGCCTTCAAGGTGACGAGGTCGGGGCGGGCCGCCGCGAGCCGGCGGGAGGGCTCCCAGGGGGCGAGCGCGTCGTCGGGCCCGTGGAAGATCAGGACGGGCATCCGCAGCAGGCCGGGGTCGGCGCCCGGGGGGCGCCGGTCGACGCGCAGGCCCGCGCGGCCCTCGGCGGCCCGGAGCACGAACGGCATCAGCGGAGCCGGGGTGCGCCGGGCCGCGGCCAGGGCGCGCAGGGTGGCGTGCCAGTCGAGGACCGGGGAGTCCAGCACCAGTCCGGAGATCCGGTCGGCCAGCGCCGAGCGCTCGGCGGCGTGCAGGGCCATCGTGGCGCCGGTGGACCAGCCGTGCAGGATGACGCGGCGGGCGCCGTAGCGCAGGGCGTAGCGGATGGCGGCGTCGACGTCGCGCCACTCCGACTCGCCGAGGTGGCCGACGCCGTCGGGCGGGCGGGGGCCGCCCAGATCGCCCCGGTAGGCGAGGTCGAGGACGGGCAGCCCGTGGCGGTGCAGGAACGGCATCACGACCATCGGGTGTTCGCGCGTGCCGCCGAGCCCGTGCACGGTGATGATCCAGGTGTCCCGGGCCGCCGGGACGAACCAGGCGGGCAGCGCACCGAGCTCGCCGGGGACGTCGACGTCGGCGTGGTCGAGCCCGAGGGCCGTGCGCGGGTTGCCGATGTGGACCTGGGGGGTGAGGAAGACCCGGGTGCCGGGGTCGAGGCTGCCGTGGGTGACGGCGAGGAGGCGGCGTACGACGGTGTCGGGACCGTGCGGCACCCCGGTGAGGACGGGGCCGACCACGGCGTGCACTCCGGGGGCCTCCAGGCCGTACCGGCCGGGGCGCAGGGACGCCAGGGAGCGGGTCAGGACGACCCGGCCGGCCGCGGTGGCGTGGACGGTGAGCCGGGGCACTCCCGGCAGGGGGCGGCCCGGTTCGGGGCGCAGGGCCGCGTCGGCGGCGTACCGGCCGGCCGCGACGACGGCCGCTGCGGCACCGATCAGGGTCGTGGTGACGGCCGCTGCCGTCGCTGTGGCGGTACGCACCGCTCCAGTGTCGTGGCCCGGTGGCGTACGGGCCACTGGAGGAGATCATTCCGCAATCGCCGGCTAACGGTCCGTAACGATTCCGCTTGACCGGATCGGGACGTGATCTGGGTCTCGTCACGAGGGGGGCGCAAGGCGGCCGAGCCGGTCGAAATGCCTTCCGGACCGAGGCGTCCACCCGCCTTGACGTGCCCTTATCGCGGGATCTGCGGCCGAATCGGGAGGAAGCCCCCGATCGGGCGCCGGGACGGGACACCGCTCGACCCCCCTCAGTTCATCTTCCGTTCACCCAGGTTGCCTACGGTCGCCGAACCACTGACGCCAAACAGAAGCCTGGGTAAATGGAGCACATAACGCTTCTCCTCGGGATCGTGATCATCACCGCTCTCGTGTTCGACTTCACGAACGGTTTCCACGACACAGCCAACGCGATGGCGACCACCATCTCGACCGGCGCTCTCAAGCCCAAGACGGCGGTGGCCATGTCCGCCGTCCTCAACCTCGTCGGGGCGTTCATGTCCGTGGAGGTCGCCAAGACGATCTCCAAGGGCCTGGTCAACGAGGAGGGCATCCAGCCAGAAGTGATCTTCGCCGCCCTGGTCGGCGCGATCCTCTGGAACCTCGTCACCTGGCTGGTCGGGCTTCCCTCCAGCTCCTCCCACGCCCTGATGGGCGGCCTGATCGGCGCCGCGGTCGCCTCGGCCGGCCTCGGCGCGGTCAACGGCAGCGTGGTCGTCACCAAGGTGCTCATCCCCGCGGTCGCGGCCCCCATCGTGGCCGGTGTGGCCGCCATGCTGGCCGCGAGGCTCACGTACAAGCTCGGTGGCAAGGTGGGCGGGAAGACCTCCACCAAGGGCTACCGCGCCGGTCAGATCGCCTCGGCCGGTCTCGTCTCCCTCGCGCACGGCACCAACGACGCACAGAAGACGATGGGCATCATCACCCTCGCGCTCGTCGCGGGCGGCGCCCTGGAGTCCGGTGCGAACCCGCCGGTCTGGGTCATCATCTCGGCCGGCATGGCCATCGCGACGGGCACCTACCTGGGCGGCTGGCGCATCATCCGCACCATGGGCAGCGGCCTGACCGACCTCCAGCCGCAGCAGGGCTTCGCGGCCCAGACCTCGGCCGCGAGCGTCATCCTGGCCTCCTCCAGCCTCGGCTTCTCCCTCTCCACCACCCACGCCTGCTCCGGCGCGGTCATGGGTGCGGGCCTGGGCCGCAAGGGCGGCGTGGTCCGCTGGTCCACCGCCACCCGGATGTTCATCGCCTGGGGCCTGACCCTCCCGGCCGCCGCCCTGGTCGGCGCCGGTGCGGAGCTGGTCATGCGGACCGGCAACGTCGGCGTGGCCGCCGTCGTGGTCTTCCTGGTCGCCTCCTGCGCCGCGATCTGGCTCATCTCGCGCCGCCAGGTCGTCGACCACCACAACGTCACGGAGCCGGCCCGGGACGCCGCCGAGGCGCCCGGTGTCGTCACCACGGCGATGGCCGCCGTCACCGTCCCGCCGATCGCCGTCGCCGGTACCACGGCCGCTGTGACCGACGAGGACCTCAAGGCCACCATCCCGGCGGCCGCCCCGGCACCCGCGGCCCCGGCCGCCGCGGTCTGACCCCGAGAACGACAGAGGAATCAGCGGTATGAAGATCGACTGGGCAGCACTCGGCTCCGTCTTCGGGGTCAGCCTCTCCGCCACCGTCGCCCTCGTGGCCCTGTTCACCCTGGGCCTGGTGGGTCTTTCCAAGCACGAGACCGCCACCGAGCAGGGCGGGACCGCGACCGCGGCCCGCAGCGGCGCGTACGCGTGCTTCGCGCTGTGCGGCCTCGCCGTGGCCTACGCGATCTACCTGATCGTCAGCTGACACGGACCCGGCGCGTCGGCTGACCGGGAAACGACGCACGGACCGGCGCGCGGACCGGCGCGAGATCTGACGCGAGATCCGACGCGCCGGACGGACGCCGGCCGAGGCGCCGGACACCGAGAGCTCCCCGCGGGATTGCCGCGGGGAGCTTTCGCGTACCCCCGCCCCGGCCGCCCCGTCCCCTCGCCGCAGGTCAACGGCAAGTTGACGGGCGTTCGCGGTGCGTGGTGGACTGCCCGAGCCAATACGGCGGCATGGAGAGGAAGTCCGGTGCGAATCCGGCGCGGTCCCGCCACTGTCACCGGGTAGCGCACGCCGTCCGTGCGCCCCGGGAGCCAGGAACTCTCGCCGCCGGACACGTCGAACCAGGGCGCGGACCCTGAGCGAGGACATACCTGCCACCATGCGTGCCGACCGCGTATTCGCGTACGGCGCCACGGCGGGCCTGATCGGCGACCGGATCCTCGGGGATCCTCGCCGCGGGCACCCCGTGGCCGCCTTCGGACGAGCCGCCGCCGCCCTCGAACGCGCCCTGTGGCGGGACGACCGGGCACGGGGCGTGATCCACACCCTGACGTGCGTGGGGGGCGTGGCCGCCGTCGGCGCGCTCGGCGCGCGCGCCGTGCGCTCCCGGCCCGCTGCCGCCCGTATCGCCCTGACCGCCGCCGCCACCTGGGCCGTCGTCGGCGGCACCTCGCTCGGCCGGGAGGCCCGCGCGATCGGCGGGGCGCTGGCCGCCGGGGACGCCGAGGTGGCCCGGGAGCGGCTGCCGCACCTGTGCGGGCGCGACCCGCAGGCCCTGGACGAACAGCAGCTGGCCCGCGCCGTCGTGGAGTCGGTCGCCGAGAACACCTCCGACGCGGTGGTCGGGGCGCTGGTCTGGGGCGCCCTCGCGGGCGTGCCCGGACTGCTGGCGTTCCGTGCCGTCAACACCCTGGACGCGATGGTCGGCCACAAGTCGCCGCGCCACCTGCGCTACGGCTGGGCCTCGGCCCGGCTCGACGACGTGGCGGGCTGGCCCGGGGCCCGGCTGACCGCGCTCGCCGCCGTACTGGCCGGGCCCGACCGGCGGGGAGCCGTACGCGCCTGGCGCGCCGACGCCGCTGCGCACCCGAGCCCCAACGCCGGTCCGGTCGAGGCCTCGTTCGCCGGGGCACTGGGCGTACGCCTCGGCGGGACGCTCGCGTACGGCGGACGGGTCGAGCACCGGGCCGTGCTGAACGGCGCCGCCGGCCGGCCGGTCGAAGTGGCGGACATCGAGCGGGCGGTACGGCTGTCGCGTCAAGTGACGTGGGTGGCACTGGGGGCGTGCGTGGCACTGCGGTGTGCGGTGACGCGATGGCCGGTCGCGCGCCGGTCGAGGAAGGGGCGGGCATGAGCAACGGTTCGAAGCGGGGCGGCGGTCTGCTGGTCGCCGGGACCACGTCGGACGCGGGCAAGAGCGTGGTCACGGCGGGCATCTGCCGCTGGCTGTCCCGGCAGGGCGTGAAGGTGGCGCCGTTCAAGGCGCAGAACATGTCGCTGAACTCGTTCGTCACGCGCGAGGGCGCGGAGATCGGCCGGGCGCAGGCGATGCAGGCCCAGGCCGCGCGCGTGGAGCCGACCGCGCTGATGAACCCCGTGCTGCTCAAGCCCGGCAGTGACCGCAGCAGCCAGGTGGTGCTGCTGGGCAAGCCGGTGGGGGAGATGAGCGCGCGGGGCTACCACGGGGGGAGGCAGGAGCAGCTTCTCGGGGTCGTCACGGACTGCCTGGAGCAGCTGCGGGGCACGTATGACGCCGTGATCTGCGAGGGGGCGGGCAGTCCGGCCGAGATCAACCTGCGCCGGACCGACATCGTGAACATGGGCATCGCGCGGGCCGCGCGGTTCCCGGTGGTGGTGGTCGGGGACATCGACCGGGGCGGCGTCTTCGCCTCCTTCTTCGGGACGACGGCGCTGCTGTCGCCCGAGGACCAGTCACTGATCGCCGGCTATCTGGTGAACAAGTTCCGCGGTGACGTCTCGTTGCTGGAGCCGGGCATGGAGATGCTGCGCGGGCTGACGGGGCGGCCCACCTACGGTGTGCTGCCCTACCGGCACGGGCTGGGCATCGACGAGGAGGACGGCCTGAGGGTCTCGCTGCGGGGCGCGGTACGGGAGTCCGTGGTCGCCCCTCCCGTCGGCGAGGACGTGCTGCGGGTCGCGGTGTGCGCGGTGCCGCTGATGTCGAACTTCACCGATGTGGACGCGCTGGCTGCGGAGCCCGGGGTCGTGGTGCGGTTCGTGGACCGGCCCGAGGAACTGACCGATGCCGACCTGGTGGTGGTGCCGGGGACGCGGGGCACGGTGAAGGCGCTGGCGTGGCTGCGCGAGCGCGGTCTGGCCGACGCCCTGGCCGCGCGGGCGGCGGCCGGCCGGCCGGTGCTGGGGATCTGCGGCGGGTTCCAGGTGCTGGGCGAGCGGATCGAGGACGAGGTGGAGTCCCGTGCGGGCACCGTCGACGGCCTGGGGCTGCTGCCCGTACGCGTCCGCTTCGAGCGGGAGAAAACCCTGGCGCGGCCGGTGGGTTCGGCGCTGGGCGAGGCCGTGGAGGGGTACGAGATCCACCACGGGGTGGCCGAGGTGCTGGGCGGGACGCGGTTCCTGGACGGCTGCCGCGTCGGCGAGGTGTGGGGCACGCACTGGCACGGCTCGCTGGAGTCGGACGGCTTCCGCCGGGCGTTCCTGCGGGAGGTGGCCTCCGCCGCGGGGCGCCGGTTCGTTCCGGCGGCGGATACGTCGTTCGGCCTGCTGCGGGAGCGGCAGCTGGACCTTCTCGGGGACCTGATCGAGGAGCACGCCGACACCGGCGCGCTGCTGGCGCTGATCGAGGGCGGCGCCCCGGCGGGCCT
Organism: Streptomyces sp. NPDC051578; assembly: GCF_044454045.1. Lineage (NCBI taxonomy): Bacteria > Bacillati > Actinomycetota > Actinomycetes > Kitasatosporales > Streptomycetaceae > Streptomyces > Streptomyces sp. NPDC051578. The sequence continues at coordinate 59,578 of NZ_JBITDH010000001.1, forward strand.
CCCCTTCCTCCCCCCGGGCGCTCCATGAGGCCCCCGGCCCTGCGGGAGCCGCTCCCCCAGCCGCCCTTCCCCCGTTCTCCGGAGCTCCGCCGACCCCTCGCCGGCGCGGCGCCGCCGCCGGGGGCCGGTCCCCGGACCGCCGCGCCTCACATGCCGGCGGGGCTGCATGGTCCCGCTGGGCGGGCCGGACGGCGCGCGGCGCCCTTGCGGCAGCGTGTGGGGCTGCTGCCCCCGGACGGAGTCCGGGGGAGTTCGAGGCGCGGGGTCCCGGGCGGAGCCCCGGGGAACGGGCGGAGGCCGGGTTGGGGACAGCGCCGCGCAGCGGCACCCCGCAGCGCGCCCGCGCATCGCACCCGGTCCCAGGCGGCCCCCGGCGGCCCGGCAGCCCGGAGCCGCCCCGCCGCAGCTGCGCGCATCCGCCCCCCGGCCGGCGCCCCGCGCCCCCACGACCGCCCGCGAACCCGTACCCGTACCCGCACAAGGAAAGGCACCGCATGAGCACCCCTTACCCGTTCACCGCAGTGGTCGGCCAGAGCGACCTGCGCCTCGCGCTCCTGCTCAACGCCGTGAGCCCGGCGGTCGGCGGTGTGCTCGTGCGCGGTGAGAAGGGGACCGCCAAGTCCACCGCCGTCCGCGCGCTGTCCGCGCTGCTCCCGCAGGTGGACGTCGTACCCGGATGCCGGTTCTCGTGCGCACCGGGCGCCCCCGATCCCGCCTGCCCCGACGGCCCCCACGAGCCCGGCCCCGGCACCGCCCGTCCCGCGCGGATGGTCGAGCTGCCCGTCGGAGCCTCCGAGGACCGCCTCGTCGGCGCCCTCGACATCGAACGCGCCCTCGCGGAGGGCGTGAAGGCCTTCGAGCCGGGCCTGCTCGCCGACGCCCACCGCGGCATCCTCTACGTCGACGAGGTCAACCTCCTCCACGACCACCTGATCGACCTCCTCCTGGACGCCGCCGCGATGGGCGCCTCCTACGTCGAGCGCGAAGGCGTCTCCGTCCGCCACGCGGCCCGCTTCCTGCTCGTCGGCACGATGAACCCCGAGGAGGGCGAGCTCCGCCCGCAGCTCCTGGACCGGTTCGGGCTGACCGTCGAGGTCGCGGCCTCGCGCGAGCCCGCCCAGCGCGTCGAGGTGGTGCGCCGCAGACTGGCGTACGAGGACGACCCCGCCGGTTTCGCGAGCCGCTGGGCCGACGACGAACGCGAGGTCCGGGCCCGGGTGGTCGCCGCGCGGGCGCTGTTGCCGAAGGTGGTGCTCGACGACACCTCCCTGCTCCGGATCGCCGCCACCTGCGCCGGCTTCGAGGTCGACGGCATGCGCGCCGACATCGTGATGGCCCGCACCGCGACGGCCCTGGCCGCCTGGGCCGGGCGGACCGAGGTGCGCAAGGAGGACGTGCGGCAGGCCGCGCTGCTGGCGCTCCCCCACCGGCGCCGCCGCAACCCGTTCGACGCCCCGGGCCTGGACGAGGACAAGCTGGACGAGATCCTGGACCGGTTCCCCGACGAAGAGCCGGAGCCCGACCCGGAACCGGAGCCGGAGCCGGAGCCCGGGGGCCCGGACGACGACGGTGACGGCCCGGGCGACGGACCCGACGGCGGCGGGCAGCAGCCCCCGCAGGACGGCGGCCCCGGCCAGGCGTCCGAGACGCCCCCGGCGGAGCCCCGGCCCGACGCCGACTCACCGGAACCGGCCCGCGCGGACGCCCCCGACTCCCCCGCTGCCGCGCCCGAACAAGCGCCCGTGCGGGCCGCCGAGCCCTTCCGGACCAAGGTCCTGAGCGTGCCGGGCCTCGGCGAGGGCGCGGCCGGCCGCCGCTCCCGCGCCCGGACGGCGCACGGCCGCACCACCGGCTCCCGGCGCCCCCGCGGCCAGCTGACGAAGCTGCACCTGGCGGCGACCGTCCAGGCCGCCGCGCCGCACCAGAAGGCGCGCGGGCGCAGCGGGCGCGGGCTGGTCGTGCGCAAGGACGACCTGCGGCAGGCGACCCGCGAGGGCCGTGAGGGCAACCTCGTCCTGTTCCTCGTGGACGCCTCGGGGTCCATGGCCGCCCGGCAGCGCATGAGCGCGGTCAAGGGCGCCGTACTGTCGCTGCTGCTGGACGCCTACCAGCGGCGCGACAAGGTCGGTCTGATCACCTTCCGCGGCCGGACCGCGGAGCTGGCGCTGCCCCCGACCTCCTCCGTGGACGCGGCGGCGGCCCGGCTGGAGCAGCTGCCCACCGGCGGCCGGACCCCGCTGGCGGCCGGTCTGCTGAAAGCCCACGAGGTCCTGCGGATCGAGCGGCTGCGGGACCCTTCGCGCCGGCCGCTGCTCGTGGTCGTCACCGACGGGCGGGCCACGTCGGCCGGCGCGCTCGGCGGGGACCCGCGCGAGCTGTCGGGGCGCAGTGCACGCATGCTGGCCGCGCAGGGGCTGACCTCGGTGGTCGTGGACTGTGAGACGGGCCCGGTCCGGCTGGGGCTGGCCGGGGCGCTGGCCGCCGACCTCGGCGGCCCGGCCGTCACGCTCGACGGGCTGCGGGCCGACTCGCTGGCCGGCCTCGTGAAGAACGTACGTACCGCATCGGACAGCTCCAGGAGGGCCGCGTAATGCCGCAGGGACAGCCGACCGTCGTTCCGGACGACGGACTCACGACGCGTCAGCGCCGCAACCGTCCGCTCGTCTTCGTCCACACCGGCCCGGGCAAGGGCAAGTCGACGGCGGCCTTCGGGCTGGCGCTGCGCGCCTGGAACCAGGGCTGGTCGATCGGGGTGTTCCAGTTCGTCAAGTCGGCGAAGTGGAAGGTCGGCGAGGAGAACGCGCTCAAGGTGCTCGGCGCTTCCGGCGAGGGCGGCCCGGTCGCCTGGCACAAGATGGGCGAGGGCTGGTCCTGGGTCCAGCGCGACGCGCAGCTCGACAACGAGCAGGCGGCGAAGGAGGGCTGGGAGCAGGTCAAGCGGGACCTGGCCGCCGAGACCCACCGGCTGTACGTGCTGGACGAGTTCGCGTACCCCATGCACTGGGGCTGGATCGACGTGGACGAGGTGATCGAGGTGCTGCGCACCCGTCCGGGGACCCAGCACGTGGTCATCACCGGCCGCAACGCGCCGCAGGAGCTCATGGAGTTCGCCGACCTGGTCACCGAGATGACCAAGGTCAAGCACCCCATGGACGCGGGCCAGAAGGGCCAGAAGGGCATCGAGTGGTGACCTCGCTCCGCATGCCGCGGCTGGTGATCGCCGCGCCGTCCTCCGGGAGCGGCAAGACCACCGTGGCGACGGGCCTGATGGCGGCCTTCGCGGAGCGCGGCCTCGCCGTGTCCCCGCACAAGGCCGGGCCCGACTACATCGACCCCGGCTACCACGCGCTGGCCACCGGCCGGCCGGGGCGCAACCTCGACGCCTTCATGTGCGGGACGGAACTGGTCGCACCGCTGTTCGCGCACGGGGCGGCCGGGTGCGACCTGGCGATCGTCGAAGGCGTGATGGGCCTGTACGACGGGGCCGCGGGGCGGGGTGAGCTGGCATCGACGGCGCAGGTCGCCAAGCTGCTGCGGGCGCCGGTGGTGCTGGTCGTGGACGCCTCGTCGCAGTCCCGGTCGGTGGCCGCGCTGGTGCACGGTTTCGCGTCCTTCGACCCCCGGGTGCGGCTGGGCGGAGTGATCCTCAACAAGGTCGGCTCCGACCGGCACGAGGCGATGCTGCGGGAGGCGCTGGAGGAGGCCGGGATGCCGGTCCTGGGAGTACTGCGGCGGGCCCCGCAGGTGGCGGCGCCGTCGCGGCACCTGGGCCTGGTCCCGGTCGCGGAGCGCCGCGCCGACGCCGTCTCCTCGGTCGCCGCCCTGGCGGCCCAGGTCCGCGCCGGCTGCGATCTGGACGCCCTGATGGCCCTCGCCCGCACGGCCCCCGTCCTGGACTGCGAAGCCTGGTCCCCGCAACGGGCCCTGGAGCAGCAGGATCCGGCCCCGCCGGCGTTCGAGGCGCGGGGTCCGGAGCAGAGCCCCGGCCGGCGGCCGGTGGTCGCGGTCGCCGGCGGCCCCGCCTTCACGTTCTCGTACGCCGAGCACGCCGAACTCCTCACCGCCGCCGGTGCGGACGTCGTCACCTTCGACCCGCTCCGGGAGGAAACGCTCCCGCCCGGCACCACCGGCCTGGTGATCGGCGGCGGGTTCCCCGAGGTCTACGCCCCCGAGCTCTCCGCCAACGCCCCCCTCCGCCGCGCCGTAGCCGGCTTCGCCGCGGCCGGGGGCCCCGTGGCGGCCGAGTGCGCCGGCCTGCTGTACCTGGCCCGGTCGCTCGACGGGAAGCCGATGTGCGGGGTGCTGGACGCCGACGCGCGGATGTCGGAGCGGCTGACGCTGGGCTACCGCGAGGCCGTCGCGGTGTCGGACAGCGCGCTCGCCGCAACGGGAACCCGGCTACGGGGCCACGAGTTCCACCGGACGGTGATCGAGCCGGGTGCCGGGGCGGCCCCCGCCTGGGGCTTCACGCATCCCGAACGCCGCGTCGAGGGCTTCGTGCGGGGCGGTGTGCACGCCAGCTACCTGCACACGCACTGGGCGGCGCAGCCTTCCGTCGCCCGGCGGTTCACACAGGCCGCAGCGGCCCGGCGGTGAGCTCAGTCCGCGAGGCCGACCACCAGCCAGATCCCGGCCACCCCGCCCACCGTGCACAGCAGCGTGGACAGGGCGGGGTGGCGGTGGTGCGCCTCGGGCAGGATCTCGGCGGCGGCCAGGTAGAGCAGGACGCCCGCGAAGAAACCGAGGTACGCCCCGAGCGGTTCCTCCGGAAGGGTGAACAGCAGCGTGGAGGCGGCGCCCGCGACCGGCGCGAGGGCGTCCGCGAAGAGCATCGTCAGCGCCCTGCGGCGGGCGTTGCCGTACAGGCTGGTGAGCGTGTACGTGTTGAAGCCGTCGGCGAAGTCGTGCGTGACGACGGCGAGGGCGACGGCCACTCCCATCCCGCCGCCGACCTGGAACGCGGCGCCCAGGGCCACTCCGTCGGCGAGGCTGTGGCCGACCATGGCGGCGGCCGCGGTGAGACCGACCTCGGGGGCCCGGTGCGCGTGCTCGTGCGGGGCGCCGTTGCCCGGGCCGCGGGGGGCGCCGTTGCCGGTTGCGTGCGGGGCCCCGTAGCCGGTTGCGTGCGGGGCCCCGTTCGCCGCCCCGTGCGCGGCCTGCCGCACGGCGAGCAGGCGTTCGGCCACGTGCGCGAGCAGGAATCCGGTGACGAAGAGGAGCAGGGCGAGCGGGACGCCGAACACCTCGTCCCCCGCCGCCCGCATCGCCTCGGGGAGCAGGTCCAGGCCCACGACGCCGAGCATCAGCCCGCCGGCCAGGCCCAGCACGAGGTGGCGCCGGTCGGTGACGCGCTGCGCCGTCCATCCGCCCGCCAGGGTCATCAGGAACGCGCCCAACGCCACGATCACGGCCATGTGCCCCTGCATACCGATTGTCGGCGCCTCGCGCACTTCCCCGCGCGGGCCGGGGACGCAGACGTAGGGACACCGGTGGGCCGACAATGACCCGACAGGACGACGGAGGGAGTGCCCCTGTGGGCGAGTACGCGACCCGGCTGGTGGTCGGGGTGGGCGGACGTGCGGGGGTCTCCGTGGCGGAGGTCTGTGCGCTGGTCGAGGAGACGCTGCGGGGCGCGGGGCTGGCCGCGGACGCGGTGACGGCCCTGGCCACGGTGGAGCCGAAGACGCAGGAGGCGGGCATCGCGGGGGCGGCGAAACGTTTCGGCGTGCCGTTGCTCGGCTACCCCGCGGAGAAGCTGGCCGGGATCCCGGTACCGCATCCCTCGGACGCGGCGCGCGACGCCGCCGGCACCGCCTCGGTGGCGGAGGCCGCGGCGCTCGCGGGGGGCGGGGAACTCCTCGTACCCAAGCGCCGGTCGGTGGCCGCGACCTGCGCCGTCGCCACCGCGCAGGGGCACGACCTGCGCCACCACGGTGACGCGGAGGTGCGGGACGCGGACGGGGAGCTGGTCGACCTGGCGGTCAACGTACGGGCGCACACGCCCCCGGAGTGGCTCAAGCAGCGGATCGCCGCCTCGCTCGGGGACCTCGCCGCGTACCCGGACGGCCGGGCGGCCCGCGCGGCGGTGGCGGAGCGGCACGGGCTGCCGGCCGGCCGGGTGCTGTTGACGGCGGGGGCGGCGGAGGCGTTCGTACTGATCGCACGGGCCCTGGGCGCCGTACGGCCGGTGGTGGTGCATCCGCAGTTCACCGAGCCGGAGGCGGCCCTGCGGGACGCCGGCCACCGGGTGGAGCGGGTGGTGCTGCGGGCGGCGGACGGGTTCCGGCTGGACCCGGCGGCGGTGCCGGAGGAAGCCGACCTGGTGGTCGTCGGCAACCCGACCAACCCGACCTCGGTGCTCCACCCGGCGGCCACCCTGGCGGCGCTGGCCCGGCCGGGCCGGATCCTGGTCGTGGACGAGGCGTTCATGGACGCGGTCCCGGGCGAACGGGAGGCGCTGGCCGGGCGGACGGACGTACCGGGGCTGGTGGTGCTGCGCAGCCTGACGAAGACGTGGGGGCTGGCGGGACTGCGGATCGGGTACGTACTGGCCGAGCCGGAGGTGATCGCGAAGCTGGCGGCGGCGCAGCCGCTGTGGCCGGTGTCCACTCCGGCCCTGGTGGCGGCGCAGGCGTGCATGACGCCGGAGGCGCTGGCGGAGGCGGAGGCGGTGGCCCGGCAGATCGCGGTCGACCGGGCGCATCTGCTGGCGGGTCTCGCGGAGTTCGAGGAGGTCTCGGTGTCGGGGGTGGCCGAGGGGCCGTTCGTCCTGATCCGTGTCCCGGGCGCCGAGCAGGTCCGCAGCCGTCTGCGCGCGCTGGGCTTCGCCGTCCGCCGGGGCGACACCTTCCCGGGCCTGGACGCCTCCTGGCTCCGCCTCGCGGTCCGCGACCGCCCCACGACGGGCCGCCTCCTCCAGGCCCTCGACCACGCCCTCGCCCTGACCGCGCGCTAGGCGTATCGACCCGCAGCGTTGTTCCCCCGGCTGGACAACTCGTCCTGCCGAGCGGCACCCCGCCCAGGGATAGGCCCCCGGGCCGCCTCCACCGGCGCGACCGGGCGCGACCGCCACCGGCGGCCATACCCCAGGCCGGGGCGGCACGTCGGCACCCCCGGTCGGGGCCGCTCGCCGGCCCCCGCCGGTCGGGGCCGCTCGCCGGCCCCCGCCGGTGGCGGCCCCCCGGCGCCCCGCGGGTGACGCGGCCCGGCCCTTCCGCCGACGCGACCGGGCGGCAACACCACCACCGGCCGCACCCCTAGGCCCGGGGCAGGGCAGGTTGGCGCGCCCCGTCGGGCCGCTCGCCGCGCCCGACGGGAGGTGGAGCCTTCGCACGCCCGTGCTCGCCGGCCCCCGCCGGTGGCGGCCCCCCGGCGCCCGCCGCCTGGCGCGGCCCGGCCTTTCCATCCGCGCGATCGGGCGGCAACACCACCACCGGCCGCACCCCCAGGCCGGAGCGGGGTGTGTCGGCGCGCCCGGTCGGGACCGCTCACCGCGCCCGGCGAGTGGCGGCCACCCCGGCGCCCCGCCCCTGGCGCCGCCCGGCCTTGCCCGCCGGCGCGACCGGCCGACGACCACCGACGCCTGTGCCCTCGGGCCCGAGCGAGGTGTGCCGGCGCGCGCGGTCCGGGAGCGCTCACCGCGCCCGACGGGAGGCGGAGCCTTCGCACGCCCGTGCTCGCCGGCCCCCGCCGGTGGCGGCCCCCGGTGCCCCGCGGGTGACGCGGCCCGGCCCTTCCGCCGACGCGACCGGGCGGCAACACCACCACCGGCCGCACCCCTAGGCCGGGGCGGCACGTCGGCACCCCCGGTGGGGGCCCGCTCGCCGTGCCCCGCGGGGGGTAGGCCCCCGGGGTGGTCGGTCGCGGCTACCCAGGCGCGCCGCGGCGCGGCCTTGCCGGGCGCCGGGGCCTCCGGCCGCGCCTGCGGGGAGCCGGGGCCGTTCGGGTCGCTCGGACGGGCGGCGTGCAGCCGGCCCGACGTCCGTGCCGGCGCCCCGGCCCTCCACCCCGGCGTCGCCTGGCGGGTCGGGGCCGGGTGGGGGAAGATCGCGGGGGAGGAGTCGTGATCACGGGGGTGCGAGGGTGAAGGCGTTCGGGAAGACAGGCGCGGCGCTGGGCGGGCTGGTGCTGGTGGGCGGGGCCGTGTGGGCCGTGCCCGTGGTGATGGGCAAGGCCGGCGGGGGCGCTGCCGACCAGCGGCTCGGGGCCGACGCCCGGCGGGACGCCCCGGCCGTCGTCGCGGGGAAGCCGTTCACCCTGGTGGCGACCGGGGACGTGATCCCGTACCCCTCGATCATCCAGCGCGCGGCGGACGACGCCCACGGCACCGGCCAGAGCCACGACTTCCGCAAGATACTGGCCGGCGTCAAGCCCATCGTGTCCGCCGCCGACCTGGCGATATGCCACCACGAGATACCGTACGGGCCGCCCGGCGGCCCCTACACCGGCTACCCCGCCTTCAAGGCACCGCACCAGCTGGCCGACGCCCTCAAGGACGCCGGGTACGACAGCTGCTCCACCGCCTCGAACCACACCCTGGACGCCGGCTACGACGGCCTGGCCCGCACCCTCGACAACCTCGACCGCGTCGGCGTCAAACACGTCGGCTCGGCCCGCGCGGCCGACGAGGCCCGGGCTCCCGCCGTCCTCACGGCGGGCGGCGCGAAGGTCGCCCAGCTGGACTACACGTACGGGACGAACGGGATACCGCTCCCGGCCGGCAAGCCGTGGTCCGTCAACTTGATCGACCAGAACCGGATCATCGCCGACGCCCGCGCCGCCCGCGCGGCGGGCGCGAACGTCGTCGTCCTCAGCGTCCACTGGGGCACCGAGTGGCAGACCGCGCCCGACCGGCAGCAGAGCGACCTGGCCCAGGCGCTGACCGCCTCCCGCGCCCCCGACGGGCTCCCCGACATCGATCTGATCATCGGGACGCACAACCACGTGCCGCAGCCCTACGAGAAGATCAACGGCACGTGGGTGGTCTACGGCATGGGCGACCAGATCGCCAGCTTCTACGAGCCCGCCCAGCTGCGCGGCAACATGTCCTCGGTGCCCCGCTTCACCTTCGCCCCGGCCGCCGCGCGCCCGGGCCGCTGGGAGGTGGTGAAGGCCGAGTACCTCACGCAGTACTCGGACACGGGGCCTCCGTTCCGCGTCGTGTGCGCCTCCTGCGCCGCCGCCGACGGCTCGCTCCCCGCCGCCAAGCGCAGCGAGTACGCCCGCGTCGACCAGCAGGTCACCGCCGCCGTGACGTCGCGCGGCGCGGGCGCCCAGGGGCTGGAGCACGCCACCCGCTGACGGTCCCCCGCCCGGCGGGCCCGGGTGCTACGAGGACTTGCCGCGCCGGGTGAGGACCAGCGCGCCCGCACCGACGCCGAGCAGCAGCAGCGCCCCGCCCGCCACGTAGGGGGTCGCCGAACTGCCGCCCGTTTCCGCCAGGTTCGCCTTCACGGGCGTCGTGGCGCCGGGCCCCGTCTGGACCTTGACGTCGGCGTGAGCGCTCGGCGCCGGTACCGCCGCGGCCGCCGGGGCTTCGCAGTGCGCCTCCGCCAGGACGACCTCGCCGTCGACCCGCGCCACGTTCAGGTTCAGCGGGTTCACCGACACCTTGAGGCGGAGCGCGGCCGAGGCGGCCGTGGTGGAGGTGGTCTGCGTACCGGACAGTTCCATGTCCACCAGGCCGACCCCGGGGACCTCCACCTTGGTGGGGCCGCCCGCCGACAGGGTGACCTTCTTGCCGAGGACGGTGACGGAGCCGAGCACGTTCGAGGTGGCCACGGGCTTTCGGCCGGCCTCGCACACCGCCTTGGAGGTGACCTTTTCGACCTGGATCAGGGAGAGCAGCGGCAGCCCGGGCACGTGCACCTGGGCATCGGCCAGGTGGGACTCCGCCTGGGCGCTCCGGTCGTCCGCGGTCGCCTTGGCGGTGGCCACGTCCGCCCGCAGGACGCTGACCGGCTTGCCCTGCTCGGCCCCGTCGAGGGTCACCGTGAGGGCGGTCCTGTCGGCCGTCGCGGGGGCGCTGACCTCGTTGAGGGTGGTCCGGAGCGGCACGTGCACGGCGTTGCCCAGCAGGCCGACGTCGAGTCCGGCGCGCAGGACGACGGCGCCGGCCTTGCCCTGGCCCGCCGAGCCGGTCCCGGAGCCGTCGGTGGCGGCGGCGGGCGGCGCGGTGAGCAGGGCTACCGCCCCCGTGGCGAGCAGGGCGGCCGCGGGCATGCGGAAGGTGTTGCTGTTCAAGATGGTGGAACCCCCGGGGAGTTGGGTGCCGTCGCGCGGCCAATGGGGGACATCGCGCACGCCGACGGCTTCGACTTCCGGATTCTTTAAGCACTGTGGGTGAACGGGGGTACACTTGACGCGACTTCACCCCAAAGGGTGGTTTCCGAGCAAGGGTGCGAATCATCCGCCCCGGCAGGAACGGGAGTTCCCACCGGACACGGCCGCGCCTCAGGCCCGGATGCCCCCGTCGACCACCACCCGCAGCGGCTGCGCCAGCGCCCGTACGTCGGCCCGCGGGTCCGAGCCGTAGACCACGAGGTCGGCCGGCGCGCCCTCGGTCAGGCCCGGCCTGTCGAGCCATTCGCGGGCCGCCCAAGCGGTGGCCGAGAGGGCGTCCGACGCCGGGATCCCGGCCTTCACCAGCTCCGCGACCTCGGCGGCGACCAGGCCGTGCGGCAGGGAGCCGCCCGCGTCGGTGCCGACGTAGACCGGGACCCCGGCGTCGTAGGCGGCGCGTACGGTGTCGTACCGGCGCTCGTGCAGCCGCCGCATGTGCGCCGACCAGACCGGGAACTTCGCCTCGCCGCCCGCCGCGAGCTTGGGGAACGTCGCGATGTTCACCAGGGTCGGGACGATGGCCACCCCGCGCTCCGCGAAGAGCGGGATGGTCTCCTCGGTGAGTCCGGTGGCGTGCTCGATGCAGTCGATGCCCGCCTCGACCAGGTCGCGCAGCGAGTCCTCGGCGAAGCAGTGCGCGGTGACGCGGGCGCCCAGGCGGTGGGCCTCGGCGATGGCAGCCTCGACCTCCGCGCGCGGCCAGCAGGCGGTCAGGTCCCCCGCGTCGCGGTCGATCCAGTCGCCGACCAGCTTGACCCAGCCGTCGCCGCGCCGCGCCTCGCGCCCGACGTACTCGACGAGGTCGGCCGGTTCGATCTCGTGCGCGTAGTTGCGGATGTAGCGGCGGGTCCGGGCGATGTGCCGGCCGGCCCGGATGATCTTCGGCAGGTCTTCGCGGTCGTCGATCCAGCGGGTGTCCGAGGGCGATCCCGCGTCGCGGATCAGGAGGGTGCCGGCGTCGCGGTCGGTGAGCGCCTGGCGTTCGGCGGTCTCGGCGTCGACGGGGCCGTGGGCGTCGAGACCCACGTGGCAGTGCGCGTCGACCAGGCCCGGCAGGGTCCAGCCGGTGACCGTGGTGATCTCGCGGGCGCCGCGCGGGCGCTCATAGGAGATCCGGCCGCCGATCACCCACAGTTCGTCGCGCACGTCGTCGGGTCCGACCAGCACCCGCCCCTTGACGTGCAGCACTTCGCCCCGGGACCCGGCGCCGGCCCGGCCCGCTCCGCCCACCTCACGCGCATCGCTCATGGCGGCACCTTACGTCCGTGCTGGGTAGGCTCGGCCGGTGACCCCGGACGAAGAGAGCACCGCCGTGACCCGCCCCCTGTTGGACCTCCCGCCGCTGACCGCCGCCCGTTTCGCGTCGATCGAGCGCGGGGTGGCCGAGCTGCTCGGCACCGACCAGGACGTGGTCGTCACGCAGGGCGAGGCGCTGCTGCCGCTGGAGGCGTGCATCCGCTCGGGGGCCCGTCCCGGCTCGACCGCGCTGAACATCGTGACGGGCCCGTACGGGACCACGTTCGGCAACTGGCTGCGCGACTGCGGGGCGACGGTGGTGGACTTGGCGGTGCCGTTCCACACCGCCGTCACCGGGGAGCAGGTCGCCGAGGCGCTGGCGGCGCACCCCGGCACCGACTTCGTCTCGCTCGTGCACGCCGAGGCCGCGACGGGCAACACCAACCCGGTCGCCGAGATCGGCGAGGCCGTTCGGGCCCACGGTGCGCTGTTCATGCTGGACGCGGTGGCCTCGGTGGGGGCGGAGCCGCTGCTCCCGGACGCGTGGGGCGTGGACCTGTGCGTGATCGGCGCGCAGAAGGCGATGGGCGGCCCGGCGGGGGTCTCGGCGGTGTCGGTCTCGGAGCGCGCCTGGGCCCGTTTCGCGGAGAACCCGGCCGCGCCCCGGCGCTCGTACCTGTCGCTGCTGGACTGGAAGGAGCGCTGGATCGACGCCGGCCGTACGACGCTGCTGCACGCTCCCGCGCAGCTGGAGATGCTGGCGCTGGAGGCCTGCCTGCACCGGATCGCCGCCGAGGGGCTGCCCGCGGTGACGGGCCGGCACGCCGCGGCGGCCGCCGCGACCCGTGCGGGCGCGACGGCGCTGGGCGTGGCCCCGTACGTCCCGGTGGCGGTGGAGGCGGCGCCGGTGGCGACGACCCTGCGGGTGGCGGACGCCTCCGCCGTGGTGGCGAAGGCGCTGGCGGCGGACCCGGCGGCCCCGCTCGCGGCGGGCGGCGGGGCGCTGGCCCGGGAGATGGTCCGGGTCAACCACTACGGTCCGGCGGCCTCGGCGGACGCGGTGCGGGCGGCTTTGACCGCGCTGGCCTCGGCCCTGTCGCTGGACCCCGCCCCGGCGCTCGCCGCGGCGGACGCGGCCTGGTAGGCCGCCCGGTACGCGGCCGCGGCGGGCGGGTCAGCCGCCGAGGACGTCCAGCAGCCGGTCGACGTCGGCTTCGGTGTTGTAGAGGTGGAACGAGGCCCGCAGGCCGCCCGCGCGGGCCGATGTGATGATGCCCGCGGCCTGGAGTGCGGGCTGGCGGTGGGCCAGGCCCGGGACGGTGACGATCGGGGTTTGGCCCGCGACCGGTTCGTGGCCCAGGCGCGCGAGACCGGCCCGGTAGCGGTCGGCCAGGGCGGTGTCGTGCGCGTGGACGGCGGAGACGCCGATCCGCTCCAGCAGCGCCAGTGAGGGCTCGGCGGCGTGGTAGCCGAGGAAGGCGGGGGACTCGTCGAAGCGCCGCGCCCCTTCGGCCAGTCGGGGCATCGGCCCGTAGGTGGCGTCCCAGACGGACTCCGCCGCCACCCAGCCGGCGTGCAGCGGGGTGAGGGTGTCCTCGGCCTCCTCCGACACGGTGAGGTACGAGGCCCCGCGCGCGCCGAGCAGCCACTTGTAGCCGGCGGTGACGGTGTAGTCGTAGGGCGCGGCGTCGAAGGGCACGCAGCCCGCCGCCTGTGTCGCGTCGACGAGCATCCGCGCGCCGTGTGCGGCCGTCGCGGCCCGTACCGCCGCGAGGTCGGCGCTGCGGCCGTCGGCGGACTGCACGGCGGACAGGGAGACGAGCGCGGTGCCCGGGCCGACGGCTTCGGCGAGCGACTCCAGCGGGGCGAGGCGCACCTTGAGGTCGTCGCGCACCACGAAGGGGTTCATCACCGAGGCGAAGTCGCCTTCGGGGCACAGGACTTCGGCTCCGGCGGGGAGTGCGGCCGCGACGAGGCCGACGTGGGTGGCCACGGAGGAACCGAGGGCCACCCGCTCGACGGGCACGCCGACGAGCCGGGCGAACGCGGCCCGCACCCGGCCCACCCGGTCGAAGTCCCCGAATCCGGCCGGGTCCCCGGCCCCGGCCGCCTCGGCCAGGGCCCGGACCTCGGCTACGGCGGAACGCGGGAGCACCCCGCAGCTGGCCGTGTTGAGGTAGGTGTTGGAGCGTGCGAACTCGGCGCTGAGGGCGGAGAGGTCCATGCCCTCAACTCTGCGCCGAGATCGAGTCCGCGTCCATGCCCGTGAGGCGTGGACGACGCTCACGCACCCGGGACGGCGCACTCCCCCTCGGGCTCGCAGGCCTCGCCGCCCCCGGCCTCGGGCCGGGTGACCTCGCGGCCGGCCCACGCCTGCTCCAGCGCCCGGGTGAACACCTCGGCGGGCTGGCCGCCGGAGATGCCGTAGCGGCGGTCCAGGACGAAGAACGGTACGGCGTTCGCGCCCAATTCGGCCGCCTCGCGCTCGTCGGCGCGCACCTCCTCGGCGTAGGCCCGGTCGTCCGCGAGGACCGTACGGGCCTGCGCCTCCTCCAGCCCTGCCTCGACGGCGAGCGCCACCAGCACCTCGGGGTCGAAGACGCTGCGCTCCTCGGCGAAGTTGGCGCGGTAGACCAGGTCGAGCAGTTCCTCCTGGCGGCCCCGGGCGGCGGCCAGGTGCAGCATGCGGTGGATGTCGAAGGTGTTGCCGTTGTCGCGGCCCTCCACCCGGTATTCCAGTCCCTCGCCGCGCGCGCTGGCTGCGACGTGCTCCTCCATGCCGCGGGCTTCGTCGAGGGTGCGGCCGTACTTCTTGGCGAGCATCTCCACGACGGGCGCGGTCACGCCCCTGGGGCCGTTCGGGTCGAGCTCGAAGGACCGGAAGACGACCTCCACCTCGTCGCGGTGTGCGAACCCGGCCAGCCCCTTGGTGAAGCGGGCCTTCCCGACGTAACACCACGGGCAGGCGATATCGGCCCAAATCTCTACGCGCATGATCCTTCTTCTCTCGGAGGCCGTCCGGTCGGCGGGGCCGGACGGTTTCCCCTTCAACCACCTGCCGGAACGTCTCATTCCCCGGGCGCGGCCTCCACGGTCAGCCACAGCGTCACGTGGGTACCGGACTGGGGCAGCCCGGGGTCCGGACGCCAGCCGTGGGCGGCGTAGAAGGACTGCGCGCGCAGGTTGTGCTCGTAGACCTCCAGGCGGGCCCGGCGTATGCCCGCCCGGCGCCAGGCGTCCAGGCAGGCGGCGTGCAGCGCCGCGCCGGTGCCGCGGCGCCAGTGGTCCGGGTCCACGTGCAGCTGGGTGAGGACGCTCTCCCCCTCCTCCGTGCGGAACGCCGCGACCCCGGTGAGCACACCGTCCTCCTCCGCGCAGAACATCCCGCCCTCGGAGGCGGTCCGGGCGACGGCGCGGGACCAGCCCTCGCGGGTGCGCGCGAGCTCGGCCTCACCGCCGTACTCCACCTCGGGGATGTGGCCCTGGTAGTAGGTGGCCCGTGCACGGGTGTGCAGGGCGGCAATGGCGTCGAGATCGTCGACGCGCGCGGTCCTGATCATGGAAATGGAAACGCGCCGGGAACCCCGGCGGTTCCCGGCGCGGCTCCCCGCACGGCAGGCGGCTACGTCTTGAGCCACGCCGCCATCATCTTCTGGGCGATGGGCGCGGCCAGCTTGCCGCCGCCGATCTCGGAGCGGTCGGTGTCCGAGTTCTCGATCACGACGGCGACCGCGATCTGCTTGCCGTCGAGCTTCCCGTACGAGGTGAACCACGCGAGCGGCGGGAGGCTGTTGTTCACACCGCGCTGCGCGGTACCCGTCTTGCCGCCGACCTCGGCGCCCGGCACCTGCGCGGGCTTGCCGCCGCCCTGTGTGGCGACGGTGCGCATGGCGTCCTGGAGCATCGACGCGGTCTTGGCGCTCATGACCTGGTCCGACTTGGGGTCCTTGAAGCTCTCCAGCACGTTGCCGCCGGAGTCGGTGACCTCCGAGACCATGTGCGGGGCGACGAGCTTGCCGCCGTTCTCGATCGCCGACGTCACCATCGCCATCTGGAGCGGCGTGGCCTGGACGTCGAACTGGCCGATACCGGTCTGCGCGACCTGGTCGATCGACATCTTCTGCGAGGGGTACTTGCTGGCGGGCCGGGCGGTGACGGGGGTGGCGGTCTCCGAGTTGAAGCCCAGCTTCTCCGCCATCGCCCGCATCTTGTCCTGGCCGAGCTTGGAGGCCAGTTCGGCGAAGACGTTGTTGCAGGACAGCCGGAGCGCGGTGCGCACGGACACGTTGTTGCAGCCGTCGTTGCCGGCCTCGCTGGGCAGGGCGGTGCGGGTGCCCGGGATCGTGTAGGCGCCGGGGATGCCGGTGGGCGCGTCGATGTCGGAGACCAGGCCGTTCTCGATGGCCGCCGCCATGGTCACCAGCTTGAAGGTGGAGCCGGGGGCCTGCGGCTTGCGCAGCGCCACGTTCTCCATGGCCTTGCCCTGGTCGGCGGAGAGCTCCTTCCAGGCCTGCTCGTCGGCGGCGCCGGTGATCCGGCCCGGGTCGAAGGACGGGTTGTTCACCATCGCGAGGATCCGGCCGGTCGCCGGGTCGATGGCCACGGCGGAGCCCTGCTTGCCCTGCAGGGCGTCGTAGGCCGCCTTCTGGACGCCCTTGTCGATGGTGGTCAGCACGTTGCCCGGGGCGGCCCGCTTGTTGGTGAGGATGTCCATCGGCGTCTTGAGCCGGCTGTCGGAGCCGTTGAGGATGTTCTTGTAGACGCCCTCCAGCATGCTCACCCCGTAGGCCTGGGAGCTGTAGCCGGTGATCGGCGCGTACAGCGGGCCGTCGACGTAGGTGCGCTTGTACTGGAAGTCCTTGCCGCCCGTCTTCACCGAGCCGGTGATCGCCTCGCCGCCCACGATGATGTTCCCCAGCGGGTTCTCGTACTGCCCGATGAGGTTGCGCCGGTTGTGCTTGTCGTCTGCGAGCGCCTGGCCTTGGTACGCCTGCACCCAGGTGACCCGTACCAAGAGGGCCGCCACCAGAAGCAGACAGAAGACCGACGCGCGCCTGATCGTCTTGTTCATCCCCCGGAAAGACGTACGAGCGGCCCCGGACGTTCCGCTCTGCCCCGATTGTGGCCGGGTTCTCAGCCTTTCCTCATGATCGCCGGCCGCGGGGGCCCTCGCACCCGGCGGACCAGCCTCGGGCAGGCCTCACATCCGGCCCGTCTCACATCCGGCGCGTCACCACCGACAGCCGGTCGCGGGCCTCGAACAGGGCCGCCTTGATGGTCTGCTCGTGCTGCGGCGTCAGCCGGGCGACCGGCACCGAGCAGCTGACCGCGTCGCGCGCCGGCGTCCGGTAGGGCACCGCCACTCCGAAGCAGCGCAGTCCGAGGGTGTTCTCCTCCCGGTCGACCGCGTACCCCTGCTCCCGCACCAGCGCCAGCTCGTCCACGAGCCGCTCGCGGTCGGTGACGGTGTGCTCGGTGACCGCCTCCAGCCGCCGCGGCAGCAGTGCGCGCACCTCGTCGTCGGTGTGCGTGGCCAGCAGCGCCTTGCCGAGCGCCGTGGAGTGCACGGGGAGCCGGCGCCCGACCCGGGTGAACGGCCGCAGGTAGTGCTGGGACTGCCGGGTCGCGAGGTAGACCACGCTCGTCCCGTCCATCCGGGCCAGGTGGATCGTCTCCGTCGTGTCGTCGGAGAGCCGGTCCAGGGTGGGCCGGGCCGCCGCGACGACCTCGTCGCCGTCGATGTAGGAGCTGCCGACGAGCAGGGCGCGAACGCCGATCCCGTACCGGGTGCCCGTGGCGTCGGTCTCGACCCAGCCGAGGTTCACGAGCGTGCGCAGCAGCATGTACAGACTGGACTTGGGGAGCGAGAGGTCGTGCTGGATGTCGGCGAGGCTGTGCAGCCCGGGCCTCGCCGCGAAGTGCTCCAGCAGCATGACCGTGCGCACGGCCGACTTGACGGCCGCCGGAGCTCCCGGACCGCCCGCTTCCGCAACTCCGTCCCCCCGCGCCCCCGGCTCACCTGTGGTCATCGGCGTTCGTGCCCCTCTTGTCTCGTTTCCCTTGTCACCGGGAAGACGCGGAAATAGAGTCCACGCTGGATGTGATCATTCATCCATCGGAACGGCGTTCAGAATACTGAACGACACCGCTCGGGTCGGCGTAGATCCAGGAGGCAGTGCGCCATGGCAGCAACACCAGTCTGGAGTGTGGACCCCCGCACCGGGAAGCAGCTCGGCCGGGTTGCGGTGGAGGCCACACCCCGGGACGTGGACGAGGCCGTGCGCGCGGCGCACGCCGCCCGGGGGGCACTGGCCGACCGCGCCGCCCGCACCGCGTTCCTGCGCGCGGCCGCCGACCTGCTGGACGGGGCCGCGGACGAGGTCGTCGAAGCCGCCGACGCCGAGACCGCGCTCGGGCCCGGCCGCCTCACCGGGGAGCTGGCCCGCACCACCGGCCAGCTGCGGGCCTTCGCCGACGCCGTCGACGAGGGCTCCTACCTGGACATCCGCATCGACCGCGCCGACCCGTCGCTGAGCCCGCCGCGCCCCGAACTGCGCCGCTACAAGGTGCCGCTGGGCGTGAGCGCCGTCTACGCCGCCTCCAACTTCCCGCTCGCCTTCTCCGTGCCCGGCGGGGACACCGCGAGCGCCCTGGCCGCCGGCTGCCCCGTGGTGGTCAAGGCGCACCCCGACCACCCTGCGACCTCCGAGCTGTGCGTCTCGCTGCTGCGCCGGGCGGCGGTGGGGGCCGGGCTGCCGGCCGAAGTCGTCTCCGTCGTCCACGGGTTCGGGGCCGGGCTGGAGCTGATCCGCCACCCCCTCGTCACGGCGGCCGGGTTCACCGGTTCCATCCGGGGCGGGCGGGCCCTGTTCGACGCGGCCGCCGCCCGGCCCGTGCCCATCCCCTTCCACGGCGAACTGGGCTCCCTGAACCCCGTCGTGGTCACCCCGGCGGCGGCCGCCGAGCGGGCCGAGGAGATCGGTACGGGGCTCGCGGGCTCGCTCACGCTCGGCGTCGGCCAGTTCTGCGTCAAGCCGGGACTGGTGCTGGTTCCCGAGGGCCCCGACGGGGACCGCCTCACCGCGGCGCTCGGCAAGGCGCTCGGCGAGACCGGGCCCGGGGTGCTGCTGGACCACCGGATGCGGGACGCCTTCGTCGCCGGGGTCCGGGAGCGGTCGGCCCTGCCCGGGGTCGAGACGCCCGTCGCACCGGGCCCGGACGGCGAACACCGCGTCGTGGCCGGGTACCTGAGCGTGCCGGCCCGGACCCTCCTCGACGGCGGGCCGTCCTACGGGGTGCTCCTGGAGGAGTGCTTCGGCCCGGTGGGCGTCGTCGTCCGGTACGCCGGGCCCGAGGCGGCCGAGGTGCTGGCCCGTCTCGGCGGGAACCTGAGCGCCACCCTCCAGCTCTCGTCGGCCGAGACCGCGGGCGCGCCCGGGCCGGCCGTCGAACTGGTCGAGAAGGTCACCGCGTTGGCCGGCCGGATCGTGGTCAACGGCTGGCCGACCGGGGTCGCGGTGGCGCCGGCCCAGCACCACGGCGGCCCGTACCCGGCGGCGACCTCGCACTCCACCTCGGTCGGCGCCACCGCCATCGAGCGCTGGCTGCGGCCGGTGGCCTACCAGTCGGTGCCGGACGCGCTGCTTCCGGCGGAGCTGCGCGAGGGCAACCCGCTGGGGCTCCCGCGCCGGGTCACGGGGGCCTGACGGCGGGAAATGCGTTGCCGCCCCCGCCTCGGGCGCGGCACGCTGCCGTCCATGCCGAAGCCGCACGGGTTCACGTACGAAAGACAGGGCGAGCGCGTCGTCATCACGCACCGGGGCCGGGCCGCGGGCACCCTGCGGGGAGCCCGGGCCGAGAAGTTCCTCGGCGAGGTGGAATCGGGCGGCGCCCAGCTGGTCATGGCCCGCTGGACCGGCTCCTACAAGTTCGGCAACGAGCGCGCGGCCCGCGCCCACCCGCGCAACCGGCGCTGAGAATCCTGCGAGGGTAAGGGAACGGCAAAGCGGTGCCGGTCGTTCTCCGGGCATGACCGCTATGACCCCTGGTTCCAACCTGCCGCTCAACACCGTCCGCGTGACGGTCGAGGTGGCCGCCCCGGTGCGTCTCGACGTCTCGGGACTCCTCCTCACGGCGGACGGCAAGGTGCGCTCCGACGCCGACTTCGTCTTCTACAACCAGCCCTCCGGCCCGGGCGTGGACTACCGGTCCGGCGGCGGGTCGGCGCCCGACTCGATCACCGTCGACACCGCCGCCCTCCCGCCGGGCATCGAGCGGATCGTGGTCACGGCCAGCCCGGACGCCGCCGGGCAGACCTTCCAGGGCATCGAACCCACCGCCACCGTGCGGGACGCGGCGAGCGGCGCCGTGATCGCCACCTTCACACCTCCGCAGCTCGGCACGGAGACCGCCCTCGTGGTGGTGGAGGTCTACCAGCGCGGCGGCGTGTGGAAGGTGCGCGCCGTGGGCCAGGGGTACGCCGACGGCCTCGCCGGGATCGCCACGGACTTCGGGGTCTCGGTCGACGAGGAGCCCGCGGGGGCCGCACCCGCCGCGACCGCCCCGCCCGCCGCCGCGGTCCCCGCCGCCCCGCCGATGCCCGCGGCGGCGCCCGCCGCGCCCCCGGTGCCGCCGGCGCCCGCACCCGCACCCGCCGGCACCGGGAAGATCAACCTCGACAAGGGGCGGGTCAACCTCCGGAAGAACCAGACCGTCTCCCTCGTCAAGGGCGGCCACCCGCTGCTCTCCCAGGTCAAGATGGGCCTCGGCTGGGAGCCGGCGTTCGGCGGCCGGGCCATCGACCTCGACGCGTCCGTCATCGCCTACGGCCCGCAGCGCAACCACATCGACAGCTGCTACTTCGGCAAGCTGTCGATCCTCGGCGGCGCCGTCAAGCACTCGGGTGACAATCTGACCGGCGAGGGCGCCGGGGACGACGAGGTCATCGTCGTGGACCTCGGCCGACTGCCCGCCGAGGCCACCGGCCTGGTCTTCACGGTCAATTCCTTCTCCGGCCAGAAGTTCACCGAGGTGGCGAAGGCCTACTGCCGCCTGATCGACGCGGCGACCGACGAGGAGCTGGTCCGCTTCGACCTCACCGGCGCGGAGCCGCAGACGGGCGTCATGATGGCGAAGCTGATCAGACAGTTCAGCGGCGAGTGGGAGATGACGGCCATGGGCGACTTTGTGAAGTCGCGCACAGTGCGGGGCATGGTCAAGCCGGCCTCTGAGGCACTCTGAGCAGGTGGGCGGCCACTTTGCGCAACCGGCTGCCGCGCCGGGTGAGCGATGCCACCCCTAATTCGGAGGTGACTGTCAGTGGCCGCCCGTAGCCTTGTACTCATGCAGAAGACACTTGAGCCCGCGGGTCCGGCCCGCCCGTCCGCCGCAGAGGCGAACGCGGCGATCCGGCACCTCGTCGAGACCCGGGTGGACGACGAGTGGCCCTCCGAGGCATACGAATTCCTGCTTGAGGAGTGGGCCGCGGCCTCCCGCGCGGAGGCCTCCCCGGCCCAGTAGGGCCGGTGGCCGGCCGGGCCTCAGCGGCCCGGCCGCCCCGTCCGCCGGCGTCGCCGGCCGACCTCCGGGGCGCGTCCTCAGTGGGCGCGCCGCCAGGGCCCGGTGATGGCCAGCATGATCCCCGGTTCCTGGATGTTGGCGTACAGGGTGCGCCCGTCCGGTGAGAAGCAGACGCCGGTGAACTCCGAGTATTCGGGGCTCTCGGCCGTCCCCATGTTCATCTCGTTGCGGGCGAGCGGGTAGGTGCGCCCCGACTCCGTCGCACCGAGCAGGTGCTGGACGCCCTCGCCGTCCTCCGCGATGACCAGACCGCCGTACGGGGACACCGTGATGTTGTCGGGCCCGTCGAAGGCACCGTCCTTGGACGGGTCCGCGTTCACCCCGAGCAGGACCATCAGCCGGATCGTGCGCCGCTTCGGGTCGTAGAACCACACCTGCCCGTCGTGCGCGGCGCCCGGGCTCTCGGAGCGGGCGTAGGAGGAGACGAAGTAGGCGCCCCCGTCGGCCCACCACATGCCCTCCAGCTTGCGCGCCCGGGTCACGGCGTCCGCCCCGAACTGCTTGCGGACCGGCGTCGTGCGCGCGTCGCGGTCCGGGACCTCCACCCAGTCGACCCCGTAGACGGTGCCGGTCTGCGTCGCCCGCGAGAGGTCGTCCACGAACCGCCCGGTGCTGTCGAAGCACTTGGCCGCCGCGAGCACGCCCGCGTCGGGGGCGAGCGTACGGAGCTTGCCGCGCCCGTGGTGGAAGCCCTTCGGCGGGGTCCAGCGGTAGAGCAGCCCGTTGGGGCCGGAGGCGTCCTCGGTCAGGTAGGCGTGCCCCTGGCGGGGGTCGATGACGACCGCCTCGTGGGCGTACCGGCCGAACGCCTTGATCGGCTCGGGGTCGCGGTTGGCCCGGCGGTCGTGCGGGTCGACCTCGAAGACGTAGCCGTGGTCCTTGGTCATCCCGTTCTTGCCGGCCAGGTCCTCGGTCTCCTCGCAGGTCAGCCAGGTGTCCCAGGGGGTGGCGCCGCCCGCGCAGTTGGTGGACGTGCCGGCGATGCCGACCCACTCGGCGACCTCGCCGCCGCGGCGGACCTCGACGACCGTGCAGCCGCCGGAGGCCGCCGGGTCGTAGACCAGTCCCTCGGTGAGGGGGACCGGGTGGGCCCAGCCGGAGCGGGGGCCCTTCAACTCGTGGTTGTTGACGAGGAGGGTGACCCCGCGGTGCCCCTCGAAGGCGGCCGTGCCGTCGTGGTTGGAGGGGGTGCTCTCGCCGGAGTCGAGCTTCGTCACGCCGCTGTGGGTGATGACGCGGTAGGTGAACCCGGCCGGGAGGGCGAGGATTCCGGCCGGGTCGGAGACGAGCGGGCCGTAGCCGGGCTCGTGCGGGCGGCCGTGCTCGTCGCGCCGGGTGGTGTCGTCGGCCGCCAGCGCCCCGGGCGCGGTGGCGAGGGCGCCGACGGTCCCGGTGAGTGCGACTCCCGCGCCGGCGATGACGGTGCGGGCGGTGAAGTCTCTACGGCTGAGGGGCATCGTGGCTCCAGGGGGTGGGCGGTGCGCCGGTCGTACGGTCGTCGGCGCACACGCTCCCGCCCGCACGTGAACGGCGGCTGAATTACCCCCGAAAACCGACTGACCCTCGGCCCCGGCCCACCATGGCGAACTCCGGCCGTTGATCGGCGCGTTGTACGCCCTCGGCGGCGGTGAAGGGGGCAGGCCCGGCCCCGGACGCGGGAAGGGGCCCGATCGCGATCGGGGCCCTCGGCCGCGTGACCCGTCCGGGTCGGGGCCCGCGGCGCGTCAGCGGCGGGCCCCCAGGCCGCGGGTCCCCTCAGCAGCGGGCCCCCTCGGCCGCGGGTCCCCTCAGCAGCGGGCCCCCTCGGCCGCGCGGCGCGTCAACGGCGGCGGGAACGAGCCTTGAAGGCCGCCTTCCGCGCTTCCTTGGCCGCCTTCTTGTCGGGGTGCAGCCGCCCCATCGCCTCCAGGACCTCCGCCGTCGCCGGGTGCTCCACCCGCCACACCGCGTCGAAGAACCCGGCGTGGTGACCCGTCAGGCTCTGCATCAGCAGCGGCAGTTCCTCCGCCTCCCCGTCCGCGGCGAGCTGCGCCGCGATCGTGTCCACCGTCAGCCAGAACACCATCGCCCCGTCCGGCGCCGGTACGTCCTTCGCCCCGCGCTCGGCCAGCCACACCCGCGCCAGCCCGCCCAGACGCGGGTCGTCCAGCACCGCCCGGACCGCGGGTTCCGCCTCCGGTCCGGCCGGGGCGAGAGCCTGCTGGCAGCGCAGCCGGCGCAGCGGCGCCCCTTCGTCGTCGCCCCGGGCCGCGTCCAGCAGTTCGGCCACCGCCGACGGCAGCTCGCGGCCGGCCAGCCACTGTTCGATCTCCGCCTGCGCCGCGTGCTCCGGGTAGTGGGAGACGGCGGCCAGCAGCGCGTCCGCGCCCTTGTCGGCCAGTTCACCGATGGCGGGCGCCTCGACCCCGGCTTCGAGCATGCGGGCGCGGACGCCGTACAGACCGAGGGCGGTCAGCCGTACCATCCCGTACCGGGCGATGTCCTCCTCGTCGGCTCCGGCCGGGTCCGGGAGCAGTTCGTCGTCGTCCGCCTCCGCCATCAGCTCCTCGTCCACGGGCCGGAACTCGACCAGCCCGATGGGCTCCAGCTGCCGGAACTGGTCGTCCAGGCGCATCATCGCGTCGGAGACCTGTTCCAGTACGGCGTCGGTGGGCTCGCCCATGTCGTCCGGGACGACCATCGAAGCGGCCAGGACGGGAAGCGGCACCGGTCCCTCCCCCGCGCCGCCCTCGGTGACGGTGAGCAGGTAGAGGTTGGCGAGGACCCCGTCGAGGAAGTCCGCCTCGCGCGCCGGGTTCCAGTCGAGGCGGTCGAAGTCGATGGCCGCGCCGTCGTCCAGCGCGTCGACCAGGTCGTCCAGGTCGGGTACGGCCGCGTCCGCGAGGACGGTCTCCAGGGCGGCCAGCCACAGGTCCAGCACGTCGCCGGGGGCGCCCCCGGTGATCAGCGCGAGGTCCTCGCCGGGCCGGGCGGTCCCGTGCTCCGGCCGGTCCCCGCCTTCCTCGGGTTCGGTCACGTCGACCAGTCCGGTGTCCACGGCGACCCGCCAGGCCTGGCTCGCGTGCACCGGGCCGTCCGGGTCGGCCGCGTCGAGTCCGAGTGCGACCGCGGCCTGCGGCAGCTGCTCGGCGGCCAGTTCGCCGCCGACCTCGACTCGCGTGTCGGGCCCGGCCCAGCGGGCGAGGCGCACGGCCCGGGCGAACAGAGGTGCGACGAGGGCGTCGCGGGCCAGCTCCGCATCGGAGTGCAGCCGTACCGGCGGCAGCGTGGGGTGCGGCTCTGCGGACATGGGGCGGTTCTCCTCGTGGACGCGGTGGGGCCTTCGGGCCGGACGGCGACGCCCAGCGTAGACGCATATCGGGCACGGCCAGGGGGCCAACGCCTTTGGTTCATCCCACAGTCAGCTGCCGTCTTCCCTGGAGACCTTGACAACTTCACGCCTCACACAGGAAATTGACGCGCGTAGATGTAGCGAAGACCTGAGCACCACCCCTCCACACGATTCCGGGAACCCCCGAGCCCCCCGGTTCCCCCTCCTCCACACACCGGAGTTCCTGCCCATGCGCTCCACGCATCCCCGTTCCGCCGCCATCGCGGCCCTCGTCGCCACGGCCCTGGCCACCGGCCTGCTCGCGGGCTCCGCCGACGCGGCCGAGGGCGCCGCGTCCGCCGATCCGGTACGCATCCACGACATCCAGGGCACCACCCGGATATCCCCGCTCAACGGCAAGCAGGTCACCGGCGTCGAGGGCATCGTCACCGGCGTGCGCACGTACGGCTCGCGCGGCTTCTGGATGCAGGACCCGGACGCCGACGACGACGCCGCCACCAGCGAGGGCATCTTCGTCTTCACGAGCTCGGCGCCCACCGTCGCGGTCGGCGACGCCGTCAAGGTGAACGGCACGGTCGGCGAGTACGTCCCGGGCGGTCTCTCCTCCGGCAACCAGTCGGTCACCCAGATCTCCAAGCCGGCCGTCACCGTGGTGTCCTCCGGCAACGCGCTGCCCGAGGCCGTCGCGATCAACGAGTACAGCGTCCCCGCCGAGTACGCCCCGGCCGGTGACGCGGCCGCCGGCGGCAGCATCAACGGCCTGACGCTGGACCCCTCGCGGTACGCCCTGGACTACTACGAGTCCCTGGAGGGCATGAACGTCCGCATCGGCACCTCCCGCGTCGTCGGCGCCACCGACCCGTACGCGGAGCTGTGGGTCACGGTGAAGGGCTGGGAGAACACCGCCAAGCGCGGCGGCACGGTCTACGGCTCCTACGAGTCCCAGAACACCGGCCGGCTCCAGATCCAGCAGCTGGCGCCCCTCGCGCAGCAGCCCTTCCCGGTGGCGAACGTCGGCGACAAGCTGACCGGCACCACCGAAGGCCCGCTCGACTTCAACCAGTTCGGCGGCTACACCCTGGTCGCGCGCACCCTCGGGCAGGTGCAGGCGGGCACGCTGGCCCCCGAGAAGACCAAGGCGCAGGCGCCGGGCGAGCTGGCGGTGGCGACGTACAACGTCGAGAACCTCGACCCGACCGACCCGCAGTCGAAGTTCGACAACCTGGCGAAGGCGGTCGTCGAGAACCTCGCCTCCCCCGACATCGTGGCCCTGGAGGAGATCCAGGACGACAACGGCGCCAAGAACGACGGCACCGTCTCGGCGGAGCAGACGCTGACCAAGTTCACCGCGGCCATCGCGGCGGCGGGCGGCCCCGCCTACCAGTGGCGGACCATCAACCCCGAGAACAACAAGGACGGCGGCGAACCAGGCGGCAACATCCGCCAGGTGTTCCTGTTCAACCCGGCCCGCGTCTCCTTCACCGACCGTGCGGCGGGCGACTCCACGACCGCGACCGGTGTGATGACGGAGAAGGGCCACGCGGCCCTCACGCACTCCCCCGGCCGGATCGACCCGGCGAACCCGGCGTGGGCGGACAGCCGCAAGCCGCTGGCGGGCGAGTTCGTCTTCCGCGGCCGGACCGTCTTCGTGATCGCCAACCACTTCACCTCCAAGGGCGGCGACGAGGGCCTGACCTCGGTGCACCAGCCGCCGGTGCGTTCCTCGGAGGCCAAGCGGCTGCTCCAGGCGCAGGCCGTCAACGGCTTCGTCAAGGAGATCCTGGCGACGGAGAAGAACGCCGACGTCCTCGCGGTCGGTGACATCAACGACTTCGAGTTCTCGGGGACGGCGAAGGCCCTGGAGGACGGCGGCGCGCTGTACTCGGCGATCAAGTCACTGCCGAAGGCGGAACGTTACTCCTACGTCTACCAGGGCAACGCCCAGGTGCTGGACCAGATCCTGACGAGCCCGGCGGTCAAGAACTTCTCCTACGACAGCGTGCACATCAACGCCGAGTTCTCCGCCCAGAACAGCGACCACGACCCGCAGGTGCTGCGCTTCCGCCCGTGACCGCGGACCGCGGGCGGCCCGGTGCGCTCTCCCGCCCGGACCGCCTGTCCCACCGCGGGGCCGGACCCGGCGCGTCGGGTCCGGCCTGCGCGTTCTCCCGGCCGGGGGGACCGGGAGGGCGGCGGGGGCGAGATGGGGACTTTCGCCCCTGGCGTGACGCTGGCCACATCCGTACCCATTCGGGCCGGGTTGTGGTGTTGAGTATCCCCACGCCTGACCACCCGGGCCCGCGCCCGGTCCCGTCCCGCCGCACTCCCGGAGGACCGCGTGTTCCCCTCCATCTCCCTCGCCCAGGAAATCGGCCTGGCCGTACTCCTCGTGGCCGCGCTGGTCTGGGTCATGAGCCTCGGCCGCCTGCTGTGGGACAGCCGGTTCCATCCGCCGGAGCCGGTCGTGCGCGAGGGTCTCGCGGCCATCCCGGGCCAGCGCGGCCCGGCCGGCCATCCGCTGGAGACGGTCGAGCTGACCGAGGAGGAGGAACAGGCCTTCGCGGGCCTGATCCGCACCATCGCCCTCCACTGACCGCCCCGACCGCGACTGACCGTTCCGTCACGCGCGAACGCCCTCCCACCCCGCTCGGGGGTGTGGGAGGGCGTTCGCGCGTACGGCCCGGAAACCGGGTCAGTTGTGGCTGTGCAGGACCTCGTTCAGGCCGCCCCAGACCGCGTTGTTCGGGCGGGCCTCGACGGCGCCGGTGACCGAGTTGCGGCGGAAGAGGATGTTGCTCGCGCCCGAGAGCTCCAGCGCCTTGACGATCTGGCCGTCCGGCAGGGTGACCCGGGTGCCCGCGGTCACGTAGAGGCCGGCCTCGACGATGCACTCGTCGCCCAGCGCGATGCCGACGCCGGCTTCCGCGCCGACCAGGCAGCGCTCGCCGATCGAGATGATCTGCTTGCCGCCGCCCGAGAGGGTACCCATGGTGGAGGCGCCGCCGCCGATGTCGGAGCCGTCGCCGATCACGACGCCCGCCGAGATGCGGCCCTCGATCATGGAGGTGCCGAGGGTGCCGGCGTTGAAGTTGACGAAGCCCTCGTGCATGACGGTGGTGCCCTCGGCGAGGTGCGCGCCGAGGCGGACGCGGTCGGCGTCGGCGATGCGCACGCCCTTGGGGGCGACGTAGTCCGTCATCCGCGGGAACTTGTCGATCGAGGTGACCTGGAGGTGCAGGCCCTCGGCGCGGGCGTTCAGCCGGACGGTCTCCACCTGGTCGACGGCGACCGGGCCGAGGGAGGTCCAGGCGACGTTGGCCAGCAGGCCGAAGATGCCGTCCAGGTTCTGGCCGTGCGGCTTGACCAGGCGGTGGCTGAGCAGGTGCAGGCGCAGGTACGCGTCGTGCGCGTCGAGCGGCTTGTCGTCGAGCGAGGCGATCACGGTGCGGACGGCTACGACCTCGACGCCGCGGCGCGCGTCCGGCCCGACGGCCTTGGGCGCGGCCTCGCCCAGGAGCTCCGCGGCCTGCTCGGCGGTGAGGCGCTCGGTGCCGGCCGGGCCGGGCTCGGCGACCAGCTCGGGGGCGGGGAACCAGGTGTCGAGGACGGTGCCGTCGGCGGCGAGGGTGGCAAGTCCGGCGGCGACGGCGCCGGTGGTACGCGTAGCAGTCATATCCGAAACCTAACCGGCCAGGGCCTGCGGTTGCGAACCGGTCTCATGTGCCGGGCGCGGTGTGTCCTCCCCGGCGCCGCGGCCTTCGCCCCCGCCCGCGCCCCGCAGTCGCGCCTGCCGCGCCGATGCCCAGTACACCGCCCCGCCGGCGCCGGCCGCCAGCGCCGCGCACAGGGGCCAGAGCAGCCCGGGCGCGGCGGAGTACAGCGCTCCGCCCAGCGGCGCGCCGAGGACGACCCCGCTGACCGAGACCCCGGCGTACAGGCTCTGGAAGCGCCCGGCCGCGTGTTCCGGCGCCTGGTCGGCGACGTAGGCGGTGGCGGTGGTCTTGTAGAGGATCTCCCCGAGGCTCAGCAGCACCATCATGGTGACGGCGCTCGCCGCGCCCGCCCCGGCCAGGAGTGCCGCGTACCCGGCCGCTACGAGCAGGAGCCCGGCGGCGATGACGGGCAGCGGCGGCCGGTTGCGCAGGGCGAGCGCGGCGGGCAGCTCCAGCAGCAGGATGACGCCGCCGTTGAGCGCGATGACCAGCCCGAAGGCGCTGACGTCGAGGCCGTGGTCGGCGAGGAAGACCGGGAAGGTCCCGTACTGCTGGCGGTAGACGAGGTCGGTGACGAGGATCGCCGCGAGGAGGACGACGACGGCCGGGCGCGCCCTCAGCTCGGCCCGGATGCCGCGGCCCCCACCCCCGTGCGGGGCCGCGGCGGCCTTGGAGGCGCCGCGGGCCGGGACGACGCGGGCGGTCCAGACGGCGAAGAGGAGGGTGCCGATCCCGTCGGCGACGAAGAGCCAGTCGTAGGAGAAGGCGCTCGCGACCAGGGCCCCCAGCGGCGGCCCGAGGGTGAAGCCGCCGTTGGAGACGCAGCGCACCACGGCGAAGGCCTGCCGGCGGGCCCCTTCGGGCACGGTGGCGGCGACCAGGGCGGAGTTCGCGGCGCGGATCACCCCGGAGGCGTACTGGGCCACCGGCAGGGCGGCGTACAGCAGTGGCGTGGACAGCAGCGGGAAGGCCGTGAGGGTGAGGCCGCCGAGGCAGGCCGCGGCGAGGAGGACCCGGCGGTGGCCGAAGCGGTCGCCGTACCAGCCTCCGGTGAAGTTGCCGGCGACCATGCCGACCCCTCCGATGCCGACGGCGACACCCGCCTGGGCCGCACCCAGGCCGCGCGGGCCGGACAGGTACAGGAAGACGAAGACGAACGTGAAGCTGACGACGGCGTTGGCGAACACCCCCGCGGCCAGCAGCCACACCACTCTCGGTACGTCCTTGAACCCTTGCGGCACCGCGATCCCCCCGGGTCAGTTCCTTTTGGGAACTTACCATGTCAGCATGACAGCCTCGGGTCAACGGACAAAGGAGTTCCCATGGCCCAGCGCACCGCCCTCGGCGACGCCGACTGCTCCGTCGCCCAGGCCCTCGACGTCGTCGGGGACTGGTGGACGCTGCTGATCGTGCGTGACGCCGCGCGCGGCGTGCGCCGCTTCGAGGAGTTCCAGCGCGAGTTGGGGATGTCCCGCAAGGTGCTCGCCGAGCGGCTGAAACTGCTCGTGGAAGCCGGGGTGCTGGCGCGCACGCCGTACCAGGAACGCCCGGTGCGGCACGAGTACCGGCTGACCCCGCGCGGGCGGGGCCTGCTGCCGGTGCTGGTCGCCCTCCAGGACTGGGGCGACACCTGGATCCTCGGAGAGGGAGAGATGACGGCGACGACCGAAGAAGCCTCGCGCGAGGCGGTACGGGTGCACGCGCTGCGCGGCACGCGACTGCCGGAGCTGTTGCTGCCCGACCGCTTCGGGGAGCTGCGCGACCCGGTGGCCGACACGCCGTTCACCGTCCTGTACTGCTTCCCGGGCGCGTACGCCCGCGCGGAGTCCTACCCTCCGGGCTGGGCGGGGATCCCGGGGGCGAAGGGCTGCACGCTGGAGTCGTGCACGTACCGCGACCAGCTGGCGGGGTTCACCGCGGCGGGGGCGACGGTCCACGGCGTGTCCACCCAACGTCCCGATGAACAGCGGGAGTTCGCGGAGGCGGAGCAGCTGCGGTTCCCGCTCCTCTCGGACGCGGGCCTGGAGCTGGTGGCGGCCCTTCGGCTGCCGACCTTCCGGGCGGCGGGGGTGAGCCGGATCAAGCGGCTGACCCTGGTGGTGGACCGGGAGCGGACGGTGCGCGAGGTGTTCTATCCGATCCGGGACATCGAGGCGAGCGTCCGGGCGGCCCTCGGCGCGGTCCGCGCGCCCGGCCCGGCGTAGCGCCCGCGCAGCCCCGACCGGGCGGCCCCACCACCGTCCCCGCGTAGCGCCGGCGCAGCCCCGACCGGGGCGGCCCCTGCCGCGCCCGGCCCGCCCTAGGGACGCAGCACCCGCGACAGCAGCTCGTGCGCGCCGGGCTCGTCGTACTCGGCCTCCGTCAGCAGCACCTGGAGGCTGATGCCGTCCATCACCGCCGCCACCGCCCGGGCCGTCGCCGCGTCCACCCGCCCGCCGAGCGCCGCCACCACCGCCCGGCGCCACTCGGCCGCCACCGGCCGCAGCGCCGGCTTGCGCAGGGCGGCCAGGTACAGCTCGTACTCCAGCTGCGCCCGCGCCCGGTCCGCCGTCAGGAACTCCCCCAGCCGGCGGGCCAGCGCGGCCGCCAGGTCGCCGTCGCCGAGGTCGGACAGCGCCACCGCGAGGCCTTCGCCGGCCTGCCGCAGCGCGGCCACCAGCAGCTCGTCCAGCGTCGCGAAGTGGTACGTGGTCGACCCCAGCGGCACATCGGCCTCCGCGGCCACGCTCCGGTGGCTCAGGCCCGCGATGCCCTGGGCGCCGACCAGCCGGATCGCCGCGTCGATGATCCGCTGCCGCCGGTCGGGGTCGTAGCGGCGGCCCATCAGTGGGCCGCCCCGCCCAGGTTGAGGAGGACCACCCCGCAGATGATCAGCCCTATCCCGGCGATCTTCGCGGCGGTGGCGGCCTCCCCCATGAACACCATCCCGATGGCGGCGATGGCGGCCGTGCCGACCCCGGCCCATATCGCGTAGGCCGTCCCCACCGACATCGACTTCAACGTCTGCGCGAGCAGGGTGAAGGCGATGAGGTACCCCAGCAGCGTGCCCAGCGAGGGCCACAGCCGGGTGAAACCGTCGCTGTACTTCATGGCGGTGGTCCCGGCCACCTCGGAGGCGATGGCCGCCGCGAGCAGTACGTAAGGCATGCGTACAACTGTACGCACGCCTTGCGTACACCCGGCGTACACAGCGGCGGCGTCAGTTCAGCGTGAACCAGGCCGCGCGCGACTTCTTCCACTCCGGGTGCGTGAGGTCCTTGGCCTCGACCCCGTCGCCGTACAGGTCCGCCGATCCGTTGTCGGTGATCAGCTGCACCCGCGCACCCGGGAGCGAGAGGTCCGGCACCTCCACGATGGCCTCCCAGCCGCCCGGGTCGGTCGTCGGCAGGTCGGCCCGCTTGACGGGGGCGTGGCCGGGGACCCCGTCCCACTGGTAGAGGGCGTAGGGGTCGGAGTTGTCGTCGGCGGCCCAGGAGCCGGCCAGGATCAGGTACTGGTCCGCCGCGTTCTTGCGGATGTCCCGGACGGCGAGCCCGCCCAGGTCGAGCTCGACGCCGCTGCCGAAGACCGCCTTGGCGCCACTGGAGAGCACCTTGTCGAAGTTGGCCACCGGCACGAGCAGCGCCTTGCCGCCCGGCACGGCGGGCGCCAGCGGGGCCCGGAACCCCAGGTAGGCGGTGGTCGTGGAGCCGGGCGCGAACTCCAGCCCCTCGACGTTGAACCCGTCGATCTGCTTGGGCGCCTCGCCGGCCGCAGTCCCGGCGGCGAAGCCGTACCGGTTGCCGTTCGCCTTGTCCCAGGCCACCAGGTCGTCGCGGAGCTGCTTGTACGAGCGCCCGTACGCGAGCTGCGTACTCGCCCCGGAGCCGCTGAGGGTGGTGGTGAACACCGTGTTGCGGGGCGCCTTGTACTCGCCGTCCTTGTTGTTGCCGAGCGAGCCGGTCCAGTAGACGGTGTCGCCGATCCGGGTCGCCCCCTCGATGTCGACCTCCTTGGTGACACCGAGCTGCGAGCTGAAGTCCCAGGTCCTGACGGGAGCGGCGGAGCGCGCACGGTCGTAGAGGCGCAGCACGTTGCTCTCGTCGTCGGCGACGACGGTGTAGCCGCCGCCGACGTCCACGGCGGCCGAGGAATCCGAGGCGCCGCTGAGGTAGCGGGCGTCGGACGGGTTCTGCACCGCCGCGGAGGCCGCGTAGGACAGCGTCCTGGTGGCGGTCTTGCCGCCGAGTCCGGTCACCTTGACGGTCAGGTCGGTGTAGCCGCGGCCGCGTGCGGTGACGGCGAGCTGCCGTACCGCGCCGGCCCCGGTGACCGTGACGTCGCCGGTGCCGGCTACGGAGGCCTTGCTGGACGCGGAAGCGCTGACGGTCAGCGCGGAGACGTCCGCGCCGCTCTGTGCGACGGTCACGGCGACGGTCTGGTCGCCGACGCCGCCGACGGCGCCCGAGAGGTACGAGGCGGACAGCGCGATGGTCGGCGTGCCGTAGGTGACCGCCTGGGCCGGCACGACGGTGACCGTCCCGGCGACGACGAGCGCCGCGATCCCTGCGATACCGAGCTGCTTCTTCATCGAAAGACCCCCACGACCGGAACCGGTGGCTGCCTCGTGCGGCAGCCGCCTTGAAGATTCGGCCACCGTGGCCAACTTCCGGTGCACTGCGCCCGTCCGCCGGAAGAACAGCGCGGGCCCGCGGCGGCGCCGGGCCCCGGGACGGCGAAGGCCCCCGGCACGATGGTGCCGGGGGCCCTCACACGCACGGAGCGGTCAGACGTTGAAGCCGAGCGCGCGCAGCTGCTCGCGACCGTCGTCGGTGATCTTGTCCGGGCCCCACGGCGGCATCCAGACCCAGTTGATCCGGAGCTCGTTGACGATGCCGTCCGTCGCCGACTTCGCCTGGTCCTCGATGACGTCCGTCAGCGGGCAGGCCGCCGACGTCAGCGTCATGTCGAGGGTGGCGATGTTCGCGTCGTCGACGTGGATGCCGTAGATCAGGCCCAGGTTGACGACATCGATGCCCAGCTCGGGGTCGACCACGTCGTAGAGGGCCTCGCGGACCTCTTCCTCGGTGGCCGGCTTGATCGACGCCTCGGGCGTCGCGTTCTCGGTCATGCCGTCTTCCTCTCGGCGTCGCCCAGGGCCTGGGCGGTCGCGTCCTTCCACGCCATCCAGCTCAGCAGAGCACACTTCACCCGCGCCGGATACTTGGAGACGCCGACGAACGCGACCGCGTCCTCCAGCACCTCCTCCATGGCCTCGTCGGGCTCGGTCTTGCCCTTGGACTGCATCATCTCCAGGAACACTTCCTGGATCTTCCGCGCCTCGGCCAGTTCCTTGCCGACGAGCAGCTCGTTCAGTACGGACGCGCTGGCCTGGCTGATCGAACAGCCCTGGCCCTCGTACGAGACGTCGGTGAGCGTCTCGCCGTCGTACTTCACACGCAGCGTGATCTCGTCACCACAGGTGGGATTGACGTGGTGCACCTCGGCGTCGCCGTCGCGCAGGCCACGCCCGTGCGGGTGCTTGTAGTGGTCCAGGATCAGTTCCTGGTACATCGAATCCAGCTTCACAGCGTCCTCGTCCGCCTCATCGTCGTCCGCCTCTTCGTCGTCCGACTTCTCGTCACCCGAAGAAGTTCCGTACGTGCTCCAGCCCGTCGATCAGCGCGTCGACGTCGGCGGGAGTGGAGTACAGGTAGAAAGACGCTCGCGTCGTCGCGGGAATTCCGTAGCGCAGGCAAACCGGGCGCGCGCAGTGGTGGCCCACGCGGACGGCGATGCCCTGCTCGTCCAGCACCTGCCCGACATCGTGCGGGTGGATGTCCCCGAGGACGAAGGAAATCGCGGCGCCGCGGTCCTCGGCCGTGGTGGGGCCGATGATCCGCAGGTCGGGGACCTCGGCGAGGCGCTTGACCGCGTACTCGGTGATCGCGTGCTCATGAGCGGCGATCTTGTCCATGCCGATCGCGGTCAGGTAGTCCACGGCCGCGCCGAGGCCGACGGCCTGGGCGATCGGGGGCGTACCCGCCTCGAACTTGTGCGGCGCGGGAGCGTACGTCGAGGCGTGCATCGACACGGTCTCGATCATCTCGCCGCCGCCGAGGAACGGGGGCAGGTCCTCCAGGAGCTCCTGGCGGCCCCACAGGACGCCGATGCCGGTCGGGCCGCACATCTTGTGGCCGGTGAAGGCCACGAAGTCGGCGCCGAGCGCCTGCACGTCCAGCGGCATGTGCGGGGCGGCCTGCGAGGCGTCGATCAGCACGAGGGCGCCGACGTCCTGGGCGCGCCGGACGATCGCCTCGACCGGGTTGACCGTGCCCATGATGTTGGAGACCAGCGTGAAGGAGACGATCTTCGTCTTCTCCGTGATGACCTCTTCGATGTTGGACAGGTCGAGCCGTCCGTCGTCGGTGAGGCCGAACCACTTGAGCTTCGCACCGGTGCGCTGCGACAGCAGCTGCCACGGCACGATGTTGGAGTGGTGCTCCATCTCCGTGATGGCGATCTCGGTCTCGCGGTCGACCCGGTAGGGCTCGTCGGCCCAGCCGAGCATGTTCGCGACCAGGTTGAGCGACTCGGAGGCGTTCTTGGTGAAGATCACCTCGTCGCGGCTCGGTGCGTTGATGAAGGCGGCGACCTTGTCGCGGGCGCCCTCGTACAGCGCCGTGGCCTCCTCGGCGAGCACGTGCACGCCACGGTGGACGTTGGCGTTGTGCTGCTCGTAGTACTCGTTCAGCGCATCGAGCACCTGGCGCGGCTTCTGCGAGGTCGCCGCGTTGTCCAGGTAAACGATCTTCTTCCCGTCGTGGACCACACGATCCAGCAGGGGGAAGTCCTTGCGGATCGCCTCGGTGTCGAGGAGGCCAGGCAGCTGTGTCACGCGGTCGCGCCACCCTTCGTGCTGTACGCCTCGTAGCCTTCCGCCTCCAGCTTGTCGGCGAGCTCGGCGCCGCCGGACTCGACGATGCGGCCTTCCGAGAAGACGTGGACGAAGTCGGGCTTGATGTAGCGCAGGATCCGCGTGTAGTGCGTGATCAGCAGCGTGCCGACCTCACCGGTCGAACGGACGCGGTTGACGCCCTCGGAGACCTGGCGCAGGGCGTCGACGTCGAGGCCGGAGTCGGTCTCGTCGAGGATCGCGATCTTCGGCTTGAGGAGCTCCAGCTGGAGGATCTCGTGGCGCTTCTTCTCACCGCCGGAGAAGCCCTCGTTGACGTTGCGCTCGGCGAAGGCGGGGTCCATCTGGAGCTGCTCCATGGCGGACTTGACCTCCTTCACCCAGGTGCGCAGCTTCGGCGCCTCGCCGCGGATCGCGGTGGCCGAGGTGCGCAGGAAGTTGGAGACCGAGACGCCGGGGACCTCGACCGGGTACTGCATGGCGAGGAAGACGCCGGCGCGGGCGCGCTCGTCGACGGACATCTCCAGGACGTCTTCGCCGTCGAGGGTCACGGTGCCACCGGTGATGGTGTACTTCGGGTGACCGGCCAGCGAGTACGCCAGCGTGGACTTGCCGGAGCCGTTGGGACCCATGATGGCGTGCGTCTCACCCTGCTTGACGGTGAGGTCGACGCCCTTGAGGATCTCGCGGGCGCCGTTTTCGGCCTCGACGGAGACGTGCAGGTCGTGGATTTCAAGCGTTGCCATGGATACCTCAGGACTCCTGGGTGAGGGAGACGAGCACATCGTCCCCTTCGATCTTTACGGGGTATA
This sequence comes from Streptomyces sp. NPDC051578, assembly GCF_044454045.1. Lineage (NCBI taxonomy): Bacteria > Bacillati > Actinomycetota > Actinomycetes > Kitasatosporales > Streptomycetaceae > Streptomyces > Streptomyces sp. NPDC051578. The sequence continues at coordinate 95,485 of NZ_JBITDH010000001.1, forward strand.
CGGGGACGGGGCGCGTCGCGGGCAGGCCGGACGGCTTTCCGGTGCGCAGGTCGAAGGACGAGCCGTGCAGCCAGCACTCGATCATGCAGTCCTCGACCTCGCCCTCCGAGAGCGAGACGTTCGCGTGCGAGCAGATGTCGTTGATCGCGAACACCTCCCCTTCGGCGCGGACGATGGACACCGGCGTGCCGTCGAGCTCCACCCGCTTCGGGGTGTTGTCCTCCAGCTCGCTCAGGGCGCAGGCCTTGACGTAGTTCATCAGACGGAACCCTGGAGCTCGGCCTCGATCTTGGCGAGCAGGCGCTCCTCGATGTCGGGGACACCGATCTGCTGGACGAGCTCGGCGAAGAAGCCGCGCACGACCAGGCGCCGTGCCTCGTCGGCCGGGATGCCCCGGGCCTGGAGGTAGAAGAGCTGCTCGTCGTCGAACCGGCCGGTCGCGGAGGCGTGTCCGGCGCCGACGATCTCGCCGGTCTCGATCTCCAGGTTCGGCACCGAGTCCACCCGGGCGCCGTCCGTGAGGACGAGGTTGCGGTTCATCTCGTAGGTGTCGGTGCCCTCGGCGCTCTTCTGGATGAGCACGTCACCGATCCAGACGGCGTGGGCGTCGTCGCCCTGGAGGGCGCCCTTGTAGACCACGTTCGACTTGCAGTGCGGGGCGTCGTGCGTGACCAGCAGGCGGTGCTCCTGGTGCTGGCCGGCGTCCGTGAAGTACAGGCCGAACAGCTCGGCCTCGCCGCCGGGGCCCGCGTAGCTGACCCGCGGGTGCAGGCGCACGACGTCGCCGCCGAAGGTGACGACGATCGACTTGTAGGTCGCGTCCCGGCCGACCAGCGTGTTGTGCTGCGAGCAGTGGACGGCGGTGTCGTCCCAGTCCTGCACCGACACGACGGTGAGCTTCGCGCCGTCGCCGACGAGGAACTCGACGTTGGCGGCGCGCACGCCGTCGCCGGTGTGGTCGATGACGATGACGGCCTCGGCGAAGGCCTGCACGTCGAAGACGGTGTGGCCGAAGGTGGTGCCGCCCTCGCCGTGCAGCGAGACGCGCACGGGCTCGTCCAGGACGGCTTCCTTGGGCACGGTGACGACCGTGGCCTTGGTGAAGGAGGAGAACGCCTGGGCGGCGACGCGGTCCACGGGGGCGCCCGCCTTGCCGATGCGGGCGTCATCGCGCTCGACCGACTCGATCGTGACGACGTCGGGGGCGTCGATCTGGGCCTTCATCGTGCCTTCTGCGACCGCGGTGCCGTCGTGCAGACCGCGCAGACGCGCCAGCGGGGTGAAGCGCCACTCCTCCTCGCGTCCGTGGGGGACGGGGAAGTCCGCCACGTCGAAGGACGGGGGTGCACTCATCCGGGTGGCGACGGTGGACTCTGCGGCCACCGCGATCGCGCCGGCGGTGGTCGAGCCCGCCGGGATGTTCTGAGCCTCAGCCATGGCTGTCGTGTTGCTCACTCTCTTTTGAAGCGCTGCCTGGTCGTGGATTGTGCTGGGATGGCCGGACGGCCGGTCGGGACTATCCGACCGAGCCCTCCATCTGCAGCTCGATCAGCCGGTTCAGCTCCAGCGCGTACTCCATGGGCAGTTCACGCGCGATGGGCTCGACGAAGCCGCGCACGATCATGGCCATGGCCTCGAACTCCGTCAGGCCGCGGCTCATCAGGTAGAAGAGCTGGTCGTCGGAGACCTTGGAGACGGTGGCCTCGTGGCCCATGGAGACGTCGTCCTCGCGCACGTCCACGTAGGGGTACGTGTCCGAGCGGGAGATCGTGTCGACCAGCAGCGCGTCGCACAGCACGTTGGACTTGGAGCCGTGCGCGCCCTCGCCGATCTCGACCAGGCCGCGGTAGGAGGTGCGGCCGCCGCCCCGCGCCACCGACTTGGAGACGATGTTGGAGGAGGTGTGCGGCGCCATGTGGACCATCTTGGAGCCGGCGTCCTGGTGCTGGCCCTCGCCCGCGAAGGCGATGGACAGGGTCTCGCCCTTGGCGTGCTCGCCCATCAGGTAGACGGCCGGGTACTTCATGGTGACCTTGGAGCCGATGTTGCCGTCGATCCACTCCATGGTCGCGCCCTCGTACGCCACGGCGCGCTTGGTGACCAGGTTGTAGACGTTGTTCGACCAGTTCTGGATGGTCGTGTAGCGGCAGCGGCCGCCCTTCTTGACGATGATCTCGACCACGGCGCTGTGCAGCGAGTCCGAGGAGTAGATCGGGGCGGTGCAGCCCTCGACGTAGTGGACGTACGCGTCCTCGTCGACGATGATCAGCGTCCGCTCGAACTGGCCCATGTTCTCCGTGTTGATGCGGAAGTAGGCCTGGAGCGGGATGTCGACCTTGACGCCCTTGGGGACGTAGATGAACGAGCCGCCCGACCACACGGCGGTGTTCAGCGAGGCGAACTTGTTGTCACCGACCGGGATGACCGTGCCGAAGTACTCCTGGAAGAGCTCCGGGTGCTCCTTGAGCGCGGTGTCCGTGTCGAGGAAGATGACGCCCTGCTCCTCCAGGTCCTCGCGGATCTGGTGGTAGACGACCTCGGACTCGTACTGGGCCGCGACACCGGCGACGAGGCGCTGCTTCTCCGCCTCGGGGATGCCGAGCTTGTCGTACGTGTTCTTGATGTCCTGCGGCAGGTCCTCCCAGGAAGCGGCCTGCTTCTCGGTGGAGCGCACGAAGTACTTGATGTTGTCGAAGTCGATGCCGGAGAGGTCGGAGCCCCAGTTCGGCATGGGCTTCTTGTCGAACAGCTTGAGGCCCTTGAGGCGGAGGTTCAGCATCCACTCCGGCTCGGACTTCTTGGCGGAGATGTCGCGGACGACTTCTTCGGACAGACCCCGCTTGGCAGCGGCACCGGCCGCGTCGGAGTCGGCCCAGCCGTATTCGTAGGTGCCCAGGCCATCGAGCTCAGGGTGAGCAGTCTCCGTGGTCATGCGGGGTTCCTCCCGGCCGTGCTTGCAGATACTGATGTGTCGGTCTGTGCGGCGCCTGTGGGGCCGGCGCTTCCGCTTCGCGGAATGAACGTCGTGCACACCCCGTCGCCGTGGGCGATCGTGGCGAGTCGCTGCACGTGTGTCCCGAGCAGGCGGGAGAAGACCTCGGTCTCCGCCTCGCAGAGCTGCGGGAACTGCTCGGCTACGTGTGCCACCGGGCAGTGGTGCTGGCAGAGCTGTTCACCGCTGTGCGGACCGGGAGCGCTCTTCGCCGTAGCAGCGTACCCGTCCGCGGTCAACGCCTTGGCCAGCGCCTCGGTGCGCTCCGCGGGGGCGGCCGCCTCGACGGATTCCCGGTAGGCCTCCGCCTGTGCGGCCATGCGCGCCCTCGCGAAGGCGGCGACGGCCGCCTCTCCCTGCTCGCCCCCGCCGGCGGCCTGCGCGATCCAGCGCATGGCGTCCACGGCGAGCGAGTCGTAGGACTGGTCGAAGGCGTCGCGGCCGCAGTCGGTGAGCGCGAAGACCTTGGCGGGCCGGCCCCGGGTACGGGCTCCGTAGACGCGCTGCTCGCGGGGTGCGACCACGTCGTCGGCGACGAGTGCGTCGAGGTGACGGCGTACGGCGGCCTGGGTGAGGCCGAGGCGCTGCGCCAGGTCGGCGACGGTGGACGGACCGTGGTCCAGGATGGAGCGCGCGACCCGGTCGCGGGTTGACCGCTCCCCGGTTGCGAGCTCCCCCTGGGGGGTCTCGATCATCCGTGCGCCGTATTTCACAACGCCATTGTTGCGTAATTACTCCGGCCCGGACAAGCGGTGACGGACGCCACTCCTGGTGTCCTCCGTCACTAAGGGTTACCTAATCTTGTCAAAAGATCACTCAAAGCCGCACGTGAGAGCGAGTTCCGGCCCCCCGTACCCCACGGCCCGGACGGCCGTCCGGCCCTCCGTAGACTCACCCGCATGAGTAACGACCCCGCCGTGGAGATCCGCGGACTGGTGAAGCGGTACGGCCCGAAAACCGCGGTGGACGGCCTCGACCTCACCGTCCGCAAGGCCTCGGTCACCGCCGTCCTCGGCCCCAACGGCGCGGGCAAGACCACCACGGTGGAGACCTGCGAGGGCTACCTGCGCCCCGACGCCGGCACCGTACGCGTCCTCGGTCTCGACCCGATCGCCCAGGGCCCGGCCCTGCGGCCGCGGATCGGCGTGATGCTCCAGTCCGGCGGCGTCTACTCCGGCGCCCGCGCCGTGGAGATGCTGCGCCACATGGCCGGCCTCTACGCCGACCCGCTCGACGTTCCCACCCTGGTGGAACGCCTCGGCCTCGGCAGCTGCGGGCGCACCCCCTACCGCCGGCTCTCCGGCGGCCAGCAGCAGCGCCTCGCCCTGGCCATGGCCGTCGTGGGCCGCCCCGAGCTGGTCTTCCTGGACGAGCCGACCGCCGGCCTCGACCCCCAGGCCCGCCGTGCGACCTGGGACCTCGTACGGGAACTGCGCACCGACGGCGTCAGCGTCGTCCTGACCACCCACCACATGGACGAGGCCGAACAGCTCGCCGACGAGGTCGCCATCGTGGACGCCGGCAAGGTCATCGCCCACGGCAGCCCCGAGATGCTGTGCCGCGGCGGCGCCGAGAACACCCTGCGCTTCACCGGCCGCCCCTCCCTGGACCTGGCCTCGCTGCTCAAGGCGCTGCCCGACGGCACCCAAGCTGCCGAGCTCAGCGCGGGCGTCTACCGGGTCACCGGGGACGTCGACCCGCAGCTGCTGGCGACCGTCGCGTCCTGGTGCGCGCAGAACGGCGTGATGCCGGACAGCCTCACGGTGGAGCGGCACACCCTCGAAGACGTCTTCCTGGAACTCACGGGCAAGGAGCTGCGCGCATGAGCGCCGGTACGTTCACCCCCCGGCCCGCGGCGGCGCCCGTGGCCCGGATGATCCGGGCGCAGACCGCGCTGGAGACGCGGATGCTGCTGCGCAACGGCGAACAGCTGCTGCTGACCGTGATCATCCCGGCCCTGCTGCTCGTGCTGTTCTCGTCGGTGGACGTCGTGGACACCGGCGCCGGGAAGTCCGTCGACTTCCTCGCGCCCGGCGTCCTCGCGCTCGCCGTGATGTCCACCGCCTTCACCGGCCAGGCCATCGCCACCGGCTTCGACCGGCGCTACGGGGTGCTCAAGCGGCTCGGCGCCTCTCCGCTGCCGCGCCGCGCCCTGATGGCCGCCAAGACCCTGTCGGTGCTGGTCACCGAGGTGCTCCAGGTCGCCCTGCTCACGGTGATCGCCCTGGCGCTGGGCTGGTCGCCGCACGGGAACCCGCTCGCGGTCGCCGCCCTCCTCCTGCTGGGCACCGCTGCCTTCTCCGGGCTCGGGCTGCTGATGGCGGGCACGCTCAAGGCCGAGGCGACCCTGGCCGCCGCAAACCTGGTGTTCCTGCTGCTGCTGGTCGGCGGCGGGGTGATCGTGCCGCTGGACAGGTTCCCGGAGGCGGTGCGCTCCGCACTGGAACTGCTGCCCATATCGGCGCTCTCGGACGGGCTGCGCGAGGTGCTCCGCGACGGGGCGGCGCTGCCCTGGGGCGACGCGGCCGTCCTCGCCGGCTGGTCGGTCCTCGGGCTCGGCGCCGCGACCCGGTACTTCCGCTGGGAGTGAATCCCTTCCCCCGTTCGTTGTCCGGGCACGAGGATGGGCGCCGCCACACATCGGCGACGCACACCAGGACAGCGGGGGCGCGGCATGGGGCAGCGGGAAGCCGTTCTACGGCTGGACCAGCAGTGGGCGAGGGTCCGTTCGGGATCGGCGCAGGCCGGGCCCGGGGAGGCCGACCGGCTCCTGGCCGAGCTGATCGGCGCGCTGCGCGAGCCCGCCCGTACCGACGCCGAGTGCGCCGCGCGGCTGGGCCTGCGCCTGGGTGACCTCGCCGCCCGCCGCTTCGCCGCCGGGGACCGGGCGGGGGCGCTGTCCGCCGTCGAGGAAGCGCTCCGGCACGCCGGGCAGGCGGCCGGGCACGACCCCGAGTACGCCCGCTGGTACGCCCGCTCACTGATCAACCAGGGCGTCTGGCTGTCCTGGCCGCTGAGCGACGCCGACCGGCTGCCCCGCTACCCGCTCGGCGCGGCCGGGGAGAGCGGCCCGAGCGCCATGGAGCGGGCGGCCGGCGAGCGAGCGCGTGACGTGACGCGGGCCGCCGTCGAGGTCTGGGCCGGCCTCGACCAGCACGATCCGGTCAACCGGCGGGGGCTCGCGCAGGCCAAGGTCTTCCTCGGGGACCGTCTCGCCGAGCTGGGCCTCGCCGAGGACGCGGTGGCCTGGGCGGTGGACGCGGAGGCCGGGTTCCGCCGGATCCTGCTGTCCGGGCCGGACCAGGAGGAGGCGCAGGAGGCCGAGGCCGCCCTCGACCACATAGGCCACCAGCTGGAACTGCGGCTGCGCCACCTGTCCTTCGACTCCCTCGCCGGGCTGCGCGCCCAGGGCCTGCTGCCCGGGCGGCTGCTGCCCCGGGCCGTGGTGGCCGCCCGGATCCAGGGCGCCCCGGAAGCGGAGATCGCGGCCCGGCTGGGCCTGGAGCCGGAGCAGGTCGCCACGATGCTGAAGGTCACGCCCTGACTCGCGGTGTGGCGCGTGGAGGTGCGCGGCGCCGATGGGCTGTGGACCGTACCGGGCCGCCCGTGGCAGGGCGCGTCCGAGGTCCGCGACCGGACCGCCGAGGAGGTGGCGGCCGAGCTGATCCACGGGTTCATGGAGTCCGCCCAGTACCCGGGCGACGAGGGCTTCTGGCGCATCCGGGTGTGGTGGCACGAGGAGGGCGACCCGGCGGGCGCGAAGTTCCGCCTGGTCGTCGGCCCCGACGCACCCGTGGGCACCCCCTCGTGAAAGTTTGCACAAGGCGCGGCCTACGATAGGGGCCGTGTTGAACCCCCTCGCCTTCCTCGCCAGCCGCTGGACCCCGTCATCCCGGACCGTCCGGCGGGCCGCGTTCGCCGCGCTCCTCATGAGCGTGGCCATCGTCGTCACCGGCGGCGCGGTGCGGCTGACCGGATCCGGTCTCGGCTGCGACACCTGGCCCAAGTGCACCGGCGACAGCCTCATCGTCACCCGGGAACAGGGATTCCACGGTGCCGTCGAGTTCGGCAACCGCATGCTGACGTACGTGCTCTGCGCGGCCGTCGGCTGGTCCATCCTGGCCGCCCGCTCCGCCAAGCCGTGGCGCCGCTCGCTGACCCGGCTCGGCTGGCTCCAGTTCGCCCTGGTGATGGGCAACGCGGTCCTCGGCGGCATCACCGTCCTGACCGGGCTGAACCCGTACAGCGTGGCCGGGCACTTCCTGCTCGCCACCTCCCTGATCACGGTCACCACCGTCACCTGGCAGCGCACCGCCGAGGGCGACTGCGCGCCCCGGCCCCGGGTGCCCGGCCCCGTGCACAGGCTCGCGTGGGCGCTGGTAGCGGCCACCCTGGTCCTGATCGCGGCGGGCACCGTCGTCACCGGTTCCGGCCCGCACGCGGGTGACAGCAGCGAGATCAAGCGGATGCCGTTCGACTGGGCGGCGACCGCGCACGTCCACGCCGTGACCGCCTGGGTGGTGTGCGCGCTCGCGCTGGCGGTGTGGCTGGTGCTGCGGGTGGCGGACGCCCCCGCCGACACCCGGGCGCGCGCCCGCGACCTGCTGGTCGTGCTGCTCGCCCAGGGCGCCGTCGGCTACGTCCAGTACTTCACCCATGTGCCCGAGGTGCTGGTCGCCGTGCACATGCTCGGCTCCTGCCTGGTGTGGATCTCCGTCGTGCGCGTGGTGCTGAGCCTGCGCGAGCGTCCGGTGGACCGGGCGGACATCCCCGCCCAGGGCGACAGCCAGCTGTCCTCCGTCTGAGCCGGCCCCCGGCCCAGCGCGCGGTCGGGCCCGCCCGTCCCCGCGAGCGCTCAGGCCCGCTCGTCCAGCCGGTAGACGCGGCGGGCGTTGCCCGCCGCGATCATCGCCGCGACGCGGTCCGCGTCCCGCCAGGACCAGGCCCCGTCGCCCACCCAGCCGAGCAGCACCCGGCCCAGCGCCTCGCGGAACACCAGGGCGCCCACCGCGTGCAGCTCGGGCAGCCGCCGGCCCCCGCTGGAGTAGAGCAGCTTCCCGAACGGCGCGAGTTCCAGGAGCTCGGCCAGTACGGCGGCCGCCCCCGCACCGGTCCGCGCGAGGAGCGGCCCCAGGTCGGCGTACACGTGGGGGAACGCCTCGGCCAGCCCGGCGGCGGCGCGGTGGTGCGGGTAGCCGCCGAGGAGCACCAGCGGGACGCCCATGCCCTGGGTGGCCCGTACGAAGCCGGTCAGCAGCGCGGGGTCGGCATGCTCGGGCCGCTGCCCGGGCTCCGCGGCGCCGGTGTGCAGCTGGATCGGCAGCCCGGTCGCGACGGCGCTCCACAGCAGGTGCCGCAGCAGGACGGGGTCGCGTACGGCCCCGCCCTTGGCGCGGCCGGCCAGCCACCGCCCGGCTGCCCCCCGCACCTCGCCCGGTCCGGGCGGTTCGGGCGCCTGGGCCAGGACCGCGGGGTAGCGGGCGCCCGCCCCGCAGGTGAAGGCGACGGCCGCGGTGGCGGCGTGGTGGACGGCCTCGGCGAGGTTGGCGAGGAAGGCGGCGACGGTCCCGGAGGTGTCGGCGACCTGCTCGGCCAGCGGCTCCAGCCGGACGGTCTCGAACGCCTCGGCGTCACCGGCGCGGGCCAGCTCCTTGGGGGCGGTGAGGTCGCCGGGCGCCCCCGTGTCGACGAGGTAGGCGCCGACTCCCGCGCCCCGCAGCAGCAGCCGCCCCACCTCGGTGACGCCGAGCTCGCGGCGCCGGGCGAGGTAGCGGACGGGCGGGCAGTGGGGTTCCAGCCCGAGCAGCGGCGGGCACCAGCGGCGCACGGCGAAGCCGGTCTGCGTGTCGAAGAAGGTGGTGCCCCCGGCGGGCGGGCCGGCCGAGCGGACCAGCTCGGCCTCGAAGGTGCCGAGGCCGAGCTCGGTGCGGAGCACTCCCTGGCAGTACTGGTCCACCAGGGGCGGCGTTTCGATCATCCGGGCATCCCGTTGCGGACGTGAGGAAGCGGCTTCCACACGTCCTAACGGGTGAGCGGCGTGACAGGTGTTGCTCGCGCTGTTGACCGAGCCGCCCCCCTCGCCGTCCGCGGGGGCACCCCCCTTGCCCGTCCGGAGCCGGCACGGGCGAACCGAGCCCCGGTCAGAGCTGGATCCCGGCCATGCGCGACCACTCGTAGGGGCCGGTCTTGACGCGGGCGGCGAACTCGCCGTCGAACTCCTCGTGGAGGGTCAGCCCGGCCTTCTCGGCTGCCTTCTCGGCCGCCGCGTACGTCGGGGCCACCAGGTCACCCCAGCCGCCGTCCGCGCCGACGAGCACGATCCGGGTGCCGGCCTGGCCGATGTGCGCGAGCTGTCCCTCGGCGCCGCCGTGCCGCTTGGCGAACGCGCCGATCTGCCTGGCCAGCTTCGAGGCCGTCCGGTCCTGCTTCTTCGTGTCTGCGGTGGTGTCTGCCATGGACGGCATGCTACCGGCGGGTAATGAACGGTGGAAGCACCAGTGGCGGACGTATCAGCGGAGGAAGCACCAGTTGCGGACGTATCAGCGGAGGAAGGGATCCACGGCCACGGCGACGAAGAGCAGCGACACGTAGGTGATCGACCAGTGGAACAGCCGCATCTCCTTAAGCTTCGCGCCCGTCACCCCCGCCTTGGCCCGCGCGTTCAGCGCGTGCGCCTCCCACAGCCACCAGCCGCCCGCCAGCAGGGCGACCGAGGTGTAGAACCAGCCGGTGTAGCCCAGCGGGGTCAGCAGCAGCGAGACGGCGACCATCACCCAGCTGTAGAGGACGATCTGACGGGCCACGACCTTGTTGCCGGCGACGACCGGCAGCATCGGCACGCCGACCCGGGCGTAGTCGTCCTTGACCTTCATCGACAGCGGCCAGTAGTGCGGCGGCGTCCAGAAGAAGATGACGAGGAAGAGGATGACCGCGGCCCAGGAGACCTCGTTCTTCACCGCCGACCAGCCGATGAGCACCGGCATGCAGCCCGCGATGCCGCCCCAGACGATGTTCTGGGCGGTGCGCCGCTTCAACAGCATCGTGTAGACGACGACGTAGAAGAGGAGGGCGCCGAGCGAGAGGGCCGCGGACAGCCAGTTGATCAGCAGACCGAAGAACAGGGTCGACACGACCCCGAGGGTGATGCCGAAGGCCAGGCACTCGCGCGGGCTCACCATGCCGGTCACCAGCGGGCGCTGCGACGTACGGTCCATCAGCGCGTCGATGTCCCGGTCGATGTACATGTTCAGCGCGTTGGCGCCGCCCGCCGACAGGTATCCGCCGAAACAGGTCGCGAGAACCAGCCACAGGGACGGCACGCCCTGTTCGGCGAGGAACATCACCGGCACTGTGGTGATCAGCAGAAGTTCGATGATCCGCGGCTTGGTCAAAGCCACGAAAGCCATGACCCTGGCCCCGAACGGCCGATGACCGGGAGGGGTCCCCAGCACCCCCGCTGGACGGGATTCGACGGCCGTCACGCACACCCCTGACAGAGAATTCAGCAAGCCGTGGGCAGGAGGCCCGGAAGGCTTGCACGTACTACGCCACTCTAGACGTTGCCCTCACCCCGCCCGGCCCCGGGGTCGCCCCGTGTTGGGCCGATCGGTCCGTGCGCAGGTGAACACCGGTCGGCAACCCGGCGACGCACTACCGGCTCTCGAATAGTGGCGCGCCGTCTCGGGGGTAGGCTCGGAATCGCGCCGGTGCACCGTTCGTCACCGGGAAACAACATGTGGAGAGGAGCCCTGACTCACGGTGAGCACCAAGCCGACCACCACAGAGCTCGAGTGGACCGAACTGGACCAGCGGGCCGTCGACACCGCCCGCATCCTGGCCGCGGACGCGGTCCAGAAGGTCGGGAACGGCCACCCCGGAACGGCGATGAGCCTGGCCCCAGCCGCGTACACCTTGTTCCAGAAGGTCATGCGCCACGACCCGGCGGACCCCCAGTGGGTCGGCCGCGACCGTTTCGTGCTCTCCGCGGGCCACTCGTCCCTCACCCTCTACACCCAGCTCTACTTCGGCGGCTTCGGCCTGGAGCTGGACGACCTCAAGGCGTTCCGCACCTGGGGTTCGAAGACCCCCGGCCACCCGGAGTACGGCCACACGGCCGGTGTCGAGACCACGACCGGCCCGCTCGGCCAGGGCGTCGCCAACGCGGTGGGCATGGCCATGGCCGCCCGCTACGAGCGCGGCCTGTTCGACCCGGACGCCGCCCCGGGCACCTCCCCGTTCGACCACATGGTCTACGCGATCGCCGGTGACGGCTGCCTCCAGGAGGGCATCTCCGCCGAGGCGTCCTCGCTGGCCGGCCACCAGAAGCTCGGCAACCTGGTGCTCCTGTGGGACGACAACCACATCTCCATCGAGGGCGACACGGAGACGGCCGTCTCCGAGGACACCCTCAAGCGGTACGAGGCGTACGGCTGGCACGTCCAGCGCGTCGCCCCGAAGGAGAACGGCGACCTCGACCCGAAGGCGCTGTTCGAGGCGCTCGAGGCCGCGAAGGCCGAGACCGGGCGTCCGTCCTTCATCGCCATGCGCTCGATCATCGCCTGGCCGGCCCCGGACGCCCAGGGCACCGAGGCCGCGCACGGCTCGGCGCTCGGTGACGACGAGGTCGCCGCCACCAAGCTCGTCCTCGGCTTCGACCCGGAGAAGACCTTCGACGTCTCCGACGAGGTCATCGCGCACACCCGCAAGGCGCTGGACCGCGGCCGCGAGGCCAAGGCCGCCTGGGAGAAGGACTTCTCCGCCTGGCGCACCGCCAACCCGGAGCGCGCCGCCGAGTTCGACCGCATCGAGGCCAACGAGCTGCCCGAGGGCTGGGAGGACAAGCTCCCCGTCTTCGAGCCCGGCAAGGCCGTCGCGACCCGCGCGGCCTCCGGCAAGGTCCTCCAGGCGCTCGGCCCGGTCATCCCGGAGCTGTGGGGCGGCTCGGCCGACCTCGCCGGCTCCAACAACACCACCATCGACAAGAACTCCTCGTTCCTGCCCGCGGGCAACCCGCTGCCGGAGGCCGACCCGTACGGCCGCACGATCCACTTCGGCATCCGCGAGCACTCCATGGCCGCGTCCATGAACGGCATCGCGCTCCACGGCCACACCCGCATCTACGGCGGCACCTTCCTGGTGTTCTCCGACTACATGCGCAACGCCGTGCGCCTGTCGGCCCTGATGCACGTGCCGGTCACCTACGTGTGGACGCACGACTCCATCGGCCTCGGCGAGGACGGCCCGACCCACCAGCCGGTCGAGCACCTCGCCTCGCTGCGCGCCATCCCGGGCCTGAACGTGGTCCGGCCGGCCGACGCGAACGAGACCGTCGTCGCCTGGCGCGAGATCCTGCGCCGCCACACCAAGGTGTTCGGCAAGGGCGCCCCGCACGGTCTGGCGCTGACCCGCCAGGGCGTGCCGACCTACGAGCGCAACGACGACGCCGCCAAGGGCGGGTACGTGCTGTTCGAGGCGGCCGGCGCCGACGGCGGGAAGGCCGAGCCGCAGGTCGTCATCATCGGCACCGGTTCCGAGGTCCAGCTGGCCGTCGCCGCGCGTGAGGCGCTGCAGGCCGAGGGCATCGCGACCCGCGTCGTGTCGATGCCGTCCGTCGAGTGGTTCGAGGAGCAGGACCAGGCGTACAAGGACAGCGTCCTGCCGCCGTCCGTGCGTGCGCGCGTCGCGGTCGAGGCGGGCATCGGCCTGACCTGGCACCGCTACGTCGGCGACGCGGGCCGCATCGTGTCGCTGGAGCACTTCGGTGCCTCGGCCGACGCGAAGGTGCTGTTCCGCGAGTTCGGCTTCACCCCCGAGGCCGTTGCCGAAGCCGCCCGGGCCTCCCTCGATGAAACCCGCTGGCTCGCCGCCGCCGCGCGCTGACGCCCTTACACGACCAGTAGGAGATGCAATTCCCATGACAGACGCACTCAAGCGCCTCTCCGACGAGGGCGTGGCGATCTGGCTGGACGACCTGTCCCGCAAGCGCATCACGTCCGGCAACCTCGCCGAGCTGATCGACCAGCAGCACGTGGTCGGTGTCACCACCAACCCGTCGATCTTCCAGAAGGCCATCAGCCAGGGAGACGGCTACGACGGGCAGCTCTCGGACCTCGCCGCCCGCAAGGTGACCGTCGAGGAGGCCATCCGCATGATCACCACGGCGGACGTCCGCGACGCCGCCGACATCCTGCGGCCGGTCTTCGACGCGACCGAGGGCCAGGACGGTCGGGTTTCGATCGAGGTCGACCCGCGCCTCGCCCACAACACCAAGGCGACCGTCGCCGAGGCCAAGCAGCTGGCCTGGCTGGTGGACCGCCCGAACACGCTGATCAAGATCCCGGCGACCATGGGCGGCCTGCCCGCGATCACCGAGGTCATCGGCCGGGGCATCAGCGTCAACGTGACCCTGATCTTCTCGCTGGAGCGCTACCGCCAGGTCATGGACGCCTACCTGGCGGGTCTGGAGAAGGCCAAGGCCGCGGGCCTGGACCTCTCCAAGATCCACTCGGTGGCCTCCTTCTTCGTGTCCCGCGTGGACACCGAGATCGACAAGCGCCTGGACGGCATCGGCACCGACGAGGCCAAGGCCCTCAAGGGCAAGGCGGCGCTCGCCAACGCCCGCCTCGCCTACGAGGCGTACGAGGAGGTCTTCTCCTCCGAGCGCTGGGCCGCCCTGGACAAGGCGCACGCCAACAAGCAGCGCCCGCTGTGGGCCTCGACCGGCGTGAAGGACCCGGCGTACAAGGACACCCTGTACGTGGTGGACCTGGTCGCCCCCGGCACGGTCAACACCATGCCGGAAGCCACCCTGGACGCCACCGCCGACCACGGTGAGGTCAGCGGCGACACCATCCGCGGCACCTACGCGCAGGCGCGCGCCGAGCTGGACGCGGTGGCGAAGCTGGGCATCTCGTACGACGAGGTGGTCCAGCTGCTGGAGGACGAAGGCGTCGAGAAGTTCGAGGCGTCGTGGAACGACCTGCTGAAGTCGACCCAGGCGGAGCTTGAGCGCCTCGCCCCCGCGGAGGACTGAGTATTTTGTCGGTGAACGGAGCGAACCCGCTTCGTGACGCACAGGACCGGCGGCTCCCGCGCATCGCGGGGCCGTCCGGCCTGGTCATTTTCGGCGTTACGGGTGACCTGTCGCGCAAGAAGCTCATGCCCGCCGTCTACGACCTCGCCAACCGCGGCCTGCTGCCCCCGGGCTTCTCGCTCATCGGGTTCGCCCGCCGCGAGTGGCACGACGAGGACTTCGCCCAGGAGGTGTACGAGGCCGTCAAGCAGCACTCGCGCACCCCCTTCCGCGAGGAGGTCTGGCAGCAGCTGGTCCAGGGCTGCCGCTTCGTCCAGGGCGAGTTCGACGACGACGCGGCCTTCGAGACCCTCAAGGCCACGATCGAGGAGCTCGACAAGGCGCAGGGCACGGGCGGCAACTTCGCCTTCTACCTGTCGGTCCCGCCCAAGTTCTTCCCCAAGGTGGTCCAGCAGCTCAAGGACCACGGTCTGGCGCAGAAGGAGGGGTCCTGGCGGCGCGCCGTCATCGAGAAGCCCTTCGGCCACGACCTCAAGAGCGCCGAGGAACTCAACAAGGTCGTCCACGAGGTCTTCCCGCGTGACGAGGTCTTCCGGATCGACCACTACCTCGGCAAGGAGACCGTCCAGAACATCCTGGCGCTCCGCTTCGCCAACACCATGTTCGAGCCGATCTGGAACCGGTCGTACGTCGACCACGTGCAGATCACGATGGCCGAGGACATCGGCATCGGCGGCCGGGCCGGTTACTACGACGGCATCGGCGCGGCCCGTGACGTCATCCAGAACCACCTGCTCCAGCTGCTGGCGCTGACCGCGATGGAGGAGCCCGGCTCCTTCCACCCCAAGGCGCTGGTGGCGGAGAAGCTCAAGGTGCTGACCGCCGTGGAGCTGCCGGAGGACCTGGGCAAGCACACCGTGCGCGGCCAGTACTCGGCGGCGTGGCAGGGCGGCGAGAAGGTCGTCGGGTACCTCGAAGAGGACGGCATCGACCCCAAGTCGAAGACCGACACCTACGCGGCCATCCGGCTGGAGATCAACAACCGCCGCTGGGCCGGCGTCCCGTTCTACCTGCGGACCGGCAAGCGCCTGGGCCGCCGGGTGACCGAGATCGCGGTCGTCTTCAAGCGGGCCCCGTACCTGCCGTTCGAGTCGGGCGCGACCGAGGAGCTGGGGCAGAACGCCCTGGTCATCCGGGTCCAGCCGGACGAGGGCGTGACGGTGCGTTTCGGCTCGAAGGTTCCGGGCACCTCCATGGAGGTCCGCGACGTGACGATGGACTTCGCCTACGGCGAGTCCTTCACCGAGTCCAGCCCCGAGGCGTACGAGCGGCTGATCCTCGATGTCCTGCTGGGTGACGCGAACCTCTTCCCGCGCCACCAGGAGGTCGAACTGTCCTGGAACATCCTCGACCCGATCGAGGAGTACTGGGACAAGCACGGGAAGCCCGCGCAGTACCCGGCGGGCACCTGGGGGCCGGTCGAGGCGGACGAGATGCTCGCACGAGACGGACGGAGCTGGCGCCGGCCATGAAGATCGACCTTACGGAGACCACCTCCAGCAAGATCAACGCCGCGTTGGTGCAGGCGCGCCGGGACATCGGCACGCCCGCCATCGGTATGGTCCTCACGCTGGTGATCGTGACCGACGAGGAGAACGCGTACGACGCGCTCAAATCGGCTAACGACGCGTCCCACGAACACCCTTCGCGGATCATCGTCGTGGTCAGGCGGGTCAGCCGCTCCCCCCGCAGCCGTCGCGACGCCCGGCTCGACGCGGAGATCCGCGTCGGGACGGACGCCGGCACCGGCGAGACGGTGGTGCTGCGCCTGCACGGTGAACTGGTCCACCACGCCCAGTCGGTGGTTCTCCCGCTCCTCCTGCCCGACGCCCCCGTGGTCGTCTGGTGGCCGGAGGGGGCTCCGACGGACCTGGCGGGCGACCCGCTGGGTGCGCTCGGTCAGCGCCGGATCGCGGACACGTACTCCTCGGAGGAGCCCATCGGCGCGCTCGGCGCCCGGGCCGAGGCGTACGCACCGGGCGACACGGACCTGTCGTGGACCCGGATCACGCCCTGGCGCTCGATGCTGGCCGCCGCGCTGGACCAGCAGAGGGTGTCGGTCGTCTCCGCCACCGTCGAGGGCGAGGACGAGAACCCCAGCTGCGAGCTGCTGGCCATGTGGCTGGCGGACCGCCTCGGCGTGCCGGTGACGCGCGCACTGTCCCAGGGCCCGGGCCTGACCGCCGTGCGCATGGAGACCAAGGACGGCCAGATCGTCCTGGACCGCGCGGACGGCGCCCTGGCGACGCTGTGCATGCCCGGTCAGCCCGACCGCGCGGTGGCCCTCAAGCGCCGGGAGACGGCCGAACTGCTCGCGGAGGAGCTGCGCCGGCTGGACCCGGACAACACGTACGAGGCCTCGCTGAAGTTCGGCGTGGACCGGCTGGAGGCGCCCGGGGCCCCGGCCCCCGCTGCCGCGGAACCCCCGGCGGAAGCCCCGGCGAAGGCCCCCGCGGCCAAGCCGGCCGCCAAGACCGCGGCGAAGAAGGCCACGGCCAAGCAGTGACGTTTCCACGGCCGCCGGCCGGATCCCCCTCGCGAGGGGGATCCGGCCGGCGGCCGCTCCCTTTCCGCACGAGCAAGAAGGCGGCACGCACATGGGTATGACGACTCCCCAGGTCGTCGTCCACCGGGACAAGGAACTGATGGCCCAGGCCACCGCGGCCCGGCTCATCACGAAGGTCGTGGACGCGCAGGCGGCCCGCGGCAGCGCCTCGGTGGTGCTGACCGGTGGCCGCAACGGCAACGGCCTGCTGGCCGCGCTCGCCGCGGCCCCGGCCCGGGACGCGATCGACTGGGCCCGGCTGGACCTGTGGTGGGGCGACGAGCGCTACGTCCCCGCCGACGACCCCGAGCGCAACCACGTCCAGGCCCGGGAGGCGCTGCTGGACGCCGTCCCCGTCGACCCGGCGCGCGTCCACGTGATGCCGGCCTCGGACGGCCCGTACGGGGCGGACGTGGACGCCGCGGCGGCGGCCTACGCCGAGGAGCTCCGCAAGGCCTCGGGGCCCGAGGACCACGGCCCGGTCCCCACCTTCGACGTGCTGATGCTGGGTGTCGGCCCGGACACGCACGTCGCGTCCCTGTTCCCGGAGCACCCGGCGGCGCGCGAGGCCGACCGCACGGTGGTCGGGGTGCACGGGGCGCCCAAGCCGCCGCCGACCCGGGTCTCGCTGACCCTCCCGGCGATCCGGGCGGCGCGCGAGGTCTGGCTGCTGGCCGCGGGCGAGGACAAGGCGGGCGCGGTGGCCATCGCGCTCGGCGGCGCGGGCGATGTCCAGGCGCCGGCGGCGGCCGCGTACGGGCGCAGCCGCACCCTGTGGCTGCTGGACCGCCCGGCGGCGGCGAAGCTGCCCCCGGGCCTCTACCCGCCGGCCTAGACCGGGTCCGGGCGGGTGCGGGGGCCTGCCGCGGCCCCCGCACCCGCCCGCCGGATCAGGAGCGGCCGCGCAGCTTGCGGTAGGTGGACACCAGCTCCCGGGTGGACGGGTCGAGGTCCTCGACGTGGGAGCCGTCGACCAGGGCCGGCTCGACCTGCTTGGCCAGCACCTTGCCCAGTTCGACGCCCCACTGGTCGAACGAGTCGATGTTCCACACCGCGCCCTGGACGAACACCTTGTGCTCGTACAGGGCGATCAGCTGGCCCAGTACCGCCGGCGTCAGCTCCTGCGCGAGGATCGTCGTGGTCGGGTGGTTGCCGCGGAACGTCTTGTGCGGCACCAGCGCCTCGGGGACGCCCTCCGCCCGCACTTCCTCTTCCGTCTTGCCGAAGGCCAGCGCCTGGGTCTGCGCGAAGAAGTTCGCCATCAGCAGGTCGTGCTGGGCCTCCAGTTCGGGTTCCAGTTCCGCCACCGGGCGGGCGAAGCCGATGAAGTCGGCCGGGATCATCCGGGTGCCCTGGTGGATCAACTGGTAGTACGCGTGCTGCCCGTTGGTGCCGGGCGTGCCCCAGACCACCGGCCCGGTGTTCCAGTCCACCGGATCGCCGTCGCGGTCCACGGACTTGCCGTTGGACTCCATGTCCAGTTGCTGCAAGTACGCGGTGAACCGCGAGAGGTAGTGGCTGTAGGGCAGCACCGCGTGGGACTGCGCGTCGAAGAAGCCCCCGTACCAGACGCCCAGCATGCCCATCAGCAGCGGCGCGTTCTGCTCCGGCGGCGCCGTACGGAAGTGCTGGTCCACGGTGTGGAAACCGCCCAGCATCTCCCGGAAGGCGTCCGGGCCGATCGCGATCATCAGGGAGAGTCCGATGGCCGAGTCGAAGGAGTAGCGGCCGCCGACCCAGTCCCAGAACCCGAACATGTTGGCCGGGTCGATGCCGAACTCCCCGACCTTCTCGGTGTTGGTGGACAGCGCCACGAAGTGCCGGGCGACCGCCGCGTCGTCACCGCCCAGGCCGGCCAGCAGCCAGGTCCGCGCCGAAGTGGCGTTGGTGATGGTCTCGATGGTCGTGAACGTCTTGGAGGCGATGATGAACAGCGTCTCGGCGGGGTCCAGTCCCCGCAGCGCCTCGTGCAGGTCGGCGCCGTCCACGTTGGACACGAAGCGCAGGGTCAGCCCGCGGTCGGTGAAGGCGCGCAGCGCCTCGTAGGCCATCGCCGGACCGAGGTCCGATCCGCCGATGCCGATGTTGACGACGTTCTTGATGCGCTTGCCGGTGAACCCGGTCCACTCCCCCGACCTGACCTGCTCGGAGAAGGCGGACATCTTGTCGAGCACGGCGTGCACGGCGGGCACGACGTTCTCGCCGTCCACCTCGACCACCGCGTCCCGGGGCGCGCGCAGCGCGGTGTGCAGGACCGCCCGGTCCTCCGTCGTGTTGATCTTCTCGCCGCGGAACATCGCGTCGCGCAGCTCGGCCACGCCGGTGGCCGACGCCAGTTCGCGCAGGAGTGCGAGCGTCTCGTCGGTGACGAGGTGCTTCGAATAGTCGATGTGCAGGTCCCCGACCCGCAGGGTGTAGCCGGCGCCCCGGCCGGGATTCGTCTCGAACAGCTCCCGCAGATGCGTCTGCCCCAGCGCTTCCCGGTGCTTGCCGAGTGCCAGCCACTCGGGCGTCCGGTTGAGCCTCGTCTTACGGCTGTCTGCGTTCATCTCGGACATCAACCCACTTCTTCCGTCCTGTTGTGCCCCGCCACGCCCCAACCTAAGGGATCAGAAGGGGGACAACGCGCACAAAGGGGCCCGGCCCGCGGGATTGTTCTCTCCCGCGGGCCGGGCCCCGAGTCACTCTCCAGTGCGACCTGCAAGGGCCGACTTTCAGATCTCGCCCCGGAGTTTGGCGAGCGCCTCGGCGAGGATCGCCTCGCCGTCGGCGTCGGTACGCCGCTCCCGCACGTAGGCCAGGTGCGTCTTGTACGGTTCGGTGCGCGGCGGCGCGGGCGGGTTGTCCCGGTCCTGGCCGGCGGGGAAGCCGCAGCGCGGGCAGTCCCAAGTGTCCGGTACCTGTGCGTCGCTGGCGAAGCTCGGCTGCGTCTCGTGCCCGTTCGAGCACCAGAAGGAGATGCGCAGGCGGGGCGCGGATTCGCCGCGCTCGGCCTCGCCCATCGGCCCCGCTCCGACCCGACTTCCACGGATCGCGTTGCCACTTGCCACGGTCGTAACTCCCTGCCTGATGGTGCCGCGGAGCGTGAGGGGTTTTCCGCTGCGGGCGCCCAAGTCTACGTAAGGCCGGGCGGCCGTCCAGCAACTGCAGGGGGCGCCCCCGCAGGAGCCCATGATAGGCCGCAGGGGGCGCGGCGGACCGGCACTATGGCCGGAACGGTCGGCTTGCGGGTTACTTCCTCAGCAGGCCGAGCGCGACGATGCAGGCGAACCACAGCAGGCCGATCACGACGGTGATGCGGTCCAGGTTGCGCTCGGCGACCGAGGAGCCGCCGACCGACGACTGCATGCCGCCGCCGAACATGTCGGAAAGGCCACCGCCCTTGCCCTTGTGCATCAGCACGAGCAGCATCAGCAGGGCGCTGAAGACGATCAGGGCGATCGAGAACCCCAGAATCACGGCTGGTTCCTACTTTCCTGGCTGTTCCGGCCATCCGATTGTGCCGGGCGCGGGGGCCAGTGGCTGGTGGTGCCGCCTCCTGGCCCCCGCAAGGGTACGACGGATCCGTCCTGGCGCATACTCGCTGCGGGGACGGCCGGGCCCTACTGGTCCCGGAAGCGGACGATCTTGACGAACTCGTCCACGTCCAGTGCCGCGCCGCCGATCAGGGCGCCGTCGACGTCGGGCTGGGCCATGATCGCGGCGATGTTGCCGGACTTGACGGAGCCGCCGTACTGGATGCGGACCTTGTCGGCCAGCTCCTGCGAGTACAGCTCGGCCAGCCGGCCGCGGATCGCCCCGCAGACCTCCTGGGCGTCCTCGGGGGTGGCGACCTCGCCCGTACCGATGGCCCAGACGGGCTCGTAGGCGATCACGATGGACTCGACCTGTTCGGCCGGGACCCCGGCCAGGCCGCCGTCGACCTGGGCGAGCGTGTGCTCGACCTGCCGGCCGGCCTTGCGGACGTCCAGGCCCTCGCCGACGCACAGGATCGGGGTGATCCCGTGGCGGTAGGCGGCCTTGACCTTGGCGTTGCAGAGCTCGTCGCTCTCGCCGTGGTACTGGCGGCGCTCGCTGTGGCCGACGGCCACGAAGGTGCAGCCCAGCTTGGCCAGCATCGGGCCGGAGATCTCGCCGGTGTAGGCACCGGAGTCCTGCGCCGAGATGTCCTGGGCGCCGTACTTGATCTTCAGCTTGTCGGAGTCGACCAGGGTCTGGACGGAGCGCAGGTCGACGAAGGGCGGCAGGACCGCGACCTCGACGGCGTCGTAGTCCTTGTCGGCGAGCGCGAAGGCGAGCTTCTGGACGTGCGCGATGGCCTCGAGGTGGTTGAGGTTCATCTTCCAGTTGCCCGCCATGAGCGGGGTGCGCGTGGTCATTTAGGGTCAGACCTCCAGTGCGGCGAGGCCGGGGAGCGTCTTGCCCTCGAGGTATTCGAGGGAGGCGCCGCCACCGGTCGAGATGTGGCCGAAAGCGTTCTCGTCGAAGCCGAGCGTGCGCACCGCGGCGGCGGAGTCTCCGCCGCCGACCACGGTGAACGCGTTGCTGTCGACGAGGGCCTGCGCGATCGCGCTGGTGCCTCCGGCGTAGTCGGGGTGCTCGAAGACGCCCACGGGACCGTTCCAGAAGACGGTCTCCGCGTCGGCGATCTTCGACGCGTACAGCTCACGGGTCTTGGGACCGATGTCCAGACCCTCCTTGTCGGCGGGGATCGCGTCCGCGTCGACGGTGATGAAGTCGGCCGGGGTCTTGCCCTTGAGGTCGGGGAAGTCCGCGGACGCGAGGATGTCAACCGGCAGGACCAGCTCGACGCCGTTCTTCTCGGCCCGGGCCATGTACTCCTTGACGACGTCCACCTGGTCCTTCTGGAGCAGGGAGATGCCGACCTCGAAGCCCTTGGCGTAGAGGAAGGTGTACGCCATGCCGCCGCCGATGAGGATGCGGTCGGCCTTGCCGAGGAGCTGGTCGATGACGGCGAGCTTGTCGGAGACCTTGGCGCCGCCCAGTACGACCACGTACGGGCGCTTGACCTTGGCGGTCAGCTTCTTGAGGACGCCGACCTCGGTGGCGATGAGGTAGCCGGCCGCGTGCGGCAGGCGCGCGGGCAGGTCGAAGACCGACGCGTGCTTGCGGTGGACGGCGCCGAAGCCGTCGCCGACGTAGAGGTCGGCCAGCTCGGCGAGCTGGTCGGCGAAGGCGCCGCGCTCGGCGTCGTCCTTCGAGGTCTCCCCGGCGTTGAAGCGCAGGTTCTCGATGACGGCGACCTGGCCGTCGGCGAGGGCCGCGACGGTCTCCTTGGCGGAGGAGCCGACGGTGTCGGTGGCGAACGCGACGTCCGCGCCGAGCAGCTCGCCGAGCCGCTTGGCGGCGGGGGCGAGCGAGAACGCCGGGTCCGGGGCGCCCTTGGGGCGGCCCAGGTGCGAGGCGACGATCACGCGTGCGCCGGCTTCGGCGAGCTTGGCGATGGTCGGCTGGACGGCGCGGATGCGCCCGTCGTCGGTGATCTCGGTGCCGGCGAGCGGCACGTTGAGGTCCGCGCGGACGAAGACCCGCTTGCCCACGACGCCCTCGGCGAGAAGTTCGTCGATCGTCTTCATGTGTTTCTACTCCTTATCCCCACGCGGGGTTTCCGTCCCGACCTGGGTGAGAGGGTACGAGACAAGCCACAGGGCCCGTGCGGCGCCTCATTGCGCCACTCGGACCCTGTGCCTCACATCGTGCTGCTGCCTGCGGTGACGATCAGAGCTGACCGCCGACGAACACCGTCAGGTCGACGAGGCGGTTGGAGTAGCCCCACTCGTTGTCGTACCAGCCGATGACCTTGACCTGGTTGCCGTCCTGAACCATGGTCAGGGACGCGTCGAAGGTGCAGGACGCGGGCCAGTTCACGATGTCGGAGGAGACGATCGCGTCCTCGGTGTAGTCGAGGATGCCCTTGAGCTGGCCCTCGGCGGCCTTCTGGAACGCCGCGTTGATCTCTTCCTTGGTGGTCTCGCGGGAGAGCTCCAGGACGAGGTCGGTGACCGAGCCGGTCGGGACCGGGACGCGCATGGCCATGCCGTCCAGCTTGCCCTTGAGCTGCGGGAGGACCAGCGCGGTGGCCTTGGCGGCACCGGTCGAGGTCGGGATGATGTTCTCGGCGGCGGCACGGGCGCGGCGCAGGTCCGAGTGCGGGAAGTCGAGGATGCGCTGGTCGTTGGTGTACGCGTGGACCGTCGTCATCATGCCCTTGACGATGCCGAAGTTCTCGTCGAGGACCTTGGCCATCGGCGCCACGCAGTTGGTGGTGCAGGAGGCGTTGGAGATGACGTGGTGGTTGGCCGCGTCGTACTTGTCCTGGTTGACGCCCATCACGATCGTGATGTCCTCGTCCTTGGCCGGGGCCGAGATGAGGACCTTCTTCGCGCCGGCCGCGATGTGCTTGGCGGCGTCGGCCTTCTTGGTGAAGATGCCGGTCGACTCGATGACGATGTCGGCGCCCAGCTCGCCCCAGGGCAGGTTGGCGGGGTCGCGCTCGGCGAACGTCTTGAAGGTGTTGCCGTCGACGGTGATGGTGTCGTCGGTGTGCGAGACCTCGGCCTTGAGGCGGCCGAGGATGGTGTCGTACTTGAGCAGGTGCACCAGAGTGGCGTTGTCAGTCAGGTCGTTGACACCGACGATCTCGATGTCCGCTCCCTGCTCAAGGAGCGCCCGGAAGTAGTTGCGGCCAATACGACCAAAACCATTGATGCCTACGCGGATCGTCACGAACCGATCTCCTCGTTGGTGCGCCGGTAAAAGTCCCCCGGCGAGCTGTATGGGATGTCCCCGACCGCTTACGACCCTACCTCTCCGTGAGCTTCTGAGTGACATCGGCCGACGGCTGACACTCCCCTGCTTCCCAGGAATGACACCGCGAGGCCCCGTACCGGACGGGCCGGTACGGGACCTCTGAGACCTTGTCCCCGTTACCCGGAGTGAGGGCCCGCTAAGCCTGGAATCAGTGGTTCAGTGAACGGAGTGCCTTACCGACGAGTACGGCGCGGTCGGCCGCCGTCGGGAGGTGCTCCAGGCCGAAACCGAGCAGGACCGTGTCACGCGTAGTGACAGCGGCGTACGACTTGAACAGCTCCCCGGACCTGTACCAGTCGCCCGGGACGACGGGACTGCCGGCCGGTGCGTCCTGCGCCGTCCACGCCCCCAGCGAGGTCTCGAAGCCCTCGACGGCCTGGTCCGCCCCGGCGACGTTGAGCCTCGCCTCGTCGGCGAAGACGCCGCGGCCGCCCGCCCCGCCGTCGGTGACGTACGACAGTGACAGCTCGACGGACTTGCCGGCGTAGGCGCTCAGGTCGAAGGAGACCTGCTTCCAGCCGCCCGAGGAGCCGGTGAAGCTGTTCCACGCCCCGCTGCTGCCGTGCGGCGCGCAGCCGCCGGCGCCCAGGTCGAGGTAATGGCGCAGGAAGGGGTGTCCGTTGATGAAGAATCCGGCCTCGCACTCGGCGGGGACGGCGGTGCTGCTGAGGCCTCCTGCCTCGGGCAGCGTGGTCCAGTTCTCCGCCCCGACGGTGTGCGCCTCCAGGACGGCGTGGTCGTAGCCCGGCTCGGTGTTCCAGTTGAGGGCCGCCTTGAGCTGGGGCTTGTCCGCGGCCGTGACACCCGTGAGGTCGATGGTGCGGGTCAGCCGCTTCCACTCGTTGTCCGCGTGGGTGGCCGCGGCCATCCCGGTGCCCGCGTAGGGGGCGTACGGGTTCACGATCCCGGCGTACTGACCCGCCTGCGCGCTCTTGAACTGCGGGAAGCGCGCCGGTGGCAGGGTCTCGGAGGTCACCGAGTAGGAAGCGGGGTGGTCCAGCGGGTTGTCCGCCGCGTTCCCGAGGGCGCCCTTGGCGCCGGTGAGGGCGCCCGCGCCGGTGAAGGCGGTGGGCCCGCTGACGTCGGCCCGGCCGTAGGCGCCGAGGTAGTACTGGCTGAAGTCGTCGGTGGCGGCGCGGCCGATCTGGGCGTCGCCGCCCGCCAGCTCGCCGGCCTCGATCAGTTTGCCGCCCTCGTTGAGGAAGTCGCGCACCGCGAGCTGGGTGTCGCCGCCGGGGCTCTTGGCCCCGGTGTAGTGGACGACCGTGCGGAAGTGGGAGAGCACCCCGAGGTGGTGCGGGACGCCCTGGGTGGCGACGTCCCAGACGGCCGCCTTCCTGCCGTTGGCGCGCAGGGCGTCGACGTACTCCTGGGCGTGGGTGGCCTTGGCGCCTTCCTCGGCGATCACGAGGACGTCGGCGTCGCGGGGCCTCTCGGCGACCGTGTAGGTGAAGTGCTCGCTGGAGACCTCCCTGCCGCGGTCGCGGCCGGTGAACCAGACCTCGACCTTGTCACCCGGCTTGGTGCCGTCCACCTCGGCCCGGTACTCGTCGAACCAGTTGTTGTCGTCGCCGCCGTAGACGTCACCGCCCTTCCAGGCTTTGAGCCCGTCGTCGTGCGTGCGGCCGCCGTTGACGCGGAATTTGAGCTGCTTGTCCTGCAGCGCCTTGCGGGCGGTGACGGAGACGGTCTGGTCCTCGCCGCGCTGCACGTAGGAGGTGGTGAAGGGGTCCACGGTGAAGTCGGCGGCGCTCAGGCCGACGGAGGACACCGGCCGGTCCGGGTGCGCGGCGCTCTCGGCGACCGACAGCGCGAAGGCGACGTTCTTGGCAAACTCGGCCTGGATGAGCTTCTCGTCGTCCGGGAAGTTGAAGACGGACGGGCAGTCCTCGGGCTTCCACCGGTCGGTCGGATCGACTGCGGAGGCCGTCTGGCAGGTGCTCATCTCCGGCGTGAACATCATGACGCCGTTGACGTTGGCCGCGTGGCCGTCGGCCTCGCCGTTGGTGGTGTAGAGCTCCGAGGACACCTGGGGGTAGTAGCCGGGGATGGCCGAGTGCCCGGGGGTGCCGGCGAGCGCCTTGTAGGCCACGTCGTCGGGCGTGGGCGTGGCGACCTGCCAGCCCACTCCGTAGAGCAGCAGCTCGGCGGCCGAGTGGTAGTTGATCGCGTACGCGAAGCCGACACGCTTCTCGAACGCGTCGAGGGCGACGGTCTCGGGCTCGGAGTTCGGGCCCGGGCCCCGGTAGGTCTCGCTCGACGGGTTCTCGGAGGAGCCCTCGTCGTCGTAGCCCCAGCGATAGGCGAAGTTCCGGTTGGGGTCGACCCCGTCGACGGCGGTGATCTTGCCGTCGCCGTCGTTGTCGCGCAGGTTCTTGCGCCACAGCCGCTGACCGTCGGGGGCGTGCGTGTAGTCGTAGCCGTCGGGGTTGGCGGAGAGCAGGAACCAGAGCTCGGTGGAGTCCACCAGCTTGGTGATCCGCTGGTCCTTGCCGTAGGTGTCCAGCGTCCGGTGCATCAGCCGCCGGGTCATCTCGGGCGTGATCCACTCGCGGGCGTGCTGGTTGGACATGTAGAGCACCGAGGGCTTGGAGCCGTCCTTGGTCTTCTTGGCGTCCTTGGTGACCTTCAGGGCGAGGATGTCCTTGCCCCGGCCGGTCTTGCCGATGGAGACGACCTTGGTGAGCGACGGGTTGTCCCGGGCGGTCTTGAGGATCTCCTCCTGGAGGCCGCCCTTGCCGCTGTAGGGGCGGAAGACGCCGTCCCCGGGGGCTTCGGCGCGGGCGGTCGCGGCGGTCTTGCGCTCGGCGATCTTGACGCCTTGTGCGGCGAGCCCCCGGGCCTGCCCGGCGGTGAGGAACAGTTCGACCTTCGCCGTACCGGTCTGGGGCGGGTGCTCGGCCAGCTCGTGGGCGTCCTGGCCGGCGGCGAGGACGAGCGGGAGCTGTTCCTTGGTGATGTCGGCGTCGTAGACCCGGACCTCGTCGGAGGCCGGTCCGGCTCCGCCGTCCGCCGCGGGCCGGGCGTGTGCCGCTACGGGTGATGCGGCGAGTGTGGTTCCGATGACGAGTGCGCTTGCGGCGAGGATCGATCTCGCGCGGTGCCTCATGTGCCCCCCTGGGCGTCGTCTGCCACGAAAGCGTTGGGAGCCAGGCTCACGATCGTCCATGCCCATGTCAATGGGGCGTACGACGGGGGGCCCGCACGATCACCCGTGCGGGCCCGTGTCCTCCCTGCTCGGGGCGCAGACCGCCAGGGAAGGGGGAGTCTCGGGGAGGATCAGCCGGCCATGTTGTCGGCCAGTTCCTCACTGAGGTCGAGGTTCGACTCCGTGCCCGGGATGCCCAGGTCCTGCGCCCGCTTGTCGGCCATCGCCAGCAGCCGCCGGATCCGGCCCGCGACCGCGTCCTTGGTCAGCGGCGGGTCGGCGAGCGCGCCCAGCTCCTCCAGGGAGGCCTGCTTGTGCTCCATGCGCAGCCGGCCCGCTGCGGCGAGGTGCTCGGGGACCTCCTCGCCGAGGATCTCCAGCGCTCGCTGCACACGGGCTCCGGCGGCCACCGCGGCCCGCGCCGAGCGGCGCAGGTTGGCGTCGTCGAAGTTCGCGAGACGGTTGGCGGTGGCGCGCACCTCGCGCCGCATCCGGCGCTCCTCCCACGCCAGCACCGACTCGTGGGCGCCCAGCCGGGTCAGCAGCGCGCCGATCGCGTCGCCGTCGCGGACCACGACCCGGTCCACGCCGCGCACCTCGCGCGCCTTCGCGGCGATCGAGAGCCTGCGGGCGGCACCCACCAGGGCCAGGGCGGCCTCCGGTCCCGGGCAGGTGACCTCCAGGGAGGAGGACCGGCCCGGCTCGGTCAGCGAGCCGTGGGCCAGGAAGGCGCCGCGCCAGGCCGCCTCGGCGTCACAGGTGGCCCCGGAGACGACCTGCGGGGGCAGGCCGCGGATGGGGCGCCCGCGCCCGTCCACCAGACCGGTCTGGCGGGCCAGCTGGTCCCCGCCGGCCACGACGCGGACGACGAAGCGGCTGCCGCGGCGCAGCCCGCCCGGGGCCATCACCACCAGGTCCGAGGAGTGCCCGAAGATCTCCAGGATGTCCTTGCGCAGGCGCCGGGCGGCGATGCCCGTATCGAGCTCCGCCTCGATGACGATGCGGCCGCTCACCAGGTGCAGCCCGCCCGCGAACCGAAGGATCGCCGAGACCTCCGCCTTCCTGCAGCAGGTCCGGGTGACGGGGAGGCGGGAGATCTCATCCTTCACCGCGGGCGTCATCGCCATGGGCCGATCCTTCCATGCATCCGAAAAATACGGTCGTACGCGGCGGCCAGCAGCTCCGGGTCGTGCTTCGGAGCCCCGTCCTGCCTGGCCACGGGCGCCAGCTCGACCGCGGCGCCGAACCGTTTTGCGGCATCGGCCAGGGACTCGCGATCGGGCACGGCGGCCTCGTCGGCCAACACCACGTCCAGGGCGAGTTTAGGGGCGTGTCGGGCCAAAACCTCCAAATGACGCTGCGGAGAGAAGCCCTCTGTTTCGCCGGGCTGGGGCGCGAGGTTCAGCGAGAGCACCCTGCGGGCCTTCGTCGCGATCAGCGCGTCGAGCAGTTCCGGCACCAGCAGGTGCGGGATCACCGACGAGAACCAGGACCCCGGCCCGAGCACCACCCAGTCCGCGTCGAGCACGGCCGCGACCGCCTCCGGCACGGCCGGCGGATC
The DNA here is from genome assembly GCF_044454045.1 of Streptomyces sp. NPDC051578. Classification (NCBI taxonomy): domain Bacteria; kingdom Bacillati; phylum Actinomycetota; class Actinomycetes; order Kitasatosporales; family Streptomycetaceae; genus Streptomyces; species Streptomyces sp. NPDC051578. The sequence goes on from NZ_JBITDH010000001.1 coordinate 123,654, forward strand.
ACCCGGGACGACCTGCACGGACAGCACCTCGCCGGGGGTCAGGGCCACCGTGGCCTGCCCCCGTACCGTGTCCACGTCCTCCGGGCGCGCCGGGTCGTGGCCCTTGACCAGCGCCTGGAGCTCCAGCGGGACCGCCGACATGGGCAGCACCCTGCCCTGCGCGCCGAGCAGCTTGCCGACCAGGTCGAGCGCCTGCACGGGGTCGCCGAGCTGCTCCCACAGGGCGACGATCAGCAGGTTGCCGACGGCGTGCTCGTGCAGGTCCCCGGCCGACTGGAACCGGTGCTGGATGACGCGGGACCAGGTCTGGCCCCACTCGTCGTCCCCGCACAACGCGGCCAGCGCCTTGCGCAGGTCCCCGGGCGGCAGCACGCCGAGCTCCTCGCGGAGCCGGCCGCTGGAACCGCCGTCGTCGGCGACGGTGACCACGGCCGTGAGCTCGCCGGTGATCCGGCGCAGCGCGGCCAGGGAGGCCGACAGGCCCATGCCCCCGCCGAGGGCGACGACCTTGGGCGCGACCACCTTGGCGGCGGCGCGGCGCCCGGTGCGGCCCGCGCCGTCCTCGCCCCGGCCGGGGGCGAGCCGGCGCAGGCGGCGCAGGCGCAGGGAGCGTCCGGTCACTCGCGCCCCATGTCCCGGTGGACGACGACGGTCTCTACTCCCTCGGAGGCGAGGCGGGCCGCGAGCTTCTCGGACATGGCCACGCTGCGGTGCTTGCCGCCCGTGCAGCCGACCGCGATGGTCACGTACCGCTTGCCCTCGCGGCGGTAGCCGGTGGCGATGAGCTGGAGCAGCTCGGTGTACCGGTCCAGGAACTCCTTGGCGCCGGGCTGGCTGAACACGTACCCCGACACCTCGGGGTTGAGCCCGGTGAAGGGGCGCAGCTCCGGGACCCAGTGCGGGTTGGGGATGAACCGGCAGTCGACGACGAGGTCGGCGTCGACGGGGAGGCCGTACTTGTAGCCGAAGGACATGACGGTGGCCCGCAGCTCGGGCTCCTCGTCGCCCGCGAACTGGGCGTCCATCTTGGCGCGCAGCTCGTGCACGTTCAGGCTGGAGGTGTCGATGACGAGGTCGGCGTCACCGCGCAGCTCGCGCAGCAGGTCCCGCTCGGCGGCGATGCCGTCGACGATGCGTCCGTCGCCCTGGAGAGGGTGCGGGCGGCGGACCGACTCGAAGCGGCGGACCAGCGCGTCGTCGGAGGACTCCAGGAAGACGATGCGGCGGGTGACGCCGCGGGACTCCAGGTCGGCGAGGGACTCGCGCAGCGCGTCGAAGAACTGGCGGCCGCGGACGTCCACGACGACGGCGATGCGCGCCACGTTGCCCTGCGAGCGGGCGCCGAGCTCCACCATGGTGGGGATCAGCGCCGGCGGGAGGTTGTCCACGACGAACCAGCCGAGGTCCTCCAGGCACTTGGCCGCGGTACTGCGGCCGGCCCCGGACATCCCGGAGATGATCACCAGCTCGGGGATGGCCGCCTCGGCGGTATCGCCGGGCTCCACTGTCGTGCCCGTACTCACCTGTGCTCCGTCTCGGTCGTGCTCTGTGTCGTTCCGGTCTGCTGCGTCGTTCCGGTCTGCCGCGTCGGCCGCGTGGTCATCGACCGCGTGGTCGTTCACAGCGTGGTCGTTCGCCGGTCGCTCGGTCATGGCGTTGTCCCCCGTTCGGACTCGTCTTCAATGATCTCTCCTGTCGCCATGTTGACGGCAGGACGGGCGGGGACGGCCTGGGCGAGCGCGGCGGCCACGGTCTCGGCCGTCTTGCGGCCTATGCCCGGGACCTCGCAGATCTGGTCGATTGTCGCCGCTCTGAGCTTCTTCACCGAACCGAAGTGCTTGATCAGGGCCTGCTTGCGGCTCTCGCCGAGGCCGGGCACCTCGTCCAGCGGGCCCGCCTTGAACCGCTTTGCGCGCTTGTTGCGCTGGTACTGGATGGCGAAGCGGTGGGCTTCGTCACGGACCCGCTGGAGCAGGTAGAGGCCCTCGCTGGTGCGGGGCAGCACCACCGGGTCGTCCTCGCCGGGCAGCCACACCTCCTCCAGCCGCTTGGCGAGGCCGCACACCGCCACGTCGTCGATCCCCAGCTCCTCCAGGGCCCGCTTGGCGGCCGCGACCTGCGGCCGGCCGCCGTCGACCACGACGAGCTGCGGCGGGTACGCGAAGCGCTTGGGGCGCCCGTCGTCCTCTTCCGGGCCGTCCGCCTCCCCGTCCTCGGGGGACCACTCGCCCGTCTTCAACTTCTCCTGGAGGTAGCGCCGGAAACGCCGGGAGACCACCTCGTGCATGGAGCGGACGTCGTCCTGGCCCTCGAACGACTTGATCTGGAAGCGCCGGTATTCGCTCTTGCGGGCCAGCCCGTCCTCGAAGACGACCATCGAGGCCACGACGTCGTCGCCCTGGAGGTGCGAGATGTCGAAACACTCGATGCGCAGCGGCGCGCCGTCCAGCTCCAGGGCCTCGGCGATCTCCTCCAGGGCGCGGGAGCGGGTGGTGAGGTCCGCGGCCCGCTTGGTCTTGTGCAGGGCGAGGGACTGCTGCGCGTTGCGGTGGACGGTCTCCATGAGGGCCTTCTTGTCCCCGCGCTGCGGGATGCGCAGGCTGACCTGCGAGCCGCGCCGCTCGGCGAGCCACTGGCCGAGCACCGGCGTGTCCTCGGGCAGGGCGGGAACCAGCACCTCCTTGGGGACGGCCTCGCCCTTCTCCTCGCCGTAGAGCTGCTGGAGGGCGTGCTCGACCAGCCCCGCGGTGTCGACGGCCTCCACCTTGTCGGTGACCCATCCGCGCTGGCCGCGGACCCGGCCGCCGCGTACGTGGAAGATCTGCACGGCGGCTTCGAGCTCGTCCTCGGCGACGGCGATGAGGTCGGCGTCGGTGGCGTCGGCGAGCACGACGGCGTTCTTCTCCATGGCCCGGCGCAGTGCGCCTATGTCGTCGCGCAGCCGGGCGGCCTTCTCGTACTCCATGTCCTCGGCGGCCTCGTGCATCCGCGCTTCGAGCCGGGAGAGGTACGTCCCCGTCCGCCCCGCCATGAAGTCGCAGAAATCCTCGGCGAGTTCGCGGTGTTCCTCGGGGGTGACGCGGCCGACGCAGGGTGCGGAGCACTTGCCGATGTAGCCGAGCAGGCAGGGGCGGCCGATCTGGGCGGAGCGCTTGAACACGCCGGCGGAGCAAGTCCGCACGGGGAACACCCGGAGCATCAGGTCGACGGTCTCGCGGATCGCCCAGGCGTGTCCGTAGGGCCCGAAGTAGCGCACGCCCTTCTTCTTGGGGCCGCGCATGACCTGGACCCGGGGGTACTCCTCGTTCATCGTCACGGCGAGGGAGGGGTAGCTCTTGTCGTCCCGGTACTTGACGTTGAACCGGGGGTCGAACTCCTTGATCCAGGAGTATTCGAGCTGGAGCGCCTCGACCTCGGTGGAGACGACGGTCCATTCGACGGAGGCGGCGGTCGTCACCATCGTGGCGGTACGGGGGTGCAGGTTCGCGACGTCCTGGAAGTAGCTGGCCAGGCGTTGGCGCAGGCTCTTGGCCTTCCCGACGTAGATCACCCGGCGGTGCTCGTCGCGGAACTTGTAGACGCCCGGGGACTCGGGGATCTGCCCCGGCTGGGGGCGGTAGCTGGAAGGGTCGGCCATGCCAACCACCCTACTGTCGCCCACGGACAACCCACCCCACGCCTCTCCCCCGGCCGGGGGTGGTGAACCGGATCCCGTGGCCGGCCCGCGCCGGGAACGGGCCGTCACCGAACCCGCCCGGCGATCGAGGGCCCGAGCTCGGAGCGCCCGGGCCGGGTGCGGGGGGACGGGGTGAGCCCCCGGGCCGGGGGCTCGCACCCGAGGGCGGTGACGGGGCGGAGCCCGGCGCGGGGGGGGGCGGGGTCAGCGCCCGGGCCGGGGCGGGGGGTGCCCACCCCGGGGCCGGGGCGGGGGGGGCGGAGCGCCGGGAGGCTCCGCCGCCCGGCGGTTGAGGCGCGGGCGCAGAGCCCGGCCCGGGGGGCCGGGGGCCCGCCCCCGGTTTCGGGAAGGGGCGGGGAGGGGGAACGGCCCCGCGCAGCGGACCCCCGGGACGGGGCCCGGCGGGCTCCCCGCCGGAGCCCGCGAGGTCGCGAACGCGACCCGGCCGGGCAGGTGAACAGAGGCGCGGGGCCCAGGATGGGCCCGTCGGCGGGCCCTGCCGCCTGGCGGGGCGGCAGGGTCCGGCGGGGGCGGGGAGCTCCGGCAACGCGGCGGGGTGCGGTGCCGCGGCGCCTCGGGGCGGCAGGGCCCGGGGGGCTAGGGCCGGCGCAGGGGCCGGCGGCGGCGGAGGATCAGTCCGGCACCGGCGCCGGCCAGGGCCAGGCCTCCGGCGGCGGCGCCGACCGGTATGTCCGGGGAGCTGCCGGCGGAGCCGTCCGCGTAGCCCCCGGCCTCGCCGGCCTTCGCGTACGCCGACCCCGGCAGCTTGTCCCCGTACGCCCGGGCGACCCGCGCCCGATACGCGGCCAGGCTCGTGCCCCCGGCTCCGACGGCCCGCTCCGCGTCCTCGTCCAGCGGCAGCACCTTCACGCCCTGGGCCACGTACCACGCGTCGATCTGCGGCTCCCGGAACACCGTCCCGCCGGGCAGTTTCTCCGCGCCGAGCCGCGCGTAGCGGAACTCGTCGTCTCCGGTGGCGATGTTCACCACCTGCCACCCGGACTCCGTCCGCGCCGTCCACAGCGCGGCCTGCTGACCGTCCGAGGACACCGCCTTGCTGGCGAGGAACTCCAGCCGGGCGACCGGCGCCCCGGCCTTGCCCGCCACGAAGTCCGGCGAGAGGTAGTTCACCGGGATCGCCTCGCCCTCCACCCGCGGCTGGGCGGCGCTCACCGCCACCTTGCCCTCCCGCGCGAAGAACCGGGACAGGGTGGCCATCGTTGCGGGCGCGGCGGCCGCCTGCCCCGCCGCCGCCTTGACCTCGGCGGTCGCGGACTGCGGCTGGGGCACGGGCGCCGCCTGCGCCTGCGGTGCCAGCGCCAGGCAGGCGGCGGTGGCGAGGACCGCGACGGCGGCGGTACGCAGCTGGTCGGCGTTCACGCGGTCACGCTCCGATCCGGTAGAGGGAGTGGGTCCAGGAGAAGGTGCTGTTGTCGACGTACCAGGCGTGGGAGGCCCAGTTGTAGCGGTTGTTGGAGGGCCAGGGGTCGCCCCAGTACACCCAGCTGCTCGCGGTGTCGTACCCGTACAGCACGTGCATGTGGCCGCCCCCGTTGGACCACTGGATGCGGGTCTCGATCGGCCGGTCGGCGTTGATCTCGCTCTGGACGGTCGAGTACTGGAGCCAGCCGGTCACGTACGAGCCGGAGCTGATGCCGGCCCAGCGCAGGGCGGTCTGGACGTTGCCCAAGGTGGCCTGGCTGTTGGGGCATTCGGTGCCCTGCTGGCGGTTGAAGGCGGCGTTGCAGAACTGGTTCTGGCTGTAGTTGCGGCCGAACCAGGTGGCGATGGTGTTGCCGGAGGCGGCCCAGCACCAGTTGGTCTTCTGCTGCGCCTGCATCGTGATGTCGAGGCGGTTGTAGGACAGGGCGGATTGCGTGCCGGCATCGGCGGCGGTGGCGGTGCCGGCGGGCAGTGCGAACAGCAGGGCGGTGAGGAAGGCGGCCAGGGAAAGCCGCCGGTGGGGATTGCGCATCGCGTTCCTCCCGTGGGGGGAGTGGGGATGGAGGAGCGCGTCCGGACGCTGAGGGGAGCATCAGGGTGTTGTCGCGATCAGGTCAACAGGCTTCAATGCACGGTGACATCGAGGTGTGAACGGCGGGTCGCCGGTGTGAACGGCGGCCGTCCTGTCACCTGGACCACAGAAGTCACCGGCGCGGTCCGCCGCCCCGCCGCACGTGAACGTTCACAGGAGGGAGCACGCCGTGCGGCCGAGCGCCGACAGCAACCCGGACCTGCCGCGACTGCTGCGCGGCGGCCCCTTCCACCTCGCGCTGCGCGCCGCGCTGACCGCCCGCGGCCTGCCCCTGCACCGGGTGCAGCACCGGCTCGCGGCCCAGGGCATCAAGGTCGGCGTGACCAGCCTCAGCTACTGGCAGCAGGGCGCCCGGCGCCCTCAGCGCCCCGAGTCGCTGAGGGCCGTACGGGCCCTGGAGCAGATCCTGGAACTGCCCGAGGGAACGTTACTGCGGCTGCTGCCCGCACCCCAGGCCGCCCGGTCCGCACCCAGCCGTCCGCCCGCCCGCTCCTACCGGGCCCTGGTCAGTGCGGGCGCGGCGGTGGACGAGCTGCTGGCCGGCCTGGAACTGCCCGCCGACGGCGGCCTCCACACGGTAGGCCACCACGAGCGGGTGCGCGTCGGCGCGCGCGGTGAACTGCTGGACCGCACCTCGCAGCACGTCGTACGGGCCCACCGCGACGGTGTCGACCGCTACCTCGCCGTCCACCACGGCGACCCGGGCTGCGACCCGGAGCGGATCCGCGTCCGCGCGGGCGAGAACTGCCGGACCGGGCGGGTGCGGTGGCACCGCGAGGCCGGGGTGGTGGTCGCGGAGCTGCTCTTCGACGCCCGGCTGCGCAGCGGCGACACGTACCTCTTCGGCTACGGCTTCGAAGACGGCACGGGCGGCCGGTGCACCGAGTACGTACGCGGGTTCGCCTACACCGGCGGGCAGTACGTGCTCCAGGTCCGCTTCGACGAGGCGGCCCTGCCGGTGCGCTGCCGGCGCTTCACCCGCAGCGGCCCGGGCGCGCCGCGCACCGCACTGACGGACCTGACCCCGAGCGGACGCCACCGGGCGGTGCACCTCGTGGAGGAGTCGGTCCGGCGCGGCATCCTGGGCATCGCCTGGGACTGGGACTGAGCCGCTCAGC
>NZ_JBITDH010000001.1:130580-241310 GCF_044454045.1 Streptomyces sp. NPDC051578
GCCCGCTCAGCCCGCTCAGCCCGCTCAGCCCGCTCAGCCCGCTCAGCCCGCTCAGCCCGCTCAGCCCGCTCAGCCCGCTCAGCCCGCTCAGCCCGCTCAGCCCGCGATCAGCTTGCCGCCCTCGGCCTTGACCGGGACCGGCGACAGCGGGTCGGCGGCCGGGCCGCGCAGCACCTTGCCGGTGCTCACGTCGAAGCGGCTGCCGTGGCAGGGGCAGTTGCCCTGCCCCTCGACGATCTTGTCCAGGATGCAGCCGGCGTGCGTGCACTGGGCGCTGAACGCCTTGTACTGGCCCTCGGCCGGGCAGCTGACGACGAGCTTCTGTTCCCGGTAGAGCTTCGCTCCCCCGACCGGGACGTCCGCCGCCGCGCCGAGTTCTACCGGCTCGGTCGGCACCGCCGGGGAGCCCGCCGCGCCGCTCGCCTCGGTGGAGCAGGCCGCGAGGGCCAGTCCGGTGCCGGCGGCCCCGGCGAGGGCGGCGGCGCCCTTGAGCACGGTGCGGCGGGCGGCTGGCTGGGACGCGGACATGCGGTACTCCTGGGTGTCGGGGCGTGCGGGCCGGCGGCCGGCCGGGCCCACCCGACGATACCGCCGCCCCATGGGGTACTTTCCCCGCGTGATCGTCGTCGGCGGAGAAGCCCTGATCGACCTGGTGCCCCTCGCGGAGCCGCCGGGCGCCCTCGTGCCCCGGCCGGGCGGCGGGCCGTACAACACCGCACTGGCGTTGGGGCGGCTCGGGGAACGGGTCGCCTTCTGCTCCAGGGTCTCGGCCGACGGGTTCGGCGAGAGCCTGCTGGCCGGGCTGCGGGCCGCCGGGGTGGACCTCTCGCTGGTGCAGCGCGGGCCGGAGCCGACGACGCTGGCCGTGCCCTCGCTGGCACCGGACGGCTCGGCGGCGTACCGCTTCTACGTCGAGGGCACGGCCGACCGGCTGTTCAGCCTGCCGCCCTCGCTCCCCCCGGGCGTACGGGCCCTCGCGCTCGGGACCTGCTCACTGGTGCTGGAGCCGGGCGCGAGCGCGTACGAGGCCCTGCTGCGCCGGGAGTCCGGGCGCGGACTGCTGACCTTGCTCGACCCCAACATCCGCCCGGCGCTGATCACGGACCCCGGCGCGTACCGCGAGCGCTTCCTGCGCATGCTCCCGTACGTCTCCGTCTTGAAGCTGTCGGAGGAGGACGCGTCGTGGCTCGGCGGCCGGATCTCCGACTGGCTGGCGGCGGGGCCGTCGGCGGTCGTGCTGACCCGGGGCGCCGCCGGACTCACGGCGTGGACGCGGGAGGGCGCGGAGCACACGGTGGCGGCCCGTCCGGTGACCGTCGCCGACACGATCGGCGCGGGCGACACCGTCAACGCGGCGCTGCTGCACCGCCTGGCGGGGACGGGCGCCGGCGGGCCGGCGCACGGGCCGGACGGGGTCCGGCGGCACGTGGACCGGCAGGGCGTCGACCGGCAGGGCGTCGACCGGCAGGGTGTCGACTGGCAGGGTGTCGACTGGCCGGACGTGCTGGCCTACGCGGCCCGTGCGGCGGCGCTGACCTGCACCCGCGCGGGCGCCGAACCCCCGCACGCGACGGAGCTCAGCGGATAGCGGCCCAGAGGGTGCCGGCCACGGAGGAGGCGAACTCCTGGACGGGCCGCACCACTTCCTCGCCCGAGAAGTGCAGGAAGAACGCCCGCTGGAAGCAGGCGCCGAGCAGCAGCGCGGCGGCGGCTTCCGGATCGGCGTCCGGGCGCAGCCGGCCGCGCTCGCGCTCGCGGCGCAGGTGCCCGGCGAGGGCGTCGCGGATGACGTGGGGCCCGGTGCCGATCTGCTGGACGCCCTCGCGGTGCCGGGTCAGCAGGGCGGGCTCGGCGAAGAGGGAAGCGGCCATGGGCATGGCGTCGGCGTAGAAGAGCGAGGCGTGGCGGGCGATGGCGACGAGGCCCTCCTCGACCGGGCGTTCGTCGTGCTCCGCCCCGAGCTCGGCCATGAGCGGCGCCGCGTTGGGCGTGCGCTCCATCAGGACGCGTACGAAGAGTTCCTCCTTGTTGGCGTAGTGCTTGTAGAGCGCGGCCTCCGAGCAGCCCGCCTCGCGGGCGATGGCCTTGGTGGTGGTGTTGGCCAGGCCGACGGTGCGCATGAGCGTCTCCGCCGCGTCGAGCAGCCGCTGGGGCGTGGGACGGCTTGACTTAGAGGTGAGCATTCACTCACTCTAAGGGCGTCCACAGGTGAGTGAATACTCACCCACCCACGGGGAGGCGGGAGCTCGGTCATGAAACTCACGGTGTTCGGAGCCACGGGCGGCGTCGGCCTGGAGGTCGTCCGCCAGGCCCTCGAAGCCGGTCACGAGGTGACGGCGGTGGTCCGCGACCCGGCCCGGCTGCCGGTGCCGGCGCACGAACGGCTCCGGGTGGCGGTGCTGCCCGACCTGACGGACGAGGAGGCGCTGGTCCCCGTCCTCACCGGGCAGTCGGCGGTGATCTCGGCGCTGGGCTCCCCGAGCAACAAGCAGGCGCGGCTGAACCCGGTCACCGGCCCGGCGCTACGGGCCATCGTGTCGGCCATGGACCGGGCGGGGGTGGGCCGCCTCGCGGCGGTCAGCGCGGCGCCGGTGGGGCCGGACGTGCCGGAGGACGGGGTGCTGGCCCGGAAGGTCTTCCTCCCGCTGCTGCGGCGGGCGCTGCGGGACCTGTACGCGGACCTGGCCGTCATGGAGACGGTGATCCGTACGAGCGGCACGCGGTGGACGGTGGTCCGCCCGCCGCGCCTGCTGAACCGGCCGCGGACCGGGCGCTACCGCCGGGTCGTCGGCGCCAACGTCCCGGGCGCCCGGACGATCCCGCGCGCGGACGTCGCGGACGCCCTGCTGGCCTCCCTCACGGACCCGGCCACCTTCGACCGCGCGGTGGGCGTGGCGTCCTGAAACCCCGGCGGGGCCGGAGGAAACCGGCCCCGCCGGAGTATGCGGGTCCCCGTGCCGGGGGCGCCCCCGCAACGGCGCCGCACCCGGCACGGGGAACGGACCCGTACCCGCGGCGGCTACGCCTTGCGGGCCCTGGCCGTCGCCTTCTTCGCCGGGGCGGCCGCCTTCTTGGCCGCGACCGTCGCCTTCTTGGCCGGGGCCCGCTTGCGGGCCGGCGTCGCCGGCGGGGCCGCGTCCGAGATGCGGTCCGCTCCCAGGATGTCCCGGAGGAACTTGCCGGTGTGGCTGGCTCCCACCGAGGCGACCTGCTCCGGCGTGCCCTCGGCGACGACGAGGCCGCCGCCGTAACCGCCCTCCGGGCCCATGTCGACGACCCAGTCCGCCGTCTTGATGACGTCGAGGTTGTGCTCGATGACGATCACCGAGTTCCCCTTGTCCACCAGACCCGACAGCACCTTGATCAGCTTCGAGATGTCCTCGAAGTGCAGACCCGTCGTCGGCTCGTCCAGCACGTACACCGTCCGGCCCGTCGACCGCTTCTGCAGCTCCGACGCCAGCTTCACGCGCTGCGCCTCGCCACCCGACAGCGTCGGCGCCGACTGGCCGAGCCGCACGTAGCCCAGCCCCACCTCGTTCAGCGTCCGCAGGTGCCGCGCGATCGTGGGCACCGCCTCGAAGAAGCCCAGGGCCTCCTCGATCGGCATGTTCAGGACCTCGGCGATGGACTTGCCCTTGTAGTGGACCTCCAGCGTCTCCCGGTTGTACCGGTCGCCGTGGCACACCTCGCACGGGACGTACACGTCCGGCAGGAAGTTCATCTCGATCTTGATCGTGCCGTCACCGGAGCAGTTCTCGCACCGGCCGCCCTTGACGTTGAAGGAGAAGCGGCCCGGCAGGTAGCCGCGCACCTTCGCCTCCATGGTCTCGGCGAACAGCTTGCGCACGTGGTCGAAGACACCGGTGTACGTCGCCGGGTTGGACCGCGGGGTCCGGCCGATCGGCGACTGGTCGACATGCACGACCTTGTCGACCAGGTCGTCTCCCTCGACCCGGGTGTGCCGGCCGGGAACGGAACGGGCGCCGTTCAGCTCGCGCGCCAGGTGGGTGTACAGGATGTCGTTGACCAGCGTCGACTTGCCGGAGCCGGACACACCGGTCACGGCCGTGAGCACGCCCAGCGGGAAGGACACGTCGATGTCCCGCAGGTTGTTCTCCTTCGCGCCGTGGACGGTCAGCTTCCGCTCCCCGTTCACGGGACGGCGGACGTCCGGCAGCGGGATGGACCGCTTGCCCGACAGGTACTGCCCCGTCATCGACTCGCTGTTCTTCAACAGGTCCTTGAGGGAGCCGCTGTGCACCACCTTGCCGCCGTGCTCGCCCGCGCCCGGGCCGATGTCCACGACCCAGTCGGCCACCTTGATGGTGTCCTCGTCGTGCTCGACCACGATCAGGGTGTTGCCCATGTCGCGCAGTCGCACGAGGGTCTCGATCAGCCGGTGGTTGTCCCGCTGGTGCAGGCCGATGGAGGGCTCGTCCAGTACGTACAGCACGCCGACCAGACCGGAGCCGATCTGCGTGGCCAGCCGGATGCGCTGGGCCTCGCCGCCCGAGAGGGTGCCGGCGGCGCGGTTCAGCGAGAGGTAGTCCAGGCCCACGTCCACGAGGAAGCGCAGCCGCTCGTTGACCTCCTTGAGGACCCGCTCGGCGATCTTCTTGTCGCGGGCGTCCAGCCGCAGCTGGGCGAGGAAGTCGGCGCACTCGCTGATCGACATCGCGGCGACCTCGGCGATGGACTTCTCCATCACCGTCACCGCGAGCACGATCGGCTTGAGCCGCGTGCCCTCACAGGTCGGGCAGGGCACCTCGCGCATGTAGCCCTCGAAGCGCTCGCGGCTCGCGTCGCTCTCGGATTCCGCGTGCCGCCGTTTGACGAACGGCACGGCGCCCTCGAATGCGGTCGTGTACGCCCGCTCGCGCCCGTACCGGTTGCGGTAGCGGACCTCGATCTGGGTCCGGTGGCCGTACAGCAGCGCCTTCTTGGCGCGCTGGGGCAGCCCGGCCCACGGGATGTCCGTGCGGAACCCCAGCTCGGCCGCGAGGGCGCCGATCAGTCGCTGGAAGTAGTCCTTGGTGTGGCCGAGCGACCACGGGGAGACCGCGCCCTCGTCCAGGGACTTGTCCTCGTCCGGAACGATCAGATCCGGGTCGACTTCCATGCGCGTGCCGATGCCCGTGCACTCGGGACAGGCGCCGAACGGGGAGTTGAAGGAGAAGGAGCGCGGCTCCAGCTCCTCGAAGGACAGGTCGTCGTAGGGGCAGTAGAGGTGCTCGGAGAACATCCGCTCGCGCTCGGGGTCGTCCTCGGCGAGGTCGACGAAGTCCAGGATCACCATGCCGCCGGAGAGGCCGAGGGCCGTCTCCACCGAGTCGGTGAGCCGGCGCTTGGCGGAGTCCTTGACGGTGAGGCGGTCGACGACCACCTCGATGGTGTGCTTCTCCTGCTTCTTGAGCGTGGGCGGCTCGGAGAGCTGGATCGTCTCCCCGTCCACCCGGGCGCGGCTGTAGCCCTTGGTCTGGAGGTCGGCGAAGAGGTCGACGAACTCGCCCTTGCGCTCGCGCACCAGCGGCGAGAGCACCTGGAAGCGGCTGCCCTCGGGCAGCCCGAGCACCTTGTCGACGATCGCCTGCGGCGACTGGCGCGAGATCGGACGGCGGCACTCGGGGCAGTGCGGCTTGCCGATGCGGGCGAACAGCAGGCGCAGGTAGTCGTAGACCTCGGTGATCGTGCCCACGGTGGACCGCGGGTTGCGCGAGGTGGACTTCTGGTCGATCGAGACGGCCGGGGAGAGGCCCTCGATGAAGTCGACGTCGGGCTTGTCCATCTGCCCGAGGAACTGACGGGCGTACGAGGAGAGCGACTCGACGTAGCGGCGCTGACCCTCGGCGAAGATCGTGTCGAAGGCCAGGGAGGACTTGCCCGAGCCGGAGAGTCCGGTGAAGACGATGAGGGAGTCGCGGGGCAGGTCGAGCGAGACGTTCTTCAGGTTGTGCTCGCGAGCGCCACGAACGATGAGACGGTCGGTCACGCCGGTCCGCACCTTTCTTGAGAGAGCGGGGGGCACGGGCCCCCGTCCCAGGGTATGGGGGGCGCCTTAGCAGTGGGGTGGTGCTTGACTTCCGAGCGTATAGCACGCGCATTCGATTTACGGCACGCGCAAGACGGCTTCACCCGATCGTGTGGCCGGCGCCCTGCGCGCACTAGGCTCCGCCCTATGACTGATCATGTGCACGACCTGCGATCCGTCCGTGAAGCCACGGAACGACTGCTGACCGCGGTCGCGAAACTGGACAACGCCGCCCTCGCCGAGCAGTCACATCTGCCCGGCTGGACCCGTGGCCATGTGCTGGCCCACCTCGCCCGCAACGCCGACGCCCTCGTCAACGTCTTCGAGGGCCGGCCGATGTACGCGAGCGCCGAGGCACGGGACGCGGACATCGAGAGCGGTTCGGGCCGGCCTCTGGTGGAACAGCTGGAGGACGTCCGTAATTCCGCGGACCGCTTCCAGGCCGCCGCGGTCGCCGTCCAGGACTGGTCGGCGACCGTGGAGCTGCGGGGCGGCGTGACCGACCTCGCCTCCAACGTGCCGTTCCGCCGGCTCGTGGAGGTGGAGCTGCACCACGTGGACCTGGACGCCGGCTACGGCCTCGCCGACCTGCCCGAGGAGTTCACCCGGCGCGAGATCGCCTTCCTCGCCGACCGCTGGGCCGGGAACCCGGACGTACCGCCGGTCACCCTGCGGACGCCCCGGGACGACGGCGTCTGGCACACCGGCTCCACCTCGGGTGAGGCCGTGACCCTGACCGGGCCGCCGGCCGAGCTCCTGGGCTGGCTCGCGGGCCGCGAGTCCAAGGGCGCCCGCCTGACCGTCGACGGCGGGGCCCTCCCGGCCCTCCCCCCGCTCTAGGATCGGGTCATGACGTACAGCGGAGCGGTCAAGGTCGGCGGTCCTGCCGACGTGCACGAACTCGCGGACCTGATGATTTCCAAGGTCGCGGTGGGCGAGATGAACAACAACGCCTACCTGCTGCGCTGCCGGGCCACCGGCGAGCAGCTGCTGATCGACGCGGCCGCCGAGGCGGACACGCTGCTGGGCCTGATCGGGGACGACGGCATCGCCTCCGTCGTCACCACCCATCGCCACGGCGACCACTGGGGCGCGCTCGCGGCCGTGGTCGAGGCGACGGGTGCGCGGACGTACGCGGGCGCGCACGACGCCGAGGGGATCCCCGTCCCGACCGACGTCCTGGTCGAGGACGGCGACACGGTCACGGTGGGGCGGGTCACGCTGACCGCCCGCCACCTGGTCGGACATACCCCCGGCTCGATCGCGCTGGTCTACGACGACCCCCACGGGCACCCTCACGTGTTCACCGGCGACTGCCTGTTCCCGGGCGGCGTCGGCAACACCTGGGGCGACCCGAAGGCCTTCGTCCGGCTGCTCGACGACGTGGAGGAGAAGCTCTTCGCGCGCCTGCCGGACGAGACCTGGGTCTACCCGGGCCACGGCAACGACACCTCGCTCGGCGCCGAGCGGCCGCACCTGGCCGAGTGGCGCGAGCGCGGCTGGTAGTACCGGGCCCACCCGCGACCGGAACCGGGTTCACCCCGACCGGTACCGGGCCCACCCGCGACGAGGGTCAACACGGGGGGCGCGAGCACTCCTTCCGGTCGATCACGGCCGAACGCACGCCCCACGCCCCCGGGGCGGGGTAATTGCTGCACCATGCAACAAGACCCCTCCCCGGGCCTCTCCCCCTCCATGCCGCGGCTCGCCCTGGCCTCCCTCGCCGGGACCGCCGTCGAGTTCTACGACTTCTTCGTCTACGGAACGGCCGCCGCCCTGGTGCTCGGCCCCCTCTTCTTCCCGTCCTTCTCGCCCCTCGCCGGGACCCTCGCCGCCTTCGGCACCTTCGGCATCGGCTTCCTCGCCCGCCCCCTCGGCTCCGCCCTCTTCGGCCACGTCGGCGACCGCTACGGGCGCCGCCCGGTGCTGCTCGGCTCGCTGCTGCTCACCGGCCTGGCCACGGTGGCGGTCGGCTGCGTGCCCTCCTACGCCTCCATCGGCGCGGCCGCGCCCGTCCTGCTGCTCCTGCTGCGCTTCCTCCAGGGTCTCGGGCTCGGCGGCGAGTGGGGCGGCGCGGTGCTGCTGACCGCCGAGCACGCCCCGCAGGACCGGCGCGGGCTGTGGTCGAGCTTCCCGCAGATGGGGCCGCCGGTGGGTTTCGTCCTGGCCAACGGGATGGTCCTGGCCCTGTCGGCGGCCCTGACCGGGGAGCAGTTCACCGCCTGGGGCTGGCGGGTGCCGTTCTGGGCCGCCGGGCTGCTGGCGCTGGCCGGGCTGTGGCTGCGCCGCTCGGTGGAGGAGACCCCGCAGTTCCGGGCGCTCGCGGAGACCGGGCGGCGCTCCGAGGCCCCGCTGTCCGAGGCGGTCCGGGGCCACTGGCGGCTGCTCCTGCTGACCGGGGGCGCCCTCGCCTCGGGTTACGCCGTCTTCTACGCGACCACCACCTGGTCCCTGGCGTACGCGACGGAACACCTCGGGGTGGACCGCACGGTGGTGCTGGGCTGCATCATGACGGCCGTCGTCTTCAAGGGCCTGCTGACCCCGCTGCTGGCGGCGCTCGGCGACCGCTACGGCCGCAGGCCGCTGTGCCTGACCGGCTGCGCGATGTGCGCGCTGTGGATGCCGGCCTTCATCGCGCTGCTGTGCACTTCGGATCCGCTGCTGATGACGCTGGGCTTCCTGGGCGGCCTGCTGGGCATGGTGACGACCTTCGCGGTGGTGGGGGCGTACCTGCCCGAGCTGTACGCCCCGCGCGTACGGTGCACCGGCGCGGCCGTCGGCTACAACCTGGGTGGCGTACTGGGCGGGGCCCTGACCCCGATCGTGGCGACGGCGCTGGCGGACGGCGCCGGTCCGCCGTGGGGCGTGGCCCTGTACCTGAGCGGAATGGCCCTGTTCAGCCTGGCCTGCTTCGCGCTCCTGCCGGAGACGAACCCGGCCGTCGCGGGGCCGGCGGCGGGACCGGGCGCGGGTACGGGGAAGGGGGCGGCCGAAGCGGCCGCCCCCGTGTAGCCGCCGGGGATCAGGCGTCGATGCTCTGCGTGCGGGCGGCCTCCTCGGCGGCCGCCTGCTTCTTGGAGGCGATCAGGCTGGTGACGGTGGTGACGGCCAGGACACCGCAGATGACGCCCAGGGAGACCGGGATGGAGATCTGCGGGACGTGCACCCCGGACTCGTGCAGCGCGTGCAGCAGCAGCTTGACGCCGATGAACCCGAGGATGACGGACAGGCCGTAGCTGAGGTGGACCAGCTTCTTGAGCAGGCCGCCGATGAGGAAGTACAGCTGGCGCAGCCCCATCAGGGCGAAGGCGTTGGCGGTGAAGACGATGTACGGGTCCTGGGTGAGGCCGAAGATCGCGGGGATCGAGTCCAGGGCGAACAGCACGTCGGTGGTGCCGATGGCGAGCATGACGACCATCAGGGGGGTCAGGACGCGCTTGCCGTTGCTGCGGATGAAGAGCTTCGTGCCGTGGTACCTGTCGGCGACGCCGAACTTCTTCTCGACCGACTTGAGGAGACGGTTCTCCTCGAACTCCTCCTCCTCTTCGCCCTTGCGCGCCTCCTGGATCAGCTTCCAGGCGGTGTAGATCAGGAAGGCACCGAAGAGGAAGAAGATCCACGAGAAGCTGGCGATGATCGCGGCGCCCGCGGCGATGAAGACGGCGCGCAGGACCAGGGCGATGAGCACGCCGACCAGCAGGACGCGCTGCTGGAGGTGGGACGGTACGGCGAACTTCGCCATGATCAGGACGAAGACGAAGAGGTTGTCCACGCTCAGGGACTTCTCGGTGACGAAGCCCGCGAAGAACTCCTGGGAGGCCTGGCCGTTGCCGAAGAACAGCAGGCCGAGTCCGAAGAGCACGGCGAGGACGATCCAGACGACCGTCCAGATACCGGCTTCCTTGATCGTCACGTCGTGGGGTTTGCGGCCGATGAGGAAGTCGGCGCCGATGAGGATGCCGAGACCCGAGATGGTCAGCACCCAGAGGGTCGTTGAAACGTCCATTGTCTACACGCCTCCGGCGGGATGGCTCAGCACTGCGTCAGCGTCATCGCTGCCGGAGGTCTCTTCCACCCGGGCGGCCTGGAGGCCGCGGGCCGACGCCCCGGGACCGGCCCCGGTCCATCGACCGGGCAGGGTCCGTATTGACGGGCACGCCGTAGCAGGAAAGCAGGAATACTCCCCTCCGCGCTTCCCAGGTTAGCCGCCGAAAGGGGTGTAGGTAAAGGGGAGACCAAGAAAAGGTCAGCGAAGGGTCACCTGGAGGTCATGGGCGGACCGGGCGGACCTCATGGCCGGGCGCCGCGCCGTACCTCCCCCATCCGCCGGACCACCTGTTCCAGCGCCCGGTCCAGGACCGCGCTGTGCTGCGGCGGCAGGTCCGGTTCGAAGGTCCAGGCGTGGTGGACCCACGGGTCGGCCAGGTGGTGGTCCGGTACGGGCGACAGCCGCATCAGCGACCGCCACAGGGGATCGAGCAACGGCCCGTACGCCGAGGCCTCGTCGCGGTCGGCCACCATCAGCAGGTGCACGCCGACCGCGGGCCCCTCGTCGGCCAGGTAGCGCAGCCGGGTGACGGCGCGGTCGTCGAATCCGTGCGGGAAGTCGTGCACGATCAGCAGCCGGTCGGCCGGATCCACGTCCGGGGGCAGCTCCTCGGTCGCCCCGGCCCGCACCGCCATCTGTACGAGGTCCACCCGCCGGGTCAGCCGCTCCAGGGTCTCACTGACGCCCGCCGCCCCCGCGGCGGGCGGACCTGCCAGCACGCCCGACCGTACGAGGGGCGCCAGGGCGGCGGCCCCGGCGCCGGCCGCGTCGATGACGTGGACGCGGAACCGGCCGCCCGGGTGGACGGCGAGCAGCCGCACCGCGTGCGCCACGGCCATGTCCATGGCGAGGCGGCGGAGCCGGTCGGTGTCCATGGTCATGGCGGCCTCGGAGCCGGTGCGGCCGTTGTCGATCCACAGGCCGCGCTCCAGCGGGAGCCGCATCAGCATGGGCACGCGCAGGCCGGGCGCCTCGGGCAGGCTCAGGTCGCCCAGGCGCAGCGCGAGCGGGCTCTCCTCCGGCGCGCCAGCGCCGTGCCACACGGGGTTGTCCCAGCGGGCGTACGCGGCGGGCAGTGCGGGTTCGACGACCTCGGACTCGGCGCGCAGCTGGGCGAGGTCGCGGTCGAGCACGGCCCGGGCCCGGGCGACGAGTTCGTCACGGCGGGCGCGGGCGGCGTCCCGCGCGGCGTTGCCGGCGAGGCGGGCGCGGGGGTCGGACAGGGCGTCGTCCAGTTCCCGGTCGAGCCGGGAGTCGGCGAAGTCGACGGCGCCGCGGTAGGCGGCCACCGTGCGGGCCAGGTCCTCGAACATGCCCCAGACCTGGTTGTAGAGCCGTTCCTCCATGGACCAGCCGCCGGCGTCCCCGGCGACGGGGCGCGGCGGCGTCCCGGGCTGTTCGGGTGCCTCGGGGGCCGGGGCCGGCTCGGGCGGCTCGGTGGTGGTGCGGCGGCGGCGCGGGTGCGCGTAGTCGACGGCCGTCTGAGCGGGGGCGCCGGCCGGGCCCGCGCCGGGCAGGTCGCGCGGGACGGCGGGTGCGGCCGTCGCGAGGGGGGTGTGCACCGCCAAGGCCGCCGTGGCCAGTGCGGTGGCGGCCGGGCCGGGCAGTCCGGAGTCGGCGAGCAGGGCGCCGAGACCGCCGGCGTAGCCCTGGCCGACGGCGCGGACCTTCCAGGCGCCCTGCCTGCGGTACAGCTCCAGGGCGACGACGGCGGTCTCGGAGTCCAGCCCCGTCATGGTGTAGGCGGCGGCCTCGGCGCCGTCGGGTCCGGCCACCGCCAGGTGCGGCGCCGGGACCGCGCCGAAGCGCGCCGGTCCGCCGCGCGGCAGTGCCAGCACCACGCGGACCCGGTGCACGGCCGGCCCCACGGCGTCGAGGTCCAGGGGGAACCGGTGCCGCTCGGCCGCCGCCCCCGGTGCCTCCAGCCCGGGCAGGACCCGGGAGCCGGGGTGCGCCAGTGCCTCGGGGCCGGGCAGCCGGCCCTCGTCGTCACCGGCCGAGACCAGGGCCAGTACGGGCGTGCCCGCCGTGACCCTGATCTCCACCTGGTGCCGGGACAGGGGGTGGTTCTGCCCCCGGACCAATTCGGCCGTCATCGTGCAGCCCTCCCCCGTGCCTTCTGTCCCGTGCGCTCTGTGCTGTTGGCCGTCCGCGCCCCCCTGGGCGCTGCTCCTTACAGGTGCGGCAGGATCGCCGGCATCAGGTCCTGGAAGGTCCGGCCGTTCGCCGGGTTGCCCAGGGCCGTCATCTGCCAGCCCGATCCGACGCGCGAGACCTTCGCCATGATCTGCGCGGTGTACGCGCCGCCGCCGTCGAGGGTGTACCGGGCCAGTTCCTGGCCGTTGGTCTCGTCGACGATGCGGCAGAAGGCGTTCTGCACCTCCTGGAAGGTCTGCCCGGTGAAGGAGTTCACCGTGAAGACGATCTGGTCGATGTGGACCGGCACGCGCTGGAGGTCCACGAGGATCGCCTCGTCGTCCCCGCCCTGGCCGACGCCGCCGACGAGGTTGTCGCCGGTGTGGCGCACGGAGCCGTCGTCGCTCTGCAGGTGCCGGAAGAACACCACGTCCACCGGCTGCTTGTCGGCGAAGAGCACCGCCGACGCGTCCAGGTCGATCTCGCGGGTCCGCGAGCCGAACAGGCCGCGGCGCTTGGCCGCCTGCCAGCCGAGGCCCATCCGGACCGCGGTCAGACTGCCCCCGCCCCGCTTCTCCAGACTGATGGCCTGACCCTTGGTCATGTTGACCGTCACGCGCTGTCCCCTCTCCTTCTACCCACCCCGACAGGGCCCGCGGAACGCACCCGCGGCCGCCCTCGGCCCAACCCTACTGACCGGTCCCGGGTCAGGCGAGGCCCGCTTCCTTCATCTGGCGAAGCTCCTTCTTGAGCTCGCCGACCTCGTCCCGGATCCGGGCCGCCACCTCGAACTGGAGCTCGGCCGCTGCGGCCCGCATCCGCCGCGTCATCTCCTCGATGAGCGCGGCCAGTTCCGCCGCCGGACGGTCGGTCAGCACCTCGGCGCTCTTCGCACCCTTGGCGCCCTTGGCCTTGGTCCCCTTGCCGCCCGCGACGGACGCCGCTCCGCCCAGGGCGGGTACCGGCGTCTTCGCGCCCTTGCCGTCCCGCGCCTGGCGGTAGCCGGTCCCGAGCAGCTGCTCGGTGTCGAGCTCCTCGCGGGCGATCGTGGCGACGATGTCGTTGATCTTCTTGCGCAGCGGCTGGGGGTCGATGCCGTTGGCCGTGTTGTAGGCGATCTGCTTCTCGCGGCGCCGGTTCGTCTCGTCGATGGCCTTCTCCATCGCCGGGGTCATCTTGTCCGCGTACATGTGGACCTGGCCGGAGACGTTGCGCGCCGCACGGCCGATGGTCTGGATCAGGGAGGTCCCCGAGCGCAGGAAGCCCTCCTTGTCGGCGTCGAGGATCGCCACGAGGGACACCTCGGGCAGGTCGAGTCCCTCGCGCAGCAGGTTGATGCCGACCAGCACGTCGTACTCGCCGGCGCGCAGCTCGCGCAGCAGCTCGATGCGGCGCAGGGTGTCGACGTCGCTGTGCAGGTAGCGGACCTGGATGCCGAGCTCCAGGAAGTAGTCGGTGAGGTCCTCGGCCATCTTCTTGGTGAGGGTGGTGACCAGGACGCGTTCGTCCTTCTCCGTCCGCTGCCGGATCTCGTGCACCAGGTCGTCGATCTGGCCCTCGGTCGGCTTGACCACCACTTCGGGGTCGATGAGGCCGGTGGGGCGGATGATCTGCTCGACGAAACCGTCGCCGCGCGAGAGCTCGTACTTCCCGGGGGTGGCCGACAGGTACACCGTCTGGCCGATCCGCTCCTGGAACTCCTCCCACTTGAGCGGCCGGTTGTCCAGCGCCGACGGCAGCCGGAAGCCGTGGTCGACCAGGGTCCGCTTGCGCGAGGCGTCACCCTCGTACATCGCGCCGATCTGCGGCACGGTGACGTGGGACTCGTCGATGACGAGGAGGAAGTCCTCGGGGAAGTAGTCGATGAGGGTGTTGGGGGCGGAGCCGGGGGCGCGGTCGTCCATGTGCAGCGAGTAGTTCTCGATGCCGGAGCAGGACCCGATCTGGCGCATCATCTCCAGGTCGTAGGTGGTGCGCATGCGCAGCCGCTGCGCCTCCAGCAGCTTGCCCTGCTTCTCCAGCTCGGCGAGGCGCTCGGTCAGCTCGGCCTCGATGCCGGCGATCGCCTTCTCCATGCGCTCGGGGCCGGCGACGTAGTGGCTGGCGGGGAACACGTACAGCTCGCGGTCCTCGCTGATGACCTCGCCGGTCAGCGGGTGCAGGGTGGACAGCGCCTCGATCTCGTCGCCGAACATTTCGATGCGGACGGCCAGTTCCTCGTAGACCGGGAAGATCTCGATGGTGTCGCCGCGCACCCGGAAGGTGCCGCGGGTGAAGGCCAGGTCGTTGCGCGTGTACTGGATGTCGACGAAGCGGCGCAGCAGCTGGTCCCGGTCGATCTCCTCGCCGACCTTGAGCGCGACCATCCGGTCGACGTACTCCTGCGGGGTGCCGAGGCCGTAGATGCAGGACACGGACGCGACCACGACGACGTCGCGCCGGGTCAGCAGCGAGTTGGTCGCGGAGTGGCGCAGCCGCTCCACCTCCTCGTTGATCGAGGAGTCCTTCTCGATGTAGGTGTCCGACTGCGGTACGTACGCCTCGGGCTGGTAGTAGTCGTAGTACGAGACGAAGTACTCGACGGCGTTGTTGGGCAGCAGCTCGCGGAACTCGTTCGCCAGCTGCGCGGCGAGGGTCTTGTTCGGGGCCATCACCAGGGTGGGGCGCTGGAGGCGCTCGATCATCCAGGCGGTGGTCGCCGACTTGCCGGTGCCGGTCGCACCCAGGAGTACGACGTCCTTCTCACCCGCACGGATGCGCTTCTCCAGCTCGGCGATGGCCGCCGGCTGGTCGCCGCTGGGCTGGTAGGGGCTGACGACCTCGAAAGGCGCCACCGTGCGTTCGATCTTCGATACGGGCCGCATGACTCCACCGTACGACCCCGCACTGACACTCACGCATTCCCGCCTGCGGGCGGGGGCCCGGCGGGGGCGGCGCGGCCGTCCGCCGTACTCGTCCGGACCCCTGCGCCCTGGTCCGTTTGTCGTAGTTCGGTGGCGGCCCGGTGATCTTCACGCCCATGATCGCCATACAGCGGATCTCCATGGGGCAGATCTCCGTGAAGTGCATCGCCGTCAACTGCATAGCCGTGAAGTGCATCGCCGCAACGTCTGTCGCTTCGCGCCTGTTTGAGGCAGGGGCAGGGGCTCACGACCCGAGGAGAACGCATGTACGTCGTCCGACCCGCCGCCGCGGCCGCAGCCGCCTTCTTGGGCCTGACCCTCACCGTGCTCGGCACGACGGCCGCGTCCGCCGCCGCCGGTCCCGCGCCCCGCCCCGCCGGGGGCGGCGGCCCGCTCGGCCTGTCCGCCCCCGTCGTGTACGCCCACCGGGGGGCTTCGGCGTACGCCCCGGAGAACACCCTGGAGTCGATCGACCTCGCCATGCGGCTGGGCGTCGGCTGGGTCGAGAACGACGTCCAGCGCACCAAGGACGGCGTACTCGTGGTGATCCACGACGACAGCCTGGCCCGCACCACCAATGTCGAGCAGGTCTTCCCCGACCGCAAGCCGTGGCTGGTGAAGGACTTCACGGCGGCGGAGATCGCCCGGCTGGACGCGGGCAGCTGGTTCAGCGAGGAGTACGCGGGCGCCCGCGTTCCGACCCTCAAGGACTACATGAACCGGGTCCAGCGCAACCGGCAGCGGCTGCTGCTGGAGATCAAGAAGCCGGAGCTCTACCCGGGCATCGAGCGGCAGACCCTCGACCTGCTGGACCGGCTCGGCTGGCTCGACGAGGCGCACGTCGGACGCCGGCTGGTGGTGCAGAGCTTCAGCGCCGACTCCATCCGCGTCGTGCACGGCATGCGCCCGGACATCGTGACGGCCTTCCTGGGCACCCCGAAGGTCGCCGACCTGCCCCGTTACGCCGCCTTCACCGACCGGATCAACCCCTGGCACACCACCATCTCGGCCGACTGGGTCGCGGCGGTGCACCGGCTGCGGGGCGCCCACGGCAGGGCGATGGAGGTGGACACCTGGATCGTGGACGACGCGGCGACGGCCCGCAAGGTCCAGGGCATGGGCGTGGACGGGATCATCACCAACGCGCCCGACGTCGTGCGGGACGCGGTGGGCTGGTTCTGATCGGCGGGCCCCGGGCTGCGCGGGGTCCGGGCCGTCGGTGACACCCGGACCGTCCGTGCCCCCGGGCAGTCGAGGGCACCGGGTGTCGACGGCACCCGGGCTGTCGGTGGCGGGCCGTACGGTGGACGGGTGGACAGCTCCGAGCGGCCCCGCGGGCCGCACCTCGAATGGACGGTCGTCGCCGGCGGCGTCGGCCCCCTGCTCCTTGCCGCGACCCCGGAGGGCCTGGTCCGGGTCGGGTTCCATGCCGGGCCGGACCGGATGGACCGGATGATCGGCTCGCTGGTCTCCCGGCTCGGCGCGGACCCCTGGCGGCCCCGGCCGGGCCGGGAAGTGCTGCTCGCGGAGCCGGTACGCCAGGTCGAGGCGTACTTCGCCGGTTCCCTGCGGCGCTTCGAGCTGCCGCTGGACTGGCGGCTCAGCTCCGGGTTCAACCGCCAGGTGCTGCTGGAGCTCGACCGGTCGGTGCCCTACGGCCAGGTCGTCGGGTACGGGGAGCTGGCCGCCCGGGTCGGGCAGCCGGGCGCGGCCCAGGCGGTGGGCAACGCCATGGGGTCGAACCCGCTGCCGGTGGTGGTCCCCTGCCACCGGGTCGTGGAGAACGACGGCGGCATCGGGGGCTTCGGGGGCGGGGTGGAGGCCAAGCGGATCCTGCTCGCGCTGGAGGGCGTGCTGCCCGAGCCGCTGTTCTGACGGGTGTCCCGAGCCGGTGACCAGGGCCGGGGGCGCGCCTGGTTCCCGCCGGGTTCCGCCATCCGGTAAGGGGTGGGAAACTGCGGCGGTGACTACTTCCGCCGCCGCACGCGGTGACCTCGCCCCTCCTTCCACCGCCCGCGGTGGCCCCGCGCCCGCCGTTCGCGGTGGGCTCGCCCCTGCCCCTCGCGGTGGGCTCGCCCCTGCCGTTCGCGTCCCGCTGCCGCGAGGGGGTTGTCGCTCGTGACGGCGTCCATCGGTACGGAGCGCGCCACCGCGCCGGTCACGGCCGCGGAGCTGCCCCGGCTGCGGCGGCGGATCACCGGTGTGCTGATCGCCAGTCAGATGCTGGGCGGCCTGGGCGTGCCCATCAGCATCGCCCTGGCCCCTGTTCTGGCCACCGAGGTCGGCGGCACGGAGTCCCTGTCCGGCTTCGCCTCCACCGCCGCCGTGATCGGCACCGCCCTGGTCTCGCTGCCGCTCGCCGCGTTCATGACCGCGCGCGGGCGCCGGCCCGGGCTGGTGCTGGCCTATGGCATCGGCGCCTGCGGCGCGCTCCTCGTGGTGCTGGCCGCATCGGTCAAGAGCTTCCCGCTGCTGATGCTGGGCATGGCCGCCTTCGGCGCGGCCTCCTCGGCCAACCTCCAGGCCCGCTTCGCCGCCGCCGACCTCGCCGCCCCCGACCGCCGTGCGCGGGCGATCTCCGTCGTCGTGTGGGCCTCCACCATCGGGGCCGTGGCCGGACCGAACCTCTCCGCCCCGGCCAGCGCCGCCTTCGCAGGCACCTCCATACCCCAGACGGCGGGCCCCTTCCTGGGGGCCGCCGTCGTCTTCGTCCTCACCGGCACGCTGCTCGCCGTCTTCCTGCGGCCCGACCCGCTGCTGACGGCGCGTGCGCTGTCGGCGCCGGCGGCCCTTCCCGCCTCGGGCCGCTCGCTGCGCGCCGGGTTCGCCGCCGTCAAGGCCTCGCCGCGGGCCCGTCTGGGCCTGCTCGCCGTCGCCGTGTCCCACACCACCATGGTGTCGATCATGGTGATGACCCCGATGGACCTCGGCCACCACGGCGCCGGCCTCAAAATGGTGGGCCTGGTGATCAGTGGCCACATCGCGGGCATGTTCGCCTTCTCGCCGCTCATGGGGTGGCTCGCGGACCGGCTCGGCCGGCTCTCGGTCATCGGGCTCGGGGCCGGGCTGCTCTCGCTGGCGGCGCTGCTCGCGGGGACGGCGGGCGACCGCCACGGCCAGAGCGCGCTGGGTCTGTTCGTCCTCGGGCTCGGCTGGTCCGCCGGGATGGTGTCCGGCTCGGCGCTGCTGACCGACTCCGTTCCGCAGGGCGCGCGTGCCGCCGTACAGGGCCTGAGCGACCTGACGATGAACACCGCCGCGGGGGTGGGCGGCGCGGCGGCCGGCCTCGTCATGTCCCAGGCCGGCTACGGCTGGCTCAACGCCATCGGCGCCGCGCTGCTGCTGCCGGTGGCGGCGCTCGGTCTGCTCACGGCCCGCCGACACCCCGGGCCGGCGAAGGCGGGGGCGCGGGCGGACGCGTAGGGCAAGGCCGTGCGGCGGCGCTCAGCAGTTGATGTGGTAGGCCTTGCGCAGCGTCTCGTGGACGGTCCAGGTCGTCTCGTCGCCCTCGCGGAGCACGCAGGCGGAGCCGGGCCCGACCTCGAAGGTCGCCCCGCCCTCGACCTCGATGGTGGCGCGGCCGCTGACGACCACGAACAGCTCATCGGCCTCGGTGTCGGCGACCACTCCCGGGGTGATCTGCCAGATCCCGCGGATCTGCGAGCCGTCCTCGGACTCCCACAGCACCTTGCCGGTCACGACCGGGTCGCCGGAGACGATCCGGGCGGGGTCCAGCTCCTCCACCTCCAGTTCGGCGTCCGGGACGTCCGGCAGGGAGACGGCGAAGGAGGCGGGACGGGCGCTGTGGTCACTGGTGCTCATGGGGCGCAAGCGTAAGGCCGGTGCGAGGACCCGCGGGGTGGCCAGAGCGTCCAGCGCGGGCGTACGGAACGCGTCATCCTGTCCAGGGTGCGGGTGCGGGCGCGGGGACCCGCGTTTGCGGGCGGTGATCCCGTGCCATGGATGGGGACATGTCACAGCACACAGCAGCCGCGCCGTCCGGGGTACCCGTCCTGTCCGAAGAGGTACGCGAAGCGCTCGGCGCGGGACGGCCCGTCCTCGCGCTGGAGTCGACGATCATCGCCCACGGTCTGCCCCGGCCCGGCAATCTGGCGGTGGGGCTGGAACTGGAGGCGCTGGTCCGCGCCGAGGGCGCGGTTCCGGCGACGGTCGCGGTCCTGGACGGAGTGGCGTACGCGGGCCTCGACAAGGCCGGGCTGGAGCGGATCGCGAGCGGTGACGGCGTGCGCAAGCTCGGCCACCGGGACCTGGCACCGGCTCTCGCGACGGGCGCCACAGGGGCGACGACGGTGTCCGCGACGGCGTTCCTGGCCGCGCGGGCGGGGCTGCGGGTCTTCGCCACGGGCGGGCTGGGCGGCGTACACCGGCAGTGGACGCAGAGCCAGGACGAGTCGGCGGACCTCTCGCTGCTGGCCCGCACGCGCGTGACGGTGGTGTGCGCCGGGGTGAAATCGGTCCTGGACGTCCCGGCGACCCTGGAACGGCTGGAGACGCTCGGCGTCGGGGTGCTCGGCTACGGGACGGACCGGTTCCCCGGCTTCTACCTCGCCAGCTCCGGCGAGCCGGTGGACTGGACGGTGCACCGCCCGGAGGAGGTGGCGGAGGTGATGGCCGCACAGGACGCCCTCGGGGGCCCGGAGTCCGCGCTGCTGGTGGCCAATCCGGTCGCCGAGGCGGAGCAGTTGGATCCGGAGCTCCACGACCGGGTGCTGGCCGAGGCCCTCGCGGAATGCCGGAAGCGGGGGCTCACGGGGCAGGCGGTGACACCGTTCCTCCTGCAGTTCCTGGTACGGGCGACGGGCGGGGCCTCGCTGGAGGCGAACCTGGCGGCGGTACGCGGCAACGTCCGGCTCGGGGCCCGCATCGCCCGGGCCTGGGCGGCCCGGGCGTGACCGGCGGACGGCCGGACCGGGGCGGGGCGCTGCTGGTCGTCGGGGACGTGGTGACGGACGTGGTCGCGGTGCATCCGCACCCGCTGGCGCCGGCCACCGACACCGCGGCCCGGATCCGGACCCTGCCCGGCGGCGCCGGTGCGAACGCGGCCTGCTGGGCGGCGCGCACCCGAACGGCGGAGGTACGCCTCCTCGCGCGGGTCGGGGCGGAATCGGCGCGCTGGCACGAGCGGGCCCTGGTCGACGCCGGGGTGCGGCCGAAGCTGGTGATCGACCGGGAGGAACCGACGGGCACGGTGGTGGCGCTGGTCGGCAAGGACGCGGAGCGCACGTTCCTGACGGACAGCGGTGCTTCGCTGCGTCTGTCCCCCGCCGACTGGGCGCCCGCCCTGCTCGACGGGGCCGCGCACCTGCACCTGTCGGGGTACCTCTTCTTCGCCGAGTCCAGCCGGGACCTGGCCCTGGTCGCGCTGCGGGCGGCGCGCACCCGGGGCGTGCCGGTGAGCGTGGATCCGGCCTCGGCGGGGTTCCTGGCCGCGCTGGGCCCGGAGCGCTTCATGGCCGCCGTGGACGGGGCGGGCGTCCTGCTGCCCAACGAGGACGAGGCCGTACTGCTGGCCGGGCTGCCGGAGCGGGCCGGTGTGGCGTGCGCGGCGGCGGAACTGAGTCGGCGGATACCGCTCGTGGTGGTCACGCGGGGGGCGGCGGGGGCGCTGGTCGCCGAGGGGGGCCGGATCACCGCGGAGGTCGCCGCGGACCTCGCGGAGGCGGTGGACTCCACCGGCGCCGGGGACGCCTTCACGGGCGGCTTCCTCGCGGCCCGGATGGCGGGCGCGGGCCCCGCGGACGCGGCCCGCGCCGGCTGCCGGGCGGCTGCGCTGGCGGTCACCCGGCTGGGCGGAAGGCCATGACCGCTACGGCAGGTACTCCTCCTGACCGAGGGTGTCGATCTCGCCCTTGGCGCCGAGGTGGTAGTGGAACACCAGGCCCTTGTCCGGGTGGCTCTCCAGCCACGAGGTGAGTTCGAGGAGGGTGATCGGCTTGCTCACCGCACTCGGGAGGATCGGGCTGACGGCGGTGATCTTGGCGTCCTCGGCGATCGGGATGAAGGTTTCCTCGCCGACCGTCTCGAAGGACGTCTTGCCCCCGGCCCCGGGGCAGCCCCACGCCCCGTGCTTGACGATGAGGCTGGTGAAGCCGCCTTCCGGGGTGTAGCGGTCGACGGCGATCTCGTCCGCGGAGACCGGCTTGTGGCTACAGGCCGGGCCGGGAGCCGGCGGCTTCGGCTTGCCGGGGGCGGTCGCCGAAGCCGAGGGCTTCGTGGGGGCCTTGCTGACCGCCGCGACGGACGGCGCGGCGGCCGAGGGGGCGGCCGGCGGCGCGGCCACGGGAGCGGTGGTGGCCGGAGCCGGGCCGGTGGCGTCGGCGCCGTCGTCACTGTTGCCGTTGCAGCCGGTGAGGGCGAATGCGGCGCACAGGGTGAGGGCGCCGAACGCCGTTCCCGTGAACCGTCTGGTGCCCCGAAGCGTCCTGCCGTGTCCGCGCATTGCCGTCCCCCTCTGCCAAGGCGCCCTCCCACGGGCGCCGTCCGAACGCGCCGTCCGAACGCGCCGTCCGAACGTGCCGTCACCGTAGCGAGCGGAACCGGCCGCGGTGATGTCCGCACGTCGTTCGTTCCCGAGCCGCGATCGCGCTGTTGCGGATCCCGGACGTACGGGACGGCGCGGTCATCCGTCGAGGCCGGTCCAGGCGGGGTGGCGGGGGTCGTCGGCCCGGACGACGGCATCGGCCTGCTCTGCCGGGTCGGTCTCGGCCTCGTAGCGGGCGAAGGCCGGCAGGGTCCAGCGCGCGGACTCCTCGGTGCGGCGGGCCAGCGCCCCCGGGGAGAGCCTGATGTGCACGCTGAGGTCGAAGGGGAACCAGTGGCCCAGCAGCAGCGGGCCGTGCACGATCAGTACGCCGCCCGGCGGGAGTTCGGTGTACGGGCTGCGCGTGGCCCTGTCGGTCACGGGGTCCCACAGGTCGGGCAGCACCCGCCCGGTACCGCCCGGGTCGGTGGGTCCGAACACCTCGCGCCACAGCGCGGCCGTGTCGTACCAGGCGCCGAGGTACGCGTCGACGTCCTCGCGGCCGAACTCGAAGCGCAGGGAGGCCGGCCGCAGGAAGCCGTCGGCGGCCACCACGAGGGCAGGGCGGCCGCGCGAGCGCAGCGCCTCGGCGAGGTGGTCCGCCGCCATCCCGGTGCCGGCGGCGGGCGCGCCGTCGATGCCGACCCGCTGCCAACCCGCCCCGCCCCCTTCGTCTTCGGGTCCGCGTTCGCGTTCGGGTCCGCGTTCGCGTTCGCGTTCGCGTTCGCGTTCGTCGAGATGGTCGGCGAGCCGCTCGGCCAACCGCTGCCAGGTGATCGGTTCCAGCTGCACGAGCCCATTGTCAGTGGTGGGCCGTAGCGTTTTTCACGAGGGATCACCGACGCGAACCGAAGCCGTCGGCCCGGCCTTGGGGAGGGGTCTGTCATGACGCGGGAGACGACGTACCTGGAGTTGTCCCAGGACGGCGCGGGGGCGCACAAGTTCTACGAGGTGACTGTGGACGGCACGGCCGTCTCCGTGCGTTACGGCCGCATCGGCGCGGACGGCCAGCTCCAGAACTCCTCCTTCCCGACGGCGGAGAAGGCCCGGGCGGCCGCCGCGAAGAAGATAGGCGAGAAGATCCGCAAGGGCTACGCCCCTGCGGTGCGGGGAGCCCGCGCGGCGCGGTCGGTGACCCGCCGGCAGGTGACCTCGGCTCCGTCGACGGCGCGCGCGGTGGCTCCCGTCGTGTGGCGCTTCCGTACGGGTTCCTCCGCCTTCGGGATCCATGTGGACGAGGACCGCTGCTGGGTGGGCAATCAGGCGGGAGACGTCTACACGCTGAGCCACGGCGGTGAGGTACTGGCCCGGTACTCGCTACCGGACGGCGTGAAGTGCCTGGTGGCGGACGAGTTCTGGATATACGCGGGTTGCGATGACGGCACGGTGTACGACCTGTCCTCGAAGGTGCCGTTCGGGGCGTACGACATAGCCGCCGATGTGGACATCTTCTGGCTGGACATCCGTGAGGGCGTCCTGAACGTCTCGGACCGCAGTGGCGGGCTGACCGTCATCGACCACGAGGAGGAGTTCCAGTGGTCGCGCCGGTCGGCCGGGTCCAACGCCTGGATGGTCCGGGCGGACGAGCGGGCGGTGTACCACGGCCACACCGGCGGCGTCACGGCTTATGCCGCCGACGGCGGGGGCGAGTTGTGGCACACCACGACCGACGGATCGGTGCTGTTCGGCTGGCAGGAGGACACCGCGGTGTACGCGGGCACCGGCCGCAAGACCGTGCAGCGGCTGTCGAAGGCGACGGGCGCGGTGGAGGCCTCCTACCGGTGTGACGCGGCGGTGTACTCGTGCGCGACCTCCCCGGACGGCCGCCACGTGTTCGCCGGCGACCTCTCCTCCTCCGTCTACTGCTTCGACGCGTCGGGGCGGCGGCTGTGGAAGCTGGGCACGGGCAGCGGTGCCGCGCTGTCCATGCAGTACCTGGACGAGCGGCTGTACCTGGTGACCACGGACGGTTCGCTGGTGTGCGTGGACGCGAGCGAGGCGGCGATCGCGGCGGCCGAGCAGGGGTCGGTCCCGACCGCGGTGGATGTGAAGTCCGCAGCTGCTCTGCCCGTGTTCGCGCCGGCCGCGTCGCCCGCGGCGGTGGCGACGGTCTCGGTGGCCTCCGCGCCGGCGGACGGCGTGGTGGTGGAGTGCGTGCGCCAGGGGAGCCGCGTGCGGGTCCAGGTGGTGTCCGGCGGCTTCGACCCCTCGTGGAACGTGCAGTTCCCTCGCGGGATACGGGAGGCCGGCGCCCGGTACGTGGTGGACGGGCTGCACGCCTCGCCCGGGGGCTTCTACCGGGTGCGCGGGGAGATACGCCGGCTGGTGTGACCGACCGGGCGGCTCTGCGCGGCTGGGCACCCCACCCCGGACGGCTCCTCACCCCGGCTGATCCCTCACCCGGCGTCGCCCTTTCCGGCTTGGCCCCTCACCCCACGGGGCTGCTCACTCCGGCGTGGCCCGGGCAGCCGCAGGGGGTGGCCGCGGGCGGGGCCGGGGTCGCCACCGACCAGGGGGCGTCCTCGGCGAGCGAGCATGTCACCTGGAGCACGACCGGTTCGGTGCCGAGGTTGCGCCCCAGGTGGATGTGGTCGATTCCCGCGGGTTCCACGAAGGTGGTCCCGGCCGGGTGCACCTCGACCGTGTCGTCGTGCAGGATCCGGGTCAGCGTGCCGGACTTGACGACCGCCATCAGCGGCACGTCGTGGTAGTGCCACCCCGTGCACTCCCCGGGCGCTATGACGATCTCCCGGCCCACGAGGTCCGAGGCCTCGGTCCGTCTGGGACGCCGTGCCGTCGCCTGCCACCCACCCATGTGCCCCTCCTCCATGGACCGAGCGGCCCATCCGGGTCACGTTAGGCGGACCTGATGAGATCCAGACCGAATTAATGAAAAGCCAACAACCCATATCCGTAAGGTGATATACGCGCCGGACGGCGGTATCACTCCGTCATGAGTCTCGTCGTCTTCGAGTCGCAGAAGCTCATCCATTGCGCCGAGTGCCGACGGGGGCCGCTGCGGCACCTCGTCCGCGAGGCGGGTGTACCCCGTTGTCTGGACTGCGCCGACCTGGGGCACCTGGTGTACCTGCCGCGGGGCGACGCGGCGCTCACCCGGCGGGCCAGGGAGGCCAGTTCGCTGTCGGCCGTCGTGGTCCGCCTCCACAGGCGGCGCCACCGCTACGAACGCCAGGGGCTGCTGGTGGAGGAGGAGGCCCTGGCGCGCGCCGAGCGGGCCTGTCTGGCCGACGCCGACGCGCGGGCCCGCCGCCGGGAACGCGACCGGCTGCGCCGCGCGGCCGAGGACACCCGGTTCACGGCGGCCTTCGGCGCGGAGATCCTGCGGCTGTTCCCCGGGATCCCCGTGGACCGCGCGCGGGCGATCGCCGCGCACGCCTCCCTGCGGGGAAGCGGCAGGGTCGGCCGCACGGCGGCCGGCCGCGCCCTCGACGAGCAGGCGGTGTCGGTGGCGGTCCGGGCGGCCGTGCGCCACACCGACACCGAGTACGACGCGCTGCTGATGGCGGGGGTCCCCCGCTTCACGGCGCGGGCCCGGCTGGCGCCGCGGATCGACGCGATCCTGGACGGCTGGCGCGCTCGGCCGCAGTCCGCGGCCGGGCCGCTCCTGCCGGAGCAGACCGGCTGAGCGCCCGACGGCGCCCGGCAGGGCTCCGTCCCGTGCTAGCCGACGCGGAAGCGGCGGTAGAGGAGTACCCCGCCGAGCAGGAGCGCGCCACCGCCGGGCAGCAGGTAGCCGACGGCGTCGGCGCCGGTGTGGGCCAGCGCGCCGGCGGGCTGCTGCGGGGCCGGTGTGATGATCGGCCGCGGGGTGACCGGCGGCTGGACGGCGGGCTGCTCGACGACGGGCGGCTGGACGGGCTCGTGGGAGCCGCCGTTGACGGAGGTGTTGCCGACGGCTCCGTTGCCGACGCCGACCGCGCTCACGGAGTTGCCGCTGATGTTCAGTGGCAGGTCGACGGGAAGCTGGACGCCGTTGCCGGACAGCACCCCCGGAGAATCCTTTCCGCGCCCCTGGGCGACCGCTCCCGTACCGTTTCCGGCTCCGGGTTTCGAGGTGTGCGACGACGGCCCGGACTGGGACGCCCCGGACCCCTGATGGCTACCGCCGCCTGCGTGCCCGTCGTTGACGCAGCGGTTCCCCGTGGCCGAGTCGAGTACTCCGACGACACTCACGGTGTTGCCGCACACGTTGACCGGCGTGTGCACGGGCAGCTGCACCAGGTTGCCCGAGAGCAGCCCCGGCGACTGCTGGGCGGCGCCGCCCGCGTCCGCATCGGCGTAGGCGAAGCCGCTCACCCCCGCGACCGCCACTCCACCTCCCGCGACCACCGCCGCGATCAAGCCGTTCCGACGACTGTGACGCATGAGTTCCCTGCCTTCCGGAGGAGTTCACGGGCAACCCGCCCGCACCGGAAACAACGCCGTGAGCCCATACGAGTTATAGAGCCGGTACGAATTTCACTCCATCGTGTACTGGGTAACACGCATTGAATGATCGCGGCATGGCTGACCTCGGCCTCGATAACGGGGGTTCAGCCGCGCAACGCGGCGACCGGATCCGTGGAGGGCGTGCCGGTCGGCCACCAGTCCTCCTCGTCCGACCTGGACTCGTACGCGTACCAGAGGCCCTGGCGGCCCAGCCGGAGCTGCCGGCTGCGGGTGCTGAGGCGGTTGCGGTCGGGCCGGAAGGAGCCGCAGCCCGCGGCGACGAGGGCGGGCCGGGCCCGGTCGAAGGGGCCGGCCGGCGGGTCCCAGGCCTCTTCGAGGACGACCAGGGCGGCCAGACCCCCCTGACGCCAGGCCGCCGCGCCCCGGGCGAGATCGGTGGTGGTGCGGCCGGTGGCCCGGGCCAGGTCGCGGTAGAGGGCGCGGGCGGCGCCGGTCAGTCCGGCCGTCGCGTGCGCGGAGGCCAGCCGGACGGCGTCCTGCCACACCGTGAATCCGGCGAGGGGGTCCTCACCGGTCCGCAGCAGGGCCAGCGCCCGCGCTGCGGCGTCCGAGGCGAGCTGGTCCAGCGCCAGCGGATCCGGTGCCGCGGGGTCCGACGGGTACGCGGGCGGCAGGCCCACGGCCCCGGGCGCCCGCTGCGGGGCCGGCAGCGGGGACAGGACGGTCCGGGCCAGCGCCGCGCGGGCCGGGACCCCGGGGAAGGCGGGCGCGGCATCGGGCCGTTCGCGCGCGGCATGGGCGGCACTGCGCCGGGCCAGCTCCGCCAGCAGTTCCCGCTCGCCCCGCCCGCGCAGGAGCAGCAGTACGAACGGGTCCTCGTCCAGGAGCCGGGCCGCCCGGTAGCAGAGTGCGGCGGCGTGCTTGCAGGGCGGTCGGCCCACATCAGGGCAGGAGCAGCGCGGGACGAGCTCCCCCGCGCCCGGCAGGACCGTGTCCGCCAGGGACTGCGGGACCTCGCCCTCCAGCAGCCCGGCCAGCGCCGCCGGATAGGCCGCCACACCCTCCAGCACCTCACGCCACTCGGGGTCCTCGAAGGCCGGCAGCGCCAGCTCGGTGCGGTACGGGCGGACCCGGCTGCCCCGGACGTACGCCACGATCCGGCCCGGGGTGATCGTCACCGCGTCGACATGGCCTTCGGCCGCGTACGCCCGCCCGCGCCCCAGCCGGGCCGCGTCCTGCGAGCGCTCCTCCAGCGCGGCCACCCAGGCGCGTCCCCACCAGGTCTGTGCCTCGGCGCCGGGCGGCACCGTCTCGAAGGTACGGCGGCGGTCGTCCCGTGCGGTGATCACATCGGCCTCCGCAGCGAAACGAGGTCGGCCAGTTCGCGGTCGGTCAGCTCGGTGAGCGCCGACTCCCCCGAGCCGAGGACGGCGTCGGCCAGCGCCCGCTTCGCCTCCAGCATCTCGGCGATCCGGTCCTCCACGGTGCCCTCGGCGATGATCCGGTGCACTTGCACCGGCTGGGTCTGCCCGATCCGGTAGGCACGATCGGTGGCCTGCTCCTCGACGGCCGGGTTCCACCAGCGGTCGTAGTGGATGACGTGCCCGGCCCGGGTCAGGTTCAGCCCGGTGCCCGCCGCCTTCAAGGAGAGCAGGAAGACGGGGACCTCGCCCGCCTGGAACCGATCGACCAACTGCTCGCGGGTGGCGACGGGGGTCCCTCCGTGCAGCAGCTGGTGGGAGATCCCCCGCGCGGCGAGGTGCCGCTCGATGATGCGGGCCATCGTCACGTACTGGGTGAACACCAGCACCGAGCCGCCCTCGGCCAGGATCGTGTCGAGCAGCTCGTCGAGCAGGGCCAGCTTCCCGGAGCGGTGCGCGAGGCGGGGCTGCGGGGTGGGCGTGCGGTGCTCGTGCGGGCCGTGCTCGTTCGGGTTGGGCCCGCTCAAGCCGGGCCTGCTCAAGCCGGGCCTGCTCAAGATGTGCCCGTTCGGGCCGTGCTCGTTCGGGCCGTGCTCGTTCAAATACTGCGCAGGGTGGTTGCAGATCTGCTTGAGCGACATCAGCAGCTTCATGATCATGCCGCGTCGTCGGATGCCCTCGCTCGACGCGATCACCGCCATCGCCTCGTCCACCGCGGCCTGGTACAGCGAGGCCTGCTCGCGCGTGAGGGACACCGGATGGTCGGTCTCGGTCTTCGGCGGCAGCTCCGGGGCGATGCCCGGGTCGGACTTCTTGCGGCGCAGCAGGAACGGGCGGACCAGGGCCGCCAGTCGGGCGACGGCCTCCTCGTTGCCGCCGTCCTCCTCGTTCTGGTGCTCCACCGGACGGGCGTGGCGGGCCCGGAACGTGGTCAGCGGGCCCAGCAGGCCCGGCGTGGTCCAGTCGAGCAGTGCCCACAGCTCGGACAGGTTGTTCTCCACCGGGGTGCCGGTCAGCGCCACCCTGGCCGGGGCCGGGATCGTGCGCAGCGCCTTCGCCGTCGCCGAGTGCGGGTTCTTGACGTGCTGCGCCTCGTCCGCGACGACCATGCCCCAGCTCTGCTCCGCCAGCTTGGCGGCGCTGGCGCGCATCGTCCCGTAGGTGGTCAGGACGAAACCGCCGTCCAGGCCCTCCAGGCTGCGGCCACCGCCGTGGAAGCGGCGCACCGGGGTGCCCGGGGCGAACTTCTCGATCTCCCGCTGCCAGTTCCCCAGCAGCGACGCCGGGCACACGACCAGGGTCGGTTCGGGGCGGTCCCGGTGCAGGTGCAGCGCGATCAGCGTGACGGTCTTGCCCAGGCCCATGTCGTCGGCGAGACAGGCGCCGAGGCCGAGGGAGGTCATCAGGTCCAGCCATGCCAGGCCCCGGGCCTGGTAGTCGCGCAAGGTCGCCTTCAACGCGGCGGGTTGGGGCAGGGCCGCCGGTTCCCCGGTCAGCCGGTCCCGCAGCGCGGCCAGCGCCCCCACCGGGACCGCTTCGACCGGCTCGCCGTCGACCTCGGCCGTCCCCGTCAGTACGGTGGCCAGCGCGTCGACCGGGTCCAGCAGCCCCAACTGCCGCTTGCGGGCCTTGCGCACCAGGCCCGGATCCACGCGCACCCACTGGTCGCGCAGCCGCACCACGGGCCGGTGGGCCTGCGCCAGCGCGTCCATCTCCCCCGGGGTGAGCCGGTCCCCGCCCAGCGCCAGCTCCCAGGAGAAGGCGAAGAGGTTCTCCGCGTCGAAGAACGCGGTGCCTTCGATCGCGGAGCCGGGCGCCGCCGACCGTACGACGGCGGTCGCGGACAGCGTACGGGCCAGCTCGCGCGGCCAGTGGACCGTGACCCCGGCCTCCGCCAGCCGGGCCGCGGCCACCCCCAGCAGGTCTTCCAGCTCCGGGTCGGAGAGGGACAGCACATCGGGGACGGGCTGGTCCAGCAGGCGCAGCAGCGGCGGCCACACCCGCGCGGCCCGGCGCAGCGCGAGCACGGCATCGATGCGGGCGCGCGGCCCGAACCCGGCGGCCGCCGCCCCCGCCCAGAGCTGCTCGGCATCCGTGACCAGCGTCGGATCGGCGAGGCTGTGCACCTGGACCACGGCGGCGCCGGCGCGGCGGGTGTCCTCGGGCTCGGCCTCGTCGAAGAGGCGGAAGGAGGACAGGTCGAGCCGCAGGGAGATCCCGACCCCGGTGTCCGCCCCGGCCGCCACCTGGGCGGCCCATTCCCGTATCCCGGGCACCTGCTGCGGTTCCCGCGCCGCGAACGGCCGCCCGGCGGCCACCGGCGCGGCCGGGGTGCGGGGCAGGCTGTCGGCGGCGGCGTCGAGGAAGGCCCGGACCAGGGCTTCCGGTTCGGGCAGCTGGAGCGGGCGGCGACCGGCGAGCGGGGTGGCGTACGCCTCGTAGGGCAGGGCGGAGGCGATCGCGCGCAGGTGGGCCACGTCGTCGGCGTCGAGCGGTCCGGCCCGCCAGGCGTCGACCCCGTCGGGGGTGACCCCCGGCAGCAGCCGCCCGCGCGCGACCAGGGCGAGCGCCTGCGCGGCGGCGGTGCCCCAGGCGCGGGTGGCGGGGTGGGCGGCCGGGCTGCGGGCCGCCCGCAGCAGCAGCGGCAGCGCGGCGCTGACCGACAGGCTGACGCAGGGGACGCCGCGGGTGCGCACGCCTTCGCCGTGCGGCCGGACCACATCGAGCGGGGCCGCCCTCCCGGCCTCGGGCAGCGGGTCCCCCTCTGGACTCCAGAAGGCCACCCGCCCCTGGCGCGGGACGGCCGCGGGCAGGAACACGGCGGCATGGCGCAGCAGCGCGTCCGGCGCTCCGGGCGACGGTGTCGGCGCGTGCGGATGTGCCGGCGGCTGCTTCGGCGCGTACGGCCGGGACGTCGCGGTGCCCACGGTGGCCCTCCCTTCCCCGGTGGCCGGACGGTTGGCGATCGGATACCTGCTGGTCGGATGCTTGACGATCGGATGCTTGGCGATCTGATGGCGGGCGGTCGGACGGTTCTCCTCTGCCGCCGAGTCTAGGTGGGCCCACTGACAACGCCCCCGACCTGCGCCTTTACCGATCCGGCCGGGGCCGTCGCCGCCCGCCTTCACGCTCCCGTGTCCCGATTCCGTCCCGGTCCGCGCCCCGCCGTCCTCACCGGGGTAGGAACCCCGCGACCGCCCACCGACCGGAAACGGGGACCAGCCGACCATGCTCCGACGCTTCACCACCGTCCTCGCGGCCGCCGCCACCGCGGCCGCCGCCCTCCTGCTCGCCGGCCCGGCCACCGCCTCGGCAGCCTCCGCGCCCGGCTTCCTCGACGGCACCGACCTGCCTGCGCACCCCTCCTCGCCGTGGCACGCCGGAAAGGTGACCAAGGGCCTGCCCGAGAGCGCGCCGTTCTGTCTGGAGGAGGGCCTCCCCGCCAAGGGCAGCTGGCACCGCGTCTTCGGCACCGACCACGACACCGGCGCCACACAGCTCTCCGTCCGCGCCTCCTCCGGCTCCGCGGCCGCCACCCTGGCCGCGTCCCTGGAACGCGAGGTCGCCGCCTGCGCCGCCGAGTGGCTGCGTACGACGCCCGGTGGCACCGCCTCCTGGCAGGACTACGGCAAGCTGCCCGTCGAGGAGGGAGCCCACGTCTACGGGGTCCACACCGCGATCCCGGACTCCGAACCCGGCGTGCACCTCTTCGGCATCGGCCGGGACGGCGCGACCGTCACCGTCGTGGCGTGGGGGCAGATGGGCACCCTTTCCGACGCGCCCGTGGCCGCCTTCAAGAAGACGACCGCGACGGCCGTGGACAAGCTGGACCCCTAGGGCTGTCCCGCAATCCCCCGCGGGCGCGCGGCGCCAGCTACGGCACCTCGCCGCGTTGTCGGGATCACCCGAATACGCCCAGTATGAGGACGACCCTCCGCCTTGCGATGCGCCGCATCTGACGCCGCGCGCTGATCCGCCGCGGATTACGGGACAGCCCTTAGGCCGTCTCTTCCGGACCTGTCC
This sequence comes from Streptomyces sp. NPDC051578, assembly GCF_044454045.1. Taxonomy (NCBI): domain Bacteria; kingdom Bacillati; phylum Actinomycetota; class Actinomycetes; order Kitasatosporales; family Streptomycetaceae; genus Streptomyces; species Streptomyces sp. NPDC051578. The sequence goes on from NZ_JBITDH010000001.1 coordinate 162,091, forward strand.
GCCCCGGGCCGCCGGTTCCGCCTCCCGCCGACGCGACCGTCGGTGGGACCATGGAGCTGAGGACTACGGTGATCAGAGGCGATGGCCATGCGTACCGGAAACGAGCCGGTGACCGCCCGCAGTCCGCTGCGGCTGCGGTTGTGGCTCAGTGTGTGGGGCCTGATCTGGGCCGCCGGCGGGGCGGCCCTGTTCTCGCTGGGTGAGCGCCCGGGGTGGGCGGCCGCCTGCGCCGTGGTCGCGGTGCTCGCGGCGGTGGACTCCCTCGTGGACGTCCACCACATCCGCCAGGGCCCGCACTACCAGCCCGGCCGGGACGTGCCGCCGTACGAGCCGCCGCACGTGCGCTGAGGCCCACGGAGCCCCGTACGAGCCGCCGCACGTGCGCTGAGGCCCACGGAGCCCCGTACGAGCCGCCGCACGTGCGCTGAAGGCCACAGAGCGCCGTACGAGCCGCCGCACGTGCGCCGAGGCCGGCGCAGCCGCCGGCTCAGCGGAGGCCGCCGCCTCAGGCGTGGCCACCGTCGCGCCCGGTCTCAGTCCTCGAAGCGCGCGGCGGCCAGGTACTCGGGCTGCGGGTCGAGCGCGGGCCACCGTCGCGCCCGGTCTCAGTCCTCGAAGCGCGCGGCGGCCAGGTACTCGGGCTGCGGGTCGAGCGCGGCGGCGAGCCGGAAGTGCTTGCGGGCCTGCGCGCGCCGCCCGGACCGCTCGTGGGTCCGGGCGAGCGCGAAGTGCGCGTAGGCGTTGTCCGGTTCGCGCTCCAGCACCAGCTCGAACTCCAGCGCCGCCGGGCGCAGTTGCGCGGCCGCGAAGAAGGCCCGGGCCCGCAGCAGCCGGGCCGCCGTGTTCTCGGGGTGGGCGGCTATCACCGAGTCGAGCAGCTTGACGGCGCCCCGCGGGTCACGGGCGGCCAGGAGCTGCTCGGCGGCCCGGAAGTCGATGACGTGCGTCTCCGGGCTGGCGGCGCCGGAGGCGCCGGACCCCGGACCCGGAGCTCCCGGGGAGCCGGGAGGGCCCGACTGGCCGGGCGGCCCCGAGGACGACGGCGGCTGCGACGGAGGCGTGGTGGCGGACACGTTGCTTTCCTTCCCTCTCCGGGCGCCTTCACGCCCCTTGCCGATGCCGCCCGGCCCCGCCCGCCTCAGGCGCCGGCCCGGGCGGCCCGGTCGGTCAGGGTCTCCCAGACCTTGCGGACCTGCGGTTCCAGAGCCTCCAGCGGCCCGTCGTTGTCGATCACCAAGGTCGCCACCGCCAACCGCTGCTCCCGCGTGGCCTGCGCCGCCATCCGGGCCCGCGCTTCCGCCTCGGCCATCCCCCGCAGCCCCGTCAGCCGCGCCAGCTGCGTCTGCGGCGCCGCGTCCACCACCACGACCAGGTCGTACAGCGGCGCGAGGCCGTTCTCCGCCAGCAGCGGCACGTCGTGCACCACGATCGCGTCGGCGCCCGCCGCGCTCTCCAGCTCCACGGACCGCGCCCCGACCAGGGGATGCACGATCGAGTTCAGTATCCGCAGTTTCTCCGGGTCGGAGAAGACGATCGCCCCCAGCTTCGGCCGGTCCAGCGCCCCGCCCTCGGTCAGCACCGATTCCCCGAACGCCGCCACGACGGCCGCGAGCCCGGGCGTCCCCGGCTCCACGACCTCCCGCGCGATGCGATCGGCGTCCACGATGACCGCCCCGTACCCCGCCAGCAGCCGCGACACTTCGCTCTTGCCGGCTCCGATTCCGCCCGTCAGGCCCACTTTCAGCATGTCCGGCAGCCTAGGGCCTGGCGTCGGCTTCCCGCCCGGCCCGCCGCCACTTCGACGACGGGCTCCGGACCGGGGCGCGGCCGCGGGCGGCGACGGCTCAGCCCTCGCCCTCGCGCTCCGCGAGGAACCGCTCGAACTCGCGCCCGAGCTCCTCCGCCGAGGGGATCTCTGCGGGCTCCGCGATCATGTTGCCGCGGCTCTCGGCCCCGGCAGCCGCGTCGTACTGGTGCTCCAGCCCCTGGACCAGCGCGACCAGTTCCTCGTCGCCCTCCCGGATCTGCCGGTCGATCTCCGTCTGCGTGCGGTGCGCCTCGGTGCGCAGGGCGTGCGCCACGGCCGGCAGGACGAGGCCCGTCGCCGCGGTGATCGCCTCCAGGACCGTCAGCGCCGCGTCCGGGTACGGGGAGCGGGCCACGTAGTGCGGGACGTGCGCCGCGACGCCGAGCACGTCGTGCCCGGCCTGGCCCAGCCTGAACTCGACCAGCGACTCCGCGCTGCCCGGCACCTGCGCCTCGTCGAACGGGCTGCGGTGCCCCGGCATCAGGTCGGTCCGGTTGCCGTGCGGGGTGATGCCGACGGGACGGGTGTGCGGGACGCCCATCGGGATGCCATGGAAGTTGACCGAGAGCCGCACGCCCAGGCGCTCGACGATCTGCCGTACGGCGATGGCGAAGCGCTCCCACTCGACATCGGGCTCGGGGCCGGACAGCAGCAGGAACGGCGCGCCGGTGGCGTCCTGTACGAGGCGCACCTCCAGCTTCGGCTCCTCGAAGTCCGTCCAGTGGTCGCGCTGGAACGTCAGCAGCGGGCGCCGGGCCCGGTAGTCCACGAGCCGGTCCGCGTCGAAGCGGGCGACGACCTGGTGGGGCAGGGTGTCCAGGAGCCGCTCGACGATCTGCTCACCGGCCTCGCCGGCGTCGATGTACCCCTCGAGGTGGTAGAGCATGACCAGCCCGGCCGAATCCTGGGCAAGCGCCAGGTCGGCCACCGCCAGGCCCTTGGCGTCCCATTCGTACAAACCCTGTGGATCAAGCACCGCCACCACTCCTCCTCGCCGCGTTCTCCTCAAGAACGCCCAAGGTGGCGCCACCATTCCCCAGTTGACGGCTTTCCCGGTGATCGGTCCGGCCGGGGCGGGCGGCGGTCCGGCCGGGGCGGGCGGCGGGCCCCCGAACGCGGTAAGGCCCGCCCCCCGAAGGGGACGGGCCTTACCGTTCAGCTCAGCTCACTCCCGCGCCGGGGCGCGGAGCGTGACGCGCTGCTGCGATCAGCTCTGGCCGCCGGCCAGCTTCTCGCGGAGCGCGGCGAGGGCCTCGTCCGACGCCAGGGCGCCGGAGGTCTCGTCCGAGCCCTCGGAGGAGTAGGAGCCACCCGAGATGTTGCCCGCACCGGCGTTGCCACCGGCGGCCGGGGCGGCAGCGCCCTCGGCAGCAGCGGCCTCGTCGGCCTCGCGGCTCTTGATGACCTGCGCCTGGTGCTGCTCGAAGCGGACCTGCGCCTCGGCGTACTGGCGCTCCCACGTCTCGCGCTGGGTCTCGTAGCCCTCGAGCCAGTCGTTGGTCTCGGGGTCGAAGCCCTCGGGGTAGATGTAGTTGCCCTGGTCGTCGTAGGACGCGGCCATGCCGTACAGGGTCGGGTCGAACTCGACCGACGCCGGGTCGGCACCGAAGGACTCGTTGGCCTGCTTGAGGGACAGCGAGATCCGGCGACGCTCGAGGTCGATGTCGATGACCTTGACGAAGATCTCGTCGTTGACCTGGACGACCTGCTCCGGGATCTCCACGTGGCGCTCGGCCAGCTCGGAGATGTGGACCAGACCCTCGATGCCCTCGTCCACGCGGACGAACGCACCGAACGGAACCAGCTTGGTGACCTTACCCGGGACGACCTGGCCGATCTGGTGGGTCCGGGCGAACTGCTGCCACGGGTCTTCCTGCGTCGCCTTCAGCGACAGGGAGACGCGCTCGCGGTCCATGTCGACGTCGAGGACCTCGACGGTGACTTCCTGGCCGACCTCGACAACCTCGGAGGGGTGGTCGATGTGCTTCCAGGACAGCTCGGAGACGTGGACGAGACCGTCGACGCCACCCAGGTCCACGAAGGCACCGAAGTTGACGATCGAGGAAACGACGCCGGAGCGGACCTGACCCTTCTGCAGGGTGGTGAGGAACGTCTGGCGAACCTCGGACTGGGTCTGCTCGAGCCAGGCACGGCGGGACAGGACCACGTTGTTGCGGTTCTTGTCCAGCTCGATGATCTTCGCCTCGAGCTCCTTGCCCACGTAGGGCTGGAGGTCGCGGACGCGACGCATCTCGACGAGAGAGGCCGGCAGGAAGCCGCGGAGGCCGATGTCGAGGATGAGACCACCCTTGACGACCTCGATGACGGTACCGGTGACGATGCCGTCTTCTTCCTTGATCTTCTCGATCGTGCCCCAGGCACGCTCGTACTGAGCGCGCTTCTTGGACAGGATCAGACGGCCTTCCTTGTCCTCCTTCTGGAGAACCAGGGCCTCGATCTCGTCGCCGACCTTGACGACCTCGTTCGGGTCGACGTCGTGCTTGATCGAGAGCTCGCGGCTCGGGATCACGCCTTCGGTCTTGTAACCGATGTCGAGCAGGACCTCGTCCCGGTCGACCTTCACGATGACGCCGTCGACGATGTCGCCGTCGTTGAAGTACTTGATCGTCTCGTCGATCGCGGCCAGGAAGGCTTCCGCGTTACCGATGTCGTTGACCGCTACCTGCGGAGGGGTGGTGGCGGTGGTCTCGGTGCTGCTCGTCATGTGGGAAAGGGCTCCGGTTACGGACAGAAAGTCGTAGGTACTGCTACGCCGGGAGCCCTTATCGGCATCTGCCGAAGAAGCCGGACAGCCAAGGAAGCCCCTGATCCGCAGAAGCGGGGAGGAGCCTCGAAAACCGAGGGGACATCAACAGATGCAAGCGCAGCCTGCTAGGTCTGAGGAGCACAGGCTCGCAGCGCAACTTGTAGCATACGGGGGCAGCCGGACACGGTCAATGCGCGAAGGCGCACACCCCGGGCGGATCGCCGCATTACCGGCACAAATCACGGGCGGGGAAGGCCTGGTGGCTTCCGCCCCCGACTTCTCGCAGACTACGACGACGGGCCCCATGAACCAAGAGGACTACCTCCCCGAAGACGCGTTCGAAATCCCCGAGCCGGGCGGTGACACCGGCGGGGCCGACGACGGCGACGACGCCGAGGCCACCCGGCGCGAGGCCGGCGAAGCCGAGAGCAGCCGGGCGAGCCGGGGCTGGTGGGACCGCAACGCCGACGAGTACCAGAGCGAGCACGGCGCGTTCCTCGGCGACGACCGCTTCGTCTGGGGACCCGAGGGCCTGGACGAGGCGGAGGCGGCCCTCCTGGGCCCCGCCGCCTCCCTCGCCGGCAAGGACGTCCTGGAGATCGGCGCCGGCGCCGCCCAGTGCTCGCGCTGGCTGGCCGCCAGGGGCGCCCGTCCGGTCGCCCTCGACCTCTCGCACCGCCAGCTCCAGCACGCCCTGCGCATCGGCGATGACGTTCCGCTCGTGGAGGCCGACGCCGGCCGGCTGCCCTTCCGCGACGCCTCCTTCGACCTGGCCTGCTCCGCCTACGGCGCCGTCCCCTTCGTCGCCGACCCCGTGAACGTCATGCGCGAGGTCCACCGCGTGCTGCGCCCCGGCGGGCGCTGGGTGTTCTCCGTCACCCACCCCATCCGCTGGGCGTTCCCCGACGAGCCGGGCCCGGAGGGGCTGTCCGTCGCCGCCTCCTACTTCGACCGGACCCCGTACGTCGAGCAGGACGAGCAGGGCCGCGCCGTGTACGTCGAGCACCACCGCACCCTCGGGGACCGCGTCCGGGACGTGGTCGCGGGCGGGTTCCGCCTGGTGGACCTGGTCGAGCCGGAGTGGCCCGCCTGGAACAGCCAGGAATGGGGCGGCTGGTCCCCGCTGCGCGGCAACCTGATCCCCGGCACCGCGATCTTCGTGTGCGAGAGGGACTGAGCCCTTGATCCGCACCGCCGACCTCGACGCCCTCCCCGTGCGGGAGGCCGTGCCCGCCCTCGTCTCGGCGCTGGACGCGCACGGCGCCGCCGTGCTGTGCGCCCCGCCCGGGACCGGCAAGACCACGCTGGTGCCGCTGGTGCTGGCGGGGCTGCTGGGGGTCGGTGAGCGGCGCCGGGTCGTGGTGGCCGAGCCCCGGCGGATCGCCGCCCGGGCGGCGGCGCGGCGGATGGCGTGGCTGCTGGGCGAAGCCGTCGGCGAGTCGGTCAGCTTCACGGTGCGCGGGGAGCGGGTGGCCGGCCCCCGCACGGCGGTGGAGGTGGTGACCACCGGCGTGCTGCTCCAGCGGCTCCAGCGGGACCAGGAGCTGGCCGGCGTGGACGTGGTGGTCCTGGACGAGTGCCACGAGCGGCACCTCGACGCGGACACCGTCGCCGCCTTCCTCCTGGACGTCCGCGAGACCCTGCGCCCGGAGCTGCGCCTGGTGGCGGCCTCCGCGACGACCGACGCGGCCGGCTGGGCGCGGCTGCTGGGCGACGCGCCGGTGGTGCAGGCGCGGGGCGTCTCGTACCCGGTGGAAGTGGTGTGGGCGCCTCCGGCCCGCCCGGTGCGGCCGCCGCAGGGCATGCGGGTGGACCCGGCGCAGCTGGCGCACGTGGCCTCGGTGGTGCGGCGGGCGCTGGCGGAACGTTCCGGCGACGTGCTCTGCTTCCTGCCCGGCGTCGGTGAGATGGCCCGGGTCGCCGGGCAGCTGGGCGGCGTGGACGCGCAGGTGCTCCAGGTCCACGGCCGGGCGCCGGCCGCCGTGCAGGACGCGGTACTGACGGCCGCGGCGCACCGCCGGGTGATCCTGGCGACGGCGGTCGCGGAGTCGAGCCTGACGGTGCCGGGCGTACGGGTGGTCGTGGACTCGGGACTGGCCCGCGAACCCCGGATGGACCACGCGCGGGGTCTGGGCGCGCTGGTGACCGTACGGGCGTCCCGCGCGGCGGGCCGTCAGCGGGCCGGGCGGGCCGGGCGCGAGGCGCCCGGGGCGGTGTACCGCTGCTGGTCGGAGGCGGAGGACTCCCGGCTGACGGCGTACCCGTCGGCGGAGATCCGCATCGCGGACCTGGCGGCGTTCGCGCTCCAGGCCGCCTGCTGGGGTGATCCCGACGCGTCCGGGCTGGCGTTGCTGGACCCGCCGCCCGCCGGGGCGATGGCCGCCGCGCGGGAGGTCCTGGCGGCGGTCGGCGCGGTGGACGGCGCCGGGCGGCCGACCCCGCGCGGGCGGCGGATGGCCGGGCTGGGGCTGCACCCGCGCCTGGCCCGGGCCCTGCTGGACGGCGCGGCGGCGCTGGGCGCCCGGCGGGCCGCGCAGCTGGTGGCCCTGCTGAGCGAGGAGCCTCCGCGGGAGTACGGGGACGATCTGGCGGCCGCCTGGCGGGCCGCGCGCCACGGCTCGGACGGCTACGCGCCCCGCTGGCGGACGGAGGCCAGGCGTCTGGAACGCGCTCTGGGCGACCCCGCGGGCCCTTCCGCCCCGCTCCTGCCCGAAACCGGGACGGCGCCCGGGACCGCTTCCGGGGCTCCGCCCCGCGACCCTCGCGCCTCGAACCCCGGCGCGTCCGGGGCTCCGGGTCCGGGGCGGAGCCCCGGCCCCCTCCCCGACCACGCCGCCGCCGGGCTCGTCGCCGCCCTCGCGTTCCCGGAGCGGGTGGCGAAGGCCAAGGGCGGCGGAGCCTTCCTCATGGCCGGCGGCACGGCGGCCGAGGTCGGGGACGGCTCGCCGCTGCACGGCGCGCCCTGGCTGGCGGTGGCCGTCGCCGACCGGTCCTCGCACTCCGCTTCCGCACGGGTCCGCCTCGCCGCGGTCCTCGACGAGGACACGGCCCGGGCCGCCGCCGCACACCTGCTGACCTCCGGGGAGGAGGTCCGATGGGAGGACGGCGACGTGGTGGCCCGGGCGGCGCAGCGGCTCGGGGCGATCGAGCTGGTCACCCGGCCCCTGCGCGACCCCGACCCCGCTCTGGTCCGGGACGCCCTCCTCGACGGGCTGCGCACCGAGGGCGTCGGCCTGCTGCGCTGGTCCCAGGACGCGCGGGCGCTACGGGCCCGGCTGGGCTTCCTGCACCACACGCTGGGCGGCGCGTGGCCCGACGTGACGGACGACGCGGCGCTGCTGGAGCGGGCCGACGACTGGCTGGAGCCGGAGCTGTCGCGCGCCCGGCGCCGCGCCGACCTGGGCCGGATCGACGCGGGCCAGGCCCTGAACCGGCTGCTGCCGTGGGCCACCGGTGAGGCGGCCCGGCTCGACGAACTGGCCCCGGAGCGCCTGGAGGTGCCCAGCGGTTCGCGGATCCGCCTCGACTACACCGCGGAGCACGGGCAGCCCGTGCTCGCCGTGAAGCTCCAGGAGCTGTTCGGGCTGGGCGAGACCCCGCGGGTCGCGGGGGTTCCCGTGCTCGTCCACCTCCTGTCGCCGGCCGGGCGGCCCGCCGCCGTCACGGCCGACCTCGCCTCCTTCTGGCAGGGCGGCTACCGCGCCGTCCGCGCCGAGCTGCGCGGCCGCTACCCGAAGCACCCCTGGCCGGAGGATCCCGCGACCGCCGAGCCGACCCGGCACACCAACGCCCGGCTCAGGCGGTGAGTTCCGCGTCGCGGCGCCGGCCGCGCGCCTCCAGCCACAGGGCGAGCGCGAGGAAGGCGAGCGCGCCGACCGCCAGCCCGAGGGGGGCGTAGGTGTGCAGGGCGAGGACCTTCACGCGGTTCGACCGCACCAGGTCCACGGTGTACGCGGAGTAGTCCGGGCGGATCTTCACGTCCCCGGCGAAGACGGTCAGCCTGCCGTCGGGGGCGCCGGCCGCGATCCCGCCGCGCATCTCCTGCCGGATCTGCTGCTCGGCGTTGACGGGCGCGCCGGTCACCGGGTCCACCCAGAACATGGCCTTGACCGTGTACCAGAGGCTGGTGCCGGTGCTCTCCTCGAACGTCTTGGGGTCGATGCCCTCGATCGGCATCTTCTTCGGCAGCGGGACCTTCGTCCAGGGGACGGTCTGCTCGAAGTAGTAGACGTCCATGCCCTTGAACGTGCGCGGGCCGACGTAGTGGATGGGTGAGGAGCTGCGCGTCTGGGCGTCAAAGTAGAGGTAGTCGCGCGGCTCGGTGAAGAACGGCCACTTGAACTCGATGCCCTCGCGCCTGACCGGGTCCCCGTCGACCATCTCGCCGGTGGCGTGCACCGGGTCCTGGGTGTGGGCGTCGAAGACGTACCGCTCGGGGATCTGGGAGACCATCTTGCCGTCGGGGCCCATGATGTAGGAGAGCGTGTCCCAGACGACGACGTCCTTGCCGGCGCTCGCCTCGATCTGCTTCGACGCCTCGACGTTGCCCTTGAGGGTCTGGACGATCGTGACCTTGTCGACCTTCGCGGGCTGCATGCCGGCGGTGTAGTCGAGCAGGGTCGCGTCCTTCGCCTCCAGGACCATCTCCTGGTACTGGTTCGGCGGGATCTTGGCGAGTCGGGGGTACGCGTACCAGCGCAGCAGCGGTGCGAGGGCTGCGCAGAACACGGCTACGGCAAGCAGGACGAGGCTCGCTCTGCGTCGCACGGCCGGCCCTCCTCTACTTTCCGGGCGCGGGGGGCGCGGTGGTGAGCAGGGGTTTGGGAGAGGTCGTGCCTTCGGGCACCCCGAGCGCCGTGACGGCGAAGACGAGGGCCAGCGCGGCGGCCAGCCCGATGGCGGCGGCGAGGAGTGCGCGCATACGGGGCCTCCGGATCTGATGGGGTGTCAGGGAGGGGGCACCGTAGCAACGCCGGGCGGAGATGAGAACCGTTCGACTAGGGGCTTTCGGAGCGGCTCGGGGTGGGGGTGGAGCCGGCCTTCGCGGTGGGGGTGGGGGACGCCTTCGGGGTGGTGGACGTCTTCGGGGTCGGGGTGGGCTTCGGGCTGGGCGTGGGGGTCGGCGTCGGGGTGGGCTTCGGGCTGGGCGTGGGGGTCGGCGTCGGGGTGGGGGTCGGCGTGGGAGTCGGGGTGGGGGTCGGCGTGGGAGTCGGGCTGGGGGTCGGGGTGGGGGTCGGCGTGGGAGTCGGGCTGGGGGTCGGGGTGGGGGTCGGCGTCGGGGTGGGGGTGGGCGTGGGCGTCGGCTTGGGTTCCGGCGTCGCGGGCGTCCCCGGGCCCGTGCCGCCCTCGTCCGGGACCTCTCGCGTCCCGTCCAGGTAGTACGCGAACCAGGACCGCACCGTCCTCAGGTACTCCCCTGACTGGTTGTACGACAGCACCGCACGGTCCAGGTCGGCGCCCACCCGCAGGTCACGGCTGCCCGCGCACAGGTAGCGCCCGGCGGCCAGCGCCGCGTCGTACACGTTGTTCGGGTCCCGCCGGCCGTCGCCGTTGCCGTCCTGGCCCCACACCGCCCACGTCGAGGGGATGAACTGCATCGGCCCGACGGCCCGGTCGTAGCGTGCGTCGCCGTCGTACGCGCCCCCGTCGGTGTCATTGATGCTCGCGAAGCCGTTGCCGTCGAGCACGGGGCCGAGGATCGGTCGCAGGGTGGTGCCTTCGGCGTCCACCCGGCCTCCCCCCGCCTGACCCGATTCGACCTTGCCGATCGCCGCGAGCAGCTGCCAGGGCAGTCCGCACCCGGGGTCGGTGTCCGCGATCCTCCGTTCGGCGCGCCGGTACGCCGCGAGCACGCTCGCCGGGATCCCCCGCGCGCCCTCGGCCCCGCCCATGGCCACCGTCCCGGTGTGCACCTCCCCGGCCTGCCCCGTGGGCGCAGGCGGTGCGGGGACGCCGGCGGCCGGCTGCGCCTCGGGCTGCTGCGGCCCGGCGGGCGGCGGGAGTTCGGTGGAGTAGGCGGAGTCCCCGCCCTGGCCCGCGGCCGAGGAGCTGCCGGGGCCCTCCCCGGCGGTGACGGGCGGCCGTTCCTCGCTGCCGGAGGCCGGTCCCTGGGAGGCGGTCACCGCGGCCACCACCAGAGCGCAGACCAATGCGGCGGCCCCGCCCCTGCGCAGCCGACCGAACCCGGCCGGTATTCGTCCCCGCATCAGCCCGACTCCTCCCCGTCGACGTCCGCGTGACCCTACGTCAACTGCCTGCACAAGGCACGTACAGGAGGCGGGACTTCACCATTCCCCCACCTCCTGTGCAGGTCCCGCATACTGTCCCGGACCGTCCGCGCACGAGAAGGGGCACCATGCCGTTCACCCTCAGCCATGCGGCGGCCGTACTCCCGGCCGTACGACGGACCGGGCGGGCCCGCGGTCCGCTGGTCGCCTCCGCGCTGGTCCTGGGTTCGTTCGCCCCGGACACGTTCTACTTCCTGGACGCGGTGGTGGAGGGCGTGATGGGCTACGGCGACTTCACCCACTCCCTCCTCGGGGTGGTGACGGTCGACGCCGCGCTGACCGCCGCACTGGCCGCCTGCTGGGTGCTCGTGCGCGAGCCTCTGATCGCCCTGCTGCCGGCGGCCTGGCGGGGCAGGGCGTACTCCTTGCTGCGGGGTGAGGACTGGCGCGCGAGCCGCCGGCCGGCCGCGCTCGCGCTCTGGTTCTGCCTTTCGGCGGTGCTCGGCTCCTTGACGCACGTGGTGTGGGACAGCTTCACGCACCTCGACCGGTGGGGGACCGACGCGCTGCCCCGGCTGGGCGAGCCGCTCGCCTTCGGCCTGCCCCTCTACTCCTACCTCCAGTACGGCAGTTCGGCGCTGGCCGCCTGCGTCCTGCTGTGGTTCACGGTGACGGCCCTGCGCCGCCTGCCGGTCGTGCCCGCTCCGCGGTCCGTGCCGTCGCTGGGGCGGGCGGAGGCGTGGTGCGCGGCCGGGCTGCTGGCGGTGTGCGTCGGGGTGGGGGTCACGATGCGAGTGCTGCGCTACTTCACGTTCTTCGACCGCGTCCGTACGCCCCTCGACATCATCCCGACCGTCTGTTTCGGCGCGGGCGGCGGCCTGCTGGTGGCGCTGCTGCTCTACGGGGCCCTGGTGCGGCTGCGCCACCGCGGCGGCGGGCGGCGGGGCGGTGACGGGCGGGACAGTGACGAGCGGGACATTGACCGACGGGACGGCGACGGGCGGGACGGCGACGGCCGGGGCAGTGACGCACCGGCCGGAGACGGCCGGGGAAGCGAGGAGGAGACGCGGACGCCCGTCCCCACCGCGTAGCGGGGACGGGCGCCGGGGCGGCGGTGGCCGCGATCAGTGCGCGGCGGACTCCCAGTCGGGGCCGACGCCCACGGACACGTCGAGCGGGGCGCGCAGTTCGACGGCGGCGGCCATCTCGCGGCGCACCAGCGCCTCCACCTTCTTGCGCTCCCCGGGGGCGATCTCCAGCACGATTTCGTCGTGGACCTGGAGCAGCATGCGCGAGGTGAGCCCGGCCTCGGTGAGGGCCCGGTCGACGCGCAGCATCGCGACCTTGACGATGTCGGCGGCGGTGCCCTGGATGGGGGCGTTGAGCGCCATCCGCTCGGCGGCCTCGCGGCGCAGCCGGTTGTCGCTGTTGAGGTCGGGCAGGTAGCGGCGGCGGCCCAGAACCGTCTCGGTGTAGCCGGTGGCGCGGGCTTCCTCCACGACGCGCTGGAGGTAGTCGCGGACCCCGCCGAACCGCTCGAAGAACGTCTCCATCAGGCCCCGCGCCTCGGCGGGTTCGATGTTGAGCTGCTGCGAGAGGCCGAAGGCGGACAGCCCGTAGGCCAGGCCGTACGACATGGCCTTGATCTTGCGGCGCATCTCCGGGTCGACGCGGTCGCGCTCCACCGCGAACACCTGGGAGGCGACGGTGGTGTGGAGGTCCTCGCCCGACAGGAACGCCTCGATCAGGCCCTCGTCTTCGGAGAGGTGGGCCATGACGCGCAGCTCGATCTGGCTGTAGTCGGCGGTCATCAGGGACTCGTAGCCCTCGCCGACGACGAAGCCCCGGCGGATGGCCCGGCCCTCGTCGGTCCGCACCGGCACGTTCTGCAGGTTCGGGTCGGTGGAGGACAGGCGCCCGGTCGCGGCGACGGTCTGGCTGAAACTGGTGTGCACGCGGCCGTCGGCGGCGATCGACTTGACCAGGCCCTCGACGGTGACGCGCAGCTTGGCCTGCTCCCGGTGCCGGAGCATGATCACCGGGAGTTCGTGGTCGGTCTGGGTCGCGAGCCAGGCCAGGGCGTCCGCGTCGGTGGTGTAGCCGGTCTTGGTCTTCTTCGTCTTGGGCAGGTCCAGCTCGCCGAAGAACACTTCCTGGAGCTGCTTGGGCGAGCCGAGGTTGAATTCGTGGCCGACGGCCGCGTGCGCTTCCTTCACCGCCTGCTGCACGGCCCCGGCGAACTGCTGCTCCATGCCTTCGAGGTGGTCGCGGTCGGCGGCGATGCCGGCGCGTTCCATGCGGGCCAGCAGTTCGGAGGTCGGCAGTTCCATGTCGTGGAGCAGCCGGGCGGCGCCCACCTCGGCGAGCTTGCCGGTGAAGGCCTCGCCCAGGTCCAGGACGGCGCGGGCCTGCGCCATCAGGGCCTCCGCCTCCGCGGTCTCGTCGGCGCCGAAGGCGAGCTGGCCGTCGGCGGCGGCCGGGGCGAGTTCCCGGTGCAGGTACTCGTTGGACAGGGCGTCCAGCGCGAAGGAGCGGCGGCCGGGCTTGACCAGGTAGGCGGCGAGCGCGGTGTCCATGGTGACGCCCGCGAGGCTCCAGCCGTGTTCGGGGAAGACCCGCATCAGGCCCTTGGCGTTGTGCACGACCTTGGGCTGGGCAGGGTCGGCGGCCCAGGCGGCGAAGGCACGCTCGTCCGCCTCGTCCAGCTCGGCCGGCTCGAACCAGGCGGCGGGCCCGCCGGCCGACGCCAGCGCGATCTCGCTGATGTTGCCCTGGCCCAGGCCCCAGCTGTCGACGGTCGACACGCCGAGCGCCTCACCGGCGTGGCGCTCCAGCCAGGGGCCGAGCTCGCCCGCATCCAGCACGGACCCGTCCAGCTCCACCCCGGCGGCCGGGGCGGGTGCCTGCGCCTCGGCGGCGCCCGGGTCCATCGCCAGCAGCCGCTCGCGCAGCGAGGCGTTGCGGATCTCCAGCACGTCCAGCACCCCGGTGACCGCGGCGCGGTCGTAGGGGACGCGCGCCAGGTCCGCGGGGGCCTTGGTCAGCTCGACGTCCTTGACCATCTCCGTCAGGACGCGGTTGAGCTTCACCGACTCCAGGTGGTCGCGGAAGTTCTGCCCGGCCTTGCCCTTGACCTCCTCGGCGCGCTCCACCAGCTCCTTGAACGACCCGAACTGGGTGATCCACTTGGCTGCGGTCTTCTCGCCGACGCCCGGGATGCCCGGCAGGTTGTCGGACGGGTCGCCGCGCAGCGCCGCGAAGTCCGGGTACTGCTGCGGGGTGAGCCCGTACTTCTCCTCGACCTTCTCCGGGGTGAAGCGGGTCAGCTCGGAGACGCCCTTGGTCGGGTAGAGCACGGTGGTGTGCTCGGAGACGAGCTGGAAGGAGTCCCGGTCGCCCGTGACGATCAGCACCTCGAAGCCCTCGGCCTCGGCCTGCGTGGCCAGCGTCGCGATCACGTCGTCGGCCTCGAAGCCGTCGACCGCGAACCGGGGCACGTTCATCGCGTCCAGGAGCTCGCCGATCAGCTCGACCTGCCCCTTGAACTCGTCGGGCGTCTTGGAGCGGTTCGCCTTGTACTCGGGGAACTCCGTCGCCCGCCACGTCTTGCGGGACACGTCGAACGCCACCGCGAAGTGCGTGGGCGCCTCGTCGCGCAGCGTGTTCGCCAGCATCGACGCGAAGCCGTAGATGGCGTTGGTCGGCTGGCCCGTCGCGGTCGTGAAGTTCTCCGCGGGCAGCGCGAAGAACGCCCGGTACGCCAGGGAGTGCCCGTCCATGAGCATCAGGCGGGGGCGGTCCGCTGCGGTCGGCTGGTCGGTCTTCTTCGATGCTGAATCTGCCACGCCTCCGATCCTAGGCGTCCCCTGTGACAATCCCCGACGGCAGCTCTCGCCGTCCGGGATGTCGGCGGGGCGTGGCAGGATCGCATGGATACGCGAATACGCGCGGCCCCGCCGACGCGATGCCCGACTGCTCAAAGGGGAGCGACATGGCCACCAAGCCGCCCGCAGGTGATCCCGTACAGGACGCGCCGCAGGTCGCGCCCCCCAAGCACGCCGCGGCCGGCCTGCCCGCGATCGGGCACACCCTCAAGATCGCCGGGCAGCAGATGGGCCTGGCCCGCACCGCCCGCACCCTGCTCAAGGTCAACCAGAAGGACGGCTTCGACTGCCCCGGCTGCGCCTGGCCCGAGGGCGACAAGCGCCACACCGCCGAGTTCTGCGAGAACGGCGCGAAGGCCGTCGCCGAGGAGGCGACGCTGCGCCGGGTGACCCCGGACTTCTTCGCCGAGCACCCGGTGTCCGAGCTCGCCGCCCGCAGCGGCTACTGGCTCGGCCAGCAGGGCCGCATCACCCAGCCGATGTACCTGGCGGAGGGGTCCGACCACTACGAGGCGGTTCCCTGGCAGCGCGCCTTCGAGATCATCGCGCAGGAGCTGCACGCGCTCGGCTCCCCCGACGAAGCCCTCTTCTACACCTCCGGCCGCACCAGCAACGAGGCGGCCTTCCTCTTCCAGCTCTTCGCGCGCGAGTTCGGCACCAACAACCTGCCGGACTGCTCCAACATGTGCCACGAGTCCTCGGGCTCCGCACTGAACGAGACCATCGGCATCGGCAAGGGCAGCGTCTCCCTCGAAGACCTCCACCAGGCCGACCTGATCATCGTCGCCGGGCAGAACCCGGGCACCAACCACCCGCGCATGCTCTCCGCCCTGGAACAGGCCAAGTCCTCCGGCGCGAAGATCATCTCGGTGAACCCGCTGCCCGAGGCCGGCATGGAGCGGTTCAAGAACCCCCAGACCCCGCTGGGCATGCTCAAGGGCACCGCGCTGAACGACCTGTTCCTCCAGATCCGCATCGGCGGCGACCAGGCCCTCTTCCGCCTCCTGAACAAGCTCGTCATCGAAGCCGGCGGCGCCACCGACGAAGCCTTCATCCGCGAGCACACCCACGGCTACGAGGAGTTCGCGGCCGCCGCCAAGGAAGCCGACTGGCAGGAGACCCTCACCGCCACGGGCCTGACCCGCCCCGACATCGAACGCGCCCTGGCCATGATCCTCGCCTCGGAGCGCACCATCGTCTGCTGGGCCATGGGCCTCACCCAGCACAAGCACGCCGTCGCCACCATCCGCGAGGTGGTGAACCTGCTGCTGCTGCGCGGCAACATCGGCCGGCCCGGCGCGGGCGTCTGCCCCGTCCGCGGCCACTCCAACGTCCAGGGCGACCGCACCATGGGCATCTTCGAACGGCCCGCACCCGCCTTCCTCGACGCCCTCGACGCGGAATTCGGCATCACCTCGCCCCGCCACCACGGCTACGACGTGGTCCGCTCCATCGAGGCCCTGCGCGACGGCAAGGCCAAGGTGCTCTTCGCCATGGGCGGCAACTTCGTCGGCGCCACCCCCGACACCGAGGTCACCGAAGCCGCGATCCGCCGCGCCGCCCTGACCGTCCACGTCTCCACCAAACTCAACCGCTCCCATGCCGTCACCGGCAGGCGCGCCCTGATCCTGCCCACCCTCGGCCGCACCGACAAGGACGTCCAGGCGAGCGGCAAGCAGTTCGTCACGGTCGAGGACTCCATGGGCATGGTCCACGCCTCCCGCGGCAACCTCGCCCCCGCCTCCCCCCACCTGCTCTCCGAACCCGCGATCGTCGCCCGCCTGGCCCGCGCGGTGCTCGGCGAGGCCTCGCGCACCCCGTGGGAGGAGTTCGAGAAGGACTACGCCGCCATCCGCGACCGGATCTCGCGCGTCATCCCCGGCTTCGAGGACTTCAACGCCCGCGCCGCCCGCCCCGGCGGGTTCCGCCTCCCCCACGCGCCGCGCGACGAGCGCCGTTTCCCCACCAAGACCGGCAAGGCCAACTTCACCGCCGCGCCCGTGGAGTACCCCGAGGTCCCGGCGGGGCGGCTGCTGCTGCAGACCCTGCGCAGCCACGACCAGTACAACACCACCATCTACGGCCTCGACGACCGCTACCGCGGCATCACCGGCGGCCGCCGCGTCGTCATGGTCCACCCCGATGACGCGGCCGAGCTGGGGCTCGCCGACGGCTCCTACACCGACCTCGTCGGCGAATGGGCCGACGGCGTGGAGCGGCGCGCCCCGGGCTTCCGCGTGGTGCACTACCCGACGGCCCGCGGCTGCGCCGCCGCGTACTACCCCGAGACCAACGTGCTGGTCCCGCTGGACTCCACCGCCGACACCAGCAACACCCCCGCGAGCAAGTCCGTCGTCGTGCGCTTCGAACCGGCCTGATAGAACGACCCCAGGACAAGATGGTTAACGAACGTTGACACACGAACGGAGCCGGCCCATGGGCGAGCAGCACGCAGTGAAGTTCCCGCAGGAGGTCCTCGACGAGTACGCGGCCCTGGGCGTCGACCTGCCCGCCCTGTTCTCGGCGGGCGACCTCGGCGAGCGCATGGACATCCGCATCCTGGAGGCCTCGGCCGACCGCGTGGTGGGCACCATGCCCGTCAAGGGCAACACCCAGCCCTACGGACTCCTGCACGGCGGCGCCTCCGCCGTCCTCGCGGAAACCCTCGGCTCGGTCGGCGCGATGATGCACGGCGGCATCAACAAGATCGCCGTCGGTGTCGACCTGAACTGCACCCACCACCGCGGCGCCCGCTCCGGCCTGGTCACCGGCGTCGCCACTCCCGTACACAAGGGCCGCTCCACCGCCACCTTCGAGATCGTCATCACCGACGACCAGGACAAGCGCGTCTGCACGGCCCGCCTCACCTGCCTCCTGCGCGACACCGCCCCCGCCGGCGAGGCCGCGGGAACCGGCTCCTGACCCCGACCCCGTCATGACCCGCCCTCGGGCCCGGGCCCCGCCTCCTCGAAGGCGGCCCCGGGCCCGCGGCACTCCCGCCCGACGGTATCCGGCCCGCGCCGCACCGCGCCCAGTCCCCTCCCGCACCACCCACGCCACCCGCACCACCGCCGCCGGCCGCCCGGAATCCGCCAGTCCGCCCCCGTTGCGCCCGCGGCTGTTGTGTCACCGAAGGTGACCGCTTACCGTCCCTCCCATGGGCATCCCGCCACGCACAGCCGCCCGGTACTGCGCCGCCGCCCTCCTGTGGACTCTCACCCTTTCCGGTTGCACCACCTCCGCCCCCCGCCCCACACCCGCCCCAGCGGACCCGAGCCCCAGCTCACCTGCGCAGATCTGCGCGAGCCTGGTCTCGTACTGGGTCGAAGAGACGCTCAAGGGCGGCAAGTGGGCCGGACTCGACTGGGAGCAGAAGGGCTTGTCCAACGAGCAGTACGCGATCCACGAGGACGCCGTCGCGGCCGGCCGGGCCGAAGAACGAACAGCCGGACTGAACAAGGCACTTGAGGCCGCCGACCGCGTCGTCGCGCAACGCTGCGCGGCCCAGAACGGGGCGACGTGGAGCTCCGAGAACTGGCGACCCCCGAGCGCGGGCACCCGCTCCCCGGAGTGACCGGAATCCCGTGCGTGCTGTCCGGCTTCCGGGCACCGTCGTGCCGAAGACGGAACCGCAGGTCACGTCCGGTGCGCACCGACCCCGAAGATCGACCGGAGCGAAGTGGATCAAGAACTGCAATTACCTTCAGTAATGCGCACGCCCCACAGAATCCCCTTTTTCCCTGCCGGAATGGCACCGCGCGGATTCCTGCGGACACACGCTGCGACATTTACCGCGACAGCGCCGGTGACAGGAGCATGAGCCCCTCAAGCGCCTTAGATGCACTGCCAATTCTCAGCATGCGGACGTTCTCGCAGGTGACTAAACGTCCGATCTGTCCACACTCTCACCACACATTCTTGGCCTTGGCATAACAAGACAGTCACATCCTCCTTTCTCCGCTCCCCGCGCTCGCCACCCCCGCCTAGAGTCACGGCCAGTCACCGCGCCGCAGGGCGCGACCAGCACGGCCGTGGACATCCCAGTGCGGCCCGGCGACCCAACGGCACCTCATCTGAGGGGGCCGCGCCAGGGAAAGGAAGAATCGTGCGACACCGTTCTCTGCTCGTCCTCACCACCGTGATCACCACGGGAGCACTGACCCTCACCGCTTGCGGATCGCGCGACGAGGCGAAGGGCGGGGACAAGGCCGACGGCTCCAAGACCGTCGTCGTTATCGGCGTGGACGCGCCCCTCACCGGCTCGCTCTCCGCACTCGGCCAGGGAATCAAGAACTCCGTTGACCTCGCGGCCAAGACGGCCAACAAGAACAACGAAGTCCCCGGCATCGAATTCAAGGTCGAAGCCCTCGACGACCAGGCAGTTCCCGCCTCCGGCCAGGCCAACGCCACCAAGCTCGTAGGCAACAAGGACGTCATCGGCGTCGTCGGCCCCCTGAACTCCGGCGTCTCCCAGTCCATGCAGGGCGTCTTCGCCGCCGCCAACCTGGCGCAGGTCTCCCCCGCCAACACCAACCCCTCGCTCAGCCAGGGCGACAACTGGGGCAAGGGCGAGTTCAAGCGCCCCTTCAAGACGTACTTCCGCACCGCCGCCACCGACGTGGTCCAGGGCAAGTTCGCCGCCCAGTACCTCTTCAAGGACGCCGGCAAGAAGAAGGTCTTCGTCGTCGACGACAAGCAGACCTACGGCGCCGGTCTCGCCGCGATCTTCTCCGACGAGTTCAAGAAGCTCGGCGGCGAGGTCGTCGGCACCGACCACGTCACCGTGAAGGAGACCGACTTCTCCTCCACCGCCGACAAGGTCAAGAGCTCCGGCGCCGACTCCGTCTACTTCGGCGGCCAGTACCCCGAAGGCGGCCTGCTCGCCGACCAGGTCAAGAAGACCGGAGCCAACATCCCGCTCATGGGCGGCGACGGCATCCAGGACCCCGCCTTCATCACCGCTTCCGGCGAAGCCAACGAAGGTGACCTCTCCACCTCCATCGGCTACCCGGTGGAGAAGCTGGACACGGCCAAGACCTTCATCGCCGACTACAAGGCGGCCGGCTACAAGGACCCGTACGCGGCCTACGGCGGCTACTCCTACGACGCCGGCTGGTCCGTCATCCAGGCCGTCAAGGCCGTTGTCGCCGCCAACGGCGGCAAGCTGCCCACCGACGCCCGCGCCAAGGTCGTCGACGCCCTCGCGAAGGTCTCCTTCGACGGCGTGACCGGCAAGGTCGCCTTCGACCAGTACGGCGACACCACCAACAAGCAGCTCACGGTCTACAAGGTCGAGGGCGGCAAGTGGGTCGACGTCAAGAGCGACACCTTCAACCAGTAACACCCGCGCTCCGACCGCCTGACCCACACCAAATGAACCAGCCCGCGCGAGGGCGCAAACAGCGCCCTCGCGCGGAGTCATATCCGACACGCTCATCGGAGGCCCTGCGGTGCACGAACTGCCGCAACAGCTGGCCAACGGCCTTGCCCTCGGTGCCCTTTATGGCCTCATAGCCATCGGGTACACCATGGTCTACGGCATCGTCCAGCTCATCAACTTCGCCCACGGCGAGATCTTCATGATCGGCGGCTTCGGTGCCGTCACCATCTACACCGCCCTCCCGAGCGGGACCTCGTTGCTGGTGGCGATACCGATCATGATCGTCGGAGGCGCCCTCGCCTCCGTAGCCGTTGCCACCGCCGCGGAGCGGTTCGCGTACCGCCCCCTCCGCAACGCACCCCGACTGGCCCCGCTCATCACCGCGATCGGCCTGTCCATCGTCCTCCAGCAGCTCGTCTGGGGCTTCTACCCCGACGCCAAGAAGGCCGTCAGCTTCCCCGAGTTCACCGGCGCGGCCTTCAAGATCACCTCGAACCTCTCCATCCAGCGCTCCGACGCGTTCGTCCTGATCCTCGCCCCGCTCTGCATGCTCGCCCTCGGTGTCTTCGTCCAGAAGAGCCGCAGCGGCCGCGCCATGCAGGCCACTGCCCAGGACCCGGACACCGCCAAGCTGATGGGCATCAACACCGACCGCATCATCGTCATGGCCTTCGCCATCGGTGCCGCGTTCGCCGCCGTCGCAGCCGTCGCCTACGGCCTCGACAAGGGCCAGATCAACTTCGAGATGGGCTTCATCCTCGGCCTCAAGGCCTTCACCGCAGCCGTCCTCGGCGGCATCGGCAACATCTACGGCGCCATGGTCGGCGGCATCGTCCTCGGCCTCGCCGAAGCCCTCTCCATCGCCTACATCGAACACATCCCCGGCATGCAGCAGCTCGGCGGTGGCGCCTGGTCCAACGTCTGGGCCTTCGTGCTCCTCATCGTCGTCCTCCTCGTGCGGCCACAAGGCCTGCTCGGCGAACGCGTCGCGGATCGGGCGTGAGAACCATGACCAACGAAGCCACCACCCTGGACACCACCGCGGCCGGCAACGCCGCCGTAACCTCCCGCACCGCCCTGCTCTACGCCATCATCGGCGGCAGCCTGGTCGCGATCGTCTCCACCTTCCTCGCCTGGACGTGGACCACCCAGTTCCCCGGTGACCTGACGATCTACGGCAATCCCGCCCCCCTCCAGATCCTCACCCTTGTCGGCGCCGTCCTGACCGCCCTGCACGCCCTCTCCGCCCTCGGCGTCAAGGGCCTCGGCTGGCTCACCCCCGCCGGTTCCCGCAAGGCCCTGTCGATCCTCACCCTCGGCACCTTCGCGACCGCGCTCTACACCGTCCTCGCCATCGCGTGGGTCCTCGGCGGCCTCGTCCACCTGGAACCCGGCGCCTACGTCGCCGTCATCGCAACCCTCGTCCCGGCCCTCGCCGCGTACAAGCTCCCCGACGACACACGGAAGCCGGCCCCGGCCCGGAAGCTGCCTTCCTGGGCCGAGATCCTGATCATCGTCGCCGTCTTCGCCGTCGGCCTCTACGTGATCACTTTCGGCATCGGCACCGACGACAAGGAACCGCAGCTCTTCACGGCGTACCTCATCCTCGTCGCCTCCGCCGCCTTCGCCCTCACCAAGTCCGGCCTCAACGCCCGACTCTCCGCGATCACAGCGAACAACCGGCAGATCACCGTCATCGCCGCCTTCGTCGCCGCCATCGCCTTCCCCCTCACCCAACAGGGCGGCGACACCTACACGCTGATCGCGGTCAACATCCTGATCTTCGCGACCGTCGCCCTCGGCCTCAACGTCGTCGTCGGCCTCGCCGGCCTCCTCGACCTCGGCTACGTCGCCTTCCTCGGCGTCGGCGCCTACACCGCGGCCCTGGTCTCCGGAAGCGCCTCCTCCGCCTTCCACATCCAGTTCCCCTTCTGGGCCGCCGTCCTCACCGGCGCCCTCGCCTCCCTGGTGTTCGGCGTCATCATCGGAGCACCCACCCTCCGCCTGCGCGGCGACTACCTCGCCATCGTCACCCTCGGCTTCGGAGAAATCTTCCGCATAGCCATGGGCAACCTCGACGGCGTCTCCGGCCCCAAGATCACCAACGGGCCGAACGGCATCACCAACATCCCCGACCTCGAACTGTTCGGCTGGAACTTCGGCGAAGCCCACACCGTCTTCGGCATCGAACTCGGCGCCTACGCCAACTACTACCTGCTCATGCTGCTCGTGATGGTCCTCGTGGTCGTCGTCTTCAGCCGGGCAGGCAGCAGCCGCATCGGACGCGCCTGGGTCGCCATCCGCGAAGACGAGACCGCCGCCACCGCCATGGGCATCAACGGCTTCCGCGTCAAGCTCATCGCCTTCGCCCTCGGCGCCACCCTCGCCGGCCTCGCCGGCACCGTGCAGGCCCACGTCCAGCACACCGTGGTCCCCGAGATGTACCAGTTCGCCGGCCCCGTGCCCCCGAACAGCGCGTTCCTCCTCGCCGCCGTCATCCTCGGCGGCATGGGAACCATCCGAGGCCCCATCCTCGGCGCCTCTCTCCTCTTCCTGATCCCGGCCAAGCTGTCCTTCCTCCAGGACTACCAGCTCCTCGGCTTCGGCATCGCCCTCATCATCCTCATGCGCTTCCGCCCCGAAGGCCTCATCGCCAACAAGCGCGCGCAACTCGAGTACCACGACGACACCGCTGACCAGGCCCCCACGGACCTGGCCACCGCCAAGGCGGGGGCGTAACACCATGACAACCACCACCGAAAACACCACCCCCGACGCCGCCACCCCGGCCGGCGAAACCGTCCTCGAAGCCAGCGGCGTCACCATGCGCTTCGGCGGCCTCACCGCCGTCCGCTCCGTCGACCTCAAAGTCAACGCGGGTGAAATCGTCGGCCTCATCGGCCCCAACGGCGCAGGCAAAACCACCTTCTTCAACTGCCTCACCGGGCTGTACGTCCCCACCGAGGGCACCGTCAGCTACAAGGGCACCGTCCTGCCGCCCAAGCCCCACCTCGTCACCAAAGCCGGCATCGCCCGCACCTTCCAGAACATCCGACTCTTCTCCAACATGACCGTCATGGAGAACGTCCTCGTCGGACGCCACACCCGCACGAAGGAAGGCCTCTGGTCGGCCCTCGTCCGCGGCCCCGGCTTCAAGAAGGCCGAAGCCGCCAGTGAAGCCCGCGCCATGGAACTCCTGGAATTCATCGGCCTCGAACACAAGGCCCAGCACCTGGCGAAAAACCTCCCCTACGGCGAACAGCGCAAGCTCGAAATCGCCCGCGCCCTCGCCAGCGACCCCGGCCTCCTGCTCCTGGACGAGCCCACGGCCGGCATGAACCCCCAGGAAACCCGCGCCGCCGAAGAGCTCATCTTCGCCATCCGCGACATGGGCATCGCCGTCCTCGTCATCGAGCACGACATGCGCTTCATCTTCAACCTCTGCGACCGCGTCGCCTGCCTCGTACAAGGCGAAAAGCTCATCGAAGGCACCGCAGCCGAAGTGCAGGGAGACGAGCGCGTCATCGCCGCATACCTCGGCGAACCCTTCGAAGGCGACCCCGGCGCAGCCGAAGCCGCCGAAGTAGAGGCTGCCGAAGCCCACGCGGAAGCCGAGGAAGCACACACGGCCTCCGCCAACGGAGCGACCGCCGATGCGGCCGACGCGGAAGCCACCGCCGACACGCCCGCCGACACCAGCACCACCAGCACGGACGGAGAGGCCAAGTGACCGCGCTGCTCAAGGTCGAAGACCTCAAAGTCGCCTACGGCAAGATCGAAGCCGTCAAGGGCATCTCCTTCGAAGTCAACGAAGGTGAGATCGTCTGCCTCGTCGGCACCAACGGCGCCGGCAAGACCACCACCCTGCGCACCCTCTCTGGGCTGCTCAAGCCCGCCGCAGGAAACATCACCTTCGACGGCAAGCCCCTCGCCAACGTCCCCGCCCACAAGATCGTCGCCATGAAGCTGGCCCACTCCCCCGAGGGACGCCACATCTTCCCCCGGCTGACGATCACCGAAAACCTTCAACTCGGCGCGTTCCTCCGCACCGACAAGGAGGGCATCGAAAAGGACATCCAGCGCGCCTACGACCTCTTCCCCATCCTGGGAGAGCGCCGCAAGCAGGCCGCCGGCACCCTCTCGGGCGGCGAACAGCAAATGCTCGCCATGGGCCGCGCCCTCATGTGCCAGCCCAAGCTGCTCATGCTGGACGAGCCGTCCATGGGCCTGTCCCCGCTCATGATGCAGAAGATCATGGCCACGATCGTCGAACTCAAGGCCACAGGCACCACGATCCTGCTCGTCGAGCAGAACGCCCAGGCCGCCCTCTCACTGGCCGACCAGGCCCATGTGATGGAGGTCGGCAAGATCGTGCTGTCCGGCACCGGCCAGGAACTCCTGCACAACGAGGACGTCCGCAAGGCCTACCTCGGCGAGGACTGACCCCTCCGCCTTACAACGCCGTGAGGCCCGCCACCGTCACCCGGTGGCGGGCCTCACGCGCGTTCCACGCCCCTACTTGGCGGCGTTCTGCTTCTTCTCCTCGGCGTCCTCGATGACCGCCTCGGCGACCTGCTGCATGGACATGCGACGGTCCATGGACGTCTTCTGGATCCACCGGAACGCGGCCGGCTCGCTCAGCCCGTACTGGGTCTGCAGGATGCTCTTCGCCCGGTCCACCAGCTTGCGGGTCTCCAGGCGCAGCGAAAGGTCCGCGACCTCCTTCTCCAGCGCCTTCAACTCGGCGAAACGGGAGACGGCCATCTCGATGGCCGGGACGACGTCGCTCTTGCTGAACGGCTTCACCAGGTACGCCATCGCCCCGGCGTCGCGGGCCCGCTCCACGAGGTCGCGCTGCGAGAAGGCGGTCAGCATCAGGACCGGCGCGATGGACTCCTCCGCGATCTTCTCGGCCGCGGAGATCCCGTCGAGGACCGGCATCTTCACGTCGAGGATCACCAGGTCGGGCCGGTGCTCCCGGGCCAGCTCGACGGCCGCGGCCCCGTCCCCGGCCTCACCGACGACGGAGTACCCCTCCTCTTCGAGCATCTCTTTCAGGTCGAGACGGATGAGCGCCTCGTCCTCGGCGATGACGACGCGGGTCGTCAGCGGCGGAACGTGCGACTGGTCGGCGTCGGGCGTGGGCGTCGACTCGTGCTCGGCGGTCACGGGTGGCTCCTCGTTGCGGGGCATTACAGCTCCCATGAGCCTACCGAGCTGCGGTAAGGTGGTGGCGCAGCGGGTCGGGGATAACCTTCGATTCGTCGGGCCCCGGTAGCCCAATTGGCAGCAGGCGATGGATTCAAAACCCATTCAGTGTCGGTTCGAGTCCGACCCGGGGCACTTTTCCTTTCTTTCGAAGGTCACGCGAGAATCGCGTGACCTTCACTCGTATCGGCGAAGTCCGCAAAAGTACCCCCCACGGGCCGGACGCGCACGTCAGCGTCGGTCACATGTACGACTTGATGACGAGGGAGCGGGCCCTCTCCTTGCTCGCCGACGGACGCAGTCTGAATTCCGTCAGCAAGGCAGCCCCCACCCGCGGGGCGGGTACCACCTCCGGATCGCCTGTGCGGATGCGTGGCCGGGCCTCATAGAGCAGTGCCGGTCGGCGATCGCGGCCGTCCGCCCCGGCGACAGGGACCTACCTCCTGCAACGGCAAGGGCACGTGTCCGTCACCAGCTACGGGCGGCACTGGCCGTGCCTGTTCCCCCAGCACGGGCCCGGCAAGAAGCACGAGCGGCGGATCCTCCTGAAAGGCTGGCAGCAGGAGATCGTCGACGCCCACCCCTGGGAGTTCGTCCGGGGGCTGATCCACTCCGACGGATGCCGGGTCACCAACTGGACCCTGCGCAACGGCAAGCGGTACGAGTACCCGCGGTACTTCTTCACCAACAAGTCCGACGACATCCGTCGGCTCTGCACGGACACCCTCACCCAGGTCGGCGTGCGGTACACCGTCCTGGCCCGGGGCAGTGACCCCTTCAACGTCTCGGTCGCCCGCAGGGCCTCCGTGGCCCTGATGGACGCGCACATCGGGCCCAAGTACCAGGCATGGTGATCGTGTCGTACGCCGCGAAGCGGCCGTGCGGCGCAAGTGGCACCCCAGCCGAGACCGGGGCCGGCTCGTTCAGATTGCGGCTTCGGGACCCCCTCGCAGACGGTCGCGGACCGTCGGCTGTTTCGCCAATCAGCGTGCAGACGTAGCCAGTTGGGCGCTATCCGAGTGGGCGTGTCATGGCGGTAGGATTTCGGCCACCAGTCCATGATCAACAGGGGGAGGCCGGCGTGGTGGGCGACAACGAGAAAGTGGTCCGGGGGTTCTTCGAGGCGGTGAGCGAGCGTCGGCTCGAAGACCTGCCTCAGTTCATGGCGCACGACGTCGTGGACCACAACAAGATCATCCATGGTGAGGCCGACTCGCCGGGGGCGGCCTTCGAGGGTCTGCGTCAGCAACTCGCCGCGTTCGATCCGCTCACCATCCGCGTGGAGGAAGTGATCTCCGCCGGCGAGAGGGTCGTTGCCCGCCTCACCCAGCGCGGTGTCAATGGCGGCGCACACCCCCGCATGCCCGAGCCGACCGGCCGGTCTTTCGAGAACGAGGCGATCTGGGTCCTCTGCGTGCGGGACGGCAAGATCTCCGAGATCCGCGCCGTGAGCGATCGGCTCGGCCTCTTCTTGCAGCTCGGCTGGGAGTGGCCGCAGACCGACTAGGGCCGATCCGGGCGTTGCTGGAGGATCCGCCCCCGGCGGCGGATGCGGTGCGTCGCCGAGCGCCCGGCGCCGGGCCTGGCCCTGATGGGGGCCGCCTTCCGGCCCGGCGCGGAGAGGGCCTAGCCGAGGTGGACCGCCACGCCGCACAGGCCGCGGCCGGTCCGGGCGGCCGTGCGCCAGACGCGGAGCGGGCCGTCGAGGACGGACTCCTCGCGGTCCGCGTAGTCCAGCCAGTCCTGGGTGTCGGCGAGGGCCCGCTCGGCCGGGCTGAAGGACAGGGCACGTTCCACGTCGGGGAGGAACTGGCGGGTCTGGGTGGAGGTGAGGAGGAAGTTTCCGCACCAGCCGGGAAGCAGGGCCGCGCGGGCGGGGCCGATGGCGTGGAAGAGGGAGGCGACCGGGTACTGCTTGGAGTGGACCGAGATGAAGATGTCCGCGTGGTCTTGCCCTTCCCAGACGTCGTCGACGACATAGAACGCCGGGTCGGTGGTGCCGTCACAGACGGCATCGACGTGGCGGCCGGGGGCGGTGAGTTCGCGGAACGAGTCGACCGCGGTGTCCTGTGGGCTGCCGGCTGGGGCGTACCAGGTGTGGTGGTCGGGGAGCGGGGTTCGCTGCCATCGCCGCCAGCGGCGTCGGGTTTCGGGGTGGATGCTGTCGGCTCGCATGGCGGGCAGTAGCCGTGGGGCGAGTTCGGCGATGGTGTCGTCGGTGTGGGTGGTGATGGCCCATGCGCTGGTGAAGCCCATGGTGTGACGGTAGCGACCGGGTCTGACAGCGGGGTTCGGGGCGGCGGGTGGCCAGGGGAGGCCGCTGTTGCCGTCCAGGTTGGCGATCATGCGGCGGAGGGTGTTGCTGGTGGTGGCGTAGGTGGAGTCGTCTGTGCCTCGTCCTAGAGGTGGTCCTTGATCGCCGTGCCGGCGACGGTAGGACCGCGGCGCCGCTCGCGGTCCGAGGGGGGCAGGGGGGCGCGGCCGCGTCGGGCGGGACGGGCCCGACGCGGTGGGTCGGGGTCAGCGGACGGCGTCGCCGATGTGGTGGACGCGGACGAGGTTGGTGGAGCCGGTGACGCCGGGGGGTGAGCCGGCGGTGATGACGACGATGTCGCCGGGTACGCAGCGTCCGATCCGCAGGAGTTCTTCTTCGACCTGGTCGACCATGGCGTCGGTGGAGTCGACGTGCGGTCCGAGGAAGGTCTCGACGCCCCAGGTGAGGTTGAGCTGGGAGCGGGTGGCGGGGTCGGGGGTGAAGGCGAGGAGGGGGATGGGTGAGCGGTAGCGGGAGAGGCGGCGGACGGTGTCGCCGCTCTGGGTGAAGGCGACGAGGAATTTGGCGCCGAGGAAGTCGCCCATTTCGGCGGCGGCGCGGGCGACGGCACCGCCTTGGGTGCGGGGTTTGTTGCGTTCGGTGAGCGGGGGGAGGCCCTTGGCGAGGATGTCCTCTTCGGCGGCTTCGACGATGCGGGCCATGGTGCGTACGGTTTCGACGGGGTGTTTGCCGACGCTGGTTTCGCCGGAGAGCATGACGGCGTCGGTTCCGTCGATGATGGCGTTGGCGACGTCGGAGGCCTCGGCGCGGGTGGGCCGGGAGTTTTCGATCATCGAGTCGAGCATTTGGGTGGCGACGATGACCGGCTTGGCGTTGCGCTTGGCGAGTTTGACGGCGCGCTTTTGGACGATCGGGACTTGTTCGAGTGGCATTTCGACGCCGAGGTCGCCGCGGGCGACCATGATGCCGTCGAAGGCGGCGACGATGTCGTCGATGTTCTCCACCGCCTGCGGCTTTTCGATCTTCGCGATGACGGGGAGCCGGCGGCCTTCTTCGTCCATGATGCGGTGGACGTCCTCGATGTCGCGGCCGCTGCGGACGAAGGAGAGGGCGATGATGTCGGCACCTGCGCGCAGGGCCCAGCGGAGGTCGTCGATGTCCTTCCCGGAGAGGGCGGGGACGGAGACCGCGACGCCGGGGAGGTTGAGTCCCTTGTGGTCGGAGACCATGCCGCCTTCGATGACGAGGGTGTGGACGCGGGGTCCGTCGACGCCGGTGACCTGGAGGGTGACGCGGCCGTCGTCGACGAGGATGCGTTCGCCGGTGGTGACGTCCGCGGCGAGGCCCTTGTAGGTGGTGCCGCAGGTGTGGCGGTCGCCTTCGTGGTCTTCGACGGTGATGGTGAATTCGTCACCGCGTTCAAGGAGTACGGGTCCTTCGTGGAAGCGGCCGAGTCGGATCTTCGGGCCTTGAAGGTCGGCGAGGATGCCGACGCTGCGGCCGGTCTCGTCGGAGGCCTTGCGCACCCGCTGGTAGCGCTCCTCGTGTTCGGCGTAGGTGCCGTGGCTGAGGTTGAATCGGGCGATGTCCATTCCGGCTTCGACCAGGGCTTTGATCTGGTCGTATGAGTCGGTGGCGGGTCCCAGGGTACAAACGATTTTTGCTCGGCGCATGAGGCGAGCGTATGCCCCTACCAGAGAGTAGGAAATTGGTTCCGGGTGTCCACTCAACAACCTTTGGGCAAAAGGTTGTTGACATTTGTTGAATGTGCGTGGGGGTGCTCTGATGAGCACCCCCGGAACACCGGTGGGGCGGGTTTCAGAGCTGGGGCGGGGTCATGGTGAAGCGGGCGTTCACCTGGGCGTAGACGGTCTGGCGCTGGGGTTCGAGGTCGAGAGGGGGCGCGCCGGCGTCTTCGGCGGCGGCGCCGTAGGCCATGGTGCGCATGCCGGCACCCGGGGGGAGGCCGTAGGGGGTGGCGTCTTCGGCGCCGAGGTCGGCGAGTTCGACGAGGGCGGCGAGTCGTGCGCCGAGGGCTTCGGCGTATTCGCGGGCGCGCTGGACGGCTTCGAGTACGGCCTGGCGGCGGGCCTGGCCGTGGGCGGGTGAGGTGGGGCGCAGGGCCCACCAGGGGCCGTCGACGCGGGTGAGCTCGAGGTCGGCGAGGCGGGTGGTGAGTTCGCCGAGGGTGGTGAAGTCGCTGAGTTCGGCGGTGATGTTGACGCGGCCGTGGTAGGCGCGGACGCGGTCGGCGCGGCCGTGGCGGGTGAGTTCGGGGGTGATGGAGAAGGAGCCCGTTTCGAGTTTTTCGACGGGGTCGCCGTAGCTCTTGATGAGGTCGAGTACGGCGTTGTTGCGGCGGGTGAGGTCTTCGAGCGCGGTGCGGCGGTCGGTGCCGCGGGCGCCGACGGTGATGCCGATACGGGCGATTTCGGGGTCGACTTCGAGTCGGGCTTCGCCGCGGACCGCGACGCGCGGGACTTCGGGGGTTCCGTAGGGCTGGTGCGTGGCGTCCTGAGTCATGGTTTCACTCTCGCACTGTCGCCCGTACGGGTGTGGTCATCGGATCGAAACCTGGTGGGGGTGTTGTGCCTTGTTACCCGTGGGTCAGAATCTACGCGCGTTGTATACGCCTCAGACAGGGGAGATGGCATGGCGTTCGACCGCAGGACATTTCTGGGTACTTCGGCTGCGACGGGTGCGGCCGTGGCGCTGGCGGGGGCCGCGGGCACCCCGGCCGCGGCCGCGGTGAGCTCGCAGCAGCCGGGGAACGAGCCCGGGCCGCGTACGTACACGTTCACGGTGATGGGGACGACCGATCTGCACGGGAACGTCTTCAACTGGGACTACTTCACCGACAAGGAGTTCGACGACAAGGCCCACAACGACGTCGGTCTCGCGAAGATCTCCACGCTGGTGGAGCGGGTGCGGGCGCAGAAGGGCCGTCGCAACACGCTGCTGATCGACGCGGGTGACACGATCCAGGGCACGCAGCTCGCGTACTACTACGCGAAGGTGGATCCGATCACCGCGCGCCGGGGCCCGGTGCATCCGATGGCGCAGGCGATGAACGCGATCGGGTACGACGCGGCGGCGCTGGGCAACCACGAGTTCAACTACGGCATTCCGGTGCTGCGCAAGTTCCAGGAGCAGTGCCGTTTCCCGTTGCTGGGGGCGAACGCGCTGGACGCGAAGACGTTGCAGCCGGCGTTCCCGCCGTACAGCATGCACCGGTTGCGGACCCCGCACGGGCGGGATGTGAAGGTGGCGGTCCTGGGGCTGACGAATCCGGGTATCGCGATCTGGGACAAGGCGAACGTGCAGGGGAAGATGACGTTCCCCGGGCTGGAGGAGCAGGCGGCGAAGTTCGTGCCGCGGCTGCGTTCGATGGGCGCCGATGTCGTGATCGTGGCGGCGCACTCGGGTTCGAGCGGTACGTCGAGCTACGGGGACCAGCTGCCGTACATCGAGAACGCGGCCGGGCTGGTGGCGGAGCAGGTGCCGGGGATCGACGCGATCCTGGTGGGTCACGCGCACACGGAGATCCCCGAGTACCGGGTGAAGAACAAGGCGACCGGCAAGGACGTGGTGCTGTCCGAGCCGTTGAAGTGGGGGCAGCGGCTGACGCTGTTCGACTTCGAGCTGGTGTGGGAGCGGGGCCGCTGGTCGGTGGCGAAGGTCGGGGCGCAGGTGCTGGACTCGAACACGGCGGTGGAGGATCCGAAGATCACGCGGTTGTTGTCGGACGAGCACCGCAAGGTCGTCGCGTACGTGAACCAGGTGATCGGTACGTCGGTGCAGGCGATGTCCTCGGCGGAGGGTCCGGTGAAGGACGTCCCGATCATCGATCTGATCAACCACGTGCAGGCGGAGACGGTGAAGGCGGCGCTGGCGGGTACGCAGTGGGCGGCGCTGCCGGTGCTGTCCCAGGCGTCGTGTTTCTCGCGGACGGCGTCGATCCCGGCCGGCCAGGTGACGATCAAGGACGCGGCGGGGCTGTACCCGTTCGAGAACACGCTGGAGGCGCGGCTGCTGACGGGTGCGCAGGTGAAGGACTACCTCGAGTACTCGGCGCGGTACTACGTGCGGACCGCTCCGGGTGATGTGGTGGATCCGGCGAAGCTGACGAACTCCGAGAACGTTCCGGACTACAACTACGACGCGGTGTACGGGCTGACGTACGACATCGACATCGCGCAGCCGGTGGGGTCGCGGATCACGGGCTTGTCGTTCCAGGGCAAGCCGCTGGATCCTGCGGCGCGGTTCGTGTTCGCGGTGAACAACTACCGGGCCTCGGGCGGGGGGAACTTCCCGCACGTCCCGCAGGCCGGGCAGCTGTGGTCGAACTCGGAGGAGATACGCAACACGATCATCCAGTGGGTGAAGGCGAAGGGGACGATCGACCCGGCGCAGTTCGCGTCGGTGGACTGGCGGCTGACGCGGGCCGGGGTGCCGGTCTTCGCGTAGCCGGTGTGGCCTCGGCCGCCGTCAGGGGTGCTCGACCAGCGGGAGCAGTTCGCTCGCGGGGTGCGGACGGGCGTGTTCCCGCTGTTCGAGGCCGAAGGTGGTGAAGGCGGTGCGGGCGGGCTGCGGGTAGGCCTCTTTGCCGGTGAGGGTGTTCAGGATGGCGGCGCTGCGCCAGGCCGCGAGGCCGAGGTCGGGGGCTCCGACGCCGTGGGTGTGGCGTTCGCCGTTCTGGATGTAGACGCTGCCGGTGATGCTGGGGTCGAGGAGC
This sequence comes from Streptomyces sp. NPDC051578, assembly GCF_044454045.1. Taxonomy (NCBI): domain Bacteria; kingdom Bacillati; phylum Actinomycetota; class Actinomycetes; order Kitasatosporales; family Streptomycetaceae; genus Streptomyces; species Streptomyces sp. NPDC051578. The sequence goes on from NZ_JBITDH010000001.1 coordinate 194,374, forward strand.
ATCCGGTAGCGGTCGTCGATGCGGGGGCGGCCGGAGGAGTCCTTGCGCAGGTACGGGTCGAGGCCGGCGAGGAGGCTGGTGAGGGGGCGTTCGCGGTAGCCGGTGGCGAGGACGACGGCGTCGGTGGTGATGCGTGAGCGGGTGCCCTGCTGGGTGTGTTCGAGGTGGAGTTCGACCTTGGTGGTGGCGACGCGGCCGGCCGTGCGGACGCTGACTCCGGGGGTGAGGACGGCGTCGGGCCAGCCGCCGTCGAGGGTGCGGCGGTAGAGCTCTTCGTGGATGGCGGCGATGGTGTCGGCGTCGATGCCCTTGTGGAGTTGCCATTGGGCGGGGACGAGCCGGTCGCGGACGGGTTCGGGCAGGGCGTGGAAGTAGCGGGTGTAGTCGGGGGTGAAGTGTTCCAGGCCGAGCTTGGAGTACTCCATGGGCGCGAAGGACGGGGTGCGGGCGAGCCAGGTGAGGCGTTCGCGGCCGGCGGGGCGGGCGCGGAGCAGGTCGAGGAAGACCTCGGCTCCGGACTGGCCTGATCCGATGACGGTGACGTGTTCGGCGCCGAGGATGCGTTCGCGGTTGTCGAGGTAGTCGCAGGAGTGGATGACGGGGACGGTGGGGGCTTGGGCGAGGGGGCGCAGGGGTTCGGGGACGTGGGGGGCGGTGCCGATGCCGAGGGCGAGGTTTCGGGTGTAGGTGCGGCCGAGGGCCTCGGCTTCTCCGTCGGCGTCGAGTTGGGTGAAGTCGACTTCGAAGAGGTCGCGTTCGGGGTTCCAGCGGACGGCGTCGACCTGGTGGCCGAAGTGGAGGCCGGGGAGGCGGCCGGCTACCCAGCGGCAGTAGGCGTCGTATTCGGCGCGTTGGATGTGGAACCGCTCGGCGAAGTAGAACGGGAACATGCGTTCCTTGTGCCGGAGGTAGTTGAGGAAGCTCCAGGGGCTGGTGGGGTCGGCGAGGGTGACGAGGTCGGCGAGGAAGGGGACTTGAAGGGTGGCTCCGTCGATGAGGAGTCCGGGGTGCCAGCGGAAGTCGCGGCGCTGGTCGTAGAAGGCGGTGGCGAGTTCGCCGGTTCCCTGCCGGGGCAGGCCCTGGGCGAGGGCGGCGAGGGAGAGGTTGAAGGGGCCGATGCCGATTCCTACGAGGTCATGGGGTGCTTCGGGCTGCGCGGTCATCGGTGGGTGCTGCCTTCCGGGAGGTGGTCGGGGCCAGGAGGGTGACGAGGGCTTGCAGGTCCCGCTGCGTGGTGTGGGGGTTGAGGAGGGTGGCTTTGAGCCAGAGGCGGCCGTCGGCGGTGGCGCGGCCGAGTACGGCGCTGCCGTCGAGGAGGAGGGTGCGGCGTAGCGCCGCGAGCTGGTCGTCGTCCGTGGGGGTGGGGCGGAAGAGGACCGTGCTGATGGTGGGGTGCGCGTGGAGTTCGAAGCCGGGGTGGGCGTCGAGGAGTTCGGCGAGCCGGTGGGCTGCGGCGCAGGTGAGGTCGATGAGGTGGGCGAGTCCGTCGCGGCCGAGTGAGCGCAGGGTGGTGGCGATCTTGAGGGCGTCGGGGCGGCGGGTGGTGCGCAGGGAGCGGCCGAGGAGGTCGGGCAGGCCGGCTTCGGTGTCGTCGGTGGCGTTGAGGTAGTCGGCCTGGTGGGCGAGGGGGGCCAGCAGGGCGGTGTCGGGGACGGCGAGGAGTCCTGCGGCGACGGGTTGCCAGCCGAGTTTGTGCAGGTCGAGGGTGAGGGAGTGGGCGCGGGAGAGGCCTTCGACCTTGGCGCGGTGTCGGGGGCTGAGGGCGAGGAGGCCCCCGTAGGCGGCGTCGATGTGGAGGTCGGCGCCGTGCTGGTGGCAGAGGTCGGCGAGGGGGCCGAGGGGGTCGATGAGGCCGGCGTCGGTGGTGCCGGCGGTGGCGGCGACGAGGACGGGCCCGGTGGTGCGGTGGAGGGCCTCGGCGACGCGGTCGGGGTCGAGCGTCCCGGTGGGGGTGGGCAGGGCGATGGCGGGGGGCAGGCCGAGGAGCCATGCGGAGCGGGGGACGGAGTGGTGGGCGTTGGTTCCGTGCAGGACGGTGAGGCGGGGTCCGTGGCGTTCGCGGGCCAGGAGGAGGGCGAGCTGGTTGGCTTCGGTGCCGCCGGTGGTGACGAGGGCGTCGGCGTGGGGGGTGTCGTAGAACTCGGTGGCGAGGGTGCGGGTGAGGAGCGCTTCGACGGCGGAGGCGGCGGGGGCCTGGTCCCAGGAGTCGAGGGAGGGGTTGAGGGCGCTCGCGGCGAGGTCGGCGGCTGCGGCGACGGCCAGCGGCGGGCAGTGCAGGTGCGCGGCGCACAGGGGGTCGGCGGGGTCCGCGGCGCCGGCGGTGAGGGTGTGGACGAGGGTGCGCAGGGCTTCGTGGTCGCCGGTGCCGTGGGCGGGCAGTACGTCGCCGAGTGCGGCTCGGACGCGGGCGGTGACGGCGGCGGGGCCGCCGGCGGGCAGGGGTCCGCCGCGTTCTTCTGCTCCGGTGCGCAGGGCGTCGAGGACGGTGTCGAGGAGGGGCCGCAGGGCGTCGGCGCCGCCGGGACCGCCGGCGAGCGGGGGCGGGGGCGGCGGGGTGCCGGGCGGGCTGGTCATCGGGTTGTCCTTCGAACCGTGGCTGGGCGGGGACAGCCTCGTCCCCGCCCAGCACAACGATCAGCCCCGAATGGGGTAACCGCCGGGGTGCGTCGGATTGCCCCGCACGGGTGGGGTGTACGGCCGGGTGTTCGACCGGCGGCCCTGCCGCGCGGGGCGGTGGCGGCGGCGGTGGCGGTGGTGCGTCAGCCCGCGGTGCGTACGCGCAGGGCGCGGGCGAGGTCGTCGAGCTGGTCGACGAGCCTGCGCCGCAGCAGGGGGATGAGTTCGGGGTCTTCCAGGCAGGCGCGCCCGGCGCGCAGGTTGTCCTCGTCGACGGCGTGGGCGGGGAAGGCCCAGCGGCCGGCGGCGTCGCCGATGGCCGGTCCGCGGCGGGCGGCGACGGCCATCGCCGCGGGGTAGTAGCGCGGGACGTAGTCCTGGACGAGGTCGGCCTGTTCGGGCTGCCAGAAGCCCTGGGCGGTGGCGCTGAACAGGTAGTTGGACAGGGTGTCGTCGTGGAAGAGCCGGTTCCAGGCGGCTTCCTTGGCTTCGGGGTACGGCAGTGCGGCGCGGCAGCGGGCGGCGCCTTCCTCGCCGGTTGCGGTGGGGTCGGCGGAGAGGGCGGCGGCGATGTCGCCCTCGCCGATGGCGCCGAGCACGGCGAGCCGGGCCAGGATGCGCCAGCGCAGTTCGGGGTCGAGTTCGGGTCCGCCGGGCACGGTGCCGTCGGCGAGCCAGCCGGCGAGGGTGTCGGGCTGGGTGGCGCTGTCGATGTGGACGCGTACGGCGGCCAGGCGCAGGCCGGGGTCGGAGCCGTCCTCGGTGCGGCGCAGCAGGGCGCGGGCGGTGTCGGTGATGGTGGCGAGGGCGGCGGGGCGTTGCGCGGGGGCGACGTAGCGGGCGGCGATGTGGGTGCGGGCGAAGGCGAGTACGCCCTGGACGACGGCGAGGTCCTGCTCGTCGGGCAGGTGTGCGCGGGCGGTCTCCAGGTATGCGGCCGGTTCGAGTTCGCCGTCGCGGACCATGTCGCGCAGGGAGTTCCACACGACGGCGCGGGTGAGCGGGTCGGGGAGGGCGGACAGGCCGCGCAGGGCCGTTTCGACGGAGGTGGCGTCGAGGCGGATCTTGGCGTAGCCGAGGTCGCCGTCGTTGAGGAGGAGCAGGGCGGGGCGGGGGCCGCTGACGGAGAGGACCTCGTCGGTGGGGACGTCGATGTGGAGGCGCTCGCGCGGTTCGAGTGCGCGGCGGCCCGGTACGCGGTCGTAGAGGCCGACGCCGATGTGGTGGGGGCGGCTGCCGTGGTGGTCGACGGTGAGGGTCCAGCCGGAGGCGTTCTCCTCGATGCGGGGGCTGAGGGTGTCGACGCCGGTGGTGCGCAGCCACACGTCGGCCCAGGCGTGGACGTCGCGTTCGGTGTGGGCGGCGAGGGAGTCGACGAAGTCTGCGAGGGAGGCGTTGGCGAACTTGTGGCGGGTGAAGTGGGTGTTGATGCCGGCGAGGAAGTCCTTCTCGCCGAGCCAGGCGACGAGCTGGCGCAGTGCGGAGGCGCCCTTGGCGTAGGAGATGCCGTCGAAGTTGAGAAGGGCGGAGGCGGTGTCGGGGACGGCGTCGGGGGCGACGGGGTGGGTGGAGGGCCGCTGGTCGGCGTCGTAGCCCCAGGGCTTGCGTTCCATGCCGAACTCGGTCCAGGTGCCGGTGAAGCGGGTGGCTTCGACGAGGGTCTGGTAGCCCATGTACTCGGCGAAGGACTCGTTCAGCCAGATGTCGTCCCACCAGCGCAGGGTGACGAGGTCGCCGAACCACATGTGGGCCATCTCGTGCGCGATGACCATGGCGCGGCGCTGGCGTTCGGTGTCGGTGACGGCGGAGCGGAAGATGAATTCGTCGCGGAAGGTGACGAGGCCGGGGTTCTCCATGGCGCCCGCGTTGAATTCGGGGACGAAGGCCTGGTCGTAGGAGTCGAAGGGGTACGGTTCGGCGAACTTCTCGTGGTAGCGGTCGAAGCAGTCCTTGGTGACGGAGAGGATCTCCTCGGCGTCCGCGTCGAGGTGGGGGGCCAGGGAGCGCCGGCAGTGGATGGCGAAGGGCAGTCCGGCATGGTCGGTGCGGACGCTGTGCCAGGGACCGGCGGCGACGGCGGCGAGGTAGGTGGAGATGACGGGGGTGGGGGCGGAGGTCCAGATGCCGGCGCCGTCGCGGTCGCGGTCGCCGGTGCGGGTGGTGACGCCGTTGGCGAGGACGTACCAGTGGGAGGGCGCGGTGACGGTGAACTCGAAGACGGCCTTGAGGTCGGGCTGGTCGAAGGCCGGGAAGACGCGCTGGACGTCGTCCATGAACATCTGGGTGTAGACGTACGTCTCCCCGTCCTCGGGGTCGGTGAAGCGGTGCAGGCCCTCGCCGGTGCGGGAGTAGCGCATGCGGGCCTCGACGCGCAGTTCGTGGGGGCCTTCGGCGAGGCCGGTCAGCGGGAGGCGGCTGCCGTCGAGGGCGGCGGGGTCGAGGGGCCGGCCGTCGAGCTCGACGGAGCGCAGTTCCTCCGGTTTCAGTTCCAGGAACGTGTCACCGGGGGTGCGGGCGCTGAACCGGATGACGGTCGCGGAGTCGAAGGTCTCGTCGCCGGTGGTGAGGTCGAGGGTGACGGCGTAGTGGTGGACGTCGAGGAGCTGGGCTCGGAGCTGCGCTTCGTCGCGCGTCAGTGCGGAGGACATGGGGCCCATGCTGCCGGATGCGGCGGCCGGGCCCCAGGGGTCTACTCTTCGCCCGCAGCGATCGTCTCGTGGTGGCGGATGACCTCGGCGATGATGAAGTTGAGGAGTTTCTCCGCGAAGGCCGGGTCGAGTTTCGCGTTCTCGGCGAGCTGGCGCAGGCGGGCGATCTGGCGGGCCTCGCGGCTCGGGTCCGCGGGGGGCAGCTGGTGGCGGGCCTTGAGGTGGCCGACCTGCTGGGTGCACTTGAAGCGCTCGGCGAGCATGTGGACCACGGCCGCGTCGATGTTGTCGATGCTGTCCCTGAGGCGGGCCAGTTCGGCGGTGACGTCCTCGCCGGTCGCCGCGCCGGCGGTGACGTCGGGCTCGTCGGGGTAGCTGGTGTTCATGGTCCCCGAGAATACGTGGCGCGGAAGGCCTGCGGCCTGGTCGGCCGGACAGTGAGACGACCCGGGAGGGGCGGCCGGGCAGCGGCGGGCCGGGCGTCGTGACGGTCCGGGTACGGGCGGTGACCGGGTGCCCGTGTCGGCGGCGACGGTACGGCGGGCGGTTGCGGCGCGGGCGGTCACGGCATGGGGGGGCGGTCGGTCACGGTGCGGGCGGGTCGCCCCAGCCTTCCGGGCCCGGGGGCCGTGGAGGCCGGGGCGGGGGTGGTCAGAGGCCGGCGGCCGCGGCCCTGATGTCGGCGGCGAAGGTGGAGACCTCCGAGTAGACGCCGGGGTAGCCGGGCCGGGCGCAGCCCTCGCCCCAGCTGACTATGCCGACCTGGATCCATGCGTTGGTGTCGTCGCGGCGGAACATCGGGCCGCCGGAGTCGCCCTGGCAGGTGTCGACGCCGCCCTGGTCGTAGCCGGCGCAGATCTCGTCGCCGGGCACGAGGTCGCTGCCGTACGCGCTCTGGCAGGCGGCGTCGGAGACGAAGGGGACGGTGGCCTTGAGCAGGTACCGCTGCTGGCCGCCGCCTTCGCGGGCCGCGCCCCAGCCGGCGATGGTGAAGGTGCCGTTGTCGTAGGCCTTCGTGTCGGCGATCTTGAGGGTGGGCAGGTCGATGAGCTTGGCGAGCTTGATGAGCGCCCAGTCCTTGCCGGAGCCGTTGTAGCCGGGGGCCTGGAGGACCTTGGTGGACTTGACCTTGATGGCGCTGGAGCTGTTGAGGTCGACGACCCCGGCGGTGGCGGTGATGGAGGTGTTGTTGCCGGAGCCGTTCACGCAGTGGGCCGCGGTGAGGACGATCTGCCGGGTGTAGAGGGCGCCGCCGCAGCCCATGGAGAGGCGGACCATGAACGGGAACTCGCCCTGTGCGGCCCGCGTTCCACCGACGACGGGGGCCGGTGAGGCGGTGGCGGAGCCAGGCTGGAGGCTGACGGCCGCGAGGGCGACGGCGCCGACGGCCAGGGCGCGCTTGAGGAGGGTGGCAAGGGTGGACACAGTCGACACACTGCCTTTCGTGGGGGGTTGGGCCGTACGCGTCACGGGTGATGACGCGTTCATGACACCCCGTCATGACACAACGCCGACGCCCGGGCAACAAGAAGGCGTTTTCGGACAACGTCCGCGAGGTGCTGCCGTGATTGCGGCCAGGAGGGCGCCATGACGCAGAACGGCAGGCACAACAGCCCCGTCGCGCACGGATTCCCCCATCTGGATACGGTGCGCAAGGCGATCACGGCGCTGTTCCGGCGCCTCTCCTACGAGGGGATCCTCGCGTACGGGGCGAGCCTCGCCCCCGCCGAGGCGGCCTTCGCCGACGACGAAGACCTCTACCTCGGGGCGCACCGCGTGGCCTCCGCCGTGGTGCGCGCCCTTCGGCTGCCCGACGCCCGGATGGTGGTCGCCTTCCGGGCGATGACGGAGGCGGCCTCCGTCGAGCTGACGGCCGGACCCGAGTACTTCGTCGAGGTGAACGAGCGCTTTCGCACCCATCGCCGCGACCTGGCGGCCGCCCTCGCCCACGAGGCCGCCCACGTCCTGCTGCACCGCCTGGACCTGGCCTTCCCCACCACCGCCGAGAACGAGATCCTCACCGACACCGCGGCCGCCTACCTCGGGGCGGGCTGGCTGCTGCTCGACGCCTACCGCGAGGACGCCCTCACCCACCAGAAGCTCGGCTACCTCACCCCCGAGGAGTTCGGCTATGTCCTCGCCAAGCGCGGCCGCCTGCTCGGCGAGGACCTGTCCACCTGGTTCACCAGTCCCCAGGCCTACGAGGCCTACGTGCGCGGCCGCGCGCTCGCCGACCGGGACCACCGCCTGCCCCCGCTGGCGGCCGCTCCCTGGGCGGAGCGCCGCCGTTACGCCCACCGTCGCCGGACCGGGGGGGCCGCGCCGGGGGCCGCCTACCGCTTCGAGGGCCGGGGCGGCGCCCTGCGGGTCGACTTCCCCTGCCCGGTCTGTGCCCAGCGGCTCCGGCTCCCGGCCGGGCGCGGCCGGCTCACCGCGCGGTGCGGACTGTGCCGCACGGAGCTCGATGTCGACACCTGAGCGGGCGAGGGCCGGTACGGCCGGGCCGGGCCGTCAGGAGGGAGGATGCGGCCTCGAACCGCACCAGCCGGCCGCGAAGGTGCGGGGGGGGTCTCGTACAGGTGAATCGACGTCATCACAGCGTCGCGGACGGGAAGTCGGGCCCGGGATGGTTCAGCGCGCGTGCGGAGCGGGTAGTCATACCGCAACGCACGCGCGAAGCCTCCGGACCCGACCCCTCGCCAGGGGGCCGGGCCCGGGGCGCGTCCACCGCCCCGGCCCCGCGAGAGGCCCGGGGAGCCGCCCCGGCCCTGCGAGAGGCCCGGGGAGCCGGCGCTCCCGGCCCCCGCATCCCCGGCCCCGAATCCCCCGCCCTGACGCGCCGGCCCCCTGCCGGCCGGTCCGCCCACCGGGAGCACCCGGCGGCCCCGACTCCCGGGGCCGCTACTGCCCCGCCCCGTAGACCGCGCCCGGCGCCCGGGACCGCGCCAGGAGCTTCGCCGCCGCCTCGCCCGCCTCCGCCGGGGTCCAGCGCGCGGCGCGCTCGGCCGTCGGGCCGGGCCGCCAGCCCTCCATCACGGTGATCCGGCCGCCCTCCGCCTCGAAGACGCGCCCCGTCACCCCCTCCGAGGCTCCCGAGCCCAGCCACACCACCAGCGGCGACACGTTCTCCGGGGCCATCGCGTCGAAGCCGCCCTCGCCGGGCGCCGCCATGGCATCGGCGAAGGTCCGTTCCGTCATCCGGGTCCGCGCGGCCGGCGCGATCGCGTTGACCTGGACCCCGTAGCGGCCCATCTCCGCCGCCGCGACCAGGGTCAGCGCCAGGATCCCCGCCTTGGCGGCGCTGTAGTTCCCCTGGCCGACCGAGCCCAGCAGCCCCGCGCCCGAGGAGGTGTTGACCACCCGCGCCGCGACCGCCCGTCCCGCCTTCGCCTCGGCCCGCCAGTGCGCCGCCGCGTGCTTGAGCGGCAGGAAGTGGCCTTTCAGGTGGACCCGGACCACCGCGTCCCAGTCGTCCTCGTCCAGGTTCACCAGCATCCGGTCGCGCAGGAACCCGGCGTTGTTGACCAGCGTGTCCAGGCGGCCGAACGCCTCGAGTGCGCACTCGACCAGGGACGCCGCGCCCTCGCCCGTGGCGATGTCCCCGCCGTGCGCGACGGCCCGTCCTCCCGCCGCCTCGATCTCCGCCGCCACTCGGGCGGCCGGGCTGTCGGGGCCGGGGAGCCCGTCGAGTCCCACGCCGAGGTCGTTGACGACGACCCGAGCCCCTTCCTGCGCGAAGGCCAGCGCGTGGGCGCGGCCCAGCCCCCGGCCCGCGCCCGTCACGATGACCACGCGTCCTTCGGCAAGCCCCATCTCAGTCCTCCTTGTTGACAGTTGCCGCGTCGAGAAAGGCGGGCCGCTCCCCGCCTCCGTGCACCAGCAGGCTCGCCCCGCTCACGTACGCCGCCCGGTCGGAGGCCAGGAACACCGCCGCCGCCCCGATGTCGGAGGGTTCCGCCAGCCGCCCGAGCGGAACGGTCGCGGCGACCGCCCGGACGCCCGCCTCGTCCCCGTAGTGCAGGTGGGCGAGCTCGGTCCGCACCATGCCGGGGACCAGCGAGTTGACCCGTACCTCGGGCGCCCATTCGACGGCCATGGAGCGGGCCAGGTTCTCCAGCCCCGCCTTCGCCGCCCCGTAGGCGGCCGTGCCCGGCGAGGGCCGGGTACCGCTGACGCTGCCGATCATCACGACCGACCCGCGGGACTCGCGCAGCCACGGGTAGGCGGTGAGCGAAGCCGTCATGGGGCCGAGGAGGTTCAGCTCGACGACCCGGGCGTGGCGCTGCGCCTCCCCCTCCCCCAGCAGCCGGTACGGGGTTCCGCCCGCGTTGTTGACCAGGCAGTCCAGGCGCCCGTACCGCTGGGCGACCGCCTCGAACAGCTCCTGGACGGCGGCGGGTTCGCGCAGGTCGACGGCGGTGAAGACGGCCTGCCGACCGTCCTCCCCGACCGGCTGCCGCGGTGGCCGGCGCGCGCAGACGACCACCTGCGCGCCCGCCGCGAGGAACGAACGCGCGATGCCCGCGCCGACGCCCCGGGTTCCGCCGGTGACGACGACCACCCTCCCCTTGAGCTCCATCGGCTGCTACCTTCCTCACCTAACAAATGTTTGGTGGAAAGGTAGCTGATCCGCCCATGGGTGTCTCCACCTCCAGCCCCGACAAGGGCATCGCACTGGTCACCGTCGACTTCCCGCCGGTCAACGCCCTCCCCGTGAGCGGCTGGTACGAGCTCGCCGACGGCCTGCGCGCGGCCGGCCGCGACCCCGCCGTCCGCTGCGTCGTCCTCGCCGCCGAAGGCCGCGGCTTCAACGCCGGCGTCGACATCAAGGAGATGCAGCGCGACAGCGGCCACGGCTCCCTCATCGGCGCGAACCGCGGCTGCTACGAGGCCTTCGCCGCCGTCTACGAGTGCGAGGTGCCGGTGGTGGCCGCCGTGCACGGCTTCTGCCTGGGCGGCGGGATCGGCCTGGCCGGGAACGCGGACGCGATCGTCGCCTCCGACGACGCCACTTTCGGCCTGCCCGAGCTGGACCGGGGGGCGCTCGGCGCCGCCACCCATCTGGCCCGCCTGGTCCCCCAGCACCTGATGCGGGCCCTGTACTACACCTCCCGCGCCGCGACCGCGGCCGAACTGCACGCCCACGGCTCGGTGTGGAAGGTGGTCCCGCGCGCGGAGGTCCGCGGCGCCGCTCTGGAGCTGGCGGCGGAGATCGCCCGCAAGGACGGCTACTTGATCCGGCTGGCCAAGGCGGCCATCAACGGCATCGACCCCGTCGACGTGCGGCGCAGCTACCGCTTCGAGCAGGGGTTCACCTTCGAGGCCAATCTCAGCGGGGTCGCCGACCGGGTCCGCGACTCCTTCGGGAAGGAGCGGGACGCATGACCGACAAGTCGATGACCCCCGAGGACGTGGTGGGGCGGCTGCGCAGCGGGATGACGATCGGCATCGGCGGCTGGGGCTCGCGGCGCAAGCCCATGGCGCTGGTGCGGGCACTGCTCCGCTCCGGGATCACCGGTCTCACCGTCGTCTCGTACGGCGGCCCGGACGTCGGGCTGCTGGCCGCGGCCGGGCGGATCCGGCGGCTCGTGGCCCCCTTCGCCACGCTCGACTCGATCCCGCTGGAGCCGCACTTCCGGGCCGCCCGCGAGGGCGGTGCGTTCGCGCTGACCGAGCTGGACGAGGCGATGTTCATGTGGGGCCTGCACGCCGCGGCGAACCGGCTGCCGTTCCTGCCCGTGCGCGCCGGCCTCGGCTCCGACGTGATGCGCGTCAACCCCGAGCTGCGGACCGTCACCTCCCCGTACGCCGACGGCGAGGAGTTCGTCGCCGTCCCCGCCCTGCGCATGGACGCCGCCCTGGTCCACCTGGACCGCGCCGACCGTTCGGGCAACGCCCAGTACCTGGGTCCCGACCCGTACTTCGACGACCTGTTCTGCGAGGCGGCCGACGCGGCGTACGTCTCCTGCGAGCGGCTCGTGGAGAGCGCCGACCTCGCGAAGTCGGGGCCCCCGCAGTCGCTGCTCGTCAGCCGACACAGCGTCACCGGCGTCGTGGAGGCCCCGAGCGGGGCGCACTTCACCTCCTGCGTACCCGACTACGGCCGCGACGAGCCCTTCCAGAAGCTGTACGCGTCCACCCCCTGGCCCGAGTTCGCGGCCCGCTTCCTGTCGGGGCCGGACGAGTCCGCCTACCAGTCGGCCGTCCAGGCCTGGCACGAGGAGCAGCAGCGGTGACCAGTGAGCCGACCCGCGCCGAGTACTGCGTGATCGCCTGCGCCGAGGCCTGGCGCGGTGACGGTGAGGTCCTCGCCAGCCCCATGGGCCTCGTGCCTTCCGTCGGCGCGCGCCTCGCGAAGCGGACCTTCAGCCCCGACCTGCTCCTCACCGACGGCGAGGCGATGCTCGTCGGCCTCGACGGCACGGTCGAGGGCTGGCTCCCGTACCGCCGCCACCTCGCCATGGTCACCGGCGGCAAGCGGCACGTGATGATGGGCGCCGGCCAGATCGACCGGTACGGCAACCAGAACATCTCCTGCATCGGGGACTGGGAGCGGCCCGCCCGCCAGCTCCTGGGGGTGCGCGGCGCGCCCGTCAACACCCTGAACAATCCGGTCAGCTACTGGATCCCGCGGCACTCGGCGCGGGTCTTCGTGGAGCGCGTCGACATGGTCAGCGGCGTCGGCCACGACCGGGCCGAGGCGGCCGGGGTGACGCGTTTCCACCGTCTGCCCCGCGTCGTCAGCGATCTCGGCGTCTTCGACTTCCAGACCCCCGACCGCTCGATGCGCCTGGCCTCCCTCCACCCCGGGGTCACCGTCGACCAGGTCCGGGACGCCACCGGTTTCGCGCTGGCGGTGCCGGACGACGTCCCGTACACGCGGGAGCCGAGCGCCGAGGAGCTGCGCCTGATCCGCGAGGTGATCGATCCCGCGGGCCTGCGCGACCGGGAAGTGCGGGTCTGAGGCGATGGATACGGCATTGACCGCGCTGGTCGGGGTCCGGTACCCGATCGTGCAGACCGGGATGGGGTGGGTGGCCGGCCCCCGGCTGGTGTCGGCGGCGGCGAACGCGGGCGCGCTGGGGATCCTGGCGTCGGCGACGATGACGCTGGAGCAGCTGCGGGCGGCGGTCCGCGAGGTGAAGTCCCGTACGGACGCGCCGTTCGGGGTCAATCTGCGCGCGGACGCCGGTGACGCCGCCGAGCGGGCGCGGCTGATCATCGACGAGGGGGTGCGGGTCGCGTCCTTCGCACTCGCGCCGTCCCGGGAGCTGATCGTCCGGCTCAAGGACGCGGGGGTGGTCGTCATCCCCTCGGTCGGGGCCCGTCGGCACGCGGAGAAGGTCGCGGCGTGGGGGGCGGACGCGGTGATCGTGCAGGGCGGCGAGGGAGGCGGGCACACCGGCGAGGTGGCCACGACCGTGCTGCTGCCGCAGGTGGTCGACGCCGTGGACGTCCCGGTGGTCGCGGCGGGCGGCTTCCACGACGGCCGGGGCCTGGTCGCGGCCCTCGCGTACGGGGCGGCGGGCATCGCGATGGGCACCCGCTTCCTGCTCACCTCCGATTCCACCGTCCCCGACGCCGTCAAGGCCGAGTACCTCAAGGCGAGCGTCAAGGACGTCACCGTCACCACGGCCGTCGACGGGCTGCCGCACCGGATGCTGCGCAGCGAGCTGGTCGATGCGCTGGAGCGGGCCGGCCGCGCCCGGGCGCTGGCCCGGGCGGTGCGGCACGCGGCCGGATTCCGCAAGCTGTCGGGGCTGTCGTGGTCGCGGATGCTGCGGGACGGGCTGGCGATGAAGCACGGCAAGGACCTGTCCTGGAGCCAGGTCCTGCTCGCCGCGAACACCCCGATGCTCCTCAAGGCGTCCATGGTCGAGGGCCGCACGGACCTCGGCGTCATGGCGTCCGGGCAGGTCGCGGGGGTGATCGAGGACCTCCCCTCCTGCGCGGAACTCGTCGGCCGGGTCATGGCCGAGGCACAGGCCGTACTCGTACGACTGCACGCGTCCGCAGCCCTGCCCCCTCCAGGGTGACCCCCCACCAGGGTCTCCGCCTTCCTCCTCCTTCAGGGAGCCGCCCAGATGAGTCGTGTCCGTATCCGCCGGGTGACGGCGGTGCTCGCCGCCGCCCTCGCCGTCACCACGGCGTGCGCCCTCACCACCGCGTCCGCCGCTCCGCAGGTGCCCGTCCGCGCCGCGCAGCACCGGACGGCGGCCGAAACGATCCGTCAGATACCCCTCCAGGGCGCGGTCGACTTCCGTGACCTCGGCGGCTACCGCACCTACACCGGCGGCCGGGTCCGCCAGGGGCTGGTCTACCGCTCCGACGCGCTCAACAAGCTCACCGCCGCGGACCTCACCACCGTCTCCGGCCTCGGCCTCACCAAGGCCGTCGACTTCCGCATCCCGCTGGAGGTCCGGTACGACGGCGCCGACCGGCTGCCCGCGGGGCTCACCCCCACCTCGCGCCCGGTGAGCGACCTCGGCCTGTACGCGACCCTGCTCACCGCCATCTCCAGCGGCGACCCCGCCGAACAGGAGCGGATGCTCGGCGGCGGCCGCGCCGAGGCCTACATGCGCGACATCTACCGCACCTTCGTGACCAGCCCCGAGAACCGGGCGCAGTTCGCGACGACGCTGCGGGAGATCGCGGACGGAAGCGGACCGCTGCTGTACCACTGCACGTCCGGCAAGGACCGGACGGGATGGGTGAGTTACGTGCTGCTGCGCGCGCTCGGCGTCCCCGAGACCGGCGCCGGGCAGGACTACCTGGCCTCGAACACCTTCCGGGCGGCCTACGACGCGCAGGTGCGGGCGGCCCTCAAGCAGTCGGGCCGGATGCAGGACCCGGACCTGCTGATCCCGCTCCAGGAGGTCCGGCAGGACTACCTGGACGCCGCGACCGCCCGGATGGAGGCGGACTACGGCGGCTTCTACGGCTACCTCACCGACGGCCTCGGCCTGGACCTGCGGACCCTGGCGAAGCTGCAGGCGAGGCTGGTCCGGTCGTAGGAACGACTACGCCGGGCGGCGCGCACACTGCGCGCCGCCCGGCGTAGCGGGGTACTTCCGCCCGGGTCAGGCCGACCGGCGCCGGCCCTGGCCCGCGCCACCGACGCGGCTGCGCGCCGAAGCCGCCGCCGCACCGCCGGAGGCGCCGCCGCCACCGGTCCGCCGGCCGCGCTCGCCCGAGCCGGAGCCCTGACCGGCCGCCTGGCCACGGCGGGCCTGGCCCGTACCGGCGGCGGGGGCCTGCCCGGCTCCGGCCCCACCGGAGCGGCGGCCGCGGCCGCCACCGGCGGACGCAGCGGCGCCCGCGGCGGAACCCGTGCGCGGCCCGCCCGAGCGGCGGCCCGAGCCGGAGCGCGCCTTGGGCTGCGCGGGCTGCGGCACCTCCAGCACCACGGGGACGCCGGACGGCGTCTTGGCGCCGGTCAGGCGGGACAGTTCCTCGTCGGAGGACTTGATCTGCGCCGTGCGCGGGGAGATCCCGGCGTCCGACATCAGGCGGGTCATGTCGCGCTTCTGGTCGGGCAGGACCAGGGTGACGACGCTGCCGGACTCACCGGCGCGGGCGGTACGGCCGCCGCGGTGCAGGTAGTCCTTGTGGTCGGTGGGCGGGTCCACGTTGACGACGAGGTCCAGGTCGTCGATGTGGATGCCGCGCGCGGCCACGTTGGTGGCGACGAGCGCGGTGACCTCGCCCGTCTTGAACCAGTCCAGGGTCCGGTTGCGCTGCGGCTGGGAGCGGCCGCCGTGCAGGCCGGAGGCGCGGACGCCGTCGGCCAGCAGCTTCTTGACCATGCGGTCGACACCCCGCTTGGTGTCCACGAACATGATCACCCGGCCGTCGCGGGCGGCTATGCGCGTCGCCACGGCCTTCTTGTCGGTTTCGTCCATGACGTACAGGACGTGGTGTTCCATCGTGGTGACGGCGCCGGCCGACGGGTCGACGGAGTGGCCGACCGGATCGGTCAGGAACATCTTGACGAGCTTGTCGATGTTCTTGTCCAGCGTCGCGGAGAACAGCATGGTCTGGCCGTCGGGGCGGACCTGCTTGAGCAGCGCGGTCACCTGCGGCATGAAGCCCATGTCGGTCATCTGGTCGGCCTCGTCGAGGACCGTGATCGCGACATCGTCGAGGATCGCGTCGCCCCGCTCGATGAGGTCCTTGAGCCGGCCGGGGGTGGCGACGAGCACCTCGGCGCCGCGCCGCAGGGCGCCGGACTGCCGGTTGATCGACATGCCGCCGACGACGGTGGCGATGCGCAGGTTGACGGCGGTGGCGTACGGCGCCAGCGCGTCGGTGACCTGCTGCGCCAGCTCACGGGTCGGTACGAGGACCAGCGCGAGCGGCGCCTTGGGCTGCGCGCGGCGGCCGGCGGTGCGGGCGAGCAGCGCCAGGCCGAAGGCCAGCGTCTTGCCCGAGCCGGTGCGGCCCCGGCCGAGCAGGTCGCGTCCGGCGAGGGAGTTCGGCAGGGTCGCGGCCTGGATCGGGAAGGGTTCGGTGACGCCCTGGGCGGCGAGGGTCTTCAGCAGCGCCTCAGGCATGTCCATGTCCTCGAACGCGGCGACCGGCGGCAGCGCCGGCGTCAGCGGTTCGGGCATGGTGAATTCTTGGGGCCTGGCGGCGGGGGCGGACTTCTGCCGTCCCGCACCAGCCTTCGGACGTCCCTGGGCCGCTCCTCGGCCCCGGGCGGGACGGCGGCTGGGGCGTGCGGAGCTGGAGCTGGTCATGCGAGAAAGCCCTCCTGAAACCGGCAGGTAAAACAAAGGTCGAAACAGCAGACAAGCCGGGGCCCGCACCTCGCGGTGCGGACCCCGGCATGCTGAGAAAATTAGGCGGGGAGGATGTTCTCCGCCTGGGGGCCCTTCTGGCCCTGGGTGACGTCGAAGGACACGCGCTGGCCCTCGGTGAGCTCACGGAAGCCCTGGGTGGCGATGTTCGAGTAGTGGGCGAAGACGTCCGGGCCGCCACCGTCCTGCTCGATGAAGCCGAAGCCCTTTTCCGAGTTGAACCACTTCACGGTGCCAAGTGCCATTTTGAATCTCCTGAATAGGCGGCAAGGGCCCCATCCGGAGATCCCGGTAAAAAACAAAAGCGCCTGTCGGAGCATTCCCGTCAGGCGCACATAAGTTTCATGGGTACCACAACTGCAACGCGTCCAAAGCTAGCACACGGGGGCCGGGGACGGTCAACACCATGATGTGAGCCGTGTCCCCGGCGTCCCGGGCGCCCCTACAGGCGCTCGATGACGGTGACGTTGGCCTGGCCGCCGCCCTCGCACATGGTCTGGAGGCCGTAGCGGCCGCCGGTGCGCTCCAGCTCGTGCAGGAGGGTGGTCATGAGCCGCACGCCCGTCGCCCCGAGCGGATGGCCGAGGGCGATGGCGCCCCCGTTGACGTTGACCCGGCCGGGGTCGGCCCCCGTCTCCTTGAGCCAGGCGAGGACCACGGGGGCGAACGCCTCGTTGATCTCCACCAGGTCGATGTCGTCCAGTGACAGCCCGGTCTTCCCCAGCGCGTACGCGGTCGCGGGGATCGGCGCGGACAGCATGCGGATGGGGTCCTCACCCCGCGCCGACAGGTGGTGGATGCGGGCCCGCGGGCGCAGCCCGTGTTCGGATACCGCCCGCTCGGAGGCGAGCAGCATCGCGGCGGCGCCGTCGGAGACCTGGGAGGAGACGGCCGCGGTGATGGTGCCGCCCTCCACGACGGGCCTGAGGGCCGCCATCTTCTCCGAGGTGGTGTCGCGGCGCGGCCCCTCGTCGGCGCTCACGTCGCCGTAGGCGACGATCTCCCGGTCGAAGCGGCCCTCGTCCGCGGCGCGCACGGCCCGCTGGTGGGAGCGGAGGGCGAACTCCTCCATGTCGCGGCGTGAGATGCCCCATTCGGCGGCGATGAGCTCGGCGCCGTGGAACTGGTTGACCGGGGCGTCCCCGTACCGCGCGCGCCAGCCCGCCGAGCCGGCGAAGGGGCCCTCGGTGAGGCCGAGCGGTTCCGCCGCCTGCCGGGAGGCGAAGGCGATCGGGATCATCGACATGTTCTGCGTGCCGCCCGCGACGACCAGGTCCTGGGTTCCGGAGAGCACTCCCTGGGCCGCGAAGTGCACCGCCTGCTGCGAGGAGCCGCACTGCCGGTCGACGGTGACTCCGGGGACCTCCTCGGGCAGGCCTGCCGCGAGCCACGCCGTCCGGGCGATGTCGCCCGCCTGGGGGCCGACCGTGTCGAGGCAGCCGAAGACCACGTCCTCGACCGCCGCCGGGTCCACCCCGGACCGTTCCATCAGGGCCCGCAGGACGTGCGCGCCGAGGTCGGCGGGGTGGACGGCCGACAGGCCTCCCCCGCGCCGCCCCACGGGCGTGCGTACCGCGTCGACTATGTAGGCCTCGGGCATCGGGACTCCTCGGGGTCGGGTCAGGTTCGCAGGGCGATCCCGTCCAGCACCATCGACAGGTACTGGCGGGCGATCTCCTCGGGGCTGTGCTGTCCGCCGGGCCGGTACCAGGAGGCCGCGACCCACACCGTGTCGCGCACGAAGCGGTAGGTCAGGCGGATGTCCAGGTCGGCGCGGAAGACCCCGTCGGCGACCCCGCGCTCCAGCGTGCCCAGCCAGGCCTCCTCGAACTTGCGCTGGGAGTCGGACAGGTAGTGGAAGCGGGGCTGCGCCGAGAGGTGGCGGGACTCCTTCTGGTAGATCGCGACGGCGGCGCGGTGCCGGTCGATCTCGCGGAAGGATTCGGTGACGAGGGCCTCGATGGTCTCCCGGGGCCCGAGGCCGGCGGCGAGGACGGTGTCGTAGCCCTGCCACAGCTCGTTCAGGAACGCCGAGAGGATCTCGTCCACCATCGATTCCTTGGAATCGAAGTGGTAGTAGAGGCTGCCGGCGAGCATCCCGGCGGCGTCGGCGATCTTGCGGACGGTGGTGGCGTTGTAGCCCTGCGCGGCGAAGACCTCCGCGGCGGTGTCGAGGAGTTCACGGCGCCGCTCGGGCGATGCGGTCACCTGGGTCTTCTTCTTGTTCGTTGGCACGCGCCCATTGTCGGTCCAGGCGTGGTCTAGGCGTGCTGGCTGCTGACGGAGACGGTCTCGCCCGTCATGTAGGAGGAGTAGCCGCTGGCCAGGAAGACGATGACGTTGGCGACCTCCCAGGGCTCGGCGTAGCGGCCGAACGCCTCGCGGGCGGTGAGCTCCGTGAGCAGTTCCTCGCTGGCGACCTTCACCAGGTGCGGGTGCATGGCCAGGCTCGGGGCGACCGCGTTGACCCGTACACCGAACTCCGCGGCCTCCAGTGCGGCGCAGCGGGTCAGGGCCATCACCCCGGCCTTGGCGGCGGCGTAGTGGGCTTGGCCGCGCTGGGCGCGCCAGCCGACGACGGAGGCGTTGTTGACGATGACGCCGCCGTTCCCGGCCGCCTTGAGGGACCGCAGGGCGGTGCGGGTGCAGCGGAAGGTGCCGTTCAGGGTGACGTCCTGGACGCGGCTCCACTGCTCGTCGCTCATGTCGACGAGGTCGGCCGTGCCGCCGAGGCCGGCGTTGTTGACGACGATGTCGAGGCCGCCGTGGGCGTGCTCGGCGTGGGCGAACAGGGAGCGCACCTGATCCTCGTCGGTGACGTCGCAGGGCAGGGAGGTGACCCGGTCCGCCCCGAATTCGGCGGCGAGGGCGGTCTCGGTCTCCTTGAGCCGGCGGGCGTGCGCGTCGCCGATGACGACGCGGGCGCCCTCCTCCAGGAAGCGGCGGGCGGTGGCGCCGCCGATGCCGGCGCCGGCCGCCGCGGTGATGACGGCGGCGCGGCCTTCCAGCAGTCCGTGCCCGGGCGTGTACCGGGGGCTGCGGTCCTGCGGTGCGGGGTCCTGCGGTGCGGGGTCCTGCGGTGTGCGGTCGCGGGGTGTGCGGTCGGACTCCTCGACGCTGCTCATGCCCGTACGTTAACCTACCTAACACTTGTTAGGGAAGCGAGGAGGCCGACGCCTGATGGAGCTGACGCACACCGCCGTGGTCCGGGCCTTCCGGTCCGAGGCCCGGGACTGGCTCGCCGCGCACGTGCCCGCCTCACCCCTGCCGTCCCTGGAGACGGCGGAGGGCTTCGCCGCGCACCGCGCGTGGGAGGCGGAGCTGCACTCCGGCCGCTGGGCGGCGGTGTCCTGGCCCGAGGAGTACGGGGGCCGCGGGGTGGACCTGGAGCACTGGCTGGTGTTCGAA
This sequence comes from Streptomyces sp. NPDC051578, assembly GCF_044454045.1. Classification (NCBI taxonomy): domain Bacteria; kingdom Bacillati; phylum Actinomycetota; class Actinomycetes; order Kitasatosporales; family Streptomycetaceae; genus Streptomyces; species Streptomyces sp. NPDC051578. The sequence continues at coordinate 213,845 of NZ_JBITDH010000001.1, forward strand.
GAGGAGTACTGGGCCGCGGGCGCCCCTGGACGCGTCTCCCAGAACGGCGTCAGCCTGCTCGCCCCCACCCTCCTGGCCCACGGGACGCGGCAGCAGCGGGCCAGGGTGCTGCCGCCGATGGCGAGCGGCGAGGTGATCTGGGCGCAGGCGTGGTCGGAGCCGGAGGCGGGATCGGACCTGGCCTCGCTGACCTCGCGGGCCGAGCGCACCGAGGGCGGCTGGCTGCTGTCCGGGCAGAAGACCTGGTCCTCGCGGGCGGCGTTCGCGGACCGGGCGTTCGGGATCTTCCGTTCGGAGGCGGGCGCGGCCAAGCCGCACCAGGGCCTGACGTACCTGATGTTCGACCTGCGGGCGCCCGGGGTGACGGTGCGGCCCATCGGCCGGCTCGATGGCAAGCCGGCCTTCGCGGAGCTCTTCCTCGACCGGGTGTTCGTCCCGGACGAGGACGTGATCGGCGAGCCGGGACAGGGCTGGCGGATCGCGATGTCCACGACCGGCAACGAACGCGGGCTCACCCTGCGCTCCCCGGGCCGCTTCCTGGCGGCGGCCGACCGGCTGGTGTCGCTGTGGGAGACCGCCGGCGATCCCGGCGACACGGCGGTGCGGGACCGGGTCGCGGACGCGGTGGTCGGGGCGCGCGCGTACGAGCTGTTCACCTGGGCGAACGCCGCCCGGTTCGCGGCGGGCGAGTCGATCGGCGCCGAGTCCAGCCTGAACAAGGTGTTCTGGTCCCAGTACGACATCGCGGTCCACGAGACCGCGCTGGACCTGCTGGGCCCCGACGCGGAGCTGGCGGACGGCGCGTGGGCCGAGCCGTGGGTGTTCTCCCTGGCCGGGCCGATCTACGCGGGCACGAACGAGATCCAGCGCGACATCATCGCCGAGCGGCTGCTCGGCCTCCCGAAGGGCCGCCGCTGATGCGCTTCCTGCCGACCGACGAGCAGCGCGATTTCGCCCGTACGCTGCGCGCCCTGTTCGGGGCGGCGGACGTGCCGGCCGCGGTACGGGCCTGGGGCGCGGGCGATCACGGGCCCGGTCGGAGGGTGTGGGCCCAGGCCGCCGGCACGGGGCTGTTCGCGCTCGCCGCCGACGAGGCACACCACGGGCTGGGGCCGCTGCCGGTGGAGACGGCGTTCGGCTTCGTGGAGTGGGGCCGGTCGGGGATGCCGGGCCCGGCGGTGGAGACGGCGGCGGTGGCGGTGCTGCTGTCCCGGCTGGGTGACGGGACGCTGGCGAAACGTTTCCTGCCGGGGCTGCTGGCCGGTGAGGTGCTCGCCACGCTGACGCTGCCGGGCGCGGGCCCCTACGCCCTGGACGCGGACGCGGCGGCGTACCGGTTCCGGGTGTCGCAGGGGGGCGGGCTGTGGCTGGCGACGGCGCCCGGGGAACCGCTGGCGTCCACGGATCCTGCGCGGCGCCTGTTCCGGCCGGCCGTCGCCGAGGAGGAGCCGCTGGCGGCCGGCCCCGGGGTGGTCGCGGCAGCGGCGGCCGCGCTGGACTGGGCCCGCCTGCTGACGGCGGCCCAGTGCCTGGGCGTCGGCGAGGCCCTGCTGGCCCGCACGGTGGAGTACGCGAAGCAGCGCACGCAGTTCGGTACGCCGATCGGCGGCTTCCAGGCGGTCAAGCACCGGCTGGCGGACACGCTCCTGGCCCTGGAGTTCGCCCGGCCGTTGCTGTGGGCGGGGGCCCTGTCGCTGGAGCGGGGCGAGGTCGCGGCGGCGAAGCTCACCGCGGGCGAGGCGGCGTACGCGGCGGCCATGACCGCGCTCCAGGTCCACGGCGCGGTCGGCTACACGGAGGAACTCGACCTCTCGCTGTGGCTGCGCAAGGCGCGCCCGTTGCGGGGCGCGTGGGGCACGCCGTCGCAGTGCCGCACGGCGGTGCTGGAGGCGCGGCCGCCGCTCACAGGACGCTGACGGCGAGCGTGACGACGTACCGCTCCTCGACGACGCCGTCGGGGAACACCGCCTCCAGGCGCGGCCGTTCGGCGTCCAGGAACTCCCGGGTACGGCCGTCGCCCAGCATCAGGAACACGGAGTGGCTGGCGTGGTTGGCGAGGTGGGAGTCCAGGGGGACGCGCCGCGACCAGCGGACCTCGCGGGTGGTGAAGACCGGCTCGGCCGGCAGCGCGCGGGGGGCGACGCCCGGGGAGGCGTCGAGGAAGGCCGCGATCCGGGCGTCCTGCTCGGCGATCCAGGGGACGGTGAAGTCCAGGTCGTTCCACCACAGCGCGAGCGCTCCGCCGGGGCGCAGCACGCGGCGGGCCTCGGGGAGGGAACGCGCGGGGTCGGTCCAGTGCCAGGCCTGCGCGTAGGTGACCAGGTCGAACCCGGAGGTGGCCAGGGGCAGCCGGTCACCGTCACCGCGCACGAGCGGGATACGGGGGTGCGCGCGGCGGAACTCCGCGGCCATCCCGTCGCCGGGCTCGACGGCGACGACGCCGGCTCCGCGCGCGTCCAGCGCCCCCGAGGCGATCCCGGTCCCGGCCCCGACGTCGGCCACCGTCGCCCCCGCCAGGGGTCGCCCGCAGAGCTCCTCCAGGGCGTCGAACAGCTCACCGGGGTACCCGGGCCGGTGCGCGGCGTACAGCGAGGCGGCTCCGTCGAAGGACCGCGCCCGGGTACGGGGTTTCGTCGTCATCCCCCCATTGTCCCGCCCCCGTTCCGGGACCGGCCCCGGGGGTCCGACACCCCGTCAGCGCGGCTCCCGCTCCCCTCTGCCGCCCCCTGGTGCGCGAGCCAGGCCGCGGCGGCCCTGAGGGCCGAGGAGGCGGCGGGCAGGGGCAGGCCCAGGAAGCCGTGGAAGACGCCCGGGTAGAGGTGGACGGCGCAGTCGACGCCGGCCGCCGCGAGGCGGCGGGCGTAGGCCAGGCCCTCGTCGCGCAGGACGTCGCAGTCCGCGAGGACCATGAGGGTGCGCGGCAGCCGCGAGACGTCGGCGGCCGCCGACGGGGAGACGTGCGGGTGGTGCGGGTCGCCTCTGTACTGCTCCCAGTACCAGGCCATGTGCGCGGCGGTGTGGAAGTAGCCCTGCGCGTAGCGGTCGACGGATGCGGAGCGCATCGAGGCGTCCAGCGGCGGATAGACGAGCAGTTGTCCGGCAACCGCTCCCGGGGCCCGCAGCGCGGTCACCGCCGCCAGGTTGCCGCCGCTGGAGTCGCCCGCCACCGTCACCCGGCCCGGGTCGCAGCCCAGGTGCACCGCCTGCGCGCGGGCCCACAGCAGCACCGTCAGCGCGTCGTCCACCGCCGCCGGCCAGGGGTGTTCGGGGGCCAGGCGGTAGTCGGCGGAGACGACCACCGCGCCGGAGGCCGCCGCCAGCGCCCGGCACACGGGGTCGTGGCTGTCGAGGCCGCACATCACCCAGCCGCCCCCGTGGAAGTAGACGACCAGCGGCCGCCCGGCCGCGCCCGGCTCGGGGTCGTAGATCCGTACGGGGACACCCCGGGCGTCCGTGTCGTGGACGCGGGCAACCGCCAAGCCTTCGGGGCGGGTACGTCCCCCGGCGGCCGCCGCCCGCAGGGCCGCGGCGTCTCCCGGGCCGGGGAAGCCCGCCGTCAGCGCGTCGCACAGCGCCCGCGCCGCCGGGGATAGGGGGTCGCCGGTCATCCGGCCGTCATCCCGCCGTCCACCGCGAACTCGGCGCCGGTCACGTAGGACGAGGCGTCCGAGCAGAGGAAGCGCACGAGCTCCCCCACCTCCTGCGCCCGCCCCATCCGACCCAGCGGCACGTGCGACCAGTCCCGGCCCTCGACGGCCCGGGCGACCATCGGGGTGTCGACGGCCCCGGGGTGCACGGAGTTGACGCGTATCCCGTCGCCGGCCAAGTCCAGCGCCGCCGACCGGGTCAGGCCGCGCAGGGCGAACTTGGTGGAGCCGTACGCCGCGTGGCCGGGTATGCCCACGAGCCCGGCGGTGGAGGAGACGTTGACGATCGAGCCGCCTCCCGCGGCGCGCAGCAGCGGCGCCACCGCCTGGATGCCGAGGAACGGGCCGAGCAGGTTGACCCGCAGCAGTTCCTCGAAGTCGGCGAGGCCCTGCTGCTCGACGTGGGCGGTGCGCCACAGCGCCGCGTTGTTGACCAGCGCCGAGACCGTGCCGTAGGCCGTGACCGCCTCGTGCACGACCGTCGCCCAGCCGTCCGGGTCGGTGACGTCGTGCCGTACGTACAGCCCTTGGTCGCCGAGCGCCTTCGCGACCTCGTGGCCCTCGTCCTGCCGTACGTCGGTGACGACGACCCGGGCGCCGGCTTCCGCGCACATACGGGCCTCGGCCGCGCCCTGGCCGCGTGCGGCGCCGGTGATGACGACGACCTTTCCGTCCAGCGTGACCACGGAAACCCCCTCGTTCGTTTCTAATAGGCATACTTCTAGCAGTCATGTCACGGCGGGCGGAAGGGTCGTGACACGGGGGGAGAGGCCATGACGCGTACCGGCCATAGACTGCGCTGCGTGCCAGACGAGACGAACAAGCGCGCACTGCCCGCGACCGGATGGGCGGTGCTCGGGCTGCTCTCCTTCGGCAAGGAGCTTTCCGGTTACGACGTGAAGAAGTGGGCCGACCGCTCGTTGCGCTTCTTCTACTGGAGCCCGTCCTTCAGCCAGGTCTACAGCGAGCTGAGGCGCCTGGAGGAGGCCGGTTACGCCTCCTCGCGCCGGATCGGCCAGGAGGACGGCGGCGCCCGCGACAAGCGGGTGTACGAGATCACCGAAGCCGGTCTGGCGGCCGTACGGGAATGGGCGCGCGAGGCGCCGGTCGACCCGCCGGTGCTCAAGCACGGGCCGATGCTGCGGCTGTGGCTGGGCCACCTGATGGAGCCGACGCAGATGCGCGAAGTGCTGCGGCGCCACCAGGAGTTCGCGGAGGAGATGCGCCGCCGCGCGGAAGCGGACGCGGCGGCGGCCGGGGGCGAGGAGGCCTGGGCGTACCCGACGCTCACCCTCAAGTGGGCCGAGCGGTACTACGCCGGCGAGCGCGACCTGGCCGCCGCGATGCTCGCCGACATCGAGGCGCTCGCAGCGGAGCGCGGACCCGCGGGCACCTGACACAGGGCGGTGCGCCTGAGCGGCGTCCGCCTGTGGGCCGCGCTTTGATGGACGTATGACGACGAACAACTGGGCAGCGTTCGAGAAGGCGGATCCGGACTTCGCCGAGGCCGTGCGGGCCCGCTTCGCTCAGCGGCCCCACCACGTCCTCGCCACCCTGCGCCGGGACGGCTCCCCGCGACTGAGCGGGCTCAATGTCGACATCCGCGGCGGCGAGTTGTGGCTCGGCATGATGCCCGGCTCGATGAAGGCCATGGACCTGCGGCGCGACCCGCGTTTCGCCCTGCACTCCAACCCGGGCGAGGACGAGACGATGCCCGGCGGGGACGTACGGGTCTCCGGGCGCGCGCTGGAGCTGCTGGACCCGCCGGAGCTGCACCGGTACGCGGAGGAGACGCAGACCCCCCACCCCTTCCACCTCTTCCACGCCGACCTGACGGAGGTCGTCCACATCACCGTTGAGGGCGACGACCTGGTGATCCGCACCTGGACCCCGGGCCACCCCGTGCGCACGCTGCGCCGCGGCAACGACGACGAGCCGCCGCGCGAGGGGTGACTTCTCGTCAGGCGCCGGCTTCTCAGGCGGCGCCCTTCGTGAGGAACGGGATCAGGTCCCGGCCGCGCCGCAGCGGGGGGAAGGCAGCCGGGTCGATGTCGAGCCGGCTGCGGTCGATGTTGATGGTGACGTCGCCGTACGTGGCGTCGTGGCCGCCGCGGAACTGGTGGGCGCGGCGCCGGCCGGGCCACTGGCCGCCCCCGGCGGGCAGGCCCATGTCGGCGTCCGTGACCGAGGCGGAGAGGTTCCAGCGGGCCACCCACAGCACGTCCGGCATGTCCTGCGGGGCCTGGCGATAGTGGGCGCTCAGCGCCGGGACCCCGGACGCGGCGTGCACGTAGGCCGCCGAGCGGTAGCCCAGCGCGTGCAGCCGCGCCGTCCAGGCGGTGAGGTAGGCGACGACCGGGGCGTCCCAGGTGTCGCGGTCGGTGTAGTGCTCCAGGTCGTTGTAGAGCACCGTGTTCGCGCCCAGGCCCAGCGAGCGCGCCGCCTCGACCGCGCCCTCGGCGGCTTCGACGCCCTCGTCGGTGGCTTCGGAGGGGTCGGTGGACAGGCCGGTGCTGGAGCTGTTCCAGGGCTGCGGGCCGACCCAGATCGGCATCAGGTGCCAGCCCGCCTCGGCCTGGCGGCGGATCCAGCCCGAGGTCAGCCGGGGCTGGGCGCAGGCCCGGGCGCGGCCGCCGATGTAGATGCCGACCGCGCGGAAGGGGGAGTCGGCCCGCCAGGTGTCCATGTCGCTCTGGGTGGGGGCGGTGCAGGCGTCGAAGCCGGTGCCCGTGAAGGCCGGCTGGCCGGTGAGGGGGCGTGTGGCCACGGCGGGGCTGACGGTGTCGGCCGCCGGGGGCCCCGCGGTGGCGGGGGTGATCGTGCGGGCCCGGGCCAGGAGTTCCCGTACGGCGTCGGGGCTGTTCCCGTACGACAGGGTGGCCATCAGCCCCGGGGACCTCAGGGCGTAGCGCACCTCACGGCTGTCGCCGGGCGGGGTCGGCGGCAGCCCGGTCCCGTCGGTGCGCAGGGTGGGGATGTCGGCGCGTTCGGGGGCGCCGTCGAGGGGTTCCAGGTGCAGGGTGTCGGCGCGGCTGCGGACGGCGCGGCCGGTGCACTCGCCCTGGCCGCCGGCGTGCCCGAGGTAGAGGGTGGGGAGGTCGAGGCGCAGGCAGGCGTCGGGGTTCCGATCGAGGTCGACGACGCGCCAGTCCGAGGGGACGGTGAGGCGCATCCCGTGGTACTCGACGGTCCGCCCGTCGGCGGTGGCGGGCGGGGCGGGCGCGAGCAGGGCGGCACCCAGCAGAGTGGCCAGCATCATTCGGGACGGCATGGGGCCCACAGTTACCAGAAGCCGCATCCTTGAACTGGAGCGTCATCCGGCGCAGTTGGTCCGTCCGGCCTACAGCGGGGCCGGGTGGCGCGCGGCGCTCGGCCCGGTCGGGCGCGAGTCCCCCGCCGCTCCCCCGGTACGGCGCGGCCCGCCCGCGCCGCAGTCCGGCGGCGCCCGCCGCCGGCCCCGGCGGCGGTCACCCGCACGAGCTACCCGCGTCGGCGAGCCCGCCACCCCCGGGGCGCCACTTTTCCCCGCGCTGGCGCGAGTTGGATACCCGGGTGGCTTGTTCGCACACACAGGCACCGTGCATATGATCGGGTTCTTGCCGACGGGGAGGCCAAAAAATGGCAGGGGACATCGATCAGGAGTCGGGTTCGGCCACGAGTGGCGCGGACCAGCAGGTGGGCATGAGGCTGAACCACGTGCCGCCGGAACCATCGGGTCCGGGGCCGTCGTCCCCACCCGTGTACGGGCCGTTCGCCCCGGGCAAGGGGCCCGCCGACTTCGCCTCGTCGCCGGCGGACAAGAAGGCGGCGGCGGGCACGATCGAGACCGAGCTGCAGCCGAACACGAAGAAGGCCGCGGTGCACGCGGACGCCGCCACCACCGCCGCCCACAAGGGCTTCGACGGGTGGGAGACCGCCTCGGCCCTCAAGAAGGTGGCGGACACCTGGGACCAGCAGGTGAAGAACCTGATGGCTCGTCTGGACGCGGAGAAGGGCGCGCTGCGCGGGGCGTCGGGGCTCTTCGTGGGCAACGACACCGGGATCCGCAACCAGTTCGCGGCGCAGTCGAAGCTGAACGGTCTGTAGGGGGCTGCCGTGCTGAAGTACCACGAGGTCATGTCCACGAACCTGGGCCTGCTGACGACGGCCGCGAGCAAGTGGGAGGAGATGGCGGGCGAGCTCGGCAAGGTCGAGACCCGCTACGGCGACTCCGTACAGAAGATCACCATGGGCGACAGCTGGAACGGTGTCAGCGCCGGGACCGCACAGTCGGGGTTCGCGGGCACCCGCTACGAGTACTCGGCCGCGCAGATCCAGGCCAAGGCGATCGGGAGCCTGCTGCGGGACGCGCACGAGAAGTTCACCGACCTCAAGAAGAAGGTCGAGAGCGCCCGCGCCGATGCGATAGCCGCCGGCATGAGCGTCTCCGAACAGGGCCGTGTCGCCTTCGACTGGGACAAGCTCACCCCCTCCGAGCGCAACGCCTACCACCACGACCCCGACGGCGCGGCCTCCATCGGCACGGCCGTCACCAAGTGGCAGCAGCACATCGACGACCGGGTCAAGGCCGTCTCCGAGCTCGACCAGAACGTCAAGCTGGCCCTTGAGGCCGCCGTCGTCGACAGCAACAAGGACGCCCTGGGCAAGGGCGCCGACATGTCGCTCACCGGGTTCAACGCGGGCGCCGAGGGCGATCTGACGAAGGCCGTGAAGGCCGCGCAGGAAACGAAGAAGGCCGAGGAGGCCGACGCCAAGACGAAGCCCGACGGCGTCCTCAAGGTGACCGGACCCGACGTGGGCTTCAAGGTCTCCGGCGTCAAGAACGGCAAGGAGGGCTCGGTCAAGGCGTACGCCGACCTCTTCCACCTGAACGCGGAGGGCACCTCGACCAAGGGCGGGGTCAACTGGTCCGGGGTCTACGACGTCTACGGCGGAGCCAGGAGCACCGCGAACTACGGGTTCACCAACAAGGGCTTCTCCGGCAAGGCCGAGGCGTCCGTCGGCATCCGCGAACTGGTGGGGGGCAAGGCCGAGAAGGGCATCTTCGGCGCCTACGGGCGGACGGAGGTCTTCGCCGGCGGCGAGGCCGGAGTCAGTGCCGGGGTGGGCAAGGAGGGCCTGAACGCCGGCGCGAAGGCGTTCGCCGGCGGGAAGGTCAGCGTCGCGGGGGGCGGCGAGGTCGCCGGCCTCGGAGCCGGCGGTACGGCCGAGGGCTGGTACGGCGCGGGCGCGGAGGCCAAGGCGACCTTCGGCAAGGGTGACGACGGCAAGTGGCACATCGGCGGCAAGGTGGGTATCGCCCTCGGAGTCGGCGGCGCCGTGGGCGGGGAGTTCACGGTCGACCCCCACAAGGTGAGCAACGCCTTCGGCGACGCCGCCGACGCGATCGGTGACACCGCCGGGTCGGTCAAGCACACCGTCGGCGGCTGGTTCGACTGATGTACGTTTCCCGTTCCACGGAAAGAAGGCCACCGATGCCCACCACACTGCCCGTGCCGATCGAATTCAGCCTGCCGGAGGGCTGGCAGGCGGCGCCGCCGGACGAGGTCGGCGCTCCGGAGGTGGCCTTCATCGCGCTGCACCCGCAGCCGGACGAAGGGTTCACCGCCAACATCACCATCGACGGCGGCTTCCTTCGGGACGAGACGACGTTGGAGGAGCTCGCCGACTCGTCGGTGCAGCAGGTACTCGGGGCCGCCGAGTCCGTGACAGTGGCCGCCCGCCGCGGGATCGGCTCCGCGGACTCGCCGGGGCTGACCCAGCGGCTGCACCTGACGGCGGTCGTCTCCGGCGTGCGGCGCGACCTCGTCCAGTCCCAGGTCTACATGGTTCTCACGGACGTCACCGACCCGCACAAGCGGGCGCTGGTCCGGCTGATCCTGACCGCCACCGCCGCCCAGCACGACGATGTCCTCCCCGACTTCCAGGCGTTCCTGCGCACGGTACGCCCGGACCCCGGGCCGGCTGCCGGGGCGGAGGCCTGAGGATGGGTCTGCTGGACAGGTTCACCGGCACCCTGCACCCGGACGGCAGTGCGGCGCCGCTGTCCGCCGCGGAGGTCCGGGAGGCGCTGCTCGCGGTCAACGGCCCGGACAAGCCGTACGTCGTACGGAACGCGCGGCCCGCGGAGAAGGCGGACCTGGTCGCGGAGTGGCGGGTCCTGGAGCCGGCCTGGCGCTCCTTCTTCCTGCAGACCCGGCTGGACCGGACCCTCAAGACGAAGATGCGTCTGGTCCCCGGGAAGCACGAGGTGCGGGCCCTGGACGAACAGCTGGAGATCACCTGGATCGGGGACACGCCCAAGCTGGCCAAGTCGGCCGAGTACGGCCGCGGGCAGGTGACGACGGTGTCCAAGCAGTGGACGTTCGAACGGGGCCCCGACGGCCGCCGCCGCATCGTCGAGGAGTTCTCCTTCGACACCCGGCAGATGAAGACCCCCCTGCAGAAGGCGGTCCTGGGCGCGGGCTGGACCTGGCGCGGCGCCCTGTTCAAGCTCTGACCCGCCGCCCGCGCACGCCACAGCGCCCGCCATCCCGGTCGGGGACATGGCGGGCGCTGTGTCGAGTGCCGCACACCGTTGTACGGACCGTACGAGGGGTCCTGCCGGTCTCCGCTACACCATCAGCGAGCGGTCGGTCGGCTTGACCGGGTACGGGAGGGTGCTGGCGCCGGTCAGGAAGCGGTCCACGCCGCGGGCGGCGGAGCGGCCTTCCGCGATGGCCCAGACGATCAGCGACTGCCCGCGGCCCGCGTCGCCGGCGACGAAGACGCCGTCCACGTTGGTCGCGTACGAGGCGTCCCGGGCGATGTTGCCCCGGGCGTCCAGCTCCAGGCCGAACTGGTCCACCAGACCGTTGGCCTGGTCGGTGCCCGTGAAGCCCATCGCGAGGGTGACCAGCTGCGCCGGGAGGACGCGCTCGGTGCCCTCCTTCTGGACCAGCTTGCCGTCCACGAACTCCACCTCGATCAGGTGCAGCGCCTGGACGTTGCCGTCCTCGTCGCCCTCGAAGTGGGTGGTGGAGACGGAGTAGATCCGCTCGCCGCCCTCCTCGTGCGCCGAGGTGACCTTGTAGAGCATGGGGAACGTCGGCCAGGGCTGCCCGGCGGGGCGGTCCTCGGACGGCTTCGGCATGATCTCCAGCTGGGTGACCGACAGGGCACCCTGGCGGTGGGCGGTACCCACGCAGTCCGCGCCCGTGTCGCCGCCGCCGATGACGACGACGTGCTTGCCCTCGGCGGTGATGGGGGGCGCCATGAAGTCGCCCTCCTGCACCTTGTTGGCGAGCGGCAGGTACTCCATCGCGAAGTGGATGCCCTTGAGTTCGCGCCCCGGCACCGGCAGGTCGCGGGAGACCGTGGCCCCCGCCGCGATGACGACCGCGTCGTAGCGCTTGCGCAGCTTCGCGGCGTCGATGTCGCGGCCGACCTCCACGCCCGTGCGGAACTTGGTGCCCTCCGCGCGCATCTGCTCGATGCGGCGGTTGATGTGCACCTTCTCCATCTTGAACTCGGGGATGCCGTAGCGCAGCAGGCCGCCGATGCGGTCCGCGCGCTCGTACACCGCCACGGTGTGGCCGGCCCGCGTCAGCTGCTGGGCGGCGGCCAGACCGGCCGGGCCGGAGCCGATGACGGCGACGGTCTTGCCGGAGAGGCGCTCGGGGGCCTGCGGCGTGACGTCGCCGTTGTCCCACGCCTGGTCGATGATCGAGACTTCGACGTTCTTGATGGTGACGGCCGGCTGGTTGATGCCGAGCACGCACGCCGACTCGCAGGGCGCCGGGCACAGCCGTCCCGTGAACTCCGGGAAGTTGTTCGTGGCGTGCAGGCGCTCGGAGGCGGCCGTCCAGTCCTCGCGGTAGGCGAAGTCGTTCCACTCGGGGATCAGGTTCCCGAGCGGGCAGCCGTTGTGGCAGAACGGGATGCCGCAGTCCATGCAGCGGCCGGCCTGCTTGCTGATGATCGGCAGCAGGGAGCCGGGGACGTAGACCTCGTTCCAGTCCTTGACGCGTTCGGCGACGGGACGGGTACAGGCGGTCTCGCGGGGGGTGGTGAGGAAGCCCTTCGGGTCAGCCATTGGTCGCCGCCTCCATCATCTTCTCAGTGGTCTCGGACTCGGAGAGTCCGGCCCGCTCAGCGGCGTCCTTGGCGGCGAGCACTGCCTTGTACGTGGTCGGGATGATCTTGCTGAACCGGTCCGCGTTCACGGACCAGTCGGCGAGGAGCTTCGCGGCCACGGTCGAGCCGGTCTCCTCCTCGTGGCGGCGCACCACATCGTGCAGCCACTGCTTGTCGGCGTCCGAGAGGGCCTCGACGGCCTCGGTGTTGCCGGCGTTGACGTTGCGCGGGTCGAGGTCGACGACGTACGCGACGCCGCCCGACATGCCGGCCGCGAAGTTGCGGCCCGTCCCGCCGAGGACGACGGCCGTGCCGCCGGTCATGTACTCGCAGCCGTGGTCGCCCACGCCCTCCGAGACCACCAGGGCGCCGGAGTTGCGGACGCAGAAGCGCTCGCCGGTGCGGCCGCGCAGGAACATCTCGCCGCCGGTGGCTCCGTAGCCGATGGTGTTGCCGGCGATGGTCGAGTACTCGGCGAGGTGGTCGGCGCCGCGGTCGGGGCGGACGACGATCCGGCCGCCCGACAGGCCCTTGCCGACGTAGTCGTTGGCGTCGCCCTCCAGGCGGAGGGTGATGCCCTTGGGCAGGAAGGCGCCGAAGGACTGGCCGGCGCTGCCGGTGAAGGTCAGGTCGATGGTGTCGTCGGGCAGGCCCGCGCCACCGAACTTCTTGGTGACCTCGTGGCCGAGCATGGTGCCGACGGTCCGGTTGATGTTGCGGATGGCGACCTGCGCGCGAACCGGCTGCGCCTCTTCGGCGGTCGGCGCGTTCAGCGCCTCCGCCGCGAGCTCGATCAGCTCGTTGTCGAGGGCCTTCTCCAGTCCGTGGTCCTGCTCGATCACGGCGTGGCGGACCGCGCCCTCGGGCAGCTCGGGCACGTGGAAGAGCGGCTCCAGGTCCAGACCCTGCGCCTTCCAGTGCGTGACGGCCTTGCTGGTGTCGAGCAGCTCGGCGTGGCCGACGGCCTCCTCGATCGAGCGGAAGCCGAGCTCGGCGAGGAGCTCGCGCACCTCCTGCGCGATGAACTCGAAGAAGTTGACGACGAATTCCGGCTTGCCGGAGAAGCGGTCGCGCAGGACCGGGTTCTGGGTGGCGATGCCGACGGGGCAGGTGTCCAGGTGGCAGACGCGCATCATGACGCAGCCGGAGACGACGAGGGGGGCGGTCGCGAAACCGAACTCCTCGGCGCCCAGCAGCGCGGCGATGATCACGTCGCGTCCGGTCTTGAGCTGGCCGTCCGTCTGGACCACGATGCGGTCGCGCAGCCCGTTGAGCAGCAGGGTCTGCTGGGTCTCGGCGAGACCGAGCTCCCAGGGGCCGCCCGCGTGCTTGAGCGAGGTGAGCGGGGAGGCGCCCGTACCGCCGTCGTGGCCGGAGATGAGGACGACGTCCGCGTGGGCCTTGGAGACGCCGGCCGCGACCGTGCCCACGCCGACCTCGGAGACCAGCTTCACGTGGATGCGGGCGGCCGGGTTGGCGTTCTTGAGGTCGTGGATCAGCTGCGCCAGGTCCTCGATGGAGTAGATGTCGTGGTGCGGCGGCGGGGAGATCAGACCGACGCCCGGGGTGGAGTGCCGGGTCTTGGCGACCCACGGGTACACCTTGTGGCCGGGCAGCTGGCCGCCCTCGCCGGGCTTGGCGCCCTGCGCCATCTTGATCTGGATGTCGTCCGCGTTGACGAGGTACTCGCTGGTGACTCCGAAGCGGCCGGAGGCGACCTGCTTGATGGAGGAGCGGCGCGCCGGGTCGTACAGGCGGTCCGGGTCCTCGCCGCCCTCACCGGTGTTGGACTTGGCGCCCAACTGGTTCATGGCGACGGCGAGGGTCTCGTGCGCCTCCTTGGAGATGGAGCCGTACGACATCGCGCCCGTGGAGAAGCGCTTGACGATGTCGGCGACGGACTCGACCTCCTCGACGGGGATCGAGGGCCGGTCGGACTTGAAGCCGAACAGACCGCGCAGCGTCATCAGCCGCTCGGACTGCTCGTTCACCCGATCGGTGTACTGCTTGAAGATGTCGTAGCGGCGGTTGCGGGTGGCGTGCTGGAGGCGGAAGACCGTCTCCGGGTCGAAGAGGTGCGGTTCGCCCTCGCGGCGCCACTGGTACTCACCGCCGATCTCCAGCGCGCGGTGCGTGGCGGCGATGCCGGTGGCCGGGTACGCCTTGGCGTGGCGCGCGGCCACCTCCTTGGCGATGACGTCGAGGCCGGCGCCGCCGATCTTGGTGGCGGTGCCGTTGAAGTACGTGCCGACGAACTCCTCGTTCAGGCCGACGGCCTCGAAGACCTGGGCTCCGCGGTAGGAGGCGACGGTGGAGATGCCCATCTTCGACATGACCTTCAAGACGCCCTTGCCGAGCGCGTAGATCAGGTTCTTGATCGCCTGCTCCGGCTCCAGGCCGGACAGGAAGGTACCGGCGCGCAGCAGGTCCTCCACGGACTCCATGGCGAGGTACGGGTTGACGGCGGCCGCGCCGTAGCCGATCAGGAGCGCGACGTGGTGGACCTCGCGGACGTCACCGGCCTCGACCAGCAGGCCCACCTGGGTGCGCTGCTTGGTGGCGATGAGGTGGTGGTGCACCGCGGAGGTGAGCAGCAGCGACGGGACCGGTGCGTGCTCGGCGTCGGAGTGCCGGTCGGAGAGGACGATGAGGTGGGCGCCGCCGGCGATGGCGGCGTCGACCTCGCCGCGGATCTCCTCCAGGCGGGCGGCCAGTGCCTCGCCGCCGCCGGAGACCCGGTACAGGCCCGAGAGGGTGGCGGCCTTCATGCCCGGCATGTCGCCGTCGGCGTTGACGTGGATGAGCTTGGCCAGCTCGTCGTTGTCGATCACCGGGAAGGGCAGGGTCACGCTGCGGCAGGACGCGGCGGTCGGCTCCAGCAGGTTGCCCTGCGGGCCCAGCGAGGAGAGCAGCGAGGTGACGAGCTCCTCGCGGATGGCGTCCAGCGGCGGGTTGGTGACCTGCGCGAACAGCTGCGTGAAGTAGTCGAAGAGCAGCCGGGGGCGCTCGGACAGGGCCGCGATCGGGGAGTCCGTGCCCATGGAGCCGAGCGGCTCGCCGCCGGTGCGGGCCATCGGCGCGAGGATGACGCGCAGCTCTTCCTCGGTGTAGCCGAAGGTCTGCTGGCGGCGGGTGACCGAGGCGTGGGTGTGCACGATGTGCTCGCGCTCGGGCAGGTCCGTCAGCTCGATCTCACCGGTCTCCAGCCACTCCCCGTACGGGGCGGCGGCGGCGAGCTCGGCCTTGATCTCGTCGTCTTCGACGATGCGGTGCTGGGCGGTGTCGACGAGGAACATCTTGCCGGGCTGGAGGCGGCCCTTGCGGACCACCTTCGAGGGGTCGATGTCGAGGACGCCGACCTCGGAGGACAGTACGACCAGGCCCTCGTCGGTGACCCAGTAGCGCCCGGGGCGCAGACCGTTGCGGTCGAGGACCGCGCCGACCTGGGTACCGTCGGTGAAGGTGACGCAGGCCGGGCCGTCCCAGGGCTCCATCATCGTGGAGTGGTACTGGTAGAAGGCGCGCAGGGCCGGGTCCATGGAGGTGTGGTTCTCCCACGCCTCCGGGATCATCATCAGCACGCTGTGCGGCAGGGAGCGGCCGCCGAGGTGGAGCAGCTCCAGGACCTCGTCGAAAGAGGCGGAGTCGGAGGCGTCGGGCGTACAGATCGGGAAGATCCGGTCCAGGGCGCCGTCTCCGAAGACGTCGGAGGCCAGCTGGGACTCGCGGGCCTTCATCCAGTTCCGGTTGCCCTTGACCGTGTTGATCTCGCCGTTGTGCGCGACGAAGCGGTACGGGTGGGCGAGTGGCCAGGACGGGAAGGTGTTCGTCGAGAACCGGGAGTGGACCAGGGCGAGCGCCGAGGCGAAGCGGCGGTCGGAGAGGTCCGGGAAGAAGGGCTCCAGCTGGCCGGTGGTCAGCATGCCCTTGTAGACGATGGTGCGGGCGGAGAGCGAGGGGAAGTAGACCCCGGCCTCGCGCTCGGCGCGCTTGCGCAGGACGAACGCCTTGCGGTCGAGCTCGATGCCGCTGAGCGCCTCCGCTGAGGGAGTGCTCCCGCTGACGAAGAGCTGCGAGAAGGCCGGCATGGTGGCGCGGGCGCCGTTGCCGAGCAGGTCGGGGGTGACCGGGACCTCGCGCCAGCCGAGGACCGTCAAATTCTCCTCGGCGGCGATCGCCTCGATCTGCTCCACGGCGACGGCCTGTGCGGAGCCGTCGGCGGGGAGGAAGGCGATGCCGACGGCGTAGGCGCCGGGCTCGGGGAGGTCGAAACCGGCCACCTCGCGCAGGAACGCGTCGGGGACCTGGGAGAGGATTCCGGCGCCGTCGCCCGAGTCCGGCTCGGATCCGGTGGCGCCGCGGTGTTCGAGGTTCCGCAGTACGGTCAGCGCCTGCTCGACCAGCGTGTGGCCGGCCTCGCCGCTGAGGTTGGCCACAAAGCCGACGCCGCAGGCGTCGTGCTCGTTGCGCGGGTCGTACATGCCCTGGGGGGCGGGGCGACCGTCCATGGGCGACCAGGCGGTGGTGCTGGGCCCGGTCGCGGAGTGCGTGGATGCGGAACGCATCGGCTCTCCCGTCGTCGTCGTGGCAAAGGTGCGTGCCGAGGGACGACGTTGGCCCTCTGCGAAATTTCGTGCAGGTTACATGATGACCGTGATCCCGCGTGGCGGATATCTCGTTCCAGCATGCGGACACTGCGCGAGGCGTAAACGCAAGCAGAAAAGGGATCCCGGAGCCGGGAGGGTGATGCGTGGGGCTTCATTGCCCGGAAGCTCCCCGCGGCAGCCATGGGGAGCCCTGGTGTGATGCCCGGCGGTGATGTGCTCGAAACCGCCGGGTAATCATTAATTTATGCGGCGCTCTGCATAGTGTCTCACTCCTGCGCCGGTCAGCCTAGGGCGCCGCCGATCCACGTGCCCAGGACGTACGTCACACCGGCGGCCGCACCGCCCAGGACCAGCTGCCGCACACCGCTGAACCACCAGGAGCGCGCGGTGACCCGGGCGACGACCGCTCCGCAGGCGAAGAGGCCCACCAGGGCCAGCAGTACGGCCGGCCACAGGGCGGTCGCGCCCAGCAGGTAGGGAAGTACGGGCAGCAGCGCGCCCAGCGCGAACGAGCCGAAGGACGAGACGGCGGCGACCAGGGGCGACGGCAGGTCGTCCGGGTCGATGCCCAGCTCCTCGCGGGCGTGTATCTCCAGCGCCTGCTCCGGGTCCCGGGAGAGCTGCATGGCGACCTCACGGGCGAGGGCGGGCTCGACGCCCCGCGATACGTACAGCTCCGCCAGCTCCTCCATCTCGTCGACCGGGTGCTTGCGCAACTGCTGGCGTTCGACGTCGAGTTCGGCGAGGACGAGCTCGCGCTGCGAGGCGACCGAGGTGTACTCGCCGGCGGCCATCGAGAAGGCGCCGGCGGCCAGCCCGGCCAGGCCGGTGATGACGATGGTCTGCGGGGCGACCGCGCCGCCCGCCACACCGGTCATGAGGGCGAGGTTGGAGACGAGCCCGTCCATGGCACCGAAAACGGCCGGTCGCAGCCATCCGCCGTTGACGTCACGGTGGGTGTGGTTGTCGCGGTGGGCGGTGTGCAGTGGTGCTTCGGTGTCGATGATGGACATGCGCCGTATCTCCCCTTTTTCGAGCCTTTGCCGAGCTGTCTTTCCGACGCCTTTTCCGAGCCTTTTCGGAGCCTCTTCCGGGAGTCGTCCGAGCCTCTTCCGCTACTCGGCCGGGCCCCTGCTTGCGAGCGGGTACGCGAAGGCGACGCGCAGACGGCCACTCCCCCTGAACACCTCGAAACTACGCACGATTTCCTTCGTCCGCCAGCAAGGAAGGCCGTACTTACCTGGGGTTTCGCGGGTCGGCGACCGGGTGACGGCGGCCTTCGGGGGGTGTTTCGCGGCTCGCGACAAACGTCATCCCATGGCACAAATCCCCCAAGGGCTCATGATGAGTCCCATCAAGTGGAGAGGCGCGCGATGGAGCTGATTGCATGCGATCCGCAGATCCTCCTCGAACGGGCCAGGGGCGCGCTTCTGGGACTGGCGGTGGGTGACGCGCTGGGCGCCCCCGCGGAGAACATGAAGCCGTCGCAGATCCGGGCGAAGTGGGGCCGGATCGAGGGCTTCGTCTCCGACGATCCGGCGGGCACCGACGACACGGAGTACGCGATCTTCTCCGGGCTGCTGCTGGCCCGCCACGGGTCGGCGCTCGCGGTCAGCCACGTGGAACGCGCCTGGCACCACTGGATCGCCGACCTGGACGTCGGACCCTTCCGCGGCGCGGGCTTCTCGGAACGCGGCACGCTGGAGAACCTCCGCCGGGGCCTGGCGGCGCCCATCTCCGCGCAGCACCGCCACGCGTGGTCGGACGGGCTGGCCATGCGGGCGGCGCCGTTCGGGGTGTTCGCGGCGGGGCGGCCGGCGGAGGCCGCGCGGCTGGTGGCGATCGACGGCTCGGTCAGCCACGACGGGGAGGGCATCTACGGCGGCCAGGCGGTCGCGGCCGGCGTCGCGGCGGCGATGGCGGGCGGCTCCCCGGCGTCGGTGGTCTCGGCGGCGCTGTCGGTGATCCCCTCGGACTCCTGGACGGCGCGGTCACTGCGCAGGGCGGTGACGGCGGCCCCGCGCGGCGAGCGGGCGGTGCGGTCGGCGGTGGTGATCGGCGGCTACCCCTGGACGGACCTGGCTCCGGAGGCGGTGGGCCTGGCCTTCGGGGCGTTCGCGGCGGCGCGGGGTGACTTCGCCGAGTCCGTCCTCACGGCGGTGAACATGGGGCGGGACGCGGACACCACCGCGGCGGTGGCGGGGGCGCTGGCCGGGGCGCTGTCGGGGGCCGCGGCGATCCCGGGCGCCTGGTCGTCGGTGATCGGCCCGGTCCGGGGCAGCTGCCTGCCCTCGATGCGCGGCTACCACGTCCTGGACATCGCGGACCTCCTCACCCCCGAATCCGAGCCCGCCCGATGACCCCTCCCCCTTACGACCCCACCCCGCCCCCGCCCGTAAACCACCGTGCCCCCACGCGCCCCCTGACGGCCGACCAGCCCGACGCCCCGGAGCCGGCGGCCGAGCGGCACACCGGACCGGCGGCAGCCGCGGAACAGACCGGCCCGGAGCCGGCATGCGCGGGGCACACCGGACCGGGCCCGGCCGGGCAGCAGCCCGGCCCCGTCGCGAGCCCGACGGGTGACCGGCCGGGAACCCCTGCCCCGGAGCCTGCGCCCGAGCCGCACACCCCGCCAGGCCCGGCCGGACACCAGCCCGACCCGTCCCCCACCCGGACGGGCGACCGGCCCGACGCCCCGGAGCCGGCGGCCGAGCAGCACACCGAACCCGGACCAGCAGGGGACCAGCCCGACGCCGCCCGCGACCGGACGGGCGGCCGGCCCGACGTCCCGGAGCCGGCAGGTGCGTGGTGCGCCGTGGCGGGCGCGTCCGGGCGCCTGCGCACGCCGACGGGCGACCGGCCCGGAGGCCGCGGGCCGGAGCAGGCGGGTGCGTCGTGCGCCGGGCCGGCGGAGGTGGTCGGCGGGGGGTGGGTGCGGCAGAGCGGGCCGGCCTTCGGGCGGGGGGCCGCGCCGCAGCCCGCGGGGTCCGGCGCGGGCGGGGAGGGCGGGGAGGGCCCCGCCGGCCCCGCGCGCGCTGAGGTCCGTACCGCCACCCGGACGGCCGCCCCCGCGCAGAACGGTGCCGGCTCCCCCGCCGGCCCCCGGCGGATCGAGGGGTTGCTGCTCGGGCTCGCCGCTGGCGACGCGGCCGGGTGGCCCGCCGCTCGGCACCGGGCCAGCCGGATGCCCGAGTGGACCCGCCGCCTCACCCGTGAGCTCGACACCTTCGCCGAGCAGAACGCGACCACCACCCTCCCCGTCCCCATCGCCCTCAACCAGCCCCCCGAGCCCCTGCGCCTCGGCCCTTCCGACGACGCCGAATGGGCCGCCTTCGCCGCCGAGTCGGTGCTCACCGCCGCCGGGGTCCTGCTCAGCGACCTCTCCCGCTCGCGCCGGATGCGGGCCGCCATCGACCTCGCCTGGAACGCCCTGGCCAGCGAGGTGGCGGCCGCGGCCGAGCGGGCCCCGGAAGTCGAGTCGGCCGTCCTGCCCCTGCGCGCCCGCATCTCCGTCCGCGCCGGCCTCGGCAACCTCGCCGCCGGCCTGCGCCCGCCCGCCACCGGTCACGACAACCCCCACTACTTCGACGACGCCGCCTGCGTCCGCGCCTGCGTCCTGGCCGTCGTCCACCCCGGGGACCCCCTGGCCGCGGCGGACCTCGCCGAGTTCGACGCCCGCTACACCCAGGACGGCGACGGCGTCCACGGCGCCCGCGCCATGGCCGCCGCCATCGCCACCGCCCTCGCCGGCGCGGACACCGACGCCGCCGTCGACGCCGCCCTGGAGCAGCTCCCCGAAGCCACCGAGATCGGCCGCAACGCCCGCCACGCCGTCAAGCTCGCCCGGACCGACGAGGGCGGCGGCGCCTTCGCCCTCGTCCCGCTCCTGGAGCACCAGATCGTCGACCACGTCTACAGCTACGGGATCGCCGCCGCCGAAACCGTCCCCGTCGCGCTCGCCCTGGTCACCGCCGCCCGCGGCGACGTCGCCCGGGCCGTACCCGCCGCCGCCTGCCTGTCCCGCGTCGCGGACTCCGCCCCCGCGCTCGCCGGGGCCCTCACCGGCGCGCTGGGCGGCGGCGACTGCCTGCCCGCCGCCTGGCGCGAGGCCTGCCGCACCCTCTCCGGCTGCGCCCTGCCCCGCCTCGCCGGCACCGACCTGGTCGAACTCGCCGCGCTGCTCGCCCGTACGGAACTCACCTCACCCAAAGCCCGCGCAACGCCCGCACCCCAAGGGATGATTCGGACATGACGTTCACCCCCCTCACCCTCGACGACCGCGCGGCCGGCTGCCTGGTCGGCGCGGCCGTCGGCGACGCCCTCGGCGGCCCGGTGGAGGGCTGGTCCCCGGACCGGATCGTCGAGCGGCACGGCGGCCGCGTGCGCGGCGTCGTCGGCCCCTGGTACGAGGACTGGCGCACCGCCCGCCCCATCGCGCCGTACCACAAGGGCGACGGCCACGTCACCGACGACACCCTGATGACCCACGCCCTGGTACGGGTCTACGAGGCCGTACGCGACCACCTCGACGCCTACGCGATCGCCGAGCACCTCGTCCCGGACCTGATGACGAACCCCCGCTGGATCCCGGAGCTCGAAGCCGAGGCCCTGCCCCTCCAGCGGATCTTCCTCGCGGAGAAGTGGATCGTGACCCGGCTGCACTACGCGCACGCGGACCCGCGCGAGGCGGGCAACGGCAACATCGTCAACTGCGGGGCGGCGATGTACATGGCGCCCGTCGGGCTCGTCAACGCGGGTAATCCTGAGGGCGCTTACGCGGAGGCGCTGGACGTGGCCGGGGCCCACCAGTCCTCCTACGGGCGGGAGGCGGCGGGCGTGTTCGCGGCGGCGGTGGCCGCGGCCTGCGTGCCGGGGGCGACGGCGGGCTCGGTGGTCGACACGGCCGTGTCCCTGGCCAAGGACGGCACCCGGGCGGCCATCGAGGCGGTCCGGGACGTCGCGCGCGGCTGCCGGGACATCGAGTCGGCGCTGGTTCCGCTACGGGAGGCGGTCGCGCCGTACGACTCGGTCGGGCCGGACTACCGCCGGCCGTCGCTGGGCGCCCGGCGGCCGTCACGGCTGCACTCGATCGAGGAGCTGCCGATCGCCCTCGGCATGCTGCTGATCGCGGACGGGGCGTACGAGGACTCGGTCCTCGGAGCGGTCAACTACGGGCGGGACTGCGACTCGACGGCCACGATGGCGGGGGCGCTGTCGGGTGCCCTGAACGGTCTCGCGGCCGTACCGGAGGTGTGGGCGAAGCAGGTCGCGGAGGCGAGCCGGCTCGACCTGCACGCCCCGGCGGCGGCGCTGACGGCGGTGGCCCGCGAGGTCTTCACCCGGGACCGGGCCCGCCGCCGCGCCCACGAGTCGGCGTTCACCGCGATCGCGGCCCTCCGATGACACCCCCTACCCCGGAGGCGCCCGCACGGGATGGCGAGCACGGGGCCGCCCTGGCGGGATCCGTACGGCTGACGTGGGTCCAGCCGGAGGACCTGGTCGGGCACGAGCTGCGGCAGGCGGCGCAGGACGGGCGGGACGCGGAGCCGCTGCTGCGGGTCTGGCTCGCGGCTGGCGGGCACCCGGCCCCGGACCGGGCCGGGGCCTCCCCGGCCCCCGCCGACCCCGGGCTGCGCGCCCTGGCGGGCCGCCTCCTGACCGAACTCGCGGCGCTCCCCTCCCCCTCGGCCCCCGACGAACCGGAGTCCTGGCGGGCCATCACCGCCACCTGGCCCCGCACCCCCGCAGCCGACCCGGCCCCCGGATCGGCACGACCCCGGGCCCCACAGCCGGACCGCCCCCGTGGCCGACCCGCCCCCAAGCCCGCCCCACAGCTGCCGGGAAAACCCCCGACCCCCCGGCCCGACCCGCACCCGCAGGCCCACCCGACGCGGGAGCCCGGCCCGCAGGCCCACCCGGAACCACACCCCGACCCGCACCCGCAGGCCCACCCGGCGCCGCAGCCCGAGCCGCGCTCCGGGCCGCAGCCGCACGCCAACCCCCATCCGCACCCCGACCCGCTGGCCGATCCGGCCCCCCGGCCCGACCGGCACCCCGACCCCCGCCCGGACCCGCACCCCGACGCGCCGCCGCACGCCCGCCTCCACCCGGACCCGCTGGCCGACCCGGCCCCCCGGCCCGACCGGCACCTCGACCCCCACCCGGACCCGCACCCCGACGCGCCGCCGCACGCCCACCTCCACTCGCACCCGCTGGCCGACCCGGCCCCCCGGCCCGACCGGCACCTCGACCCCCGCCCGGCGCCGCACCCCGACGCGCCGCCGCACGCCCACCCCCACCCGCACCCGCTGGCCGACCCGGCCCCCCGGCCCGACCGGCACCCCGACCCCCACCCGGACCCGCACCCCGACTCGTACACCGGCCCCCGCCCCGGGCCGCAGCCGCGGCCCCGGCCCGCAGTCGCCGGTGCCCCGCGCGATCCGGCCCCGGGGGCGGAGGACAGCCACGTCGAGGCCGGGCTCGTCCGGCGGCTGGAGGCCGCTTGGGTGGGGCGGGCCGTCGGGTGCGTGCTCGGCAAGCCCGTGGAGAAGCTCCCGCTGGACGGCATCCGCCGCCTCGCCCGCGCCGCGGGCAACTGGCCCCTGGACGACTGGTTCACCGCCCGCGGCGTCCCCGCCGCGCTGCTGGCCGCGTACCCCTGGAACCGCCGCTCCGCCCCCACCTCCCTCGCCGAGAACATCGACGGCACCCCCGAGGACGACGACCTCAACTACCCCCTCCTCGGCCTGCTCCTCCTCCAGCGCCACGGCAAGGGTTTCACCACCGCCGACGTCGGCCGCCTCTGGCTCGACGAGCTCCCGGCCGGCCGCACCTTCACCGCCGAGCGCATCGCGTACCGCAACCTGCTCCAGGGTCTGGAACCCCCCGCCACCGCCACCCACCACAACCCCTTCCGCGAATGGATCGGCGCCCTCATCCGCGCCGACGTCCACGGCTGGACCAACCCGGGGGATCCGGCCGCCGCCGCGGCGCAGGCCTACCGGGACGCCGTCCTCACCCACGCCGCCAACGGCGTCTACGCGGCCCTGTTCGGCGCCGCCGCCATCGCCGAGGCCGCCACCGGCCGGGCCGACGTCCACACCGCGCTCCGCGCCGGACTGGCCGTCGTACCGCCCCGCTCCCGGCTCGCCGGCGCTGTCCGCCACGCCATCGACACCGCGGCCCGGCACACCGACTTCGACCGTGTCGTGGACGTGCTGCACGCCCGCCACGGCCACTACCACTGGGTACACGCCGTCCCCAACACCGCCCTCGTCGCGGCCGCCCTCACCCACGCCGACGGCGACTTCACCCACTCCGTCTGCCGCGCCGTGTCCGGCGGCTGGGACACCGACTCCAACGGCGCCACCGCGGGCTCCCTCGCCGCCCTCGTCGCGGGCGAGGTCCCGCACCGCTGGGCCGCGCCCCTCAAAAACCGCCTCGCCACCACCGTCGCCGGCTTCGACGGCATCGGCTTCGACACCCTCGCCCACCTCACCGCACAGGAGGCAGCACGCTCATGACGGCCATCGCCGTGCTCGGCAGTACGAACATGGACCTCGTCGCCTACGTCCCCAAGGCCCCCCGCCTCGGCGAGACCGTCACCGGCACCGCCTTCCGTACGGTTCCGGGCGGCAAGGGCGCCAATCAGGCGGTGGCAGCGGCCCGCTGCGGTGGCGAGGTGGTGATGATCGGGGCGGTGGGGGCCGACGAATTCGGCGTAAGGCTGCGGTCCGCGCTCGCGGAGGCCGGGGTCGAGACGGCCGCCCTGCGCACCGTCGAGGGCGCCAGCGGCACCGCCCACATCACCGTCGACGGGGAGGGCGCGAACAGCATCGTCGTCATCCCGGGTGCCAACGGCCTGGTCACCGGCCTGGAGGCGGGCGACGACTCGCGGATCGGCGCCGCCGACTGCCTGCTCCTCCAGCTCGAACTGCCGCTGGAGGCCGTGCTCGCGGGAGCCCGTGCCGCCCGGGCCCACGGCGTGCGGACCGTCCTCACTCCGGCCCCGGCCCGGCCGCTGCCACCCGACCTGCTCGGTCTCATCGACCTGTTGGTGCCCAACGAGCACGAGGCCGCCGCCCTCACCGGGCTCACCGACCCGCACGCGGCGGCCGGAGCCCTGCTCCAGGACGTCCCCGAGGTGGTCATCACCCTCGGGGCGGCCGGAGTCCTCTACGCGGCCAGGGACCGCGAGCCGCTGACCGTGCCCGCGCCCCGCGTCCGGGCGGTGGACACCACGGCCGCCGGGGACACCTTCGTCGGGGCCCTCGCCGTGGCCCTCGGCGAGGGGCGCCCGATGCCCGAGGCCCTGCGGTGGGCGTCCGCGGCGGCCGCGCTGTCCGTGCAACGGTCCGGCGCCCAGGACTCGATGCCGACGCGCGCCGAGACCGAGGCCTTTGCCCTGGCCGGGCGGAGTGCGGGACCCGGGCAGCCCTCCGGAGCCCGGGCCGCGGCCGCCCCCGGAGCCCCCGCATGAGCCCCGCCGCCACAGGCCCGGCCACGACGGCCCCGGACACGCGCCTCGGCGCCCAAGGCCCCGACACAGCGGGCCCCGACCCCGCAGGCCCGCACACGACCCGCCCCACCGCCACAGGCCCGGACGCAACGGATCCCGACCCCGCAGGCCCGCACACGACCGGCCCCACCGCCACAGGCCCGGCCACGACGGCCCCGGACACGACGGGCCTCGACGCCCAAGGCCCCGACACAGCGGGCCCCGACCCCGCAGGCCCCGACCCCGCAGGCCCCGACCCCGCAGGCCCCGACCCCGCAGGCCCGCACACGACCCGCCCCACCGCCACAGGCCCGGACGCAACGGATCCCGACGCCGCAGGCCCGCACGCGACGGACCCCGCCGCCGCGGGCCCCGATCTCACGAGTCCCGGCGCGAGCGGGGCGGCCGCGGTGGACTTCCATCCCGGCGGGCCCCTCGCCGGTCTGCGCGTGCTCGACCTGGCCACCCTGTTCGCCGGGCCCCTCGCCGCCACCCTGCTCGGTGACTTCGGCGCCGAGGTCGTCAAGGTCGAGCACCCCGTGCGGCCCGACCCCTCCCGCGGTCACGGCCCCGCCAAGGACGGCGTCGGGCTCTGGTGGAAGCTGCTGGGGCGGAACAAGCGCACGATGACCCTCGACCTGTCCACCCCGGGCGGCCGCGACACCCTGCTGCGGCTGGCCGCCACCGCCGACGTGGTCATCGAGAACTTCCGCCCCGGCACCCTGGAGAGGTGGGGCCTCGGCTGGCCGGAGCTGTCCGCCGCGAACCCGCGCCTGGTCCTGGCCCGCGTGACGGCGTTCGGCCAGCACGGCCCGTACGCCCGCCGCCCCGGCTTCGGCACCCTCGCGGAGGCCATGAGCGGCTTCGCCGCGATCACCGGGGAGCCGGAGGGGCCGCCGGCGCTGCCGCCGTTCGGACTGGCGGACTCGATCGCCGCGCTGACCACCGCGTACGCCGTGATGGCGGCTCTCGCGGGCCGCGACCGTACCGGCCAGGGCCAGGTGGTGGACCTGGCCATCATCGAGCCGATCCTCACGGTGCTCGGCCCGCACCCGCTCTGGTACGACCAGCTCGGCTACGTCCAGCCCCGCACCGGCAACCGCTCCACCAACAACGCGCCCCGCAACACCTACCGCAGCGCGGACGGGCGCTGGCTGGCGGTGTCCACCTCGGCGCAGTCCGTCGCGGAACGCGTCCTGCGCCTGGTCGGGCGGCCCGAGTTGGTCGCCGAGCCGTGGTTCGCGACCGCCGCCGGCCGGGCCGCGCACGCGCCGCTGCTCGACGAGGCGGTCGGCGGCTGGATCGCCCGGCGCAAGGCCGACGAGGTGGTCGCCGCCTTCGAGGACGCGCAGGCCGCGGTCGCCCCGGTGTACGACGTACGGGACGTGATGGCCGATCCGCAGTACGCGGCGCTCGGCACCCTCACCGAGGTCGACGACCCGGAGCTCGGACCGCTCCGCATGCAGAACGTCCTCTTCCGGCTTTCCCGCACGCCCGGCGCGATCCGCTGGGCGGGCCGTCCGCACGGCGCCGACACCGACGCCGTCCTCACCGAACTCGGCCTGACCGGGGCCGAGATCACCGCTCTGCGCAAGGAAGGGGCCCTATGATCCTTAGCTGGCTGTACGCACCCGGTGACCGGCCCGAAGTGGTCTGGAAGGCCCTGCACTCGGGGGCCGACGCCGTCATCGTGGACCTGGAGGACGCGGTCTCGCTCTCCCGCAAGGAGTACGCCCGCGCCGCGACCGCCGAACTGCTCACCGAGCGACAACCGGTACCCGTGCACGTCCGGGTCAACGCCCTGGACTCCCCCTGGGCGGGCGCCGACCTCACCGCGCTGACCGGGCTGCCGGGCCTGGCCGGCCTGCGCCTGCCCAAGATCTGCGCCCCCGAGCAGATCTCCGCGGTCGCCGCCCGCACCGGCGGGGTGGCTCTGTACGCCCTGCTGGAGTCCGCGCTGGGCGTGGAGCGGGCCTACGAGATCGCGCGCGCCCACCCCGCCCTTCGCGGGCTGGCCCTGGGCGAGGCGGACCTCAGGGCCGACCTGGGCGTCAGCGCCGAGGCGGGCCTGGACTGGCCGCGCTCACGGGTGGTGGTCGCGGCCCGGGCAGCAGGTCTTGCCCCGCCCGCGCAGTCGGTGTTCCCCGACATCCGGGACCTGGAGGCGCTGGCCGTCTCCTGCGCCCGGGGCCGTTCGCTGGGTTTCCTGGGCCGGGCGGCGATCCACCCCCGCCAGCTCCCCGTGATCGAACGGGCCTACCTCCCCGGCCCGGAGGAGGTCGCGGCCGCCGAGCAGATCATGGCGGCGGCCCGGCTCACCCCGGGCGCGGTGGCCCTGCCCGACGGCCGTTTCGTCGACCCGGCGGTCCTGGCCGGCGCGGAACGCGTGGTCGCCCTCGCCCGCCGCGACTCCCCGGTCCCCTCCTGACCCCGCCGTCCGGGCGTCCACCCGCAACCCGCAACGTCAAGGGGGCGCCGCGCCCGCGGCGGGCGCCCCCCCGGCCCCCCGGCCGCCCCGGGCGCAGCGGAGTGAGCCCCGGGGCCGTACCCCCAGCCCGCCCCCGCGGCGGGGCGGCGGGGCGCGGCGGGGGGGGGTCGAG
>NZ_JBITDH010000001.1:241320-260366 GCF_044454045.1 Streptomyces sp. NPDC051578
TCCCCCCTCCCCCCCCCCCACACCCGGCCCCCCCCCCCCCCCCGCCTTCCGGGCCACCCCCCCAACCCCCCACGATCACGGGGGCGCCGCCCTTCCGCGCGCCGCCCCCTTGCCCTCCGGCAGTCCCGGATCAGAGCTTCTTGACCCCGGGAGCAGTCCCCGAAGCCGTCCCGGAGGCCGGCTCGGCGTCCTGCGACTGCGGCGAATCCTGCGGCTTCTGCCCGGCGGAGGCGTCCGGCGCCCCGGCCCCGGCCTTGCCCGCCTCGCCCGCCTCGTCCGTGGCGCCTTCGGCTCCGGGCTCCTGGGGCCCGGCGTCCCCGGCAGCGGCCACGACGTCCTCGGCACCGGCCACGGCGTCCCCGCCCGCCGCCGGACCCCGGTCCGGCTCCACGACCTCTTCCCGGCCCGGCCGCAGCTTCTGCGACAGGAACAGGTAGACCACCGCGAGCACGAAGACGACGACCGCCGTCCAGACGTTCAGCCGCACCCCGAGGATGTGGTGCGCCTCGTCGACGCGCATGTACTCGATCCAGCCGCGCCCGAGACAGTACGCGGCCACGTACAGCGCGAAGGCCCGGCCGTGTCCCAGCTTGAAGCGGCGGTCGGCCCAGATCACCAGCAGGGCGACGCCGATGCACCACAGGGACTCGTAGAGGAAGGTGGGGTGGTAGGTCCCGGCGACCCGGTTCGGACCCTCACTGATCTTGAGGGCCCAGGGCAGGTCGGTGGGCCGCCCGTACAGCTCCTGGTTGAACCAGTTGCCCCAGCGGCCGCAGGCCTGCGCCAGCGCGATGCCGGGGGCCAGGGCGTCCGCCCAGGCCGGCAGCGGGATCCCGCGCAGCCGGCAGCCGATCCAGGCGCCCACCGCGCCCAGCGCGATCGCACCCCAGATGCCGAGGCCGCCCTCCCAGATCTTGAAGGCGTCGACCCAGTCGCGGCCCTCGCCGAAGTAGAGCTGGTAGTCGGTGATCACGTGGTAGAGGCGGCCGCCGATCAGGCCGAACGGCACCGCCCACACGGCGATGTCCGCGACCGTGCCCGGCTTACCGCCGCGTGCGATCCAGCGCTTGTTGCCGAGCCAGACGGCGACGAAGACGCCGATGATGATGCAGAACGCGTAGCCGCGAAGCGGGATCGGTCCGAGATGGATCACGCCGGTCGACGGGCTGGGGATATAGGCAAGTGTCATGGCAGGACCGACGCTACCCTGCCGGGCGGTACCCACCGCAACCCGCCCGGCAACCTGCGGTGAAATCGATACGGTCGCTCAGTCGGCCGTGGCTCCCGCCCCGGCCGGACCCCCGCTGCCGGCCCTGCTCCCGGAAACCGAGGACGACGACGAGGACAGGGAGGACGACGAGGACGACGGGGACTTCCCCGGGCGTGAGACCGACGGTGACGGCGAGGCCGACGGCGCGCCCGTCCCCTTCGGGGCGGCCGCCGCGCCGCCGTTGCCCTTGGCGGCGGCCTCCACCGCCTCCTTGAGCTTCTGCGGGGTCAGCGGGTTGGCCTGGTCGGCGAAGATGTCCTTGCCGTTCAGCAGCACGCTGGGGGTCCCGCGGAACTTCCCGGCGCGGAACGCCTCGTGCGACTTCGCCACCCAGCTGTTGTGCGTGCCGCTCTCCACGCACGAGCGGAACGCCGGGGTGTCCAGCCCCGGTACCTTGCCCGCCAGCTCCAGCAGCCTGGGGTTCTTGCCGTAGGCGTCGTCGGCTTCCTGCGGCTGGTTCTGGAAGAGCACGTCGTGGTAGGCGGGGAACTTCCCCGCGTCCTGCGCGCAGGCGGCGGCGTTCGCGGCCTTGAGGGAGCCGGTGCCGGTCATGTTGCCGTCGATCAGGGTGACCAGGTGGTAGTCGACCTTGAGCAGTCCTCTGGCCTCCAGGTCGTGGACCGTGGTCCGGTAGTTGTCCTCGAACGCCTTGCAGGCCGGGCAGCGGAAGTCCTCCCACACGGTGAGGGTGGACTTGGCCTCGGGCTTGCCCGTCTGGATGGCGAGCGCGTCCTTGCCCGTGGCCCCCGAGGGGGCGGCCACCGGGCCCGCCTTGGCGGACTTGTCGCCCTTGCCGGTGTTCGCCGCGATCAGGCCGACGACCGCGGCCAGGCCGAGTACGCCGACCACCGCCGCGGACACGATGAGGGTCCGGCGGCGCTTGTCCTTCTTCTTCTGCCGCTCGCGCTCCGCGAGGAGTCGCTCTCGGGCAGATCGTTTCGTCGCATCGCGGTTCGCACCGTCGTTCTTCTCGCTCACGTTCGGCCAAACGAAGCGGGGAGGCACTCGCGTGCCTCCCCGCTCCCACTTCCACTCGATCGGGCTAATGGGGCCCCCGGCGGTCGCCGGGCGACCATCTCCCGGCCCGTCCGGCGTCAGGACCGGCCCGTCCGGGCCTCAGGACCTGCGTACGCCTTCCGCGAGCTCGCCCGCCAGCGCCCGCACGCCCTCCAGCCCGGTCTCCAGGTCCGGGGCGTCCAGCAGCAGCTTCACGAAGGCCGAGCCGACGATCACCCCGTCCGCGAAGCCGGCCACCTGCGCGGCCTGGGCGGCGTTGGAGACGCCGAGGCCCACGCAGACGGGCAGGTCGGTGGTGGCGCGGGTGCGGCGCACCAGGTCCTGGGCCTGGTCGCCGACCGACTCCCGGGTGCCGGTGACGCCCATCAGGGAAGCGGCGTAGACGAAGCCGGAACCGGCCGCCGTGATGGTGGCCAGGCGCGCGTCCCGGCTGCTCGGGGCGACGACGAAGACGGTCGCGAGCCCGTGCTCGGCCGCGTGCTCGCGCCACAGCGCCGACTCCTGGACCGGCAGGTCGGGCAGGATGCAGCCCGCACCGCCGGCCGCCGCGAGTTCGGCGGTGAACCGCTCGACGCCGTAGCGGTCGATGGGGTTCCAGTAGGTCATCACCAGGATGGGGGCGCCGGTGGCCTCGTACGCCTCGCGCACGGTGCGCATGACGTCGGCGATCTTCACGCCGCCGCGCAGGGCGATGTCGTCGGCGGTCTGGATGACGGGGCCGTCCAGGACCGGGTCGCTGTGCGGCAGGCCGATCTCGATCACGTCGGCGCCGCCGGCCACGATGGCCTTGACGGCCTCGATACCGCCGTCGACGGTCGGGAAGCCGGCCGGGAGGTAGGCGACGAGGGCGGCCCGGTCCTCGGACTTCGCCTTGGCGAGGGTCGCGCCCAGCAGTTCGATGTTCCCGTTGGCGCTCACTTGTCGTCCCCCTCGGCGTACTCGTTGTCGGCGACCGCCCCGTCGGTGTCGTACAGCCCGAAGTAGCGGGCGGCGGTGTCCATGTCCTTGTCACCGCGACCGGACAGGTTGACCACGATCAGCCCGTCCGGGCCGAGTTCCCGGCCGAGGTCGAGGGCGCCCGCGAGGGCGTGCGCGGACTCGATCGCCGGGATGATGCCCTCGGTGCGGGACAGCAGGCGCAGGGCCTGCATCGCGGCGTCGTCCGTGACGGCGCGGTACTCGCCGCGGCCGGTGTCCTTGAGGTAGGAGTGCTCGGGGCCGATGCCCGGGTAGTCCAGACCGGCGGAGATGGAGTAGGGCTCGGTGATCTGGCCCTCCTCGTCCTGGAGGACGTAGGAGCGCGAGCCGTGCAGGATGCCGGGCTCGCCCGCGGTCAGGGTCGCCGCGTGCTCGCCGCTGTCCACGCCGTGGCCGGCGGGCTCGAAGCCGACGAGGCGGACGTCCGCGTCGGGGATGAAGGCGTGGAAGAGGCCGATGGCGTTGGAGCCGCCGCCGACGCAGGCCGCGACGGCGTCGGGCAGGCGGCCGGCGCGCTCCAGGATCTGGCGGCGGGCTTCGACGCCGATGACGCGGTGGAAGTCGCGGACCATGGCCGGGAAGGGGTGGGGGCCGGCGACGGTGCCGAAGAGGTAGTGGGTCTGGTCCACGTTGGCGACCCAGTCGCGGAACGCCTCGTTGATGGCGTCCTTGAGGGTGCGGGAGCCGGACTTCACGGCGATGACCTCGGCGCCCAGCATGCGCATGCGGGCGACGTTCAGCGCCTGGCGCTGGGTGTCGATCTCGCCCATGTAGATGGTGCAGTCGAGGCCGAAGAGGGCGCAGGCGGTGGCGGTCGCCACGCCGTGCTGCCCGGCGCCGGTCTCGGCGATGACGCGGGTCTTGCCCATGCGCTTGGTGAGCAGCGCCTGGCCCAGCACGTTGTTGATCTTGTGCGAGCCGGTGTGGTTGAGGTCCTCGCGCTTGAGGAAGATCCGTGCGCCGCCCGCGTGCTCCGCGAAGCGGGGCACCTCGGTGAGGGCGCTGGGGCGGCCCGTGTAGTTGACCATGAGCTCGTTGAGCTCGGCGGCGAAGGACGGATCGCTCTTGGCCTTGTCGTATTCGACGGCGACCTCGTCCACGGCGGCGACGAGCGCCTCCGGGATGAACTTGCCGCCGAAGTCGCCGAAGTAGCCCTCGGCGTTGGGGACCAGACCCTGCGGGTCCGGGATGAAGAACGAGTGGGTGGACATGTCCACTACTCCTACGGGGTGCGACGGGATGGCTTCACCGTATGGCGCCGCCGGTCCGCGGCCCGCGCACCCCGCGGGCAGGGGTGGTGGGGATACGGACGGAGCGGCCCGCGTCCGGAGCCGGCGGCTCGGGGACGGCGGGCCGTACGAGGACGCCCGGCCGGTACGTCAGGGGTACCGGGGCGGGGCGGCCGTCGTCACGGCGCGGGCGAGGGGCGCCATCGCATGCCGTTGACCTGTCCGGGCTCGGAGCCGATCACATACCGCACCCGCCGGCCGTGCACGCGCCGGGCAGGGGCGCGGCAGCCGCGGGGGCGGCAGCCGCGCGCCAGCGGCGCGTGCGCCGTCGGCACGCCGGCCGGGCCGTGGCCCGGGCGGGTGCGGACGCTGGAGCGGGAGACGGGCACGGGTGGGGTCAGCTCCGCCCGTGCCGCAGGGCGGGGTGGGCGCCGGCGGCCACCAGGTCGGCCACGGCCGCCTTGGGGTCGCGTCCGGTGACCAGGGACTCCCCGACGAGGACGGCGTCGGCGCCCTCGTTGGCGTACGCGATCAGGTCGTGCGGTCCGCGGATGCCGGACTCGGCGACCTTGACGATGTGGTCGGGGATGGCCTCGACGACGCGCTCGAAGGTGGAGCGGTCGACCTTGAGGTCCTTGAGGTTGCGCGCGTTGACACCGATGATCTTGGCGCCGGCGGCGACGGCGCGCTCGACCTCGTCCTCGTCGTGGACCTCGACCAGCGGGGTCAGCCCGATGGACTGGGCCCGCTCGATGAGGGAGACGAGGGCTTCCTGCTCCAGAGCCGCGACGATCAGCAGGGCCAGGTCGGCGCCGTAGGCGCGGGCCTCCCACAGCTGGTACGCGGTGACGATGAAGTCCTTGCGCAGGATCGGGATGTCCACGCGGGCGCGGACGGCCTCCAGGTCGGCCAGCGAGCCGCCGAAACGACGCTGCTCGGTGAGGACGGAGATGACCGCCGCACCGCCCGCCTCGTAGTCGGCGGCGAGCCCGGCCGGATCGGCGATCGCGGCGAGCGCGCCCTTGGAGGGGCTGGAGCGCTTCACCTCACAGATCACCTTGACGCTGTCGCCACGCAGGGCGGCGACACCGTCCTTGGCCTGGGGCGCCTTGGCGGCACGCTCCTTGAGCTCGTCGAGGCTCACGCGGGCCTGCCGTTCGGCAAGGTCTTCGCGGACCCCTTCGATGATCTCGTCGAGCACACTCACGCGAGCGGCCCCCTTCCGGGTCGATGACGGTCGGCCGCCTTGCAGACACGTACCACTGCAAGGTCAGCACTCAAATGGTATCCGCAGGTCGCCGGGGCCTCCGCACGGAGCGTGCGGGTGTCCCATTGACTGGACAGTCGGAACCTGCGCTTCCCCCGGAATAGCGGCTTCCTCCCGTGAGCCCGCCGTTTCAGGGGGCCAGGGCCGATCCGAAGGGAAGGTTGCGGACGACGGCGAAGGCCAGCACGACCGCTCCCAGGCCCCACCAGTACACCGGCCTGAGGGCGATCCTCGGCGGCGGCCCGCCGCGCGCGGCCCGGACCAGCCAGAGCCCGAGGAACGCGGCGAAGAGGAAGTAGCCGAGGACGGCGACGGCGTTGTCACCGAGCGCGGTCACCAGATCGCCGTGGGCGAAGGCGTGCGCGCTGCGCAGCCCGCCGCAGCCCGGGCACAGGATCCCGGTCAGCCGCAGCAGCGGGCAGACGGGGTAGTGGCCCGGCTGGTTCGGGTCGACCGCGCCCACGTAGGCGAACGCGGCGAGGGTCCCGGCCAGGGTGAGCACGGGGGCGGCGAGCCCGCGGGCCCGGGAGACCGGGGGCGGCGCGCTGGGCCGTACGTGCGCCGGGCCGGGGGTGCGAGGGGCGTCCACGCGGTGATTGTCTCCGCTCATGACGAAAAGGCGCAGCCCGACGGGGCCGCGCCTTTCGAAGCCGCGCCGCTCGGCCGTGCCTGACGAACCGGCGGCGCCAGGGCCCGGCTCAGACCTTCGCGGCCAGCTTGTTGGCGGCGATGACCTGCGCGAGGTCCTCGTGCGCGGGCTTCGGGGCGCCCATGCCCGCGGCCTTCATCGCCATGCCGACGACACCGCCGAGCGCGACGACGACCAGGCCGGCCCAGAAGCCGAGCGGGTTCGCCAGCACCATGAAGGCGCCGGAGATGCAGAAACCGATGAAGGCGATGATGACACCGGTCCAGGCGGCCGGGGTGTGTCCGTGATGCGTGCCCGCCATGAGTTGCTCCTCGTTGCTCTGTCGCGCAGTGCTGTACCGAACGCGGTCTGTGTCGAACGCTCGATGCCCATTGTCCCGCACCGGGCGCCGCGTGCTGTCAGTGGGTCGGGTCCTCGCCCCGGTCCAGGGCCTTCCACAGGTCCTCGGGCCGCTCCGGGTCCACCACCGCGGCCTTGCGCGGCCGGGGGCTGCCGTCGCGTTCGTAGCGTCCGCCCATCGCCGGCCAGGTCCGGCCGAAGCGCAGGGCCAGCAGGCCGGCCGACAGGATGAGGACCGCCCCGCCGGCGGTGACGTACGGCCAGGGGGTGTGGGACAGCTCCGCCACCCTCGCGGCGGTGTCCGCGGTGGTGGTGGCGGCCTTCTCGTCCAGCGCCCGGCGGTCGTCGGCGGCGGTGACCGCGGCCAGCGCCGCGCCCAGACCGCTCAGCGCCAGCAGCCCGGACACCAGCAGCCGGCTCTTGCCGCGTACGGCGAACACCGCGACCAGGGCCGCGAGGGCGACGATGGCCAGCGCGGCCGGCAGCCCGGTGACGGCCTGCCCGTCCGCGGTCAGCGGGAGCGAACCCCCCGCGACGACGGCGCTGCCGCGGGCCCAGACCCGGCCGGAGGCGAGCAGGACGACGGTGGCGCCGAGCGCGCCGAGCAGCAGGGCGACGGCCACGCTGCGGCGGCCGCCGCGACCGTCGGGGGCCTCGGGCTCGGGCACGGAAGCGGCATCGGTTCGGGGCGGGGGTACGGCACTCACGTACCCCACTATCCCCTACCGGCTCACGCGCCGTGGAGGCGGTTGGCCGCTCCCACCGCGCGGAGGACCGCGGCGGCCTTGTTGCGGCACTCGTTGTCCTCCAGCTCGGGCACCGAATCCGCGACGACGCCCGCTCCGGCCTGCACGTACGCGGTACCGTCGCGCAGCAGCGCGGTACGGATGGCGATGGCCGTGTCGGAGTCCCCGGCGAAGTCGAGGTAGCCGACGCAGCCGCCGTACAGGCCCCGGCGGGAGGGCTCCAGCTCCTCGATGATCTGCATGGCGCGCGGCTTGGGCGCGCCGGAGAGGGTGCCGGCCGGGAAGCAGGCGGTGAGCACGTCGAAGGCGGTCTTGCCCTCGGCGACCCTCCCGGTGACGGTGGAGACGATGTGCATGACGTGCGAGTAGCGCTCGATGCTCATGAAGTCGACGACCTCGACGGAGCCCGGCTCGCACACCCGGCCCAGGTCGTTGCGGCCGAGGTCGACGAGCATCAGGTGCTCGGCGCGCTCCTTCGGGTCGGCCAGCAGCTCGTCGGCGAGCTCGTTGTCCTCCTGCGGGGTGGCGCCGCGGTGCCGGGTACCGGCGATGGGGTGCACCATGGCCCGGCCGTCCTCGACCTTGACCAGCGCCTCGGGGCTGGAGCCGACGACGTCGAAGCCGTTCTCGAAGCGGAAGAGGTACATGTACGGGGACGGGTTGGTGGCCCGCAGGACGCGGTAGACGTCCAGCGCGGAGGCCTTGCACGGCGTCTCGAACCGCTGCGACGGGACGACCTGGAAGGCCTCCCCGGCCCGGATCCGCTCCTTCACGTCCTCGACGGCGGCCTGGTACTTCTCGCCGCCCCACAGGGCGGAGAACTCGGGCAGCTCGGAGGCGGGCAGCGGGGTGGGCACGTAGGGCGCGGGCCGCGCGAGGTCGGCCTCCATCGCGTCGAGGCGGGCGACGGCGTCCGCGTACGCCTCGTCCACGCCCGTGTCGAGGTCGTTGTGGTTGATGGCGTTGGCGATGAGCCGGACCGTGCCGTCCCAGTGGTCCATGACCGCCAGGTCGGAAGTGAGCAGCATGGTCAGCTCGGGCAGCTGCAGGTCGTCCGAGGTGTGCTCGCCGATGCGCTCCAGGCGGCGCACGATGTCGTAGCCGAGGTAGCCGACCATGCCGCCGGTGAAGGGCGGCGTCCCGGCCGCGTCGTCGCGGGTGGTGACGCCTCCCATGCCGCCGGGGATCGGGGGCGTGTGCAGGACTTCGACGGTGGCGCGCAGCGCGTCGAGGGGGTCGCCGGTGGTGGGGACGCCGACGGGGGCGGCGCCGATCCAGTGGGCCTGGCCGTCGCGGACGGTCAAGGTGGCGTCGGAGCGCACGCCGATGAAGGAGTACCGGGACCAGGACCGTCCGTTCTCCGCGGACTCCAGGAGGAAGGTACCGGGGCGTTCGGCGGCGAGCTTCCGGTAGAGGCCGACCGGGGTGTCCCCGTCGGCGAGCAGCTTGCGGCTGACGGGGATGACACGGCGGTCGGCCGCGAGCTTGCGGAACGTCTCGAGATCCATGGCGTGGGACCCTACCTAGCTATTCGGCGGCCAGCGGAAGGACATCGGCGTCGAAGCAGGTCCGGGCACCCGTGTGGCAGGCGGCGCCGACCTGGTCGACCTTCACGAGCACGGTGTCGGCGTCGCAGTCGAGGGCGACGGACTTCACGTGCTGGAAGTGGCCGGAAGTATCCCCCTTGACCCAGTACTCCTGACGGCTGCGCGACCAGTACGTGCAGCGTCCGGTGGTCAGGGTCCGGTGCAGGGCCTCGTCGTCCATCCAGCCGAGCATGAGCACCTCACCGGTGTCGTACTGCTGGGCGATGGCCGGTACCAGACCGTCCGCGGAGCGCCTCAGACGGGCGGCGATGGCGGGATCGAGAGAGGTCGTACTCATGGGGCCCATTGTGCCGGGCGCGGGTCGCGATCACCGACGGCTGTCCGCCTGATGAGCAGGCACGGGGCGGGTTCCGGCCGTAGGCTGGCCACCATGTCTACCCATGCGAAGCGTGAACGACTGCTGCTGGCCGATCTGTTGGAGGCGGCGGGACCGGAGGCGCCGACGCTGTGCGACGGCTGGAGCGCACGGGAACTGGCGGCGCACGTGGTCGTCCGGGAGCGCCGCCCGGACGCGGCCGGCGGCCTGCTGCTGAACGTGCTCAAGGCCCGCCTGGACAAGGCGATGGCCGAGTACGCCGCCAAACCGTACGAGGAGCTGATCCGGCTGATCCGCACCGGGCCGCCGAAGATGTCCCTGTACTCCGTCAAGCAGATCGACGAGGCCGCGAACGCGGTGGAGTTCTACGTCCACGCCGAGGACGTCCGCCGCGCCCAGCCCGACTGGTCGCCCCGACAGCTGGACCCGGTGTTCTCGGACGCGCTCTGGTCCCGTCTGGAGAAGCTGGCCCGCCTCACGGGCCGCCGCTCGCCGGTCGGTCTGGTGCTGCGCCGACCGGACGGCCGGACGGCCGTCGCCCACAAGGGGACCCCGGTGGTGACGGTCACCGGCGAGCCGGGCGAGCTGACGCTGTTCTGCTTCGGCCGCCAGGACGCCGCCAAGGTGGACCTGGACGGCCCGAAGGAGGCCATCGCCCGCCTGACGACGGCCGAGCTCGGAATCTGACGTCCCGAGCGGGAGGCACGTGACGGGGGGGCGGGCGCCCTCCCCGTCCGGGCCGGGCGTCAGCGGACCGGGTGGCCGGCCCCGCGGAGGGTGTTCTTGACCTCGCCGATGCGCAGGTCGCCGAAGTGGAACACCGAGGCGGCGAGGACCGCGTCGGCGCCCGCCTCGATGGCCGGCGGGAAGTGTTCCAGCTTGCCGGCGCCGCCCGAGGCGATCACCGGGACACGGACGTGCCTGCGCACCGCGGCGATCATCTCGGTGTCGTAGCCGTCCTTCGTGCCGTCGGCGTCCATCGAGTTCAGCAGGATCTCCCCGGCGCCCAGCTCGGCGGCCCGGTGGGCCCACTCGACGGCGTCGATGCCGGCGCTCTTGCGGCCGCCGTGCGTGGTGACCTCGAAGGCGCCGGACGCGGTGCGCCGCGCGTCCACCGACAGCACCAGCACCTGGCGGCCGAAGCGCTCCGCGATCTCCCGGATCAGCTCGGGCCGCTCGATGGCGGCCGTGTTGACGCCCACCTTGTCGGCGCCCGCCCGCAGCAGCCTGTCCACATCGTCGGCGGTGCGTACGCCGCCGCCCACGGTCAGCGGGATGAAGACCTGCTCCGCCGTCCTGCGCACCACGTCGTAGGTGGTCTCGCGGTTACCGGAGGACGCGGTGATGTCGAGGAAGGTCAGCTCGTCCGCGCCCTCGGCGTCGTAGAGCTTGGCCATCTCCACCGGGTCGCCGGCGTCCCGCAGGTTCTGGAAGTTGACACCCTTGACGACCCGGCCGTTGTCCACGTCCAGGCAGGGGATCACCCGTACGGCGAGGGTCATGCGGCACCTCCGTACGCCTCGACCTCGACCTCGACGACCATGGACGGGTCGACGAAACCGGAAACGATGATCATGGACGCGGCGGGGCGCACCGCGTCGAACAGTTCCTTGTGGGCGCGGCCGACGTCGTCGACGTCCCGGGCGTGCGTGAGGTACATCCGGGTCCGGACCACGTGCTCGGGGCCGAGACCGGCCTGCTCCAGCGCCTTGAAGGCGACGCCGAAGGCCGTGATCGCCTGCTCGTAGGGACCGCCGCCGTCGGCCGCGGTGCAGCCGGAGACCAGGACCAGTCCGTTGGGGAGCTGCACGGCTCGGCTGTAGCCGATGACGTCCTCGTAGGGGCCACCGGAGGAGATGCGGCGCACGTCGTCGGGGGCGCTCATGCGGACACCACCCGAAGGGCCTCTTCCAGGGTGAAGGCCTTCGCGTACAGGGCCTTGCCGACGATGGCGCCCTCGACGCCCAGCGGCACCAGCTCGGACAGCGCCCTCAGGTCGTCCAGCGAGGAGATGCCGCCGGAGGCGACGACGGGCCGGTCGGTGGCGGCGCAGACGTTCCGCAGCAGCTCCAGGTTGGGGCCGGTCAGCGTGCCGTCCTTGCCGATGTCGGTGACGACGTACCGGGCGCAGCCCTCGGAGTCCAGGCGGCCGAGGGTCTCGTACAGGTCCCCGCCCTCGCTGGTCCAGCCGCGGCCCTTGAGGGTGGTGCCGCGTACGTCGAGCCCGACGGCGATCTTGTCGCCGTGCTCGGCGATCGCCTTGGCGGCCCACTCGGGGGTCTCCAGGGCGGCGGTGCCGAGGTTGACGCGGGTGCAGCCGGTGGCGAGGGCGGCGGCGAGCGAGGCGTCGTCGCGGATGCCGCCGGACAGCTCGACCTTGATGTCCATGGCGCCGGTGATCTCGGCGACCAGGGCGCGGTTGTCGCCGGTGCCGAAGGCCGCGTCCAGGTCGACCAGGTGCAGCCATTCGGCGCCGGCGCGCTGCCAGGCGAGGGCGGCTTCCAGCGGCGAGCCGTACGAGGTCTCGCTGCCGGACACGCCGTGCACGAGGCGTACGGCCTGGCCGTCGCGGACGTCGACCGCGGGGAGCAGCTCGAGCGTGGATGGCATCACAGGGTCTCGATCCAGTTGGTGAGGAGCTGGGCGCCGGCGTCGCCGGACTTCTCGGGGTGGAACTGGGTGGCCCACAGGGCCCCGTTCTCCACCGCCGCGACGAAACGCTCGCCGTGGGTGGCCCAGGTGACCTTGGGGGCGCGGATCAGCGGATTGGTGACCTCCAGGCTCCAGTCGTGCGCCGCGTAGGAGTGCACGAAGTAGAACCGGGCGTCGGCGTCGAGGCCGGCGAAGGCCTGGCTGTCCTCGGGGGCGTCGACGGTGTTCCAGCCCATGTGGGGCACGATCGGGGCCTTGAGCGGGCCGACCGTGCCGGGCCACTCGTCCAGGCCCTCGGTCTCCACGCCGTGCTCGATGCCGCGTTCGAAGAGGATCTGCATGCCGACGCAGATGCCCATGACGGGCCTGCCGCCGGACAGCCGGCGCCCGATGATCCAGTCGCCGCGGACGTCCTTGAGTCCCTGCATGCAGGCGGAGAAGGCCCCGACGCCGGGGACGAGCAGCCCGTCCGCGTCCATGGCCTTGTCGTAGTCGCGGGTGATCTCGACGTCCGCGCCGACCCGTGCGAGCGCCCGCTCAGCGGAACGTACGTTTCCGAAGCCGTAGTCGAAGACCACGACGGTCTTGGTGGGGCGGGTTGCGCTCATGCCCAAATTCCCTGGATCCGCAGGACTCCGGCGGCGAGGCACATCGCGGAGCAGATGGCGAGCAGGACGATGACCGACAGGGGCATCTTCTGCTTCTGGAAGGAGTAGACGCCCCCGGCCAGGAACAGGCCGAGGACGATCAGGATGGTGTTGAGGCCGTTCACGGTCAGAGGGCACCCTTCGTGGAGGGCAGGATGCCGGCCGCGCGCGGGTCGAACTCGGCGGCGTAGCGCAGGGCGCGGGCGAGGGCCTTGAACTGGCACTCCACGATGTGGTGGGCGTTGCGCCCGTACGGGACGTGGATGTGCAGGGCGATCTGGGCCTGCGCGACGAAGGACTCGAAGATGTGCCGGGTCATCGTCGTGTCGTACGAGCCGATCATGGGCGCCATGTTCTCGGGCTCGGTGTGCACGAGGTAGGGGCGGCCCGACAGGTCGACGGTCACCTGGGCGAGGGACTCGTCCAGCGGGACGGTGCAGTTGCCGAAGCGGTAGATGCCGACCTTGTCGCCGAGGGCCTGCTTGAAGGCGGCGCCGAGGGCGAGGGCGGTGTCCTCGATGGTGTGGTGGCTGTCGATGTGCAGGTCGCCGTCGGTCTTGACCGTGAGGTCGAAGAGGCCGTGGCGGCCGAGCTGGTCGAGCATGTGGTCGTAGAAGCCCACGCCCGTCGAGACGTCGACCTTGCCGGTGCCGTCGAGGTTTATCTCGACGACGACCGAGGTCTCCTTCGTGGTCCGTTCGACCCGTCCGATGCGGCTCATGCGTGCTGCTCCTTCTTCAGTGCGCGAACCGCTTCCAGGAACGCGTCGTTCTCGGCGGGGGTGCCCGCGGTGACCCGCAGCCATCCGGGTACGCCGTTGTCCCGGACCAGGACACCCCGGTCGAGGATCTTCTGCCAGGCGGTGTGGGAGTCCTCGAACCTGCCGAACTGGATGAAGTTCGCGTCGGACTCGGTGACCTCGTAGCCGATGGCCCGCAGCTCGGTGACCAGGCGGTCCCGTTCGGCCTTGAGCTGTTCGACGTAGCCGAGGAGCGTGTCGGTGTGTTCCAGGGCGGCCAGCGCGGTCGCCTGGGTGACGGCCGACAGGTGGTACGGCAGCCGTACGAGCTGTACGGCGTCGACCACGGCCGGGTGCGCGGCGAGGTAGCCCAGGCGCAGGCCTGCGGCGCCGAAGGCCTTGGACATGGTCCGCGAGACGACCAGGTTCGGGCGGCCCTCGATCAGCGGGAGGAGGGAGTCGCGGTGGCTGAACTCCACGTACGCCTCGTCCACGACCACCAGGGACGGCTTGGCCGCCTGGGCCGCCTCGTAGAGGGCGAGGACCGTCTCCGCCTCGACCGCGGTGCCCGTGGGGTTGTTGGGCGAGGTGATGAAGACGACGTCGGGCGCGTGCTCGGCGATCGCCCGTTCGGCGGCCCCCACGTCGATGGTGAAGTCCTCCCGGCGCGGTCCGGAGATCCAGCCGGTGCCGGTGCCGCGGGCGATCAGGGCGTGCATCGAGTACGAGGGCTCGAAGCCGATCGCGGTGCGGCCGGGCCCGCCGAAGGTCTGCAGCAGCTGCTGGATGACCTCGTTGGAGCCGTTGGCGGCCCAGACGTTCTCCCGCGCCACCGGGTGCTTGCCGGTACGGGTCAGGTACGCGGCCAGCTCGGTGCGCAGCTCCACCGCGTCCCGGTCGGGGTAGCGGTTGAGGGTGCGGGCGGCGTCGGCGACGCGCTCGGCGATGCGCCGCACGAGCGGTTCGGGCAGCTCGTACGGGTTCTCGTTGGTGTTGAGCTGGACGGGCACGTCGAGCTGCGGGGCGCCGTACGGGGACTTGCCGCGCAGTTCGTCCCGGATGGGGAGGTCGTCGATCCCGAAGGTCACTGTCCCGGCACCTTCCACCCGAACCGCGCCTTCAAGGCCGCGCCGTGCGCCGGCAGGTCCTCGGCCTCGGCGAGGGTCACCACGTGGTGGGCGACCTCGGCGAGGGCGTCGCGCGAGTAGTCGACGATGTGGATGCCGCGCAGGAAGGACTGCACGGACAGGCCGGAGGAGTGGCAGGCGCAGCCGCCGGTGGGCAGGACGTGGTTGGACCCGGCGCAGTAGTCGCCGAGCGAGACCGGCGCCCAGGGGCCGACGAAGACCGCCCCGGCGTTGCGGACGCGGGCGGCCCAGGCCGCCGCGTCGGCGGTCTGGATCTCCAGGTGTTCGGCGCCGTACGCGTCGACGACCCTGAGGCCGTCCTCCAGGCTGTCGACCAGCACGATCGCGGACTGCTTGCCCGCGAGGGCCGGCTTGATCCGGTCCTCGATGTGCTTGGTGGCCGCGACCTGCGGTTCCAGTTCCTTCTCGACGGCCGACGCGAGTTCCTCGGAGTCGGTGACGAGGACCGCCGCGGCCAGCGGGTCGTGCTCGGCCTGGCTGATCAGGTCGGCGGCGACGTGCACGGGGTCGGCCGTGGAGTCCGCGAGGACGGCGATCTCGGTCGGGCCGGCCTCGGTGTCGATGCCGATCCTCCCGGTGAAGTAGCGCTTGGCGGCCGCGACCCAGATGTTGCCGGGGCCGGTCACCATGTTGGCGGGCGCGCACTCCTCGGTGCCGTACGCGAACATCGCGACGGCCTGGGCGCCACCGGCCGCGTACACCTCGTCGACGCCGAGCAGGGCGCAGGCGGCGAGGATCGTCGGGTGCGGCAGGCCGCCGAACTCGGCCTGCGGCGGGGAGGCGAGCGCGATGGACTCGACCCCGGCCTCCTGGGCGGGTACGACGTTCATCACCACGGAGGACGGGTACACGGAGCGGCCGCCCGGCGCGTACAGGCCGACGCGCTCGACGGGAACCCACTTCTCGGTCACGGTGCCGCCGGGGACCACCTGGGTGGTGTGCTCGCTGCGGCGCTGGTTGCGGTGGACGATCCGGGCACGCCGGATCGACTCCTCCAGGGCGGCCCGGACGGCCGGATCCAGCTGTTCCAGGGCGGTCGCGAGGGCCTGCGCGGGGACCCGGACCCGGGTGAGCTCGACCCCGTCGAACTTGCGCGCGTACTCGATCAGCGCCGCCGTGCCACGATGGTGCACGTCCTCGCAGATGGGCCGCACCTTCTCCAGGGCGGCTTCCACGTCGAACTCGGCACGGGGCAGCAGATCGCGCAGGGCGCCACCCTCGGGGAGGGTGTCACCGCGCAGGTCGATACGAGAGATCACGCTGCAATTCTCTCAGACCGGCTCCCGCCACCGTTCGCCCGTATCACTGGCTGATACACGCCCCGGGCGTCTTCGGATGTCACAGCGGCCGCTTAGCGTTCCCCTACACGTATATGTGACTGCGGAGGGGGGCCGCCATGGCTGAGGTACGCGCGGGGACGGAACCGGTGGATCTCACCGACGCCGAGCGGCGCATGTGGGAGGCGTACCGCACGGGTCGCACGTGTGATCTCAGTGCGCGTGTCGCGGCGCAGGACGACCCGCATTCGGGGCGGCCCTGGGGGCCGGAGCGCAGTGTCCGCGCCGAGGTGGTGGCGCTGCTGCTGCTCCACGGGCCGCCGCCGGTGCCGGGCCGGGTGGTGGCGCTGAAGCTGCGCGGCGTGCGGATCCTGGGGCGGCTGGAACTGTCCGGGGGCAGGGTCGAGCCGTACGTCGAGTTCCAGTCGTGCCGCTTCGACAGCGAGCTGCAGCTGGCCGAGACGCGGGCCTGCACCCTGCGGCTCGTGAACTGCGCGATCCCCCGGCTGGAGGCGGCCCGGCTGCACACCGAGGGGGACCTGCACCTGCTCGCGTCCCGGGTCGCGCGGGGGATCCGGCTGACGGACGCGCAGATCGGCACCGACCTGCTGATCAGTCGCGCCGTGGTCCGGCCCGACAACAAGGGCCGGGCGATCACCGCCGACGGCATGTCCGTCGCCCAGGACTTCCAGGGCGACATGCTGGAGACGTACGGGGAGATCAGCCTGCGCGGCGCGAAGGTCGGCGTGTCGATGAACCTGCGCGGGGCCCGCTTGCGCAACCCGGCCGGGCGGCGCGCGCTGAACGCGCCGCAGCTGACGGTCGAGCGGACCTTGTACCTGACGTCGATCGCGCTGTACTCCTCCCCGGGCGATTCGGGGACGCGGACGCCGCCGTACGGGGT
This sequence comes from Streptomyces sp. NPDC051578, assembly GCF_044454045.1. Lineage (NCBI taxonomy): Bacteria > Bacillati > Actinomycetota > Actinomycetes > Kitasatosporales > Streptomycetaceae > Streptomyces > Streptomyces sp. NPDC051578. The sequence continues at coordinate 258,106 of NZ_JBITDH010000001.1, forward strand.
CGGGCAGACGCCCGCGCCGGGCCAGGCCTCGCAGGAGTTCGAGTGCGAGGGCGGGATGCGCCTGGACGACGGCCGCTTCGGTGACGCGATCGACTTCTACGGGGCGCGGTTCGTGCTGTCGCCGGAGCAGGAGGTGTCGCTGCGGCGGATCAGCACGCCGGAGCTCCGTTTCGTCGGCGCGCAGCCCGAGCAGGGCCGGGTCGTGCTGTCGGGGGCGAAGGTGGTCAAGCTGGTCGACCTGTCCACGAGCTGGCCGGGCCCGGGTCGGCTGGTGATGGAGGGGTTCTCGTACGAGATCCTCGCGCCCCGCGGGCACTTCCCGCTGCCGCGCCGGCTGGCCTGGGTGGAGGCGGCCACCGTGGAGTATTCGCCGGAGCCGTACGAGCGGCTGGCGGCGGTGCTGCGGGCCAGCGGCGAGGACGCCGACGCCCGGGAGGTGCTGCTGGCCAAGCAGCGGCGGCGGCGTGCGACCCTGCCGCCCGCGGCCAAGGCGTGGGGCTACCTCCAGGACTGGACGGTGGTGTACGGGTACCGGCCGGGCCGGGCGGCGCTGTGGATGGCGGTGCTGTGGGCGGCGGGCACGCTGCTGTTCTCCCAGCACCCGCCGCCGCCGATCAAGGAGGACGAGCACCCGCAGTGGAGCGCAGCCCTGTACGCCCTCGATCTGCTGCTCCCGGTGATCGATCTGGGGCACGAGGGCCAGTGGAAGCCGGGCGGGGCATGGCAATGGTGCGCGTCGGCGCTCGTGGTGCTGGGGTGGATCCTGGCCACGACGGTGGCGGCGGGCGCCTCCCGGCTGCTGAGGCGGGGGTGACGGCTGCGGGCCCGCGGCCACTACCCTGTGCCTCGTGACCTCCGTTCGCCTGCCCCTCTTCCCGCTGAACTCGGTGCTGTTCCCCGGCCTCGTGCTGCCGCTGAACGTCTTCGAGGAGCGTTATCGCGCCATGATGCGCGAGTTGCAGAAGACGGCCGAGGACGAGCCGCGGCGTTTCGCGGTCGTCGCGATCCGGGACGGCTGGGAGGTCGCACCGACCGCGCCGGGGCTGCCGGACCAGACGACACTGCCGGAGCGCGGCCCGGCGGCGGGTTTCGGTGCGGACCCGATCCAGGCCTTCCACCGGGTGGGCTGCATCGCGGACGCCGCGACGATCCGGGAGAGGGAGGACGGCAGCTTCGAGGTGCTGGCCACCGGCACCTCCAGGGTGCGGCTGCTGTCGGTCGACGCGTCGGGGCCGTACCTGGTCGCCGAGCTGGAGGAGCTGCCGGAGGACGCGGGCGACGGCGCGGGAGCGCTGGCCGAAGGCGTGCTGCGGGCGTTCCGGAACTACCAGAAGCGGCTGGCGGGAGCGCGGGAGCGGTCCCTGTCCGCGGCGCCCGAACTGCCGGACGAGCCGTCGGTGGTCTCGTACCTGGTCGCTGCGGCGGTCGTACTGGACATCCCGGCGCGGCAGCGGCTGCTCCAGGCCCCGGACACGGCGACGCGCCTGGCGGAGGAGCTGAAACTGCTGCGTACGGAGACGGCGGTGATCCGGCACCTGCCGTCGCTGCCGGCGGTCGACCTGACGCGCGCGCCGACGAGCCTGAACTGATGGGGAAGAAGAAGGCGGGGGCGGCCGGGGCGGCGACCCCGGCGATCGCGGCCCTGACGGCGGCCGGCGCGCAGTTCACGACGCACGCGTACGAGCACGACCCGGCGCATCCTTCGTACGGGCTGGAGGCGGCGCAGAAGATGGGCGTCTCCCCGGCGCAGGTGTTCAAGACGCTGGTCGCGGACGTGGACGGCGTACTGACGGTGGCGGTGGTCCCGGTGTCGGGCTCGCTCGACCTCAAGGCGCTGGCCGCGGCGGTGGGCGAGAAGCGGGCGGCGATGGCGGACCCGGCGCTGGCGGAGCGGACCACGGGGTACGTGCGGGGCGGCATCTCGCCGCTGGGGCAGCGGCGGACGCTGCGGACGGTTGTGGACGCGTCGGCGTCCGGGCACCGCACGATCTGCGTGTCGGCGGGGCGCCGGGGCCTGGAGGTCGAGCTGACCCCGGCCACGTTGACGTCGCTGACGTCGGCCACGGTCGCCCCGATCGCCCGCTGACCTCCGGCGCGCCCACCCGCCGACTCCGCCCCCTCCGGCCCCCCGGTGCCCCGGGGCGGCCCCGGCCTCACCGGCCCTGCGGCGACTCCGGCCCCCGGGACCGAACCAGCCCCATGGAGGCACCATCCAGCCCCGCCGCACCCCGGCGCCCCGGGGCGGCCCCGGCCTCACCGGG
>NZ_JBITDH010000001.1:260464-278692 GCF_044454045.1 Streptomyces sp. NPDC051578
GCGACTCCGGCCCCCGGGACCGAACCAGCCCCATGGAGGCACCATCCAGCCCCGCCGCACCCCGGCGCCCCGGGGCGGCCCCGGCCTCACCGGGCCCAACGCCGACCCCGCCGGCCCGGCACCCCAGGGCGGCCCGGCCGTCGGCCAATCCGCCTCGCGGGGACATCGGTCAACCCGGCCGGCACCCCGGCCTCCGGCCAACCCCGCCTCGTGGGGGCATCAGGCAGCCCCGCGGCAGCATCCGGTCCCGCCGGACACCACCCAGCCTCGTGGGGGCGCCTCCCAGCGGTAGCTGGGGGAGCCTAAGGCGCGGGTCCGGGCGGAGCCCGGTGCCCGGTGGAGCCGGGTTCCCTGGGGCTCCGCGCCTCAAACGCCGGCGAGGCTGAGTTCACCTGGCCCGCGCCGCAATCGTCGGCGGGGCCGAATGGGGCTGGCCCGCGCCTCGAACGACCCCAGCTACCGCTGGGAGGGGCCCCCACGGGGTCGGAGTCGGCGCAGCGGGACTCGGCCGCGCCGGGGGAGTCGGCGGAGCCGGGGCCGCCAGGCGCAGCGGGACTCAGACGGCCGCGAGCTCGGCGCGGCGGGTTCGGCGGTGGTCAGGGGTGCGACGGGTCCGGGGTCGGAGCAGGGGCCGGCGGGTAGTCGGCGGGGGCCGCGGGCCAGGTGGGGTCGGGGCGGGTGAAGACGGCCGTCAGGGCGAGGTGCGCGGCCAGGGCCACCAACGGCCAGGCCAGCAGCGCACCATGGGCCAGCAACTGCAACGGCGCGTCGAACGGAACGCCCTGGCCCGCCTTCGCGGCCGCCGCGGGGAGGTTCGAGGAGGGACCCAGCCGCAGGCCCAGCCGCCAGCCCACGAGCGCGGCGAACAGGGAGCCCGCCCCCAGCCCGATCACCAGCGGCACCCCGCCCCGGCGCCGCCACAGGAAGACCCCGACCGCGCTCAGCAACCCGAAGCCGACCGCCAGCAGCAGAAACGTCCCGTCGGCGCCGATCCGCGCCTCCCCCTCGGAGTTCCGCAGGAACACGGCCTGCCCGTTGGAGACGTACTGGACCTTCGGCGCGAGCCACGCCCACAGCACCCCGAGCAGCACTCCGGCCACCCCCACCACCAGGGTGACGGCGGCCCCGTCCCGGACATCGCCCGGCGTGGTCGTGCGGGGCGGCGGCGCGCCCTCGTCGAAGGGGGACGGGGGCGGGGACGGCTGCGGGGTCACGGCTTCGGTCACCCGCACATCGTGCCAGGTCCCCGGCCCGGCGGTGTCAGCGGACCGCTGCCCGCCGGTAGGCCCAGGTGGCGATGGCCAGGGACAGCACGCCCACCGCACCGCACACGCCCAGGTCGAACAGGACCGCCGCCCAGTCCGGGTCGGGCGCGAACGTACGCGCGAACGCCTCCACCCCGTACGTGGAGGGCAGCAGGTCCCGCGCCCACACGATCACATCCGGCATCCGCTCCGGCGGCAGCACCCCCAGCAGCAGCGCCGCCGACATGCCGAGCTGCCCGGCCAGCGTGGCCAGCTCCTGCCGGGGCGCCAGCAGTCCGAGCGCCGCGCCGAGGCCCGCGAGCGCCGCCCCGGCCAGCGGCACCACCGCGCCCAGGATCCACAGTCCGCCCATCGGCAGCCCGAACAGCACGCACCCGAATCCCGCGGTCACCAGCGTCCCGGGCACGGTGAAGGAGGCGTAGGCGGCGGCCGCGCCCAGCACCACGGAGGCGGGCGGCACCGGCAGGGTGGCGTAGTGGTCGAGCCCCCCGCCGGCCCGCAGCTGGCCGAAGTACTGCGCGAGCAGGTTCAGCGCGACGAAGGCCACGACCAGTACGGACGATCCGGCGACGACGGCCCGCGCCTCGGAGCCGCCGTCCACCACGCCCCGCATCAGGATCATGATCCCCACGGACTGGAAGGTGGCCACGAACAGCAGCGGGATCCGCGCGACCCGCGCCCGGGACAGCTGCGCCCGGTACACGGCGGCGAGCGCGGGGAAGAACCGCGCCCGGGGAGCAAGGGCGCCCGCGCTGACGGCGGTGACGGCGGTGGTCACGACTTCACCAGCCCCTTCGAGGCGCGGCCCCCGAGGGCCAGGTAGACGTCCTCCAGGCTCGGAGTGGCCAGGGTGAAGTCGTCGAGCGCGGCGAAGGCCGGGCCGCCGGTCACCGCGGCGACGGCGGAGCGCGCCCGGTCGGGCGTCAGCCGCAGCACCCAGCGCCGCCCGGAGACGACGGCGGCGGGGGCCAGCCCGGCGACCTCCGGTACCTCCAGCGGCGCGGCGGTGCGCCACACCAGCTCCAGCCGGACCTCGCCGGACACCGTCGCCTTGAGTCCGGCCGGGGTGTCGCAGGCGATGACCTTGCCGTGGTCGATGACGGCGACCCGGTCCAGTACGGTCTCGGCCTCGATGACGTTGTGGGTGACGAGCAGGACGGTGGCCCCGTGGCTCGCGCGGCGCCGGTCGACGGCGCTCCACACGGCGCGCCGGGCCACCGGGTCCATACCGGTGGTGGGCTCGTCGAGGACCAGGACGGGCCGCTCGCCGACCAGTGCGGCGGCGAAGCATGCCAGGCGCCGCTGGCCGCCGGAGAGCTTCTTGAGGGGGCGTCCGGCGAGCGCGGTCAGCCCGAGCTCCTCCAGTACCGCGTCCCGTGCGGTGCGCGCCGCCCGCGCGCCGAGTCCGCGCAGCCGGCCGGTGGTCTCGGCGGCCAGGGCGACGGTGAGCTCGTCCAGGGCGGTGGATTCCTGGCCGAGGTAGGCCAGGAGGCGGGAGGCCCGCTCGGGGTGGCGTACGAGGTCGTGGCCGAGCAGCGTCACGGTTCCGGCGTCGGGCCGCATCAGGCCGGTGAGCTGGCGGACGAGCGTGGACTTGCCGGCGCCGTTGGGGCCGAGCAGCCCGAAGACCTCGCCGCGCCGGACGTCCAGGCTGATCCCGTCGTTGGCGCGGGTCTCGGGCAGGGCGGGGGCGCCGCGCCGGCCGCGCACCGCCGGGTAGGTCTTGACGAGGTCGCGTACCGCGCAGACGACGTCGCGGGCACCCGCCTCGGAGGTCACAGCCGCGGCCGGTGCCGTGTCCTGTTTCGCGCTTGCTGTGCCCGTGCTCACGAGGGAGCAGCCTACGCGGCTTTCATCCCTGGTCGGCCGCCGGGGTCGCCGTCGGCCCGGGCACGGCGGCGGCCGGGCCCGTGACGTGTTCGGCGGCGGCGCGGACGTCGATCTCGCGCCAGAAGCCGGCCCGGATGGCGTACCGGTCGTGCTCGTCGATCTGGTCGTCCTTGTGGGCGAGCAGCCCGAACCGGGCCGCGTAGCGCAGCAGCTCCCCGTCGATGCGGTGCGGGATCCGCGGGTACATCGTGGCGAGTTTCTGCAGGTGGCCGGCTTCGGGGAGCCGTTCCATCCAGCGCCGGGCGAACACCTGGCCGACCTCGAACGGGTCACCCCCGACGGTGGTGATGTCCTCCTCCCGGTCCGCCCAGCGCTGCTCGGCGCTGGTGAGCTGGGCGAGGGTGGGCAGGGAGGCCGTCTCGGCGGGTTCGCCGAGCGGTCCGGCCCGGTCGATCCAGCCCTTGTCGGAGGACCAGCGCAGGGCGCTGCCGGCCGGGCTGGCCGCGGCGCCGGCCGCGTTCTGCGGCGCGGCGGTGACCCCGGGGGCGCGCAGGGCGGCGAGGTCCTTGGGGGTGGGTACGGGTCTGGCCCCCTCGGCGGTCCCCTCTGCGGTGCCTTCGGCGGCGGGCGCCGGTACGGGCGCGGCGCGCTCGGCGGTGGCGGGGGCACCGGCGGGGGTGCCGTTGCGGGCGGCTTCGGCGAGCGCCGCCTCGGGCAGCGGGGCGGAGAGGATGGCGGCGATCTCGGGGCGCGGGGCGGGCGCCGGGGAGCACAGGCCGGTGAGGTCCTTGGCGCGGACGGCCCGGGTGATCCAGACCCGGTCCAGGACGCGGCGTTCGTCGGCTTCGGCGACGAGGTCCTCGGACTGGTTGTAGTCGCCGTCGGCGGCCTGGACGGCCCACAGGTGGACGGCGACCCCGTGTTCCTTGGCGGACATCAGCCCGGGCAGCAGGTCGCCGTCGCCGGTGACGAGGACGACGTCCGAGCAGGCCCGGTTGCGGGCCAGTTCGGTGAGTTCGGCGTGCATGGCGGCGTCGACGCCCTTCTGCGCCCAGCGTCCGTCGCTGCGGGTCAGGGCGCCGAGGCGGACGGTGACCCGGGGCATCACGCGCAGCCGCCGGTGTTCGGGCTGGGGCACCCGGTCGGGCGCGCCGTCGAACCAGTAGATACGCAGCAGCGGCTGCTGGGTGTCGGCTTCGGCGCGCTCGCGCAGACCCTGGATGAGGGCGGTGTGGTCGACGGTGATGCGGGAGCGGGAGGGCTCCCCCGCGAGAAGGCTGGCGGCGGCGCCCAGCAGGTAGCCGGCGTCCACCAGGACGACGCAGCGGTCCACGCGTTCCACCCTCTTCCCTGGGGGTCCTCGATAGGTTTTCCCCGAGTCTGCCCGACCGCAAGGGTGTTGACGGCCGGAACTCGATCATCGGCGTGGCGTATCTCACTCCGGGCCCGCGCCGGGCCGGCGACTACGCATGGCAATGATCCAAAATGCGCGGTTTCCGGTGCTGTGTGAGTGTGAAGGCGGCCCTGGCCCCTACACCCCTCACGGAGGCTTCCCATGGCCAAGAACAAGAACCGCCAGCAGCCCGCCAAGACCTCGGACCGCGCGCAGTCCCAGGATCAGGCGAAGAGCTCGGTGCAGTCGTCCCCGGAGCCGTCGTCGGCGCCGAGCCCGATGCACATGGCCGGCAAGCGCAAGGAAAAGAAGTTCGGCCACAACTGAGGCCACGCCCGAGGCCACGACCGGGGCCGGGACCACGGCCGCGGGCGAAGCCACGAGCAAGGCCCCGCACCTGCGGGAAGGGCGCGCCCGGAGTTCCGGGCGCGCCCTTCCGGTCCACGTGCGCGGCCCCCTGCCCTAGCCGGCCAGGCAGGACGGGCCGAGGAGCACCTTGAGGTCGCCGAAGAGCGCGGGGTCGGGCTGGACGCGGTGCTTGTCGAGGCGCAGGACGGTGGTCGTGCGCGGCCCCTGGAGCTTGATCCGGACCTCGGTGTTGCCCCGGTGGTGGCGCAGGATCTCCCCCAGACGGGTCACCATCGGAGGGGTGACCTTGACGGTGGGGATGGTCAGGACGACGGGTGCGTTGGTCCCGGCGGAGGACAGGTCGGGGACCATCATCTCCATGGCGACCAGGCGGGGCACGTCCTCGCGCTTGTCGAGGCGGCCCTTGACGAAGACGACCGTGTCCTCGACCAGCTGGGTGGAGACGAGCTGGTAGGTCGCCGGGAAGAACATGCATTCGATGGAGCCGGCGAGGTCCTCGACGGTGGCGATGGCCCAGGCGTTGCCCTGCTTGGTCATCTTGCGCTGGAGGCCGGAGATGATGCCGCCGATGGTGACGACGGCGCCGTCGGAGTGCTCGCCGCCCGTCAGCTGGGAGATGCCGGCGTCCGTCTTGTCCGACAGGACGTGTTCCAGGCCGAAGAGGGGGTGGTCGGAGACGTAGAGGCCGAGCATCTCGCGCTCCTGCGCGAGCAAGTACGACTTCTCCCACTCCACGTCGGAGAACTCGACGTCGAGGCCGAAGCCGGGTTCGTCGGCGGCGCCCTCGTCACCCATCGCGCCGAAGAGGTCGAACTGGCCCTCGGCCTCCTTGCGCTTGACCGCGACCACGTTGTCGATCATCGATTCGTGGTGGGCGACCAGGCCCTTGCGGGTGTGGCCCATCTCGTCGAAGGCGCCGGCCTTGATCAGCGACTCGACGGTCCGCTTGTTGCAGACGACGGCCTCGACCTTGTCCAGGAAGTCGGGGAAGGAGGAGAACTTCCCCTTGGCCTTCCTGGTCTTGATGATCGAGTCCACCACGTTCTGGCCGACGTTGCGCACCGCGGTGAGGCCGAAGAGGATCACGTCGTCGCCCTGGGCGGCGAAGTTCGGCTCGGACTCGTTGACGTTCGGCGGCAGCACCTTGATGCCCATGCGGCGGCACTCGTTCAGGTAGATGGCGGACTTGTCCTTGTCGTCCTTGACCGAGGTGAGCAGGCCCGCCATGTACTCGGCCGGGAAGTTCGCCTTGAGGTAGGCGGTCCAGTAGGAGACCAGGCCGTACGCGGCGGAGTGCGCCTTGTTGAAGGCGTAGCCGGCGAAGGGCACCAGGACGTCCCACAGCGCCTGGATCGCCTGGTCGCTGTAACCGTTCTTGCGGGCGCCGGCCTGGAAGATGGTGAAGTTCTTCGCCAGCTCCTCGGGCTTCTTCTTGCCCATGACGCGGCGCAGGATGTCGGCTTCGCCGAGCGAGTACCCGGCGATGATCTGGGCGGCCTTCTGGACCTGCTCCTGGTAGACGATCAGGCCGTAGGTGACCGCGAGCACCTCTTCGAGGGGCTCTTCCAGCTCCGGGTGGATCGGGGTGATCTCCTGCTGCTTGTTCTTGCGCAGGGCGTAGTTGGTGTGCGAGTTCATGCCCATCGGGCCCGGCCGGTACAGGGCCGAGACGGCGGAGATGTCCTCGAAGTTGTCGGGCTTCATCAGGCGCAGCAGCGAGCGCATGGGGCCGCCGTCGAACTGGAAGACGCCGAGGGTGTCACCGCGGCCGAGGAGCTCGAAGGTCTTGGGGTCGTCGAGCGGGAGGGCCAGGAGATCGATGTCGATCCCCTTGTTGGCCTTCACCATCTTGACGGCGTCGTCCATGATCGTGAGGTTGCGCAGGCCCAGGAAGTCCATCTTGAGCAGGCCGAGCGCCTCACAGCTCGGGTAGTCCCACTGGGTGATGGTGACGCCGTCGGTGTGCCTCACCCAGACGGGTACGTGGTCGGTGATCGTCTCGCTGGACATGATCACGCCGGCGGCGTGGACGCCCATCTGGCGCACCAGGCCCTCGACGCCCATGGCGGTGTCGATGACCTTCTTGACGTCCGGCTCGTTCTCGTACATCCCGCGGATCTCGCCGGCCTCGCCGTAGCGCGGGTGCTTGGGGTCCAGGATGCCGGAGAGCGGGATGCCCTTGCCGAGGACGTCGGCGGGCATGGCCTTGGTGAGGCGGTCGCCCATCGCGTACGGGTAGCCGAGGACGCGCGCCGAGTCCTTGATCGCGTTCTTGGCCTTGATGGTGCCGTAGGTGCCGATCATGGCGACCTTGTCGGCGCCGTACTTCTCGGTCACGTACCGGATCACCTCGACGCGCCTGCGCTCGTCGAAGTCGATGTCGACGTCGGGCATGGAGACGCGCTCGGGGTTGAGGAAGCGCTCGAAGATCAGGCCGTGGGTGAGCGGGTCGAGGTCGGTGATGCCCATGGCGTACGCGACGATCGAGCCGGCCGCGGAGCCTCGGCCGGGGCCGACCGCGATGCCCTGGTTCTTGGCCCACATGATGAAGTCGGCGACGACGAGGAAGTAGCCGGGGAAGCCCATCGAGATGATCGTGTCCATCTCGTACTCGGCCTGCTTCATCCGGTCCTCGGGGATGCCCCCCGGGTAGCGGCGGTGCATGCCGCGCATGGTCTCCTCGCGGAACCAGGTGACCTCGGTGTAGCCCTCGGGGATGTCGAACTTCGGCATCAGGTTCCGGAACTGGAACATGCCCTCGGTGTCGATCTGCTCGGCGACCAGCCGGGTGTTCGCGCAGCCCTCCTGCCAGGCGTCCGAGGAGTCGATGGCGTACATCTCGTCCGTGGACTTGAGGTAGTAGCCGGTGCCGTCGAAGCGGAAGCGGTCGGGGTCCGAGAGGTTCTTGCCGGTCTGGATGCACAGCAGGGCGTCGTGCGCGGTGGCCTCGTGCGCGTACGTGTAGTGCGAGTCGTTCGTGACCAGCGGCGGGATGCCGAGCTTCTTGCCGATCTCCAGCAGCCCGTCGCGCACCCGGCGCTCGATCTCGATGCCGTGGTCCATCAGCTCCAGGAAGTACCGCTCCTTGCCGAAGATGTCCTGGTACTCGGAGGCGGCCTTGAGGGCCTCGTCGAACTGGCCGAGGCGAAGGCGGGTCTGGAGTTCGCCGGACGGGCAGCCGGTGGAGGCGATGAGCCCCTCGGACCACTTGGAGATGGTCTCCTTGTCCATGCGCGGCCACTTGGTGAGCCAGCCCTCGGCGTACGCGTCGGAGGACAGCCGGAAGAGGTTGTGCAGGCCGGTGGCGTTCGCCGCCCAGATCGTCTTGTGGGTGTAGCCACCGGAACCGGAGACGTCGTCGCGCTTCTGGTGCGGCTGGCCCCACTGGATGCGGCGCTTGTTGCGCCGGGACTCGGGGGCGACGTACGCCTCGATGCCGATGATCGGCGTGACCCCGGCCTTCTGGGCGGAGTGGAAGAAGTCGTAGGCGCCGTGCAGGTTGCCGTGGTCGGACATCGCGATGTGCGTCATGCCCATCTCGTTGCACGCGTTGAACATGTCCTTGAGCCGCGCGGCACCGTCCAGCAGGGAGTACTGGGTGTGGACGTGCAGGTGCGTGAACGGCGGCTTGGTCACGGTGGGGGTCCTCCGGCGACGGGAGTGGGGGGCGACTTCGAATCCTACGTCGGGCGGGTGACACATCCGGGGCACTGACGGGTACGGTCAGGCGTTGCACCGGCCAGGAGCACCTGTCCGAAAACCGATTGGCACACGCGCCACCAGGAGGAACCCGCCATGGCGGTCCCCGAGACGACGAACGAGCAGCGCGCCGAGCAGATACTCGACGTGTTCGACACCGCTTTCGGTGAGCTGCTCGCCGCCGACCCCGCTGCCTTCCAGGTGAAATTCCGGAAGATGGCGGCCTCCGCCTTCGCTTTCTACCGCGGCACGGCCTGCCTGTTCTACGCCGATCTGGAGCGGGACCGGCACGGCGGCCCGTACCTGGACGAGCGGACGGGCCGGGTGTGGATCCACGGCGATCTGCACGCCGAGAACTTCGGCACGTACATGGATTCCAACGGCCGGCTGATCTTCAACATCAACGACTTCGACGAGGCGTACGTCGGCCCCTTCACCTGGGACCTCAAGCGGTTCGCGGCCTCCGTCGCCCTGCTCGGCTACACCAAGGCGCTCAGCGACGGACAGATCAGCGAGCTGGTGCGGATCTACGCGGCCGCCTACCGGGAGCGGATCCACCGCCTGGCGGCCGGCGCGAAGCACGAGGAGGTCCCCTCCTTCACGCTGGACACCTCCGAGGGCCCGCTGCTGGGGGCGCTGCGCGCGGCCCGGTCGCGGACCCGGTTCGAGCTGCTGGCGTCGATGACGGAGATCAGGGACTACGAGCGCCGCTTCACCTCCGGCCCCGGCACTCTGGAGCTGGACGCGGCCACCCGCTACAAGGTGCTGGCGGCCTTCGACGGGTACCTGGAGACCCTGCCGGAGGAGTCCCTGGTGCGGCCGGATTCCTACCGTGTCAAGGACGTGGTGGGGCGGCGGGGCGTGGGCATCGGTTCGGCCGGGCTGCCCTCGTACAACATCCTGTTGGAGGGGCACAGCGACGCCCTGGAGAACGACGTCGTGATCTACCTCAAGCAGGCGCAGACCCCGGCGGTGTCCCGGCACATCACCGAGCGGGCCGTGCGGGAGTACTTCCTGCACGAGGGGCACCGCACCGTGATCTCCCAGCGGGCCTTGCAGGCGCACGCGGACCCGTGGCTGGGCTGGACGGAGCTGGACGGGGCGGGCCAGCTGGTGGCAGAGGTCTCCCCGTACGCGGTAGACCTGGACTGGTCCGACCTGGACGACCCGGAGGAGATCGCGGCCGTCGTCGCGGACCTGGGCCGGGCCACGGCGACCATGCACGCGTCGGCGGACGAGGCGGAGAGCGGCCACTCCCTGGTCCCGTTCTCCACCGAGCGGGCCATCGACGCGGCGATCGCCGCCGACGAGGAGGGCTTCGGGGAGCTGCTGGTCGACTTCGCCCACGCCTACGGGGCCCGGGCCCGCGCCGACCACCAGATCTTCGTGGACCTGTTCCGCAACGGTCGTCTCACGCCATAGTTCCGGGCCCGTCCGGCCCCCGCCCCCGGATTCACAGGCTGTCGTGGCAGACTCGCCGGGATGGACATATCCGGGGCAGGGATCCGAGGGCTGAGGGCCGCGCTGTTCAGCGCGCTCGTCGTGCTGCTCTCGACCGGCTCGCACGTCGTGCTGTCCCGGGTGCCGCTGCCTCCCGCGCTGGTGGGCGGGGCCTTCGCCGCCGTGTTCGTGCTCGCCTTCGCGCTGGCCGGCCGGGAGCGGGGCCTCGGCGCCATCGCCGGGCTGCTGGTGCCGCTGGAGCTGGCGGCCGACACCGTCTTCACCGCCGGACAGCACTTCTGCTACGGCGCGGCGGGCGGTCCGGTCGCCGGGCCGCTGCACGCGCTGGGCCTGGACGGGCTGTGCGGGGGCGCCCCGGTGGGCGGCCCGCTGACCGGGGTGGCGGGTCCCGCCTCCGATCCGGCGGCGCTCCTCGCGGCCGCCGGGCCGTGGACGCCCTGGCTGCTGCTGGGCGCCCACGTGTCGGCGGGGCTGCTGGCCGCCGTGTGGCTGCGGTACGGGGAGCGGGCACTGGGCCGGCTGCTGGCGGCGGTGGGCGCCCTCGCCTTCCGGCCGCTGCTGCTGGCGGTGGCCGCGGTGGCGGCGGGCGGACCGGCGCGCCGGTCGGTGCGGCCGACACCCCGGGACGCGGGGGCCCGTACGCGCTTCCCGGCGCATTCCGTGGGACGGCGGGGACCTCCCGTACGGCGTTCGGCGCTCGCGAGCGCCTGACGCGGTACGGCAGACCCCCATCACACGGAAATTCCACGGAGATCGACATGAGTGCACGCAACAGCCAGGCGAACAAGGCGGCGGCCCGCGAGCGGCTGCGCATCGAGCGCGAGAAGCAGGCCAAGAGGGCCAGGGCGCGCCGTCAGCTGATCGTGGCCGGCGCGGTCGTCGCCGTCCTCGCGGTCGCGGGCGGCGTCGGCTACCTGGTCGTGCAGAACACCCAGCCCACCCACTGGGAGAAGGCCGCCAAGGCGGAGTTGGTGAAGCCGAAGAACACCACGGGTGACGACGGCCTGACGGTCGTGATCGGCAAGGCGGACGCGAAGAAGACCCTGGAGCTCTACGAGGACTCGCGCTGCCCGGCGTGCGCGGCCTTCGAGCAGGCGGTCGGCTCGCAGGTGCGCAAGGACGTCGACGCGGGCAAGTACAAGCTGCACTACTTCGGCGCCACCTTCATCGACAACGGCGCCAAGGGCGAGGGTTCGAAGAACGCGCTGAGCGCGCTGGGCGCGGCGCTGAACGTCAGCCCGGAGGCCTTCCTCGACTACAAGGCGGCGCTGTACTCCAAGGAGCTGCACCCGGACGAGACCGTCGACAGCTTCGCCAAGGACGACTACCTGATCAAGGTGGCGGACACGGTTCCGGCGCTCAAGGGCAACGCCGAGTTCAAGAAGGCCGTCGAGGACGGTACCTACGACCGGTGGGCGATGGACATGTCGAAGGCCTTCGACAAGTCCGGGGTGAAGGGCACCCCGACGCTCAAGATGGACGGCAAGAAGATCGACACCCCGTCGACGCCCGAGGCGTACACGGCGGCGATCGACAAGGCCCTGGCGGGCTGATCGCCCCTGCCGGGACGACCGGTGGGCATGTGAGGCAACGGGCGGGCGAACTCCTGGAGTTCGCCCGCCCGTTGCCTTACCGAGGGTATCCCGGCAGTCATACCGGTCAGTAATATGATCGGCCGTGACCAGTCATCTCTCTTCTCCCGCCTCGGCAAGTCCCCGCCGCCGTACGGTCGTCAAGGCCGCCGCCGTCACGGCCGCGCTGGCGCCGATCGCGGCCCTGGGCGCCGGGGCCGCCCGCGCGGCGGAATCCGCCCCCGCCTTCCTGCACGGCGTCGCCTCCGGCGACCCGCTGCCCGACGGGATCCTGCTGTGGACCCGCGTCACCCCGACCGCCGACGCCGTGCCCGGCTCCGGCCTCGGCCCGGACACCCGGGTCGGCTGGGAGGTGGCGGAGGACAAGTCCTTCTCGCGCGTCGTCGCGAGCGGGTCCGTCACCGCGACCGCCGCCGCCGACCACACCGTCAAGGCGGACGTGCGCGGGCTGCGGCCCAAGACCGTCTACTGGTACCGGTTCACCGCCGGCGCCACCGTCTCCCCCGCCGGCCGCACCCTGACCGCCCCGGCCGCCGACACCGGCACGGCGGGCGTGCGCTTCGGCGTGGTCTCCTGCGCCAACTGGGAGGCCGGCTACTTCTCCGCGTACCGCCACCTGGCCGCCAGGACCGACCTGGACGCCGTCCTGCACCTCGGCGACTACATCTACGAGTACCAGACCGGGGGCTACCCGGAGGCCAAGTACGTCGTACGGCAGCACGAGCCGCAGCACGAGATCGTGAACCTCGCCGACTACCGCGTCCGGCACGGGAAGTACAAGACGGACGCGGACCTCCAGGCGCTGCACGCCGCGCACGCGATCATCGCGATCTGGGACGACCACGAGTTCGCCAACGACGCCTGGTCGGGCGGGGCGGAGAACCACACCCCGGACACCGAGGGCGACTGGGCGACCCGCGCGGCCGCCGCCAAGCGGGCCTACTTCGAGTGGATGCCCGTACGCCCCTCCATCGCCGGCACCGTCTACCGGCGGCTGCGCTTCGGCACCCTCGCCGACCTGCACCTGCTGGACCTGCGCACCTTCCGCTCGCAGCAGACCAAGATCGGCAACGGTGCGGTGGACGACCCGGAGCGCACCATCACCGGGCGCGCCCAGCTGGACTGGCTCAAGTCGGGCCTGTCTGCCTCGCACGCGACCTGGCAGCTGGTCGGCACCTCGGTGATGATCTCGCCGGTGGCCTTCGGCTCGCTGCCCGCGCACCTGCTGCAGCCGCTCACCAAGCTGCTCGGGCTGCCCGAAGGGGGCATAGCGATCAATGTGGACCAGTGGGACGGCTACACCGACGATCGCAGGGAACTCCTGGGCCACTTGAAGGACCAGGGCATCAAGAACACGGTGTTCCTGACCGGCGACATCCACATGGCGTGGGCGAACGACGTCCCGGTGGACAAGGCGACGTATCCGGCCTCGGGCTCGGCGGCGACCGAGTTCGTGGTGACCTCGGTGACTTCCGACAACATCGACGACATGCTGCACGTACCGGCCGACACCGCCTCACTGGTCGCCGAATCGGCCATCAAGGCCGCGAACTGGCACGTCAAGTGGCTGGACATGGACTCGCACGGGTACGGGGTCCTGGACGTGACGGCCGAGCGCTCGCAGATGGACTACTACATCGTTTCCGACAAGCGGCGCCAGGACGCCACCTCGGCGTGGTCCCGGTCGTACCGCACCCTGAGCGGCACACAGAGGGTGGAACGGGCCGATCGCCCGGTTCGCTGACGTAGCGTCAAATTTGCGGTGGGGAGGGGCGCCTGGTTCATACCAGGCGCCCCTTCCGCGTCCTCGGCAACAAATCTTTAACCTACGAGATCTTGCCATCTTGCTGACATGCACACGTAAGCTGCGCGTCAGCGTGAGGACGTTCCTCACCCCCCACCACGCTTCGCGAGGAGTCAACGTGCGCGCCAACGCCCGCATATCCCCCCTGCTCCGCCGCCGCCTCATGGGTACGGCCGTCCTGGCCGGCACCCTGGCCTTCGCCCCGCTGACGGCTCCCACGACCGTCGCCGCGGCCAAGTCCCCGGAAGCCTGTACCGGCCAGTCCGCCGACGCCTCGGCGAACGCCCGCGTCGCCCGCCCCAAGGACCACCACGCGGCCGACCCGAACGAGATCTCGGACGCCCAGGTCAAGGCCATGGACGCGGACCTCAAGAAGAAGCTGTCCCAGGCCACCCCCCAGCAGCTGGACGGCATGCGCGCCGGCGCCGTCACCGCGACCACCATCCCGGTGTACGTGCACGTCATCACCTCCGGCACCGCCGGCAAGCTGACGGCGACCGACATCAGCAACCAGATCTCGGTGCTGAACGCCGCCTACAGCGGCAAGGGCACCAACAACGCGGACACCGGTTACCAGTTCAGCCTCGCCGGCACGGACTACACCGACAACGCCGCCTGGTACAACGTCTCCGACGGCACCCAGGCCGAGAAGGACATGAAGAACGCCTTGCGCAAGGGCGGCAAGAACGCGCTGAACCTCTACACCGCCAACCTCGGCGGCGGGCTGCTCGGCTGGGCCACCTTCCCCAGCTCCTACGCCTCGCAGCCGACGATGGACGGCGTGGTCATCCTCAACACCTCGCTGCCGGGCGGCTCCGCCACCAACTACAACGAGGGCGACACCGCGACCCACGAGGTCGGCCACTGGATGGGCCTGTACCACACCTTCCAGGGCGGCTGCTCGGGCAGCGGTGACTCCGTCTCCGACACCCCGGCAGAGCAGAGCGCGGCGTTCGAGTGCCCGACCGGCCGCGACAGCTGCACCAACAAGACCGGCGTCGACCCGATCCACAACTTCATGGACTACACGTACGACTCCTGCATGTACCAGTTCACGGCCGGCCAGGTGGCCCGCATGAAGAGCATGTGGACTGCCTACCGCGCCTGATCAGCACACACCCCGTCTGATCGGCGCCCGCCGCGGCGGCGGCGGAGGCGGCCACGTGAACAGGGGCCCGGCCCGGCGAACGCCGGACCGGGCCCCTGCCCGTGCGCCGCACGCGCGAGCGGGCCGGCTACAGGCTGTCGAGGAAGGCCAGCGCGACCTTCCAGGTCTGCTCGGCGGCCTGCGCGTCGTAGTCGTCGAGTTCCGGATCGGTGAACAGGTGCCCGGCGCCCTGGTAGCTGTGGACCTCCACGTCCGCCCCGGCCCGCCGCATGCGCAGGTACCAGGCCGTCAGCCAGTCGTGCGGCTCGAACGGGTCCGGGTCCGCCACGTGCAGCTGCACCGGCAGCCCGTCGGCGGAGGCGCTGTCCTCCAGGTCCGAGGTGCCGTGCAGGAGCAGCAGACCGCGCGCCTTCTCGTCGTGCAGCGCCAGGTGCTGGGCCATGGAGGCGCCGAAGGAGAAGCCCGCGTAGACCAGGCCCTGGTCGGAGTAGGGGGCGGCGGCCAGTACGGCCCGCCTGAGCAGCTCGTCACGGCCGATCTCGTCCCGGTGGGCCATGCCCTCCTCGACGGTGCCGAACGTACGCCCCTCGAAGAGGTCGGGCACCTCGACCGTGTGTCCCGCCGCGCGCAGCCGGTCGGCCGCCGCGTGCACCGCGGGCCGCAGCCCGTACGTCGAATGGAAGAGCACGATGTTCATTCCCCCATCGTGCCAGTTTCCGAAAGCGGGATCCGGTTAGGTTGCCCGCATGGAGATGGAGAACGTCCTTCGCCCCGTCGCGGTCATCGGAGGCTCGCTGGTCATCACCCTGCTCGCCGGGTGGGTGCTCGACCTGCTGCTGCGCCGAGCCGATGCCCGGCACCACGAGACGCCCCTGTGGGACCAGCTGCGCCGCTGCCGGGTGCCGTTCCAGATCGTGCTGTGCACGGCGCTGCTCAGAGGCTCCTACCGGTCCTCGCGCATCCTGCCGCAGCACGCGGACGGCGTCGGCCGGACCCTGACCCTGATCCTCATCGCCTCCACCGCCTGGCTCCTCGTCCGGATCGCCACCGCGATAGTCGACTCCGGCTACGCCCGCTACGCTTCCGGCTCCCGCGACGCGGCGCGGGTCCGCCGCGTCCGTACCCAGGTCACGCTGATCCAGCGGGTGGTGACGGCCGTCGTCTCCGTGGTCGCCATCGCGGCCATGCTGCTGACGTTCCCGGCGATGCGCACGGTCGGCACCTCGATGCTGGCCTCGGCCGGTGTGCTGGGCATCGTGGCCGGTGTCGCCGCGCAGTCCTCGCTGGGCAACCTCTTCGCCGGTCTGCAGATCGCCTTCGGCGACACCGTCCGCATCGGGGACACCGTGGTCGTGGACAAGGAATGGGGCACCGTCGAGGAGATCACCCTCACGTTCCTGATCGTCCGCACCTGGGACGAGCGCCGCATCACGATGCCGGTCTCGTACTTCACCAGCAAGCCGTACGAGAACTGGTCCCGCGGCGGCCCGCAGATGACGGGCACGGTCTTCCTGCACCTGGACCACTCCGCGCCGATCGAGCTGATGCGCGAGGAGCTCGCGCTGATCCTCAAGGAGACGCCGGCGTGGGACGGTCGCGCGAGCGGCCTGGTGGTGACCGACACCACGCCCAGCACCATCGAGGTCCGGGCCATGGTCACGGCCAAGGACGCCGACGACCTGTGGACCGTGCGGTGCGCGGTCCGCGAACGCCTCGTCGCCTGGCTGGTGGACCACCACCCGTACGCCCTCCCCCGCCTCACCACGGCCGACGCGCTCCGCCCACCGGCTCCCCGGCGGGGCTGACGCTCAGGGATTGCGCAGGCTGCGCACGTCCAGGTGGCGCAGGACCCGGTCGACGATCTCCGGATCGGCGCCGGGTTCGCTGCGCGCGGCCAGCACCTCGTGCCGGGCCGCCGACATCATCTCCCGCTGGATCCGCTGGACGTCGCGGATCCGCTCCACCCGCTTCGCGTACGCCTCACGCCGTTCCTCGTCCACCATGTCGGGGCTGATCCTGGCCCCCACGTCGTACGCCCTGCGGTACAGGACCTCCAGCAGGTCGTCCGGGAGGTCCTCGTCGCCCTCGATCTCCTGCAGCCGCCGCTTGGCGGCCTTCGCCGCGCGGACGGCGAGCCGCCGCTCCGTCTCGCGCTCGGCGTCCTCGTCGGCCTCCACACCGAGGCGCCGCACGAGCCAGGGCAGGGTCAGCCCCTGGCAGAGCAGGGTCACCATGATCACGGCGAAGGCGATGAAGACGATCTGGTCCCGGGCAGGGAAGGGCTCACCGGCGTCGGTGCGCAGCGGGATCGCCAGGGCCAGCGCCACCGACGCCACGCCGCGCATCCCGGCCCACCACATGACCGTGCTCTCCCGCCAGCTCACCGGGATCTCCTCGGCGTAGTCGCGCCGCTTGTGCAGCCGCTTCGCCAGCCACCCCGCCGGCAGCAGCCAGAGCAGCCGTACGCCGACGACCACCGCCACGACGGCCGCGGCCCAGCCCGCCATCTCCAGCTCGTGGCCGCGCGCGGTACCGAAGACGTGGTGCAGTTCCAGCCCGATCAGCCCGAACGCGACCCCGGTGACCAGCGTGTCGACGATCTCCCAGAAGGTGTGCCCGGCCAGCCGCCCCAGCACGTCGTCGGCGTCGGTGGCGTACTCGGCGAGGAACAGGGCGGTCGTCAGCACGGCCAGCACGCCCGAGCCCCGGAGCTCCTCGGCCACCACGTAGGCGACGAACGGCACCAGCAGGGTCAGCCCGATCTGCAGCGTGGCGTCGCCGAGCCGCCCCATGAGCCGGTTGGTGACCCATCCGAGGGCCAGACCGACCGCGAGGGCCACCACGGCGGACAGCACGAACTCACCGAGCGCGTCGGGCCAGGAGAAACTGCCGCTGACGGCTGCGCCGACGGCCACGTGGTAGAGCACGATCGCGGTGACGTCGTTGAACAGGCCCTCGCCCTCCAGGATCGACACCAGCCGGCGCGGCAGTCCGAGCTGCCCGGCGACGGCGGTGGCCGCCACCGGGTCGGGCGGGGCCACGAGCGCGCCGAGCGCGACGGCGGCGGCCAGCGGCAGCCCGGGGACCACGGCGTTCGCCACGGCGGCGACGGCCGCCGTGGTCACGAAGACCAGGGCCACCGCCAGCAGCAGGATCGGGCGGACGTTGGCGGCGAACTGGCGCCAGGAGGTGCGTTGCGCGGAGGCGTACAGCAGCGGCGGCAGCACCAGCGGCAGGATGTACTCGGGCGGGATGTCGACGTTGGGGACGACCGGCACCAGCGCCATCACCACGCCGCCGATGGTCATCAGCACGGGCGCGGGCAGCCGGAGCCGGTCCCCGAGTGGCACGGTGACCACGGCGCCGAGCAGGAGTACGAAGAGGAGAGCGAGCTGATCCACTCCCCCACCCTGCCATTACGCTGCGCTCGCCCGCGGGGTCGGGCCTCCCACCACCCCGTGTCGCCCACCCCCGGCGCCCCCGCCGGCACCACCCAGCCCTGCCGGCACCATCCAGACCCGTGGGGGCACCACCCGGCCCCGCCGGCACCACCCGGCCCCGCCGGCACCATCCAGCCCTGCCGGCACCATCCAGACCCGTGGGGGCACCACCCGGCCCCGCCGGCACCACCCAGCCTCGCCGGCGTTTGGGGCGCGGGGTGGGGGGGGGGGGCCCCCCCCGACCCCCCCCCCCCGGCCCCCCGCGGG
>NZ_JBITDH010000001.1:278702-440994 GCF_044454045.1 Streptomyces sp. NPDC051578
GGCGTCCCCGGGGACTCCGTCGCCCGGGACGGCCTCGTCCCCGCGGCCGCCCCCGGAACCCGGCTCCGCCGGGCACCGGGCTCTGCCCGGACCCGCGCCTCAAACGCCACCCGCTACCGCTGGGCCGACGGAGGTCGGGCGGTAAAGGCGCGTTACGGCAAGCGGCGCCGCATGGAGCGGTGGGGGATGCCCGCCTCGTGGAACTCCGGGCCGTAGGCCACGTAGCCGAGGCGCTCGTAGAAGCCCAGCGCATGCGTCTGCGCGCCGAGGTCCACCACAGACAGCCCCCGCCGGACGGCCTCCGCCTCGATGGCCCGCACGAGGGCCGCCCCCACGCCCGTCCCCCGCGCCGCGGCGCAGACGGCGAGCCGCCCGAGGGAGCCGACCTCCAAGGAGCCCGTCTTCCCGAGCACGCCCGGCCCGTACAGCAGCCGGCCGGTGCCCAGCGGCTTCCCGTCCGGCCCCTCGGCCAGTACGTGCACGGCGCCCGCGTCGTAGGTGTCGTACTCGATCGACTCCGGTACGGACTGCTCGACCACGAACACCTCGGTGCGCACCGCGAAGCACGCCGCGAGGTCCGCCTCGGTGGCCGCGACGCGGACGGTGAAGCCCGTCACTCGCTCTCGGCCCGGATCACGTCCAGGGCGTGCTGGAGGTCCGCCGGGTAGTGGCTCTCGAACTCCACCCACTGGCCGTCCGCGGGGTGCTCGAAGCCGAGGCGCACGGCGTGCAGCCACTGCCGGGTCAGCCCCAGCCGCTTGGCGACGGTCGGGTCGGCGCCGTAGGTCAGGTCGCCGACGCAGGGGTGGCGGTGGGCGGACATGTGCACGCGGATCTGGTGCGTGCGGCCCGTCTCCAGCTTGATGTCGAGCAGCGAGGCCGCGCGGAACGCCTCGATCAGGTCGTAGTGCGTGACGGAGGGCTTGCCCTCCTGCGTCACCGCCCACTTGTAGTCCGCGCTGGGGTGACGGCCGATCGGCGCGTCGATGGTGCCGCTCATCGGGTCCGGGTGGCCCTGCACCAGCGCGTGGTAGCGCTTGTCCACGACGCGCTCGCGGAACTGGTTCTTGAGCGAGGTGTACGCGCGCTCCGACTTCGCCACGGCCATCAGGCCGGACGTGCCGACGTCGAGCCGGTGCACGATGCCCTGGCGCTCGGACGCGCCGGAGGTGGAGATCCGGTAGCCGGCGGCGGCGAGGCCGCCGATGACGGTGGTGCCGGTCCAGCCGGGGCTCGGGTGGGCGGCGACGCCCACCGGCTTCATGATGACGACGATGTCGTCGTCATCATGGACGATCTCCATGCCCGGGACCGGCTCGGCGACGAGCTCGACCGGCCGCGGCGGCGCGGGCATCTCGACTTCGAGCCAGGCGCCGCCGTGCACGCGCTCGGACTTCCCGACGACGCTGCCGTCGACCGCCACCTTTCCCGCGGCCGCGAGCTCGGCCGCCTTCGTCCGGGAAAATCCGAACATACGGGCGATGGCGGCGTCGACGCGCTCGCCCTCGAGGCCATCGGGAACGGGCAGGGTGCGGATCTCGGGAATCGTACTCACCTGTCGAGTATGCAGGACTCGGCAGAGGGGCAGTCCCGCGATCAGTCCTTGTGGACGGTGCCGTCCGGGTCCAGACCCTTGAACGAGAGCAGGACGATCAGGACGCCGCCGCACACGATCGCCGAGTCCGCGAGGTTGAACACGGCGAAGTGGGTGGGCGCGATGAAGTCGACGACGGCCCCGCGGAAGACACCCGGCGAACGGAAGATCCGGTCGGTCAGGTTGCCCAGGGCGCCGCCCAGCAGCAGGCCCAGCGCGATCGCCCACGGCAGGCTGTAGAGCTTGCGCGCGAGCCTGACGATCACCACGATCACGGTGGCCGCGATGCAGGTGAAGATGATCGTGAAGGCCTCGCCGAAGCCGAAGGCGGCCCCGGGGTTGCGGATGGCCTCGAACTTCAGCAGGTCGCCGACGACCTCGATCGGCCGCTGGTGCTCCAGCTTGGCGACGACGACCATCTTGCTGCCGAGGTCGATCAGGTACGCGAGTACCGCCACCACGAGCAGCGCCGCGATCCGCCGGCGCCCCTTGGGCTCGGTCGGCTCCGGCTCCACGCCGTCCCCGACGTCGGGCGTACCGATGATGCGCTCCGCCTCTGCCACGTGAGTCCCTCGAACTAGCACGAACCAGGTTCCCGGCAGGTTCCTGGACCCTGACGAGACACGAGGGTACGTCAGGGTCCCGTGGGCCGCGCCGCCTCCCCGGGCCGGTTCAGTGCCTCCGCTCCTGCTTCTGCTTGCAGTCCACGCACAGCGTGGCCCGCGGGAAGGCCTGCATCCTGGCCTTGCCGATGGGCTTCCCGCAGTTCTCGCAGAAGCCGTACGTGCCCGCCTCCAGCCGTTCCAGGGCCCGCTCGGTCTGCTCCAGCATCAGAGTGGCGTTCGCCGCGAGGGCCAGCTCGGATTCCCGGGTGATGTTCTTGGTCCCCGTATCGGCCTGGTCGTCTCCCGCGCCGTCGCCCGAGTCCCGCATCAGACCCGAGATGGCCTGCTCGGACGCCTCCAGTTCGGCGCGCAGCCGCAGCACCTCGCCGGTCAGCTCCGACCGGGCCTCGGCGACCTCGTCGGGCGTCCAGGGGTCCTCGCCGGGGCGTACGGGCAGCTCCCCGGGGGCCACGGGGGCCGCGGTGGCGGAGGCCGCCTTGGGCAGGCCGCTGGTGGCGGCCTCGGCCGTCTTGCGCGTCGCACCGGTGCTCTTCTTGGCAACCACTTTGCGGGCTCCAGTCTCTGTCGCGGCCTGCGCCGCCCCCTCGGCCCCGGCCGTCTTGGCCGTGGCCCTGCTCGCCGTCGCCTTCCCGGCGGCGGCCGTCGCCTTCTCGGTGGACGCCGCCCCGGACGCCGTCGCCGACCGCTTGGCGGGCGCCTTCTTGGCCGGCGCCTTCTTCGCGGGCGCCTTGGCCGTCGGCGCCTTGGTCGCGGGTGGCTTCGTCGCGGGTGCCTTGGTCGCCGGCGCCTTGGTCGCTGCCGGCTTGGTGGCCGGCGTCTTGGTGGCCGGGGTCTTCGTCGCGGCCGTCTTGGTGGCGGACGTGGTGGTGGCGGGCGCCTTCTGCACAGCTGTTCTTTCCACAACTGCCTTCTTCACGGGTGTCTTGGTCGCGGATGCCTTCTGGGCCGGTGCCTTCTCGGCAGGGGCCTCGTCGGCGGCTGACTTCTTCCCGGGCGCCTTCTTCGCAGGTGCCTTTGTCGCCGGTGCCTTTCTCGTGCCCTTCGCGGTGGACGCCGTCTTCTTCTCCGCCGTCTTCTTCACGGCGGCCCTTTTCACCGCTTTCGCCGCCGCCTTCTTCGTGGCGGCCCCGGTCGCGGACGCCTTGCTGGTGGCGGCCCCCTTCCCGGCCGGGGCGTCCGTCCCGGCACGGGCCCCGGCTGTCTTTCCTACAGCCTTCTCGGTAGTCCCGGCGGTCTTCTTCGCCACCATGGCCGCGGCCCCTTCACATACTGTGATCATTGCTCGCGAATCGTGCCGGAACGATAAATCGGCTCCAGCCCCACGGCAACGGGGCGCGCATCCGTCGTGGCCAACCTGCATCCGTTGTGCCCAGCCGGAGGCCCGGTAATCCGCCCCTCCCGTCCCGGCGGGGCCCGGACCGGCCCCGTCGGCCCATCCGGGTCACGCGCGGCCCCCGCCCACACCTCCCCCGCCCCCGCCCCGCCCGGGGGAAACCGGTCGGCCGGGCACCGCCCGGCCCCGTACACTGGGCCCAGCGAAAGGCATGGATGGGGACGAGTAGCGTCGGACGCAGCCAGGAGCGACCCGGGGACGGTGAGAGCCCGGGGGCGAGCGCGACGTGAAGGATCACCCCGGAGCCGCCGGAAGAAAGCCGTCACGACGGCCAGTAGAACCGGCTTCGCACCCCAATGAGGGGGCCACCGGCGCTGTCCGGAGGCCAAGGAGGGTGGTACCGCGGGAGCAGCAGACGGCTCTCGTCCCTCCGGACGGAAGTCGCATCCCGCCGGAGGAAGAGTTCAGCCTCATGACCACACCGCCGCAGTACCGCCCGGTACCCGCCCAGGTCGACCTGCCTGCCCTCGAGCACGCCGTCCTCGACTTCTGGCGCGAGAACAAGACCTTCGACAAGACCCTGGCCCAGTCCGAGGGCCGCCCCGAGTGGGTCTTCTACGAGGGCCCGCCCACCGCGAACGGCATGCCCGGTGCCCACCACATCGAGGCCCGCGTCTTCAAGGACGTCTTCCCCCGCTTCCGCACCATGCGGGGCTACCACGTCGCCCGCAAGGCCGGCTGGGACTGCCACGGCCTGCCCGTCGAGCTCGCCGTCGAGAAGGAGCTCGGCTTCAACGGCAAGCAGGACATCGAGGCGTACGGCATCGCCGAGTTCAACGCCAAGTGCCGCGACTCCGTGACCCGCCACACCGACGCCTTCGCCGAGCTCACGACCCGGATGGGCTACTGGGTCGACCTGGACGACGCGTACCGGACCATGGACCCCGAGTACGTCGAGTCCGTGTGGTGGTCGCTCAAGGAGATCTTCAACAAGGGCCTGCTCACCCAGGACCACCGCGTCGCCCCGTGGTGCCCGCGCTGCGGCACCGGCCTGTCCGACCACGAGCTGGCGCAGGGCTACGAGACCGTCGTGGACCCCTCGGTCTACGTGCGCTTCCCGCTGACCTCCGGCCCGCTCGCCGGCCGGGCCGCGCTGCTGGTCTGGACGACGACCCCCTGGACCTTGGTCTCCAACACCGCCGTGGCCGCGCACCCGGACGTCACGTACGTGGTCGCGCGGCGTACCGGCGCCGAGGACTCCGAGCAGCTGGTCGTCGCCCAGCCGCTGCTGGAGAAGGCGCTCGGGGAGGGCTGGGAGGCCACGGGCGAGTCCTTCACCGGCCAGGAGATGGAGCGCTGGACGTACGAGCGCCCGTTCTCCCTGGTCGAGTTCCCGGAGCCCGCCCACTACGTCGTGAACGCCGAGTACGTCACGACCGAGGACGGTACGGGTCTGGTCCACCAGTCCCCCGCCTTCGGCGCCGACGACCTCGCGGTCTGCCGCGCGTACGGCCTGCCCGTCGTGAACCCGGTCCGCCCCGACGGCACCTTCGAGGAGGACGTCCCGCTGGTCGGCGGCGTCTTCTTCAAGAAGGCCGACGAGCGGCTGACCGCCGACCTCGACGCGCGCGGCCTGCTCTTCAAGCACATCGCCTACGAGCACAGCTACCCGCACTGCTGGCGCTGCCACACCGCCCTGCTCTACTACGCGCAGCCGTCCTGGTACATCCGCACCACCGCCGTCAAGGACGCGATGCTGCGCGAGAACGAGAAGACGAACTGGTTCCCGGACTCGGTCAAGCAGGGCCGCTTCGGGGACTGGCTCAAGAACAACATCGACTGGGCGCTGTCCCGCAACCGCTACTGGGGCACCCCGCTGCCGATCTGGCGCTGCGAGGAGAACCACCTCACCTGCGTCGGCTCCCGCGCGGAGCTCTCGGAGCTGTCGGGCACGGACCAGTCGGCCCTGGACCCGCACCGCCCGTACATCGACGACGTCACCTTCACCTGCACCCACGAGGGCTGCTCCCTCGAAGCGGTCCGCGTTCCGGAGGTCATCGACGCCTGGTACGACTCGGGGTCGATGCCGTTCGCGCAGTGGGGATACCCGTACAAGAACAAGGAGATCTTCGAGAAGCGCTACCCGGCGCAGTTCATCTCGGAGGCCATCGACCAGACGCGCGGCTGGTTCTACACGCTGATGGCGGTCGGCACGCTCATCTTCGACAAGTCCTCGTACGAGAACGTGGTCTGCCTGGGCCACATCCTCGCCGAGGACGGCCGCAAGATGTCCAAGCACCTGGGCAACATCCTGCAGCCCATCCCGCTCATGGACCAGCACGGCGCGGACGCGGTGCGCTGGTTCATGGCGGCGGGCGGTTCCCCGTGGGCGGCGCGCCGCGTGGGCCACGGCACGATCCAGGAGGTCGTCCGCAAGACGCTCCTCACGTACTGGAACACCGTCGCCTTCCAGGCCCTGTACGCCCGTACGTCGAACTGGGCGCCCTCGGCGGCCGACCCGGCGCCGGCGGACCGCACGGTCCTGGACCGCTGGCTGCTGTCGGAGCTCCACACCCTGACCGCAGAGGTCACCGAGGCGATGGAGTCCTACGACACCCAGCGCGCCGGCAAGCTGCTGTCCGCGTTCGTGGACGACCTGTCCAACTGGTACGTCCGCCGCTCGCGCCGCCGCTTCTGGCAGGGTGACGCGGCCGCGCTGCGCACGCTGCACGACGTGGTGGAGACGGTGACCCGGCTGATGGCCCCGCTGACCCCCTTCATCACGGAGCGGGTCTGGCAGGACATGATCGTCCCGGTCACGCCGGACGCGCCGGAGTCGGTGCACCTGTCCTCGTGGCCGGTTTCGGACGCGGACCAGGTGGACCCGGTCCTGTCCCGGCAGATGCAGCTGGTGCGCCGGCTGGTGGAGCTGGGCCGGGCGACGCGCGCGGAGTCCGGCGTCAAGACGCGGCAGCCGCTGTCGCGGGCACTGGTGGCGGTCTCGGGCTTCGAGTCGCTCACGCCGGAGCTGCACGACCAGATCACCGAGGAGCTCAACGTCTCGTCCCTGGCCTCGCTCTCGGAGGTCGGCGGGTCGCTGGTGGACACCACGGCGAAGGCCAACTTCCGTGCGCTGGGCAAGCGTTTCGGCAAGGGCGTGCAGGACGTGGCGAAGGCGGTGGCCGCGGCCGACGCGGCGGCCCTGTCCCTGGCCCTGCGCTCGGGCGGGGCGACGGTCGAGGTGAACGGGGAGACGGTCAACCTCACCCCGGAGGAGGTCATCATCACGGAGACCCCGCGCGAGGGCTGGTCGGTGGCGTCCGACTCGGGTGCGACGGTGGCGCTGGACCTGGAGATCACGCCGGAGCTGCGGCTGGCGGGCCTGGCGCGTGACGCGATCCGCCTGATCCAGGAGGCCCGGAAGAACTCCGGGCTGGACGTGGCGGACCGGATCGCGCTGCGGTGGTCCGCGGCGGACCCGGAGGTGACGACGGCCCTCACGGACCACGCGGCGCTGATCGCGGACGAGGTCCTGGCGACGGACTTCGCGCCGGGCGAAGCCGATGCGGCGTACGGGGACCCGTTCACGGACGAGTCCCTGGGCCTCACGTTCCGCCTCCGCAAGGCGTAACCCCGCCCCGACGGCCCGCGCCTCCCCCTCCCGGGGCGAGGCGTGACCCCGCCCCGACGGCCCGCAGCCTCCCCCTCCCGGGGCGAGGCGTGACCCCGCCCCGACGGCCCGCAGCCTCCCCCACCCGGGGCGAGGCTGCAGGCCGCCGTCTTCTCCCGACCCCCCTGCGAGAGCGGGCTGCGGGCCGCCGTCTTCCTCCCCCGCCCCCTCCTGGAGCGGGCTGCGGGCCGCCGTCTTCCTCCCCCGCCCCCTCCTGGAGCGGGCTGCGGGCCGCCGTCTTCCTCCCGGCTCCGCCCTCCCCCGTCCACCGGCCCCCGTCCGGGATGGACCCCACCCGGCCTGCGTCGGCCCAACTCCCGCCCGGCGGCCCAACTCCGGCCCCGCCGGGGCAACTCCAGCCGGGCCGGCCCACATCCAGCCCCGCCGGGGGGCGGCAACTCCAGCCGGGCCGGCCCACATCCAGCCCCGCCGGCGATTGAGGCGGGGGCTCGCGGGGCGGAGCCCCGGGTCTTCCAGCCCCGCCCGGGACACCTGTGGCCGGGCCGGCCCACATCCAGCCCCGCCGGCGATTGAGGCGCGGGCTCGCGGGGCGGAGCCCCGGGGACGGGAACGGGCCGGGCCCGGTGCCCCCTGGGGGGAACCGGGCCCGGCCCGTGACTGCTGCTGCCGCCGCAGAGGCGTACCGCTTAGTTGTCGTCCTCGTCGATCAGGAAGCCCCGCATGGGAGACGGCGCCTGCATCGGCTGCGGCGCAGCCGGCCGCACCGGAGCCATCGGCTGCGTCATCGCCGGGGACATCTGCTGCTGGCCGCCGTAGGACGGACCGCCGCCCATCGGGGAGGGACCGCCCATGGGGGACGGACCGCCCATGGAGTGGCCCATCGCACCGGCCGGAGCCATCGACGGGGCCGGCGACGGCGGCAGCGCCGGGCCGGACGGACCGCGCGGCGGGGCGAGGGAGTCGTCGGCCTGGGTCTCCAGCTGGCGCAGCTGCGATTCCAGGTAGGACTTGAGGCGCGTACGGTACTCGCGCTCGAAGCCCCGCAGGTCCTCGACCTTGCGCTCCAGCGTGGCGCGGGCGGACTCCAGGGAGCCCATCGCGACGCGGTGCTTCTCCTGCGCGTCCCGCTCCAGCGCGTCGGCCTTGGCGCGGGCGTCCCGCTCCAGCCCCTCGGCGCGGCTACGGGCCTCGCCGACGATCTTGTTGGCCTCGGAGCGGGCCTCCGCGATCGCCTGGTCGGCGGTCTGCTGCGCGAGCGACAGGACGCGGGCGGCGCTGTCGCCACCGGGGCCCTGCTGCGGGAGCTGCGGCTGCTGCTGGTGCATGGGCTGGCCCATGGGCTGCATCTGCTGCCCCATCGGCTGCATCTGCTGGCCCATCTGCTGCCCCATGGGCTGGCCGAGCGGGTTCTGGCCGCCCATGGACTGCTGCTGCATGGGCTGCTGGCCCATCTGCTGCTGGCCCATCTGCTGCTGGCCACCCATGCCGTGCTGCTGCATGGGGCCGCCCATCGGGCCGGGGCCCTGCGGGCCGTGACCGCCGGGGCCGGCGGGAAGCTGCGGCTGGCCGCCCGGCAGCTGCGGCGGGCCCATCTGCGGCTGCTGCTGCTGCGGCGGGCCGGATATGGCCGCCGGGACGGGGCCGCCGGGGCCTCGCTGGTCCTGGGGCTCGGGCTTGCGCATGCCCTGCTGCTGCTGGTTCTGCGCGGCGGCTCGCGTAGCGGCGGCCAGCTTCGCGCGCAGGTCCTCGTTCTCGCGCAGCAGGCGCGTCAGTTCGGACTCGACCTCGTCGAGGAAGGCATCGACCTCGTCCTCGTCATAGCCTTCTCGGAGGCGGACGGTCGTGAACTGCTTGTTCCGCACGTCCTCGGGAGTCAGCGGCATGTCTTCTTCACCTCTACGTAGTCGTCGGCAGTCGGCAAGACCGTATCGGGATCGTCCCCGCGCGCGCGGAGAAGCTCATCGTTCACACGCTTCTCGCAGCGGTGCTCACGAAACTGATGAGGATGTAAACGATGATCATCAGAACGAAGAAGGACAGGTCGAGTGCCACGCCCCCGAGACGCAACGGCGGGATGAAACGCCGGAGAAGCTTGAGCGGTGGATCGGTGACAGTGTAGGTGGCCTCAAGAACGACCACCATCGCCTTGCCGGGTGTCCATGAGCGTGCGAACTGGAACACGTAGTCCATGACCAGTCGGAAGATCAGCACGATGAGGAAGCACATCAGCGCGATGTAGACCACCTGCAGTGCGATGCCCATCCCGCGCTTCCCTCTCCCCTGCTCCCGCTCTGTTCCCGGCCCCGTGTCTGACGGATCGGTCTAGCTTTGGTTGAAGAACCCGCCCTCCGCGATGCGGGCCTTGTCCTCCGCCGTGACATCGACGTTAGCAGGCGACAGCAGGAACACCTTCTGTGTCACGCGTTCAATGCTGCCGTGCAGACCGAACACGAGGCCGGCGGCGAAGTCCACCAGACGCTTCGCGTCGGTGTCGTCCATCTCCGTGAGATTCATGATCACCGGAGTGCCCTCACGGAAGTGTTCCCCGATGGTACGGGCCTCGTTGTAGGTCCGCGGGTGCAGCGTCGTGATGCGGTACGGCTCCCGCTCGGAGACGACCTTGGGCATGATCACGGGGGCGTTCTTCTCCATGCTGGTGCGGTCAGGTGTGATGGATGCCACGGGTGCGATTCGCGCCGGACGTCCGTTTTCCACTGGTGCCGGGGTGGGTTCCCGTGGCGCCGGAGGCTGTACTGCCCGTACCGGTTCGTCCGTTACGGGCGTTTGGTGCGCGGGTGGCTGACGCCGGCGATCCCGCTCCGGCTCCGGCTCGGGCTCGAACTCGTCATCGGGGTCGTACCCCGGATTGTCGTACCGGTCGTCCTCCACGAGGCCGAGGTAGACCGCCATCTTGCGCATCGCGCCGGCCATTCTCCGAGTCCTCCGCTCTGTGGTGGATCGCCCTGTCGCAGGTGCCGCTGTGCCAGCGAAGGCTTTGTCGGTATTGTCACCAACTGCCCGCGATCCACGTGGCCTGTCCGCTCATCAGCGGAAATGACCATATTTTCTGCTGTGGTCCGACTTTCTTCGCGACGTTACCCGAGCCGGGGTCTCGCGCCGAGTACCGCAGTGCCGACGCGCACATGTGTCGCACCGGCCGCCACGGCCTGTTCCAGG
Organism: Streptomyces sp. NPDC051578; assembly: GCF_044454045.1. Taxonomy (NCBI): domain Bacteria; kingdom Bacillati; phylum Actinomycetota; class Actinomycetes; order Kitasatosporales; family Streptomycetaceae; genus Streptomyces; species Streptomyces sp. NPDC051578. The sequence continues at coordinate 289,064 of NZ_JBITDH010000001.1, forward strand.
TCCGCGCTCATTCCGGCCGACACCATCGTGGCAGCCGGATGGTCGGCGCGCAGGCCGGATGACAATTCCATCAGCCGCTCGAAGGCCGCCTGTTCGCGCCCCGCGTAGGGGCCCGCCAGCGGGGCCACGGTCATGAGACCGTCGAGCCGCAGTCCCGGTGCGGCGGCCACGAGGTCCGCCAGCTCCGGGAGCAGGTCGGGCGCCGCCCCTCCCCGCGCCCCCCGTTCGCCCGACTCGGCGTCGAGGGCGATCTGTACGAGGCAGCCGAGTTCGCGCCCCGCGTTCTGTGTCGCGGCGGAGAGCGCCGTGACGAGCTTCGGCCGGTCGACCGACTGCACCACATGCGCGTAACCCGCAACGGAACGGACTTTGTTCGTCTGCAACTGGCCGACGAAGTGCCACTCCAGCGGCAGATCCGCGCAGGCCGCGGCCTTGGGGGCGGCGTCCTGGTCGCGATTTTCCGCCACATGACGGACACCCAGGTCCGCCAGCAGTCGTACGTCGCTCGCCGGATACGTCTTGGTGACCACGATCAGCGTCACCTCGTCCCGTGCGCGGCCGGCCGCGGCACAGGCGGAGGAGATCCGCCCCTCCACCCGCGCGAGGTTCTCGGCGAGTTCCGACTTACGGTCCATCATATTTCAGTCCAACCAGACATATCCGGCCAGCCGGCCGGTCACCCGGTCGCGGCGGTACGAGAAGTGGTCGCGCGACTCCAGTGTGCAGACCGGGGACCGCCGGCTGTCGGCCACCCCCGCCCCGGCCAACTGGGCGTGCACCCCGGCGACCACGTCCACGGAGGGGGTTCCCCAACTGGTCTCGCCCCAGGCGGCCGGAACCACCTCCGCGACCGCCGCCCGCATCTCGGCGGGCACTTCGTAGCAGCGTCCGCAGACGGCCGGTCCGGTACGGGCGATCACCCGGGCGGGATCGGCTCCGAGGGCGGTCATCGCCTCGACGACGGCCGGCACCACCCCGGCGACCAGCCCGGGCCGCCCCGCGTGGGCGGCGCCCGCGATCCGGGCGACCGGATCGGCGAGCAGGACGGGTACGCAGTCGGCGGTGAGCACCGCGAGCGCCAGTCCCGGGCGGCCGGTCACCAGCGCGTCCACCGCCGGGACCTCCCGGTCCGCGTCCCACGGTCCGTCGACCACCGCCACGTCCCGGCCGTGGACCTGGTTCATCCAGACCACCAGCTCGGGCACGACGCCCAGGGATTCGGCGGCGCGCGTCCGGTTCGCGCGAACGGCGGCCGGGTCGTCTCCGACCGCGCCGCCGAGATTGAGCTCCTCGTACGGAACGGCGCTCACCCCGCCCCACCTGTCGGTGAAGGCGAAGTGCGCGCCGTTCTCGCTGTGGTGTGCCAGCGTCACTTCAAGAAGTCCGGTACGTCCAGTTCCTCGGCCGGGCTGTCCGCGTAGGGACGGGCCGTGGGGACCTGCGGTGCCGGGGCCGCCGCCTCGACGGGGACCTCGACCGGGGCCGGGGGGTCCTCGCGGGGGGTGACCGTGCCGAGTCCGCCGAAGGCCGGGCGGACCGGTTCGGGGGCGGCGCGGACGGGAGCCGGGGCCGGCTCCTCGCGCTTGGTGGACGCGGCGCCGATGACGTTGTCCCGGCGGGCCGGGGGCTGTCCGCCGTCGAACCCGGCCGCGATGACGGTGACCCGCACCTCGTCGCCGAGCGCGTCGTCGATGACGGCTCCGAAGATGATGTTGGCTTCGGGGTGCGCCGCCTCACTGACCAGCTGCGCGGCCTCGTTGATCTCGAAGAGACCGAGGTCCGAGCCGCCGGAGATGGAGAGCAGGACGCCCCGGGCGCCGTCGATGGATGCCTCCAGGAGCGGCGAGGAGATCGCCATCTCCGCCGCAGCCACCGCGCGGTCGTCGCCGCGGGCCGAGCCGATGCCCATCAGGGCCGAGCCCGCCTCGGACATCACGGACTTGACGTCCGCGAAGTCGAGGTTGATCAGGCCGGGGGTGGTGATCAGGTCGGTGATGCCCTGTACGCCCGAGAGCAGGACCTGGTCGGCCGACTTGAACGCGTCGAGGACGCTGACCTGACGGTCCGAGATGGACAGCAGGCGGTCGTTGGGGATGACGATGAGGGTGTCGACCTCTTCACGGAGTTCGGCGATGCCGTCCTCCGCCTGGTTCGCGCGGCGCCGGCCCTCGAAGGTGAACGGCCGCGTGACCACACCGATCGTCAGGGCGCCCAGCGAACGCGCGATGTTGGCGACGACGGGTGCGCCGCCGGTGCCGGTGCCGCCGCCCTCACCGGCGGTGACGAAGACCATGTCGGCCCCCTTGAGGACCTCCTCGATCTCCTCGCGGTGGTCCTCTGCCGCCTTGCGGCCGACGGCCGGGTTGGCGCCGGCGCCGAGGCCCCGGGTGAGTTCGCGGCCGACGTCGAGCTTGACGTCGGCGTCGCTCATCAACAGCGCCTGGGCGTCCGTGTTGATGGCGATGAACTCGACACCCTTGAGACCGACCTCGATCATTCGGTTGATGGCATTGACACCACCGCCGCCGACACCGATGACCTTGATGACTGCGAGGTAGTTCTGCGGTGCTGCCACGTCGAAGGCCTCTCGCCTCGATTACGTGTCGCCGCCTCGCGGGCCTGCGGTGCGACGACTGATGCCGAAATGTGGGACGGTCCGACCGCGCCGACCCGAACCCTAACCCTCAAGTTTAGGGTTAAGCGTGTGTCTGTTCCTTGGACTCTTCCGAACAGGACACTAAGTCGACAAGTAGCGCGTGTTCAACGAACACGCCGAACCTCCCGTTTTTCTTTTCACCCTATGTGATCACCCGTATCGCTGGCCAACCAGGGTGCGCCGCCGTTCGATCGGACGTCAACTCCCGGACACGGCGGGGGCGGTGGGGACGCTCACGTCGAAGTGCCCGGCGCCCGGTGCGGCTTTGAGCAGAGCGGTCAGCGCGCGCCCTTTCGCCTCGCCCTGTTCACCGCTCCCCCACACGACCGTCCGGCCCCGCGTCAGCTGGAGCACGACCGAGTCGTAGGACTCCACCTTGACCTGCACGGCCTCCTTGGCGACGGCTTCGGGGAGGCCTCCGGCGATGCCCACCGCCTCGTGCAGCAGCCGTTCCGCGTCGAAGCGGCGGCCGCTCGGCGAGTGTTCCGCGGCCAGTTCGAGGACCGGGACGCCGGCGGGCGCTTTCGCGACCGTGTCGAATCGCACACCCGAAGCGTCCACTTCGACGAACTTCGCGTCCTTCCTGATGAGCAGGACCGGTTTGCGTTCCGTCACTTTCAGACCGATTCCGTGCGGCCAGGCGCGCACCACATCGACCGAATCGATGCGGGGCAGCCGGCGGCGGAGCCGGCTCTCGATCTCGTCGCTGTCGATGCTCACGAGGGGTGCGCCGACGGGCACGGCCGCCGCCGCCAGCACCTGCTGCCCCGTGAGCACCTCGGTGCCGGTGGCGGTGACCTTCTCGACGCGGAGCCAGGAGGATCCGTAGAGCACCCAGGTGCCGCAGGCGGCGAGGAGCACCGCGGCGACGAGCGAGGCCAGGACGAGGACCCGGCGCGATCGGGTGCCGGGTCCCCGCGGACCGGTGCGCTTCGACGGCTTCGGGCCGCCCGGCGGCTTGGGAGCGCCGGGGCCCCCGCCCTTGGGGCGGGGCCGGCCGGAGCCGGGGTTGCCTCGCTGTGCGGTCGTCGCTCCGGCCACTCCTGTGCCTCCTGGTTAGCGGTTACTGCGTGCGGCGATCGCCTCGTAGACCAGGCCGGCGAGCAGGTCGTCGGCGTCCCGGCGGCCGAACTCGGCGGCGGCGCGGGACATCTCGTACAGGCGGTGCGGATCGGACAGCACCGGAAGGACCTGACCGAGCACCCACTCGGGGGACAGTTCCGCGTCGTCGACGAGCAGGCCACCGCCGGCCTTGACCACCGGCTGGGCGTTGAGCCGCTGCTCACCGTTGCCGATCGGCAGCGGTACGTAGGCGGCCGGGAGCCCGACGGCGGAGAGTTCGGCGACGGTCATCGCGCCCGCACGGCACAGCATCATGTCGGCGGCGGCGTACGCGAGGTCCATCCGGTCCACGTACGGTACCGGGACATAAGGCGGCATCCCGGGCATGTTGTCGACACGCGGCAGTTCGTTCTTCGGGCCGACCGCGTGCAGGATCTGGATCCCGGAGCGCTGGAGGGTCGGAGCGACCGCCTGGATCGTCTCGTTGAGGCGGCGGGCGCCCTGCGAGCCGCCGGAGACCAGCAGGGTCGGCAGGTTGGGGTCCAGCCCGAACGCGGCGCGCGCCTCGGGGCGGACGGCGGCCCGGTCCAGGGTCGAGATCGAGCGGCGCAGCGGGATGCCCACGTAGCGGGCGCCGCGCAGTTTGCTGTCCGGGGTGGACACCGCGACGGCGTGCGCGTAGCGGGAGCCGATCTTGTTGGCCAGTCCCGGCCGGGCGTTGGCCTCGTGGACGATGATCGGCACCCCGAGGCGTTTGGCCGCGAGGTAGCCGGGCAGGGCCACGTAGCCGCCGAAGCCGACGACGCAGTCGGCCTTGGTGCGCTCCAGGATCTCCTCCGCGGCCTTGATCGTGCCGCGCAGCCGTCCGGGGACGGTGATCAGCTCGGGGGTGGGCTTGCGGGGCAGCGGTACGGCGGGGATCAGCCCCAGCTCGTAGCCGCGCTCGGGCACCAGGCGGGTTTCGAGTCCGCGTTCCGTGCCGAGGGCGGTGATGCCCACGGAAGGGTCCTGCCTGCGCAGGGCGTCCGCGAGGGCGAGCGCCGGCTCGATGTGGCCGGCGGTCCCCCCACCGGCGAGTACGACATGCACCGAAATTCACCGCTCTCCGGACGGACGCCTCGTGACGCGCCGTCTCATCGACTTCCATCTCAGCCCGGTCCACGGGCGGCCGTTCTTCGGCTGCCGCATCGCGAGCGCCGCGCGCGCGGCCGGCTCCTCCCGCGCGAAGGCGATGAGCAGTCCGATCGCGAACATGGTCGGCAGCAGGGCTGACCCTCCGTAGGAGAACAGCGGGAGCGGGACCCCGGCGATCGGCAGCAGACCGAGCACCGCACCGATGTTGATCACGGCCTGGGCCGTGATCCAGGTGGTCACGCCTCCCGCGGCATACCGTACGAAGGGGTCCTCCGTGCGTCCGGCCACGCGGATACCCGCATAGCCTAGAGCCGCGAACAGGGCGAGCACCGACAGCGTCCCCGCGAGACCCAGTTCCTCACCGGTGATGGCAAAGATGAAGTCCGTGTGCGCTTCGGGCAGTTGCCCCCATTTTTCCACACTCGCACCCAGACCGGAACCGAACCATCCACCGGACGCGAGAGCATAGATCCCGTGGACGGCCTGCCAGCAAAGGTCGTTCTTGCCCGGTTCTGTCGCACCGATGCAGGCCAGCCGGTCCATCCGGTGCGGACTGGTCTTGATCAGCAGTACGACGATCACACCCGCGAAGGCCAGCACGCCCGCGAACATCCGCGTGGGCGCCCCGGCGAGCCAGAGCAGCCCGAACAGGATCGCCCCGAGGATCACGGCCGTTCCCATGTCCCCGCCGAGCATGATCAGGCCGAGCAGCAGGAAGGTCACCGGCACCAGCGGCACCAGCAGGTGCTTCCACTGGCTCAGCAGCCCCTTCTCGCCCTTGCGCGCCAGCAGGTCTGCGCCCCACAGGATCAGGGCCAGCTTGCCGAACTCACTGGGCTGGAGCATGAACGGGCCGCCGAGGGAGATCCAGTTCTGGTTGCCGTTGATCGACACCCCTATCCCGGGGACCTGGACCAGGACCATCAGGAAGAGCGTTCCGGCGAGCACCGGGTAGGAGAGCGCCCGGTGCAGTTTGACCGGCATCCGGGAGGCGGCCAGCAGCAGGCCGGCGCCGATCAGGGCGGCCAGGAACTGCTTCTTGAAGAAGTAGGCGTCGCCCAGGCCCAGCTGGAGCGCCTTGATCATGGAGGCGGAGTAGACCATCACCAGTCCGAGGACGGTGATGAGCAACGAGCTGCCGAAAATCAGGTAATACGCGGTGAGCGGGCGGTCCCAGGCCTTGCGCAACTGCCACTGAGTGCGCCGGAGCCCGGCGAGCGGCCCGCGCCCCGCAGGGCCGCCGGGGCGGGCCGCCGGGCGTTTGCGGCCTTGTGCCCGGACCGCCTTCACGGACGTGGCGGCCCTGACCGCCTTGACGGCCTTCGCGGCCTTCGTGGCGGACGGCCGCCGCCCCGGCAGGACTTGTCTGGCCGGCATCTGTGATCTTCCCCTCCACTCGTACGAGGCGAGCAGCCGGTCGGGGAGGGACACCTGCCCTGGGTCGACCTAGGCGCTCTCGGCGGCCAGTTCGCGTACCGCGTCGGCGAACGCGTCCCCACGCTCGTTGTAGTTCGCGAACATGTCCATCGAGGCACAGGCAGGTGCCAGCAGGACCGTGTCGCCGCGCTCGGCGAGCCGGGCCGCTTCCCGGACCGCTGCGAGCATCGCCCCAGTGTCGGTCCGGTCGAGGTCCACGACCGGGACCTGCGGGGCGTGTCGCGCCAGCGCCTGCGCGATCAGGGCACGGTCTGCGCCCATCAGCACCACCGCACGCAGCCGCTTCGCCGACTTCTGCACGAGTTCGTCGAAGGTCGCACCCTTGGCGAGACCGCCGGCGATCCAGACCACGGGCTCGAAGGCCGCGAGGGACGCCTCCGCGGCGTGCGTGTTGGTGGCCTTGGAGTCGTCGACGTACGTGACCCCCTCCACCTCCGCCACGTGCGCGACCCGGTGGGCGTCGGGGCGGAAGTCGCGCAGGCCGTCGCGGACGGCGCGGGGCTTGACGCCGAAGGCGCGGGCCAGGGCGGCCGCGGCGAGCGCGTTGGCGATGTTGTGCGGGGCCGGCGGGTTGACGTCCGCGACCTCGGCGAGCTCCTGGGCGTTCTTGTGCCGGTTCTCGACGAAGGCGCGGTCCACGAGGATGCCGTCGACCACGCCGAGCATGGAGGGGCCGGGGGCGCCGAGGGTGAACCCGATGGCGCGGCAGCCCTCTTCGACGTCGGCCTTCTCCACCAGTTCCTCGGTGGCCCGGTCGGCGACGTTGTAGACGCAGGCGACGGTGTTGCCCTCGTAGATGCGGCCCTTGTCGGCGGCGTACGCCTCCATGGAGCCGTGCCAGTCGAGGTGGTCGGGGGCCAGGTTGAGCACGGCCGCGGAGTGGGCGCGCACCGAGGGCGCCCAGTGCAGCTGGTAGCTGGAGAGTTCGACGGCGAGCACGTCGTACTGCTCCTCGCCGGTCACCACGTCGATGATCGGGGTGCCGATGTTGCCGACGGCCGCCGTCCGCAGGCCCGCGGCCCGCAGGATCGAGGCGAGCATCTGCGTGGTGGTGGTCTTGCCGTTGGTACCGGTGATGGCGAGCCAGGGGGCGGGGGCCGGCTCCGGTTCGCCCGTGCGGGCGGCACGCAGCTCCCGGCCGGCCTCGCGCAGCCGCCAGGCGATCTCGACGTCGCCCACGACGTCGACGCCCGCCTTCGCGGCGGCCAGGAAGAGCGGGCTCTGCGGCTGCCAGCCGGGCGAGGTGACGACCAGTTCGGTGTCCTCGGGCAGGACCTCACCGGCCCGGGCCCCGTCGGGCAGGAGGCCGAGGCGGACCTCGATGCCGAGCCCGGCGAGTTCGGCGGCCTTCGCGCGGTGCGCGTCGCCGTCGCCGTTGTCGACGACGGTCACCGTCGCGCCGAGTCCGGCCAGCACCCGGGCGGCGCTGATGCCGCTGATGCCGAGGCCGGCCACCGTGATCCGGCCGGGCAGGCCGAAGCGGCCCAGGGCGTCGGGGCCGATCAGGCCGGCCAGGTCGGTGGTGCTCACTTGTCCGCTGCCCATCCCGCGTAGAAGAGTCCGAGGCCCACGATCACGCACATGCCCTGGATGATCCAGAAGCGGACCACCACGAGGACTTCGGACCACCCCTTGAGTTCGAAGTGGTGTTGGAGCGGGGCCATCCGGAAGACGCGCTTCCCGGTCATCTTGAAGGAGCCGACCTGGATGACGACCGACATGGTGATGAGGACGAAGAGGCCGCCGAGCAGGGCGATCAGGAACTCCGTGCGGGAGCAGATCGCCAGGCCGGCGAGCGCGCCGCCGAGCGCGAGCGAACCGGTGTCGCCCATGAAGATCTTGGCGGGCGAGGTGTTCCACCACAGGAAGCCGAAGCAGGCGCCCATCAGCGCGGAGGCGACGACCGCGAGGTCCAGCGGGTCGCGTACCTCGAAGCAGGCCGCCGGGTTGGTCAGGTCCTGCGCGTTCACACAGGACTCCTGGTGCTGCCAGACACCGATGAAGGTGTACGCGCCGAAGACCATCACCGCGGCGCCGGTGGCCAGGCCGTCCAGGCCGTCCGTCAGGTTCACGCCGTTGGACATGGCCAGGATCATGAACAGGGCCCAGACCACGAACAGCACCGGGCCGATCGACCAGCCGAAGTCCGTGACGAACGACAGCTTCGTGGAGGCCGGGGTCAGCGCGCGCGAGTCCTTGAACTGGAGCGCGAGCACCGCGAAGGCAATGCCGACGATCAGCTGGCCGGCCATCTTGGCCTTGGCCCGCAGGCCGAGCGAACGCCGCTTGACGATCTTGATGTAGTCGTCCAGGTAGCCGACCAGACCCATGCCCGCCATCAGGAACAGGACCAACAGGCCCGAGAAGCTCGGCTCTTCCCCGGTGATCACCTTGGTGAGGGCGTACGCGATGAGCGTGGCCAGGATGAAGGAGATGCCGCCCATGGTGGGCGTGCCCTTCTTCCCGGCGTGGCCGCGCGGGCCGTCGTCGCGGATGAACTGGCCGTAGCCCTTGCGGGCCAGCAGCTTGATCAGCAGCGGGGTGCCGATGACGGTGAGGAACATGCCGATGACACCGGCGAACAGGATCTGCCTCATCGGTCGGAGGCCTCGCCTTCGAGCAGAGCCTGTGCGACCCGCTCCAGACCGGCCGACCTGGAAGCCTTCACCAGCACGACGTCACCCGGGCGCAGTTCACTGCGCAACAGGTCGACCGCCGCCTGTGCGTCGGACACGAGCACCGACTCCTCACCCCACGAACCCTCGTTATATGCGCCCAGTTGCAGCCAGGACGCTTCCCTGCCCCCGACTGCGACGAGCTTGCTCACGTTGAGCCGGACGGCAAGCCGTCCCACCGCATCGTGTTCGGCGAGCGCGTCGTCACCGAGCTCGGCCATGGGGCCGAGCACCGCCCACGTGCGGCCCCCGTTCGCCTGAGCGGCGGAGCCCATCGCGGCGAGCGCTCGCAGAGCGGCCCGCATGGACTCGGGGTTCGCGTTGTAGGCGTCGTTGACGATCGTGACGCCGTCCGCGCGCTCGGTGACCTCCATCCGCCACCGGGACAAGGTGCCCGCCCCGGAGAGCGCGGTGGCGATCTCCTCGGCGGACATGCCCAGGACATGGGCGACCGCGGCCGCGCCGAGCGCGTTCGACACGTGGTGCTCACCGTACAGCCGCAAGGTCACGTCACTGCACCCGGTGGGTGTGTGGAGTGTGAACGAAGGGCACCCCTGGGGCGTCATGCGGACGTCCGTGGCCCGTACGTCGGCGTCCTCGGCCTCGCCGAAGAGGACCGTACGGGCCTTCGTGCGGGCGGACATGGCGCGAACCAGCAGGTCGTCGGCGTTCAGGACGGCGACGCCGCCCTCGGCCTCCGACGGCAGCGCCTCGACCAGCTCGCCCTTGGCCTGGGCGATGGCCTCGCGCCCCCCGAACTCGCCGATGTGGGCGGTGCCCACGTTCAGCACGAGGCCGATGCGGGGCGGGGTGAGCCCCGTGAGGTAGCGGATGTGGCCGATGCCGCGGGCGCCCATCTCCAGCACCAGGTGCCGGGTCTCCTCGGTGGCGCGCAGCGTGGTGATCGGCAGGCCGATCTCGTTGTTGAGGTTGCCCGGCGTCCACACCGTCGGCGCGTGGTGCTGGAGGACCTGGGCGATGAGGTCCTTGGTGGAGGTCTTGCCGGCCGAGCCGGTCAGGGCCACCACGTCGGTGCCGATCCGGGCGACGACGGCGCCGGCCAGCGCCCCGAGGGCCGCGACGACGTCGGGGACGACGATGGCGGGCACCGCGACGGGCCGGGTGGCGAGGACGGCGCGGGCGCCCGCCGCGATGGCCGTGGCGGCGTAGTCGTGGCCGTCGACGCGTTCGCCGACGAAGGCGGCGAACAGGCTGCCGTCCTCCACCTGGCGGGAGTCGAACACGACGGGGCCGGTGACCAGGACGGACGGATCCGGTATGTCGTGGAGCTGCCCGCCGGTGATGTCGGCGATCTCGGCGAGGGAGAGGGGGATCACGGGGTCACCTCGGCCTGGGGGGCCTGCTGTTGGCGTTCGATGGCGGCGCGGAGCACCGCGCGGTCGTCGAAGGGACGGACGACGCCCGCGGTGTCCTGGCCCTGCTCGTGGCCCTTGCCGGCCACCAGGACGGTGTCGCCCGGCCGGGCCCGCGCGACGGCGGCGGCGATGGCCGCGGCCCGGTCGGCGTCGACCAGGACGGTGCCCCGCTCGGCGGGCGGTACGGAGACGGCACCCTCGAACATCGCGGCGAGGATGGCGAGCGGGTCCTCCGAGCGCGGGTTGTCGGAGGTCAGGATCGCGGTGTCGGCGAAGCGGGCGGCCGCGGCGCCCATCGGGGCGCGCTTGGTGGTGTCGCGGTCGCCGCCGCAGCCGAGCACGATGTGCAGCTCGCCCCGGGTGACCTCGCGCAGCGCCCGCAGCACCGATTCGACGGCGTCCGTCTTGTGCGCGTAGTCCACGACGGCAAGGAACGGCTGTCCCGCTTCGACCCGTTCCAGCCGGCCCGGTACCCCGGGGACCGCGGCGACGCCGTCCGCGGCGGTCTGCGGGTCGATGCCGGCGGCGGCGAGCGTGACGATCGCGGCGACGGTGTTGGCGACGTTGAACGGGCCGGGCAGCGGGGCGGTGGCCCGTACGCGCTGTCCGTCCGGACCCAGCAGGGTGAGCGTGGAGTCGGCGGCGCCCAGGACCACGTCCTCGGCGCGCCAGTCGGCGGCGGGGTCGCCGGAGGCGGAGAAGGTGACGACCGGGACCGTCGCCTCCTTGGCCAGGCGGCGGCCGTACTCGTCGTCGGCGTTGACGACCCCGAGGCGGGCACGGCGCTCGGTGAAGAGCTGCGCCTTGGCCTGGAAGTAGTCCTCCATGTCGGAGTGGAACTCCATGTGCTCGGGGCTCAGGTTGTTGAAGACGGCGACGTCGAAGACGCAGCCGTCGACCCGGCCGAGCACCAGCGCGTGGCTGGAGACCTCCATGGTCACGGCCTCGACCCCGCGTTCGCGCATGACGGCGAAGAGGGCCTGGAGGTCGGTGGCCTCGGGGGTGGTGCGCTCGGACTTGATGCGCTCGTCGCCGATGCGCATCTCCACGGTGCCGACCAGGCCCGTCGACCGTCCGGCGCCGCGCAGGCCGCCCTCGACGAGGTAGGCCGTGGTGGTCTTGCCGGAGGTGCCGGTGATGCCGAGCTGGAGCAGGGCCTCACCGGGGCGGCCGTAGATCTCGGCGGCGAGCTCACCCATCCGCCCGCGCGGGTCGGCGACGGCGAGCACCGGCAGTCCCGTCGCGGCGGCGCGTTCGGCGCCCGCCGGGTCGGTCAGCACGGCGGCGGCGCCGAGGCCGGCCGCCTGGGCGGCGAAGTCCGCCCCGTGCAGCTTGGCGCCGGGCAGGGCCGCGTACAGGTCACCGGGGCGCACGGCACGGGAGTCGTGCGTGATGCCGGTGATCCGCGTCTTCTCCGCCGTCGGGGCGGCGCCTGACGCTCGCACGCCCAGCAGCTGCGCCAGCTCGACCAGCGGGGTCGGGCGGACGGAGACGGGCCGGGGCGCTCCCGGCGGCGCTGCCGGGGCGTCTTTCTGGGGCGTTCTGGGCTGATCAGCGTGGGACACGGCGGTGAGCGTACCGGGCGTGGCGGGCCCCTCGCGAAGTGAGGGCCCGGCCGCGGCGTCGGCGGGCGACTGGTTCCCGGGTTTCGGGGTGATCGTTGTCACTGATGGTGCCTCACGCGTCTGTGGCTGGGCGGTCGGTTCACTGGCCGGGCTGCGGGCCCGTCCGGGGGGCGGGCTGCGGAGCCGGCGGGGGTGCGGCGTCATAGGTGACGGGCAGCCCGGCGGGGGCGGTTCCGGTGGGGGCGACCTGGAGGGTCTTGAGGGCGAACTCCATGACCTTCTTGTAGATCGGTCCGCAGATCTGGCCGCCGAAGTAGCTGCCCTTGGTGGGGTTCTGGATGGCGCAGTAGACGGTGATCCGCGGGTTGTCGGCGGGTGCGAAACCGGCGAAGGAGGCGGTGTAGCCCTTGTAGCGGCCGGTGGCCGGATCCACCCGGTTGGAGGTGCCGGTCTTGCCGCCGACCCGGTAGCCGGGGATCCGCGCCTTGGTGCCGGTGCCCTCCTGGTCGTCGACCACGGATTCGAGCATCTGCGCGAGGGTCTTCGCGGTCTCCTTGCTGACGACGCGGGTCTGCCCGGGCGCCTTGGCCGGGGTGAAGCGGCCGTCGGGCCCCTTGGTGCCGCGGACCAGGGTCGGCTGGATCCGGACCCCGTCGTTGGCGATGGTCGAGTACACCGAGGCCGCCTGCATGGCGTTGAGGGAGAGGCCCTGGCCGAAGGGGATCGTGAACTGCTGCGAGGTGGACCAGTCCTCGGGTCTGGCGAGGATGCCGCGGGATTCGCCCGGGTAGTTCAGGCCGGTGGGCTGCCCGATGCCGAACTTGTTCAGGTAGGAGTAGAGGACCTTGTTGGCCTCGGTCTGGGTGCTGCCGAGCTGGCCGGTGGCCAGGATCGTACCGATGTTCGAGGACTTGGCGAGGACCCCGTTGAGGGTCAGGTACCAGGTGGGGTGGTCGATGTCGTCCTTGAAGAGCCGGTCACCGCGGTGGAGCCGGTTGGGGACCTCGACGTGGGTCTCCGGGGTGGCCTTCTTCTCCTCCAGTACGGCGGCCATCGACATCACCTTGGCGGTGGAGCCGGGCTCGTAGACGTCCTGGAGGGCCGCGTTGCCCATGGCGGTGGAGCGGGCCTTGCTGAGGTCGTTGGGGTCGAAGCCGGGGGCGTTGGCCATGGCCAGCACCTCGCCGGTGCGGGTGTCCTGGACGATGACGTAGCCGCGGTCGGCGCCGGACTTCTCGACCTGCTCGGCGATCGCGCTCTGCGCGGCCCACTGGATGTCGCGGTCGATGGTCAGCTCGATGTCCTCGCCGGGTACGGCGGGCTTCTCGCTGGATCCGGCGGTGGGCACCCGGCGGCCGCCGGACTGGGCGTAGGTCAGTTCGCCGTCCTTGCCGGCCAGCTTCTTGTCGAGGGCGGACTCCAGACCGCCGCCGCCCTTGCCGTCGGCGTTGACGTAACCCAGTATCCCGGCGGCCAGGTCGCCGTTCGGGTACACGCGCTTGCTGCTGTCCTCCTTGAACACGCCGGCCAGGACGTTGGCGCCGGGCCCGTTGTTCTTGCGGTCGGCGGCCGCCTTGTCGGCGAAGACCTTCTGGAGGTCCTTGATCTGGTTCCAGACCTGGGGGGTCTGGCGGCGGGCGAGGACGACGTAGCGGGTGTTCTTGGTCGCCAGCCGGTCCGCGATCTCCTTGACGTCCTTGCCGAGGATCGGCGCGAGGAGCGCGGCGGCCTGCTGGGGGGCGTCGGGGGCCTTGCTCTCCTGCGGGGTGAACATCTTCGGGTCGGCGGTGATGTCGTACGCGTCGACGCTGGTGGCCAGGGCCACGCCCTTGCGGTCGGTGATCTCCCCGCGCTCGGCGGCCAGGGTGTAACTGGCGAAGCGGTTCTCGGAGGCCTTGGCGGAGTAGGCGGAGGCGTCGACGGCCTGGACCTGGAGCAGCCGGACGACGAAGGCGAGCATCACGAGGGTCAGGGCCACGCTGACCAGGCGCAGCCGGGGCCTGGGGCTGCCGAGGCGGATGGTGTGCGGGGTGCGCCCGGCGGCACCGGGGCGGCCCGTGGCCCGCGCCCGCGGGAAGCCGGGCTCCCGCCGCCGCGGCACCTGCGGGCTCACGTGTCCGCCCCGTGGCGCCGGCCCGCCGCCGGGGCCGTGCCCCGGGGGCCCGGTAGCCGGCGGGGCTGGATTCCGTTCACGACGTCACCTTCCGGAGGAGGGCGAGCCCGCCGGGCTCGGGGTGGGTGAGGCTGCCGCGGCCGGTGGGGCGGGCGATGCCGCCGGAGCCTGCGCGACCGGCGGGGCGGACGGCGGGGGCGACGGCGGGGGCGGGGTCTCCGCCGCCGCGGGGGTTCCCGCGACCTTCCCGTCCGGGCCGATGAAGACCGGGCTCCCCCCGGGCACCAGGCCCAGCTCGTGCGCCCGGCGCTGGAGGGCGTCCGGCGCCGAGTACCCGTCGACGTCCCGCTGGAGCTCCTGCTGCTCGTCGCGCAGCACGGTGGTCTCCTTCTTGAGCTTGCTCAGCTGGAAGGAGCCCTGGTTCAGCGCCGAGTTCAGCAGCAGCAGGCTGATCAGCCCGCCGCCGAGCAGGGCGACGACCAGCAGGACGAACGGCATCCGCGCCGCCTGGCCGGCCGTGCCCGGCCCGGCCCCCGTCCCGCCGCCGGCCGCGCCCCGCAGCAGCCCGCGCTTGGTCACAGTCGCGCCTCCCGGATGCGTTCGACGCCGCGGAAGCGCGCCGGGGCGGCCCGCCGGTTCTCGGCGATCTCCTCCTCCGTCGGCAGCTCCGCACCGCGCGTGAGCAGTTTCAGCTTCGGCTGGTACCGCTCCGGTACCACCGGCAGCCCCGGCGGTGCGGTGGAGGCCGCGCCCGCGGCGAAGACCTGCTTCACGAGCCGGTCCTCCAGCGAGTGGTACGACAGCACCGCGATGCGGCCGCCGACCGCGATCCGGTCCACGGCCGCGGGGATGGCCCGCTCCAGCCCGGCCAGCTCGGCGTTGACCTCGATCCGCAGCGCCTGGAAGGTCCGCTTCGCCGGGTTGCCGCCCGTCCGCTTCGCCGCCTGCGGCAGCGCCTCGCGGATGACCTCCACCAGCCGGGCGCTGTTCGAGAAGGGTTCCTTCCCGCGCTCGCGCACGATCGCCGAGACGATGCGCTTGGCCTGCTTTTCCTCGCCGTACTGGCGCAGGATGCGGACCAGCTCGCCGGGCGCGTACGTGTTGAGGACCTCGGCGGCGCTGATGCCGGTCGTCTGGTCCATCCGCATGTCCAGCGGCGCGTCCTGCGCGTACGCGAACCCGCGGTCGGCCTCGTCGAGCTGCATGGAGGAGACGCCGAGGTCGAAGAGGATGCCCTGCACGGTGGGGATGCCCAGGCCGTCCAGCACCTCTGCGAGGTCGGCGTAGACGGCGTGGACGAGGGTGGCCCGCTCGCCGAAGGGCGCGAGCCGCTCGCCGGAGAGCCGCAGGGCCTCCTTGTCGCGGTCCAGGCCGATCAGGTGGACCTCGGGGAACCGGGTGAGCAGGGCCTCGCTGTGGCCGCCGAGGCCGAGGGTGCAGTCGACGACGACGGCGCCGGGCCTCTCCAGCGCCGGGGCCAACAGGTCCAGGCACCGCTGGAGCATCACCGGGACATGTCGGGACTCGCTAGTCAAAGCGCCCTCTCAGATAACGGCGCGGCAGGCATACGCCGCGCCGCGCACGCGGAGTGTTACGAGCGACGCCGGGCGCTGTCGCTCCCCAGGTCGTATGGGCCGGGCGGCCGGTGAGGGCCGGGTCCGGCCGGTTCGCGTCACTTTAGTGCAACGGTCGCCACGGTCAACGAACCGCCCCGCGCGCGGTGCGCCCCGCTCGCCCCGAACCGGCAAAAGCCGCCAATCACCCGAACGGCCGCCCCCGCCCCACCCCTGTGGGTTAGCTCACAACAAGCCCCGTTGACGTTCTTTGTCCACCTGCGCTCAGTGCCGCGAGGCGGCCTGACCATTAACGTCGTATGCATGACGACTTCCGCATCCCTGCCCGCAGACTCCGCAGCCAAGGCATCCGGCGGCCGTTCGGTCACCGACCGGCTGGTAGAGGCGAACCGGAGCTACGCCGCCCAGTTCACCGACCCCGGGATGGACGCCCGTCCCGTGCTGCACGTGGCGGTCGTGGCCTGTATGGACGCCCGCCTCGACCTGCACAAGGCCCTCGGCCTCGAACTCGGTGACTGCCACACCATCCGCAACGCCGGCGGCGTCGTCACCGACGACACCATCCGCTCGCTCACCATCAGCCAGCGCGCGCTCGGCACCCGCACGGTGATACTGATCCACCACACGGGCTGCGGCCTCGAAAGCCTGACCGAGGACTTCCGGCACGAGCTGGAGGACGAGGTGGGCCAGCGCCCCTCCTGGGCCGTGGAGGCCTTCCGGGACGTGGACCAGGACGTCCGCCAGTCGATGCAGCGGGTCCGGACGAACCCCTTCCTGCCTTTCAAGGACGATGTGCGAGGCTTCGTCTTCGACGTACACACCGGGCTCCTGCGGGAGATCGATCCCGTCTCCTGAGTGACACAGCGCCGCAACGCCGTCAACAATGCGGGGTGACGCCACCCGGGAGCCGTCGGGCCCGGCGTCACCCCTCGCGCGTCCGGGGGGTTTCGGGGTGGGCCGGTTCATGCGCCAAGGGGCGTCGGCCCTGGGAAAGGGCCGAGGAGAACCAGGTGACCACGTACGACGATCGAGCGAGCCTCGCGGATCTGACCAGCACGGCGGAGCGGGTGCGGGACTCGGTCGAGAGCGTCATCGAGGGCAAGCCCGAGGTCGTCCGCCTCGCGCTGACCGTGCTGCTCGCCGAAGGGCACCTGCTGATCGAGGACGTGCCGGGCGTCGGCAAGACGATGCTCGCCAAGGCGCTCGCCAAGTCCATCGACTGCTCGGTGCAGCGCATCCAGTTCACCCCCGACCTGCTGCCCTCCGACATCACCGGCGTCAGCATCTACGACCAGCAGCGCCGCGAGTTCGAGTTCAAGCCCGGCGCGATCTTCGCGCAGATCGTCATCGGCGACGAGATCAACCGCGCCTCGCCGAAGACGCAGTCGGCGCTGCTGGAGTCGATGGAGGAGCGGCAGGTCACCATCGACGGCACCACCTATGCGCTGCCCAGCCCCTTCATGGTCGTCGCCACCCAGAACCCGGTCGAGATGGAGGGCACCTACCCGCTGCCCGAGGCGCAGCGCGACCGCTTCATGGCGCGCGTCTCCGTCGGCTACCCCAGCCGTGAGGCCGAGCTCCAGATGCTCGACGTGCACGGCGGCGTCTCCCCGCTCGACGACTTCCGGGCCGTCGCCCACGCCCACGACATCACCAAGCTGATCGAAGCCGTCCGCGAGGTGTACGTGGCCGAGCCGGTCCGCCGCTACGTGGTCGACCTGGTCTCCGCCACCCGCAGCCACCCGGACCTGCGCCTGGGCGCCTCGCCCCGCGCCACCTTGCACCTGCTGCGCGCGGTCAAGGCGTCCGCCGCGCTGTCGGGGCGCGAGTACGTGCTCCCCGACGACGTCCAGCAGTTGGCCGGCCCGGTCCTCGCGCACCGGCTGCTGCCCACCGCGCAGGCCCAGCTGAACCGGCGCACCGCCGAACACGTGGTCGCCGACATCCTCCAGCGCACCCCCGTCCCCGCCGCGCACGCCCGCGGCGAGATGCCGCCCGGCGCCGGCCTGCGGGGCTTCTGATGAGCGCCGGTGCCCCGCACGGCGCCGGTGCGACGGCCGAGGGCGCCGGCGGGCTGCGGGCCTCCCTGTCGGGGCTGACCACCCGCGGCCGGTCCTTCCTGGCCGCCGGGGCCGCGGCCGCCGTCTGCGCCTACGTACTGGGCCAGAGCGAACTGCTGCGGGTCGGGCTGCTGCTCGCCCTGCTGCCGCTGGTCTGCGTCGTCGCCCTGCACCGCAACCGCTCCCGGGTCCGCGGCAGCCGCCTGCTGGCCCCGGCCCGCGTACCCGCCGGGGGCGAGGCCCGGGTGCGGCTGCGCATGGAGAACGTGTCCCGGCTGCCCACCGGACTGCTGATGCTCCAGGACCGGGTGCCCTACGTGCTGGGGCCGCGGCCCCGTTTCGTACTGGACCGGGTCGAGCCGGGCGGCCGCCGCGAGGTGTCCTACCGGGTCCGCTCCGACCTGCGCGGCCGCTATCCGCTGGGCCCGCTCCAGCTGCGCCTGACCGACCCGTTCGGAATGGTCGAGCTGACGCGCTCGTTCAGCACCTACGACACCCTGACGGTCATCCCGCGCACCGAGGCCCTGCCCCCCGTACGACTGGGCGCCGAGTCCTCCGGGTACGGCGACGGCAGCCGCCGCTCGCTGGCCCTGGCCGGAGACGACGACGTGATCCCGCGCACCTACCGGCGCGGCGACGACCTGCGCCGGGTGCACTGGCGCTCCACCGCCCGCTACGGCGAGCTGATGGTGCGCCGCGAGGAGCAGCCGCAGCGCAGCAAGGCCACCGTCCTGCTGGACACCCGCCACGACGCGTACGAGGGCGCGGGACCCGGCTCCGCCTTCGAGTGGGCCGTGTCGGGGGCCGCCTCGACCCTGCTGCACCTGCTGGAGCACGGCTTCTCGGTCCGGCTGCTCACCGACACCGGCGACTCGGTCCCCGGGGCGGCGGGCGGCGGGTTCTCCTCCGGCGCCCAGGAGTCCGCCGAGGCGGCCGGGCTGATGATGGACACCCTCGCGGTCGTCGGCCACTCCGACGGCCCGGACCTCGGCGGCGCCTACGAGGCACTGCGCGGCGCGGGGGGCGGCGGCTTCGCCGGAGCCGGCTCCGACGGGCTCCTCATCGCCTTCTTCGGGGACCTGGACGACGTACAGACGGAACTGGCGGCCCGGATGCGCCAGCGCAGCGGCGGCGCGGTGGCGTTCGTCCTGGACTCCGCGGCCTGGACCGGACTGCCCTCGCGGGTGGAGGAAACCCTGCGCCGGCTGCGCGACGCGGGCTGGACGGCGCTGGCCGCGCCGCCCGGGGCGCCCTTCGCCGAGCTGTGGCGCCGGGCCGGCGCCGACACCCTCGGCACGACCGCATCCGGAGGCCGCTGATGAGCGGGCAAGTACGGCTGACGCTCTTCGCACTGCTGGCGACGCTGCTCACCGCGTGGTCGCTGACGCCGCTGGTGGAGTCGCCCGGCTGGCTGGTGCAGGCCGCACTGCTGCTGGGCGTGCAGAGCCTGGTCGGCGCCGGCGCCCGCCGGGTACCGCTGGCCCGGCCCCTGACGGTCGCCGCGCAGTTCCTGGTGTCCCTGCTGCTCCTCGCCCTGCTGTTCGCGGGGAAGGCGGAGAACCCCTCGGGCGGGGTGCTGGGCTACCTGCTCACCGACTTCGGGTCGCTGTTCGGGCAGGGCGTGCGGGACGTCGGCGAGTTCGCGATACCGGCCCCGACGACCGACGGCATCCGGCTGCTGCTGCTGGCCGGGGTGCTGCTGATCGGGCTGATGGTGGACCTGCTGGCCGTGACGGCGCGGTCCGCCGCCGCGGCCGGGCTGCCGCTGCTGGCGCTGTACTCGGTGGCCGCCGGGCTGTCGGCGGGCCGCGGCGGTGCCTGGCTCTCCTTCCTGCTGGCCGGCTGCGGCTACCTGATGCTGCTGCTGTCGGAGAGCCGGGACCGGCTCGCGCAGTGGGGCCGGGTGTTCGGCGGGGCCGCCCCGGGGCCCGTGGGCGGCGGGGGCGGCGGTCAGGCCGTGGCTCCCGTACGCACCGGACGGCGGATCGGCGCGGTCGCGCTGGGCCTGGCGCTGGTGGCGCCGGTGGCGCTGCCGGCGATGGGCGGCGGGCTGCTGGGGACCGGCGGCGACGGCGCCGGCAGCGGCCCGGGCGGCGGGACGATCTCCGCGGTGAACCCGCTGGTCTCCCTCCAGAGCAGCCTGAACGCGCAGGACAACCGGGTGGTGCTGCGCTACCGCACGGACAGCCCGCAGCTCTCCGAGCAGTACCTGCGGATCCTGGCGCTCGACGAGTTCGACGGCGTCAAGTGGGAGGCCTCCGGGCGGCCTCTGACGGACGTCCCGCCGCGGCTGCCGAACCCGCAGGGACTGAGCAACCAGGAGGTGCGGCGCACCGCTTCCGAGGTGCGCACCACCGTCTCGGCCGCCGAGACGTACGCCCAGCGCTACCTGCCGATGCCGTACCCGGCGACGCAGGTGGACATCGGCGGGAAGTGGCGGTTCGAACCGGTGGGCCGGACGCTGGTCGGCGACCAGCTCGGCAAGGACGGCTTCCAGAACGTGCAGGGCGCCCAGTACACGGTCCGGAGCCTGCTGCTCCAGCCGACGGCGGAGCAGCTCCAGCACGCGCCGCCGACGGACCCCCTGGTCCTGAACGAGTACACGAAGCTGCCGGACAACCTGCCGGCGGTCGTCGGCGACACGGCCCGGCGGGTCACCCAGGGCGCGAAGGACAACTACACGCGGGCCGTGATGCTCCAGGACTTCTTCGCGGTGAGCGGTGGGTTCCGCTACGACACGAGGGTGTCCTCGGGGACGGGTTCGCAGGCCATCGCCCGCTTCCTCCAGGACAAGGAGGGATTCTGCATCCACTTCTCGTTCTCGATGGCGGCGATGGCGCGCTCGCTCGGCATCCCCGCGCGGGTCGCGGTGGGGTTCACCCCGGGCACCAAGCAGTCGGACGGCAGCGTGAACGTGACGATGCGCGACGCGCACGCGTGGCCGGAGCTGTACTTCGAAGGCGTGGGCTGGACCCGGTTCGAGCCGACGCCCCGGTCCGGGATCTCGCTGCCGGACTACGGCCGCACCGACACCCCGACGGCCCAGCCGTCCGCGCCCGCCTCCCTGCCGTCGCAGAACGCGTCAGAGCCGGCGACGGCGCCTTCGCAGACGGACGCCTGCCCGCCGGACCTCAAGAGGCTCGGCGAGTGCGGGACCCCGGCGGCCGGGCAGGACGCGGGTTCGGGCTCGGGCGGTGTGTCGGCCCTGGCAGTGCTGGGCTGGACCGCGGGCGGACTCTTGCTGCTGGCGCTGCCGGTGCTCCCGCTCCTGTGGCGCAGGCGGCTGCGGGCGCGGCGGCTGGCCTCGGGGGACGTGCTGCTCGCCTGGCAGGAGCTGGGTGACGCGGCCTGGGACGTGAACATCCCGCCGGACGGGGCGCTGTCGCCCCGGCGGGCCGCCGGGCGCACCGTCGCGCAGGGCCGGCTGGAGGACGGGGCGGCCCGGGCGGTGCACCGGGTCGCGGACGCGGTGGAGCGGGCACTGTACGCCCCTCCGGGGGCCGGGTTCCGGCACGGGGGGCTGGCGGAGGACGTGCTCCTGGCCCGGGCCGGGCTGCTGGCGGCGGTGTCCCGGGGCACCCGACTGAGGGCGCTCCTGCTGCCGCGGTCGGCGGCCCGGGTGGGCTGGGCGGTCTCGGCCCGGTGGTCGGCGTTCACCTCGGCGGTCTCGGCCCGCCTGGCGGCGGTCCGGCTGCCGCTGCGGGGGCGGAGCGGAGGCGCCTGAGGCGCTGAGGGGCCCGGGGGCTTCCGGGCTTCCGGGCTTCCGGGCTTCCGGGCTTCCGGGCTTCCGGGCTTCCGGGCTTCCGGGCTTCCGGGCTTCCGGGGGCGGAACGGCGGTGCGGCGGGGCTCGATCCCCCCGAGCCCCGCCGCACCGGCCGTGCCCACCGGGTTTCCCTCCCGGTGCTGGACGAGGACCCGGTCCCGCTCCGCGGCCCCGTGTCCGCGGTGCGGGCCGAGCGGCCCCGTCCGTCGCCCCCAGTCTGCTGTCCGCGCAGGTGGGAGCCCATCCGTACACGTACTCATTTCGCGGCCCGGGGGCGTCTAGGTACGGATACTCAGTTCTACGCCGCGACCCCGGCCCGGCGGCACCGCCGACCGGGCGTCACCCGTCGGTGTCAGCGGCTCCCGCTCACACGGCCCCGCAGCAGCAGCGACAGCGCCGAGTGCACGTCGTCCAGCGAGCGTTCGCTCTGGAAGGACTGCCAGTCCAGCGCGGCCACCAGCACCATGCCCACCATCGCCGCGGCCGTCAGCGGCACGTCGATCTCCGCACTCAGCTCCCCGCGCTCCACGCCCTCGCGCAGCACCGTCTCCACGACGGCCACCGCCTCCCGGCGGACCACCATCAGCGTGGACTGCCACGCCCGGTTGGTCCGCCACAGCTCGGCCACATACAGCTGGGTGAAGGCCGGGTAGCGGTCGATGAAGACCAGGCCCGCGCGGATCATCGCGTCCAGCGCCTCGACGCGGGTGCCGCCCCGGGCCTCGGTGGACTCCGCCGCTTCCCGCAGCGAGGCGGTCAGCAGCCCCACCCCGTGGCGCAGCAGTTCCTCGAAGAGCTCGGTCTTGCTCGCGAAGTTGTAGTAGACCGTGCCCTTGGCGACGCCCGCCCGCTCGGCGATCTCATCGACCGTCGTCGCGGAGAACCCCTGTTCCGCGATGAGGGTGACGGCCGCTTCGTAGAGCTTCTGCCGGGTCGCCCGCCGCCGGCCGCTGCCGGCACCCGTAGCGGTGCTGCTGCTTTCCATGGCGCTGATTCTCACAGGTCACCGGCTCCCTACAGGCTCAGTTCGGGGTGCAGCCGGTCCATCGTCCACACCTGCTTGCCACGGGCGGCGAGCGCGGTGAGGGCGAGCGCCCCCGCCGTGAAGGCGGTCAGTACGGCGCAGCCCGTCCACACCGGCGTGAGGTCGCCTCCGGTGATCAGGCGGCGCAGGCCCTCCACGACGTACGACATCGGCAGGTACGGGTGGACCGCGTTGAAGAATGCCGGGCTGGTCTGGACGGGGTACGTACCGCCCGCCGAGGTCAGCTGGAGCATCAGGAACGCGAGGACCAGGATGCGTCCCGCCGCGCCGAACTTGGCGTTGAGCCACTGGACGATCGCGGCGAAGCAGACGGTCACCAGCGCCAGGAAGGCGATGGTCAGCGCCGGGCGGGACATCTCCAGGCCGAGGCCCCAGTGGAGTACGGACATCAGTGCCGCGACCTGCGCGACGCCGATCCCCGCCACGGGCAGCCAGCCCGCGAAGGCGATCCGCCACGGCGAGGCGCCGGTGGCCAGCGCCCGCTTGTTGAGGGGTGCGATCAGCATGTAGGCGACCATCGCGCCGACCCAGAGGGAGAGCGGGATGAAGTACGGGGCGAAGCCGGTGCCGTAGTTGGGCGCCCGGTGCAGGGACTGGTTGGCGAGCCGGACCGGGTCGGCCATGACCTGGGTACGGGCGTCGCGCGCCTGCTGGTCGTAGTCGGGGATCTTGCCGGCGCCGTCGTGCAGGCCGCCGGCCAGCTCTCCGGTGCCGTCCACCAGCTTGTACATGCCGCCGTCGAGGGTGTGCGCGCCGTCCCCGAGCTTGCCGACGCCCTCCGCCAGGGCGCCGGAGCCGCCGGTGGCGGTGCCGAGTCCGGCGTGCAGCTTGACCATGCCCGCGGCGACCTGGTGGGCGCCGCTGTTGAGGGCGTTGACCTTGGCGACGGCCGATTCGAGGTCGGAGGAGAGGCCGGGGGCGGCCGCGGCGAGCGCGTTGGCCTTGTTCTCCAGGTCGGTGAGCTGGCCGCGGAGCGTGGTCAGGTCGCCGTTGGTGTCCTTGACGACGTTGTTGACGTCTCCGGCCAGCAGGGCGCCCTGGGCCGCGTCGTCCTTGATCCTCTTGAGTTCGGGGCAGGAGGCGAGGTGCGGCTCGGCGCCCGGGGTGACGCAGTGGTCGGTGTAGTACTTGTCGGTGCCGGAGGCGACCCGCTTGGTGACCACCGCCGCGGCGGGCGCCTTCTCGGCGAACGTGCCGAGGTGGCTGTTGACCACCTTGGCGGTGTCGGCGACGAGCCGGGCCGTGTCGGCGAGCGACTTGGGGTCCTTGACGAAGGGGCGCGCCTTGGCGGCGGCGCCGTTGACCTTGTCGGCGACCGTCTGGGTGCCGTCGGCGACCTCGGAGGCACCGGTCTCCAGCTGGCCGGCGGCGGAGTTCAGCTTCTTGAGGCCGCCGGTGAGTTCGCCGGTCTTCTCCTCGGCCGTGTCGAGGCCGTCGGCGAGTTCCTTGGCGCCCTGCTGGGCCTTGCCCGCGCCGTCCTTGAGCTTGTCGGCGCCGTCGGCGGCCTCGGCGGTCTTGTCGTGCAGGTCGGAGAAGCTGACGAAGATCTTGTCGAGGAACCCGCGGGAGGCGTTGGTGGACGCGGCCGCGCGGACCTCGGAGAAGACGGTCTTGGAGATCGATCCGACGATGTAGTTGTTCGCGTCGTTGGTGCGGACCTGGAGCGCGCTGGTGGCGGGGTCGGCACCGGAGCTGGAGGCGATCTTGGCGCTGAAGTCGGCGGGCATGGTGAGGGAGAGGTAGTACTTCCCGTGCTCCAGCCCCTTGGCCGCCTCGTCGGCGTTCACCTCGCGCCAGTCGAAGGTCTTGCTGGTGTGCAGCTTCTTGGTGATCTCGTCGCCCGCGTCGATGCGCTTGCCGTCGACGGTGGCCCCGCGGTCGGCGTTGACGAGGGCGACGGGGATCTTGTCGAGGCGGCTGTACGGGTCCCAGAAGGAGCAGAGGTAGAGCGCGCCGTAGAGCAGGGGCAGGAGGAGCAGCGCGACGAGGGCGGCGGCGGGGAGCTTGCCCCGGCCGAACCGCTTGAGCTCAAGCGCGGCGAGCTTCGGTGAGCGCATCGTCGGCCCCCTTCGTGTCGTCGTCGGCGGTGGCGTCCTGTCCGGCGTTGCCGTGGCCGGGGTCGGGGTCGGGGCCGTGGCCGGGGTCGGGGTCGGCGGGCGCGCCGGGGTCGGCGGGCGCGTCGGCGGGGGCCGGGGCGGGGGTGCTTCCGCCGGCGTCGGCGTGGGGCGCCGTGGTCTCGACGCTCTCGCCGGCCTCGGCGGCCCGGTCCGCCTCGGCGGTGCCGGAGGCGGGCTCGGAGCCCCAGGTGATCGTGGTGTCCATGGCGGGGCGGGCGGCCGGTGCCTCGCGCGGCCCGGGCCTCGCCGGCTCTTCGGCGGTGGCGCCCAGGCGCAGGACCGTCACGCCCTGCGGGGCCTCGCTGCACACCGCGAGGACGGTGGTCCCCCGGTCGGCGAGCGAGCGCAGCAGGGCCCAGGCCTCGGCGCTCTCGGCGGCGGGGAGCTTGAGGTCGACGTCGTCGAGCGCGAGCAGCCGGGGCGACGCCAGCAGCGCGATGGCCACCGACAGCCGCAGGGCTTCCAGCCGTTCGAGGTCGCGCACCGCGGTGCGCGGACCCTTGGGCAGCGTGCCCAGGTCGAGTCCGGCGGCGGCGAGCACCTCCTCGATCCTGGCCGCCGTCGAGGTACGGCGCTCGCCGCGCGGGCGCAGCAGGGCGCGCACGGGACCCTCGTAGCGGCGCTGGAGCAGGGCCCCTTCGCGCAGCTGCTCGGCGACCGTGAGGGCCGGGTCCAGGTCGTTGACCCCGGGCACATGGGCGAGGGCGGAGATCCGGCGGACCGCGGCCATCTTCTTCGGCAGGCGGTGGCGGCCGATCTCGGCGTGGCCCTCGGTGGGCTTCATCCGGCCGGTGAGGGCGAGCAGGAGGCAGGTGCGGCCACTGCCCGAGGGGCCGACGATCGCGACGAGCGAGCCGGGCTCCGCGTCGATCCCCACATCCCGGAAGACCCAGCTCCGCGGGCCCTTGAGTCCGAAGCCCCCGGCCTTGACGGCCGCGCCGTGTGGGCTGTCCACGCCGCCCCCCTTCTTTTGAACTGACTGGTCAGTTCAAAAACTATCAGGCTTAGTTGTCCTTCGCCCGGCGAGGGGTGCGAAAGGCCCAAATCCACAGGTCAGCGCAATTGTCAGTGGCGCCCGTCACGATGGGGACAGACAGTCGGAGCCCCACCTCGCACCATTCGGCACCACCCGCACCATTTGGCACCACCCCGCACCATCCAGCGCTCCGCAGCAGTACGCATCGACAGGAGGTTCGTCATGGCCACACCGTCCCCGTCCCCTGTCCACCCCGTCCCGAGGAAGTCGGCGGCACCGCCGGCCGCCCTCGATCTGCTCGCCAAGGCCCACGACGGCCTGGCCGAGGCTGCGCTTCTGCCCCGGCCCAACGAGCGGTACGCAACCGCGCACCTCGCGGCATTGCGGGCGGCCGCGGCCGTGCTCGCCGCCCGCGCGCGGCCCGAGCCGGTGCATCCGCGCCGGCGGCCCCGGATCCGCAGCGCGTGGGAGGTACTGCCCGAGGTGGCACCGGAGCTGACGGAGTGGAGCGCCCTGTTCGCCTCGGGCGCCGCGCGCCGGGCCCGGGCCGAGGCGGGCATACCCGATGCCGCGACCGGCCGGGACGCCGACGACCTGGTCCGCGAGGCCGGGATGTTCCTGCGCCTGGTCGAGCGGATGCTGGCCCTCGCGCCGGGCGGACCGGGGGCCCGGCAGGCCCTGCCCCGGCCACGGCCGGAGCGGCCGCAGGCGGGATGACCTGCCCGGCTGCGGGAGGCAATAAGGTGGGGCCTGAACCGCCCGCCCTCCCCCGGCTACCGCTGGGAGGTGCCCCTACGCCGAGGAGCCATCAGTCGTGTCGGACACTTCCCGCCCCCGCGCCTCGCTCCGCACCGCCGTGGTGTGGGAGGTCCTCAAGGAGGTCCTCGACCGCCGGGTGAAGGCGACCGGCCGGGACGTGCTGGACGTACTGGACACCGGCGGCGGCACCGGCAAGTTCGCCGTGCCGGTGGCCCGGCTGGGTCACCGGGTCACGGTGGTCGACCCCAGCCCGAACGCGCTGTTCGGGCTGGAGCGCCGGGTCGCCGAGGCCGGCGTCGCCGAACTGGTCCGCGGGGTCCAGGGCGATGCGCAGGGACTGCTGGACGTGGTCGAGCAGGACGCGTACGACGTGGTGCTGTGCCACGGCGTGCTGGAGTACGTGGACGACCCGGCCGAGGGCGTGGCCAACGCGGTCGCCGCCCTGCGCCCCGGCGGCGTCCTCAGCCTCCTCGCCGCCGGCCTCGGCGGAGCGGTCCTCGCCCGCGCGCTGGCCGGGCACTTCACCGAGGCCCGCACCGCCCTGACCGACCCGGCCGGCCGCTGGGGCGCGGGCGACCCCGTGCCGCGCCGCTTCACCGCCGAGCAGCTGGCCGAGGTCGTCGGTGGAGCCGGACTCGAAGTCGGCCCGGTGCACGGCGTCCGGATCTTCGCCGACCTCGTCCCCGGCGTGCTGGTGGACACCGAGCCCGGGGCCGTGGAGGCGCTGCTGCGCCTGGAGGAGGCCGCCGCCGAGCTGCCCGCCTTCCACGCGGTGGCCACGCAGTTGCACGTCCTGGGCGAGAAGCCCGCCTGATCTGCGAAGCTGCCGTGGACGGGGTTCGCAGGACACCCTCCGAACGGGCCGCTGTCCCCGTATGATCGAGCACACCGGTCGGCATGGCGGACCGGTCATTGGGGAATAAGCGCCTCACTGACCACGCCCGCGACGGTGCGGTCTGACGCTGCGCTTCTTCCAGGCGACGTTTTTCCGGCAGGTGTTTTCCCAGGCGGTGCAATTTCGAACCTGGCGCAGAGGGCGGGTGTCACGGGGGCGATTCCCCGCCTATCCTGAAAGGGACCCCTGGTCGCTCCCCCCGCGACCTACGGATGAGGAGGACTCCCGTGCCGCTCTCGGAGCACGAGCAGCGAATGCTCGAGCAGATGGAGCGAGCGCTGTACGCCGAAGATCCCAAGTTCGCGACAGCGCTTGAGGGAAGCGGGCTGCGCACGTACACCCGGCGACGGGTCTACCAGGCAGTCGCGGGCATTGTGGTGGGTATCGCGCTCCTCATGACCGGTGTGATCTGGCAGAGCGTGCTCTGGATCAGCGTGGTGGGCTTCCTCGTCATGCTGGCCTGCACGGTTCTCGTGGTCACCGGTTGGCGCAAGGCACCCAAGCCCGGTGAGCAGCCCGCCTCCGCAAATGCAGGTGGTTCGGCCCGCGGGCAGAACCGGCAGCGTCGGTCCATGATGACCCGCATCGAGGAACGGTGGCAGCGCCGCCGGGACGAACAGGGGCAGTGATCCTGCTCCCCGTATGACTTCCTGAGGGACGGCCCGCCGTATGGCGGCCGTCCCTCTCCCGTCCCCTCCCCGTCCGCAGTGCCCGCTCCCGGGCCGTACGCTGCGGCATGATGGCCCGATGACAGTGCTCCCCTTGGTCTTCACCAGCGGCTGGGCCAGCGGGATCAACGCCTATGCGGTGGTCCTCCTGCTCGGCGTCTTCGGCGCGACCGGGCTGAGCGACGACGTGCCCGCGGCCCTCCAGCGCCCCGACGTCCTGATCGTGGCGGGCGTGCTGTTCCTCTGCGAGGCGGTGGCCGACAAGATCCCGTACGTGGACTCGGTGTGGGACTCCGTCCACACGGTGATCCGCCCGGTCGCGGGGGCGGTGGTCGGCGCACTGCTGGCCGGGCAGAGCGGCTCCCTGTCCGACCTCGCGGCCGGTGCCGTCGGCGGCTCCACCGCGCTGGCCAGCCACCTCGTCAAGGCCGGCACCCGCATGGCCGTGAACACCTCGCCGGAGCCGTTCAGCAACATCGTGCTCAGCACCGCCGAGGACCTCGGCGTGGCCGGTCTCGTCACCTTCGCGATGTTCAACCCCCAGGCGGCGGCGGTGATCGCGGCCGTACTGCTCGCCGCGGGCCTGGCCCTGGTGATCTACCTCTGGACCCGGATCCGCCGCTTCCTGCGCCGCCGGGCCCAGCGCCGCGAGGAGAAGCGGCTGGCCGCCGAGAGCCGCCGGGTGACGGGCACACCGCCCTACTGACCTCGGTCGATCCGGCTCCCGTCCCGCTCGGTAGGCTCCACCGCATGGCACGAATTGCGGTGATCGGCGCCGGCATGGGCGCGATGGCGACGGCGGCCCGGCTGGCCGTGGCGGGCCACCAGGTGACGGTGTACGAGCGCGGCTCCACCTACGGCGGCGCCCTCGGACGGTACGCGCGCGACGGCTTCGCCTTCGACACCGGGCCCGGACTGCTGCACCTGCCCGCCGTCTACCGCGATCTGTTCGTCAAGACCGGCAAGCGGCCCCTGGAGGAGTGCGTCGACCTCGTGCAGGTCGACCCCGCCGTTCGGCACGTGCTGCCCGACGGCACGGTGGTGACGCTGCCGAACGCCTCCCGCGGCGGCGCGGCCGCCGCCTTGGACCAGGCCTTCGGGGCCGGCGCCGGGGACCGCTGGAGCGATGTGCTCGGCCGCGCCCGGGACGCCTGGGACGCGACCCGGCGCCCCCTGCTGGAGGAGCCGCTGCGGCCCGACTGGCAGGTGCTGGGCGAGGATCCGTACCCCGCGCTGCGCAAGAGCGGCCTGCTGCGGCGCCGGCCGCCCACGCTGGCCGAGGTCGCCGCGCGCGAGCTGGGCGGCCCGCTCGGGGAACTGCTCGCCGAGCGGGTGCTCGCCTACGGGCTGGACCCCGCGACGGCGCCCGCCTCCGCGGCGGTGCTGCCGTACATGGAGCAGACCTTCGGGAGCTGGTACGTGCGCGGGGGGCTGCGCGCGCTGGCCACCGCCGTCCACGAGCGGTGCCTGGAGCGCAAGGTGCGCTTCGTCTTCGGCGCCGGGGTACGGGAGGTCGTGGAGCGGGACGGCCGGGCGGCCGGGCTGCGGCTGGCCGACGGCGAGGTGGTGGAGGCCGACGCGGTGGTCTGCGGGGTGGACCCGAGGGCGCTGGCGATCCCGCTCGTGCCGGGTTCCGTTCCCGCCCGGAGCACTGGTCCGCGCGCCCGGTACACCCTCTTCCTCGCGCTGCGCGGGGGCCGCCCGGCGGACGCCGTGCACCGCACCCTGGCCGGCGGCGGCGTGAGCGTGCTGCGCCCGGACGACCCGGCCGCGACGCCCGACGCGGAGCACGAGGCCGTGACCGTACAGGCCGTCGTGGCGCCCGGTGCGGCGCCTTCGGCCGGGGAGCTGCTGGCGGCCGCCGACCGCGCGGTGCCCGGGCTGCGGGAGCGGCTGCTGTGGCAGGAGCTGCGCACGCCGGCCGACATCGCGGAGGCCACGGGCGCGGTGGACGGCGCCGTCCCGGCTCCCGCGCTGGCCGGGGCCGGGGGCCGGCTGCTGTACCCCGCGAACACCACGGCCCTGGACGGGCTGTACCTCGCGGGCGGCTGGGCCCACCCGGGCGGCGGCCTCCCGCACGCCGGGATGACCGGCGCCCTGGTGGCCGGGCTGATCGTGGAGGGCACCGGGTTCCGCGGCTCGCGCTAGGGCGCCGCCCAGCGGCCCCCGGAGCGGCCCCCGGAAGGCCGGGCACGGCCCCTGGAGGCCTCAGTAGCGGTACTGCTCGTAGCCGCCGGGGTCGCCCTGGTACGGGTAGCCCTGCGGCTGCTGGGGCGGCTGCTGGTCCTCCGTGGGGTAGGGCTGGGCGGCGTCGCGCTGCTGCGGGACCCAGACCCCGCCGGGCGGGGTGTCCATGGAGTACTGCTGGCGGCCGTAGTCGCCGTACGCGGTGTAGTCGTACTCCTGCTGCGGGGCGACGCCGCCGGTGCCGATGTAGGGGTCCGAGTAGGCGGCGTAGACCTGCTGTTCGGCGCCCGGGTAGCCGGTGGAGTAGTCGTAGCCGCCCTGGCCCTGCTGGTCGTAGTACGCCGCGAACTGGTGGGCGTCCTGCTCGGCCGTGGTGAACGGCGAGGCGAAGGCGGCGGTCTGCGCGGGGTGTTCGGGGTACGCCTGCGGCTGGGGGGCGAAACTCTGTATCCCGTAGGAGCCGGTCTCCTCGGGCACGGGCTGCGGGGTGAAGACGTCCTCGTCCCCCGCGTCCGGTTCGTCCCGTCCGGCCGCGTCGCGCCCGGACGACGCCTCGTAGTCCGGCAGTTCGCCCTCGGGGCCGTACTCCAGCGCCGTCACCTCCAGCGCGGGTTCCGGGCGCGGCGGGCGCGGGGCACCACCGCTGCGGCGCCGTCCGCCCTTGCGTACGGGCTCCCCGCCCCGGCGCAGCGCCCAGCCGGCCACGAAGCCCTTGCGGAAGGAGAGCGTCACCAGGGTCTGGCCGACCGCGAACGCGGTCGCGCCGACGGCGATGACCGGTACCGACGGCAGCACCACCCCGGCGACCACGCCGACGAACCCGGCGAAGGCGAGCAGGCGCCAGCGGAGCCGGGCCTTGTACTGCATCAGGACCTCGGCAAGCAGCCACAACGCGACGAAGCCGAACGCGATGTAGAGGACCGTCATTCCCATGCATGGCCCCTCTCGTACGGCCGACCACCGCGCGGGAAACGGGCCGGCCGATCAGGCCCGCTGGTGCAGACCCAGGTTTTCGTAGATCTCCAGAGTCGCCGTGGAATTGTTCAGCGTGATGAAGTGCAGCCCCGGGACACCCTCGGACAGCAGCCGCGCGCAGAACTCCGTGGCGAACTCGATGCCAATGGAGCGTACAGCGGCCGCGTCGTCCGTGACGGCGAGCATGCGGTCTTTTACCGCCTCGGGGAAGACGGCGTTGCTGAGCTGGGGCAGCCGGTCGAGCTGCTTGATCCCCACAACAGGCATGACCTCGGGGATGATCGGGGTCTCGCAGCCCGCCTTCTGGACGCTGTCGCGCAGCCTCAGATAATTCTCCGGGTCGAAGAACATCTGCGTGATGGCATAGTCCGCGCCCGCACGGCACTTGTCCACGAAGTGCCGGATGTCCGAGTCCCAGTCGTGGGAGCGGGGGTGCATCTCGGGAAAGGCCGCGACGCCCACGCAGAAGTCGCCGGACTCCTTGAGCAGGCGCACCAGGTCCGCCGCGTAGTCCACGCCCTCGGGGTGCTTGACCCAGGGGCCCATGGGGTCGCCCGGCGGGTCCCCGCGCAGCGCGAGCATGTTGCGGATCCCCGCGTCGGCGAACTGCCCGATGACGTGGCGCAGCTCCGCGACGGAGTGGTCCACGGCGGTGAGGTGGGCGACGGGGGTCAGGGTGGTGTTCGCGGCGATCTGTTCGGTGGCGCGTACGGTGCCGCCGCGGGTGGAACCGCCGGCCCCGTAGGTGACGGAGACGAAGCTGGGGGCCACCGCCTCGATCCGGCGCAGGGCGTTCCAGAGGTTGCGCTCGCCCTTCTCGGTCCTGGGAGCCCAGAACTCGAAGGAGTACGAGCGCCCGGACGCGAGGAGGTCGCGGACCGTGTGTGCACGATCCGACCAGGTGGAAGCGGTACCAGAGGCCATACGGGCAGGTTAGACGGGGTCTGGCCGCTCCCGTAGCGCGGTCCGCCTTTTGGACACCGTTTTGGACGGCGTTTTCGGACGGCGTTTTCGGACGGCGTTTCGGCCGGCCCGCCCGGGCGGCGGCGCGTCACGCGCGCT
Source organism: Streptomyces sp. NPDC051578 (assembly GCF_044454045.1). Lineage (NCBI taxonomy): Bacteria > Bacillati > Actinomycetota > Actinomycetes > Kitasatosporales > Streptomycetaceae > Streptomyces > Streptomyces sp. NPDC051578. The sequence goes on from NZ_JBITDH010000001.1 coordinate 321,164, forward strand.
CGCGGACCCGCTTGGCCAGTTCTGCGGCGGCCGCGCCGGGGTCGGAGGCCTCGGTGATGGCCCGTACGACCACGATCCGGGTGGCGCCGGCGTCGAGCACCTCGTCCAGGTTCGTGGAGTCGATGCCGCCGATGGCGAACCAGGGGCGGTCCTGGCGCAGGGAGGCGGCGTACCGCACGAGGCCGAGGCCCGGCGCGTAGCGGCCGGGCTTGGTGGGGGTGGGCCAGCAGGGGCCGGTGCAGAAGTAGTCCACGCCGGGCTCGGCGGCGGCCGCGTCGACTTCGGATTCGGCGTGGCAGGAGCGGCCGACGAGGACGGACCGGCCGAGGATCGCGCGGGCGGCGGGGACGGGTATGTCGCCCTGGCCGAGGTGGAGCACGTCGGAGCCGATGGCGTGCGCGACGTCGGCGCGGTCGTTGACGGCGAGCAGCTTGCCGTGGCGGCGGGCGGCGTCGGCGAAGACCCGAAGGTGTTCGAGTTCCTCGCCGGCCTCCATGCCCTTGTCGCGGAGCTGGACGATGTCCACGCCGCCGGCCAGGGCGGCGTCGAGGAACTCGGGGAGGTCGCCCTGCCGCTTGCGGGCGTCCGTGCACAGGTAGAGCCGGGCGTCGGACAGCAGCATGGGTGTACCCCCGTGGTGGTGGCGGTGTACGGGCCGCGCGGGCCCGTACACCGGGTGGATCAGTACGTCACTTCGTGCGCGGGTCGGTCAGAGGGCGAGCGCCTGAGCGCGGCGCTTCACCTCCGTGCCCCGATTCTCGCTCAGCGCCTGGGCGGGGGTGCCCGGGAGGGTCGGATCGGGGGTGAACATCCACTCCAGGATCTCCTCGTCGGAGAAGCCGTCGTCGCGGAGCACGGTCAGCAGACCGGTGAGACCCTTGACGATCTTGTCGCCGTCGATGAAGGGTGCGGGGACCTGGAGGGAGCGGTTCTCGCCGCGGCGCACCGCGAGCAGCTGACCTTCCTTGACCAGCTGGCGGACCCGGGTCACTTCGATGTCCAGCATCTCGGCGATGTCGGGGAGGTAGAGCCAGGCGGGGACAAGGGCATCGATCTTTGCGTCAATCTCGGTCACGGGCACAAGCCTGCCATCTCGGACTCGCCGCCGGTACCTGGACCACCCCGTCCGGGTCCCGCCCCCCTCGGGCCGGGCCCGTCAGGCCACCGCCGACTTGAGCGGGGTGTCGGGGTCCGAGACGCCGGCGACCGTGAGCGCCGTGCCCGCCTCGATGAGCCGGCGGCCCTGCGCCAGGTCCCGCGGCCGCCCCACCGCGAGGACCGCCACCAGCGCCCCGTCCCGCAGCCAGCACACCGACCAGGCCGTCCCGGCGGGGTCCCCGCGCCACACCATCCGGTCCGCCGCTCCGTGGTGCCCCGCGTACTGCACGAACCGCCCGAACTGCTCCGACCAGAAGTACGGCACCGGGTCGTAGGTCTCCACCGGCCCGCCGCCCACCACGTTCGCCGCGAGCACCCTGGGCCCCTGGAGCGCGTTGTCCCAGTGGTGGACCAGCAGCCGCTCCCCGTAGCGCGCCGAGGGGAAGGACGCGCAGTCCCCCACGGCGTACACCCCGGGCAGGGAGGTCCGCAGGTGGGCGTCGGCGGTGACCGACCCGTCCGGGCCCAGCTCCACCCCCGAGCCCGCCAGCCAGTCCGTCGCGGGCCGCGCCCCGATGCCGACGACCACCGCGCCCGCCGGGAGCGTCCGCCCGTCCGCCAGGTGGACCCGGCCCTCCTCCACGGAGGCCACCCGCGCCCCGGTCAGCAGCTCCGCGCCCGCCTCGGCGTACCAGCGCCCCATCGGCTCGGCGACCTCCGCCGGTACGGCTCCCGCGAGCACCCGCTCCGCCGCCTCGACCACCGTCACGGGGCAGCCGGCCTCCCGGGCCGCCGTCGCGAACTCGGCGCCGATCCACCCGGCCCCGACCACCACCACCGGCGGCGCCTCCGCGAGCACGGGCCGCAGCCGGGCGGCGTCGTCCAGGGTGCGCAGCAGGTGCACGCCCGGGACGCCGTCGGAGCCCGGCAGGGTCAGCGGGCGCGCCCCCGTCGCCAGGACGAGGACGTCGTAGGAGACCGGACCCGCCTCGGTGTCCACCTCGCGGGCGCCGGCCCGTAGCCCGGTGACCTCCACACCGAGCCGCAGCCCGATGCCGAGGGCCTCGAAGTCCACGTCGAACGCGGAGTCCTCGGCCTTGCCGAGCAGCACCGCCTTGGAGAGCGGGGGCCGGTCGTAGGGCTGGTGGGGTTCGGCGCCCAGCAGGGTCACGGGGCCGGTGAAGCCCTGTTCCCGCAAGGCGACCGCGGTCTGCACCCCGGCCATTCCGGCACCCACGATGACGACGCCGCTCTGGGTCTGTTCCGTCTGCTCGCTCACGCCGTCCAGCCTAATCATCTGACGTTTCATCAGGAACAGGGCGGGGGGTGGCAGCCTTACCCGGGGTGCGCGCCGGGGTTAGTCTGGCCACCGTACCTATCGCGGGAGTCCGGGCGCACCGGGCTGAGAGGGAGGCTGGCCGGCCTCCGACCGTACGAACCTGATCCGGGTCATGCCGGCGAAGGGAGGGGCTGGACGCCCATGCACTCATCTCGGAGGGGATCCCCGAAGGGGTCCGACGTCCTCGTCATCGGGGGCGGCATCATCGGCCTGGTCACCGCCTGGCGGGCGGCCCGGCGGGGACTGCGCACCGTACTGGCCGATCCGTCCCCCGGCGGCGGCGCCGCCCAGGTCGCGGCCGGCATGCTCGCCGCCGTCACCGAACTGCACTACGGCGAGGAGACCCTGCTCGGGCTGAACCTCGCCTCCGCCGCCCGGTACCCGGAGTTCGCCGCCGAGCTCGGCGAGGCGAGCGGCGGCATGGACATCGGCTACCGCGCCTGCGGCACCCTCGCCGTCGCCCTCGACTCCGACGACCGCCTCCACCTGCGCGAGCTGCACGCCCTCCAGCGCCGCTGCGGCCTGGAGTCGCAGTGGCTGACCGGCCGCGAGTGCCGCCGTCTGGAGCCCATGCTGGCGCCCGGCGTACGCGGCGGCCTGCGGGTCGACGGGGACCACCAAGTGGATCCGCGCCGGCTGGCGGCCGCGCTGCTGGCCGCCTGCGAACGCGCCGGGGTCACCGTGCACCGGGCGGGCGCGGCCCGGCTGCTCGTCAGGGCCGACCGGGCGACCGGGGCGCTCCTCGACGACGGTACGGAGGTCAGCGCCGGCCAGACGGTCCTGGCGGCGGGCTCGCTCTCCGGGCAGCTGCCCGGGGTGCCGCCGGAGGCGGAGGTCCCGGTGCGGCCGGTGAAGGGCCAGGTGCTGCGGCTGACGGTGCCGGCCCCGTACGCGCCGTTCCTGTCCCGGACCGTACGGGCGGTCGTGCGCGGCAGCCACGTCTACCTCGTGCCGCGCGAGAACGGCGAACTCGTCGTCGGCGCCACCAGTGAGGAACTGGGCTGGGACACCACCGTCACCGCCGGCGGGGTCTACGAGCTGCTGCGCGACGCCCACGAGCTGGTGCCCGGCATCACCGAACTGCCGCTGACCGAGACCCGGGCGGGGCTGCGGCCCGGTTCCCCCGACAACGCCCCGCTGCTGGGCCCGACCGCGCTGCCCGGCCTGCACCTGGCCACGGGGCACTACCGCAACGGGGTGCTGCTGACCCCGCTCACCGGCGACGTGATGGCGGAGCTGCTGGCCACCGGCACGGTGCCGGAGATCGCCCGCCCCTTCACCCCGCGCCGGTTCACCGAGGCACGTCAGGAGTCGTACGCATGACCATCTCCGTCAACGGCGAGCCGCGCGAGGTCGCGGCCGGCACCACGCTCGACGCGGTGGTCGCCACCTTGACCGCGGCGCCCAAGGGCGTCGCGGCGGCCCTCAACGAGACGGTCGTACCGCGCGGGCGGTGGCCGCACACCGTGGTGGGCGACGGCGACCGGGTCGAGGTCCTGACCGCGGTGCAGGGAGGCTGACGAGCATGGCGGACGACGTCTTCACCCTCGGCGGCCGGACCTTCTCCTCCCGTCTGATCATGGGCACGGGCGGCGCCCCGAGCCTGGACGTGCTGGAACGCGCCCTGGTCGCCTCGGGCACCGAACTGACCACCGTGGCGATGCGCCGCCTGGACCCGACGGTCCAGGGCTCCGTCCTGTCGGTGCTGGACCGGCTCGGCATCGCGGTGCTGCCCAACACGGCGGGCTGCTTCACGGCGGGCGAGGCCGTGCTGACGGCCCGCCTCGCGCGGGAGGCGCTCGGCACGGACTGGGTCAAGCTGGAGGTCGTCGCGGACGAACGCACCCTGCTGCCGGACGGCGTCGAGCTGCTGGACGCCGCCGAGATCCTGGTCGACGAGGGCTTCACGGTGCTGCCGTACACGAACGACGACCCGGTGCTGGCGCGGAAGCTGGAGGACGTGGGCTGCGCGGCGGTCATGCCGCTGGGCTCCCCGATCGGCTCGGGGATGGGAATCCGCAACCCGCACAACTTCGAGCTGATCGTGGAGCGGGCCGGGGTGCCGGTGATCCTGGACGCGGGGGCCGGCACGGCGTCGGACGCCGCGCTGGCGATGGAGCTGGGCTGCGCCGGGGTGATGCTGGCCTCGGCGGTGACCCGCGCACAGGCGCCGGTGCTGATGGCGGCGGCCATGCGGGACGCGGTCTCGGCGGGCCGCCTCGCGCACCGCGCGGGCCGCATCCCCCAACGCCGCTTCGCGGAAGCCTCCTCCCCCACCGGGGGCCGCGCCACCCTGGACCCGGAACGCCCGGCGTTCTGAGCGGGGGGCCGGGGCCGTACGGGGCGCCCTTGTCACGGCTGCGCTGCAAGTGTGGGCTCCCCGGACGGCCCGGACGGGCCGGCTCGTAGAATCCCCGGGTGGACACGACCCTGGACGACCCCATCGTCGGGCAGACGCTCGACGGCCGCTACCGCATCGACGCCCGCATCGCGGCCGGCGGCATGGCCACGGTCTACCGCGCCCTCGACACCCGCCTCGACCGCGTCCTCGCGCTCAAGGTGATGCACCCGGCCCTCGCCGCGGACGCCGCCTTCGTCGACCGGTTCATCCGCGAGGCGAAGTCCGTGGCCCGCCTCGCCCACCCCAACGTCGTCGCCGTCTTCGACCAGGGCACGGACGGCCCGTACACGTACCTGGCCATGGAGTACGTCTCCGGCTGCACCCTGCGCGACGTGCTCCGCCAGCGCGGCGCCCTCCAGCCGCGGGCCGCCCTGGACATCCTCGAACCGGTCCTCGCCGCGCTCGGCGCCGCGCACCGGGCCGGGTTCGTCCACCGCGACATGAAGCCCGAGAACGTCCTGATCGGCGACGACGGCCGGGTCAAGGTCGCCGACTTCGGCCTGGTCCGCAGCGTCGACACCGTCACCAGCACCACCGGCTCCGTCCTCGGCACCGTTTCCTACCTCGCCCCGGAGCAGATCGAGAACGGCGTCACCGACACGCGCGTGGACGTCTACGCCTGCGGCGTCGTCTTCTACGAGATGCTCACCGGCTCCAAGCCCCACACCGGCGGCAGTCCCGCCCAGGTGCTCTACCAGCACCTCAACGAGGACGTCCCGCCGCCGTCGGCCGCCGTCCCCGGGCTGCCCGCCTCCCTGGACGCGCTCGTCGCCCGCGCCACCGCACGCGATCCGCAGCTGCGGCCCGCCGACGCCGCCGCGCTGCTGGGCCTGACGCTGGAGGCCCGCGCCGCGCTGAGCGAGGCCGAGCTGGACGCCGTACCGCCGCAGGCGCACCCGGGGGAACGGGCCGCGAGCGAGGACCGCACCAGCGTGATCCCCCGGCCCGTCGCCGGGGCGGCGGCCCAGCCCGTCCAGCACACCTCCCGCCTGACGGTTCCCCCGCCGCCCGCGGCGCCGTCCCGCCGCCGGGCCCGGCCGCGCGGCCTGTACCTGGTCATCGCCGGGGTGCTGCTGGCCCTCGGTCTCGGCGCGGGCGTCTGGTACATCAACTCGGGCCAGTTCACGAAGGTGCCGAACCTCCTGGGCAAGACGGAGGAGCAGGCCCGTTCCGAGCTGTCGGCGGCCGGTCTCGGTGTGAAGGGGGTCGACCGGAAGTTCAGCGAGGCCTTCGACCGCGGCACGGTCATGAACACCGACCCGCAGGGCGGCAAGCGCATCCGCGGCAACGGCGCGGTGACGCTGACCGTCTCCCGCGGACCCGAGATCGTCAGCGTGCCCGCGCTCAAGGGCAAGACCCTGGACGCCGCGAAGGCGGAGCTGGCGTCGGCCGGTCTCGCGCCCGGCATCGTGACCCAGGCATTCAGTCAGGACGTCCCCCAGGGCGCGGTGATCACCACCGACCCGGAGGGCGGGCAGAAGCGGGCCCCTGACACGGCGGTGGCCATCGTCGTCAGCAAGGGCCGCCCGGTCCAGGTCCCGAACGTGGCCGGTCAGCCCGTGGAACAGGCGCGCGTCGCCCTCCAGGACCTCGGCCTCAAGGTGGAGACGGCGGCCGAGCAGGTCAACTCCCCCTCCCCCGCCGGTACGGTCGCCAACCAGTCGGCCGCCGCCGGTACCCAGGCCGCGGCGGGTGACACGGTGACGCTCACCGTGTCCAAGGGCCCGCGCCAGGTGCCGGTGCCGAACGTGACGGGCCAGGAGGCGGACGTGGCCCGCAAGGCGCTGGAGGCCCAGGGCTTCAAGGTGAAGGTGGAGCGGCCGTTCTTCGGTTTCAGCAACACCATCGACGCGCAGTCGGTGCCCGGCGGCCAGAGCGCCCCCGAAGGCAGCCTGATCATCATCCGCACCAAGGGGCTGTGAGTGCACGCCGACCAGGACGCCGACGACAGGGCCGGGCAGCGCGCGGCGCGCCGCAACCCGGTGGGCGGGCACGTCCCCGTGGCCGGCGGACTGGCCTCGGTCGGCCTGACGTACGCGCGTGAGATGGGCGCCGAGGCCGTCCAGGTCTTCGTGGCCAACCCGCGCGGCTGGGCCACCCCGGCCGGCAATCCGGCGCAGGACGAGCTGTTCCGGGCCCAGTGCGCGGCCGGGTCCGTTCCGGCCTACGTCCACGCGCCGTACCTGATCAACTTCGCCTCCCACACCGGGGCGACCGTCGAGAAGTCGGTGGAGTCCCTGCGGCACTCGCTGCGCCGCGCCCGCGCGATCGGGGCGCTCGGGGTGGTCGTGCACACCGGCTCGGCCACCGGCGGGCGTCCGCGCGAAGCGGCGTACGCGCAGGTCAGGCAGTACATGCTGCCGCTGCTGGAGGAGCTGACGCACGACGACGACCCGTTCCTGCTGCTGGAGTCCACGGCCGGGCAGGGCTCCTCGCTGTGTTCGCGCACCTGGGACTTCGGCCCGTACTTCGAGGCCCTCGACCACCACCCGAAGCTCGGCATCTGCCTGGACACCTGCCACGTGTTCGCGGCCGGGCACGACCTGGCGGAGCCGGGCGGCGTCAAGCAGACGCTGGACCTGCTGGTGGACACGGTGGGTGAGGGCCGGCTCAAACTGATCCACGCGAACGACTCCAAGGAGGGCGTCGGCGCCCACAAGGACCGCCACGCGAACATCGGCCAGGGCCACATCGGGCGGGAGGCGTTCGGCGAGCTGTTCTCGCACCCCGCGATGGAGGGTGTGCCGCTGATCATCGAGACGCCGGGCGGCAAGGAGGGGCATGCCGCGGACGTGGCCCTGTTGAAGGAGCTGCGCGGCGCCCACGCATAAAGCGTTGGGGAATACCCCTGGGGGGTATACGGTTCTGCTATCCGCAGGACCGCGATCCGACGTTGCCAGGGGGCTGCGATGAACCACTCACACCACGGGCATGCCGACCACGAGGCACACACGGGCCACGAGGCGCACGCCGGCCACGAGCACCACGGCGACGCCGAGCAGCGCGAGCACCGCAGCGGCCACGAGCACCGCGAGCACGGCGAGCACCACAGCAGCCACAACGGTCACGGCAGCCACGGTGGCCACAACGGCCCCGTCACCTGGGCCATGGCCGCCAAGGCCACCCTCCACTGCCTCACCGGCTGCGCCATCGGCGAGGTACTCGGCATGATCATCGGCACCGCGCTCGGCTGGGGCAACCTGGCCACGATGATCGCGGCCATCGTCCTCGCGTTCTTCTTCGGCTACGCGCTCACCCTGCGCGGCATCCTCGGCGCGGGAGTGGACCTCCGTACGGCCGTCCGGGTGGCGCTGGCCGCCGACACCCTCTCCATCGCCGTCATGGAGCTGATCGACAACGGCGTGATCGCCGTGTGGCCGGGCGCGATGGACGCCCACCTCTCGGAGGCGCTGTTCTGGGCGGCGCTCGCGCTCTCCCTCGCGCTCGCCTTCGTGGTCACCACCCCGGTCAACAAGTGGATGATCGGCCGCGGCAAGGGCCACGCGGTCGTCCACCAGTACCACCACTGAGCGGGCCCCGGCAGAACGGCAGGGCGGCTGGGCCTATATCTCGGGCCCGTCGCCCGGCTCCTCCTGATAGGAGTAGCGCTGCTCGCGCCAGGGGTCGCCGATGTTGTGGTACCCCCGCTCCTCCCAGAAGCCCCGCCGGTCGGCGGTCATGTACTCCACGCCCCGGACCCACTTGGGCCCCTTCCAGGCGTACAGGTGCGGCACCACGAGCCGCAGCGGGAAACCGTGCTCGGCGGTCAGGAGTTCGCCACCCTGGTGGGTGGCGAAGACGGTCCGCTCGGAGGCGAAATCAGCCAGTCGCATGTTCGAGCTGAACCCGTACTCGGCCCACACCATCACATGCGTGACCTGCGGCGCCGGCGGGGCCAGTTCCAGGACGGTACGCGCGAGCACCCCGCCCCATTCGGCCCCCGGCATGCTGAACTTCGTCACGCAGTGCAGGTCCGCCACGACCGATTCGAACGGCAGGGCCGTGAACTCCTCGTGGTTCCAGCAGTGCTTGTCCCCGTCCGCCGTGGCCCCGAAGACGCGGAACTCCCAGCGGTCGGGCTTGAACTTGGGCACCGGCCCGTAGTGGGTGACCGGCCAGCCCCGCTGCAACCGCTGCCCCGGAGGGAGCTCGGACTGCTCTGCTCCCGGAAATTCCCGGCCCACCGGCTGACCCATGCCTCCATGGTGACAGACGCCGTGGGGTGGTCATGACCGCCCCCGGCCGATTCCGACAAGTCACGGCAACTCCGACTAAGGAGGCACTTACTGGACGGCCCTGGGTGACGGTGGAAGGATGCGCGCACTGCCCAGTCACAAGCTGACACTGCCTGGAAGGAGCCGTCTCGATGCAGGGCGACCCCGAGGTCCTTGAGTTCCTCAACGAGCAGCTGACCGGTGAGCTCACGGCCATCAACCAGTACTGGCTGCACTACCGCATCCAGGACAACAAGGGCTGGACGAAGCTCGCCCACTACACCCGTGCCGAGTCCATCGACGAGATGAAGCACGCGGACAAGATCACCGAGCGCATCCTCATGCTCGACGGGCTGCCCAACTACCAGCGCCTCTTCCACGTGCGCGTCGGCCAGACCCTGACGGAGATGTTCCAGGCGGACCGGCAGGTCGAGGTCGAGGCGATCGACCGCCTTCGGCGCGGCATCGAGGTCATGCGCGGCAAGGGCGACGTCACCTCCGCGCGCCTCTTCGAGGAGATCCTGGCCGACGAGGAACACCACATCGACTACCTCGACACACAGCTGGAGCTCATCGAGAGCATCGGCGAGCCGCTGTACATCGCGCAGCAGATCGAGCAGCCGGAGGGCTGAGACCCGCGCGGAAGCCGTCCGGGCCGTCAGGCCACGTCGGCGAGCACCGGCCCGGCGGTGAGCGCGGGCTCCGCGGTGAGTACGGGCTCCGCGGCGAGTACGGGCTCCGCGGCGAGGACGGCCGCCGCCCGGCCCGTGTCGAGCAGCTCGCGCCGCGGGCACGCGCCGCGGCCGAGGAGGCCCTGGATGGTGCGGACGCAGGAGCCGCAGTCGGTGCCGGCCTTGGTGGCCGAGGCGATCTGCCGGGGGGTGCAGGCCCCGGCCTCGGCGTGTTCCTTGACCTGCTTGTCGGTGATCCCGAAGCACGAGCAGACGTACACGCGGTTCACCTCCCGGAGTGGACTGGGTCGGACAGCCACTCCTATTCGGTGAGGCTTACCTAACCGTACCTAAGGTGAGGGTGCCCTAAAAGACCCGGATGCGACAGTGGGGCGCGGATCACATCGATCCGCGCCCCACCGTCACGGGCCACTCACGGCCCGCTCACGAGCCCTTACTGGTCGCGGTACATCTCCGCGACGAGGAACGCCAGGTCCAGGGACTGGCTGCGGTTGAGCCGCGGGTCGCAGGCCGTCTCGTAGCGCTGGTGCAGGTCGTCGACGAAGATCTCGTCGCCGCCGCCCACGCACTCGGTGACGTCGTCACCGGTGAGCTCGACGTGGATGCCGCCCGGGTGGGTGCCCAGGCCCTTGTGGACCTCGAAGAAGCCCTTGACCTCGTCGAGCACGTCGTCGAAACGGCGCGTCTTGTGGCCGGAGGCCGCCTCGAAGGTGTTGCCGTGCATCGGGTCGGTGACCCAGGCGACCGTCGCGCCCGAGGCCGTGACCTTCTCGACCAGCGCGGGGAGCTTGTCGCGGACCTTGTCGGCGCCCATGCGGACGACGAAGGTCAGCCGGCCCGGCTCGCGCTCGGGGTCCAGGCGGTCGATGTACGTCAGCGCCTCGTCCACGGTGGTGGTCGGGCCGAGCTTGATGCCGATCGGGTTGGCGATCTGCGAGCAGAACTCGATGTGCGCGTGGTCCAGCTGGCGGGTGCGCTCACCGATCCAGACCATGTGGCCGGAGGTGTCGTACAGCTTGCCGGTCCGCGAGTCGGTGCGGGTCAGCGCACCCTCGTAGTCCAGGAGCAGCGCCTCGTGGGAGGCGTAGAACTCCACCGCCTTGAACTCGGCCGGGTCGGTGCCGCAGGCCTTCATGAAGTTCAGCGCGTTGTCGATCTCCCGCGCGAGCTGCTCGTAGCGCTGCCCGGACGGGGAGTTCCGCACGAAGTCCTGGTTCCAGGCGTGCACCTGGCGCAGGTCGGCGTAACCACCGGTGGTGAAGGCGCGCACCAGGTTCAGCGTCGACGCGGACGCGTGGTACATCCGCTTGAGCCGCTCGGGGTCCGGGATCCGGGCCTCTTCGGTGAAGGCGAAGCCGTTGACGGAGTCGCCGCGGTAGGTCGGCAGGGTGACGCCGTCGCGGGTCTCGGTGTCCTTGGAGCGCGGCTTGGAGTACTGGCCGGCGATGCGGCCGACCTTGACGACGGGCACGGAGGCCGCGTACGTCAGGACGGCGCTCATCTGGAGCAGCGTCTTGAGCTTGGCGCGGATGTGGTCGGCGGATACGGCGTCGAAGGCCTCGGCACAGTCGCCGCCCTGGAGCAGGAACGCCTCGCCCTTGGCGACGGCTCCCAGACGGGCGCGCAGCTGGTCGCACTCGCCCGCGAAAACGAGGGGCGGATACGACTCGAGGTCCGCGACGACAGCGCGCAGTGCCTCGGCATCGGGGTACGAAGGCTGCTGCGCCGCGGGAAGGTCTCGCCAGGCCGCCTTGGCGGCGTGGGCGTGGGTTTCAGCGTTCACGGTCACCTCGTACACATTACGTCGTCACGGGGAACGTCCAGCCCGATGCCCACTCCGTGAGACGAGTGTCTGCGGATGGGGGCGGCGCCGTGCGGAGGCTTCGCCTCCGGAGGGGCGTGGGTTAGGGTCGGCGGCATGTACGCGCACTCGAACCAGAACTGGTGGTGGCCCGCTCCCGGCGGCCCACTCCTCGCGCGTACCTGAACGCAACGAGCGACACGAAGGCCGCCCCGAGGGGCGGCCTTCGGCGTTTTCGGACGCGGGGGGCGCCCCTCACTCCGGAAGGACGCCCACCCCATGACCGAGGACCTCAGCCGCCTGCTGGACGAGTCCTGCCCACCGTTCGCCCTGCTGCGCCGCCGCACGCCCGGCCGTGACCACGACACCGTCGAGGTGCTGATCGGCCCGGTCCACGAGGCCGAGCGCCTCGCCGACCTGCCCGTACGGGAGCTGCCGACCCTCGCACTGGTGCCGTTCCGGCAGATCCGCGAGCGCGGGTTCGACGTGCGCGACGACGGGACCCCGCTGAGCGTGCTGGCCGCCGAGGAGGCCTACGAGGTCCCGCTCGCCCAGGCGCTGGACGCGCTGCCCGACCACACGGTGCGGGTCGCGGGCGGCGGCTTCGACGTCCCCGACGAGGAGTACGCCGCCACGGTGGAGCGGGTGATCCGGGACGAGATCGGGCGCGGCGAGGGCGCGAACTTCGTCATCCGGCGCACCTACGGGGGGCGGATCGACGGATTCGGGCGCGCGGACGCCCTCGCCCTGTTCCGGCGGCTGCTGCTGGGCGAGCGGGGCGCGTACTGGACGTACGTGGTGCACACCGGGGAGCGCACGCTGGTCGGCGCCAGCCCGGAGGTGCACGTACGGATGTCCGGCGGGACCGTGGTGATGAACCCGATCAGCGGGACGTACCGCTACCCGGCCGGGGGGCCCACGGCCGAGTCCCTCCTCGCGTTCCTCGGCGACCGCAAGGAGACCGAGGAGCTGTCGATGGTGGTCGACGAGGAACTCAAGATGATGTGCACGGTCGGCGACATGGGCGGTGTCGTGGTCGGGCCCCGGCTCAAGGAGATGGCGCACCTCGCGCACACCGAGTACGAGCTGCGAGGGCGCTCCTCGCTGGACGTTCGGGAGGTGCTGCGGGAGACGATGTTCGCGGCGACGGTGACCGGCTCGCCCGTGCAGAACGCCTGCCGGGTGATCGAGCGGTACGAGAGCGGCGGCCGCGGCTACTACGCGGGCGCCCTCGCGCTGCTGGGCCGAGACGGCGCCGGGGCGCAGACCCTGGACTCCCCCATCCTGATCCGCACCGCCGACATCGCGCCGGACGGGACCCTGCGCGTGCCCGTCGGGGCGACGCTGGTGCGGCACTCCGACCCGGCGGGCGAGGTGGCCGAGACCCACGCCAAGGCGGCGGGCGTGCTGGCGGCCCTCGGGGTCCGCCCGGCCGCGCCCGGGCCGGCGCCCGCGACGGCCGGACTCGGCGCCGACCCCCGCGTGCAGGCGGCCCTCGCCGCCCGGCGCGAGGACCTGGCCCCGTTCTGGCTGCGGATGCAGGAGCGGCCCGCGGGGGGCTCCGGCCACGCGTTGGTCGTGGACGGGGAGGACACGTTCACGGCGATGCTGGCCCACGTCCTGCGGGTGACCGGGCTGGAGGTGACCGTACGCCGCTTCGACGACCCGGGGCTGCGGGCGGCGGCCCTGGCCTGGGCGGGCCCGGTCGTACTGGGTCCCGGCCCCGGTAACCCGGCGGACGCCGCCGACCCCAAGATGCGGATGCTGCGCGCCCTGGCGTCGGACCTGCTGGCCGGCCACCGGGGCGGCCTGCTCGGCGTCTGCCTGGGCCATGAGCTGCTGGCCGCCGAGCTGGGGCTGCCGCTGGTGCGCAAGGCGGAGCCGGCCCAAGGGGCGCAGACGCGGATCGACCTGTTCGGGGTGCCTGAGGTGGTCGGGTTCTACAACACGTACACCGCGCGGTGCTCGGCAGCCGACGCGGCGCGGCTCTCGGGCCGCGGGATCGAAGTGGCCCGGGACCCCGCGAGCGGTGAGGTGCACGCCCTGCGCTCGGCGTCGGGCTTCGCGGGGGTCCAGTTCCACCCGGAGTCGGTCCTGACCCTGCGGGGCGCGCACCTGCTGGCCGGCCTCCTGTCGTCCGTCCGCGCCGGCGCCCCGGCGTAGGGCCCGTCGGGGGCGGGGAGGCCGGGCGCAGGGCCCGTCGGGGGCGGGGGCCGGCCCCCCGCCCCCCGACCGGGCGCCGTCGCGGCGCGTCAGCCGAAGAAGACGCCCGCCTCCTCGTACAGCGCCGGGTCCACCGTCTTGAGCTTCGAGGTGGCCTCGATGATCGGGACCCGGACGATGTCGGTGCCCTTGAGGGCGACCATCTTGCCGAAGTCGCCGTCGCGCACCGCGTCGATGGCGTGCAGCCCGAAGCGGGTGGCGAGCCAGCGGTCGAAGGCGCTGGGCGTGCCGCCGCGCTGGATGTGGCCGAGCACCGTCGTACGGGCCTCCTTTCCGGTCCGCGCCTCGATCTCCTTGGCCAGCCACTCGCCGACGCCCGAAAGCCGGACGTGTCCGAAGGAGTCCTTCGTGGCGTCCTTGAGGACCATCTCCCCGTCCTTGGGCATGGCGCCCTCCGCGACGACCACGATCGGCGCGTAGCTCGACTTGAAGCGGGAGGTCACCCAGGCGCAGACCTTGTCCATGTCGAAGCGCTGCTCGGGGATGAGGATGACGTTGGCCCCGCCCGCCAGGCCCGAGTGCAGGGCGATCCAGCCGGCGTGGCGCCCCATCACCTCGACGACCAGGACCCGCATGTGGGATTCGGCCGTGGTGTGCAGCCGGTCGATGGCCTCGGTGGCGATGCCGACGGCGGTGTCGAAGCCGAAGGTGTAGTCGGTGGCCGACAGGTCGTTGTCGATGGTCTTCGGCACCCCGACGCAGGGGACGCCGTACTCCTCGAACAGCCGCGCCGCCACGCCCAGGGTGTCCTCGCCGCCGATCGCGACGAGGGCTTCGACCTCGTACTTGGCGAGGTTCTCCTTGATCCGGCGGACCCCGTCCTCCTGCTTGAACGGGTTGGTGCGCGAGGAACCGAGGATGGTCCCGCCGCGCGGCAGGATGCCGCGTACCGCGGCGATGTCGAGCGGGACGGTGTCCCCTTCGACCGGCCCGCGCCAGCCGTCCTTGAACCCGGTGAACCGGTAACCGTATTCCTGGACGCCCTTGCGCACGACGCCCCGGATGACCGCGTTGAGCCCCGGGCAGTCGCCGCCGCCCGTCAGCACTCCGACCTTCATGGAATTTCCCTTCGCCACAGGGCCCGCTGGGGGCGCGGGGCCCGCATGACGGCCACGCTAGTGGTGACTCAGGTCACAACCAGGGGCTCGGACGCGTCAATTCCGGTGGAATCACGGGGCGTTGCGTACGCCCGTTCACTCGTACGAGGACGTAAGTACGACGTACGACCGCCGTTACGCGTCGTCCAGACCGCGCTCTATGGCGTACCGGACGAGCTCGACCCTGTTGTGCAACTGGAGCTTGCCCAGGGTGTTCTGGACGTGGTTCTGCACCGTGCGGTGCGAGATGACCAGCCGCTCCGCGATCTGCTTGTACGACAGCCCCTTGGCCACGAGCCGCAGCACCTCGGTCTCCCGCTCGGTGAGCTGCGGGGCCTTCGGCCCTTCGGCGGCGGCCGGCGCCGGGTCGGTGGCCAGGCGCCGGTACTCGCCGAGGACCAGGCCCGCGAGGCCCGGGGTGAAGACCGGGTCGCCGGCCGCGGTGCGGCGGACCGCGTCGATCAGCTCCTGGGCGCCGGCCGACTTCAACAGGTATCCCGTCGCACCCGACTTGACGGCCTCCAGGACGTCGGCGTGCTCGCCGCTGGCGGACAGGACGAGGACGCGCAGCGCCGGGTCGGCGCCGACCAGCTCCTTGCAGACCTGCACCCCCGGCATGCCCGGCAGGTTGAGGTCGAGGACCAGCACGTGGGGGGCGGCGGGCACGGCCCGGCGGACGGCCTCGTGGCCGTCCCCGGCGGTGGCGACGACGTCGAAGCCGGCGGCGGCCAGGTCGCGGGCGACCGCGTCGCGCCACATCGGATGGTCGTCGACGACCATCACCTTGATCTCGTTCGGCTCGGTCACTGGGTCCTCCCCCTCGGTACTTTCAGTTCCACTTCGGTGCCCTGTCCGGGGACGGACACCAGCTCGGCGGTGCCGCCGAGGTCCCGCAGCCGGCCCCGGATCGACAGCGCCACTCCCATCCGGCCCTCACCCTCCGCCTGGTCGAGCCGGCCGGCCGGGATGCCGGGGCCGTCGTCGCGAACGGTGACGATCACCTCGTCGCCCCAGTCCTCGACCAGGATCCAGGCCCGGGCCCCCTCCCCCGCGTGCTTGCGCACGTTGTCGAGGGCGGCCCCGACGGCCGCCGCCAGCTCGCGGGCGGCGGGCGCGGGCAGCGGCACCGGACCGCCCGGCTCGGCGAAGCTCACCCGGGACCCGGCGTGCGGGGCGAGCAGGGTCCGCAGGTCCAGCTCGCCCTCGTCGGCGCCCGGCTCCTCGACCTCGTAGGCGTCCACGAGCGCGCCCAGCGACTGGTCCCGGGAGATCCGGGAGGCGGGCACGAGCCCGCTGGAGACCAGGGTGCGCAGCGCCACCTCCTGCTCTCCGGCCATCCTGCCGAGTTCGGCCGCCTCGCCGCCGAGTTCGGTGCCGCGCCGCTGCACCATCGCGAGTACCTGGAGGACCCCGTCGTGGATGTCGCGGGCCAGGCGCTCGCGCTCGCGGGTCGCGGCCTCGATCTCCAGCGCCCGGGCGAGGGTGGCCTCGCTGGCGCGGGCGACCTCGACCACGTAGCCGATGGCGATGGAGGCGACCCAGACCAGCAGTACGTTGTGCAGGGTGTCGCGGGTCGGGTCGCCGCCGTGGATGACGATGTTGGCGACGGCCACGGCCGTGGAGGCGAGACCGGCCCAGCGCCAGCCGCCCTTGAGGGCGAAGGCGAGGACCGAACCGGCCGTCCAGATGCTGGGGAGCGTGGGACCTCCGGCCGCGATCCGCGCATGGGTGTCGGCGAGCGGGGTGAGCAGGATGCCGGCGAGCGCGACGGTGAGGTCGGCGCCGAGGAACCGTTTGGTGCAGCGGGTGGCGCTCGCAACGCTGCGGTAGGTGACCGGCGTCCAGACGGCGAGCACGGCGAGGTAGCCCACCGCGACCGCCGGCCGCGGGAACTCCTTGTACGCGGAGGCGAACAGCAGCACCGCGTAGACCATGGTGAGGAGCCGGTAGACCGTCAGGGCGCGCCACAGCGGCTGCTCGACCGACATGCGCACGACGCGCTCGCGTTTCGCCATCTCCCCCACCACCCCCCGCGCGGGCGGGCGCCGGGGCCCCCGCCCGTTCCTACTCCTTGACCGCCTTGGCGGCCTTCTCCGCGTCGGCGATCTGCCGCTTGGCGGCCGTCGCGTAGATGTCCACGTACTCCTGGCCGGAAAGCTTCATGATCTCGTACATGACCTCGTCGGTCACCGAGCGGAGGATGAAGCGGTCACTCTCCATGCCGCGGTAGCGGCTGAAATCGAGCGGCTTGCCGATCCGGATGCCCGGGCGCATCAGCTTGGGCACCACCTTGCCGGGCGGCTGGATCTTCTCGGTGTCGATCATCGCCACGGGGATCACCGGGGCGCCCGTCGCGAGCGCGACCCGGGCCAGCCCGCCGGGCTTGCCGCGGTAGAGGCGGCCGTCGGGTGAACGCGTTCCCTCGGGGTAGATACCGAACAGCTCTCCGCGCTCGATGACCTCGATGCCGCTCTTGATGGCGGCCTCGCCGGCCCCGCGCGCGCCGGAACGGTCCACCGGGAGCTGGCCGACGCCCTTGAAGAAGGCGGCCGTCAGCTTGCCCTTGACCCCGGGGGAAGTGAAGTACTCCGCCTTCGCGATGAAGGTCACCTTCCGGTCCAGCACGGCCGGCAGGAAGAAGGAGTCGGAGAAGGAAAGGTGGTTGCTCGCGAGGATCGCCGGCCCCTCCGCGGGGATGTTTTCGAGGCCCTCCACCCACGGCCTGAAAGCAAGCTTCAGTGAACCGCCGATGGAGAACTTCATTGCGCCGTAGATCAACTCGAAAGCCTTCCTGTGTCTGTCGAACAGACCTTAACCCCTGGCCGCCGCAGCAGCGGCCCGACGACCCTGGTCGGTGTCACCGCGGTCGCGTACGGTGAAGTCACACAGCGCTACGTACCCCTCGTACCCCCCGCCCCTACAAAGGAGTCCCTGGTGCCCGTCCTCCTTGGAGCAGAGCCGTTCCGCCACGAGGGCGGCCCGGTCGGCGTGCTTCTCTGCCACGGCTTCACCGGTTCCCCGCAGTCGCTCCGCCCCTGGGCCGAGTACCTGGCCGAGCGGGGGCTGACGGTATCGCTGCCGCTGCTGCCCGGGCACGGGACGCGGTGGCAGGACATGCAGCTCACGGGCTGGCAGGACTGGTACGCCGAGGTCGACCGCGCGCTGCGGGAGCTGTCGGACCGGTGCGAGCAGGTGTTCGTGTTCGGGCTGTCGATGGGCGGGGCGCTGAGCCTGCGGCTGGCGGCGAAGCACGGGGAGTCGATCAGCGGGCTCGTGCTGGTCAACCCCGCCAACAAGGTGCACGACCCGCTGGCCTTCGCCCTGCCGGTGGCGCAGCACTTCATCCGCTCGACGCCCGGCATCGCGAGCGACATCGCCAAGCCGGGGTCGGTGGAGGTCGGGTACGACCGGGTGCCGACGCGGGCCGCGCACTCGCTGCGCCGCTTCTTCCGGCTGGTCGATGCCGAACTGCCGCAGGTGACCCAGCCGGTGCTGCTGCTGCACAGCCCGCAGGACCACGTCGTACCGCCGGTGGACTCGGCGCGGATCCTGTCCCGCATCTCGTCCACGGACGTGACGGAGACCTTGCTGGAACAGAGCTACCACGTCGCGACGTTGGACCATGACGCGGAGCGGATCTTCGCGGACAGCTATGCGTTCGTGGGGCGGCTCGCGAAGAGCGTCGGCAGGGAGGGGGCGGCCAGCGGTGGCTGAGCACGAGGAGTCGTCCGGGGGCGTGCCCCCGTTGGACGAGGAGGCGGCGTGGGCGGCGATCGTCGCCGGGTACGGGCAGGAACCGCCGGACCCGCCGGGATCCAGACCGTACCGGCCCGTCGAGAACCTGATGCTGCCCGAGGAGGACGTCCAGCCGGAGCGGGAGCCCGAGCCGGAGCCGGAGCCGGACAAGCCCCTGGGCGGCTCGGTGGTCTTCGCCCCGGGCGTGACCCTGTCCCCGCCCCCGGGCCCCCGCGACCACACCCCGGCGGAGCCGGAGGACGGCGACGGCGAGGGCCACTTCATCCCGCCGGAACCCGAACTCCCGCCGGCCGACACCACGGCCAAGTTCGCCTGGCTGGCGGTGGTGGGCGGCCCGGTCCTGCTGCTGCTCGCGGTGCTGCTGCAGTGGGAGATGACCTGGTGGCTGACCACCCTCGGCATCGGCGGCTTCCTCGGCGGCTTCGCCACCCTGGTGGCCCGCATGGCCCACGACGACGACGAGCCCGACGACCCGGGCCGCGGCGCGGTGGTCTGACCCCTCGCCGCCCCGGCGCCTCGACGGCTTCCCGCCGCTGCGGCCAATGCCCCCCGGGGCAGCATGGCGCAGGCGCCGGCACACCTCGACCCCGCCGGCGTCCGAGGCGCGGTACGGGGCGGCCCCGGGGGGACTCTTGCGCAGCAGGACCGCACGATCCAGCCCAGCCGACGATCACGGCACCAGCCCGGCCCCAACTCGGCGCAGCCGAGGCCGCTTGCGCAGCCATTGCGCACGCAATCAGCCTCGCCGCCGAGGGAGGCGCGGAATGTGGGGCGAGCCCCATGGAGCCCGGCGCAGCCGGGGGCGCTGGCGCAGCGGCGCCGCGCACAGGCCCGCTGCGAGGCCCCCGGCGGACGGAGTTCGCCGCAGCGGTGCGAAGCCGTCGAGGCGCCCTGGCGCCGAGACGTGCGAGCGGCGCGTCAAAGAGGAGTCGGGCGCAGGCGCAGGGCCGCCAGGACCGGGAGGTGGTCGGTGGCCGCCTGGAGGTCGGCGCGGGTGACGCCCGGGAGCGGCAGCGGGACGCCGCAGCCCAGGACCTCCACGCCCGGCGACGCGAACACCGCGTCGATGCGGCGCGGCTCCCCCGAGCGGGAGAACGTGTGCTCCCCGCCCCACGGCGCCACCGCCCAGCCGTCCTGCATCTGCGACGCCAGCCGCCGGAAGGCGGCCCCGTCCGGGGTCTCGTTCACATCGCCCGCCGCGATCGCGTACGGGGTGTCCAGCGACCGCACCCGCTCCAGCAGCATCTCCGCCTGCGCCGCCCGCTCCCGCGCGTCCAGCGACAGGTGCGCGCTGACCACCCCCACCCGCACCGCCGTCCCGAACCGTACGACCGCCGTCGCGAACCCCCGCCGGTGCAGCCCCGGCGTCAGCGGGAGGAGCACGTCCTCGGTGCGCTCCACGAAGGCCCGCAGCGAGCAGAGCAGGAGCGGACCGGCGGCGCTCCCGCCCCCGCTCAGCACCACCAGGTCACACTTGGCGGCCAGTCGCGCCGCATGCTTGCGCCACCGGAAGAACAGCGGCGCCTCCTGCACGAACACCAGGTCCGGCTCGCACGCCCGGATCACCCGGACCAGCGCTTCCTCGTCGTCGCGCAGCGAGCGCACGTTGTAGCTGAGCACCCGGATCACGGCGCAGCCGTCGGGCTCCGTACGGGACTTCGGCAGCGAGGCCGACAGCGAAGGCAGCTCCATGCCGCCCCACCCTACGCAGGTGCCCGCCGCTCCCCCAGGGGGCGCGGCGGGCAGCGGCGTACGTCGGTCGCGCTCAGCCCTGGCGGGCCAGGTCGGCCGCGCCGACCATTCCGGCCTTGCCGCCGAGCTGCGCGGCCAGCACCTGCGCGTGCGGACGCCAGGCGCCGCCGACCAGCCAGCGCTTGAAGGACTTGCGGATCGGGTCGAGGACGAGGTCGCCCTCGTCGGAGACGCCGCCGCCGACGATGAACGCCGACGGGTCGAAGAGCGAGGCCAGGTCGGCCAGGCCGGCGCCCGCCCAGCGGGCCAGTTCGCGGAAGGCGTCGACGGCCACGGGGCAGCCCTGCCGGGCCGCCTGGCTGATGTGCTTGCCCTCGATGCCCTCGGGGGTGCCGTCGCCCAGCCCGAGCAGGATCGTCGCGTTCTCGGGCGTGGCCTTGGCGCGCTGCTTCGCGTACCGGACCAGCGCGCGCCCGGAGGCGTACTGCTCCCAGCAGCCCTGGCTCCCGCACCCGCACAGCAGGCCGTCCGGTACGACCCGGATGTGGCCGAATTCGGCGGCGACGCCGAAGCGCCCGCGCCGCAGCTTGTTGCCGATGATGATGCCGCCGCCGAGGCCGGTGCCGAGGGTGATGCAGATGACGTCGTCGTGGCCCTGGCCGGCGCCGAAGCGGTACTCGCCCCAGGCCGCGCAGTTCGCGTCGTTCTCGACGACGACGGGGAGGCCGATGCGCTGCTCGACCTTGTCCTTGAGCGGCTCGTGCCGCCAGTTGATGTTGGGGGCGAACAGCACGGTGGCGCGCTTGTCATCCACGTACCCCGCGGCGCCGATGCCCACGGCGTCGATGGTGTGGCTGCTGCTGACTTCGGACACTGCGGTGCAGATCGCGTCGGTCACGCCGTCCGGGGTCGGCGGGGTGGGCACCTTGTACGTCTCAAGGATGGTGCCCTCTTCGTCGACCACGCCGGCCGCGATCTTCGTGCCGCCGATGTCGACGCCGATGGTGAGTCCCATTAGTCCCTCGGTTTCCGGTCAAGCCCCGCCACGGCCAACCGTACCCGAGCCCGGCGGAGGTTCAGTCGAGATCGATGTGCTCGGCCGGCCCGGGCCCGGTGTCCCCGTCGTCGCCGTCGCGGCGCGGGTCGTCCGCGGCGTGCGGGGCCGCCGGCCGCTGCTGCGTCCAGCGGCGCTCGTGGCCCTCGACGGCGGAGCGGTAGGCGGCGAGCAGCTCGGAGCCGGCGGCCGCGAGGTGGTCGAAGACCTCGGGGTTGCGTTCGACCACGGGCTTGACGGCGGTCTTGGCCTGGTCGACGAACTGGCGCACCGCGCCTTGGGCGGCGGCGCCGAACAGCGGGTTGTTCAGGGCGGAGACCTTGTCGGCGACGGCTTCGAAGAGCTTGAACAGCTCCTCGGCGGCGGTGCCGGTCCCGCCGCGGGACCCGTCGTCCCCGGCGGCGCCCCGCTCGGCGCGGAGGCGCTCCTTCTCGGCGGCGAGGTCCTCGGCGCAGGCCCTGGCCCAGGCGTCGTCGTCGGTGGTGCGGTCGGTGGCCTCGCTCATGGCGGACACTCCTGCGGCGGCTGCGTTATGTGCGGTACGGGCTACCTTCGACGGTACCCGAACGGCGGTACGGGTATCAGCGCGCGCGGGGCCACAGCTGCGGGTCCGGGGTGAACCGGACGCGGAGCACCCCGTCGGTGAGAGCGGCTCCGGAGACGGTGCAGCGGCGCAGCGCCGAGGGCAGCGGAACGATCCTGCGGTAGGGGCCGGCCGCCAGGAGCAGCTCGTCCCCGCGCCGGACCAGGTCGAGGTCGGCTTTGCGGGCGCCGGGCAGCGGGATCGCCCAGACGAGTACGCCGTCCTCGGCGCGCCGGTCCTCGACGGCCCAGGCCGGGCGGGGCGCGCCGGCGGCCGGGGCGAGGCCGGGGGCGGAGGCGGCGAGCAGGGCCGTGTCCTCCGGGCCCTCGGGGCCCCGTCCGAGGTGCGGGAGCGGGATCAGCGGCAGCTCGGCGGCCCACTGGGCGGCGTACTTCTCCTGCTGGGCGGCGAGCCCGGCCAGCCAGGGGTCGGCGGAGTCCTGCGGCAGGGTCCGGTTCGCGACGAGTGACCCGGCCGGCAGCTGGTGCAGGGCCAGCCCGAGGCGGCCGCTGCGCAGCGCGGAGTCGGCTGCGGGGCCGGGCTCGGCGACGAGCCGGACTTCGGTCGTGGGGGCCTCGACGACGGCTTGGACGGCGGCCAGCTCCTCGTCCCAGCGGGCGGCGGCCTCGTAGAGCCACCGGGCGGGCATCGGCACCCCGGCCAGCTGGGCCAGTACGGGGCGCAGGGCGCGGGCGGCCTGCCGTTCGGCGGGGAGCAGCCGGGCCAGGTAGCGGCGCAGCTGGGCGGGGAGGGCGAGGGTGGTCACCGTCTGGTGCAGCGGGGGCATGTCCACGACGACCAGATCGGTGTCGGGGGCGGCAGCCGCCCGCCGCAGGGCTCGGAGCAGCGCGAACTGCTCGGCGCCGGGCAGCTCGGTGAGTTCCTCGGCGCTCAGGGGCCGGCTGCCGAGCATGCCGAGGAGGGCGGCGCCGCGCTCCTGGAGGGCGACGAGTTCGGCCCGGAACTCCTCCGCGGAGTCGATCCGCGCGACCCGCACCCCGGGCACGTCCTGGCCGAGCAGCGCGGCGAGCGGATCGCCGGGGTCGCCGGACAGCAGCAGCACGCGCCGCCCGTCCCGCGCGGCGGCGACCGCCGTGACGGCGGCCACGGTGGTCCGTCCGGCCCCGCCGGGTCCGGTGATCAGCAGTGTGTGCATGGTGCGGGTACTCCGGGTCGTGTGTCTGCGGCTGCGCGGAGCCGGGCTCCGCCCCACACCCCGGACCTCTGACGGGCGGTCGGGCCGGACCGGGCCCGACGAGTGGTCAGGCGGATTCGACGCGCTTCTTGAGGCCCGCCAGGGCGCGGTCGATGATGACCTTCTCCGCCTTGCGCTTGATCATGCCGAGCATCGGGATCTTGACGTCCACGGTCAGCTGGTACGTCACCTCGGTGCGCGTGCCGCCGTCCACCGGTGCCAGCTTGTAGGAGCCGTCGAGCTGGCGCAGCATCTGCGACTTGTCCAGCGTCCAGCTGACCTCGTCCGGGCCCTTCCAGGTGTAGGCGAGCGTGTGGTCGTCCTTGATCGCTCCCGCGTCGAGCAGCAGCCGGACCTTCTCCGCGCGGCCCTGGGCGTCGGTGGCGAGCACCTCCGCCTCCTTCACCTCTCCGGTCCACTCCGGGTAGCGGGCGAAGTCGGCGATCACGGCCATGACGTCGGCCGGGGCCGCATCGATCGTGATACTCGAACTGGTGTGTTCCGCCATCGCGGTCGCTCCTCCGGGGAGTTCGACAAGTGTGTGGGGGCCTCCGGCCGCCGGGTGAAGGCTACCGCGCGTGCGGACCCCGCCACTCCAGTGCCCCGCCGCTTCAAGACCCGGCCGCTTCGAGACCCGGCCGCCTCAAGACCCCGCCGCTGCGGGGCCTCCCCGCGCGGGCGCCCACCGGGCCGCGCTCACCACTCCAGCGCCCACGGCCGTCCCGTCGCCGCGAAATGGCCGACGTTCACGCACTCCGTGCCGCCGATCCGCATCCGCCGCGCCAGCGGCTGGTGCACGTGCCCGAAGAGCGCGTACCTCGGCCGCATCCTGCGGATCGCCGCCAGCAGCGCCTCGCTGCCCCGTTCGAACCGCCGGGCCACCGTGTCGTAGCAGAGCTCCGGCACCTCCGGCGGGATGTGCGAGCAGAGCACGTCCACCTCGCCCAGCGCCTCGACCTTGGCCGCGTACTCCTCGACGTCCACCTCGTACGGCGTCCGCATCGGCGTCGGCAGCCCGCCGCCGACGAAGCCGAAGACGCGGCCGCCGATCTCCACCCGCTGGCCGTCGAGCACGGTGGTGCCGGGGCCGGCGTACTCCGTCCACAGTCCCGGGACGTCGACGTTGCCGTACGTGGCGTACGTCGGGCTCGGGAACGCGGCGAACATCTCCTCGTACTGGCGCCGGACGGCGCCCTCGATCAGCCGCTCCCGGTCCAGCCCGGCCCACAGCGTCCGCCCGAAGTCGCGGGCCTCCGCGAACCGCCGCTGGGTGCGCAGCTCCACGATCCGGTCGGCGTTCTCGACGCCGAAGAGGTCGGGGAAGATCCCGCGCGAGTGGTCGGCGTAGTCGAGGAACAGGACGAGGTCACCGAGGCAGATCAGCGCGTCGGCGCCGTCCCCGGCCCGCGCGAGCGCCTCCGTGTTGCCGTGGACGTCGCTGACGACGTGGACCCGCGTACGACTCTTCCCGCCACTCATGCCGCCACCCTAGGGGCGCCTGGGCTCCTCGGGTAGGGGCACCCCGGCAGGCGGCCGGACCTGCGGTTACTTCCGGGTCGTCGGCGGGGTCGACTACTGTCGGCCGGGGACCGCCGCGTCGTGTGACGCACGGAACATCTGGCCGGTTCCCCCTATCGTGAACCCACTACCGGTGGGTAACGTCCGGTCGGTCCACACGGTGGCGATGGCGCCCAGAGGAGCAGCAGTCTTGCGCGAGTTCAGCCTTCCGGCCCTGTACGAGGTCCCGTCGGACGGGAACCTGACGGATCTCATCCGCCGCAACGCCGCCCAGCATCCCGACACCGCCGTCATGAGCCGCAAGGTCGACGGCCGGTGGCAGGACGTCACGGCGACGGAGTTCCTCGCCGAGGTCCGCACCGCGGCCAAGGGCCTGATCGCGGCGGGCATCGAGCCCGGGGAGCGGGTCGCCCTGATCTCCCGCACCCGCTACGAGTGGGTGCTGTTCGACTTCGCGATCTGGAGCGCGGGCGCCATCACCGTCCCCGTGTACGAGACCAGCTCCGCCGAGCAGATCCAGTGGATCCTCGGGGACTCCGGCGCCGCCGCGGTGATCGTCGAGAGCCCGGGGCACAGCGAGGCCGTGGCCGCGCTGCGCGACCGGCTGCCGGAGCTGCGCGAGGTCTGGGAGATCGAGCAGGGCGCCTTCGAGACGCTCAAGGCGGCGGGCGCGGAGGTCTCCGACGCCGAGGTCGACCGGCGCGGCTCGCTCGCCAACGCCGACGACACGGCCACCATCGTCTACACCTCGGGCACCACCGGCCGCCCCAAGGGCTGCGTGCTGACGCACCGCAACTTCTTCGCGGAGTGCGGCAACGTCGTGGAGCGCCTCAGCCCGCTGTTCCGCACCGGCGAGTGCTCCGTGCTGCTCTTCCTCCCGGCCGCGCACGTCTTCGGACGCCTGGTGGAGGTGGCGTCCGTGCTGGCGCCGATCCGCCTGGGCTGCGTACCGGACATCAAGAACCTCACCGACGAACTGGCGTCCTTCAAGCCGACGCTGATCCTCGGAGTGCCGCGCGTCTTCGAGAAGGTCTACAACTCGGCGCGCGCCAAGGCCCAGGCCGACGGCAAGGGCAAGATCTTCGACGCGGCGGCCGAGACGGCCATCGCCTACAGCCGCGCCCTGGACACCCCGGGCGGCCCGTCTTTCGGGCTGCGGCTCAAGCACAAGCTCTTCACCAAGCTGGTCTACAGCAAGCTCCACACCGTCCTCGGCGGGCGCGGCGAGTACGCGATCTCCGGCGGCGCCCCGCTCGGCGAGCGGCTCGGCCACTTCTTCCGCGGCATCGGCTTCACGGTCCTGGAGGGCTACGGCCTGACCGAGTCCTGCGCGGCCACCGCCTTCAACCCGTGGGACCGCACGAAGATCGGTACGGTCGGCCAGCCGCTGCCGGGCTCGGTGGTGCGCATCGCCGACGACGGCGAGGTGCTGGTGCACGGCGAGCACGTCTTCACGGGCTACTGGAAGAACGAGGCGGCGACCGCCGAGGCGCTGTCCGACGGCTGGTTCCACACCGGTGACGTCGGCACCCTCGACGAGGACGGCTACCTGGCGATCACCGGGCGCAAGAAGGAACTCATCGTCACCGCCGGCGGCAAGAACGTGGCGCCCGCGGTGATCGAGGACCGCATCCGCGCCCACGCGCTCGTCGCCGAGTGCATGGTGGTCGGCGACGCGAGGCCGTTCGTGGCCGCCCTGGTCACCATCGACGAGGAGTTCCTCGGCCGGTGGGCCGCGGAACACGGCAAGCCGGCCGGGGTGACGGCGGCGGAACTGCGCGAGGACGCGGACCTCGTCGCCGCCGTCCAGCAGGCCGTGGACGACGGCAACGCGGCGGTTTCCAAGGCGGAATCGGTGCGGAAGTTCCGTATCCTCGCCTCCCAGTTCACGGAGGAGTCCGGCCACATCACGCCGTCCCTCAAGCTCAAGCGCAGCGTGGTGGCGAAGGACTTCGCCGACGAGATCGACGCCCTGTACCGGGGCTAGCCGCGGTACGGCCCCGGCGGGCGACCGCGCCGTCCTCGGCCCGGTACTCCGGCCCGGTGGCCGGGCGCGGATCAGGGTGCCCCCGGACCGGTCCGGGCCGGGCGCTCAGCGCGGGTCCTCCGCCAGGATCCGCGCCATGTTCCGCTCCGCGAGGGCGGTGATGGTGACGAACGGGTTCACTCCGAGCGAGCCCGGGATCAGCGAGCCGTCGACGACGTACAGGCCCGGGTGGCCCTTGGCGCGGCCGTAGTCGTCGGTCGCCTCGCCGAGGACGCAGCCGCCGAGCGGGTGGTAGGTGAAGTCGTCGGCGAAGGCCCGGTTGCCGCCGAACAGGTCGTAGCGGTAGATGGTGAAGTTGGCCCGGTTGACCCGGTCGAAGAGGTTCCTGGCCGCGGCCACGGACGGGGCGTTCTGGTCCCGGGTCCAGTTGAGCCGGGCCGCGTCGGCGGCGGCGTCGTAGGTGAAGTGGCCGCGTTCGGGGTTCTTGGTGATGGCCAGGTACATCGAGATCCAGTGCTCGAAACCCATGGGCAGCGGGGCGATCTCGGCGAAGACGGGGTTGGCCGTGTTGTCCCAGTCGTCGATGCCGAGGGCGGGCATGGTGGCCTGGTTCGCGCCGACGGTGTCCCAGAGGTGGTTGGCGCGGGCCGTCATGATGTTGCCGTTGTGGCCCCAGCCGCGGCCGACCGCCTCCGCCAGTTCGGGCAGGGCCCCGGTCTCGCGGGCGCGCAGCAGGATCTCGGTGGTGCCGAGGCTGCCCGCGCCCAGGAAGAGCTGGGCGCAGCCGAGTTCGCGGGTCTGGGTGACGCGGCCGGTGAGGTCGATGGTGCGTACGGTCAGCACGTATCCCCCGGCGGGATCGCGGCGTACGGCGACCACGCGCTGGAGGGTCTCGATGGTGACGTTGCCGGTGCCGAGGGCGGCGGCGAGGTAGGTCTTGTCGAGGCTCTTCTTGCCGTGGTTGTTGCCGTAGATGACCTCGCCCGCGAGGGCGGATCTGGTGGCGGTGCCGGCCGCCTCCCTCTGCATGTAGGCGAAGTCGTAGACGTTGGGCACGAACGTGGTCTTGAGCCCGGTGTTGCCGGCGTGTTTGCGGGAGATCCGGGCGAAGCGGTACCACTCGGTGGACTCGAACCAGGCGGGGTCGATGTCGTTGACGCCGAGCATGGCGCGGGCGCGCGGGTAGTACGTGCCGTACATCTCGTCGGCGTCGACGCGGGGCAGGACCTCGGTGAAGTACGACCGGCGGGGGGTGGGCGCCATGCCGCCGTTGACGAGGGAGCCGCCGCCCACCCCGCGTCCCACGTACACGGACATGCCGTCGTAGTTCACCCGGTCCAGGACGCCGGGGTACGGGTTGATGTCGCGGTTGACCACGTCGAGCCAGAGGAACTGGGCGAGCGGGGCCTCGGTGCGGTTGCGGAACCACATGGAGCGCTGGTCGGGGGCGGACGTGGAGGGGAACACCTTGCCGTCGGGCCCGGGGGTGTTCCAGAGCCGGCCCATTTCGAGGACGACGGTCCGCACTCCGGCCTGCCCCAGGCGCAGGGCGGCGACGGCGGCCCCGTAGCCGGATCCGACCACGATGGCGGGGGCGTACTGGGCGGCGGCCGGCTCGACGGCGGCGGCGGAGCCGAGCCCGATACGGGTGAAGCCGAGGACTGCGGCGGTCTGGAGGGCGCCGGCCCCCAGCAGTTGACGGCGCGTCAGATGGGGTGTCATGGGCGCATCATGAGCGGATTCCGCCCAACCGGCCATAACCCGCACTGACACGCATCTGAGTAACAGTCAGACATGTCTCGACCGTATCCGCGCCGCGTCCTCACCCGCCGGGTTCGCCGGAGCGCGCCCGCGACCGGCCGCGAGGTGCGACAATCCGCCTCCCGCCCGGTCGGGCGGCTACAGCAGCTCGCGGAGCCGCTCCGCGAGGAGGTCCCAGCGCCAGCGTTCCTCGACCCAGGCCCGGCCGCGCTCGCCCATGCGGCGCCGCAATTCCGGGTCCAGGAGCAGCGTCACGATCCGGTCCGCGGCCTCGTCCGGCGCCCCGCCCCGGACCACCCAGCCGGTCTCCCCGTCCAGCACCGCGTCCGGCGCCCCGCCCGAGTCGCCCGCCACCACGGGCAGGCCCGTCGCGGAGGCTTCGAGGTAGACGATGCCGAGCCCCTCCACGTCGAGGCCGCCGCGCCGGGTCCGGCACGGCATCGCGAACACGTCCCCGGCGCCGTAGTGCGCGGGCAGCTCCGCCCAGGGGACCGGGCCGGTGGAGACCACCGAGTCGGCTACGCCCGTGGACGCCGCCAGCGCCCTCAGGTCCGCCTCGTACGGGCCGCCGCCCACGATCAGCAGCACCGCGTCCGGCACCGTCGCCAGGATCCGCGGCATCGCCTCGATCAGGGTGTCCTGTCCCTTGCGCGGCACGAGCCGGGACACGCACACCACCACCGGCCGGTCGGTCAGCCCCAGCCGGGCCCGCACCGCCGCCCCGCCCGACCCGGGGTGGAAGGTCTTCTCGTCGACCCCGGGCGGCAGCTGCGTCATCCGCGCCGCCGCCCGCTCCGTCAGCGCCGAGGCGATCCGGGTGCGCGTGTACTGGCCCAGGTAGGTCAGGGTGTCGGTGCCCTCGCCGATCCGCCGCAGCAGCTGCCGGGCGGCCGGCAGCTGCGCCCAGCCCGCTTCGTGCCCGTGCGTGGTCGCGACGATCCGCCGGGCCCCCGCCCGCCGCAGCGCCGGGGCCATCAGACCCAGCGGGGCCGCAGCGCCGAACCACACCGACTCGCAGCCGTGTCCGCGCAGCAGCTCCACCGCCCGCCGCGTCACGCGCGGCGTCGGCAGCAGCATCGTCGTACGGTCGCGCACGACCTGGAACGGCTGCTCCGCGTCGAAGGCGGCGGTGGCCGCGCGGCCCTCTTCGTCGTGCTTCCAGGTGGAGGCGTAGACGACGATCCGGTCGGGATCCAGCCGCAGCGCCATGTTGTGCAGGAAGGCCTGGATGCCGCCCGGTCGCGGCGGGAAGTCATTGGTCACGATCAGCGTCTTGTGCATCGCCAGCCAACGTACCGGACGCCCCTAACCGAGCTGCTCCCGCAGGGCCTCGCGCCAGAGCCCGACCAGTGCGCCCTCATCCGTCCCCAGGACCTCCTCCAGGGCCGCGGGCAGGGGTGCGCGGCCCGCCCTCTCGTACAGCCGCACCAGGGCCGCGTCGCCCCACTTCGCCGCGATGAGCCGGCAGGCGAGCCACGCTCCCCCGTACGACCGCGCGAGCGCCTCCGGATCGCCGCCGAAGGCGAAGTCCCCGTCGGCGGGCAACGCCCCCGGCAGCTCGCCCCGCCGCACCGCGCGGGCCAGCTCGGGCGCGGCCTCGGCCGGGGTGCGGTCCGTGGCCCGGTACGCGGCCCAGTCCGCGAAGCCCTCGGACAGCCACAGCGGGGTCGTGGCCGAGGTCACGGCGCGGGTCGCCACATGGGTGACCTCGTGGGTGAGCACGATGTCCTTGCCCGCCTCCGACAGGCCCGCGTACCCCTCCGGGTTGATCACGACCCGGTCGGCCGGGGCCGGTCCGGCCCCCACCCGGCCGGTGGTGACGGCGCCCATTCCCCGGTAGGCGTCGGCGGGCTGCCCGAGCAGCGCCGCCATCGCGTCGAGCGTCGCCGGGACGAGCACCACCGCCCGGCCGGCCCACGGGCGCGGCCAGGCGGCGCTCACCGCGGGCACCGCCCGGTCGGCCCGCTCCGCGATCGCGGACAGGGTCCGCGCCGGCTGCCCGACGCCCAGCACCAGCGCGTGCGCCCCGCGCACGGCCGTCACCGCGCCCTGGTCCCACAGCAGCGGCGGCGCCCCGGGTGCGGGGCGGTCGGCCGTGACCCGCCAGTCGCCGGCGCCGTCCCGCGCGAGTTCCACCTCGCGCCGCGCGTCCGCCGCGGCGGTGTCGTAGCCGGCCAGGCGGTAGTGCAGCGCTGCCCGCGCGAAGGCCCGTACGCCGTCCCGGCGCACCGAGGTGACCTCGTACGACCACCCCTCCAGCGGGATCCCGGCGAGCCGGGCGGGTGGCGCAGCGGCCCAGTCGGCGACGGCCTCGCGGACGGCGGGGTCCGCAGGGCGGGCGCCGGGAGCGGCGCAGCCGGCCGGCAGCCCGCACAGCAGCAGGGCGAGCACGAGGAGGCGTACGGCGCGACGGGCGGGGGGCATCCGCCGATCGTACGCACCCGGTGCGTCAGGGCCGGGTCACCGAGGAGACCGGCATCATCCCGACCGGGTCGTACCGCACCCGCGCGCCCGGGTAGGGGGCGTGGACCACCTGGCCGTTGCCGACGTACATGGCGACGTGGCTGGCGTCCGAGCGGTACGTCACCAGGTCCCCCGGCTGCGCCTGCGACAGCGGCACGCGCCGGCCCGCGTACCGCTGGGCCTGCGAGGTGCGCGGCAGGGAGACCCCGGCATGGCGGTACGACCACACCATCAGCCCCGAGCAGTCGAAACCGGACGGCCCGGTCGACCCCCACACGTACGGCCGCCCGACCGCGGCCCGGGCCGCCCGCACGGCGGCCGCCGCCCGGGAGGAGGCCGGGACGGCCGAGGACAGGTCGGGCAGCGCGTCGGCGCGGCCCCCCGAGCGCGAGGCCCGCTCGAAGTCGGCCCGCTCCTCGGACGGCATGGCGTCGAGCAGCCGGCGGGCCGCCGCGAGCTTCGCCGTGACGGCCCGCTTGTGCTCCGCGACGTCCGAGCGCAGCGCCTCCAGCTCGGCCAGCTTCACGGAGGCCTCCTGGCGCTCCTGGGCGATCCGGCGCTGTTCCTCGCGCAGTTCGCCGAGTTGCCGGGCCTGGCGGCCGCTGAGCCGGTCGAGCACGGCGGCGTTGTCGAGGTAGCCGTCGGGGTCCTCGGACAGCATCAGCGCGAGGGCGGGGTCGAGGCCGCCGGAGCGGTACTGGGCCCCGGCGAAGGCGCCGAGTACGTCGCGCATGGTGTTGATGCGGTCCTGGCCCCGGGCCACCGCGTCCTGGGCCCGGCTGATCTCGGCGCGGAGCTTGCCGGCCTTCTCGTCGGCCTCGTTGTAGCGCTCGGTGGCCTGCTCGGCCTCCTCGAAGAGCCGGTCGACCTGGGCGCGGGCGCCGGCCGGGGGGTCCTGCGGGAGGGCCGGTGCCGCGCTCGCGACCGCTCCCGTGAGGGCGACGGCGGCGCCGGCCGCGGCGGTGGTGAAGGCGGTGAGCTTGGTGCTCCGGTCGAGGCCGGTGAGCCCCGGCCGGCGATGGGACGCCACGTGAAACCGCTCCCTTGCGCTGCGCGCAGCCCGGGTCCGCCCCCCGTGGACGGCCGTGTGCCGGGTTCCGCGCTGGCAGACAGTAGCCGCAGCCGCGGGGCGCCGGACACGTCCGTCCGGGGGCACGCACGGCGACGCCCCGCCGGAGACGCAGGTCACCGGCGGGGCGCGGGGTCAGGGCGGGGCCGCGTGATTCGCCCGGATGGGCGGTGTACGGCGCGTCCCGGGGGTGTGCGGTACGCGGCTCAGCCGACGCGGACGCCGAACTGGAACGGCATGTTGTCCATCGACTCGTACCGGATGCCCGCGTCGGGGTTCGCCGCGTGGAACACCTGACCGTTGCCCGCGTAGAGCCCGACGTGGTGCAGGTCGCTGTAGAAGAACACAAGGTCGCCCGGCTGGAGTTGACTCCGGCCGATGCGCGTGCCGTCGTTCACCTGCGTGAAGGTGGTGCGGC
Source organism: Streptomyces sp. NPDC051578 (assembly GCF_044454045.1). Taxonomy (NCBI): domain Bacteria; kingdom Bacillati; phylum Actinomycetota; class Actinomycetes; order Kitasatosporales; family Streptomycetaceae; genus Streptomyces; species Streptomyces sp. NPDC051578. The sequence continues at coordinate 353,525 of NZ_JBITDH010000001.1, forward strand.
TGATGCTGACGCCCGCCTGCGCGTACGCCCACTGGGTGAGTCCCGAGCAGTCGAACCGGTCCGGACCCGTCGATCCCATGTGGTAGCTCGCGTAGTCCTTCGTCTCGGCGGCGGCGAGTGCGGCGGCCGCCCGGCCCGAACCCTTGACGTTTCCGGCGCTCTTGGCCGCACTGCTGCTGGACTTGTCGTTCTCGTCCTTGAGCGCCGCCCGGTCCTGCGCGCTGAGGCTGTTCAACTGGGCCTGCGCCTCGGCGAGCTTGTCCTGCGTGGCCTTCTTCTGCTCCCCGAGCACCTTGCGGGTGGCGTCGAGGTCCGCGAGCTTGCCTGCGGCCTCCTGGCGCTGCTGCGCGAGGGCACGCTGCTTGGCCTGGATCCTGCCGACGGCCTCGATCTGCTTGTCGCTCAACTGCTGGAGCGTGGAGGCCTTGTCGAGGTAGCTCTGCGGGTCGTCGGAGAGGAGCAGGGTGAGGGACTGGTCGATGCCGCCGGTGCGGTACTGCGCGCTGGCCATCGAACCCAGCGTGTTGCGCATGTCGTTGAGTTCGAGCTGGCCGCGCGCCACCGAGTCCTGGAGCTGCGCGATCTCCTTCTCCAGCTTGTCCTGGCGGTCCTTGGCCCCGTTGTACTTCTCGGTGGCCTGTTCCGCCTCGCCGTAGAGGGTGTCGACCTTCGCCTTGACCTCGTCCTTGCTCGGCTGCCCCGGAGCGGCGCTCGCCGCCTGGGAGGTGAGCGCGACGGTGGCCGCGGCGAGGGCACTGAGCACGGACACGCGCGTGCGGGTGGGCTGCTTGGGTCGACGGTGGGACGCCACGAAGGCGAGCTCCTTCTTCCTCCGGCCGCCGATGGGGTCTTCACACACGGCGGCAGCACCTCCGCCGTCACCCCGAATGAGTGACCTACCGCACGAAGGTTTGAGCAGACCCTAGTGACCTCTCTGTGATCACTTCAAATCCCCGGGAGCAAAAAATCGCCCCTTCAACGACTTCTTCACACACAGGCCACGCTGGGTGCGGGGGAGTTGACAGTGCGTTCCCTCGACGCAGCGCCAATTCCGACATCGGGGACGCCAGTTGGCAAGATGCCCGAATACGCCGCATCAAGGACGGGAACCTACGAAACGCGCGAAAGCCGCTTGAGCAGCAAGGCGGACGTAACGGGACGGGCCCCGGACTTGGCCACCCCGTCCGCGACCTCCCGGTCGGTGGACACCACGACCACCGGACGGCCGGGCGGCTCCGCCCGCACCAGCTGGCGGATCAGCTCGTCCGCCGTCACCCCCGCCTTGGAGAACAGCACGCGCACCCCGCGCGGCGGCGCGAGCAGCACCGGGGCGGCGAGCTCCGCGCCGTCGAAGACGCAGGTCATCTCCGCGCCCGTCTGGGCCGCCAGCATCGACAGACCGCCCAGCAGCCGCAGCCGCTGCTTCTCCAGCGGCATCGTGGGGTAGCCGGTCTTCGTCACGTTGTAGCCGTCGACCACCAGGTGCGCCTGGGGCAGCGCCAACAACTGGTCCAGCAGCGCCGGATCGGTCTCGGACAGGGCGCGTGCCGCGATGTCCTTCGGCGTCATCCGGCCCGGCTCCACCGCGTCCACCGTGTCGGCCGGGCGCGTCGAGACCGGCGGCAGCGCCAGTTCGCGGCGCAGCCCGGCGGCCGCGTCGAGAACGGTGTCCAGCAGCAGCCGCAGCCGCATGTCCTCGATGCTGCGTCCCTCCCGGGTGGCCCGGCGCGATGTCTCCAGTGCCGACTCCACCTCCGCCAGGCGGGACTTGAGCCGGCGGCTCTCGCTCTCGGCGGCGGCGACCCGGGCGGCCGCGTCACCGCGGATGCCGTCGACCTCGGCGGTCAGTTTGCGCAGGGCCGCCTCGCCCCGCTTGACGTCGCTCTGAGCGCTGCGCAGCTTGCGGTGAAGCGATTCCGCTTCCTTGCGGGCGGCGTCGAGCTCGGCCCGTACCTGCTCGCCGCCCGAGCGCTGCGTCTCGCGCGCGTGGGCCAGTTCCTCGCGCAGCCGCTCCAGCTCGCGCCGGGTCTCGTCGCCGACCCGTTCGGCGTCGGCCCGCTGGACCTCCTCGCCGGCGGCGGCGACGAGCTTGACCCAGCCGGAGGGCCGCAGGATGTACGCGGCGGCGGCCACGTCCAGCGGGTCGGCGGCGGCGGGCGGCGCCCCGCACTCCAGCGCCCCGGCCAGTTCCGCCTGGGCGTCGCGGAGCTTCTCGGCGACGCGCCCGCGGAAGACGGCGTCCGTCTCCACCGCCGCGGCCATCGCGTTCCCGGCGAACTTGGCGCGCCGGGTCGGGGTGAACCGGGCGTACTGGCGCAGCTGCGCGGGCAGGTCCGCGACCGTCAGGCCGCCGAAGGCGTCCGAGACGAGCGCGATGACCCGGCGCCGCACGCCTTCCGGCAGCGGGCGGTCGAGCACCTCCGCGGCGTCGCCGGCCGCGTCGGCCGGCTCAGCGCCGCTTGCTGGCTCCACAATCCGTCACCCCTACCGTGATCTACTGTGGGCCCGGCTCCCGTCAGGAGTCCGTGCCCGGCCTGTCCACGAGCTCGATCTGGTCCACCGCGTTGCACCAGCGGCAGCGGACCGACTCGATGGTCTCATTGACCACCTCGCGCTCCTCGACCTTGGGCTCCCCGGCGAGGTCCAGGTGGACGTACTCCACGACCTTCGACGAACGGGTGACGTCGAAGCGCGTGAGGTTGCCGCACAGGGTGCAGCGCCACCGTGTGGTGTCGGTCGGCAGGGGAACCGTCATCAGGCCGCTCTCTCCTTCGTAGCTGATTCAATTAAAGCCGCCCGCCGGGGCCGTCGGGGGCCGATGGCACCTTCGGCGGACCGCAGCACGTAACCCTACGGCCTGGCACCACCCGCACGGGGGCTGTGCTGCGTCATGCTCTGTCCCATGATCGTAAGGTGGCAGGCCCTCGCCGAGGCCGTGCGGGAGGCCGTGCGGGGCCCGGTGGTCACCCGCGCGCTGATCGCGGGCTGCTGTGTGGTGTTCGTCGTCGGCCCCGCCTCCGGGCTGAATCCGGACTACGGGACGGGCGACCTGCTGCTGGAGACGGGGACGGCCTACTTCCGGCGCTGGGGCGTGGTCCCGGACGAGCTCTTCGCGGGGACGCCCCGGGCGCTGCTCACCCCGCTGACGGCACTGTTCGTGCACGGGAGCTGGCTGCACCTGCTCGGCAACATGCTCTTCCTCCACGTGTTCGGCGCGATGGCGGAGGAGCGGATGGGCCGGGCGGCGTTCCTGCTCTTCTACGTCGTCACCGGCTACCTGGCGCTGGCGGCCTACGCGGCGGCGAACGCCACCTCGGACCAGACGCTGGTCGGCGCCTCGGGGGCGATCTCGGCGGTGCTCGGGGCGTTCCTGTGCCTTTTCCCGCGGGCGCGGGTGACGAGCCTGTTCCCGTTCCTGTTCTTCCTGCCACTGCGGTTCCCCGCATGGATCGTACTGATGTTCTGGTTCGTCCTGCAGTGGCTGGCGGCGCACCGGGCCGCGAGCGGGCCGGGCGTCGCATACCTGGCCCACGTGGTGGGCTTCTCGCTCGGGTTCGCCTACGCCTGGGTGCGGTATCGGCGTGCGACTAGAGTGAGGCGACCAGCGACGGCCAGCGAGGGAGACAGCCAACCGTGATCACCGCGATCGTGCTCATCAAGACCAGCGTGGACCGGATCCCCGAGATCGCCGAGTCCATCGCGCAGCTGGACAGCGTCAGCGAGGTCTACTCCGTCACCGGCACCTACGACCTCATCGCGCTGGTCCGCGTCGCCCGCCACGAGAACCTGGCGGACATCATCCCGGGCCGCATCAGCAAGATCCCCGGCGTCGAGGCGACGGACACCCACGTCGCTTTCCGCACGTACTCCCAGCACGACCTGGAAGCCGCGTTCGCCATCGGCCTCGACGCGTAGTCCCCGGCCGGGGGTCCACCCGAACCCGGGCCGTTGCCCCGGGCCCCCCGGGCCCGCCTCACAGCTCCGGCAGGCTCTCCCCCGGCCGGGCCGCTCGGCCTTCGGCCAGCCGGAACAGGTATCCGCGCAGGTAAGCGCCGAGGTCCCCGTCGATGTGCGCGACGTACGCCCGGGCTCCACAGGCGGCGTCGTTCATCCAGTCGCTCGGGGCGGTCGCCCAGGGACCCCACCCGGCCCCCGTGGCCCACTCCCGCACCCGGGCCCGGTCCCGCCACCAATCCCGGACCAGCTCCGGGGTCCAGTGGGCGTCGCCGTCACCCCCGTACGCCCCGAAGGGCTCGCATTCGGCGGCGCAGGTCAGCGCATGGACCTCCGCGGGAGTCCGGGGCTGGCGGTACACGAACTCGCTCCCGTAGCCGTCGTCGTACATGACGTGGTCCGGCGCGCACTGCCGTCCGGTGAGGCAGTTGTCGGAGTCGGCCGCGTAGAACGGGCCCGGAACGCTGCGCCAGTCCCGCTGCTCCCAACCATCGGGGGCCGGCGCGGACCAGTCCCGGCTCACCCGGTCGCCCCGCCACAGCGGATGCGGCTGCCCCACCAGCGCCCGGACGGTCGGTATCGGATCCCAGTACGTCATGCGGCGCAGCGTACGCCGCCCGGCGTCGGCGGACGGAGCCCGTCAGGAAACCGGCACGCGGAGCCCGTCAGGAAACCGGCACGCAGCGGCCTTCCTCGGTGCGGTAGCTCCACTTCGCGCCGTCCGCGACGAGCTCGCGGACCGCGCGGACGAAGCGGTCGACGTGCTCGTCGGGGGTTCCGGCGCCGAAGCTGACGCGGATCGCGTTCAGCGTGGGGGTCCCCCCGGCCGAAGGCTGGGGGGGCTCGCCCGGCGCCGCCTCCGGCGCTCCGCATTCGCCCTGGGCCTGCGGCTCGCCCCCCAGCAGCGTCCGCACCAGCGGGTGGGCGCAGAACAGGCCGTCGCGGACGCCGATGCCGTACTCGGCCGACAGCGCGGCGGCGAAGTGCGAGCTGTTCCAGCCGTCCACCACGAACGAGATCACGCCGACCCGCGGGGAGTCGTCCCCGAACAGCGACAGCACACGGACCGCCGGGACCTCCGCCAGGCCGTCCCGGACCTTCGCGATCAGGTAGCGCTCCCGCTCGACCAGTCCCTCGAAGCCCGCCTCGGTCAGCGCCCGGCAGGCGGAGGCGATGGAGTAGACGCCGATGACGTTCGGGGAGCCGGCCTCGTGCCGCGCGGCCGTGGTGTGCCACTCGACGTCCACGCCCCCGTCCTCGCGCCGGGCCACCTTCCGCGAGGCGCCGCCCCCGGCCAGGTACGGCTGCCCCTCCTGGAGCCAGTCGGCCCGCCCCGCCAGCACGCCCGAGCCGAACGGCGCGTACAGCTTGTGCCCCGAGAAGGCGACCCAGTCCACGTCCAGCTCCCGCACCGAGACGGGGTGGTGCGGCGCCAACTGGGCGGCGTCCAGCACGATCCGCGCGCCGTGGGCGTGCGCCGCGGCGGCGAGTTCCCTCACCGGCCACAGCTCGCCGGTGACGTTGGACGCGCCGGTGACGCAGACCAGCGCCGGGCCGTAGGGGTCCCGCGCGGCCAGCGCCCGCTCCAGGGTGGCGACGGCCTCGTCCGGGGTGCGCGGCGCGTCGAGGTAGGTGACCCGGGCGTCGCCCCACGGCAGCAGCGAGGCGTGGTGCTCGGTCTCGAAGACGAAGACCTGGCAGCCGGCCGGGAGCACGGCCGCGAGCAGGTTCAGCGAGTCCGTGGTGGACCGGGTGAAGACCACCTGGTCGGCGGGGCGGCAGTCCAGGAACTCCGCGACCGCGACCCGGCTCTGCTCGAACAGGTCGGTGGACAGCTGCGAGAGGTATCCGGCGCCGCGGTGCACGCTGCCGTAGTACGGGGCGTACGCGGCGACGTCGTCCCAGACCCGCTGGAGCGCCGGCGCGCTGGCCGCGTAGTCGAGCGCCGCGTAGCTGACCTCTCCGCCGGTGACGAGGGGGACGGTGACGTCCCGGCCGAGCACGGGCAGCGGCTCGGCACACAGGACGCGGTCGGCGGTGGCATTGGGGGACGCGGGTGCGGATGCGCATGCGGACATGGCGGTATCTCCCGGAGGCAGGGCGGAATGGCTTCGGTGTCTGCCCGTACGCGGGTACGGCTCTGCGGCCGTCCGGGGTACGGGGGTGCCTCGGAGGTGCGGGTACGCGGAAGGAACCCTGTGTCCGAGGGTGAAGAAGGGGCGGAGACGCCCTATCGCATTCGCTTGCTCATGGAAAACGCTCCTCGACAACCAGGATCCCCGGTTTCGAGGGATCCGCGCTTGCCGTAGACCTCACTGCCTACGGCCTGGTCATCACCCGGGGCACCCCGCCACGGAAGGAGGGTTGCCGGACAGCGAGCCGGGGCCAAAACGCTGTCACTCGTGACCTGGTCAGCATCCTGCCACAAGATCCCCCGCGCGCAAGACCCCGGTCCGCATTCCGGACCGGGGCCCGTCGCCGTACGGGGACCTACGCGTTGCTGGCCGCGACCCAGCGCTCCAGCGCCGCCCGCGCCGCGCCCGAGTCGATGGACTCGGCCGCACGGGCGATGCCCGCGGCGATCTGCTCCTCCAGCGAGCCGGTGCCGGGATCCAGCGCCACCAGGGCCGCCGCCGAGTTCAGCAGGACGGCGTCGCGTACCGGACCGCTCTCGCCGGCCAGCAGCCGCCGGGCGACGTCCGCGTTGTACGAGGCGTCCTCACCGCGCAGGTCCGCGACGCCCACGATCGGGATCCCGACGTCGTGCGGGTCGAACGCCAGCTCGGTGACGGTGCCCTCGCGGACCCACCAGACCCGCGAGGTGGCCGTCGTGGCCAGTTCGTCCATGCCGTCGTCGCCGCGGAAGACCAGCGCCGAGGAGCCCCGCTCCGCGAGCACCCCGGCGACGATGGGCGCCACCCGGGGGTCGGCCACGCCCGTGGCCTGCGCGCGCACCTTGGCCGGGTTGGTCAGCGGCCCGAGGAAGTTGAAGGTGGTCCGGATGCCCAGCTCCTTGCGGGCCGCCGCCACGTGCCGCAGCGCGGGGTGGAACTTGACGGCGAAGCACAGGGTGATGCCGGCCCGCTCGGCGACCTCCACCACCCGGGCCGGGGTGAGGTTGAGGTTGACGCCGAGCTTCTCCAGCACGTCGGAGGAGCCGCTCGCCGAAGAGGCGGCCCGGTTCCCGTGCTTGACCACCTTGGCGCCGGTTCCGGCCACCACGAGCGCCGACATGGTGGAGATGTTGACCGTCTTGGCGCCGTCCCCGCCCGTGCCGACGATGTCCACCGTCCGGCCCGGGACCTCGATGAGGTTGGCGTGTTCGTACATGGCGCGGACCATGCCGTTGATCTCCGCGACGGTCTCCCCCTTGGCCCGCAGCGCCACCATGAATCCGGCGATCTGCGCGTCCGTGGCCTCGCCGCGCATGATGCGGTCCATGGCCCAGGCGGTGTCGTCCGGGCCGAGGTCCCGGCCGGTGAGCAGGGCGTCGAGGAGACCCGGCCAGCCGCGGGCCGCCACGCTGTCGCCGCCCGCCGGGGTCACAACGTTCATGGTCCGCTCCTGCTGCTCGGGAAAGTTCCACGTCGAATGGGGTGCGGAGCCCAGCCTATCCAGCCCCGGAGACGGCGAAGAGCCCCGTCCAGACACTGGACGGGGCTCTCACCGTGGCGACGGCGGGATTGGCCGGAACCGATCCCTTCTGGGGTCCTACCGGAGGTCAGTGGTGGCCGTGGCCGCTCTGGATCTCCTTGTACTCCTCCACCGTGGGCTTCGGAATCTGGTTGTTCTCCGCGTAGAAGCCCTTGCTGAGCTTCGCACGGAGCTTCTCCGTGGCCTTCGGCTTGCGCTCCACGCCGTTCTCGTCGACCGTCGGGCCGAGTTCGATCGGCTTGTACTGCTCGTGCGAGGTGAGCGTGTGCAGCTTGGCCTGCGGCAGCGGCTCGTGGATCTCGACGAACTCACCGTGCGGCAGACGCTTGATGATGCCGGTCTCGCGACCGTGCAGCACCTTGTCGTGGTCCCGGCGCTGGAGGCCGAGGCAGATGCGCTTGGTGGCGATGAAGGCGAGGACCGGGACGACGAAGAAGCCGATCCGGACGAACCAGGTGATGTTGTTGATCGAGAGGTGGAAGTACTGCGCGAACATGTCGTTTCCACCGCCGATCAGGAGCACGATGTACTCCGCGATCCAGGCGACACCGAAGGCCGTACGGGTCGGGACGTTGCGCGGGCGGTCCAGCAGGTGGTGCTCACGCTTGTCCCCGGTGACCCAGGACTCGATGAACGGCCAGACGGCGATCGCGCCCAGCACCAGCGGGAAGAGCAGCAGCGGGATGAACACGCCCAGGACGAGGGTGTGGCCCCACAGGTTGATCTCCCAGCCCGGCATGGCACGGATCAGGCCTTCCGGCATACCCATGTACCAGTCGGGCTGCGCACCGGTGGACACGTGGTCCGGGCGGTACGGGCCGAGCGCCCAGATCGGGTTGATCGAGGCGAGCGCCGCGATGGCCGCGATGACACCGAAGACCAGGAAGAAGAAGCCTCCGGCCTTGGCCATGTAGACCGGCAGCAGCGGCATGCCGACGACGTTGTTGTTCGTCTTGCCGGGGCCCGCGTACTGGGTGTGCTTGTGGTAGAAGACCAGGATCAGGTGGGCCACCAGCAGGCCCATCATGATGCCGGGCAGCAGCAGGATGTGGATCGAGTAGAACCGTGCGACGAAGTCGCCGCCGGGGAACTCGCCGCCGAAGAGGAAGAACGACAGGTACGTGCCGACGATCGGCACGGACAGGATCGCGCCCTCCATGAAGCGGACACCGGTGCCCGAGAGCAGGTCGTCCGGCAGGGAGTAACCGGTGAAACCGGTGAACATGCCGAGGACCAGCAGCAGGAAGCCGAAGATCCAGTTGACCTCACGCGGCTTGCGGAACGCGCCGGTGAAGAACACGCGCATCATGTGCACGACCATGGCCGCGACGAAGATGAGCGCCGACCAGTGGTGGATCTGCCGGATGAGCAGACCGCCCCGGACGTCGAAGCTGATGTCGAGCGTCGAGGCGAAGGCCTCGGACATCGGGACGCCCTGCATCGGCACGTAGGGGCCGTGGTAGACGACCTCGTTCATGCTCGGGTGGAAGAACAGCGTCAGGTACACACCCGTGAGGATGATGATGATGAAGCTGTAGAGGCAGATCTCACCGAGCATGAAGGACCAGTGGTCCGGGAAGATCTTGCGCATGTTCGACTTGGCCAGGCTGTAGATGCCCAGGCGGCCGTCGGCCCAGTCCGCTACCCGCTCGCCGGCGGGCGCTTTGCGCTGACTGTCGGTGGTGGTGGCAGTGCTCATCCGCGCTCCCAGAATGCAGGACCGACGGGCTCTTCGAAGTCGCCGTGCGCTTCGAGGAAGCCTTCGTCATTGACGCCGATCCGCAGCTGCGGAAGCGCGTGACCAGCGGGGCCGAAGATGACTCGGGCGCCGTCGGAGAGGTCGAAGGTGGACTGGTGGCACGGGCAGAGCACGTGGTGCGTCTGCTGCTCGTACAGGCTGATCGGGCAGCCGACGTGGGTGCAGATCTTGGAGAACGCCACGATGCCGTCGTGGGACCACTCCAGCTCCCGCTTGTCCTTGATGTCCTGCGGCTGGAGCCGGACGATCATCAGGGCGGCCTTGGCGATCTGGTTCTGGAAGTCGTGCTGCGTCTCCTCCAGGCCTTCCGGCATGGCGAAGGTCAGCGAACCGACGACCACGTCCTCGGGACGCAGCGGCTCCATCGTGTTCTGGTTGATGAGCAGCTTGCCCTTGGCCCAGACGGTCTTGCGGAGCTTGTCCTCGGGCAGCGGGCCCAGGTCCCGCATGATCACCAGGGCGGACAGCGGCAGCATGGCCAGCGCGCCCAGCATGGTGTTGCGGATCAGGGGACGGCGGCCGATGGCCGACTCGCTCGCACCGTCGGCGAAGTCCTGGAGGACCTTGGCCTTGACCTCCGGCGGCGCCGCGATGGCGTGGCGCTCGTCGGCGACCTCCACGTCGGACATCAGGGTGCGGGCCCAGTGGACCGCGCCCGCGCCGATGCAGAAGAGGGCCGTGCCCAGGGTCAGGCCGAGGGCGAAGTTCAGGCCGCTCACCTTCCCGATGGGGAAGATGTAGACGAACTTGTCGACGGGGATGGTCACGTACGCGGCGATGAAGCCGATCGTGGCCAGCATCGACAGCGTGAACAGCATCGCGACCACGCGCTCGGACCGCTTGGCGGCCCGCTCGTCGATGTCCTGGATGCGCGGCTTGTGGACCGGCAGGCCCGGGTCGGCGAACGGGTCGTCCGCGACTGCTACGCCACCGTGGTGCGCGTCGCCCTGCTCGCTCGGCAGGTGCTTCTCTTCGGGAATGTCTTGGCTACTCATGACTTCTTGGCCTTAGCGGTGTGGGCCGCGACCCAGACGGCGACAGCGATCAGCGCACCCAGAGCGAAGATCCAGCCGAACAGACCCTCGGAGACGGGGCCGAGGCCACCGAGCTTCAGGCCGCCAGGGCTGACCGACTTGTCGCCGTTCACGTTCTGGAGGTACGCGATGATGTCCTTCTTCTGCTTCTCCGGCATCGTGCTGTCGGGGAAGGAGGGCATGTTCTGCGGGCCGGTGAGCATGGCCTCGTAGATGTGCTTGGGCGAGACGTCCGCCAGGTTGGGGGCGTACTTGCCGTGCGTCAGGGCGCCGCCCTCGCCGGTGAAGTTGTGGCACTGCGCGCAGTTGTTGCGGAACAGTTCGCCACCCTTGGCGATGTCGGCACCCGCCGGGTCGACCTGCTTCTGGGTGGGCACGGACGGGCCGGCTCCCAGGGAGGAGATGTACGCGGCCAGCTGGTCGATCTGGGCCTGCGTGTAGACCGGAGGCTTCGCCGGGATCTGCGCGCCGGGCTGCTGGGCCGGCATGCGGCCCGTGCTCACCTGGAAGTCGACGGCCGCGGAGCCGACGCCGACCAGGCTGGGGCCGTCAGTGGAACCCTGACCGCCGGTTCCGTGGCAGCTTGCGCAGCCCACGGCGTAGAGCTTCTTGCCCTCCTCGATGGCGAGGGACTGGGCGGTTTCATCGGCCTGCGCCTTGCCCGCGGGGGCGAAGGCGGCATAAAGCCCCCCAGTGGCCGCCAGCGCGAGGAGTAGAACGACGACCGCCGCCAGCGGATGGCGTCGTCGTGCGGAGAGCTTTTTCACGGATTACCCCGGTGTCAGGATCTTCTGCGTCGGTGTTTCTGGATGGGTTGCCGGGGCTTGCCCGGCTACGTGTTCGCTACTTGATCAGGTAGATCGTCGCGAAGAGGCCGATCCAGACGACATCGACGAAGTGCCAGTAGTAGGACACGACGATGGCCGACGTGGCCTGTTCGTGGGTGAACCTCTTGGCCGCGTACGTCCGGCCGAGGACCAGCAGGAAGGCGATGAGACCGCCCGTCACGTGCAGACCGTGGAACCCGGTGGTCAGATAGAACACCGATCCGTACGGTCCGGACTTGAGGGACATGCCCTCGTGCTTGACCAGCTCGGTGTACTCGAACACCTGGCCGCCAATGAAGATCGCACCCATGACGAACGTGATGATGAACCACGTCCGGAGCTTCTTCACATCACCGCGCTCGGCGGCGAATACGCCGAGCTGGCAGGTGAGGGAGGAGAGCACCAGGATCGTGGTGTTCGTCGCCGAGAAGGGCAGGTTCAAGGCCGAAGCCTGCTCTGTCCAGTACTCGGCGCCCGTCACGGATCGCAGGGTGAAGTACATCGCGAAGAGGGCCGCGAAGAACATCAGCTCGGAACTCAACCAGATGATGGTTCCGACGCTGACGAGGTTCGGCCGGCTGACCGTCGGGTGCGCGTGCCCGGTATCTACTGTCGTTGCTGTCGCCACGACCGACATTATGTCGGTCGCTTATCCCGCCCTCACCCCGGGGGGTGCCGTTCGGAGTGTCAGAGGGGTGTGCAAGGCCCGAACGGCCCATCAGATCGGCTTACCGCGGGTGTCGGCGAGGCAGGCCGAACCGATGTTGACGAGCGGTCGGACGGAGTAGCATCCCGCGCAACATCAACGTGATTCACGGGCACACGTGGAGGAACGAAATGCGGGCGACTGCGCGAGTTCTGGTCTACAGCGACGACGCGGGCACCCGGGAGCAGGTGCGGCTTGCCTCGGGGCGCAGGCCGGCCGCGGACCTGCCGCCGGTGGAGTTCCTGGAGTGCGCGACGCTCCCGGCTGTCCTCAAGGCGCTGGACGAGGGCGGTGTGGACGCGTGCGTGCTGGACGGCGAGGCCGTTCCGGCGGGCGGCATGGGCGTGTGCCGGCAGATCAAGGACGAGATCTTCCGTTGTCCGCCGGTGCTGCTGCTGATGGGGCGCCCGCAGGACGCCTGGCTGGCCACCTGGAGCCGCGCGGACGCGGCGGTCACCCTTCCGGTCGACCCGGTGGACTTCCCCGAGACGCTGGCGCGCCTGCTGCGCGCCCGGCTCTCCCTGGACGCGTAGGGCCTGTCGGGGCCTCGGCCGTCTGCGAGCGGTCTTCGAGGGCCCGGCCCCCCACCGCTCAAGCGGAACCGGCCCCTCGGGAGCCTCAGGGGGCTTCCGGGGGCCGGTTCGGGGCCGCTGGGCGGGCCTGCGGGGCCGGTTCAGACCTGCGGGCGCAGTCGGGCCTGGTCGACCGCGTTGCGGCCTTCCTGGGTGCCGCCCACCAGGGCGCTGCCCTCGCGCCAGTCCTTCCAGTCCATGTTCCAGTCGCCGTAGCCGTTGCCGAAGGTGTCCATGTCCTCGCCGATGCTGTTGATCACCTTGACGATGTCGCCCTCACTGATGTTCTCGTAGAACCAGGCGGCGTTGGCGGTGCTCATGCCCGTGCAGCCGTGGCTGACGTTCTCGTAGCCCTGCGAGTCGACGGACCACGGCGCGGCGTGGACGTATTCACCACTCCAGGTGACGCGCGTCGCGTAGTAGACGGGCAGGTTGTAGTACTCGCTGCCGCCGATGCCGACCGTGTCGCCGCGCATCTGGACGTAGTACTGCTTGCCCAGGACCACCTTGATGCCGTTGCGGGTGGAGAAGCCGGGCTTCCCGGTGGTCACCGGAATGGTGTTGATCACTTCACCGTTGCGCTTGAAGGTCAGGTAGTGGGACGCGGCGTCGGTGGTGACCTCGACGCGGTCCCCGATCTCCAGCTTCAGCGGCTTGCTTGCGGTCCCGTAGAGGTCGTCGGTGACCTTGACGCCCTCCAGGTTGCTCCGGACGGAGACGGTGGAGTGGGCGGGCCAGTACTCCTTCGGGCGGAAGTGCAGGTGCTTGTCGTCCACCCAGTGCCAGGCGCCCTCGGCGTCCGGCGGCACGTCGACGACCAGACCGCGCTCCACGAGGGCGCGGGCGGCCTTGTCGTGGACCGGCTCGTTCAGTTCGGCCGTGATGGGCTGTCCGACGCCGTATTTGCCCGCGTCCGGGCCGAATTCCACCTGGAGGACCTTCTTGGCCGGGGTGGTGTCGAACGTCAGCGTGCGCTGCCCCGGGGCGCCCCCCTCGTCCTCCGTGCTCACGGTGGCGGTGTAGTGCACGCCGGCGGCCATCGGGGCGGTGCTGTGCCAGCGGTCGCCCTTGGCGGAGAGCTCGCCCGCCAGGCGGCGGCCCTGGGTGTCCACGACGGTCACGTCGGTGATCCGGGACCCCGTGCCCTTCGAGGTGACCTCGAAGGGCCGGTTGGGGTCGACGGGGCGGCCGCCCGCGGCCTGGTTGAAAGCGACGTGGTCGCCCGCGTCGTACGGGCGGGCGGACAGCGGGTTGTCGTCGGACCCCCCGCACGCGGTGGCGCCGGCCCCGAGGGACGCGACCAGCAGGGAGCAGCTGAGTACCGTCCAAAGACGCGGTGAGTGCTTCATGGAGCCAACGCTATGAAGATATGACAATTACGGCGCGCGGGATGACTGCAAACGAGGGGCCCGGACTCCTCCGTCGGAGGTGTCCGGGCCCCAGGTGCCGTGCTTCAGGTCCTGCTACTGGTTCTGGTTCTCACCGCGGTAGTACTCGTACACCCAGCCCCACAGGCCGATCACGATGATCGGGGCGGAGAAGTACATGAGCCACCAGCCGAAGATGACACCCATGAACGCGAGCGCACCGCCGATGCCCAGCGAGAGCGGCTGCCAGCTGTGCGGGGAGAAGAACCCCAGCTCGCCCGCCTCGTCGGCGACGTCGGCCTCCAGGTTGTCCTGGGCCATCTCGTCCACGCGCTTGGCCGTGAAGGCCAGGTAGTAGCCGATCATGACGCTCAGGCCGAAGGCCAGGAAGAGCGCGGTGGTGCCGACGGGCTCCTTCGACCACACGCCGTAGACGATGGCCATGATCAGGATGAAGAAGGAGAGCCACAGGAACAGCTTGCCCTGGATCTTCACTTGCCCGCCTCCTTGTCGCCGGTGAGGGCCTGCGTGGCGCCGGCGGCGTGGTCCTCGAGGTGGTCGAGGGCCGCGATCTCCGGGTGGTGCAGGTCGAACGCCGGGGATTCGGAACGGATCCGCGGCAGGGTGAGGAAGTTGTGCCGCGGCGGCGGGCAGGAGGTCGCCCACTCCAGCGAACGGCCGTAGCCCCACGGGTCGTCGACCTCGACCTTCTTGCCGTACTTCGCCGTCTTCCAGACGTTGTACATGAAGGGCAGCATCGACAGGCCGAGCAGGAAGGAGCTGATCGTGGAGATCGTGTTCAGCGTGGTGAAGCCGTCGGCGGCGAGGTAGTCCGCGTAACGACGCGGCATGCCCTCGGCACCGAGCCAGTGCTGCACCAGGAAGGTGCCGTGGAAGCCGATGAACAGCGTCCAGAACGTGATCTTGCCGAGGCGCTCGTCCAGCATCTTGCCCGTGAACTTCGGCCACCAGAAGTGGAAGCCGGCGAACATCGCGAAGACCACGGTGCCGAAGACGACGTAGTGGAAGTGCGCGACGACGAAGTACGAGTCGGAGACGTGGAAGTCCATCGGGGGCGAGGCCAGGATGACGCCGGTCAGACCACCGAAGGTGAAGGTGACCAGGAAGCCGATCGTCCAGAGCATCGGGGTCTCGAAGGACAGCGAGCCCTTCCACATGGTGCCGATCCAGTTGAAGAACTTCACACCGGTCGGTACCGCGATCAGGAAGGTCATGAAGGAGAAGAACGGCAGCAGCACACCGCCGGTGACGTACATGTGGTGGGCCCACACCGTCACCGAGAGGCCGGCGATGCCGATCGTCGCGGCGACCAGGCCGATGTAACCGAACATCGGCTTACGGCTGAACACCGGGATGATCTCGGAGACGATGCCGAAGAACGGTAGCGCGATGATGTACACCTCTGGATGGCCGAAGAACCAGAAGAGGTGTTGCCACAGTAGGGCGCCGCCGTTCGAGGCGTCGAACACGTGCGCACCGAACTTCCGGTCGGCCTCCAGCGCGAAGAGCGCGGCGGCCAGCACCGGGAAGGCGAGCAGGACCAGGACACCGGTCAGCAGCACGTTCCAGGTGAAGATCGGCATGCGGAACATCGTCATGCCGGGAGCGCGCATGCAGATGATCGTGGTGATGAAGTTGACCGAGCCGAGGATCGTACCGAAGCCCGAGAAGGCCAGACCCATGATCCACATGTCGGCGCCGATGCCCGGCGAGCGGACCGCGTCCGACAGCGGGGAGTAGGCGAACCAGCCGAAGTCGGCGGCGCCGTTCGGCGTGACGAAGCCGGCCACCGCGATGGTCGAGCCGAAGAGGTACAGCCAGTACGCGAACATGTTCAGCCGCGGGAACGCCACGTCGGGCGCGCCGATCTGCAGCGGCATGATCCAGTTGGCGAAGCCCGCGAACAGCGGGGTGGCGAACATCAGCAGCATGATCGTGCCATGCATGGTGAACGCCTGGTTGAACTGCTCGTTCGACATGATCTGCGAGCCCGGACGGGCCAGCTCGGCGCGCATGAAGAGCGCCAGTACGCCGCCGATGAGGAAGAACACGAACGACGTGACCAGGTACATCGTGCCGATGGTCTTGTGGTCGGTCGTGGTCATCCACTTCACGACCACGTTGCCCGGCTGCTTGCGCCGTACCGGCAGCTCGTTCTCGTACGAGTCGGCTGCGGCGGCACCCTGAGGTTCGTTGAGGATGCTCACAGTTTGTTCGTCTCCGCGTTCCGGGCCGAATCGGTCTGGTTGATACCGGCCGGGAGGAAGCCGGTCTGCCCCTTCTCGGCCAGTTCCTTGAGGTGCGCCTGGTATTCGGCGGGCGAGACGACCTTCACGTTGAAGAGCATCCGGGAGTGGTCGACGCCGCAGAGCTCGGCGCACTTGCCCTTGAAGGTGCCGAACTCGCTCGGGGTGACCTCGAAGACGTTGGTGTGACCGGGGATGACGTCCTGCTTGAACAGGAAGGGCACCACCCAGAAGGAGTGGATCACGTCGTTCGACGACAGGATGAAGCGGACCTTCTCGCCCTTGGGCAGGTAGAGGGTCGGCCCCGGGTTGTTGGTGTCCGGGTTCCGGTCGCCGGGGACGCCCTTCTCGTAGACGCCTTCGGCGCCCGCGGGGAAGTCCTTGGTGAAGCGGTCCGGGATGTTGGCGAGGTTCGCCGGAACCGTGCCCGCCTTCGGGGTGGCTCCGTCGCCGTCGACGTTCTCGACGTAGTTGAAGCCCCAGCTCCACTGGAAGCCGACCACGTTGATGGTGTGGGCCGGCTTGGCGGAGAGGGAGAGCAGCTTCGACTCGTCACGCGCGGTGAAGTAGAAGAGCACCGAGACGATGATGAGCGGAACCACGGTGTACAACGCCTCGATGGGCATGTTGTACCGGGTCTGCGGGGGGACCTCCACCTTCGTCCGGCTGCGCCGGTGGAAGATGACGCTCCACAGGATCAGGCCCCATACCAGGATGCCCGTGATGAGAGCCGCCGCCCAGGACCCCTGCCACAGGGACAGGATGCGAGGCGCCTCCTCCGTGACCGGGGTGGGCATTCCGAGGCGGGGGAAGTCTTTCCAGTTGTACGAGCAACCAGTGGCGGTCGCCAGGACCACGCCCGCAGTCAGCGCCTGCAGCAGCTTCCGCCGCATCGGGCGCCGCGGCGAGCGGTCGGAGCCGTAGGGACTCACGTAGCGCCTTCCCGAGAGTCTCGGCCCGCGCGGCCGGCCGCGGCCGTGTTCGGGTCGGTCGCCGGCCCTGACGCAGGCAGGGGTTTGGATGTTTATGCGGACCAAACCCTACTGGACGCTATTTGGGGTCGCGCGGGGAGGGTGCCCAACGCGCCGCTACTGCCCCCGAAGGGATGGATCCGCCGTCCGGGGGACGGGCCATCCGGCCCTGAACGGCGGGCGGGACACCCCTTCTGACGGGCCCTGACCCCGCCCCGGGCGGGGGGCCGGTTAGCGTGCCCGTATGCCGTACTTCGACTCCGCTTCCGCCGCCCCGCTGCACCCCGTGGCCAGGCAGGCCCTGCTGGCCGCCCTGGACGAGGGCTGGGCCGATCCCGCCCGGCTGTACCGCGAGGGGCGCCGCGCCCGGCTGTTGCTGGACGCTGCGCGGGAGGCGGCCGCCGAAGCGGTGGGGTGCCGCGCCGACGAGCTCGTGTTCACTCCTTCGGGGACGCACGCGGTTCACGCGGGCGTGGCGGGGGCGCTGGCCGGGCGCCGGAGGGTAGGCGGCCGGCTGGTCGTGTCGGCGGTCGAACACAGTTGCGTCCTGCACGCCGCCGAGGCGCACGCCGCTTCCGGCGGCACGGTGACGGAGGTTGCCGTGGACCGGCTGGGGGCGGTGTCCCCCGACGGGTACGCGGCCGCCCTGGACCCGGCCACCGCTCTGGCCTGCCTCCAGTCGGCCAACCACGAGGTGGGCACCGTCCAGCCGGTTGCCGAGGTGGCCGAGCTGTGCGGGGCCGCCGGGGTGCCGCTGCTGGTGGACGCCGCGCAGTCGCTGGGCTGGGGCCCGGTCGAGGGCGCGTGGTCGCTGCTCACCGCGAGCGCCCACAAGTGGGGCGGGCCGCCCGGGGTGGGGCTGCTGGTGGTCCGCAAGGGCGTCAGGTTCGCCCCGCAACACCCCTCGGACGAGCGGGAGTCGGGCCGCTCCCCCGGCTTCGCGAACCTGCCCGCCATCGTGGCGGCGGCCGCCTCGCTGCGGGCCGTACGGGCCGAGGCGCACGCGGAGGCGGCCCGGCTGCGGGTGCTGGTGGACCGCATCCGGCGGCGGGTCGCACGGCTGGTTCCCGACGTGGAGGTGGTCGGTGACGCCGAGCGGCGGCTGCCGCACATGGTCACGTTCTCCTGCCTGTACGCCGACGGCGAGACCCTGCTGCACGAACTGGACCGGGCGGGCTACTCGGTGTCCTCGGGCTCGTCCTGCACCAGCTCCACCCTGACGGCGTCGCACGTCCTCAAGGCGATGGGCGTCCTGTCGGAGGGGAACGTACGGGTGTCACTGCCGGCCGGGACGACCGCCGATGAGGTGAACGGCTTCCTGGAGGTGCTGCCGAAGGCGGTGGCGGGCATCCGGGCCCGGCTCGGGGTGCCGCAGGCTCAGGAGACGGCCCCGGTCGCGGAGTCGGTGGAGCTGGACACGCTCGGCCTGCGGTGCCCGCAGCCGGTGATCGAGCTGGCCCGGGCGATCGGCACGGTGCCCGTCGGCGGGACGGTGACGGTGGTGTCCGACGACGAGGTGGCCCGGCTCGACATCCCGGCGTGGTGCTCGATGCGCGGCCACGCGTACCTGGGCGAGACCCCGCGCCCGGTCGGGGCGGCGTACTCGGTCCGCCGCCTGCGGTGAAGGCGACGCCCGGCCGGTGCGGGGGCGTCGCCGTCACGGCCGGCGTCACCCCAGGTGGGACCGGACCTCGGCGGCGGCCTCTTCGCCGTACGCCTTGGTGAAGCGCTGCATGAAGTGCGCGCGGGCCAGGGTGTACTCCTGCGTGCCCAGCGTCTCGATCACCAGGGTCGCCAGCATGCAGCCGACCTGCGCCGCCCGCTCCAGTCCGACGCCCCAGCCGAGGCCGGTCAGGAAGCCGGCGCGGAACGCGTCGCCGACGCCGGTCGGGTCGACCTTCGCGTTCTCCTCCGGGCAGCCGACGACGATCGGCTCTTCGCCCTCGCGCTCGATGCGCACGCCGTTCGAGCCGAGCGTGGTGACGCGGGTGCCGACCTTGGAGAGGATCTCCGCGTCCGTCCAGCCGGACTTCGACTCGATCAGGCCCTTCTCGTACTCGTTCGAGAAGAGGTACGTCGCGCCCTCCATCAGGGTGCGGATGTTCTCGCCGTCCATCCGGGCGATCTGCTGCGAGAAGTCGGCCGCGAACGGGATCCGGCGGGTGCGGCACTCCTCCGTGTGGCGGAGCATCGCCTCCGGGTCGTCGGCGCCGATGAGGACGAGGTCCAGGCCGCCCACCCGGTCGGCGACGGCCTTGAGCTCGATCAGGCGGGCCTCGCTCATCGCGCCCGTGTAGAAGGAGCCGATCTGGTTGTGGTCCGCGTCGGTGGTGCACACGAAGCGCGCGGTGTGCAGCACCTCGGAGATCCGGACGGACTCGGTGTCGACGCCGTGCCGGTCCAGCCAGGCGCGGTACTCGTCGAAGTCGTAGCCGGCCGCGCCGACCAGGATCGGGCGGCTGCCGAGCTGCCCCATGCCGAAGCAGATGTTCGGGCCGACACCGCCCCTGCGGACGTCGAGGTTGTCGACGAGGAAGGAGAGGGAGACCGTGTGGAGCTGGTCGGCGACCAGCTGGTCGGCGAAGCGGCCCGGGAAGGTCATCAGGTGGTCGGTGGCGATGGAGCCGGTGACTGCGATACGCACGGCGTGGATGCTCCTGCGGGGGACGGCGGTGGACAGTCAAAACTACCCGGTCGGCAGCTGCGGGCCGACCCGTCGAAACTACCCCGTAGTAGGTCTTTCTCCTCGGTCCCGCCGCGCCTAACGTGCCGTCCATGACCTACACCGATGGTTTCGGGTACGCCGAGCACTCCGCCGGGACGCGGCCCGGCTTCGCGCGGCTGCTGGGGGACTGCGCCCGGATGGCCCCGCACTGGGCGGTCCCGGCGGACCCGCGGCCCGCGCCCGTGGCGCCGTCGCAGATCCACGGCGTCAGCGTCCCGCCCGCCTCGGCACGGCTCATCGCCTCCACGGCGGAGTACGGCGACTAGGCCGGAAGAGACGGCCTGGGCCGGACAGGGAACCGGTTCGCGGTCCGCTCCGTCACACCCGCATCGAGACACGCGGGACAGGCGAAGGAGCGATGCGGTGACCACCGAACGACCCGACACATCACGCCCCACACGACGGCGGCCGGGCTGGGCCGTCGGCTCCGTCGCGGCGGCCGTCCTCCTGGCGGGCGGGGGCACCGCCTACTGGGCGTCCACGGCCTACGGAGACGGCTCGGGCGCCCACCGTACGGGTGACAGCGCGGCCTCGGCGCCCCGTGTCGCGCCGACCCCGCCGGGGCCGGGCATCGCCCCCGGCGAGCCGGACCCCTCGGGCGGCGCGGTGACCTACCGGGCCGACGTCAAGCTCCCCGACGGCCCGACCGCCGCCCCCGCCTTCACCGCGACCGGCGAGGTGACCTCCGAGGAGGTGGCCCGCCTCGCGGCGGCCCTCGGGATCTCCGGCGCGCCCCGGCTGACCGGGGAGCAGTGGCTGGCCGGTGAGGCGGCCGACGGCGCCGGGCCCCGGCTCACGGTCACCCGTGCGGCCCCCGGCACGTGGAACTTCGCCCGCTTCCAGGCCGGGGACGGCAACGGCGCGGGCAGCGGCTCCGGCGGCGACAACTGCAAGCGGGGTCAGGACACCTGCGGCCCGGCCACCCTCCCCCAGGGCGCCGGCGACACCGCGCAGCCCGTGTCGGAGCAGGCGGCCAAGTCCGCCGCCGCGCCGGTGCTCGCGGGCGCGGGCCAGGCCGACGCCAAGCTCGACGCCCGCCTCACCCAGGGCTCGGTCCGGGTGGTGACGGCGGACCCGGTGATCGGCGGCCTGCCCACCCAGGGCTGGTCCAGCAAGGTGAGCGTCGGCCCGGACGGCACGGTGGTGGCGGGCAGCGGCGAGCTGAAGGCGCCGGTCCGCGCGGCGGACGAGCCGGTGGTCGGGGCCGTCGAGGCGCTGGCCCGGCTCAACGCCCGCAGCGGCGGGTCGGACGGGACCGGCCCCGGCCCCGGCGGCTGCGCGACCTCGGTGCCGCTGACCCCGGACACGCCGACGGGCGCAACGGACACCCTGCCCTGCAACCCGGAGCCGCGTCCGATGAAGCCGCCGCGGACGGAGACCGTACGGGGGGCCGTGCTGGGGCTCGCCGCGGGGACGGTCGACGGCGGCGGGCGGGGTCTGGTCCCGGCCTGGTTCTTCGAGGTGGCGGGCAAGGACGGCGGGCCATCCCGCACGGTGGTGGAGCCGGCCTCGTCCCGGGAGACGGCCGCCCCGAGCGCGGGGGCCTCGCGCACCGTGCCGGGATTCTCGTACAAGGAGGCCGACCGGACGCTGACCGTGAACTTCTGGGGCGGAGTGTGCAGCACCTACGCCGTGGAGGCGCGGGAGGAGGGGACCGACGTCCTGGTGAAGATCACCGACACCCCGGACAAGCCGGGCCGGGCCTGCATCATGCTGGCGAAGGAGATGTCCCGGACGGTGACGCTCCAGAAGCCGCTGGGCGACCGGAAGGTGGTCGACGCGACGTCCGGCAAGCAGCTCCCGCGGCAATAGCGGGCACGGACGCGACGAGGGCCCGGACGGCGGTCGCCGTCCGGGCCCTCGTCACAGGACCGCTTAGCTGAACGAGTCGCCGCAGGCGCAGGAGCCGGTGGCGTTCGGGTTGTCGATCGTGAAGCCCTGCTTCTCGATGGTGTCGACGAAGTCGATGGACGCACCGTGCAGGTACGGGGAGCTCATGCGGTCGGTGACGACCTTGACCCCGTCGAAGTCCTTGACGACGTCGCCGTCGAGGGAGCGCTCGTCGAAGAAGAGCTGGTAGCGCAGGCCGGAGCAGCCACCGGGCTGGACGGCGACGCGGAGCGCCAGGTCATCGCGGCCCTCCTGCTCCAGCAGGGTCCTGACCTTCTCGGCGGCGGCGTCGGACAGGAGGATGCCGTCGCTCACGGTGGTCTTTTCGTCCTGTACGGACATCTGCATTCACTCCCGAAGTGGGCGGCTCCCCGGCGGAGGCAGGGGAAACGTCGGACTCTTGCCGTCGGTGGCAACCAGCGTGACCGCGGATTCATTCCGGGGTCCCGCACCTTGTTCCAGTTCTTCATGCTCGCACACCCCGGGGCCGGGGTGCGGACCTGACGGACGCGGAGTCACGGAGCGGGCGAATTCGTCACATCGACACAATCGGCATCGTCAAACTGACGTGAAGCGGCTATGATAGATAGCGTCAAATAGACGAGAAGTCGCTCCGAACGTCTTCCGAAGTCCCTTGTCGCAGAAGAGAAAGGGTGCGTGTCGTGACCACCGCCCAGCCTATGGACGTCCAGCCCCTGGACGTCCAGCCGACGCCGCTCGCCCTGCTGCTGCTCGGCCGCGAAGCCGACCCCAAGAGCGAGCGCGGCGTCGAGTGTCCGGGCGACCTGCCCTCGCCGTCGGACCCGGACCTGGTGGCGCGCGCCCGCGCGGCCAAGGAGAAGCTCGGGGACAAGGTCTTCATCCTCGGCCACCACTACCAGCGCGACGAGGTCATCGAGTTCGCCGATGTGACCGGTGACTCCTTCAAGCTGGCCAAGGACGCGGCCGCCAGGCCGGAGGCCGAGTACATCGTCTTCTGCGGCGTCCACTTCATGGCCGAGTCCGCCGACATCCTCACCACCGACGACCAGAAGGTCGTCCTGCCCGACCTCGCGGCGGGCTGCTCGATGGCCGACATGGCCACCGCCGAGCAGGTCGCGGAGTGCTGGGACGTGCTGACCGAGGCCGGGATCGCCGGGAGCACGGTGCCGGTCTCGTACATGAACTCCTCCGCCGACATCAAGGCCTTCACCGGCAAGCACGGCGGCACGATCTGCACCTCCTCGAACGCCAAGAAGGCCCTGGAGTGGGCCTTCGAGCAGGGGGAGAAGGTGCTGTTCCTGCCGGACCAGCACCTGGGCCGCAACACCGCCGTGCGCGACATGGGCATGTCCCTGGACGACTGCGTGCTCTACAACCCGCACAAGCCGAACGGCGGCCTCACCGCCGAGCAGCTGCGGGACGCCAAGATGATCCTGTGGCGCGGGCACTGCTCGGTCCACGGTCGGTTCTCGGTCGACTCCGTCAACGACGTCCGCGCCCGCATCCCCGGCGTGAACGTGCTCGTGCACCCCGAGTGCAAGCACGAGGTCGTGGCGGCCGCCGACTACGTGGGCTCGACGGAGTACATCATCAAGACGCTGGAGGCGGCTCCGGCCGGCTCCAAGTGGGCCATCGGCACGGAGCTGAACCTGGTCCAGCGCCTGGCGAATCGATTCGCCGCCGAGGACAAGGAAGTCGTCTTCCTCGACAAGACGGTCTGCTTCTGCTCGACCATGAACCGCATCGACCTCCCCCACCTGGTGTGGGCCCTGGAGTCCCTGGCCGAGGGCAACCTCGTCAACCGGATCAAGGTCGACAAGGAGACCGAGAGCTTCGCGAAGCTCGCCCTGGAGCGGATGCTGGCGCTGCCGTAAGCCCGCTCCCCCACCGCGTGCCCGAAGGGGCGCCTCCCGCACGGGAGGCGCCCCTTCGGCGTGTGCACGGGCCGCCGCGGTCACACCCGCGCCGGGGTCTCCTCCTCGCTCCGGGCCGGGACCACCGTCAGGCGGGCCCGCCGCTTGGCGCGGCGGCGCTCCTTGAAGAGCTCGACCATCGTGTAGAGGGTCGGCACCAGGAGCAGGGTCAGCAGGGTGGAGCTGACCAGGCCGCCGATGACGACCACGGCGAGCGGCTGGGAGATGAAGCCGCCTTCGCCGGTGACGCCGAGGGCCATCGGCAGCAGCGCGAAGATCGTCGCGAGTGCGGTCATCAGGATGGGCCGCAGGCGGTGCCGTCCGCCCTCGACGACTGCCTCGACGACGCCCAGGCCCTGGCGCCGGTACTGGTTGACGAGGTCGATCAGGACGATCGCGTTGGTCACGACGATGCCGATGAGCATCAGCATGCCGATCATCGCCGGGACGCCCATGGGGGTGCCGGTGACGATCAGCAGTCCGAGCGCGCCGGTCGCCGCGAACGGGACGGAGACCAGCAGGATCAGCGGCTGCACCAGCGAGCGGAAGGTCGCCACCAGCAGCATGAAGACGATCGCGATGGCCGCGAGCATCGCCAGGCCCAGGGAGCCGAAGGCCTCGCTCTGGTCCTGGGAGACACCGCCGATGGAGGCGGTGGCGCCGGCGGGCAGGTCCAGCGCCTTGATGCTGCTCTGGAGCGCGCTGCTGACGGCGCCGGTGTTCTCGCCGACCGGGCGGGCGGTGACGGTGGCGGCGCGGGCGCCGTCGATCCGGGTCATCGCGACGGGTCCGGGGACCATCTTGACGTCGGCGACGTCGCCGAGCCTGGCCGTCGGCCCGACGGGGAGCGCCTGGAGTTCGGCCAGGGTGGTGGCCGGGTGGGCGGACTTGATGACGATGTCCCGCTCGGTGTCGTCCAGTACGGCCTTGCCGGCCGGGGTGCCGTGTACGGCCTGGGCGACGAGCGCGCCGAGGGCGGCCTGGTCCAGGCCCGCTTCGGCGGTCTTGGGGGTGGCGGTGACCGAGATGCGGGGTACGGACTGGGACAGGTCGCTCTGGACGTCGGTGACGTCCTTGAGCTTGGCCATCTCGGCCTGGACCTGCCCGGCGGCCTTGGCGAGCACCTCGGCGTCACCGGCCTTGACGACCACGCTCAGGTTGGAGCTGCCGAAGCCGCCGCCCGCGAGGATCCGGGTCTCGCCGACGCCGTCGAGCTTGGCCAGCCCGCTCTCGATGTGCTCCTTGACGGAGTCGGCGTCGTCGGCGTTCTCCAAGGTGACCTGGTAGGAGGCCTGGTTGGTGCCGGTGCCGCCGCCGAACGCCGCCATGAAGCCGGAGGAGCCGACGGTGACCTGGTAGTCCTTGACGCCGGCGACCGAGGCCAGGACCTTCTCGACCTTGCGGCTCGCCTCGTCGGAGGCGGCCAGCGAGGTGCCCGGCTCCAGGGTCTGCTTGACCGTCAGGGTGTCCTGCCGCCCCTGGTCGAAGAAGTTCGTCTTGAGCAGCGGGGTCATGGCGAAGGTGGCGACGAGGACCACCACCGCGATGGCGACGCTGGTCAGCCTGCGGCGGGTGGCGAAGCCGAGGACGCGGACGTAGAACCGCTGGAGCCGGCTGCGCGCCTCCTTCTCCTCCGCGTCGCGCCGGGCCTTCTCCGCGTTCTTGGCGGCCTCTTCGGCCACGCCCTTGGGGGCGCGCAGGAACCAGTACGACAGCACGGGCACGACGGTCAGGGAGACGAGCAGCGACGCCAGCAGGGCGGCGGTGACGGTCAGCGAGAAGGAGCTGAACAGCTGCCCGATCATGCCGCCGACCAGACCGATCGGCAGGAAGACGGCGACGGTGGTGAGGGTGGAGGAGGTGACCGCCCCGGCCACTTCCTTGACCGCGGTGACGATGGCTTCCTCGCGCTCCTCGCCGTAGCCGAGGTGGCGCTTGATGTTCTCCAGGACCACGATCGAGTCGTCGACGACCCGGCCGATGGCGATGGTGAGCGCGCCGAGCGTCAGCATGTTGAGCGACAGGTCCCGGGTCCACAGCACGATCAGCGCGAGCACGACCGACAGCGGGATGGAGACCGCGGTCACCAGCGTCGAGCGCAGCGAGGCGAGGAAGACGAGGATCACGAGGACCGCGAAGACCAGGCCGAGCGCGCCCTCGGTGGTCAGACCCGAGATGGACTTGGCGACGGCCGGGCCCTGATCCATGATCACGGCCAGGTCGGCGCCGGAGCCGAGGGTGGAGCGCAGCTCGGGCAGCTTGTCCTTGACCGCGTCGGAGATCGCGACGGCGCTGCCGTCCTTGTCCATGGTCACGGTGACGGCGAGGCTGGGCTTGCCGTTGGTACGGGTCAGGGAGACGGCCTTGGCCGGCTCCTGCTTCACCGTGGCGACGTCACCGAGGCGCACGGCCGGCTTGCCGGGCCCGGTGCCCAGGCGCAGGTCCTCCAGCTGGGCGAGGGAGGTGTAGCCGGCGCCGACCCGGACGGTGCGGCTCTTGCCTTGCTCGTCGAAGGAGCCGGCGGGGACGCTCGCGCCGCCCGCCTGGAGGCCCCGGGCGAGGGAGGCGCCGTCGAGTCCGGCGGCCGCCAGCCTCGCCGGGTCGGGGGTGACGGAGACCTGGAGCTTCTGGACTCCGTCGACGGTGACCCGGCCGACGCCCGCGATGTCCGAGAGGACGGGTACGACGGAGCTTTCGAGCTGGTCGGCGAGGGCCTGCTGGTCCTTGCCGGAGGTGGCGGCCAGGACCACGGTCGGCATGTCGTCGGTGGAGCCGGCCACCACCTGCGGGTCGACGTCGGCGGGCAGCCGGACCCGGGCACGGCCCACGGCCTGCTGGACGTCGGCGACGAGCTGCTTCGTGCCGCTGTCGCCGTAGTCGAACTGCGCCATGATCAGGGCGTTGCCCTCGCTGGCGGTCGAGGTGATGCCGGTGATGCCGTCGACGCCCTTGAGGGTGGCCTCGATCGGCTCGATGACCTGCTTCTCCACCACGTCGGGCGAGGCACCCTCGTACGGCGCGAGCACGGACACCATCGGCAGTTCGATGGAGGGCAGCAGTTGCTGCTTGAGCTGTGGGATGGCTATGGCGCCGAAGAAGAGCGCGACGATCGACACGAGGCCGATCAGCGCTCTCTGGGCCAGGCTGAAGCGGGACAGCCACGACATGGTTCGGGATCTCTCTGCAGGTTCAGACACGGGCGACCCCTCAGCCTCACCCACGGGGCGGCGGCGCCGCGTCGCTCCCAGGTGCCGTCCTCGCGTCCCGCGTACCGCGCCCGCAGTACGCCGCCCTACTGCGCTGCTCGTCCCCGCCGCGCGGGCCCCCGCGGCCCGCTCAGTCCGCGCGGGGCCGGACCAGGCCGGATTCGTAGGCGATGACGACCAGTTGGGCCCGGTCGCGGGCGCCGAGCTTGGCCATGGCCCGGTTGACGTGCGTCTTCACGGTGAGCGGGCTGACCTCCAGGCGGCCGGCGATGCCGTCGTTGGACAGGCCCGCCGCGACGAGTACGAGGACCTCGCGCTCCCGGCCGGTGAGCGCGGCGAGCCGTTCGGCGTGCGCGGAACCGGGGGCGGGAGGGTCGGCGTGGGCGCCCTGGGCGAGGAAGGTGGCGATCAGCCCTTTGGTGGCGGCCGGGGAGAGCAGCGCCTCGCCGGCGGCGGCGACGCGGATGGCGTTGAGCAGCTCCTCGGGCTCGGCGCCCTTGCCGAGGAAGCCCGAGGCACCGGCCCGCAGCGCCTGGACGACGTACTCGTCGACCTCGAAGGTGGTCAGCATGACGACGCGCACCGCCGCCAGTTCCGGGTCGGCGGTGATCATGCGGGTGCCGGCGAGGCCGTCGGTGCCGGGCATGCGGATGTCCATGAGGACGACGTCGGCGCGGGATTCGCGGGCCCGGGCGTAGGCCTGGGCGCCGTCGGAGGCCTCGCCCACGACGTGCATGTCGGGCTCGGAGTCGACGAGCACCTTGAACGCGCTGCGCAGCAGCGCCTGGTCGTCGGCGAGCAGCACCCTGATGGGCGTCGGGGTCTCTTCCACGCGCAGAGCGTACGGGGGCCGCCCGTTCAGCCGAGGGCGAGGGTCAGCAGCACGGTGGTGGCCGCGACCTCGGACAGGGCTCCGAACACGTCGCCGGTGACCCCGTCGAAGCGGCGCACGCAGCGGCGCTGCAGGAGCCCCGCCGCGCCGAGTGCGAGGAGTACCGCCGCGGCCTGCCGGGCGGCGGCGGGCAGGCCCAGCGGGAGGGCGGCGGCGACGGCCGCCGCCACGGTGAGGACGGCGACGGCGACGGCCGGGCCGCGCGGGACCACCCCCGCGACCGCCGCCCCCAGTCCCCCGGGCCGGGCCGCGGGGACGCCCTCGCGCGAGGCCAGGGTCATCGCGAGCCGGGCGGCGACGGCGGCGGTCACCGCGGCGAGGGCGCCCCGCGCCCAGCCGTCGGCGTAGGCGCCGGCCAGGGCGGCCACCTGGATCAGCAGCACGAAGAGCAGGGTGATCACGCCGAAGGGACCGATGTCGGACTGCTTCATGATCCGCAGCGCCTCCTCGGCCGGCTTCGCGCTGCCCAGCCCGTCGGCGGTGTCGGCCAGCCCGTCGAGGTGGAGGCCGCGGGTCAGCGCGGCCGGGACGGCCACGGTGACGGCGGCGGCCAGCAGCGGGCTGCCGCCCAGCAGGAGCAGGGCCGTTCCGGCCGCCGCCGCGAGCGCTCCGACGACGAGGCCGACGAGCGGGGCGCACGCCATCCCGGTGCGGGCGGCCGGCCGGTCCCAGCGCGTGATGCGGGCGGGCAGCACGCTGAGCGTGCCGAAGGCGAAGCGGAGCCCGTCGGCGAGCGGGGCGCGCTCCCCGGGCGGGACGGTCGGCGGATCTTCGTACGAATCTGTCATCGGCGCGAACGCTACCCGCTCGGGGCGGCCGGTAAATTGCCCCATACCTGCTAAACCGGGAGCTGACACGGGAAGGAGTCGGCGGTATGGGTCACTGGTGGTATCGGAACATCATCGAACCGGGGAAGCTGCCCCTGCTGGTCGCCCTGCTGTCGTTCGTGCTGTCCTTCCTGGTCACCCGAGTGATCACCCGGCTGATCCGGGCAGGCAGGGGCCCGTTCCGCAACGTGTCCCCGGGCGGCCTGCACATCCACCACGTCGTGCCCGGGGTGGTGCTCGTGATCATCGGCGGGTTCGGCTCGATCGCCAGCGGCCGGGGCGGCTTCGGCGCGCTGGTGTCGGCGGTGATCTTCGGGCTCGGCGCGGGGCTGGTACTGGACGAGTTCGCGCTGATCCTGCACCTCGACGACGTCTACTGGAGCGAGCAGGGCCGCAAGAGCGTGGAGATCGTGGTCCTGACGGCCGCGCTGGTGGCGCTGGTGCTGGGCGGGTTCCTGCCCTTCGGGGTCAACGACCTCAGCCCCGGGGAGCGGGAGAGCCGCGGCCTGGTCGTCCTGAACATGGCCGTGAACTTCCTGCTGGCGCTGGTCGCGCTGTGGAAGGGCAAGCCTCGCACCGCGCTGTTCGGGACGGTGGTCCCCTTCGTGGCGCTGATCGGCGCGATCCGGCTGGCCCGGCCCGGTTCCCCGTACGCGAAGCGGTTCTACGCCAGACGTCCGCGGGCCCGTGCCAGGGCCGGGCTGCGCGCCTTCCACCACGACCGGCGCTGGGCCGCGCCGCGCCGCAGGTTCGAGAACTTCATCGGCGGCACCCCGGACCCCGAGCGGATCTCCATGCGGAAGGGCCCGCCGCACTGAGCGACGGGCCCTTGCCCCGAACAGCCTCCGGATGACCCGGGCGCGCCGGTCAGCCCGGGATCAGGCCGTCGTCGCTGAGCATCTCCCGGACCTCGTCCAGCGTGGCGTCCGGGGCGGGCAGGATGAGTTCCGACGGCTCCAGCGCATCGTCCGGCAGCGGCTCGCCGAGCCGCCGGACCGCGTCGAGCAGCTCGCCGAGTGTCCTGCGGAAGCCCGGCTCGTCACCGGACTCCATCTCGGCGAGGAGGTCGTCGTCCAGCCTGTTGAGCTCGGCGAAGTGGCTGTCGGCCAGCTTCACCTGGCCTTCCCCCATGATGCGGACAATCATGACGGGCCCCGTCCTACTGCTTGTCGAACCGGTGCTGGGTCTGCGACGGCTGGCCGGTGCCGGGGGCGCCGCCCTCGATGGCCTGCTGCTGCGCGGAGGGGCCGCCGGCCAGCTCGGCCTTCATCCGCTGGAGCTCCAGTTCCACATCGGTGCCGCCGGAGAGGCGGTCGAGCTCGGCCTGGATGTCGTCCTTGGAACCGAGGCCGCTCTGGTCGTCCAGGGCGCCGGAGGCCAGCAGCTCGTCGATCGCGCCGGCCCTGGCCTGGAGCTGGGCGGTCTTGTCCTCGGCCCGCTGGATGGCGAGGCCGACGTCGCTCATCTCCTCAGAGATACCGGAGAAGGACTCCGCGATCCGGGTCTGCGCCTGGGCGGCGGTGTAGGTGGCCTTGATGGTCTCCTTCTTCGTCCGGAAGGCGTCCACCTTGGCCTGGAGGCGCTGAGCGGCCAGCGTCAGCTTCTCCTCCTCGCCCTGGAGGGTCTGGTGCTGCACCTCCAGGTCGCTGACCTGCTGCTGGAGGGAGGCGCGGCGAGCCAGGGCCTCGCGGGCCAGGTCCTCGCGGCCGAGGGCGAGCGCCTTGCGGCCCTGGTCCTCCAGCTTGGCGGACTGCCCCTGGAGCTGGTTCAGCTGCAGTTCCAGCCGCTTGCGGGAGGTCGCCACATCGGCAACGCCCCGGCGCACCTTCTGCAGCAGTTCCAGCTGCTTCTGGTAGGAGTAGTCGAGGGTCTCGCGCGGGTCCTCGGCCCGGTCAAGGGCCTTGTTCGCCTTCGCGCGGAAGATCATCCCCATACGCTTCATGACACCGCTCATGGGCTTCGCGCGCCCCCTTCTAGACGGACTTCGCTCCAGGTCACAGCCATGGCGGTGCCCGGTCTCCCGAGACGGCCGCCATCAGGACCCACAGTACGGGCCCTGTCTCCATTACCGCACTGTTCCTGCCCGGATGCGCTCCTCCTCCAGGACGACTGCCTCCCGCGCCGTATCGGGCGCAAGGAGTAGGTGATCCCAGGAGAACCCCCGCAACGGCCGGGATCCGGTGGGCTCCCGGGCCGTCCGCGCGGGAGGTGCGCCCGCAGCAAGAACCCTGCACAGGGAAGACGCCCGCCGTTGCCGGATCGTTCCCCGCGGAGGTGGGGCGGGGGCGCACGACCACGTAGGCTTGGGTTTTGTGTTTGGTAGCCGTTCCTCCAAGGAAGACAAGGACGCCGCCACCGACAAGGTGAGCGCCGGCCTTTCGCAGCCCCGAGACCCCCAGGCCCCGAAGGGCCGCCCGACGCCGAAGCGTGCTGTGG
Organism: Streptomyces sp. NPDC051578; assembly: GCF_044454045.1. Taxonomy (NCBI): domain Bacteria; kingdom Bacillati; phylum Actinomycetota; class Actinomycetes; order Kitasatosporales; family Streptomycetaceae; genus Streptomyces; species Streptomyces sp. NPDC051578. The sequence goes on from NZ_JBITDH010000001.1 coordinate 384,507, forward strand.
CCCAGTCGCAGCGCAAGGCAGTGGCGGCTCCGACCGGCAACCGCAAGGAGGATGCCAAGCGCGCCCGTGAGCGCCGCCGCGAAGAGATGGCGAAGCAGCGCGAGGCGCTCGCCAACGGCGACCAGCGCTACCTGCCCGCCCGCGACAAGGGCCCGGTCCGCAAGTTCGTCCGCGACTACGTCGACTCCCGCTACTCGGTCGCCGAGATGTTCCTGCCGCTCGCGGTGATCATCCTGGTACTGAGCATGGTACGGATCCCCTCGATCCAGAACATCGCGCTGCTGCTGTGGCTCGGCGTGATCGTGCTGATCCTGCTGGACTCCGTCGGCCTGTTCATCCGTCTGCGCAAGGCCGTGAACACGCGCTTCCCGGCCGAGCCGAAGCGCGGCGCCGTCGCCTACGGCCTGATGCGCACCCTCCAGATGCGCCGCCTGCGTCTGCCGAAGCCGCAGGTCAAGCGCGGGGAACGGCCCTGAGCCGAGCGACGCCCCGCTCAGGGGCGTCAGGGGAGGGGAACCAGGGCTTCGCCGGGGGCGCCCGGCTGTGGCTGGAGGGACTGGGCGGACTGCGCAACGCCGTCCGCCAGGAACTCGTGGGCCGCCAGGTCGACGAGCAGATCGTGCACCGCTTCCCCGTCGGGCAGCGGCTGCGCGTGCTCGACGTCGGCATGGGCCAGGGCACCCAGGCGCTGCGCCTGGCCCGCGCCGGGCACATGGTCACCGGCTTGGAGCAGGACCCCGACATGCTCGCGGTCGCGCACGCCGCGCTGGCGGCGGAACCGGCCGGGATCCAGGAGCGGGTCCGGCTGATGGAGGGGGACGGCCGCGAGACGGGCGCCCACTTCGGCCCGGGCAGCTTCGATGTGGTGCTCTGCCACGGCGTGCTGATGTACGTGCCCGAGCCGGACCCGATGCTCGCCGGGCTGGCCCGGATGCTGGCACCGGGCGGGCTGCTGTCCCTGCTGGTGCGCAACGGCGACGCCCTCGCCATGCGACCGGGGCTGGACGCGAACTGGACGGCCGCTCTGGCCGCCTTCGACACCGTCGACTACACCAACCGGCTCGGCCTTGAGGTACGGGCCGACCGGCTCGCCGATCTGACCGCGACCCTGTCCGGGATCGGCGCGCCGCTCCACGCCTGGTATGGGGTCCGCGTCTTCACCGACGGAACCGAGGCCGGCGAGAGCCTGCCCCCGGACGGGGAGCTGGAGCGGCTGCTGGCAGCCGAGGACCGGGCCGGCCGGACCGACCCCTACCGCGGGGTGGCGGCGCTGCTGCACCTGTGCGGAGTACGCGGCTGACGCACGTGTGCGGCGCGGGGGCCGGCGCACCTCTGCGGTGCGGGGGCCGGCGCACCTGTGCGGTGCGGGGGCTGACGGCACCGGCGGGGGGGGGGGGGGGGGCCCCCCCCCCCCCCCCCCCCCCCGCCGCCCCCCGCCCCCCCCCCCGCCCCCCGCCCCCGGGGGCTGCCCGCGGCCCCCCCGGGGGGGGGGGGGGGGGCCCGCCCCCCCGGGGGGGGGGGGGGCCGGCCCCCCGGGGGGGGGGGGGGGGGGGCCGCCCGGGGGGGGGGGGGGGGCCCCCCCCCCCCCCCCCCGCCCGGTCAGGCGCTCACGCGTCCAGCGCCTCGCGCAGGCTCATCGTGTACAGCTCGGTGCCGCCGTCGTCGGAGAGCTTGACCCGCTCGACGCCGCCCTCCAGCAGGTCCTTCCAGTACTCCCCGATCCAGGACTCCGCGTCCCCCTGCGTGGTGAACTCCTCAGGCTCCACCGACGGGTTGGTCTCGCCGCCGTCGGCCGCCTCGAACCGCCACGTCCACGCCATGTCCGCCTCCGTTGCTCGTCCGCCGCCCGTCTGTCGCGCGCGCGTACTCCGCCTTGAGTCTGCCCGCAGAGTAGCCGGGCGCGCAGCAGTCCCGGTGACGCGGGAGGATCATCCCGTGGAACTCACTCTCCTCGGTACCGGTACACCCGAAGGACTGCCCCGCCCCGGCTGTCCCTGCGCCGCCTGCGCCCTGGCCGTCGGCCCGGCGGCCCGCGCCGCGACCGCCGTCCTCGTGGACGGTGCGCTGCTGCTGGACCTGACGCCCGGGGCGGTGCTGGCCGGCGCCCGGGCGGGGCACTCGCTGTCGGGCGTACGGCAGGTCCTGCTGACCCACCCGCACGACGGCCCGGCCGTCGAGCTGCCGCCCGGGCTGCCCGCCGCCGGGCGGGTGCCGGACGGCCGGGAGCTGGCCGTCATCAGCGGGCACCGCGTGCGGGCCGTGCCGATGGACGCGCCGGGCACGGGGTACGAGGTCACCGGCCCGGATGGCGCCCGGCTGCTGTACCTGCCGCCGGGCGGCGCCCCCGCGGGCCTCGACCCCGGCGCGGGCGGGCAATGGGCGTACGACGTGGTCCTCGCGGATGTGCTGGGCCGCCCCGAGGCGCTCGCGCGGCTGCGGGCGGGCGGGGCGGTCGGCCCGGCCACCGATGTGATCGCCGTGCACCTGGACCACGGGACCCCGCCGGGCCGGGAGCTGGAGCGCCGGTGCGCGGCCGTCGGCGCGCGGACGGTCCCGGACGGCACGACGGTGGTGGCCGGCGAGTACCGCGCGCTGCCTCAGGTGCCGCGGCGGACGCTGGTGCTGGGTGGTGCCCGGTCGGGGAAGTCGTACGAGGCCGAGCGGCGGCTGGCGCCGTTCCCCGAGGTGGTCTACGTCGCCACGAGCGGTTCCCGGGACGGTGACGCGGAGTGGGCGCAGCGGGTGGGGCTGCACCGGGAGCGGCGTCCGGCGAGCTGGCGGACGGTGGAGACGTGCGAGCTGGTGCCGCTGCTGGAGGACGCGGACGGGCCGGCGCTCCTGGTGGACTGCCTGGCGCTGTGGCTGACGGACGCGATGGACCGGGCCGGGGCCTGGGACGACTCGGTGTGGGAGGCGGGCGGCCGGACCGAGCTCCGCAAGCGGACCGGCGCGCTGGTGGCGGCCGTGCGGGCGACCCGTCGGACGGTGGTGTTCGTCAGCAACGAGGTGGGTGCGGGCGTGGTTCCCGCGACGGCGTCGGGGCGGCGCTTCCGCGACGAGCTGGGCCGGCTGAACAACGCGGTGGCGGCCGAGTGCGAGCACGTGCTGCTGGTCGTCGCGGGCCAGGCGCTGATCTTGAAGCCCTGACTCCGGCGGGGCGGTCCGCGGGCGCCGCCGTCGGGCCGGCGAAGAGGCCGGATCGGGGGCTTGGGGACGGCGTCACCGCCTGTACGCTCTGGCAGATGACCACGCTGAATCTCGACGAGTTCTCCGATCTGATCGAACGCCCCGACGGGGGCGTCCGTCGTGATGCCGAGGACCGCCGCGAACGGCTGGCCGTGCCGCCCGGCGCCCTGGGCCGGCTCGACGAGCTCGGCGAGTGGCTGGCCGCCGCCCAGGGCCGGGTACCGGTCCGGGCGATCGAACGGCCGCGCGTCGTGCTGTTCGCCGCCGACCACGGGATCGCCTCCGCCGGGGTCTCCGCCCGGGCCGCCGGCTCCGCCCACGAACTGGTGCGCGCGGTGCTCGACGGGACCAGCCCGGTCGCCGTCCTCGCCGGCCGGTTCGGCGCCGGTGTCCGCGTCGTCGACGCGGGACTGGACTGCGACCCCGGGCTGCTCCCGGCGGACGTCACCCGCCACCGCGTCCGGCGCGGCAGCGGCCGGATCGACGTCGAGGACGCGCTGACGCCCGAGGAGGCCGACGCCGCCCTCCGGCTCGGCATGCGCATCGCCGACGAGGAAGCCGACGCGGGGACCGACCTCGTCGTGCTCGGCGACCTCAGCGTGGGCGGCACCACGGTGGCCGCGACGCTGGTCGCGGCCCTGTGCGGCACGGACGCCTCCGTCGTCACGGGCCGCGGCGGGGTCCCCGTCGACGACCTGACCTGGATGCGCAAGTGCGCGGCGATCCGCGACGCGCTGCGCCGGGCCCGCCCCGTCCTCGGGGACCAGGTGGCCCTGCTGGCCAAGGTCGGCGGTGCGGACGTCGCCGCCATCACCGGGTTCCTGCTCCAGTGCGCGGTGCGCCGTACGCCGGTCATCCTCGACGGCATCGTGTCCGCCGCGTGCGGGCTGGTGGCCCAGCGGGCCGCGTTCCGCGCCCCGGACTGGTGGCTGGCCGGCCAGGCCAGCGGAGAGCCGGGCCAGGCCAAGGCCCTGGACCGGATGGCGCTCAACCCGGTGCTCGACCACGGCGTCACAGTGGGTGGGGGAACCGGGGCGTTGCTCGCCCTCCCCCTCGTCCAAGCGGCCGCCGCACTCGCGGCGGACCTGCCGGAGAGGGCGGCGGAGGAAACGAAGGACTGAGTCGACGGGCGCCACGGGCCTGAGCAGTCCGGGGTGCTCGAACCGCCCGTGGACGGTGACGCCCCATAACATCGCATTCCATGGGAGAGGTCCGCTTGACCAGCGTAGAAACCACGACGGTTGCCAACGGCAGAAAAGAGCCCGGCGGGGAGCCCGCCGACAAGGCGGCCGGCCGCAGGGGCACCGGACGATCGCGGCGCGGGGCCGCCTTCGCGGTCTGGTACCTGCGGGCCGTCACCTTCGTGAACTTCCTCAGCGCGGTGTGGCTTTCGCTCGGGCAGGACCTGCGCCGGCACAACACCGCCGACTTCTACACCCCGTACCTGCTGACGGCCGGGTTCGCCTCGGGGCTGTTCTCGCTGATCCTCGCGGTCACCATGCGGCGCCGCAAGCGGGCCGCCTGGATCCTGAACCTGGTGATCAGCGGGATGCTGCTGTTCGCCTTCGCCACCGCGGCCTTCGCCCCGTGCACGGGCGGGGAGTTCAACTTCTGCTACCCCGAGTTCCGCGACCACGCCCAGAACTGGGTGTCGCTGGTCCTGACCGCCGCGTTCGTCGGCGCGCTGGTGCTGGGCCGCCACGAGTTCTACGCCAAGGGCGACCGGTCCAACCCCAAGCTCGCCACCGCCGTCGGCGCCGTCGGCCTGCTGCTGACCTCGCTCGTCGCCGCCCTGCTGGTCGGCGCCACCAACACCGACCCCGACCGGGCCCAGGCGACGTTCCTGGCCCGCTGGCGGTACGGCGTGATGCGGCTGGTCACCCTGGAGCCGAACGACCGGGCCTACGACGGGATCGCCACCCCCGGCTGGGTGGACGTCTCCATCAACGTCATGTCGATGATGCTGCTGCTCGCCGTGCTGTTCGCGGCCTTCCGCGCGCGCCGCGCCGTCGACCCGCTGACCCCCGAGGACGAGGAGCGGCTGCGGGCGCTGCTCGCCAAGCAGGGCGACCGCGACTCGCTGGGCTACTTCGCGCTGCGCCGGGAGAAGTCCGTCATCTGGTCACCCACCGGCAAGGCCGCCGTCACCTACCGCGTCGTCGGCGGCGTCTCGCTGGCCTCCGGTGACCCGATCGGCGACCCGGAGGCCTGGCCGGGCGCCATCGAACCCTGGCTGGCCGAGGCCCGCGAGCACGGCTGGATCCCGGCCGTGATGGGCGCCAGCGAGGAGGCCGGGCAGATCTACGCGCGGCACGGCCTGGACGCGCTGGAGCTCGGTGACGAGGCCATCGTCGAGACCGACGAGTTCACCCTGGAGGGCCGCGCCATGCGGACCGTCCGGCAGGCCTTCAACCGCGTCAAGCGGGCCGGGTACACCGTCCGCATCCGCCGCCACGCCGACATCCCGGCCGACGAGATGGACAACCTCCTCAAGCGGGCCGACGACTGGCGCGACGGCGCGACCGAGCGCGGCTTCTCCATGGCGCTGGGCCGGCTGGGCGACCCGGACGACGGCCAGTGCGTGATGCTGGAGTGTTTCGACGGCCAGGGCGAGCTGCGCGCCCTGCTGTCCTTCGTGCCGTGGGGGCCCAAGGGCCTGTCGCTCGACCTGATGCGCCGCGACCGGGAATCCGAGAACGGCCTGATGGAGTTCATGGTCATCGAACTCCTGGAGCGCTCGAAGGAGATCGGCGTCACACAGGTCTCACTGAACTTCGCGATGTTCCGTTCCGTCTTCGAACGGGGGTCCAAGCTCGGCGCGGGTCCGGTGCTGCGCATGTGGCGCTCGCTGCTGAGCTTCTTCTCCCGTTGGTGGCAGATCGAGTCCCTCTACCGGGCCAACGCCAAATACCGCCCGATCTGGGAGCCGCGGTTCATGCTCTTCGAGAAGAGTTCCGACCTGCTGCGGATCGGTATCGCGGCGGGCCGGGCCGAGGGCTTCCTGGAGGCACCCGGCCTGCCGAAGTGGCTGCACCGCAGACATCTGGAGACGCGTCGTTGACAGCGTGGTCGAACCCCTCACCGCGGCGGTTCGCCCGCCGCGAGTGGGGGCCCCTGTTCCGGACGATCCGGGACGCGCTCGTCCACGAGAAGTGGCGGGCGATCCCGATGACGATCGGTGCGGTCGCCCTGACCTCGCTGTTCCAGATCGTCCAGAACACCCACTGGGGTTTCCAGCCGGTGCAGGACCTCGGCTCCGTCAAGGCAGCCGACCCGCTGTGGCTGGCGCTCCTGCGGACCCCGCTCTCCCTGTTCGTGCCGGCACTCGACCTGCCGGTGTGGGGGGCACTCGCCCAGATCCTGCTGGTCTTCGGCATCTCCGAGATCTGCATCGGCTGGTGGCGCACCCTGGTCATCGGCTACGTGGCCACGCTCGCCGGGACCACGTACGCCCGGATCGGGCTCTCGCTGGGCCATGACCACCCCTTCGGCCTGCCGGTGTCCGACCGCGTCGTCAACGACACCGGGCCGTCGGCGGCGGTGGTGGGCCTGGCCATCTACGTCTGCTGGCGCTACCGGGCGTACCTGACGGGCGGTCTGGTGATCGCCGTGATGATCGGCGAGGTGCTGATCAAGGACAACCTGGCGGGCAAGGAGCACCTCGCGGCCATCGCCGCCGTCATGGCGGTGTGCGTGGTCCGCGCGAAGTGGGGTCCGGAGCGCTCGCGGATGCCGCTGGGCCGCCGGCCCCCGCCCGCGCCCTCGCCGCCGCCGCCCCCGCCGCCCCCGCCGCCCCCGCGCAGCGACTGACCAGGACTGCGGGGGGAGGCCGTACCGTAGCTTCCCGTGACGACAGACCCCGTCCGGCAGGGACGCTTCCGCGCGGTCCGGCAGTGGCTGCGGCTGCATCCGCCGGCCACCGACGCCGCACTCGCGCTCGGGGCGCTCGTCGCCATGGTGGTCGGCTCCTTCGTCAGCCCGCACGGGCCGCACGGTCCGACCTTCGGCACCCGTACCCCCGAGCCGTTCTCGCTGGTGCTGATGCTGCTGGGCTCCGCCGCCCTCGTGTTCCGACGCCGCCGGCCGCGCGCGGTGCTCGCCGCGACCGTCGCCCTGTCGCTACTGGAGCTGTCCAGCGGAGAGCCCCGGGCGCCCGTCGCGATGTGCGCGGTGATCGCCCTGTACACGCTGGCCGCCCGCACCGACCGGCCCACCACCTGGAAGGTCGGCCTGCTCACCATGGCGGGGCTGACGGGTGTGGCCATGCTGGCCGGTCCGCTGCCCTGGTACGCGCAGGAGAACATCGGCGTCTTCGCCTGGACCGGCATGGCCGCGGCCGCCGGGGACGCGGTGCGCAGCCGCCGGGCGTTCATCGACGCGATCCGCGAGCGCGCCGAGCGTGCCGAACGCACCCGGGAGGAAGAGGCCCGGCGCCGGGTCGCCGAGGAGCGGCTGCGGATCGCGCGGGACCTCCACGACGTGGTGGCCCACCACATCGCCCTGGTCAACGTGCAGGCGGGGGTGGCCGCGCACGTGATGGACAAGCGCCCCGACCAGGCGAAGGAGGCGCTGGCGCACGTACGGGACGCCAGCCGCTCGGCGCTGAACGAGCTGCGCGCCACGGTCGGGCTGCTGCGGCAGTCCGGTGATCCGGAGGCGCCGACGGAGCCCGCGCCGGGGCTGGGGGTGCTGGAGGAGCTGACGGACACCTTCCGCAACGCCGGGCTGCCGGTGAAGGTGATGGTCGAGCTGGGCCGGGACGGGGAACCCCTCCCGGCGGCCGTGGACCTGGCCGCGTACCGGGTGATCCAGGAGGCGCTGACCAACGTGCGCAAGCACGCGGGCCCGGGCGCGACGGCCGAGGTCAGCGTGGTGCGGGTGGGGGCGTCGGTGGAGGTGACCGTGCTGGACGACGGGGGCACCTCGGCGGACTCCGCCCCCCGCCCGGCCGACCCGGGCGGCGGCCACGGCCTGCTGGGGATGCGCGAGCGGACCGGCGCCCTGGGCGGATCCTGCTCCGCCGGCCCCCGCTACGGCGGCGGATACCGCGTCCACGCGGTCCTGCCGGCCTGAGCGACGCCGCCCCGGAAAGCGGACCCGGCTCGGGAGGGCCGTGCCGCCGCGTCGTCGTGGGCAGGTCTCCGACGACCTCGGCGGGGCGGGGCCCCGGGACCCCCGGCGGTGTGAGCGCCGCCGCCGTCGCCTCGTCGGCGGGGTGCGACCCGGCGCGGCCGCCCGGATGCCGGGCCCGGCCGCCACGGCTCCGCCCACGCCGAGGGGGCCCGTGCCTCCCCGCCGAGGACGTCCTGCGCTCAGGCGACAGCGCCGGACGCTGTCCGCCGCCGGCGCCGAGGCGGCGGCCGGAGCGCGCGGAACCGGCCACCGGCCGTACGGTGCGCATCCTGGCCTGCGCACCGTACGCTGGCGGGGCGTTCCTCGTCCGCCCACGGCCGGTCGCCCTAGTACTGCAACGGTCTCTTTCGTGATGGTTTGTTGGCTTCGGGTGGTGTGTGGCCGCGTCGTTTGAAGTGGCTGATGCGGGCTTGGAACTGTCGTCGTCGGCGCCAGTGTGACCAGTGCAGGACGTGGTCGACGGGTGCCGGGTGACGGTGGGCGAGGCGGTAGATCAGGCGTCGGAGTTCGGGGAGGGTCAGGGGTATGAGCTGGGAGGATCCGTTTCTGCTTTCCCGGTGTCGAGTTCGCGGGCCCGCAGGACGGTGAGGCAGGCGTGTGCCGCCATCGCCAGGGTCATGTGGCGGTGCCAGCCGTCGTAGCGGCGGACCTGGTAGTCGTCCAGGCCGCACTCCTGTTTCGCACTCTGGAAGCATTCCTCGACCGCCCAACGGCTTCCCGCGATGCGGATCAGCTCGTCCAAGGTGGTTTCGGCCGGGCAGTAGGCGATGTAGTAGGAGATTTCGTCCGGCCGGCGGACGCTGCGGCGGGCGATCACCCAGTGCCGGCGGTCCTCGCGATGCCAGGGACGGACCTCGACCCTCGCCCAGTCGTAGACCCTGGGGCCGTGGGCACCGTCGCCGCAGGAACGGCGCTTCCACTTCTGCCTCGGCAGCCCGGGAAACAGGTCGTGAACGGGATGATCCATGGCCCAGCGGGAGACGACGGTGTCATGGCGGGTGGTTGCCATGACATGGAAGACATCCGCCCGCTCCAGCTCGGAACGCCAGCCCTTGGAGAAGCCGTAGGCGGCGTCCGCGGTCACCCACCGGAACGGAATCCGGTCCGCGATGGCCCGGCGGACCATGGCCTTGGCCATCACCACCTTCGTCTCGAAGGCGACCGTGTCATCGATGCCGGCCGCCCGGCACCGTTCCCGGTCATCCGTCCACGACGTGGGCAGATACAGACGGCGGTCGATCAACGTGCGGCCACGGTCGCCGGCATAGGCGAGAAACACCCCGATCTGGGAGTTCTCCGTCCGCCCGGCGGTGCCGGAGTACTGACGCTGGACCCCGGCCGAGCGGACGCCCTTCTTCAGGAATCCGGTGTCGTCCACGATCAGCACCGCGTCCGGATCGCCGAGATGCTCGACGATATAGTCCCGCACATCGTCGAGGACCTCATCGGCGTTCCAGTCGATCCGGTTCAACAGCCGGTGAATCCGGTCCGGACCCGTATGCCCGGCCTCTTCCGCGAGCGTCCAGCCGTTCTTCCGCTCCAGCGGAGCGACCAGCCCCCGCATATAGGCAAGAGCCGACTCCCGCGGCTCCGACCTGGAGAAGCGGTGCACGAACCGCTCGTGCAAAGACTTCAGTTCACCAGCCCACGACCGGGCATCAGCAAGTTCCCCACCCATGAACCGACCAACGACCGACCTGCCCAACCGTCACGGCAAACACCGTTGCAGTACTAGGGCTCGCCCTTCGGGGGGCACCAGCGGCGCCAGGCGTCCAGGTCGGTCTTCTTCTGGAGCGAGCTGAGCTTCTCCCGCTGCGAGGTGGGGCACCACTCGCGGAGCCTGCCCTCGTACTCGACGTGGAAGACGGCCTTCCCGGCCGCGACGAACGGCCGGTACCGCTCGCACTCGTCGTACTGCGCGCACTGCTCGTTGACGGCGAACTCGAAGTCGCCGACGAGATCGGGGATCTGGTCCAGGTCGTTCTTGAGCCCGACCGACAGCCCCCGGTCGTGCGCGAGCTTCGCGATCAGCCGGTTGTAGGACAGCTGGTCGGCGGCGGTGAGCGGGAACCCGGACGAGTTCGCGTACCCGTCCATGTTGTCGGGCTCGATCGCGTCGAAGCCCTTGGCCTTGCACATGTCGAACCGCTTGGCCATCAGCGGTTCCAGTTCGGCCGACCGCCGGATGTCGAGCCAGCGCTCGCCCTCCCAGCCGTTGCCCTTGCCCAGCAGCTCCTTCGGGAAGTCGGCGGCGTCGGGGCGGAAGTCCTCCCAGGCGCCGGTGGAGAGGTAGCAGATCGTCTTGCGGCCGGCCTTCTTCAAGGCGGCGACCTGCTCCTTCGTCGTGTTGAAGCCGTCGACGTCGAACACGGCCGCCTTCACGGAGAGGTCGAGCGTGCCGGTCAGCTGCCACTGCCAGCTCACCTGCGGCGCGGGCTGCCAGCGCTGACCGGGCGCCGGATCGGGCGACAGGTCGTCGGGTTCCGGCGGCTCGGGCGCCGACGTGCAGGAGGCCAGCAGCAGGAGCGGGCCGACGAGCAGCCAGGGCAGCGCGCGGCGCCTCATGCGGTGGCCTCCAGGGCGTAGGGGAGGGTTCCCCACGGGTGCGCGCCGGTGCCGGGTACCGCGCAGTGCACGGCGGCCCGCCGCTCCAGGGCGAGTTCGGCGGCCGGTGCGCCCGGCGGGACGGCGTACACCAGGTGGCAGAACCGCTGGGCGGGGTGGTCGGCCGTCCACCCCGGGGCGGCGCCCGCGTCGCGGTAGGCGTCCCAGGGGCCCTCGAAGGTGACGAGCAGGTCGGCGAGCGCGGCGTACCCGGGGTGCGGGTGGACGCCGTGGTTCAGGACGAGGGTGCGGGCGCCGGCGGCCCGGGCGGCGACGGCGAGCCGCCCGTAGTGCGGCAGCAGTTCCGGGTCGGCGCTCGCCTGGTCGAGGAAGGCGCCGTCGGTCGCGTACCAGTCGCGGTGGCGCAGCAGGTCCTGGACGACGGCCGCGTGCGGCCGCCTCCCGTAGTCGGTGTCGGTGTACCCCAGGACGGGCACCCCGGCGGCCCGCAACCGCCCGGCGACCGCGGCGAACCGTTCGTCGGGGGCCGCGCCCGGCCCGCTGTCGGGGTTGAGCACCACCGAATGCAGCCGGCCGGCCGAGGCGATGAGCAGCTCCCACGCCTCGGGCCGGTCGGCGGGGTGCTCGTAGAGGGGCACCAGCAGCATGAGGTCCTTCTTCTTGTGCGTCTCGTACGGGGGCACCTGCGTCAGCGGTGGGCCGTGGCGCGGCCCAGCAGCAGGCAGACGAGGATGGCCAGGGCGGCCGCGGCCGTGCCCGCCACCGCCAACTGCACCAGCCGCGGCTGCCCGTAACCGGTCAGCACGGCCAGGCTCTGCACGAAGGCCGCCGAGGCGCAGACCACCGCGGCGGGCCGGACCGCCCCGAAGGACTGGAGCAGCAACCCGGTCCACATGACGGCGCCGAGCAGCAGCAACGTCGCCGCCCGCGCCCCGGTCAGGGCGGGCGCGCCGGGCCACAGCAGGGTCCCGCCCACGCCCAGCGCCAGGAGCACCGCCAGGTACCGGGCCAGGCAGCGGGCCAGGGTGGCCAGCATCCGGCGCCGGAACGCCCGGGGCGAGCGGGCCGCCCGCAGTCCGGCGAGGCTGCCGCTGCGGAACCGGTGCAGCAGCCATTCGGCGGGGCCCATGCTGAGGGTGAGGGCCACCGCCGAGGGCGCGGCGACCGCCTCGGCGGGACCCCCGGCGAGCACCTCCCCCAGGGCGGCGTACAGCACCAGCAGCCCGGTGCCCAGGCCGAAGACGCCGTACGGCACGGAGTCCGCGAGCCGGGGCTCGCGCGGCGCGTACTCCTCTTCGGCGCCGCGCAGCATCCGCCACCGCACGGGGCCGCCGCCCGGCCGGGCCCGCGTCCGCTCCCGGACCCGGCCCACGAGGGCCCGTACCCCCTCGGCCAGCGGCAGTTCCCGTACGGCCAGGGAGCAGGCGGCCAGCAGGGACACCACGAGCAGGGCCACCCGCACCCTGACGGGCAGGTCGACGAAGAGGACGAGCACCGCCCCGGCGGCCATCGGGGCGAGCGCGGCGAGCAGCACCCGCTCCCGGCCGAGGACCAGCAGGACGGTGGCCGCGCCGACGTACAGCGCCTGCCCGGCGGCGAACGCGTAGGAGAACGGCGGTCCGCCGGGCACCGCCAGGGCGGCGGCGGTGCCCAGCAGCGCCCCGGCGGGGGCCCCGGCGAGCAGGGTCCGCCCGGCGGCGGCCCGGTCGCCGAGGCCGAGCCGGGAGTAGGCCCGGTGGGACAGGGTCTGGTCCCACACCCAGCCGATCAGGGCGCCGGCGAGCAGGGTGAGCGTCCCCGCGGGCAGGCCGAGCCGGTCGGGCGACCCTTCCAGCAGGGGGGCGCCGAGCAGGTAGGCCAGGCCCGGCAGGGCGAAGATCACCCCGCGCAGCAGGCAGGCGGTGAGGGAGACCTTCCACGGGTCGGGGGTGCTGCGGGGCTCCGGGAAGGAGCGGGGCACCCGGGCGTAGAGCTCCTCCGCGAGCGCGAAGGAGTCGTGGCGGCCGTAGGTGAGGCGGATGTATTCGTCGTTCATCCCGTCGGATTCGAGGATGGCGGCGATCTCGTCGGGATGGACGGCGGCGGCGATGAACGCGTCGAAGCGTTCGACGAGTTCGTCCATCGGGTCGGCGGCGGCCGCGGCCGTGGCCGTCCGCCGGGGACGGGGGATGGCGGGCAGGGTGTTGCCGCCGGGCACCTTGAGCCACAGGGATCCACTCACGACGGGTTCCCTTCGGCGGCGAGCTCGCGGTACCAGGGGTCGGCCAGGCGCTGGGTCCAGTCGTCGCCCGGGTGGACGGGCAGCACGGGCTGGCCGGCGAGTTCCCGGTAGATGTGGCGGAACCCGTCCACGGACTGGTGGAGGGTGAACTTCTCCACGACCCGTCGGCGCGCGAGCCTGCCCAGTTCGGCGCGGCGCGCGTCGTCGCGGAGCAGGGCGAGGGTGGCGCGGGCCATGGTCTCGGGTTCGCGGGGCGGGACGACCAGCCCGGTGTCGCCGACGGCCTCGCGCACTCCGCCGACGTCGGTGGAGACGGTGGTGCGGCCGCAGGACATGGCTTCGATGATGCTGAACGGGAAGCCCTCGCTGATGGAGGAGAGCATGACGACCGAGCCGGCCGCGTAGGCCCGGGCGACCTGCTCGATGCGGCCTTCGAAGGTGATGCCGTCGGACACCCCGGTCTCGGCGGCGAGCTTCTCCAGGCGGAGCTTGTAGTCCTCGCACCCGGCCGGGACGGGGCCGAAGAGGCGCAGCCGCAGGGCGGGGATCTCCTGGCGCATGAACGCGTAGGCCCGGATGAGGGTTTCGAGGTCCTTGATCGGGTCGACGCGGCCGCACCAGCTGAGGGTGGGCACCTCGGGTTCGGGGCCGGCCTCGGGGAAGGCGTACGGATCGACGCCGTTGTAGACGGTGCGGATGCGGTCGGAGGCGGCGCCTCCGCGCTCTTCCCAGCGGCGGTTGTACTGGTTGCAGGGGGTGATCAGGTCGGCCTGCCGGTAGCCCTCGGTGTTCAGCTCCCGGTAGAAGCCGAGCATCAGGGCCTTGACCGGCCAGCGCTGTTCGGCGGTGCGGTAGCCGAGGTAGCGCTCGCGCAGGTAGATGCCGTGCTCGGTGAGCAGGAAGGGCACCTGGTCGAGGTGTTTCGCGGCGAGCGCCGGCAGGGTGGCCAGGCCGCTGCTGACGGCGTGGGAGACGCTGTCCGGCGGGATGCGCACGCCGAGCGGGCGCAGCGCGTGTTCCAGCAGGTCGGTGGCGGTGAGCGCGTCGTGGATGGTGGGCTCGGCCTCGGCGGTGCCCATGCCCGGGCGGGTCCACAGGTCCATCAGCAGCCGCAGCACGGACTCGGAGCGCAGGGCGGGGGCCAGGCGGCCGGAGCGGGCCAGCAGGGCCAGTTCGCGCAGGGCTTCGGAGAATCCGCCGCGCGCGGGGTCGAGCATCGACAGCAGGAACGCTTCGTAGGTGTCGGTGAAGCGGCGCCGGGCCTTGCCGCGCAGGGCCGAGCGGAGCGTGCGGGGCGGCGGCGGGCCCCAGAGCGGCACGGCGGTGTGCCGGTACACGTTGCGGGGCAGTTCCCAGGTGACCGGCTCGCGTCCGGAGCCGGTCAGGGCTATGACGTTGAAGTCGACCTCCGGCATTCCCCGGACCAGCTGGTCGCACCAGGTGCTGACGCCCCCGTGGACGTGCGGGTAGGTGCCTTCGGTGAGCATGGTGACGTGACGCCCATGGCTCATGCGGTGTGTCCCCCCAGGACGGAAAAGGGGCCGGCGCCCGTGGTTCGCGGAGCGCCGGCGCAAGGTGATGCTGCGTACGCGTGCGGATGGAGCGGTTCGGCCGGGCGGACGGCCGGGGCGGCCGTCAGGCCAGCTTGAGCGTGACCGCCGACTGGAGGAGCTCCGGGGACGTCCACGCGGAGCGGGTGCCGGCGTACGCGGTGCCGAAGTCCGCGGTACCGAGCAGGAGCTGCTTCTTGGTTCCGACGGGCGCCGTGACGGGCGCGACCACGCCCGAGGGCGCCTTGACGGTGACGTCCTTGCCGATGCGGTAGGCGGTGACCTTGTTGGCGGCGAGGGCGGCGTCCCAGGCGGCACGGCGGCCGAGTTCGACGCCGGAGTCCTTCATGCTCTGGTTCACGATCGGGGCGCTGGGGGCGTACAGGGTGCGGTAGGTGTCGAGCACCTGGTTGAGGACCGGGTAGAGGGTGCGGTCCTCGGCGAGGTTGGACTGGTGGACGTAGTGCGGGCGCGGGTCGTTGTCCAGGACGTGGCGCAGGGCGGTGCGGGCCTCGGTGGGGACGATGTAGTCGAGGTAGCCGGTGCCGGTGTCGAGCGGGGCGGGCAGGCAGGTGGAGGTCGCCGGGTTGTCCTCGCAGGCGCCGCTGCCGCCCTGGGCGCGGCTGGTGTAGATCCAGTTGTACTCGTCGGCCATCTCCGCGTTGGTGCCCGTGTTGTAGTACACGTTCATCGGGTAGCGAGGGACGGTCAGGGCGGCGCCGACCGCGCGCTGCCCGGGCTCGCGCGAGCTGTCGCTGCCCGCCCACTTGATCCCGTTGTCGGCGAACGCGCCCGCCAGGTTCGGGTTGTCGACGGTCTGCTGCGGCAGCGTCTTGAGGCCGGAGTGCTCGCCCGTGACGATCTCGGAGCGGTCGGTGGTGATGCCCTTGGCGGCGGCCCAGTTGTTGTTGTCGCGGATCTGGGCGGAGATGTCGGCGCGGCTCATCCAGTTGACGGCGCCCTGGGCGTTCTTCGTGCAGGTCCAGGGGACGGTGGTGACGTCCTGGACGCAACCGAGGAACAGGTGGGTGTAGGTGTGGTTCATCCAGCGGAACTGGGCCCGGTCCGCGACGAGCTGCGCGGTCAGGGCGTCGGTGCCGCCGTTCTCCGTCTTCCACTCCTCCCCGGCGCCGGCGTTGAAGAGCATGTCGAGCTTGAAGTTCTTGCTCTTCTGCCACTGCACCGCGTACTGGGCGTCGGCGGCGGTCATCCGGATGGTGCTCTCCTTGCCCTCGCCGCCCGCGCAGGCGTAGTCGCCGGGCGTGCAGTTGAGGGTCTGGTCCCAGCGGGCGTCGGGGGCGAAGACGTCGTCGACGTGGACCGCGAAGTAGTTGCGCTCCTGGCCGAGGTGGACGCCCTGGGTCAGCCATTCGACGATGCCCCGGGCCAGCAGCCGGAATTGCTGCTGGTACTGGTTGTAGCCGAAGGTGACGACCAGTTCGCTGCGTCCGTCGTGGGCGTACTCGCCCACGAGCGAGGCGCGGCCCGATCCGACGGGGGCGTCGAGGTAGCTGGTGTAGCCGGTGCGGGGCTTGGCGATGAACCCGTAGCTCTCCGGGATCAGCGGCGAGTTGTCCTCGAAGGTGACCTGTCCCCCCAGGTAGCCGAACGGGCCGGCCTGGCCCGCGGCGGTGACGGCCGCCCGGGTGCCGTCGAGGGTGCCGCTGTATCCGCCGTTGTCGGTGTATTCCAGGCCGACTTCGGGGTGGGCCCAGGTGTAGGCGTCCACCTGGCGGATGCCGTACGTCGTCTCGTAGGCGGTGAGCGCGGCGGATTCGGCGGAGCCCGCGCCGAAGGGGTTCTCGTTGGGCAGGACGACACCCTGGAACTTGGCGCGCGGCCGGCCGTCGACGGTGTCGCTCAGGAAGGCCGCGTCGATGACCGGGCGGCTGCTGCTGCCCAGGTCGACGCGGGTGTAGGGGACTCCGGTGTCCCGGAGTTCGGCGGTGATCGCCGCGACCGAGCTGCCGCCGTCGTCGACGACCAGCACCCTCAGGTCGATGCGCGGTACGACGGTGGCCGCCTGGGCGGTCGCCGCGGGCACCACCACGGACATCAGCGCGGTCGCGGCCATCGCGGCCGCGAGCCTGTTCATCCGGTTCCTGCTCTTGCTGACCATTTCGGCCTTCCCCCCGCAGGCTCCCTCGACGACGGCCATGGCGGACGGCCGGCCGGGGAGGCTCTGTGGAAATCATGCAAAGGGACCCCACGCCCCCTTGCGAGAGTGGGTCGAGTCTCTCGGACCTCGTCAGGTCTAAAGCTGAAACCTGGAACAGAGACCACAGATGGGTGAACCTGTCAGTGGTCCCGTCGAACAACTTGCCAAACCTTCGAGTGACGTACGGACGACCGCGTACGCGTAGGCTCGTTTCCGGGTGCCGCCGCGCCCGAATACGATCGCTGCGGAGCGGCCGGCGACCCTGACGCGACCGCAGCGCACACATACACAAACGGAAGCGAGACTTCACCACCGTGACTGCTCTGACTCTCAGCACTGCCGGCGCGGCGACGCTCCGCGCCGATGCCCTCGTGGTCGGCGTGGCGAAGGGCCCGAAGGGGCCCGTCGTCGCCGCGGGCGCCGAGGCCGTGGACAAGGCGTTCGACGGAAAGCTGGCCGCCGTGCTCGACGCCATGGGTGCCTCGGGCGCCGAAGGCGAAGTCACCAAGCTGCCCGCACCCGCCGGTCTCAAGGTCCCGGTCGTGCTGGCCGTCGGGCTCGGCTCCCTGCCGGAACAGGACGAGTCGTACGACGAGGAGGCCCTGCGCCGCGCCGCCGGCGCTGCCGCCCGCGCCCTGCACGGCTCCAAGAAGGCCGCCTTCGCCCTTCCCCTGGACGACGCCTCCGCCGTCACCGCCGTCGCCGAGGGCGCGCTGCTCGGCGCGTACGCCTTCACCGCCTACCAGGGCGGCGAGGACAAGGCCGCGAAGAACGGCGCGAAGAACGGCGGCCCGAAGCAGCCGCTGGCCGAGGTCGCCCTGCTCGGCGCCAAGCCGCGCGACAAGGAGCACAAGGCCGCCGCCGAGCGCGCCACCGTCGTCGCGACCGAGGTCAACATCGCGCGCGACCTGGTCAACACCCCGCCGAACGACCTGACCCCCGAGGCCTTCGCCGCCGTCGCCACCGCGACCGCGAAGGAGAACGGCGTCAAGGTCCAGGTGCTGGACGAGAAGGCCCTGGTCAAGGGCGGCTACGGCGGCATCATGGGCGTCGGCAAGGGCTCCGAGAACCCGCCGCGCCTGGTGAAGCTGTCCTACACCCACCCCAAGGCGGAGAAGACCCTCGCCTTCGTCGGCAAGGGCATCACCTACGACTCGGGCGGCATCTCCCTCAAGCCGGCCGGCCACAACGAGACGATGAAGTGCGACATGGCCGGCGCCGCCGCCGTCTTCGCCTCCGTCGTCGCGGCCGCCAAGCTGGGCCTCCAGGTCAACGTCACCGGCTGGCTCGCGCTCGCCGAGAACATGCCCTCCGGCTCCGCCACCAAGCCCGGCGACGTGCTGCGCATGTACAGCGGCAAGACCGTCGAGGTCCTCAACACCGACGCCGAGGGCCGCCTGGTCCTGGGCGACGCGCTGACCCGCGCCAGCGAGGAGAACCCGGACGCGATCGTCGACGTCGCGACCCTGACCGGCGCGATGGTGCTGGCGCTGGGCGACCGCACCTTCGGGATCATGGCGAACGACGACGCCTTCCGCACCTCGATCCACGAGATCGCCGAGGAGGTCGGCGAGGCCTCCTGGCCGATGCCGCTCCCCGAGGACCTGCGCAAGACCATGGACTCCCCCACCGCCGACATCGCCAACATGGGTGTCCGGATGGGCGGCGGCCTGGTGGCCGGCCTCTTCCTCCAGGAGTTCGTCGGCGAGGGCATCACCTGGGCGCACCTCGACATCGCGGGCCCCGCCTTCCACGAGGGCGCCCCGTACGGATACACCCCCAAGGGCGGCACCGGCTCCGCCGTGCGCACCCTGGTGCGGCTGGCCGAGCGCACCGCGACGGGCGACCTCGGCTGACGCCACCGCCCAGCGAACACGCGCCCCGGGACCCGCACGAGGTCCCGGGGCGCGTTCGCTCTGGACGTAATCTCGACGATCAGTAGTTTTCTACGCACTGGTAACCCTGATTCCGGCGGAACGGCCGTTCTCAGCCGGGGCCCGGCGTCCCGCGTTCCCCCGACAAATGCGAAGATGGGTTCTCGGCAGGACAGGGCCCCCACCACAGGGCCGAAGAAACAAGCGGCCGAATACCAGCCGCCGCCCGGTCACAGAGGACCGGTGCCCGGCGCACATGCATGGAGGACGTGACGTGGCGAACGACGCCAGCACCGTTTTCGACCTAGTGATCCTCGGCGGTGGCAGTGGCGGTTACGCCGCGGCGCTGCGCGCCTCCCAGCTGGGTCTCGACGTTGCGCTGATCGAGAAGAACAAGCTCGGTGGCACCTGCCTGCACAACGGCTGCATCCCCACGAAGGCTCTGCTGCACGCCGGTGAGATCGCGGACCAGGCGCGCGAAGCCGCTCAGTTCGGTGTCAAGGCCTCTTTCGAGGGCATCGACATCGCGGGCGTGCACAAGTACAAGGACGACGTCATCTCGGGCCTGTACAAGGGCCTGCAGGGTCTCGTCGCCTCCCGCAAGGTGACGTACATCGAGGGTGAGGGCCGACTCTCCTCCCCGACGTCCGTCGATGTGAACGGTCAGCGCATCCAGGGCCGCCACGTCCTGCTGGCGACCGGCTCCGTGCCGAAGTCGCTGCCGGGCCTGAACATCGACGGCAACCGCATCATCTCCTCGGACCACGCGCTGGTCCTGGACCGCGTGCCCGAGTCCGCGATCATCCTCGGCGGCGGCGTGATCGGCGTCGAGTTCGCCTCGGCGTGGAAGTCCTTCGGCACCGACGTCACCGTCATCGAGGGCCTCAAGCACCTCGTGCCGGTCGAGGACGAGAACAGCTCCAAGCTCCTGGAGCGCGCGTTCCGCAAGCGCGGCATCAAGTTCAACCTGGGCACCTTCTTCGACAAGGCCGAGTACACCGAGAACGGTGTGCGCGTCACCCTGGCCGACGGCAAGACCTTCGAGGCCGAGGTGCTGCTGGTCGCCATCGGCCGCGGCCCGGTCTCGCAGGGCCTGGGCTACGAGGAGCAGGGCGTCGCGATGGACCGCGGCTACGTCCTGGTCGACGAGTACATGCAGACCAATGTGCCGACCATCTCGGCCGTCGGTGACCTCGTCCCGACCCTCCAGCTCGCGCACGTCGGCTTCGCCGAGGGCATCCTGGTTGCGGAGCGTCTGGCCGGTTTGAAGACCGTCCCGATCGACTACGACGGTGTTCCCCGCGTCACGTACTGCCACCCCGAGGTCGCCTCCGTCGGCATCACCGAGGCCAAGGCCAAGGAGATCTACGGTGCGGACAAGGTCGTGGCCCTGAAGTACAACCTGGCCGGCAACGGCAAGAGCAAGATCCTCAAGACCGCGGGCGAGATCAAGCTGGTCCAGGTCAAGGACGGTGCCGTGGTCGGCGTCCACATGGTCGGTGACCGGATGGGCGAGCAGGTCGGCGAAGCCCAGCTGATCTACAACTGGGAGGCCCTGCCGGCCGAGGTCGCGCAGCTCATCCACGCGCACCCGACCCAGAACGAAGCGCTCGGCGAGGCCCACCTGGCCCTGGCCGGCAAGCCGCTTCACTCCCACGACTGATCGTCACGGGCGCGACGACCACTTCCGCACTTTCGTTAGGAGCAACCGAAACCATGCCGGTTTCCGTAACCCTTCCGGCGCTCGGAGAGAGCGTGTCCGAGGGCACTGTCACCCGTTGGCTCAAGGCCGAGGGCGAGCGCGTCGAGGCCGACGAGCCGCTGCTCGAAGTCTCGACCGACAAGGTGGACACCGAGATCCCGTCGCCCGTCGCCGGCATCCTGGCCTCCATCAAGGTCGCCGAGGACGAGACCGTCGAGGTCGGCGCCGAGCTGGCCGTCATCGACGACGGCACGGGCGCTCCGGCCGAGGCTGCCGCTCCGGCCGCCGAGACCGCCGCCGCCCCGGCCGCCGAGACCGCCGCCCCGGCGCCGGAGGCCCCGCAGGCCGCCCCGTCGACCGAGGTCGAGACCCCGGCTCCGGCCCCGACGGCCGAGGCGGCCGCCGGTGGCGGTTCCGCCGAGGGCACCGATGTCGTGCTGCCCGCGCTGGGCGAGTCCGTCACCGAGGGCACCGTCACCCGCTGGCTCAAGCAGGTCGGCGAGTCCGTCGAGGCCGACGAGCCGCTGCTCGAGGTCTCCACGGACAAGGTCGACACCGAGATCCCCGCGCCGGTCTCCGGCACCCTGCTGGAGATCCTGGTCGGCGAGGACGAGACCGCCGAGGTCGGCGCCCGTCTGGCCGTCATCGGCGTCGCCGGTGCCGCCCCGGCCGCTGCTCCGGCCGCCCCGGCCCCGGCCGCTGCTCCGGCTCCGGCTCCGGCTCCGGCCGCAGCTCCGGCTCCGGCTCCGGCCGCCGCTCCGGCTCCGGCAGCCCCGGCTCCGGTGGCCCCCGCGGCCCCGGCCCCGGCCGCCGCTCCGGCTCCGGTCGCCGCCCCCGCCGCCCCCGCCGCCCCGGCCCCGTCGGCCGGTGACGAGGGCGCGTACGTGACCCCGCTGGTGCGCAAGCTCGCCTCGGAGTCCGGCGTCAACCTGTCCACGGTCTCGGGTACCGGTGTCGGTGGCCGTATCCGCAAGCAGGACGTCCTGGCCGCCGCCGAGGCCGCCAAGGCCGCCGCCACCCCGGCTCCGGCCGCCGCCGCTGCCGCCCCGGCCGCCGCCCAGGCTCCGGCCGCGGTGTCGGAGCTGCGCGGTCAGACGGTCAAGATGACCCGCATGCGCAAGGTCATCGGCGACAACATGATGAAGGCCCTGCACACGCAGGCGCAGCTCAGCTCCGTGGTCGAGGTGGACGTCACCAAGATCATGAAGCTGCGCGAGCAGGCCAAGGCCTCCTTCCAGGCCCGTGAGGGCGTCAAGCTCTCGCCGATGCCGTTCTTCGTCAAGGCCGCTGCCCAGGCGCTCAAGGCCCACGCGGTCGTCAACGCCCGGATCAACGACGACGAGGGCACCATCACCTACTTCGACTCGGAGAACATCGGCATCGCCGTGGACTCCGAGAAGGGCCTGATGACCCCGGTCATCAAGGGTGCCGGTGACCTCAACCTGGCGGGCATCTCCAAGGCGACCGCCGACCTGGCCGCCAAGGTCCGCGGCAACAAGATCACGCCGGACGAGCTGTCGGGCGCGACCTTCACCATCAGCAACACCGGCTCGCGCGGTGCGCTGTTCGACACGGTGATCGTGCCGCCGAACCAGGTCGCCATCCTGGGCATCGGTGCCACCGTCAAGCGTCCGATGGTCATCGAGACCCCCGAGGGCACCGTCATCGGCGTCCGCGACATGACGTACCTGACCCTGTCCTACGACCACCGCCTGGTGGACGGCGCGGACGCGGCCCGGTACCTCTCGGCCGTCAAGGCCATCCTGGAGGCCGGCGAGTTCGAGGTCGAGCTCGGCCTGTAGGGCCTGCCGCGGCGGTAGCCGCACAGCTGTCGCGCACGGCGCCCCCGTCCGGAACCTTCCGGGCGGGGGCGCCGTCGTCGGTCCGGGCGCCGTCCGCAGGTCCCGGCGCCGTCCGCGGCGCCGTCCTGTGCTCCGGCATCGCCCGCATCCCCGTGCCCGCGCTGTAACCAGCCTCACCCCGGGTCCCTGACCAGGAACGCTTCGCGTCGGCCGACACCGCCGTATTGTCTACGCATCAGCCCCGCGCGCCCCCAGGAGATGAAGCGCCGATGATCACCCCACCCGTCGTGCACTCGCTGCGCGAGCAGATCCGCGAGCACATCGTGGAGGGGATCGTCAGCGGCCGCTGGAAGCCCGGCGAGCGGATCGTCGAGCGGCGGATCGCCGTCGAGCTGGAGGTCAGCCAGACGCCCGTCCGCGAGGCCCTGCGCGAGCTGGAGACGCTGCGGCTGATCGAGTCGGCGCCGAACAAGGGCGTGCGCGTACGCAACCTCTCCGCCGCCGATCTGGAGGAGATCTACCCGGTCCGGGCCGGTCTGGAGCAGATCGCGGCCGAGCTGGCGGCGCCGCGCCTGGCGGCGGACTGCACGGCGCTGGAGCCGCACGTGGCGGCCCTGTGGGACGCGGACCGGGCCGAGGACGGAACGGCGCAGGTGCGGCACACGGTGGGCTTCCACCGCGAGCTGGTGCGGGCCGCGGGCAACAGCGTGCTGCTGCACACCTGGGAGAGCCTGGGCATCGAGGTGTTCACTGCCCTGTCCATCCGGTGGCTGGGCACGGTCCAGAAGTCGTACGCGGAGGAGCACGCGGCCCTCGTGGAGGCCTTCCGCAATCAGGATCCGGACATCGGCGTGCTGGTGAAGCGGCACGTCCTGGGGTGCGCCCCCCGCGCCTGAGCGGTCGGCTTGCCCCGGTTTGCCCGGCACCGGGTGCCCATTTTCATGGCACCCGGTGCCGACTTTCGCCGGATCGACATTTCTTCGCCACTTTCGTTTGATCGATCATCGATCAGCGATTTACAGTCGACGCGGACCCCTACCCGGGTCCGCCGACCCTGTCCTGCCCGTCAGGGATTTTCTTCACCACCTCTCCTTTGTCCGGAAGGCGGCGCACACCGATGTCCGACCCCGTAGGAAAGCTTCCGAGCGAGCTCGACCAGCTCCCGGACCGCGACACCGAGGAGACCGCCGAATGGGCGGCCTCCCTCGACGCCGTCGCCAAGGCCGCCGGTACGCGCCGCGCCGAATACCTGCTCCGCCGCACCCTCCAGCACGCCGAGGCCGCCGGCCTCGCCCTGCCGAAGCTGCTGGAGACGGACTACGTCAACACCATCCCCACCTCCGCGGAGCCCGAGTTCCCCGGTGACATGGAGATGGAAGCCAAGATCACCGCGTGGAACCGCTGGAACGCGGCCGCCATGGTGACCCGCGGCTCCAAGTACGGCGTCGGCGGCCACATCGCCACCTTCGCCTCGGCTGCCTGGCTCTACGAGACCGGCTTCCAGCACTTCTTCCGCGGGAAGGAGGCCGACGGATCGGGCGACCAGCTCTACATCCAGGGCCACGCCTCCCCCGGCATCTACGCCCGCGCCTTCCTCGACGGCCGCGTCTCGGAGCAGCAGCTCGACAACTTCCGCCAGGAGTCCGGCGGCAACGGCCTGCCGTCCTACCCGCACCCGCGGCGGCTGCCCTGGCTGTGGGAGTTCCCGACGGTGTCCATGGGCCTCGGCCCGCTCTCCGCGATCTACCAGGCGCGCTTCAACCGCTACCTGCAGAACCGGAACATCAAGGACACCTCCAACTCGCACGTCTGGGCCTTCCTCGGCGACGGCGAGATGGACGAGCCCGAGTCGACCGCCGCCCTGGCCCTGGCCTCCCGCGAGCGGCTCGACAACCTGACCTTCGTCATCAACTGCAACCTGCAGCGCCTCGACGGTCCGGTCCGCGCCAACTTCCGTGTCGTCCAGGAACTGGAGGCCCAGTTCCGCGGCGCCGGCTGGAACGTCATCAAGTCGCTGTGGGGCTCCGCCTGGGACGAGCTGTTCCAGCTCGACACCACGGGCGCCCTCGTACGGCGCCTGCGCGAGGTACCGGACGCGCAGTTCCAGACGTACGCGACCCGCGACGTGGCCTACATCCGCCGGCACTTCTTCGGTGCCGACGCCGAGCTCGTGCAGCTGGCGGCCGTGCTGACCGACGCCAAGATCGCCGAGTGTTTCCACAGCTCCCGCGGCGGCCACGAGCCCCGCAAGGTGTACGCCGCGTACAAGGCCGCCCTGGAGCACAAGGGCGCGCCGACCGTCATCCTCGCGCAGACCGTCAAGGGCTACACGCTGGGCGCCGGGTTCGAGTCGAAGAACGCGAACCACCAGATGAAGAAGCTGACGATCGACGAGTTCAAGGACATGCGCGACCTCCTCGGCCTCCCGATCCCCGACAGCGCCTTCGCCGACGGCCAGGTCCCGTACGGGCACCCGGGCGCCGACAGCCCCGAGGTCCGCTACCTGAACGAGCGCCGCGCGGCCCTCGGCGGCCCGGCCCCGGCGCGCAAGGTGCACCACGTGGCCCTGCCGGCCCCGGCCGAGCGCTCCTTCGCCCCGCTGCTCAAGGGCTCCGGCAAGCAGGAGATGGCCACCACCATGGCCTTCGTCCGGCTCGTCAAGGACCTGATGCGGGACAAGGAGACCGGCAAGCGCTGGGTGCCGATCGTCCCCGACGAGGCCCGCACCTTCGGTATGGAGTCCCTGTTCCCGTCGGCCGGCATCTACTCGCCGCTGGGCCAGACGTACGAGCCGGTCGACCGCGACCAGCTCATGTACTACAAGGAGGCCAAGGACGGCCAGATCCTCAACGAGGGGATCACCGAGGCCGGCGCCATGGCCGACTTCATCGCCGCCTGCACGTCGTACGCGACGCACGGCGAGCCGATGATCCCGTTCTACATCTTCTACTCGATGTTCGGCTGGCAGCGCACCGCCGACCAGATGTGGCAGCTCGCCGACCAGCTCGGCAAGGGCTTCATCGTCGGCGCGACGGCCGGGCGCACCACGCTGACCGGTGAGGGCCTCCAGCACGCGGACGGCCACTCGCACCTGATCGCGTCCACGAACCCGGCGTCGCTGAACTACGACCCGGCCTTCGCGTACGAGATCGCGGTGATCGTCAAGGACGGTCTGCGCCGCATGTACGGCGAGAAGCCGGAAGACGTCTTCTACTACCTGACGGTCTACAACGAGCCGAAGGTCCAGCCGGCCATGCCCGAGGGCGTGGAGGAGGGCATCCTGCGCGGCCTCTACCGCTTCAACACGGCCGCCTCGCTGGAGTCCGCCCCGGCGGCCGACGCCCCCAAGATCCAGCTGATGGCCTCCGGTACGGCGATCCACTGGGCCCTGGAGGCGCAGCAGCTGCTCGCCGCCGACTGGAACGTGGCCGCCGACGTCTGGTCCGCCACCTCCTGGGGCGAGCTGCGGCGCGACGCGCTGGAGTGCGACGAGGCGCTGCTGCGCGGCGAGATGCGCACCCCGTACGTCACGCGCGCCCTGGAGGGCGTCACCAGCCCGGTCCTCGCCGTCTCCGACTGGATGCGCCAGGTCCCGGACCAGATCAGCCAGTGGGTCGAGCAGGACTGGACCTCGCTGGGTACGGACGGCTTCGGCCTGTCCGACACGCGCGAGGGCGCCCGCCGCCACTTCGGTGTCGACGCGCCGTCGATCGTGGTGGCCGCGCTGGCCCAGCTCGCCCGCCGCGGCGAGGTCCCGGCGTCCGCCATCAAGGAGGCCCGGGAGCGCTACGGCCTGTAGGCCGCGCGCGCCACGCCGGTGAGGCGGTCCGCCCCGTGGGGGGTGCGGGCCGCCTCACGCGTTTTCCGTGGCCGGTTCCTGCGGCCACGCGGGGGGCGTTGACCGGCCTTTGGCCGTATGAGCGGTGGCGGCGCGGGGGCCGACCCGTGATGCTTGAGCCGTGATGGACGAGACGGAGTTCTGGGAGATCGTCGACAGTACCCGCGAGGCCGCCGAGGGCGACCCCGAGGAGCACGCCGAGCTGCTCGTGGAGCGCCTCGCACAGCTCGACCCGGACTCCGTGCTCGATTTCGCCCGGCACTTCGAGTCCCGTTACAACCGGGCGTACACCTGGGACCTGTGGGGCGCCGCCTGGGTGCTGCTCGACGGGGCCAGCGACGACGCGTTCGACTACTTCCGCTGCTGGCTGATCGGCCAGGGGCGGGAGGTCTTCGAGGGCGGGGTGCACGACCCGGACTCGCTGGCGGAGCTGCTGGGCGACTTCGACGAGGAGATCGACGGGGACGGCGAGGAGCTGGGGTACGCGGCCGACGAGGCGTACGAGCAGCTGACGGGCGCGGTGGCGCCGGACCTGGGTGTCGCGCTGCAACCGGCCGAGCCGGAGGGCACGCCGCTGGACTTCGAGAACGAAGCCGTGCTCGCGGAGCGCTTCCCCCGGCTGTGGGACCGGTTCAGGGGCTGACGGCCGGCTCAGTAGTGGGTGCCGCCGTCGATACGGATCTCCGTACCGGTGATGAAGGCGCCGTCCTCGCAGCCCAGCATCGCGACGACGCCGGCCACGGTCTGCGGGCCGGCGAAGCCCTGGCCGAGGGCCGGGGCGAGCTTGGTGAACAGGCTCCAGTCGGTGTCCTCGGGCAGGCCGGGACCGTTACCGGTGGTCATGCCGCTCTCGATGGAGCCGGGGGCGACGGAGACGAAGCGCAGGCCCTGCTTGCTGTACTCGGCGGCGAGGGCGTGGGTCATCGACTGGATGCCGCCCTTGCTGGCCGCGTAGGCGGACATGTAGGGGTGCGCGAAGGACGCGGAGGTCGAGCTGAAGTTGACGACGACCGGCCGGTCGCCCTCCAGCAGCGCCGGGAGGGACTCGCGGATCATCAGGAAGGTGCCGGTCAGGTTGACCGCGATGACCTTGTTCCAGAAGTCGAGGGTGGTCTGGTGGGTGTGCGCGGAGCGCAGGATGCCCGCGGCGTTGACGAGGACGTCCAGCCCGCCGAGCGCGCCGACGCCGGCGGTGACACCCGTCCTGACCGACTGCTCGTCGGATATGTCCAGTACGGCGGTGGTCAGGCGGTCCGCGTGCCCGTCGACGGCGGCCTGGTCGGCGGTGGCCTTGAGGCCGGCTTCGTTGACGTCCACGGTGTGGACGCGGCCGCCCTCGGCGAGGATGCGGTGGACGGTGGCCTGGCCGATGCCGGAGCCACCGCCGGTGATGAGGACACGACGTCCTTCGTAACGGTTCATGGGAGGAA
This sequence comes from Streptomyces sp. NPDC051578, assembly GCF_044454045.1. Lineage (NCBI taxonomy): Bacteria > Bacillati > Actinomycetota > Actinomycetes > Kitasatosporales > Streptomycetaceae > Streptomyces > Streptomyces sp. NPDC051578. The sequence continues at coordinate 411,966 of NZ_JBITDH010000001.1, forward strand.
GGGTACTCCTGCGATGACATATTTTGCCAGCATGTCAAAACATGCAAGAGACATATGTCCGAGCGGTAGGCTTCACCCGTGAGATCCCCTCGTCCGTACTCCCCCCAGGCCGGTCCCGGAGCGCAGTCGCTGACCGAGCGCCGCAAGGCAGCCACCCAGCTCGACATCGCCCGCGCCGCCTGCGAACTCTTCGCCGAGCACGGCCCGGACGGCACCACCGCCGAGGACATCGCCCACCGGGCCGGTGTGGCCCTGCGCACCTTCTACCGCTACTTCCGCAACAAGCAGGAGGCCGTGGCCCCGCTGCTCGCGGGCGGCGGCGACGCCTGGCGCGCGCTGCTCGCCGAGGAGGACCCCGGCAGCCCCCTCGCCCGGGCCCTGGAACGCGCGGTGACCCGCTCGCTCAGCGACCTGCAGTCCGTCGAGGAGGGCCTGGAGGTCACCCGCGGCCTGCTCCGCGCCGCAGCGACCGACGAGGCCCTGCGCGCGGTCTGGTACCGCGTGAACCAGGACTCCGAGGAGCGCCTGGTCCCGGTCATCTCCCGCCTCGCCGGCCCGGACGCCGACCCCGTGGAGATCCGGCTGCTGGCCGCCGCCGCGACCGACTCCATCCGGATCGCCCTGGAACTCTGGTCGGCGACCGACGCCCCCGCCTCCGGCCCCGGCTCCCCCGCCGAACTCGCCGTCCGCTGCCTCCACGCCCTCACGGGCGCCATGCCCCTCCTGCGCTGATCCCGCGCCCCGGGCGCACTCGGCCCGGGAACGGCGAAGCCCCGCCCCTCTCCGGAGAGAGGGGCGGGGCTTCGCTGCGCGCGCCGCTTCTTAGATGTCGAAGTACATCTCGAACTCGTGCGGGTGCGGACGCAGGGCGATCGGGGCGATCTCGTGCGTGCGCTTGTAGTCGATCCAGGTCTCGATCAGGTCGGGGGTGAAGACACCGCCGGCCAGGAGGTACTCGTGGTCCTCTTCGAGGGCCTTGAGGACCGCGTCCAGGCTGGTCGGGACCTGCGGGACGCTCGCGTGCTCGTCCGGGGAGAGCTCGTAGAGGTCCTTGTCGATCGGCTCCATCGGCTCGATCTTGTTCTTGACGCCGTCGAGGCCGGCCAGCAGCAGGGCCGAGAACGCCAGGTACGGGTTCGAGGACGGGTCCGGGGCGCGGAACTCGACGCGCTTGGCCTTCGGGTTCGAGCCGGTGATCGGGATGCGCATGGCCGCGGAGCGGTTGCGCTGCGAGTACACCATGTTGACCGGGGCCTCGAAGCCGGGCACCAGGCGGTGGTAGGAGTTCACCGTCGGGTTGGTGAACGCCAGCAGCGACGGGGCGTGCTTGAGGATGCCGCCGATGTAGTAGCGGGCGGTGTCCGACAGGCCCGCGTAGCCGGCCTCGTCGTAGAACAGCGGCTCGCCGCCGTTCCACAGCGACTGGTGGACGTGCATGCCCGAACCGTTGTCACCGAAGATCGGCTTCGGCATGAAGGTCGCGGTCTTGCCGTTGCGCCAGGCGACGTTCTTCACGATGTACTTGAAGAGCATCAGGTCGTCGGCCGCGGCCAGCAGCGTGTTGAACTTGTAGTTGATCTCGGCCTGGCCACCGGTGCCGACCTCGTGGTGCTGGCGCTCGACCTGGAGGCCCTGGGCGTCGAGCTCCAGGGAGATCTCGGCGCGCAGGTCCGCGAAGTGGTCGACCGGGGCGACCGGGAAGTAGCCGCCCTTGTAGCGGACCTTGTAGCCGCGGTTGTTCTCCTCGGAGCCGGTGTTCCAGGCGCCGGCCTCGGAGTCGATGTGGTAGAAGGACTCGTTCGCGGTGGTCGCGAAGCGGACGCTGTCGAAGACGTAGAACTCCGCCTCCGGCCCGAAGTACGCGGTGTCGGCGATGCCGGTGGAGGCGAGGTACGCCTCGGCCTTCTTCGCGATGTTGCGCGGGTCGCGGCTGTAGGCCTCGCCCGTGATCGGGTCGTGGATGAAGAAGTTGATGTTCAGCGTCTTGTCGCGGCGGAACGGGTCCAGACGCGCGGTGCTGATGTCGGCGCGCAGAGCCATGTCGGACTCGTGGATGGCCTGGAACCCGCGGATCGAGGAGCCGTCGAAGGCGAGCTCCTCCGCCGGGTCGAACGCCCGCGCCGGAATGGTGAAGTGCTGCATCACACCAGGCAGGTCGCAGAAGCGGACGTCGACGAACTTGACGTCGTTCTCCTCGATGTACTGCTTCACTTCGTCGGCGTTCTGGAACATCCAACTCCTCCTACTCCCGGCCCCGGGGCAGGGACGGGCTTTATAGCTCGTGGCGCGTCAGTGCGGTGCCGCACGCTGACCCGACCATAAGCACACGGGATTTCTCAAGCATGACCCATTTGTTTCGCACAAGTTAACCAGGGCCCCGTCCAGGTCGCATGGAGCGCCACCGGTACCGTGGTCGAGTGGACAACAGGCAAGCAATCGGATCCTGGCTCTCCGGCCCCCGCGCGGCCGCCGAGGAGATGGGCGTCGACTTCGGCTACCGCGGCCAGCGCCTCGGCCTGCCCCGGTCGGGGCCCGGCTCGGTGGCCCGCTTCGGACGCCGTCTCGGCGCCGTGGCCATCGACTGGGTCGGCTGCCAGCTGATCGCCTACGGGCTGATCACGCACGGCGACATGGCCGGCACGCGCAACTGGACCCTGGCCCTCTTCGTGACCCTGTCGTTCCTGACGGTCGCCACCGTGGGCTTCACCCCCGGCAAGCGGATCCTCGGCCTCCGGGTGACCGCGGAGGACGGCGGCCGCCTCGGCGTCCTCCGCGTGCTGCTCCGCACGGTCCTGCTGGCCCTCGTCATCCCGGCCCTGGTCTGGGACCGCGACGGCCGCGGCCTCCACGACCGCCTCTCCCGCGCCGTCCAGGTGCGCATGTAAGCGGATCACGCGGATCGCATACGAAGCGGTACCGCAGTGACGAAAGCAGGACGCGAAAGTGGGGCGCCCCCCGAACCGGCCGGTTCGGGGGGGGGGCGCCCCACTTTCGCGTGCGGGAAGGACCGCGCTCAGCGCATCTTTCCGCCGCGCGGCATGCGCATGCCCTTGGGCATGGGGCCCTTCGGCACCGGCATGTTGCTCATCAGGTCGCCCATGGCCCGGAGGCGGTCGTTGACCTGGGTGATCTGGGGGCCGGCCAGGACGCGCGGGAGCTTGAGCAGCGTCGTACGGACCTTCTTGAGCGGCACCTCGCCCTCACCGGTGCCGACGATGAAGTCGTGGACCGGGACGTCGGGCAGGATGCGGGCCATCTTCCTGCGCTCGGCCGCGAGCAGGGTCTTGACCCGGTTCGGGTTGCCCTCCGCGATCAGCACCACACCGGCCTTGCCGACGGCCCGGTGGACGATGTCCTGGCTGCGGTTCATCGCGACGGCCGGGGTGGTAGTCCAGCCCCGTCCCACGTTGTCCAGTACGGCCGCGGCCGCGCCCGGCTGTCCCTCCATCTGCCCGAAGGCAGCCCGCTCGGCCCGTCGCCCGAAGACGATCGCCATCGCGAGGAACGCCACCAGGAAGCCCAGGATGCCCAGGTAGACCGGGTGGTCGATCAGGAAGCCGATCGCAAGAAAGACACCGAAGGTGACGATTCCCACGCCCGCGACGATCAGACCGACCTTCGGGTCGGCCTTGCGCGTCATCTTGTACGTCAGGGCGATCTGCTTCAGTCGCCCGGGGTTCGCAGCAGTCTCTGCGTTTGACTTCCTCGCCATAAGGCGAAGTTTACGTGGCCTGCGGGGTCCGGGTCGCCGCGGCCTCCAGTACGTACTCGGTCTCGACGCGGTCCTTGGCCCTGCGGCGGTCTTCGAGGACCGCGGTCCACGCGTTGCGGCGGGCGCCGCTCATCAGCAGCGACTCGATGCCGCGGAAGGCGTCGGAGAAGGTCGGGATGGCGATGGCGCGTACGGGCGCGGCCTGCATGATGTCGATCCCTTTCACGGTGCTCACAGTGCTCACGGGACGGTGCTCACGGGTGGAGACGGCGTGCGTAGGTGTGTGCGGTGCGTGGACCAAGCGTCACTGAACGGTGTTACCAGGGCATGACCGGCGGGTCAAATGTGACCGACACGTTGTACAAGGCGACGCGGCCCGCCGGGCTCTGTTCAAGAGCCTAGGGGCCGCGTCACAGCGGTGTTACCCGTTGGTAGCCATTTGTGCGGGACTTCACACGGTCGGCCGTCAGGCGTTCGCACGCCCTCGGGCGGACCCGCAACCTACGCTCGGGCCCGGCGGCGCTTCCCTGTTCCCACGGTCGAACTCCGCCTCGCCACCGCTCCGGCCGCGTGCCCGCCCTCGTCCCTCGGGCGGACCCGCAACCTACGCTCCAGCTCGGCTGCGCTTCCCTGTTCCCTCGGTCGAGCTCCGCCTCGCCACCGCTCCGGCCGCGTGCCCGCCCTCGTCCCTCGGGCGGACCCGCAACCTACGCTCCAGCTCGGCTGCGCTTCTCCATCGCCTGGGTGTAGAGGCGACCCGCCCGGTAGGACGACCTGACCAGCGGGCCGGACATCACGCCGGAGAAGCCGATCTCCTCGGCCTCCTTCGCCAGCTCCACGAACTCCGCCGGCTTCACCCAGCGCTCGACGGGGTGGTGGCGCGGCGAGGGCCGCAGGTACTGGGTGATGGTGATGAGCTCGCAGCCCGCCTCGTGGAGGTCCTTGAGCGCCTGCGTGACTTCCTCGCGCTCCTCGCCCATGCCGAGGATGAGGTTCGACTTGGTGACCAGGCCGTAGGCACGCGCCTGGGTGATCACGTCGAGCGAGCGCTCGTAGCGGAAGCCCGGGCGGATCCGCTTGAAGATCCGCGGCACCGTCTCGACGTTGTGCGCGAAGACCTCGGGGCGGGAGGCGAAGACCTCCTCCAGCAGCTCCGGCACCGCGTTGAAGTCGGGGGCCAGCAGCTCGACCTTGGTGGGGCCGCCCTCGCGGCCGGCCGTCTGCTCGTGAATCTGGCGCACGGTCTCGGCGTACAGCCACGCACCGCCGTCCGCCAGGTCGTCGCGGGCGACGCCGGTGATGGTGGCGTAGTTCAGGTCCATCGTGACGACGGACTCGCCGACGCGGCGCGGCTCGTCGCGGTCGAGGGCCTCGGGCTTGCCCGTGTCGATCTGGCAGAAGTCACAGCGCCGGGTGCACTGGTCGCCACCGATGAGGAAGGTGGCCTCGCGGTCCTCCCAGCATTCGTAGATGTTGGGACAGCCGGCTTCCTGGCAGACCGTGTGCAGTCCTTCGCCCTTCACCAGGGCCTGCATCTTGGTGTACTCGGGACCCATCTTCGCCCGGGTCTTGATCCACTCGGGCTTGCGCTCGATGGGGGTCTGGCTGTTACGGACCTCCAGGCGCAGCATCTTGCGTCCGTCGGGTGCGACTGCGGACACGACCGGCTCCCTGTGACTTCGATTCTTCGGCGCCCACCAGGGTACGCCCGTAATTTCGTACGCTCTTACGTCCGGCAACCCGGGGGCCGCCCGACCCATTCCCGAGCGTCAGCCGGCGGCCGGCTCTATCTCCCGGGGCTTGAGCTCCGCCTGCTCCAGGACGTCCTTGAGGTGGCGCTCCACGACCGGGAGCACCTCGGCGATGGTGATCTCCCGGCCCAGTTCGTACGAGAGCGAGGTCACACCGGCGTCCCGGATGCCGCAGGGCACGATCCGGTCGAACCAGGTGTTGTCCGGGTTCACGTTGAAGGAGAAGCCGTGCATGGTGACGCCCTTGGCGACCCGGATGCCGATGGCGGCGAGCTTGCGGTCCTCGCGGCGCTGGCCGGCGTTGGAGGGGGCGTACTCGGGGCCGTTCAGCCGGGGGTCGAACTCCTCGTCGTGCAGGCGGGGGTCGAAGTCGAGGGAGAGGCCGCCGAGCTTCGGGCGCTGCTCCACGGGGTCGCCGAGCACCCACACGCCGCTGCGGCCCTCCACCCGCGTGGTCTCCAGGCCGAACTCGGCGGCGGTGCGGATCAGTGCGTCCTCCAGGCGGCGGACATGGGCGACGACGTCGACCGGTCGGGGCAGCTTCATGATCGGGTAGCCGACCAGCTGGCCGGGGCCGTGCCAGGTGATCTTCCCGCCGCGGTCCACGTCGACCACGGGCGTGCCGTCCAGGGGCCGCTCGCTGTCGTCGGTGCGCCGGCCCGCGGTGTAGACGGGCTGGTGCTCCAGCAGCAGGCAGGTGTCGTCGATCTCGTCCGCGAAGCGGGCGGCGTGGACGCGGCGCTGCTCTTCCCAGGCCTCGGTGTACTCGACGTAATCCGGCCCGAAGCCCAGATGGACAAACCGAAGGTCAGTCACCGCAGCGCCTCCTCGTTGAACCTGCTGTGTGCACGTATCGCACCAGCAAGGGTACGGCCGTCCCGGCGCGGCCCCTCAGGGCCCCGGCCTGGGCCGCCGGCGCCCCTTCGGCGGCCGGTCCGGGTCCTCCTCGGCGCGCGGCAGCCGCCGGTGCCCCTCGGAGTGGTCGTTGACCCAGCCGCACACCCCGCAGGCGTACCGCCCGTCGAGCCCGGCGATGTACGTACCGCACCGCCGGCACTCGGCCTCGGTCAGCTCGGGCGCGGGCAGCGGGGCGGCGGACTCTGCGCAGTCGCCTCGGAACGGCGCCCCGGTGGTACGGCGGGTCATGCCGTCAGCCTATGCGGGCGGAGCGGCCCGATCCGTAAAGGGTCATCCCGCTCGTACACACGAAGGGGTGGCCTGAGCCCTGCCCTGCGTGCGAGGACGCGACGGGCTGCTAAGGCCCCCGCACGCACCCATCGGCCGCCGCCGCGGCGCACGGCTGCGCCGTGACGGCCGGGACTGACACCGGCCGTCAGGTCATATTGGCCGCTTGGATACTTCCTGGTCACGCCGGTTTGTCCACCCCCGGGATCGTTCTGCACACGATCGGATGAATGTGGGACAGAGCGGGCGGTACGGGCGGAGTTCGCCGCTACATTCACGCCGTTCACAGGGCCGGTGACTCCGGTCCGTCACGTCAGGAACCGTGGAGCCGATGACGGAACGACCTGCCCAGCGTGTCCCCAACCGGCAGCTCGCGGCGCTGATCGCCGAAGCCGGGTTCTCCAACGCCGGGCTCGCCCGCCGCGTCGACCAGCTCGGCCTGGAGCACGGTCTCGATCTGCGGTACGACAAGACCTCCGTGACCCGCTGGCTGCGCGGGCAGCAGCCGCGCGGCACCACCCCCGCGCTGATCGCGGAGGTCTTCACCCGGCGCCTGGGGCGGCGGCTGTCGGCGCAGGACCTGGGGCTCGACGCCTGCGCACCCGTCTACGCGGGGCTGGAGTTCGCCGCCACCCCCGAGGAGGCCGTGGACATCGCGAGCGGGCTGTGGCGCAAGGACTCCGGTTCCCACGCCGAGCTGCGCAAGATCGCCTTCACCCCGGCCGGGCTGGTCGTCCCCAGCCGGGACTGGCTGATCGGCCGCGCCGACGAGCGGGTCGGGCGGGGCGCGGAGGCCGCCGCCGCCCGCGTCCCGATGCAGGGCCGCACCTCGGTGCCCCGGCAGCGGCAGATCGACCGCGGCCCCGGGCAGCGGGTGACGGGCGGTGACATCGCGGCGCTGCGGTCGGTGAGCGAGCTGTTCCGGGCCCTGGACCACGCCTACGGCGGCGGGCACGCCCGCCAGGCCCTGGTGCGGTACCTGGAGCACGAGGCCGAGCCCATGCTCCGCGGTACCTACGGGGAGACCACCGGACGCCGGCTGTTCTCCGCCGCCGCCGACCTGACCCGGCTCGCGGGCTGGACCTCGTACGACATCGCCGCCCACGGACTGGCCCAGCGGTACTTCGTGCAGGCGCTGCGCCTGGCGCAGGCGGCCGGGGACCGGCCGTACGGGTCGTACGTGCTGGTGACGATGAGCCGGCAGGCGGTCTACCTCGGCCACGGGCGGGAGGCGGTGCAGCTGGCCCGGGTCGCCCAGCAGGGCGTGGGATCGGGGCCGCCGCCGGTGGTGCAGGCGCTGCTGCACTCGGCGGAGGCGCGCGGGCACGCCGTGCTCGGGGAGGTCCGCGCCTCGACGGCCTCACTGGTGCGGGCCGAGCGGGCGCTGGGGGCGGCCCGCCCGGGGGACGAAGTGCCGCACTGGGCGCGCGACTACGACGAGGCGCAGCTCGCCGACGAGTTCGGCCACTGCCACCGGGACCTGCAGCAGTACCGGGCCTCGGCGCAGCACGCCGAGCGCTCCCTCCAGCTGCGGGCCCCCGCGTACGCGCGCTCGCGCCTGTTCTGCCGGGTGGTGCTGGCCACGGCCCGGCTGGGGCTGGGTGAGCTGGACCAGGCGTGCGCGCTGGGCGCGGAGGCGGCGCAGCAGGCGATGGAGATGCGCTCGGTGCGCGCGGTGGAGTACGTGCGGGACTTCGAGCGGCGGCTGGAGCCGTACCGGGACGCCCCGGCGGTACGGACCTACCGGGACCGGGTCGCGGCGATGGCGTGAGCCGCCGCGACCCGGCCGGGAACCGGTGGTTTCAGGCCGCCACCCGCAGTGGGCGGCGGTGGTCCCAGACCGGCCCCGCGGTGGGCGGCGGTGGTTTCAGGCCGCCACCCGCAGCGGGCGCTCGGTGGCGGCCGGCACCGGGATGCCGAAGTCGCGCAGGACGGCGGCCGCGGCGCGGCGGGCGGAGTGCAGGGCGCCCTGGACGGTGTTGGCGTCCCGGTGGTCCCCGCACACGTACAGCCCGGCCAGCACCCGCACGGGGCGCCGCATGTCGTAGGGCGGGGGCATGGCGGGCACCGCCTCCGGGGTGTGGTGGACGGCGAGCAGCTCCCAGTCCCGGGTGGAGGTGTCGTAGAGCCGGGCCAGCCGGGAGGCGACCGTCCGCGCGGGCGGCGGCGGTCCGTGCACGGTGGTGGTGACCAGGCCGCGTCCGGCGGGGGCGCGCGTCGGGTCGACGGCGCTCATCACGGTGGTGTGGGCGACGGGCCACCTCGGGTCGGCGTCCAGGAGCAGCGAGCCGTCCCAGGGCAGGGCGGCCGGCGTCGCGTGGTGCAGGACGGTGACGTCGTGGAAGTCGGGTACCCGCAGCCCGGGCAACAGCCCGGCGGCGGCCCGGGCGCCGGTGGCCAGGACGGCGGAGCGGCAGCCGAAGTCGCCGTGCTCGTCGGTGGTGACCAGGTTGGTCGCCACCGAGCGGACGCGGACCCCGGTGCGCACGGTGCCGGGAGGCAGGCCGGCAGCGAGCAGGGCGGGCAGGGCCGCCGCGCCGCCCTCGGGGACGGCCAGCCGCCCCCGGGCGAAGCCGCGCAGGGCGAGGTCGGCGACGCGGCTGGAGGTGGTGAGCCCCGGGTCGCGCAGCAAGGCGGCCAGGAGGGGGCGCAGTACGCCGTTCAGGGTGCGCGGGGGCAGGCCGCGCGAGGTGAGGGCGGCGAGGGCGGTGCGTTCCGGCCGGGCGAGCAGACGCTCCTCGGGCTGGGCGGCGAGTCGGGCGAGGGCGGCGCTGAGCCGGGCCTGGTCGAGTGAGCCGCTGGCCAGGGCGCGGGCGGGGGTGAGGGCCCCGGCGCGCTGCTGCCTGCCGTCGGCGCCGTGGACGAGGACGCCGGGCGCGAAGGTGCGCAGGGTGAGGGCCTCCAGGCCCGGAGTGCGGGCGGGTTCGGTGTACGAGGTGTTCAGGAGCTGGCCGACCCGGTCGAGCCGGAATCCGTCGGCCGACTCGGTGGCCATGCGGCCGCCGGGGTCGTCGGCGGACTCCAGCACGGTGACGGTGACCCCCTGGGCGATCAGGTGGTGTGCGGCCGCGAGTCCTGAGACTCCGGCTCCTACGATGACGACGTCCGCATGGTGTGCGCTGCTGAGCACGTGCCCCTCCCCGAGGTCGGCGCGGCTGTGTGGGGTCCTCCTTCCCCACTCGGGCTGCGGCAGAACCCAAGTGCTGTGGGGTATTGCGCACAACTCCGGTCGCATGGCGGTCGCATACGGGTCACGAACGGTCGCACATGGGCGGCCGGCGCTCCCCCGGGCCGCCGGGGACTACGGGGCGGCCCTCAGGCCTGCCCGGCCAGGGCCGCCCGGATCGAGGCGTCGATGTCCGGGTCCCGGAAGACGAAGCCGGACTCCAGCAGGCGGGTGGGCCGCACCCGCTGGCTGCCGAGCACGTCGTGGGCGAACTCCCCGAGGACCAGGCGCATCGCCGGGGCCGGGACGGCGAACACCGCCGGGCGGCGCAGGACGCGGCCCATCGCGGCGGTGACCTCACGGTTCGTCAGCGGCTCGGGGGCGGTGAGGTTGACGGGGCCGGCGAGGCCCGGGGTGTCGATGAGGTGGCGCAGGGCGGCGACCTCGTCGTGCATCGAGATGTGCGACCAGTACTGGCGGCCGTTGCCGAGCCGGCCGCCCAGTCCGGCGCGGAAGAGCGGGAAGAGCTTGCCCCAGGCCCCGCCCTCGGCGGAGACCACGAGGCCGGTACGGGCGAAGACGGTTCGGATCCCGGCGGCCCGGGCGGGCGCGGCGGCGGCCTCCCACTCCACGCACACGGAGGGCAGGAACCCCTCCCCGGCCGGGGCGTCCTCGTCGACGGTGCGGTCGGCGGTGTCGCCGTAGTACCCGACGGCGCTGCCGCTGACGAGCACGGCCGGGGGCTGCTCCATCGCCGCGACGGCCCGGGCGATCGTGGCGGTGCCGAGCACGCGGCTGTCGCGGATCTCCCGCTTGTAGGCGGCCGTCCACCGGTGGTCCCCGACCCCGGCGCCGGCCAGGTGCACCACGGCCTCGCAGCCGGCGAGCCCGGCGGGGTCCACGTAGCCCCCGGCCGGGTCCCACAGCGCCTCCCCGTGCCGCGCCGGGGCGCGGCGCACGAGACGCACGACGTCGTGGCCGTCTGCATGGAGGTCCCGCACGAGGGCACTGCCGATGAGCCCGCTTGATCCGGTGACTGCGATGCGCATGGGCCCAGTGTGCGGGACGGACCCGCCGGCGGGCGGGCGCGGGGGCGTCAGGACGTGTCGCCCAGGAGGGTTCCCACCGCGTAGGTGACGGCCATGGCCAGGGCGCCGCCGAGGACGTTGCGGAGGATGGCCCGGCCCGGCGGGGCGCCGCCCAGGCGGGCGCCGGCGGCTCCGCACAGCGTCAGCGCCGTCAGTACGGCCGCCACCGTGACCGGCACCCTCGCCGAAGGCCCCGGCAGGACGATCGCGAGCAACGGCAGCACCGCCCCCACCGTGAAGGCGATCAGACTGGCCCACGCGGCGTGCCAGGGGTTGGCCAGCTCGTCCGGGTCGATCCCCAGCTCCACCCGCGCGTGCGCCCGCAAAGCGTCGCGCTCCGTCAGCTGCTCGGCCGCCTCCCGGGCCAGCTCCCGGCTCAGCCCCCGCTGCGCGAGCAGCGCGGTCAGTTCCTCCAGCTCCGCGTCCGGCTCCTGCGCCAGCTCCCGCCGTTCGACCTCCAGCGCGGCCCGCTCGGAGTCCCGCTGGGAGCTGACCGACACGTACTCCCCCGCCGCCATCGACAAGGACCCGGCCAGCAGCCCGGCCACCCCCGCCGCCAGGATCGTCTCGCGCGCGGTCGTCGCCCCGGCCACCCCGACCACCAGGCCCGCCGTGGAGATGATCCCGTCGTTGGCGCCCAGCACCCCTGCCCGCAGCCAGTTCAGCCGGGTGCTGATGGCCCCGCTGCGGGTGTCCGCCGTTTCCGCCACGGAGCCACTGTGCGGTGTCGGCGCGTTCGGGGCCACCCGGCGTGCGGGGGGCGGTCACCGGCGCCAGGGTGGAGGGGTGATGCACGGACGCGAGGAGCCCGGCTGGCTGCGCGGTGCGCCGCCGCCGCGCTGGGCCCGGGCCGCGCCCCTGGTGGCCCTGGTGGTGTTGACCGGCGTCCAGTGGCTGACCCCCGGCGTCGCCGAGCTCGGCTACTTCCTGGCCGCGCTCCCGGCCGTGGCGGCCTTCTCCTACGGGGCCACCGTGACGGCCGCCTTCGCGGTCGTGGTGCTGGTGCTGCTCGGCTTCCCCCAGCTGGGCGTCGGGCACGCCCGCGGGGCCGACCTGGCCACCGTGGCCACCGTCGGTCTGCTCAGCGTGGTCATCGCCTGGGTCCGGCGGCGGCGGGACGCACAGCTCGTCAGCGTCCGTACCGTCGCCGAGGCGGCGCAGCTGGCGCTGCTGCCCCCCGTGCCGGAGCGCGTGGGCCGGGTGCGCTGTGACGGCCTCTACCGGGCGGCCCAGCGCGGCACGCTCGTCGGCGGCGACCTGTTCGACGTACGGGCCGGGCCGTACGGGGTGCGGGCGGTGGTGGGCGACGTACAGGGTCACGGGCTGGCCGCGGTCGGGACCGTGGCCGCGCTGCTGGGCGCCTTCCGGGAGGCGGTGCTGGACGACCCCGGCCTGGAGGCCGTCGCGGCCCGGCTGGACCGGCGGCTGGTGCAGGACGCCTCGAACGGGGGCGAGGAGCACCCGGAGCTGTTCACGACGGCGGTGCTGCTGGAGTTCCCGCCGGAACGGGACGTGGTGCGGATCGTCTCCTGCGGGCATCCGCCGGTGCTGCTGCTGCGGGACTTCGTGGCCTGCGAGCTGGCCACGGAACCCGGCCCGCCGCTGGGTCTCGGGCTCGCGGGCCCGGCGCCGACCGGGCTCACGGAGGTCCCGCTGCTGCCGGGCGACCGGCTCCTCGTGCACACCGACGGGGTGACGGAGGCGCGGGACGCCGCCGGGCACTTCTACCCGCTGGCGCAGCGGGTCCCGGTGCTGGTGAAGGATCCGGAGGGACTGCCGCGCGCGGTGTGGCGGGACCTGCTGGCCTTCACCGACGGCGGGCCGCGCGACGACGTGGCCGTGCTGGTGCTGTCGGCGGTGGGGGCCGGTGCCGTACCGGAGTAGCCGGATCCGAGGGCCCGTTCCGTGGCCCTCGGATCCGGCCCCGGAACGGCCCCCCGGACCCGCCCCCGGAACGGGCCGGCCGGCCCCCGCCGCCGAGGCGTCAGCCGCCGTCGCGGATGAAGGAGCGCACCATCCGGCAGGTGGTGTTGGACGGGCGGTGGATGCCCACCCGGACCGCCATGGTCCGTATCTTGCGGTTGGTGGCGCGCTTGGCGTCGTACGTCCCCGTGTCGAGCAGGGATATCGCCAGCCGCATCGCCTTGAGGCGGCGGTTGTGGCTCTCGTACCACTCGCGCGGCAGCCCGGCCGGCAGTGGCTTCTTCTTGGGCATCGCAATGATCGCGGCAGCGGCCATCTACAGCCTCCCAAACGGTAGTTGGCTTCCTGTCGTGCTCCTTCGATTTTAGTGGGGGCCACTGACAATCGCCCCAGGCCAGACGGCGCCTGGCTACGCTGGGGGACATGGAGATCTGGATCAACCCCGCCTGTTCGAAGTGCCGCAGTGCGCTGACCCTGCTGGACGCGGAGGGCGCCGAGTACACGGTGCGCCGCTACCTGGAAGACGTACCGTCCGAGGCCGAGATCCGCGAGGTGCTGGACCGTCTCGGCCTGGAGCCCTGGGACATCACCCGCACCTCGGATCCGCTGGCGAAGGAGACCGGCGTACGGGAACTGCCGCGCGAGGAGACCGAGGAGGCGCGCTCGCGCTGGATCGCCCACCTGTCGGCGCACCCGAAGCTGATCCAGCGCCCCATCATCACCGCCGAGGACGGCACCGCCGTGGTGGCCCGTTCGGAGGAAGCGGTCCGCGACGCCCTCTCCCGCCGCTGACGCTCCTCCGGCGCCCGCGTCACAGGTGTCACACCAGTGCCGCGCCGCCGTCCACCGCGAGCGTGGTGCCGGTGACGTAGGCGTTGGCCACGACGAAGAGGTAGGCCGCCGCGGCTTCCTCGGCCGTGCCGACCCGCCGCGTAAGCAGCTCGGACCCGGCGTCCCGGAGGAATGCCTCCGGGTCCGGGACACTGCCGTCCCACAGCTCGGTGCGGATCACACCGGGCTGGATCACGTTGACGCGCAGGGGGGCGAGTTCGACGGCGAGTGCCCGGGACAGGGCCTCGATGCCGCCGGTGATGCCCGCCGTGAGCGCGGTTCCGGACAGGGGCCGGGTCGCGAGGACGCCGGAGCTGAAGGTGATCGAGCCGCCGTCGCGCAGGCGTGGTGCGGCGTACTTGGCGGAGAGGAACGCGCCCCAGAACCGGCGCTCGAAGACGGTTCTGGCCTCCCGCGGGGTGGTGTCGGCCAACGGCTTGATCAGCAGGGATTCGCCCGCGGTGTAGACGAGGTGGTCGAACTCCCCGGTCTGCTCGAAGAACGCGGCGATGGCGTCGCCGTCGGCGACGTCCAGGCGGCGGCCTTCGGCCGGCTCACCCAACCGCTTCGTCGCGGCGTCCACGCGGTCCTGATTGCTGGAGGCGACCACGACGTGCGCGCCGGCCGCCACGGCCTGTCGGGCTACGGCGAAGCCGATGCCGGAGCTTCCGCCGATGATCACGATCTTCTTGCCGGCCAGATACATGCAACTCGTTCCTTCGTCGATGCGGCGCGCGGTGAGGCAGCCGCCCATGGTCAGCAACGTACGCCTCCGCATCGAGACGATGAATAACCCAAGATCTCGATTCCCTGTCATATCGTCTTGCCGCCAAGGCAATAGAGTGGCGCCATGGACATCCTGAGCGACACCCTCGAAGTCCTGCGCACGGGACGCCCGATGGTGACCCGCACCGACGCGCACGCCCCCTGGGCCCTGAGGTTCCGGCCCGTCTCAGGCGCCGGATTCCATGTGGTCGTGGAAGGGCACTGCCACCTGCTGCCACCGCACGGCCGGCCGATCGCGCTCGGACCCGGCGACATCGTGTTCCTGCGGCGCGGCAGCGGACACGTCCTGTGCGACGCGCCCGACCGCGATCCGGTGGACTTCGTACCGGACCGCGTGGACCGCTCCTCGCCCATCGGCCGGGTCGCCGTGGGCGGACCGGGGCCGCACACGGTGCTGGTGTGCGGCGCGTACGCCATCGACGTCGACCGCCCGCACCCGCTGTTCAGCGATCTTCCGGAGGTCGTCCACCTCCCCGCGGTGCCCGGCCGCCACCCGGTACTGCGCTCGGCGGTCGATCAGCTCTGCGCCGAGTTCCACGCCCCGCAACCGGGCTCGGACGCGGTCGTCACGGCGCTCGTCGATCTGCTGCTGCTGTACATCCTCCGGTCGTGGTACGCCGAACTGCCGAAGGAGCGGACCCGGGGGTGGGCGGCCGCGCTGACCGACCCGGCGGTCGCCCCGGCCCTGCGGGCGATCCACGACGATCCCGGCCACCCCTGGACCGTGGAGTCGCTGGGCTCCCGCGCCGGGCTGTCCCGCGCGGCGTTCGCCCGCCGCTTCGCCACGGTGGTCGGCGAGCCGCCGTTGACCTATCTGACCAACTGGCGGATGGCGACCGCGGCGCGGTTGCTGCACCGCTCGCCGGCCCCGCTGAGCACGATCGCGCAGCACACGGGCTACACGTCGGAGTTCGCCTTCGCCAAGGCCTTCAAACGGCACTTCGGGTCGCCGCCGGGGGTCTACCGAAAGCAGGCGCTTACCCGGGGCCCATCCGCGACCCCCTACCCTGGATCACGACAAAGGAGTACACACCACCCCAATACGCCATAAAGGACCACTGTGACCGCATCACCGCAGGAACGCTCACTGCCGCTCCCCCCGCCCCGCCGGCACGCAGGCTGGCGGTTCAGCGGGGTGTACGGGACCGTGCTCGCCAGTGGGCTGATGGCGGCGCTGGAGCGGACGGGTGAGCAGTACACGCCGTACTACGACGCCACCTGGGTCCTGATCACCGCCGTCACGGCGGGGCTCGCGCACGGCTACGCCCATCACATGACCACCCATCAGCCCGGCTCGCCCGGCCACCGGTGGCGGGGGCTCGGGCGCGCCATGTGGCAGGAGTGGCCCATGGTGGCGGCCACCCTGCCCAGCGTGGTACTCCTGCTGCTCGCGGGGCTCACGGGGTGGCCCGAGAACGGGGTCACCGGTGTCGCGCTCGCCCTGAACACCGCGCTGCTGTTCGGCTGGGGCACCCTCGCGGCCGTGCGGGTCGGCTACCGGCTGAGCTCCGCGCTGCTCATCGGGCTGGCGGACGCCGGGATCGGGGTGGTGGTCATCGTGGCCAACGCCCTCATCAAGTAGCCGCGCCCACGGACCGCCGCCGTCACGGGCAGCGGCCCCGCACGGACGCCGGCCCGTCAGGCGGTCCCCGCCGCCAGGCGCTCCGCCTCCGCCAGGATCTCCGTCAGCCTGGCCCCGAACGCCGCGTCCCGCGGATCCGGCACCTTCGTCCGGGCCGAGGTGAGCAGCGCGTCCAGCGCCCGGCCGTAGGCGCCGGGTACGTCGCTCCAGTCGGGCAGGCCGAAGACGCCCGCGGTGCCGCGCAGCTCAAGGCCGACCCCCGCCGCGGCGGGCGGCGCGCCCAGGCTGAGCACGGCGGTGCTGACCGCGCCCGAGGTGTGGCGCAGGGCGAGTTGGACCACGTCGGAGGTCCCCCGGGTGGCGGAGACGGCGGTGACGTCGCCGAGCACCGGGATCAGTACGGACAGGGCGTGCGGCCCGACGTCCCACAGGCCGCCCTTGGCCTTGCGCCAAGGCGAGTCGGCGTACGGGCTGGGCTCGCCGTCGGGCGGGAAGACCGCGCCGAGCCAGTGGGCGGAGGCGGTGAACCAGCCGCTGCGCCCGGCCTGCTCCTCGACCCAGGTCGCGGTCGGCTCCGCGAAGCGCAGGGTGAGGAAGACGACGGAGGCCACACCGCTGCGGGCGGCGGCGTCCGCGACGGCGCGGGCCTCCTCCACGGTCGTCGCGACGGGCTTGTCGAGCAGCAGGTGGCATCCCGCTCCGGCCGCCCGCACGGCCAGCGGCGCCTGCACGTCCGGCGGCAGGGCGAAGGCCACGGCGTCACAGTCCGCGAACAGCGCGTCGGGGTCTTCGTACACCTTCACGCCGTGCGCGCGCGCCAGCTCGGCCGCCGCTTCGGGGCGCCGGCCCCACACCCCGGCGAACTCTGCCCCGGCGTGCGCGGCGAGGGCCGGGGCGTGGGTGCGGTGCGCCCAGGGACCGGTACCGAGCAGGCCGACCCGGGGGCGGGGGCCGCCACCGGCCGGCGGGGCGGGGTCGGCGGAGGAGTTCAAATCGTACGAAACGCTCACCCGCCCAGTCTGCCCCACCCGAACGGGTGTGCCCTCCTCGACCCGCACAGCCACCCCCACCTGCGGTGTGAACCTCGGTAACACGGGGTTCACACACGGGCAACGGATGAGAAATCGCCACGGGGCACGCTGCGATGAGCAGGGCGGTTCAGACGGGGTCTGCGCCGGAGCGACGTACCGAAGGATGGGGCCCGTGAGCTACAAGGCTGAGTACATCTGGATCGACGGCACCGAGCCGACGGCGAAGCTGCGCTCCAAGACGAGGATCCTCGCCGACGGCGACGCGCTGCCGGTGTGGGGCTTCGACGGTTCGAGCACCAACCAGGCCGAGGGGCACGCCTCCGACCGCGTGCTGCAGCCGGTCTTCTCCTGCCCGGACCCGATCCGCGGCGGGAGCAACGTCCTCGTCCTGTGCGAGGTCCTGAACATCGACATGACCCCGCACGAGTCGAACACCCGCGCCCTGCTGCGCCCGGTCGCGGAGCGGTTCGCCGGGCAGGAGCCGGTCTTCGGCATCGAGCAGGAGTACACCTTCTTCGACGGCACCCGCCCGCTCGGCTTCCCGGTGAACGGCTTCCCGGCCGCGCAGGGCGGCTACTACTGCGGCGTCGGCTCGGACGAGATCTTCGGGCGCGAGATCGTCGAGAAGCACCTCGACCACTGCCTGGCGGCAGGTCTGAGCATCTCCGGCATCAACGCGGAGGTCATGCCGGGCCAGTGGGAGTTCCAGGTCGGCCCGGTCGGCCCGCTGGAGGTGTCCGACCAGCTGTGGATCGCCCGCTGGCTGCTGTACCGCACGGCCGAGGAGTTCAACGTCTCGGCGACGCTGAACCCGAAGCCGGTCAAGGGCGACTGGAACGGCGCGGGCGCGCACACCAACTTCTCCACGAGGGCGATGCGCGAGGACTACCGCGCGATCATCTCGGCGTGCGAGGCCCTGGGCGAGGGGTCGAAGCCGATGGACCACGTGAAGAACTACGGCGCCGGGATCGACGAGCGCCTGACGGGTCTGCACGAGACCGCCCCCTGGAACGAGTTCAGCTACGGGGTCTCCGACCGCGGCGCCTCGGTCCGCATCCCGTGGCAGGTGGAGAGGGACGGCAAGGGGTACATCGAGGACCGCCGCCCGAACGCGAACGTGGACCCGTACGTGGTGACCCGCCTGATCACCGACACCTGCTGCACCGGACTGGAGAAGGACGGCCTCGTCTGACCGCCGCCCGAACGCCACAGCGCCCGCCGACCGCACCCGGTCCGGCGGGCGCCGTCGTCAACGGCCGGGACGGATCTGCCCAGCATGCGGTACGGGGTAGGGGAACCAGGCCGCCCGGCCGGGTTCGGAGGCCGGTCCTTTGTCGGGTTTGTTGCAGTCTCGTAGGGCTATGGCGGCGGAATATGAGATACCGCTCCACGAAGTGAGACGCACTCTGCCCCGGGCCCCGGACGTCTGCTTGAATGGCGCTCATGGCCAGCCACTCGCACACCTCGTCAGGTCGCAGCGACCTGGAGCCGTTCTGGCCGTCCCGTCAGGACCACGATTTCGATCGGGTGTGTTGCCGCGCGGAGAACGCGCCGGCCCTCTAAAGCCCCCGGGACCCGACCACCGGACCTCCCCGAGGCCTTCGGTCTGCGCGGTACGACAACGACGACGGACGACCACGTACGTACGTCTCCTGCCGACCACTCCGCGTGAAAGAGCTGACCACTCATGGCGAACACCCGCTCCATCGCTTCTGCCGCCTCCGCTGCGACCTCCTCCGCCGCCCTGACCCGCCCGCCCAGTCCGCGCCACCGGCTGCGTGCCGTGGACCGGGACGAGGCGGTCCGGGTGGCGGACCTCCTCCCGCCCGGCGCCACCTGGCTGCCCGCGCCCCAGCACACGCTGCCGGCGCTGCCCGGAAACCCGCCGATGGTCGGCTACCTGGTCCTCGTACCGGCCGACCAGCAGCCGCCGATCGCCTTCGCGCCGCATTCCGTTCCCGCCCCGGCGAAGACCGCCGCGGCGCCGGACATCACCGGCGACGCCCTCGTACGGATCGACTCGGCGCAGCGCACCGCCGAGGTCGACGGCCGGGTACTGGACCTGACGTACCTGGAGTTCGAGCTGCTGGCCCACCTGGTGGCGCACCCGCACCGGGTGCACAGCCGGGACCAGCTGGTCACCACGGTGTGGGGCTACGGCCACGTCGGCGACGGCCGGACGGTCGACGTCCACATCGCCCGCCTGCGCCGCAAGCTGGGCGCCGCCCACCGCGACGCGATCCGGACGGTGCGCCGGGTGGGCTACAAGTACGCCCCCTGAACCGGCGGACCGACAGGCCGGCAGGGGCGGGCCCGTGCGCGCGAGGAGGCGCGTACGGGCCCACCTCGCGGACTGACGGGGCCCACCCCCGTGGACTACGGGCCCACCCCGTGGACTGCCGGCCCGCCCCGTGGACTACGGGGCCGTCCCCTGGGCTACCGGGCCGCCGCGCGGCGGCGGGCGACGAAGCCGAGCAGGACGTCGACCGCCAGGAACGCGAGCAGGCTGATGCCCAGCATCGGCACGAACCAGCCCACCACCGCCGTCACCGCGGCGAGCGGAAGCAGCAGCGTCACGGGCAACTTGCGCCACGCCCCGCGCGGGTGGGCCCGGCCCGCGGAGAGCCTGCGCTCCTTGGTGGGCCGGCGCAGCCACCACATCCGGTAGCCCCAGAAGACGAGGAACATCACCGCCACGGCCAGCGCCGCCAGTGCCAGCTGGTTGACGATGCCGAACGTCAGACCCATGTGCAGGTCGATGCCGAAGCGGGTCAGCTGGGCGAGCAACGGGTAGTCGTCGAAACGCAGTGCGTCGATGACCTTGCCGTCGGCCGGGTCGACGGCGACGGAGTCCAGGTGCACGGGCACCTGCTTGTCCGCCTCCTTGATGACGTAGCCCTTGCCCTTGGCGGGCAGCGTCACGCGCAGCGACTCGGTGACGCCGGCCGCCCGGGCCGCGGCCACGGCACGGTCGATGCCGACGTCCGCGGTGGGCGCCGGCGGGGGCATCTCCATGCCCTCGGGCATGAGATGCCCCGCGTGCTCGTCCCCGCCGTCCGCGCCGGCGCTCCCGGACAGGACGGCGGAGACGGACGGGGTGGCGCCGCCGAGGCCGTCCTGGAGCCGCCCGATGTTCTCACCGGCGTACTTCGACCAGGTCAGGCCGGTGGCGGAGAGGGCGACGAGTCCGGCGGCGGCCCACAGGCCCACCGTCCCGTGCCAGGACAGGGTCCGTCGACGGCCGGTCGCCGAGCGGTCGGGCAGGACCAGACGGGCCCTGCGGCCGCGGCGGCGGCCGATCCACAGGGCGAGCCCGCCCAGCGCGACCACCCACAGCCAGCTGGCGGCGAGTTCACTGTAGTTGCGGCCGAACGCGCCGAGCCGCAGGTCGGCGTGGAGCCCGCTCAGCCAGGCGCGCAGCGGCAGTGCGTCGCCGGCGGTGGTGAGCTGCCCGCGTACGTCCGCCGTGTAGGGGTCGACGAAGACGGTCAGGTTCTCGTCCTCCGCGAGGCCCGGGGCCTCCATGATCACCCGGGTGGTCGCCTCGGCGTCGGGCGCGGGCCAGACGGCCACGACCTCGCCCTGCGGCGCGGCCGACCTGGCCGCCTGGACCTGGTCGCCGAGGGAGAGCGTGTGGTCGCCGACGCGGGCGACGGTCAGCTCGTCCGCGTAGAGGATCTTCTCGGCCTGCCAGGAGCCGGCGTACAGCAGCCCGGTGGCGGCGGCGACGAACAGCAGCGGGGCTATGAGCAGCCCGGCGTAGAAGTGCATCCGCAGGAGCAGCGGCCGCAGCGCGGCCCAGGCTCCCGGGGTGGGGGGCGCCGATGCGTCGGCGGTCGGGTCGGAAGGTGCTTCGGCCGCCCGTGAGGGGTCGGCCTGGAACTCGTCGAGAGACATGGGTGTCCTGAGATTCGGCGGAGGCATGGGGGACCGGCCCCTGGCCTCGCCGCACGCGTCGTTCAGGCGGTGGCGGGCAGGCCGGGGGCCGTGGCTCGGGTGTCCCGTCGGACAGGGGGCCCGCGCCGGACCGCGGTGTGGGCGGGCACGGCACCGCGCAGTCGGCGCGGTCGTTCGTACGGGGCCCAGGACGCCGGCGGAGCCGGTACGGGGACCACCCGGGTCCGCAGGAGTACCCACGCGCGGGCCAGCGGCCGGGCCGCGACGAGCGCGGTGGCTCCGAGGGCTGCGGCGAGCCGGAAGACGGCCGCCTCGCCACAGGCCAGCCAGGCCGCGCAGAACACCGCTGCCAGGACGTGGGCGGCGATCATGCCGAGGCCGCCGTGGCCGTGCCCCTCCATGCCGGGCATCCCCGCCATTGCGGGCATCCCCGCCATGGCGGTGGCGTCGGCGCCCATGGCGCTCATGTCCATGCCGGGCATGTGGTCCATGCCGGGCATGTGGTGGTGCGCGGGTGCCGCGGCCGGGGCGGAACCCGGTCCGCCCGCCTGGCTCGCGGTGAAGGCCAGGTGCAGCACACCCTGCGCGCCGAGCAGCGCGGCGGTGATCGCGCACGGGCCCCTTCGGCGCCCGGCGGCGAGCCGGGCGAGGACGCCGATCGCCCCGAACGACCCCAGAAGCCCTGTAATGGGAACATCCGTCCCGGACATGTACGAATGCCCCACCGCGGCCAGGGCGACGCATACCGCCGCGAACATCGCGGCCCGCAGGGCACGCAGCGGCGCGCGGGAGTCAGACATGTCCGGGTCATGTTCCCACGGACCCCGCCGCCCTCCGCGAGGAGGCCGTGTCCGATCATGGACGGGTGAAACAGCCGCCGTGGCCGAGGTCGTCGCCGTCTCCGTCCCCGTCGACGTCTCCGTCCCCGTCCCCGTCGACGTCGACACGGCCGAAGTCGACACGGTCGCCCTCCTCGTGGCCGGTGCCGCTCGGCGTGGTCTACGCCGCCGGGGTCCAGCTGGGGGCCCACGCGCTGGAGCGGCTCGACCCCGAGAAGCGGGACCGGCTGCTGCGCCGCTGCTCGACGAACGTCGACAACCTGGACGCGGGCCGCTGGGGGACCCTGCTGAGCAGTGCCCTCACCGTCGAGGAGCCCATGCCGCTGCCCTACGCCCTGCTGCTGGTCGCCGTGCTCGGGTACGCCGAGTACGCGTACGGCGCCTGGTGGACGGCCGCGGTGTTCCTGTTCGGGCACGCGGCGGCGACCTTGCTCGTTTACGGCGCACTGCGGGGCGGGGCGGACCGCGGGACCCGGCGCGCCGTGGACGTCGGCACCAGCTACGGGCTGGGCGCCGTGCTCGGGGCACTCACCTCGGCGCTGCCGCGCGGGCGCGTCCGGTCCGCCGCCCGGGCGGGGTTGCTGGCCCTCGTCGCGCGGCCGGTGGTCAGGCGCGGACGCACCTTCACCGACGCCGGGCACCTGGTCGCCCTCGGGCTCGGCATCGGCCTCTCGCTCGCCGTCGATTGTCTTTCCGGAACGAATCATCAGAAAATCGGTCTCGAACATCCCGCATGACACGAGTAACCGACCCCCGCCCCGACGCCACCGCCTTCTCCTCCCCGCCGCCGGAGACTGGAGCCACCCGATGACCGCCACCCCGTCCACCACCGTCGCGAACCTCCGCGACCTCGGCGGCACCCCGCTCGCGGGCGGCCGCACCGTCCGCCCGGGGCTGGTCCTGCGCTCCGGTGCGCTCGACCGGCTCGACCTGGACGCCGACCCGGCGGTGGCCGCGCTGGGGATCCGTACGGTCATCGACTTCCGCAGCGACGCCGAGCGCGCCGACCACCCGGACCGGCTGCCGGCGGGCGCGCGGCTGCTGGTCAGTGATGTGCTGGCGGACAAGATGCACGCGGGGATAGGGAAGATGCCCCCGGCCGCGCAGCTCAAGGACCTGATGGCGGACCCCGTGGTGGCCGAGGAGCACCTGGGCGGGGGCAAGGCACAGGTCGTCTTCGGGGAGGTCTACCGGTCCTTCGTGAACTCGGCCTCCGCGCAGAGCGCCTACCGGTTGCTGCTCACCGAGGCGGCCGATCCGCAGGCGGGGCCGCTGCTGTTCCACTGCACGGCCGGCAAGGACCGTACGGGGTGGGGTGCGACGGTCATCCTGTCACTGCTCGGCGCGGACGACGCCACCCTGATGGACGAGTACCTGTCGGTGAACCCTGCGGTCAAGCGGGCGTTCGCGCCGATGATCGAAGGCTTCACGGTGGCCGGCGGCGATCCGGAGATCGCACTGGCGCTGATCGGGGTGTTCCCCTCGTACCTGGAGACGGCGCTGGAGGAGGTGGCCGCCCGCTACGGCTCCATGGAGAAGTACGTACGGGAGGGCCTCGGCGTTCCCGACGGGACCGTGGACGCGCTGCGGGCCCGTCTGATCGCCTGATCGCCGACGGGCGCGCGGCCCCCGGGCCACCCGGCGGCCGTCACCCGGCCGGCCGGTCACCGCCCGCGGCGCGGAACCGCTCGAACGGGTGCGCCGGAAGCGGGTGACCATCCGACGATTCGCTCGTTCTGCTGAACGTGACTGCGCCGGATACCGCCACCCGCCCCCAGCCTCCCCTGACGCCCGGCCTGGAGCAGGCCGAGGCCGCCATCGTCGAGCACTACCCCCGGCTGGTGCGGCTCGCCTACCTGGTGCTGCCGCCCTCGCTCGGGCGCAACCGGCGGGTCCTCACCGCCCATTCGCTGACCCAGCGCGCGCTGCCGCGCGGCCGGCGCGGCGGTGACGCCTCCGCCGTGCGCGGCGGGGTCCCGGCGCAGCGGGGCGGCCTGGACGGCGCCGAGTCGGGGTACCCGTACGTGCGGCTGCGCGTGTTGCGCTCCGCCCTGGAGGCGGGTGTGCCGTTCACCTTCCGGGCGCTCCCGCTGCGGGGGCAGTTGCCCCGGGTGCTCCCCCAGGTGTGGGGGCTGCGGCTGTTCCCGCGCTCGGGCGGGGCCGAGGAGCTGGCGCTGGACCAGTGGCTGACCACCCTGAGCGGTCCCGGGCGCGCGGCCTGCGTGCTGCGGGCGCTGGAGGGGCTGGCGGAGCCGGACGTCCTGAGGGTGCTCGCGGACGCCGGGGTGGCCAACCCGACGGGTGCGGTCGCGGAGTCCGGGGACCCGGCGCACGACGCCCTCTTCGCCTCGCCGGAGTTCGACCCGTGCGTGCTCCAGGCCCGGCCGACCGACCTGTTGCGGCGCCGCCGGTTCACGCGGGCCGGGATCGCCGCGGCGGCCGCCCTCGCGGTGTGCGGCGCGCTACTGGCGCTGCCGGGCGGCGGCTGGGGCTCGGACGGGCCCGCCGCCCCGCTCTACGCGAAGAACACCGTGGCGGAGCAGGCGCTGGACCCCGGCCAGCTGGTCCGGGTCGCGCCGACGCTCTGGCACACCTCCTCCCGTACGGACTTCTCCGCCTGGCCGGCCCGCGGCGACCGCTCCGGTGACACCGCGCTGTTGCGCCGGGCGCTCGCGGTGTGGGCCCGCCCCGGCCGCTCGGTGGTGGTCTCGGCCACCCCGGGCACGCCGTCGGGGCCGCCGATGGGCCCGCCGCAGCTGCTCTTCGCGGGGGCCGTGGACCAGGCGGTGGTGGTCCTGCTGTACGACGGGCTGCGCGTGGTGCGGTACGCGGAGCCGCGCAGCGGGACCGCCGGAGCCGCCCTCGACTTCGCCCGTACGGACGGGGCGTCGGCGGACACCGCGACCGCTCTGGTGCTCAGCCGCGTAGACGGCAACGTCCGCTACCTGACCGCCCCCTGGGTGCTCGGCGCCTCGCTGCGGGACCTGCTCAAGCCGGGCGAGTCCCCCTCGGTGCTCAAGCTGACCCCCGACGGGATGACGCCGCCGGTGCCCGGCCCCGCCCCGGCGGGCAGCTGTACGAGCTGGAACGCGCTGGCCCTGACCGGCGACGGCGCGACCCGGCTGGTGACGGACCTGGGTGAACTGACCCCGGCCCGGCTGACCTCGGGCGCGCCGGGCGCGGAGCGGGACGTGACCGAGCCGGCCGAGCTGGGCGAGTGGTCCCGGACGGCGTGCCTGCTGCCGTCGGTCCGCTCGCACGGGGTGCGCAGCGTCAACGCCTGGACGTACGCGAAGCAGCCGCTGCCCGAGGGGGACGGGACGGCGACCTGGCTGTGCAGCCGGGCGGAGACCTGGCAGGGCACCGCGGACCGGGTCCAGGCCCAGTTCCTGGCTCCGGGGGCGCCGCTCGCGGCGCAGGCGGCCAAGGCGGAGGGCTCCCCTGCGTGCGGCCCCCGGGAGCCCCGGGTGCTGGCGGGCGTGCTGTGGAAGTCGAAGGCGGGCCAGTGGTACGTACTGGCCGCGGGCAGCGCGCAGTTCGGCTCCGTCACGGCGTCGGGCGGCGGAGTGAGCGGCAGCGTGAACGGGAACCGCCTCGCGCTGAAGGCGACGCAGGGCACACAGGTCGACCTCTCGGGCAGGCTGACGGACGGCTCGAAGGCGGAAGCCCTGCGCTGACCGCAGCGGACGCGGGCACGGCGGGGGCGGGGGCGGGGTGGAAAATCCCGCCGCACAGGGGTTCTGCTCCCCGCTACCCCTCAGTACATTGACAGCATGTCTAATACGCCGCACGCTCCCGCCCCCGTGGCGTCGGAACACATAGGCTTGTACGACCACATGGGCCTCCAGCCGCGGAACGTGTCCTTCTCCTGGGAGGACACCCCGCTGCACTGGCTGCCCGGCGACCCGTTCGCCGGGCACACCATCAACGTCCTGCACCTGCTGCTGCCCGCCGGGGAGCGCTGGTTCGTCCACGTCTACAAGCAGGTGCTCCCGTACATCACGGACGAGCGGCTGCGGGCGGACGTCGTCGGCTTCATCGGCCAGGAGGCCATGCACGCCGCCGCACACGACGACGTGCTGCCGCACCTGAAACGGCTCGGCCTGGACCCGACCCCGTACACGGCGCAGGTCGACTGGTTCTTCGAGAAGCTGCTCGGCGACCGGACTTTGCCCCCGGGCCGGGCCCGGAAGTGGTGGCTGATGGAGCGGGTCGCGATCATCGCGGCGGTCGAGCACTACACGGCGTTCCTCGGCGACTGGGTCCTGAACGCCGACGAACTCGACCGCCGGGGCGCCGATCCGATGATGCTGGACCTGCTGCGCTGGCACGGGGCGGAGGAGGTCGAGCACCGCTCGGTGGCCTTCGACCTGTTCATGCACGTCGACGGCGGCTACCGGCGACGGGTGCGGACCTGGGCGACGGCCTTCGCGGCCCTGACGTTCCTGTGGCAGCGCGGTACCCGCTTCTTCGTGGAGAACGACCCCGAACTCCCGGCCGCCAAGGCCTCGCTGGGCCAGCTGTTCCGGGCCGGCCGGCAGGGCGTGCTCCCTTCGGCGGGCTCGATGCTGAGGTCCATCCCGACCTACCTCTCCCGCACCTACCACCCCTCGCAGGAGGGCTCGACGGCCCAGGCCGTGGCCTACCTCGCCACGTCGCCCGGCGCGGGCGGCGGGACCGGTGCGGACGCCGGCGCGGGCGGGGGCGCGGGCGGCGGGACCGGTGCGCAGGCGGCGGACCACGGGGTGCCGGCATGAGGCGCGCCCTGACGCTCACGGCCGCCGCGGGCGCGGCGCTCCTCACCCGGCGCGCCCTGCGCCGCCGCATCCGGCGCTCCCCCCTGTGGCCGCTGCCGGCCCTGGAGGAACCGGTGTCGGGCCACTCCCCGCGCAGGCTGCTGCGGACCACGGTCGTCGCGCGGAGCGAGCCCGCCGAGGGCGTCGTCCAACTGACCCTGGAGTCGCCGGAGCTGCCCGCCTGGACCCCCGGGGCGCACGTGGACGTCGTACTGCCCTCGGGGCTGGTGCGCCAGTACAGCCTGTGCGGCGACCCCGCGGACACCGGCCGCTACACGATCGCGATCCGGCGTGTCGAGGACGGTCGGGGCGGTTCCGGCGAGGCGCACGACCGGCTGGTGGAAGGCGCCGTGCTGCGGGTGCGTGCGCCCCGCAACAGGTTCCCGCTCGTGGCCGCCCCGGCGTACGTGTTCGTGGCGGGCGGGATCGGTATCACCCCGATCCTGCCGATGCTGCGGGCGGCCACCGCGGCGGGGGCCGACTGGACGCTGCTCTACGGCGGCCGTTCCCGCGCCTCGATGCCGTTCCTCGCGGAACTCGACGCGTACGGGGACCGGGTCACGCTCGTCCCCGAGGACGAGGCCGGCCTGCCGGACCTGGGCCCGCTCGCCGCGGCCGCCGGCGTCCCGGTCTACTGCTGCGGCCCGGAGCCGCTGATGGACGCGGTGCTGGCCGCCGCGCCGGACCCCTCGGCGGTGCACCTGGAACGCTTCACCCCCTCGGCACCCGGGGGCGGGGAGAGGGCCTTCACGATCGAACTGCGCCGCTCCGGCGGTGCCGTCGAGGTCGCCGCGGACGAGAGCGCCCTGGCGGCGGTGCGCCGCGCCGTGCCCGCCACCCCGTACTCCTGCGGGCAGGGCTTCTGCGGGACCTGCCGGCACCGGGTGCTGGAGGGGGAGGTGGACCACCGCGACGACCTCCTCGCCGACGCCGAACGCGAGGACTCGATGCTGCTGTGCGTCTCCCGCGCCGTATCGGCGCGCCTGGTCCTGGACTTGTAGCGGCGCGAACACCCCGCCGGACGCCCCGCGGAGTGGAAGTAGGGTGTCCGCATGACAACCGGGGTGCGGCGCAGGATGGGTGTCGAGGAGCGGCGGCAGCAGCTGATCGGGGTGGCCCTGGAGCTGTTCAGCCACCGGTCTCCCGACGATGTGTCGATCGATGAGATCGCGGCGGCCGCGGGCATATCGCGGCCGCTCGTCTACCACTACTTTCCCGGCAAGCTGAGCCTGTACGAGGCGGCGCTGCGCCGGGCGGCCGACGAACTCGCGCTGCGGTTCGTGGAGCCGCAGGAGGGGCCGCTCGGGGGGCGGCTGCTGCGGGTGATGGGGCGGTTCTTCGCGTTCGTCGACGACCACGGGCCCGGGTTCTCGGCGCTGATGCGGGGCGGTCCGGCCGTCGGCAGCAGCCGCGCGAACGCGATGATCGACGAGGTGCGGCAGGCCGCGTACGAGGAGATCCTCAAGCACCTGGGCGTCCCGCCCGACTCCCCGCCCGCGAGGCTGGAGCTCGTCGTGCGGTCGTGGGTGTCCCTGGCCGAGTCCACGGCGCTGATCTGGCTGGACGGGCGGCGCATCCCGCGCTCCGAGCTGGAACTGCAACTGGTGCACGACTTCGCGGCGTTGGCCGCCGTGAGCGCCGCCTACGACGAGGAGATGGCACAGATCCTGGTGCGCATCCTGTCCTCGGAACCGGCCGACGGGCCGTTCGGGGTGCTCGTGGGGCGGCTGGCGGCGCTGGTGCCGGGCACCCGGTGATCATGACGCGGCGCGGGCGCCGCGTGATAATGCCCGCGTGATCATTGACGACGGGATGTTGTTCCGGCAGGCCGGGGAGAAGGACGCCGGCACGCTGGTGAAGCTGTACGACCAGGCCGCCCGGTGGATGCGCAAGAACGGGATCGACCAGTGGAAGCCCGGCGAGAAGGACGTGGCGCACTTCCGCGCGCGCATGCGCGACGGTGAGGTGTGGCTGGCCGAGGACGCCGACGGCCGGGTCGTCGGCGGGTACGAGCTGTGGTGGTCCGACGAAGAGGCCTGGGGCGTGCAGCCGCCCGTGGCCGGTTACGTGCACCGGCTGATGGTGGAGCGCGAGGCCGCGCCCCCGGGCGCCGGCCGGCGCATGCTCGAACACGCCGAGTGGCGGATCGCCCGGACCGGGCGGGAGCGTTCCCGCCTGGACTGCGTCTCGACCAATCCGCGGCTGCTCGGCTACTACCGGGACGCGGGCTACCGCATCGTCGGCGAGTTCCCGTCGAAGCAGGCCGCGGACGGGCGGGTGTACGGGGTGATCCTTCTGGAGCGGCGCCTGGACGTGGCCTGAGGTGGGGGGGGGGGGGGGGGCCGCCGCCCCCCCCCCCCCCGGCCCCCCCCCCCCGGGGGGCGGCGGGGGGGCGCCGGCCCGGCGCGGGCGCCGCGCCGCCCACCAGCCCCGGGCGGGCCG
>NZ_JBITDH010000001.1:441004-514525 GCF_044454045.1 Streptomyces sp. NPDC051578
TCGCGCCTGAGCACGCCCCCCCACGCCGGGGCGGGCCGGGGGGGTGGTGGGGTCTCGTATGTTGCGCCCCGGGGGGGCGGCCCCCGGCCGGGGGCCCCCCCCCCCCCCCCCCCACCTCGGGAGGCCACGGGCCCGCCCGTCAGTGGCGGCCCCGGGTGAAGACCGCGACCGTGCGCGCCGGGGCCTCGAACTCGCCCGTGGCGGCGTCGTACGCCGCCTGCTTGACCGTGCTGTCGGCGCCCGCCGCCTGCACCGGGTGCAGGGTGTAAGCGGTGCCTGCGAGCGCCGCCACGCGCTGGGTCTGCGCGGTGGGGGTGGCGTTGAAGACGACCACCAGGTCCCCGGCGGTCATGGTGATCACCCCGGGCGTCTCCGCCGTCCCCGACAGCGGGAACGCCACGCCCGACTGGACCGCTTCGGCCGTGGTGAGGGCGAAGGCGGGCTCCGTCGTACGGATGCGCAGCAGGTCGCGGTAGGCGGCCGAGGCGCCCTCGATCTCGGCGCAGCCGGGTGCCGCGGTGGTCAGCAGGGGTTTCGCGTAGGGCCACTTGGCCCGGTTGTCGGCGGCGGGCGGCAGGCCCCGGCCGAAGCCGTTGCCGTCGTGGCAGTCCCAGTGGACGGCGTTGAACCAGTCACCGCTGTCGAAGGAGTTGCGGTCCAGGGACTTCGAGCGGAGCAGGTCGGTGCCGGCCTGGGACAGGGACGGGCCCTGCGAGAGGGTGGTGACGGCCAGGGCCAGGACCTGCATGCGGGCCCGGTCGGCGGCCGTCGTCCCGGCCGGGAGCTTGTACGTCAGGGCGTCGGCCAGTGTTTCGTTGTCGTGGGCGTCGGCGTACGCGAGTGCGTCGCCGGGGGCGGCCGCGTACCCGGCCGGGGCGCCGTTGTAGTCGAGTTCGGAGCCCTTGGTTCGGCGGCCGGCGGTGTCGGTGAAGGCGTACGAGGCGAGGTTGCCGGTCAGCCCGACCTTGATCAGGTCCTGGTCGTGCAGGAGCCGGGCCCGCTGCTGCTCGGGACTCCCGTTCGCGGGTGAGGCGTTGGGGTCGGTGAACAGGCCGGAGGCGAAGCCCTGGACGCGGGGGTCCTCGTCGAAGGGGCCGCCGCCGCGGACCGCGTCGCGGGCGCGGTCGGAGAAGGTGGCGATGCCGGTGCCGGCCATGTTCTTCTGCGTGGCCTGCACGAAGCGGGCGTCGTCGGCGACTTCGCCGAAGTTCCAGCCCTCCCCGTAGAGGATGATCTTCTTCCCGTCGACGCCGTCCTTCTCGACGGTCAGGGCGTCGAGGGCGGCGCGCACGGCGAGGATGTTCGCCTTCGGGTGGTGGCCCATCAGGTCGAAGCGGAAGCCGTCGACCTTGTACTGCTTGGCCCAGGTGACGACGGAGTCCACGACGAGGCGGCCCATCATGGCGTTCTCGGGCGCCGTGTCGGCGCAGCAGCTGGAGGTGGCGACGCTGCCGTCGGCGAGCAGCCGCTGGTAGTAGCCGGGGACGATGCGGTCCAGGACGGACGCGTCGGACTGACCCGACGCCGCCGTGTGGTTGTAGACCACGTCCATGACGGTGCGCAGGCCGGCCCCGTTCAGCGACTGCACCATGCGGCGGAACTCGACGGTGCGGGCGGTGCCGTCCGGATCGCTCGCGTACGAGCCCTCGGGCACGGTGTAGTGCAGCGGGTCGTAGCCCCAGTTGTAGGCGTCCTTGGCGGCCGCGGCCGCCACGCAGGCCTGCTGCTGCTCCGAGTCGGGGGCGTAGATCTTGAGGTCGCAGGCCGGTTCGGTGCGGTCGGAGGGCTTCTCGGGGATGGTGGCGATGTCGAAGGCCGGCAGGAGGTGCACGTAGGAGGTGCCCGAGGCGGCCAGCTCGCGCAGGTGCCGCATACCGGCCGAGGCGGTGTCGGTGAAGGCCAGGTACTGGCCGGGGTGGGCGGAGGTGCGGTCCGCGATCGAGAAGTCCCGGATGTGGAGTTCCTGGATCTGCGCGGAGGCGAAGGGTACCGGCGCGGGCTTGCGCAGCTCGCGCCAGCCGGGCGGAGCCAGCCCGGGATCGGCGAGGTCGACGGCCAGGCTGTACGCGGAGTCCGTGGTCAGGGCGGAGGAGTACGGGTCGGTGACCAGGTTGCGGACCACCTGGCGGACGGACGGGGCCCAGACGGTGACGGCGTACCGGTAGCGCTTGCCGGTCCAGCTCCGCTCACCGCGCACCGACCAGACGCCGGTGGTGTCGTCGCGGCGCATCGCGACCGTCCGGCCGTCGAGTTCGAGGGAGACCTGCTGGGCGGTGGGCGCCCATACCGACAGGGTGGGGCGGCCGTCCTTGAAGACGGGGCCGAGGGGGGTCGTGGTGGCGTACAGGTCGTCCAGGACCCCGGCGAGCTGCACTCCGGTCGCGGCCAGGACGGCTCCGTTCGCGGCGCGGGCGCTGGCGACGAGCTGGCCGCGCAGGGCGCCCCGGACGCGGTCGCGGTCGCGGGGGTCGACGGTGTAGGCGGCGTACCGGGCCAGGTGCGGGAACTTCTGCTTCTGGGCGGCGGTGAGCTCGGAGCGGTTCAGGCGCAGCCACTGCGCGCCGGCCTCGTGGAGGATGCCGCCGGCCGCGGTGACGGCGCCTTCGCGGGAGGCGAGGAGCTGTACGGAGGCGGCTGCCGCGGGCGCGTTCCAGGCGACGGTGTCGCGGTCGATCCAGACGGCTTCGGCCTTGGTGAGGTCCAGGGCGGCGGCCGATCCGGCGGGCTGCGGCAGCAGGTACTTCTCGCGGCCGCCCAGCATCCACACCTCGTGGCCGGTCGCCTTGAGATCGAGGGACTGGTCGGTGGGGAGGTCCTTCTCGTCGCCCTTGTGGAGGATGTAGCTCAAGCTGGTGGCGCCTGCGGCGAGGGGGACCTCGTAGACCGCGCCGAAGGAGTCGGTGCGGGCCGGCCTGAGCGGCTGGGACCAGTCGGTCGCCTCCGCGGCGCCGGTCCAGACGTGCAGGCCCCAGCCGTCGTAGGCGCCGTCGGGGCGCTGGTAGTGGAGGACGGCCTTGGCGGTGTCCTGGGGCGGGTAGGCGGGCCGGTCGGTGCGGACGGCCTCCTGGCCCTGTTCCAGCCAGATCTCACCGGTTGCGGTCAGGTCGAGGGTGCGGTCGGCGGAGACGTCCTTGGTGCCGTCCTTGTCGATGACGAGGTAGCCGAGCGAGGAGGCGCCGGGTTTCAGCCGGACGTAGGCGAAGGCGCCGTACGCGTCGCGGCCGGTGAAGTCGTGTCCGGCGGGCCAGGGCGTCGCTTCCCCGTCCGCGAGGTCGCCCCAGGCGTACAGCCGCCAGTTCGTGTAGTCGCCGTCGGGGCGGTGGTAGTGCACGACGGCGTAGTCGCGCCGGGTGGCGGTGGGCACGTCCACGGGCGGGGCCTGTCCGGCGGTGGAGGAGGCCAGGGCCCCCGCGGTGCGGCCGGAGGCGTCGACGACGACGGCCTTGTAGCGCAGCGGGGTGCCGGGCACGGCGGTGACCTGCTGGGTGACCTTGTACGGGGCGTGGTCGGCGGAGCCGAGGACCTGCCAGGGCCCGGTGCCGCTCTGGGCGGCGAAGACGACGCGGTCGAGGGCGCCGCCGGTGACGTCGGCGGTGAGCTCGATGGTGCCGGTGGCCACCGCCGGGGCCTTGAGGGTGACGGCGGGCCGGCTGGTGGGCGCGGGCAGGGACGTGACGCCCTGGAGGACCACGGACCCGAGGGCGGGCACGGTGACCGTGAGCTTGCCTGCGGCATCGGCGCGCGGGGTGCCGGTACCGCCGTACAGGGCGCGGTACCCGGCGCCGGCCGGGGCGTCGAGCGTGACGGTACGGGGCTGGTCGCCGTTGTTGGCGGCCACCAGGTACTCGGTGCGGCTGCGCGGGTCCGTACGGGCGAAGGCGTACACGGAGCCGGCGGCGAGCCGCTCGCTCTGGATGCCGTCGCGCAGGGCCGGGTGGTCCCGGGTCAGCTTCGAGAGGGCGCTGATCTGCCGGTAGAGGGGGTGCTGCGGATCGTAGGCGTCGCTCGCGTGGGTGCGGTCGGTGCCGAGCTGGTCGTCGTCCAGGTAGTCGGCGACCCGGGTCGCGAACAGCGGCTGGCGGGCGTCCTTGTCGCCGCCGGAGCCGGTGAAGCCCTGCTCGTCGCCGGAGTAGACGACCGGGTTGCCGCGGGAGAGGAACATCAGCTCGTTGGCGAGGCGGTAGCGCGCGAGCAGTTCCTGCTCCGTCGCCGCGGGCCGGTCCTGCTTGAGGAAGGAACCGAAACGGCCCATGTCGTGGTTGCCGAGGAAGGTCACCTGCTCGTAGGCGTTGGCCTTGTCGGTGGTGTACCGGTAGTCGTCAGCGAGCACGGACGCCAGCCGCCCGGCCGCCGCGCCCTGGGAGGCGTAGGCGCGGATCGCGTCCTGGAGCGGGAAGTCGAGGGTGGCGTCGAGGCGGCCGCGGGTCACGTACGGGGAGGTGACGGCGGTGTCGGCGGAGTACACCTCGCCGAACATGAAGAAGTTCTTGCGGCCGTGGCGGGCCGCGTACGCGTCGAGCGCGGTCGCCCACTGGGTCCAGAACCCGGTGTCGACGTGTTTGACGGTGTCGATGCGGAAGCCGTCGACGGCGAAATCGGCGACCCACTTCTCGTAGATCTTCTCCATGCCGCTGACGACCTCGGGACGCTCGGTCCACAGGTCGTCCAGGCCGGAGAAGTCGCCCTGCTCGGCGGACTCGCCCGCGAAGGTCGAGTCGCCCCGGTTGTGGTACATCGACGGATCGTTGAGCCAGGCAGGGGACTTGAGGTTCTTCTTCGCCTCGGGGACGAAGGGCGTGCGCGGGAAGGAGCCGGGACCGGTCGCCGGGAACTTCTGCTTCCCGTCGGCGTAGTCCCGGTCGTCGAAGGGCACGCCGTCCTTGGTCAGGTAGGGGAAGGCGCCCTTCGAGAGGTAGTCGTGGGAGCCCTCCCGGTAGTCCACGACATCGGCGGTGTGGTTGGTGATGACGTCGAAGAAGACCTTCATCCCCTTCTTGTGCGCCTTGTCGATCAGGCGCTCGAGGTCGGCGTTGGTGCCGAAGTGCGGGTCGACCTGTGTGAAGTCGGTGATCCAGTAGCCGTGGTAGCCGGCCGACGCGTCGTTGCCCGTGCCCTGGACCGGCTGGTTCTTGAAGATCGGCGCCATCCAGATGGCGGTGGTGCCGAGCCCCTTGATGTAGTCGAGCCGGTCCGTCAGCCCTTTGAGGTCGCCGCCCTGGTAGAAGCCCTTGTCGGTCGGGTCCAGCCCGGTTTCCAGCCGGGAGCCGGTCAGCCCGCCCCGGTCGTTGCGCGGGTCGCCGTTCGCGAACCGGTCGGGCAGGACGAAGTAGAACTGTTCCCGGGTCAGGTCGTGGCGGGCGGGCTCGGCCGCGAGTTTCGCGTCCGAGGGCGGGGGCGGTGGCGCCTTGGCGGCGGCCGCCGCCGGGAGGGCGGGCAGGAACGTCACGGCCAGGGCGGCCGTGAGCATTCCTGCGACGACGGGGCGTATCACTGCGGATCTCCTTGGAAGGGGTCAGCCGCGCCAGGCGTCGGTCAGCGTGACCTTGCCGTCGGCGGGCACGGTGGCGGTGCGGTTGGAACCGCTCTCCCAGGTGACGTTCCCGGCCGCGTCCTTGCGGAGGTACTTGTACGCGAAGGCGGTCCCGGCCGGGAGCGTGACGTCGAGCTTCCAGACGGGGTAGGCGGCCGGGTCGAGCACCAGGGCGCTGCCGGTGTTCCAGTTGCCGAGGGCGCTCTGGTCTCCGGTGACGTAGATGTTCTGGCCGGGGACGGTGGTGGCGTTCACGGCGAACGAGGCGCCGGCCGCGACCGGCGCCGGGGCCGGCTGCGGCGCCGTGCAGCTGCGGGCCCCGACGTGCAGGGCCACGGCCGTGTTCGCGCCGAGGGTGGCCGTGAACTGCCCCGACGCGCCGACGGTGACCGTCCGCCCGCTCTGCACGTCGCAGTAGGCGCCGGACGGCAGGGAGGTCTGGAAGGTCCGTGTCAGGGCCGAGGCCTCGTGGTTGATGGCGACGTACGCCTTCGCCCCCCGCCCGAAGGCGATCTGGTCGCCGCCGTTGTCCCACCAGTCGGTGACGGCCTGGCCGCGCGCCGCGTTGCGGAAGGCGACCATGGAGGAGATCTCCCGCCAGGCGTGCTGGCACTTCCAGCCGTCGGCGTAACAGGCGTTCACCGTGCCGCCGTTCGGGGGGCCGGCGTCCTTGTCGGTCCACTCGTAGCCGGAGTGCACGTCGGGCGAGCCGTAGGGCCAGGCCAGCATGAACACGTTGGCGAGGGTGTAGTCGGCGCCGTACTTGTAGTTGAGGGTGTCGCCGCCGCGCTCGGTGTCGTGGTTGTCGACGAAGACGGCCGCCTGCCCGCTCGGCATGTACCCCCATGCCTCGCCGAAGTTCTTGAGGTAGGCGAGGTTCTCGTTCTCGAAGACCCGCTTGAGGTCGCGGGCGTAGCGGAACTCCTGGACGTCGCCGTTGCCGAGGTACTCGCCCGGCTGGACGGCCTCCCCGGCCCCGTAGATCGCCTCCTGCTTCCAGTAGGCGTTCGGGTTGGTCAGGCGGGACTTGATCGCGGCGAGGTCGGCGGCGGGCATGTGCTTGGCCGCGTCGATCCGGAAGCCGTCGACACCGAGGGAGAGCAGGTCGTTGAGGTACCCGGCGATCTGCCCCCGCACGTGGTCCTCACCGGTGTCCAGGTCCGCCAGCTGCACGAGTTCGCAGTTCTGTACGTTGGCGCGGTCGGCGTAGTTCGAGATGGTCGCCCGGCAGTCGTCCATGTCTGAGCCGGAGTACAGCCCCGGGTAGTCGTACTTCGTGTACGAAGTGCCTCCCGTTCCGGTCCCGTCACCGGCGGCCATGTGGTTGACGACGGAGTCCGCGACGACCTTCACCCCGGCGGCGTGGCAGGCGTCCACCATGCCCTTGAAGGCGGCCCGGTCCCCGAGCCGCCCGGCGATCTTGTAGCTGACGGGCTGGTACGAGGTCCACCACTGCGCGCCCTGGACGTGCTCCTGCGGCGGCGACACCTGCACGTACCCGTACCCGGCGGGCCCCAGGCTGTCCCGGCAGGCCTTGGCCACGGAATCGAACCGCCACTCGAACATCACGGCGGTGACGTCCTTCGCACCGGGTGCGGCGGCGACGGCGGGGACCGCCTGCGTACTGACGCAGGCGGCGGCGAGCACGGCGGCGGCGAGCAGGGCTCTGCGGGCGCGCGGAATCGTCGGCATGGGGGGTTTCCTCCTGGCGGAGAGGCGCAGTACAGGCGGGGAACGCGGGTCGAACAGGCGGGGATTGCAGCGACCGTAGGTCCCGGACACCGCAGCTGCAAGACCTTGCGCAAGAGATTGCAGAAATGTTTCCGCGACGTGTCCCCGACAGTCGGGGGGCCGGGGCGCAGCCCGGGGCGATCCGAGTTCCCGGCGCGAGCCACCCCCGACCCACCGCCGCGCACCCTGACGCCGCCCACCCCCGCGCGGCAGCCGGCCGGGCGGAATAACGGGCGGAAATCCGACGGAAAACGAGCCCCATACCTACTGCGGCAAGCACAGAATTTCGGCGCGGGCTCGGTGAATATTTCCCTCCCGGGACGGACTCACCCGTTTTTCCCTCGGCGCCGTCAGCCATACCGTGCTACTGTGATTTCAGTTGCAGTTGTGGTTCCCAAACTTTCAGCCCACCGCCGGACGAAAATTCCGGCGGAAGGCTTCTGTGTGCCGGAAACTCCCGGGCGGGCGATCATCGCGGCGACTTGAGATCCGTACAGTGCGGACTCTGGGCTCGTGCCCCGAAGGAGATTCAAAATGGCTAACGGCACCGTGAAGTGGTTCAACGCGGAAAAGGGTTTCGGCTTCATCGAGCAGGAGGGCGGCGGTCCTGACGTGTTCGCCCACTACTCGAACATCGCCTCCCAGGGCTTCCGTGAGCTCCAGGAAGGCCAGAAGGTGAGCTTCGACATCGCGCAGGGCCAGAAGGGCCCGACCGCCGAGAACATCGTCACCGCCTGATACCGGCGCATCATCACGCAGCTGGGGCCCGCACCTTGGGGTGCGGGCCCCAGCTCGTTGTGTTACCCCCGCCCCTCCCTGCCTCCGCCCGCCTCCCACGGCCCGCGCGAGCATCCACCGGGTGCCTCACTCCCCCGGTTTCCCACGACTTTTCCGTCCGAATGGCGGCCGGTCTCCCGGTCCCCGTTTCGGCGCCCACGTCACGGTACTCCGGCCGGCATTCGATGCCGCCCGCGACCACTGCCGTCGGCATTCAGTCGGCTCGTTCCTGTGAATTCGCGCGGTCATTCCGATGCGCTGCTGAATTCCCTCGACGCGTGCCGTCCCCGTATCGAGGAAGGTTCAGCATGAACCGCACACGCACGAACGACCGCTCCCCCCGCACCCGCGCCGCGGGCGGCTCCGTGAACCGCGGCACCCGCTTCGGCTCCCCCGGCACGAACCGCACCGGCGCTCCCGCCCGCTCCGGCGGTTACGGTCGCCGTCCGGCCGCGCTCCAGGGTGAGTTCGCCGCGCCCGTCACCCTCACGCCGGCGCTCCCGGCCGTCGAGGCGTTCGCCGACCTGGACATGCCGGAGCAGCTGCTGGCCGCCCTCGTCGCCGAGGGCGTCCGCGTACCCTTCCCGATCCAGGCCGCGACCCTGCCCAACACCCTCGCCGGACGCGACGTCCTCGGCCGGGGCCGTACGGGCTCCGGCAAGACCCTGGCCTTCGGGCTCGCCATGCTGGCCCGCACGGCGGGACAGCGCGCCGAACCGCGTCAGCCGCTCGCGCTGGTCCTCGTACCCACCCGTGAGCTCGCGCAGCAGGTGACCGACGCACTGGCCCCGTACGCCCGCTCGCTGAGGCTGCGCCTGGCCACCGTTGTCGGCGGCATGTCGATCGGCAAGCAGGCGGGCGCGCTGCGCGGCGGCGCCGAAGTCGTCGTCGCGACCCCGGGCCGGCTCGCGGACCTCATCGAACGGGGTGACTGCCGGCTGAACCAGGTGGCCGTCACCGTGCTCGACGAGGCCGACCAGATGGCCGACATGGGCTTCATGCCGCAGGTCACGGCCCTGCTCGACCAGGTGCGTCCGGAGGGCCAGCGGATGCTGTTCTCCGCGACCCTGGACCGCAACGTCGACCTGCTGGTCCGCCGCTACCTGACCGACCCCGTGGTGCACTCCGTGGACCCCTCCGCCGGTGCGGTCACGACGATGGAGCACCACGTGCTCCACGTCCACGGCGCCGACAAGCAGGCCACCACGACCGAGATCGCCGCCCGCGACGGGCGCGTGATCATGTTCCTGGACACCAAGCACGCGGTGGACCGCCTGACGCAGGACCTGCTGAACAGCGGTGTCCGCGCCGCGGCGCTGCACGGCGGCAAGTCCCAGCCCCAGCGCACCCGCACCCTCGCGCAGTTCAAGACCGGGCACGTCACGGTCCTCGTCGCGACCAACGTCGCGGCCCGCGGCATCCACGTCGACAACCTCGACCTCGTCGTCAACGTCGACCCGCCGACCGACCCGAAGGACTACCTCCACCGCGGCGGCCGCACCGCCCGCGCCGGGGAGTCGGGCAGCGTCGTCACCCTGGTCACCCCGAACCAGCGCCGTGACATGGTGCGGCTGATGGCCGCCGCCGGGATCTCCCCGCGGACCACCCAGGTGCGCTCCGGCGAGGCGGAGCTGAACCGCATCACCGGCGCCCAGGCGCCGTCGGGCGTCCCGGTCACCATCACGGCGCCCCCCGCCGCGCGCACCACCCGCGGCGGCGCCGCCCGGCGCGGTCGCCGCCGGTCCTTCGGCGCAGCCGCGTAGGACCACTCACTCCCCTCCCGACAGCTCCCTCCCACCCTGTGAGGTCCCATGCGCTGCGTCATCGCCCGCTTCCCCTTCGAGCTCACCAAGAGCGGTGTGCTGGACGCGATGAAGGGCGTCAAGCCCGAACCGGTCATCGGTGACTCCGTCATCATCGGCCGGCGCCAGTACCCGGTGAAGCAGGTGGGCGAGGTCGTGACCCGC
This sequence comes from Streptomyces sp. NPDC051578, assembly GCF_044454045.1. NCBI lineage: Bacteria > Bacillati > Actinomycetota > Actinomycetes > Kitasatosporales > Streptomycetaceae > Streptomyces > Streptomyces sp. NPDC051578. Next base: position 451,010 of record NZ_JBITDH010000001.1, read on the forward strand.
CAGGACCGCCGCGATTTCAGCTCCGCGGAGGTCACCCGGGCCATGACGGCACTCGGCTTCACCTGCCGCTCCGCCGCCCCGCTCCGCCCGGCCACCCCCCTCACCCCGCTCCAGACGGCCTCGGCCCTCCTGGGCCTGACCTCCCCGGCGACGTCGGACGGGCTGCAGCGGGCGTAACGCCCCGTCGCGCCGGGTGCGGGGCGCGCTAGGCCCCCCGCACCTGGCCCGTCGAGCCGCGGACGACCAGTTCCGGCTGGAAAACGTACTCCGTGCGCTGGACCGGGGTGCCGGCCACCGCTTCGAGGAGGGCTCCGACCGCCGCCGTCGCCATCGCGCGGACCGGCTGGCGGATCGTCGTCAGGGGAGGGTCGGTGAAGGCGATCAGCGGGGAGTCGTCGAAGCCGACCACCGAGACGTCCTCCGGGACGCGCAGGCCCCGTTCCCGGGCCGCCCGTATCACCCCGAGCGCCATCGGATCGCTGCCGCACACGATGCCCGTGCAGCCGCGGTCCAGCAGCGCGCCCCCCGCCGCGTGGCCGCCCTCCACCGTGAACAGCGTGCGCTGGATGAGGCCTTCCTCCTCCGCCCCCGGCACGGCGGCGGCGAACGCCGCCTCCTTGCGGGCGGAGGGGACGTAGCGCGTCGGCCCGATCGCCAAGCCGATCCGCCGGTGTCCCAGGTCCTCCAGGTGGCGTACGGCCATGTCGGCGGCCGCCCGGTCGTCCGGGGAGATGAACGGGGCGTTGACGTGCTCGTTGAAGCCGTTGATCAGGACGAACGGGACGCCCCGCGAGGAGAGGCGCTGGTAGCGCGAGGGGTCCAGGGTGCGGTCCGCGTGCAGCCCGGACAGGAAGACGATCCCGGTGACCCCCCGCTCCTCCAGCTGCTCCACCAGCTCGTCCTCGGTGGCCCCGCCCGGCGTCTGCGTGCACAGCACCGGCGTGTAGCCGTGCCCTGCGAGCGCCTGCTCGATGACCTGCGCGAACGCGGGGAAGATGGGGTTGGTGAGCTCCGGGATCAGGAGCCCCACCAGGCCGTTGCTGCGCCGCTTGAGCCGCACCGGCCGCTCGTAGCCCAGCAGGTCCATGGCGGCCAGCACCCTGTGCCGGGTGCCGGCCGCCACGCCCGCCTTGCCGTTGACCACACGGCTGACGGTCGCCTCGCTGACCCGGGCCTGCGCGGCGATGTCCGTCAGCCGAAGGGGGGAGGTCACCCCTGCCACCACACCGCCGTGTCGGCCTCCAGCACGCCGGGGTCCGTGACGTCGCCGCTGGCGAGGAGCACCGTGCCGGGCGGGGTCATCCGCACGGCCTCGTCCGTCGTGTTGACCGTGCACACGAAGGCGCCCCGCCGGAACGCCAGTACGCCGGCGGGCGCGTCCAGCCACTCCACGGCGTCGCCCGCCCCCAGCTCGGGCCGCTCGCGGCGGATCCGCAGCGCCGCCCGGTACAGCTCCAGCGTGGAGCCGGGGTCACCGGTCTGCGCCTCGACGCTCAGCCCCGCCCATTCGGCCGGCTGCGGCAGCCAGCTGCCGCCGTCGCCGAAGCCGTACGGGGCCTCGGTCCCGGACCACGGGATCGGTACGCGGCAGCCGTCGCGGAGCCCGTCCTGGCCGTTCTCCTTGAAGAAGGACGGGTCCTGGCGCACGGAGTCCGGCAGGTCCACCACCTCCGGCAGGCCGAGTTCCTCGCCCTGGTACACGTACGCCGATCCGGGCAGCGCCAGCATCAGCAGCGCGGCGGCCCGCGCCCGGGCCAGGCTCCCGAAGCGGGTCCGGTGCCGTACGACGTCGTGGTTGGACAGCACCCACGTCGTCGGCGCCCCCACCGGCCGCATCGCGTCCAGCGAGTCGTCGATGGCGCCGCGCAGCGCGACCGCGTCCCAGCCGGTGCTCAGGTAGTGGAAGTTGAAGGCCTGGTGCAGCTCGTCGGGCCGCAGGTACATGGCCGTCCGCTCCGCGCTCGGGGTCCAGGCCTCGGCGACGCCGATGCGGTCGCCCGCGTACTCGTCGAGCACCTTGCGCCAGGAGCGGTAGATCTCATGGACCCCGTCCTGGTCGAAGAACGGCAGCACCTGGTTGCCGAGCAGCTTGAGCTGTTCGTCGCGGCCGAGGTCGGGCAGGCCGGGGGCCTTGACCAGGCCGTGGGCGACGTCGATGCGGAAGCCGTCGGTGCCGAGGTCCAGCCAGAAGCGCAGGATGGAGCGGAACTCGTCCTGTACGGCGGGGTGTTCCCAGTTGAAGTCGGGCTGCTCGGGCGCGAACAGGTGCAGGTACCACTGCCCGTCCGCCACCCGGGTCCAGGCCGGTCCGCCGAAGATCGACTCCCAGTCGTTGGGGGGCAGGGAGCCGTCCGGGCCGCTCCCGGGCCGGAAGTGGAAACGTTCGCGCAGCGGGCTGCCCGGCCCCTCGCGCAGCGCCTGCTTGAACCATTCGTGCTGGTCGGAGCAGTGGTTGGGGACGAGGTCGACGATGATGCGCAGGCCCAGGGCGTGGGCTTCGCGGATCACGGCGTCGGCGTCGTGCAGGGTGCCGAACATGGGGTCGATGGCCCGGTAGTCGGCGACGTCGTAGCCGGCGTCGGCCTGCGGGGAGGCGTAGAAGGGGCTGAGCCAGACGGCGTCGACGCCCAGCTCCTTCAGGTAGGGCAGCCGGCTGCGGATGCCTTCGAGGTCCCCCATGCCGTCCCCGTTGGAGTCTGCGAAGCTGCGCGGATAGACCTGGTAGATCACCGCTTCTCTCCACCAGCCGGGCCGCGTCGCGGTCGTGGCGGGGAGGCCGTCGAACGAAGTCTCGGCGGCGAGGTGCTGGGTCATCCCAATCTCCTGGCATAGGTACCCCCGGCGCCAACCGGGGAAGGAAACGCATCTTCGGCTCCGGGCCGCACGACGGTGGCGTACCGCTGCGTGATGCTGTGACCTGTGTTTGTGTTCGGATCGTGACCGCCCCTAGCGTCGGGGGCGTGAGGGCTTCTTCTTCTGTGAAGCGGGCATTCAAGTACCGCCTCTCGTGCGGGGCAGTCGGTGGTGAAGCAGGAAATCCCTCCCGTGAGGGTGGAACCTCCCTGCCGCTAGGAAGGGAGGAAGCCAAGGTGTCCTTGGAGAGGTCGGGCCGGAGCGGGGATGCGGGGAGGGTGGTCAGCCCTTGGTCGCGCCCGCTGTCATACCGGCGACGAGGTGACGCTGGGCGAAGAGGAAGAAGAACGCCGCGGGGATGGCGATGAGGACGGAAGCGGCGCTCATCGCACCCCAGTTGGAGGTGTACTGGGTGACGAAGGTCTGCAGGCCCCCGGCCAGGGTGAGGTGCTCGTCGCCGACCATGAACGCGGAGGCGTACGCGACCTCGCCCCAGGCGGTGATGAAGGCGTAGAAGCCGGTGACGGCGAGGCCGGGCTTGGCGAGGGGCAGGATGAGGCGCCAGAAGGTGCCGAAGGGGTTGAGCCCGTCGACGCGGCCGGATTCGTCGATCTCGACCGGGATGGTGTCGAAGAAGCCCTTCATCATCCAGGCGCAGAACGGCACGGCGATGGTGAGGTAGGTGATGACCAGGCCGATGGGCTGGTTGAGCAGTCCGAGCTGTCCCATGAGGTTGTAGAGCGGGACGATGAGGATGGCCATCGGGAACATCTGCGTGATGAGCAGCGTCCACATCAGCGGCTTCATGCCGGGGAACTTGAACCGGCTGACCGCGTATCCGGTGGTGGCGGCGATGAACACGCCGAGGACCGTGGTGATCCCGGCGACGAGGACGGAGTTGCCGAACCAGGTGAAGAAGGAGGTCGACTCCACCAGGTAGCGGTAGTTGTCGAGGGTGGGCTCCTTCACGAAGTCCGTGGAGATGGCATGCTTCGCGGGCTTGATGGAGGTCAGCAGGACCCACAGCACCGGGAAGACGGCGATCACCGAGGCGACGGTCAGGGTGGCGTGCAGGCCCGCCGAGGCGAGCGGTGAGCGCTCGCCCCGCTTGCGCGCGGAAACGTCGTTCGTCATGGTCACCACACCTCTCCCTGCTTGCGCAGCGAGCGCCGGTAGACCAGCGCGAAGATCATGAGCAGGGCGAGGATCAGCACGCCCCAGGTCGCGGAGCCGGCGAAGTCGCGCGGGCTGGAGACGAAGGCCTCGCGGAAGGCCTGGGTCACGAGGATCTCGGTGGAGTCACCGGGTCCGCCCCGGGTCAGCAGGAAGATCACCGGGAACATGTTGAAGGTCCAGATGGTGGAGAGCAGGATCACGGTCATGCTCACCGCCCGCAGACCCGGCAGCGTGATGTGCCGGAACCGCTGCCAGGGGGTGGCCCCGTCCATCTCGGCGGCCTCGTACAGCTCGCCGGGGATGGACTGCAGTCCGCCGAGCAGGGCCACCATCATGAAGGGGACGCCGAGCCAGACGTTGACGGCGATGACGGAGACCTTGGCCCAGGTCGGGTCGTCGAGCCACGGGATCGCGGAGATCCCGCCGCCGTCGAGGAGCTTGTTGAGGATGCCGCTGTCGCGGTTGAAGAGGAACCGCCAGGCGAAGACGGACACGAAGCCGGGGACGGCCCACGGCAGGATGAGCGCCATGCGGTAGGCGGCGCGGCCGCGGAACTCGCGGTTGAGCATGGTGGCGAGGGCCAGCCCGAGCGCGAAGGTGATCGACACGCACAGGACGGTCCAGGTGATGGTCCACACCAGCCGCTGCAGGAACACCGGGTCGGCGAGGACGTCCGCGTAGTTGTCGAGGCCGACGAACTCGTACGTCGCCTCGATGTGGTTGGCGCCGATGGTGCGGGCGACGTTGCGTTCGTTGGCGTCGGTCAGCGAGAGGTAGACGCCCCGGACGAGCGGCCAGCCGATGATCACGCCGAGCACGAGCACCACCGGGGCGACCATGGCCCAGGCGTACCAGTGGGTGGCGAGGGCGCGCCTCGCTCCGCCGCGGTTGTCAGTCATGCGGCTCCGGCCGCGGACGGCGGGGGCCTCCAGGCCCTCGCCGTCCGCGGCCTTCGCCACCGACTGGCTGGTGTGAGCAGCCATCTCTTCTTCTACTTCCAGCCCTTGAGGATCTTGCGGAACTCGACGCCTGCCGCCTTCGCCGCGTCCTCGGGGGTCGCCGCGCCGGTGATGGCCTTGGTGTACTCGACCTTGAGCGGCTCGAAGAGCGAGCCGTTCTCCGGGATCCACGCGCGCTCGACGGCCTTGTCCACGGCCGGCTTGAAGAACTGGACCATCTCGCTGGACTTGACGTCCGGCTGCTCGTAGGCGGCCGTGCGGGTCGGCAGCAGGCTCAGCTCCTTCGCGGACTGGACCTGCACCTCCTGCGAGGTCATGTAGTCGACGAAGGCGTGCGCGGCGGCGCGGTTCTTGGAACCGGCGTAGACGGCGAGGTCGTGGCCGCCCTGCGGGGCGCCGGCCTTGACGGAGCCGGCCGGGACGGGCGCGACGCCGAGGTTGGTCTTGTCCTTGAACTGGTCGCCCGCGTAGGTGTCGGCGACGGCCCACGGACCGTTGATCATCATGGCGGCTTCGCCCGACTTGAAGGCGGTCTGCATGTTGGTCCAGCCGTCGGTGGCGTTGGTGATCGCCGCGCCGGAGGTGACCAGGTCACGGGCCGTCTTGAAGGCCTTGACGCCCGCCGGGTTGTCGACGGTGACCGTCTTGTTCTTCGCGTCGACGAGGTCGCCGCCCTCGCCGTAGATCAGCGGCAGGAACCAGTAGGAGTCGTCGCCGCGCAGGTAGAGGCCGGCCTTGCCGGTCTTCGCCTTGATGGCGGCGGCGGCGGTCTTGACCTCCTCCAGCGTCTTGGGGGGCTGGACGCCGGCGTCGGCGAGCATCTTCTTGTTGTAGAAGAGGCCGAGGGTGTCGATGACCTGGGGGACGGCGTAGGTCTTGCCCTCGTACTTGCCGCTGGCCGCGGCCTGCGGCAGGAACTCGGCGTCGACCTTCTTCACCGTGTCGGCGGGGACCTCGTCCAGGTAGCCGAGGGAGGCGAAGTCGGCGACCCAGCCGACGTCGGCGCGGATCACGTCAGGGGCTTCGGAACCGCTGCTGAAGGCGTTCTTCACCTTGTTCTGGGCGTCCCCGTAGGGCACGTTGACGTACTTGACGGTGACCTTCGGGTGCTTCGCGGTGAACGCCTCGGCGATCTTCTGGAAGCTGGCCTTCTCGGCGTCGTTGGAGGTGTCCCACCACGTGACGGTCCCGGAGAGTTCCCCGCCGGCCTGGGTGTCGCCGCCGTTGTCCTTGGTGTCCCCACCGCAAGCCGTCGCCGCGAGTGCCAGGGTCGCGACCAGCGCGGTGGCCGCTATGCCACGCCGCATATGAACTCCTTCGATGATCCCGGCCGCTTCCTCGCGGTACCGAGTTGCCAGGAACGTAACAAGACTGAAAGCCGACCGAAAGACCTTGCGGCAACTTTCTGCAAGTGCTGGTGATCGTTACATCCGTGTGTCCGTACGGTTGCCGCGGCTTGCTGTTAGTTCGACCCACCTTCGAGTCGTCAGGCCCGCAACCAGGGGGCCTGTGCTCGCGTTGACCCCGATATGACCCATGAGCTGACCGCGTCCCGGCTTGCAAGCGCTTCCAGCGACGGGACCGCGAAAGGCGGCTGGTGGCGCGATGCCGTCATCTATCAGGTGTACGTACGGTCCTTCGCCGACAGCGACGGCGACGGCGTGGGCGACCTGCGCGGCGTCCGTGAGCGGCTCCCGCACCTGGCCCGGCTCGGGGTCGACGCCCTCTGGCTGACCCCTTTCTACGTCTCCCCGCAGGCGGACGGCGGCTACGACGTCGCCGACTACCGCGCCGTCGACCCCCTCTTCGGCGACCTCTCCGACGCCGACGACCTCGTCCGGGCCGCCCACGCCCTGGGCCTGCGGGTCATCGTGGACGTCGTGCCGAACCACACCTCCGCCCGGCACCCCTGGTTCCGGGCCGCTCTCGCCGATCCGGCGGCGCGGGCCCGTTACCACTTCCGGCCGGGGCGCGGCCCGGGCGGTGCGCTGCCGCCCAACGACTGGGAGTCCGTGTTCGGCGGACCGGCCTGGACCCGGGTGGCGGACGGGCAGTGGTACCTGCACCTGTTCGCGCCCGAGCAGCCCGACCTCAACTGGGACCACCCCGAGGTCGCGGAGGAGTTCGCCTCGGTCATGCGGTTCTGGCTGGACCTCGGGGTGGACGGGTTCCGCGTCGACGTGGCGCACGGGATGGTCAAGGCCCCCGGCATGCCCGACATCGGGCAGGGCGCGCAGGCGACGCTGATCGGTGCGCAGCCGCTGCCCTTCTTCGACCAGGACGGGGTCCACGAGATCCACCGCTCCTGGCGGCGGCTGCTCGATTCCTACGAGGGCGCGCGGATCGGGGTCGCGGAGGCGTGGGCGCCGACCTCGGAGCGGCTCGCGCTGTACGTGCGGCCCGACGAGCTGCACCAGGCGTTCAATTTCCGGTTCCTGAACTGCCCCTGGGACGCGGCGGTGCTGCGGACCGTCATCGACGAGTCCCTGGCGGCCACCGCCTGCGTGGGGGCGCCGACGACGTGGGTGCTGTCCAACCACGACGTCGTACGGCACCGGACCCGCTTCGGGAGCCTGGCCCGGGCGCGGGCCGCCGCGCTGCTGATGCTGGCGCTGCCCGGATCGGCGTACGTGTACCAGGGCGAGGAACTCGGCCTGCCGGAGGTGGTGGACCTGCCGGACTCCGTGCGCCAGGACCCGGCGTTCCACCGCTCCGCCGGACAGGAGGGGTTGCGCGACGGCTGCCGGATCCCGCTGCCCTGGTCGGGCCAGGAGCCCCCGTACGGTTTCGGGCCGGGCGGCAGCTGGCTGCCGCAGCCGGCCGACTGGGCGGGGCTGAGCGTCGCCGCCCAGACGGGCGATCCGCACTCCACGCTGGAGCTGTACCGCGCGGCCCTGGAGCTGCGCCGGGCGCTGCCGGGGCTGGGTTCGCCCGAGGCGGGCGGGCTCACCTGGCTGCCGGCGCCCGAGGGGGTGCTGCTGTTCTCGCGGCCCGGCTTCGCCTGCACCCTCAACAGCCGTCCGGAGCCGCTCGAACTGCCCGCGCCGGGGCGGCCCGTGCTGTCGAGCGCGCCGGTGGAGACGGACGGGCGCACGGTGCTGTTGCCGCCGGAGTCGTGCACGTGGTGGGCATTGTGACGTGCGACCGGTACAGTCCAATGCCGTGACCGCACGGCTAGCCGACATCGCAGCCCAGGCGGGGGTCAGCGAAGCCACAGTCAGCCGCGTGCTCAACGGCAAGCCCGGTGTGGCCGCGGGCACCCGCGAGTCCGTGCTGGCCGCCCTCGACGTGCTCGGCTACGAGCGGCCCGTACGGCTGCGCCAGCGCAGCGCGGGTCTGGTGGGTCTGATAACCCCCGAGTTGGACAACCCCATCTTCCCGGCGCTCGCGCAGGTGATCGGGCAGGCTCTGACGCGGCAGGGGTACACGCCGGTGCTGGCGACGCAGACGCCCGGCGGGTCCACCGAGGACGAACTGACGGAGATGCTCGTCGACCGCGGGGTCTCCGGGATCATCTTCGTCTCGGGGCTGCACGCGGACACCACGGCCGACATGGGCCGTTATGACCAACTTCGCGCGCAGGGCGTCCCCTTCGTACTCATCAACGGTTTCTCCGACAAGGTGCGGGCCCCGTTCGTCTCCCCCGACGACCGGGCCGCGATGCAGCTCGCCGTGACGCACCTGAGCGCCCTCGGGCACACCCGGATCGGCCTGGCGGTCGGACCGAAGCGGTTCGTGCCCGTTCTGCGCAAGATCGAGGGGTTCCGGCTCGGCATGAAGGAGCGGCTCGGTCTGGGCGCGGCCGCGACGGAGGAGCTGATCCAGCACTCCCTGTACTCGCTGGAGGGCGGCCAGGCCGCCGCGGCAGCGCTCATCTCGCGCGGCTGCACGGCGATCGTCTGTGCGAGCGACATGATGGCGCTCGGGGCGATCCGGGCGGCGCGGCAGCAGGGGCTGCGGGTGCCGCAGGACGTGTCCGTGGTCGGCTTCGACGACTCCCCGCTCATAGCGTTCACCGATCCGCCCCTTACCACGATCCGGCAACCGGTGCAGGCCATGGGGCAGGCGGCGGTCCGCACGCTGCTGGAGGAGATCGGCGGTACGCCGGCTCCGCACAGCGAATTCGTGTTCCTGCCGGAGCTGGTGGTGCGCGGGTCGACCGCTTCGGGCCCGGGACAGCGGCGGGCCACGTAAGGGTTGCGGCAGGGGTCGGCGTACTCCCCTGGGCGGAGCGGCTGCGCCCAAGACCGTCCCGAGGGATGATCGTGGTCTGGAAGCCATCTGGCAGACTCTTTCCCCATGGGTGAAGCGAGCGTGAAGACACTGGAAACCCGGACGGACGTCTCGTCACCCCAAGTGACCGAGCAGGAGACCCGCCCGGGGTCCCAGGGCTCTCTCCTCGCCCGTCTGCGGATGCCGCGCCGCCCGAGGATCTGGTTCGAGGTCCTGCTCATCGCGATCAGCTACTGGACCTACTCGCTGATCCGCAACGCCGTGCCGGAGCAGAAGGCGGCGGCTCTGGCCAACGCCGACTGGATCTGGCGCACCGAGCACTCGCTGGGCATCGCCGTGGAGCACACCGTCAACCACGCCGTCAACTCCGTGACGTGGCTCGTCGTGGGCATGAACTACTACTACGCCACGCTGCACTTCGTCGTGACGATCGGCGTGCTGGTCTGGATCTACCGTTTCCATCCCGGGCGTTACGCGGCCACCCGCTTCGTGCTGTTCGCGACGACGGGCGTGGCGCTGCTCGGCTACTACTTCTACCCACTGGCGCCGCCCCGGCTGATGAACGGGCAGCACTTCGTCGACACCGTGCTCGTGCACCACACCTGGGGGTCCATGGCCTCGGGGAACCTCAAGCACATGTCGAACCAGTACGCCGCGATGCCGTCCATGCACATAGGGTGGTCGCTCTGGTGCGGACTGACGATCTTCGCGGTCGCGTCGGCGCCGTGGGCCCGCGTGCTGGGCCTGCTGTACCCGGCGGCGACCCTGGTGGTCATCGTGGCCACCGCGAACCACTTCTGGCTGGACGCGGCGGGCGGCATGCTCTGCCTCGCGTTCGGGTACACGGTCTCGGGGCTGTGGTACGGCTCCCTCCCCCACCGCCTGCCGCGCCGCCCCCGGGCCACCGACCCGCACCCGGCGACGGCCGCGCTCCTGAACCGCTTCCGCGCCCGGCCGGGCGCCTAACGCCCGCTACGACCCGTAGAACAGGTCGTCCACGACCGCGCGGGCGCGGCGGGTGGTGCGGCGGTAGTCGTCCAGCATGTCGCCGACCGTGCCCTCCGCGTAGCCGAGGTAGCGGCCCACGGCGGCCAGTTCGCGCGCCTCGGAGGGGAAGGTGTCCCCGGCGCGGCCCCGGACCAGCATCACGGCGTTGCGGACCCGGGTCGCCAGCACCCAGGCCTCGTCCAGGATCTGCGCCTCGTCGGCCGGGATGAGGCCCGCCGCGTGCGCTGCCGCCAGGGCCTCGCGGGTCCGCGTCGTGCGCAGGCCCGGCTCGTCCCACGCGTGGCGCATCTGCATCAGCTGGACCGTCCACTCGACGTCGCTGAGTCCGCCGCGGCCGAGTTTGGTGTGCAGGGTGGGGTCGGCGCCGCGCGGCATGCGTTCCGTCTCCATCCGGGCCTTGAGCCGGCGGATCTCGCGGACCGCGTTGTCGCCGAGGCCCTCGGCCGGGTAGCGCAGCGGGTCGATCAGCTCGATGAAGCGGGCGCCGAGCTCGGCGTCCCCCGCGACCGGTTCGGCGCGCAGCAGGGCCTGGCTCTCCCAGGTCAGCGACCAGCGGCGGTAGTACGCGGCGTAGGAGGCGAGGGTGCGTACCAGCGGCCCGGAGCGCCCTTCGGGCCGCAGGTCCGCGTCGATGAGCAGCGGCGGGTCGGCGGTGGGCAGCTGGAGGAGCCTGCGCATCTCGGCGATCACGGCCTGGGCGGCCTTCGCGGCCTCCTGTTCGTCAACGCCCTCGCGGGGTTCGTGCACGAACAGGACGTCGGCGTCGGAGCCGTAGCCGAGTTCGCGCCCGCCGAAGCGGCCGACGCCGATGACGGCGAAGCGGGTGGGCAGGGTGTCGCCCCAGTGGGACCGCACGGCGGCGCGCAGGGCCCCGCCGATGGTGGCGGCCGTGAGGTCGGAGACGGCCCGGCCGACCCGGTCGACAAGGGCGCCGGGGTCGGTCTCGGCGGGGCTTTCCTCGGTGCCGTACGAGGCGATGATGTCGCCGGCGGCGGTGCGGAACAGCTCCCGGCGGCGGACCCCGCGGGCCGCGGTGACGGCGGTCTCCGGGTCCTCGGCACGGCCGACCGCGGCCAGTACCTCCTGTTCGAGCGCCTCGTGCGTACGGGGCTGGAGGCCTTCGGGGTCCCCGAGCAGCGCGACCGCCTCGGGCGCGCGCATCAGCAGGTCGGGGGCCAGGCGCCCGGCGGACAGGACGCGGGCGAGGTTCTCGGCGGCGGCGCCTTCGTCGCGCAGCAGCCGCAGGTACCAGGGGGTGCGACCGAGGGCGTCGGAGACCTTGCGGAAGTTGAGGAGTCCGGCGTCGGGGTCGGCGGAGTCGGCGAACCAGCCCAGCATCACGGGCAGCAGGGTGCGCTGGATGGCGGCCTTGCGGCTGACCCCGGAGGCGAGCGCTTCGAGGTGGCGCAGCGCGGTGGACGGGTCCGCGTAGCCGAGGGCTTCGAGGCGCTGGCCGGCGGCGCGCGGGGAGAGCCGGGTCTCGCCGGGGGTGAGCTGGGCGACGGCGTCGAGCAGCGGCCGGTAGAACAGTTTCTCGTGGAGGCGGCGGACGACGGAGGCGTGCCGCCGCCAGGCCTTGCCCAGTTCGGCGACGGGCTCGGTGCGCAGTCCCATGGACCGGCCCAGGCGCCGCAGGTCGTTCTCGTCCTCGGGGACGAGGTGGGTGCGGCGCAGCCGGTAGAGCTGGATGCGGTGTTCCATGGCGCGCAGGAAGCAGTACGCGTCGTGCAGCTGGGCGGCGTCGGCGCGGCCGACGTACCCGCCGGCGGCGAGGGCGTGCAGGGCGTCGAGGGTGGTGCGGGAGTGGAGGGTGGCGTCGCTGCGGCCGTGCACGAGCTGGAGCAGCTGCACGGCGAACTCGACGTCGCGCAGGCCGCCGGGGCCGAGTTTCAGTTCCCGCTCGACCTGGGCGGCGGGGATGTTGTCGACGACGCGGCGGCGCATCTTCTGGACGTCGGCGACGAAGTTCTCGCGTTCGGCGGCCTGCCACACGAGCGGAGTTATGGCCTCGATGTACTGGGCGCCGAGTTCGGGGTCGCCGGCGACGGCGCGCGCCTTGAGCAGGGCCTGGAACTCCCAGGTCTTCGCCCAGCGCTGGTAGTAGGCGAGGTGGGAGGCCAGGGTGCGCACCAGCGGGCCGTTGCGGCCTTCGGGGCGCAGGTTGGCGTCGACGGGCCAGATGGTTCCCTCGACGGTGGTCTCGGAGCAGATCCGCATCAGGTGGGAGGCGAGGCGGGTGGCGGCCTGGACGGCCTTGCCCTCGTCGGTGCCCCTGGTGGCGTCGCCGACGAAGATGACGTCGACGTCCGAGACGTAGTTGAGCTCGTTGCCGCCGCACTTTCCCATGGCGATGACGGCGAGGCGGCAGGCGGCCGCGTCGTCGGGGGCGGCGGCGCTCGCGATGCGCAGGGCGGCGCGGAGGGTGGCGGTGGCGAGGTCGGCGAGTTCGGCGGCGGTCTCGGCGACGTCGATGGTGCCGCAGACGTCGCGGGCGGCGATGGAGAGCAGGCAGCGGCGGTAGGCGATGCGCAGGGCGACGGGGTCGTGGGCGTCGGCGAGGCCGCGTTCGAACTCGGCGAGGCCGGGGTGGAGGTCGGCGGCTTCGTACGTGACGAGGGTGTGCCAGTCGCGGGGATGGCGGGCGAGGTGGTCGGCGAGGGCTTCGGAGGCGCCGAGCACGCCGAGCAGGCGGTCGCGCAGCGGCTTGGCGCCGAGCAGGGTGTCGAGGAGGACGGGCAGCTCTTCGGGCTGCTGCGCCTCGGCGAGCCGTACGAGGCCGAGGAGGGCGAGGTCGGGGTCGGCGGTGGCGCCGAGGGCGTCGAGGAGTACCGGGTCGGTGCGTACGGAGGCCAGCACCGGGCTCTCCAGCAGCCGGGCGGCGGCGGAGGGGTCGGTGAACCCGCTCCGCAGCAGCCGGATGAAGGTGCTGCTCCTGCGTCCCGGGACTGTCATCCCGCCGCCTCCCGCGTGCGTCGCTGCCGGGGTTGGCCCGGCCGGCCTGAGGTCGAGCCTAGCCGGAGCGGGTGCGGGGCTCGCCGGGGCGCGGGGGCGGGGGAGTGAACAAGCTCACAGGCATGGGTGGTGCCGGTACGGGCAGGGCCGCGGGGGCTGGGGGGCGGCGGGCGCCTCGTGGTGCGGTGACCGGCGCAAACGTGCTGGGGCGGGGCCCGGGGGCGCAGGGACGAGATCGGATCTAAATCGACGAAAACCCCTCAAACTACCCAATCCGCATAATCAAGACTCAATAGCCTATATCCTGCCTCCATTTGGCTCACGGTACGGGACAAGGGCGTCCGCATCGCGGGCACTTATCGCGATCGGAGCCGAACGAGGCACAATCACATCCGGTCGTTTTTCGGAAAGCACGAGTCATCGGCGACAACGATGAACCAAGTCGCCCGGATTGACCTCTCTTTGAGTGACCGCTTCGCGGTTCTTCCCGCCCGGAACGACCCCAAGGCGTGACCATGCCGATGACCCGCCGCCGCCTCATGCTGGCCGCCGCCCTGCTGCCCGTCTTGACGGTGGGCACCACGGGCGTTCTCGCCATCGCCTCGGGCGAGCAGACCTCGGCCGAGGCCAGCCAGGACAAGCACCTCGCCGCGCCCGTCATCCCCGCGAGCACCACGGCCGGCTCGGTGGTCCAGGTCGTGGCCCACCCCGACGACGACCTCTTCTTCATGAACCCGGACCTCAGCCGGTCCCTGACCGCCGGCATCCCGGTCACCACCGTCTACCTCACCTCCGGCGAGGCCGACGGCCGCAACGAGGCCGCGGGCGGCGCCGCCAAGGACCCCGAACAGCCCGCCGACCGCGCGCACTACGCGGAGGCCCGGCAGAACGGCATCCGCTGCGCGTACGCGCAGATGGCGACCGGGGACCGCACGAGCGCGTGGCAGCGTACGGTCATACCCACCGTCGGCGGCGGCCAGGCCGAGGTCGACGTCCTCCTCGCCCACCCCCAGATCAACCTGGTCTGGCTCCAGCTGCGCGAGGCCCGCAGCACCACCGCCCCGACCCCCGAGAGCCTGCGCGGCCTGTGGAACGGCGAGATACCCGCCCTGGAGGCCCAGCTGGCCTCTGGCTCCCCCGTCACGCAGCCGTTCACGTACACCAAGGACCAGGTGGTCCAGGTCATAGCCGGGGTCCTGACGAAGTACCGTCCGACGACGATACGGATGCAGGACCCGACCCCCGGCCGGGACCAGGTGACCGGCACGTACACCGACCACCAGGACCACATGTACGGCGCGCGCTTCGTCCAGGCCGGTTACGCCGCCTACGCCCGCCAGACCAGCGACCGCCCCCACTTCGCGGTCCAGAACTACCTCGGCTACCACACCGGCAGCCTCCCGCACGCGCTGGACCCGCAGACCGCCGAGACGAAGATCGGCTACCTCAAGACCTACGCCTGGCTGGACCACGAGAACTACTGCGGCAGCATCGCCGGCTGCGGCGACCGGAAGGTGGCGGGCAGCCCCACCGGCCGCAACTGGGCCCAGTCCCTGCGCTACGCCCGCGCCGACAACACCTCCTGGATGACGGAGGGCGTCCTCGGCCGGCTCTACGCCTTCGCCGTGCTCGACGGCCGGCTGGCGCTCTGGACCCGGGAGCCCGCCGGCATGTGGACCGCCCCGGCCCTGCTGCCCGGTGAGGGCATCGACCCCGGCGTCTTCGCCACCCGCCTCCCCGACGGCCGGGTCACGGTCGTCGCGACCCGTACCGTCTTCGGCGAGCGGGGCAAGGACTACCACCGCGAGGTCGTCACCCTCACCCAGGCGGCGCCGGGCGGCGCCTTCGGCGCCTGGCAGTCGCTCGGCACCCCGGAGGCGGCGGACGAGCCCGGCACCTCGGCGGTCAGCGCCCCCGCCGCGGTCGTCGGCGCGGACGGCCGGCTGACGGTGTACCTGCGCGACTCCCACCGCACCCTGCGCGCCTCCGCCCAGCAGCCCTCGGGCGGCTTCGGCGAGTGGCAGCACCTGGGCGGCGCGGACCTGCAGAGCGACCCGGTGGTGGCGGTGGACGCCGCGGGCCGCCGCCACGTGTACGCCACCACCAGCACCTCCGTCCTCGCCTGGACCCAGGCCGCCCCGGACGCCCCCCTCCAGGGGCCCTTCCAGACGAACCTCCCCGCCACCACGGTCCCCATCACGGCGGCCCCCGAGGGCGCGGGCGTCCGGCTCTACTTCCGCCGCCCCGACTCGGGCGTCGTCCGCAGCGCGCTGGTCACCGCGGGCCCGGGCAAGCCGCAGGTGTCCGCCGTCACCGAGTCCGGCGGCCGGGCCGGCTACGGCGCGGTCGGCGTCGCGGGCCGCCTCCTGACGGGCCGCGCCGACACCGGCACGGTCGGCACCACCTCGGCCGGCGGCCCGCCCGCCTGGACGGAATCCGGCATGCTCTACTCCGGCGCACCGTCCGCCACCGTAGACCGCGCGGGCTCCGTGACGACGGCCGTCCTCGGCCTCGACGCCGCGCTCCACACGGCCATGACCCCGCCCACGGGCACCGCGAGCCCCGTCTGGCACCCGGCGGTCTTCCCGGCCCAGTCCCCTCTGACCTGACACCCCGGCCCGCCCCGCCGCCCGTCACGCCGAAGGCCCCGCTCCCGTGATCCCGGGGGCGGGGCCCTCGCACATCCGCAGCCGCCGGCTACAGCACCGGCATCATCTTGCGGAGCTCGAAGGCGGTGACCTCGGAGCGGTACTCCTCCCACTCCTGCTTCTTGTTGCGCAGGAAGAAGTCGAAGACGTGCTCGCCGAGGGTCTCGGCGACCAGTTCGCTGCGTTCCATCAGGGAGATGGCCTCGCCGAGGTTCTGGGGCAGCGGTTCGATGCCCATCGCGCGGCGTTCGGCGTCGGAGAGCGCCCAGACGTCGTCGTCGGCGCCGGCCGGGAGTTCGTAGCCCTCCTCGATGCCCTTGAGGCCCGCCGCGAGGAGGACGGCGTACGTCAGGTACGGGTTGGCGCCGGAGTCGATCGAGCGGACCTCGATGCGGGAGGAGCCGGTCTTGCCCGGCTTGTACATCGGGACCCGGATCAGGGCCGAGCGGTTGTTGTGGCCCCAGCAGATGTACGAGGGGGCCTCGCCGCCCGAGCCGGCGGTGCGGGAGGAGCCGCCCCAGATCCGCTTGTAGGAGTTGACCCACTGGTTGGTGACGGCAGCGGTCTCCGCGGCGTGCCTGAGCAGGCCCGCGATGAAGGACCGGCCGACCTTCGAGAGCTGGTACTCGGCGCCCGACTCGTAGAACGCGTTCCGGTCGCCCTCGAAGAGGGAGAGGTGGGTGTGCATGCCGGAGCCCGGGTACTCCGAGAACGGCTTCGGCATGAAGGTGGCCTGCACGCCCTGCTCCAGGGCCACCTGCTTCATGACCAGGCGGAAGGTCATGATGTTGTCGGCCGTGGACAGCGCGTCGGCGTAGCGCAGGTCGATCTCCTGCTGGCCCGGGGCCCCCTCGTGGTGGCTGAACTCGACCGAGATGCCCATGGATTCGAGCATCGTGATCGCCTGGCGGCGGAAGTCCATGCCGACGTTCTGCGGGGTGTGGTCGAAGTAGCCGGAATTGTCCGCGGGCACCGGGCGGGTGCCGTCCAGCGGCTTGTCCTTGAGCAGGAAGAACTCGATCTCCGGGTGGGTGTAGAAGGTGAAGCCCAGGTCGGAGGTCTTGTTGAGGATGCGCTTGAGGACGTACCGGGGGTCCGCGTACGACGGGGAGCCGTCCGGCATCAGGATGTCGCAGAACATCCGGGCGGTGCCGGGGGCCTCGGCGCGCCAGGGCAGTATCTGGAAGGTGCCCGGATCCGGCTTGGCGATCATGTCGGACTCGTAGACCCGCGCGAAGCCCTCGATCGCCGATCCGTCGAAGCCGATGCCCTCGTCGAAGGCCTGCTCCAGTTCCGCGGGCGCGACCGCGACGGACTTGAGGAAGCCCAGTACGTCGGTGAACCACAGGCGCACGAAGCGGATGTCACGCTCCTCAAGCGTCCGGAGGACGAATTCCTGCTGCTTGTCCATGCCTTCATCCTCGCAGTTCAGACGACGTGTGCACCACCGACCCCCGGAGGGGGAGCACAGTCGGGCCGTCCCAGTATCGCCACCCGTGGTTTCCGCCACATTACGCACCCCTGAAAGGTCGTGGCACCCCCGCACTGACCGCGGACCGGTCATGAGCATTACCATCTGCGGCCATGGGGGGTGGGAAGCACACGCAGCTCGGGGGCCACACCGGTCCCCCGCACCGGCATGCCGTCCCGTCGGCCGCACTGACGGTCCTGGCCGCCGCGCTCGCCCTCGGGGTGCTGCTGTGGGGTGCCGTGTTCCCCTGCGCGGGGGCCGCGGGGTCCCATGGGCCGCGGACGGCGGTCGCGCAGACGCAGGGGCGGGGGGCGTGGCAGGCCCACGCTCCGGCGGGCGAGGCGGCTCACGGCGCCGCGGGCGAAGCGGCGTACAGAACGGCGGGCGGAGCGGCGTACGGCGCCGTCGCCGAAGCGGCGTACGGATCAGTGCACGTCGACTGCGTCGCCCCGTACGAGCTGCCCGGCTGCTCCCCCCGCTCCGATACGCCCTCCGCCGTACTGCCCGTACCGCCGACGGCCCTCGCCGCGGCCGGGGCCGGGGCCGTGACGGCCGTGCGCCCCGCGTGGGCCGGGCCCGTCCGGGCGCCGGGAACGCTCGCCCGCGCCCCCGACCTGCACGCCCTCCAGGTTTTGCGGACCTGACGCCGCCGGGGCGCCGCCGCCCGGCGCGCGCCCCCTGAAGCGGAACCGCCTTCCACCCCCCTCAGCAGAAGGAACAGGGCACATGGCCAGCAAGTCCGGCAAGACCACCACCACCGACCACAGCGCGCGGCAGGCCCGCATAGCCGAGATGCGCCGCGCGGACAAGGCGCGCGACCGGCGCAACAAGATCATCGCGATCACCGCCTCGACGGCGGTCGTCGCCGCCCTCATCGGCTTCGGCTCGTGGATGCTGATGAGCCAGAAGCAGAAGGAGAAGGACGCCGCCGAGGCCCGCAAGGCGCCCGTGAACGGCGAGCAGAGCTGGGACGCCAAGACGCTGGGCCGCAACCACGTCGACACCCCGGTCAGCTACCCGATGAACCCGCCGGTCGGCGGCGACCACAGCCCCCGCTGGATGAACTGCAACGGCGACGTCTACACCGGCCAACTGCCCGAGGTGAACGCGGTGCACTCGCTGGAGCACGGCGCGGTCTGGGTGACGTACAACGACAAGGCCGCCAAAGCAGACGTGGACACCTTGGCGGAAAAGGTCCGTAAGACCCCGTACACGCTGATGAGCCCGGACAAGACGCAGGCCGGGACGATCATGCTGAGCGCCTGGGGCAAGCAGCTGACCGTGAGCAATGCGGCCGACCCCCGGGTGGCGCAGTTCTTCACCAAGTACGTGCAGGGCCCGCAGACCCCCGAGCCGGGCGCGGCCTGCACCAACGGGCTGGCCGGAAAGTGACCCCGCCGCAGGTCCGGCGGGTCTCCCGCACGTACACGGCCGCGGGCGCGGCGGTCGTCGTCGCCGCGCTGTTCGCGGTGGGGGCCACGGTCGCCACCGCGAACGGCGGGGACGCGGACGGCGGTTCCGCCGCCTCCCGAGAGCCGGCGCTCTACTCGGCGGACGCGGGCTTCGCCCGGGACATGGCGGTGCACCACCAGCAGGCCGTGGAAATGTCCTTCATCGTCCGGGACCGCACCAAGGACGAGGCGGTCCGCAGCCTCGCCTACGACATCGCCAACACGCAGGCCAACCAGCGGGGCATGCTGCTGGGCTGGCTCGACCTGTGGGGCCTGCCCAAGGTGGTGGCGGACGAACCGCCGATGTCCTGGATGGGCAGCACAGACGGGCACGGCACGTCCGGTCACGAGATGAGCGGACAGGACATGAGCGGGCACGACATGGCCGGTCATGACATGTCCGGGCACGACATGGGCGGCGCCACCACCAAGCCCGGCGCGCTGATGCCCGGCATGGCCACCAAGGAGGAACTGGAGCGGCTGGGCTCTGCAGAGGGCCGGGACGCGGAGGTGCTCTACCTCCAGCTGATGACCGACCACCACAAGGGCGGCGTCGCGATGGCCCAGGGCTGCGCGAGCCAGTGCACGACCCCGGCGGAGCGGAAGCTGGCCGAGGGGATGGTGGCGGCGCAGCGCTCGGAGCTCACCTTGATGGCGGACATGCTCAAGCAGCGCGGGGCCGCGCCGCGCGGCTGAGGGACGGCGCCACCTGGGCTTTCGTCCGGCCTTTCACCCGTACGGGCGCACACCCGTACGGGTGGGGTCGCGTAGTCCGTCCGGGGGACCGACGATGGGAACGCCGGGACGGGTGCGTCCGCGCTCGCCCGCACGGCGCGCTCAGGAGGTACTCGCGATGACGACCGCCGCAGACATCATGCACCCCGGGGCCCAGTGGATCCCGGCCGAGGAGACCCTGGACCGGGCGGCTCAGCTGATGGCCCGGCTCAATGTGGGCGCCCTGCCCGTCAGCGACGAGAACGAACGCCTCTGCGGCATCATCACGGACCGCGACATCGTGGTGTCGTGCGTGGCCAAGGGGCACGACCCGTCGGTGGTCACCTGCGGTGACCTCTGTCAGGGCACGCCGCGCTGGATCGATGCCGGTGCGGACGTCTCCGACGTACTGGAGGAGATGGAGAGCCACCGGATCAAGCGGCTCCCGGTGATCCAGGACAAGAGGCTGGTCGGCATGATCAGTGAGGCCGACCTGGCCCAGCACCTCTCGGAGGAGCAGATCGCCGGCTTCGTCGAGAAGGTCTACGCCCGCCGCTGACCGGCGCGCTGCGTTTCGAGGACCGCCCGTGCCACCTGGCGCGGGCGGTCCAGCATGACCAGGTGCCCGGCCGGCTCGGCGACTTCGAACCGGGCCCCGAGCCGCTCCGCCAGCGCCGCCTGCCGATCCCGCCAGCGCAGGGCCGTGGGGCCGGCGGCCGGGTCGTACGCCGCCAGGACGGTGACGGGGGCGGTCAGGGGGTGCGTGGCCCGGAGCGCGAGGAGTTCGGCGGCCGCGTCCTGGTAGCGGGCGTTCTCCAGCAGGGCTCCGCGCCAGACGCGGGTGGTGCGGTAGCAGCGGCGTACGAGGTCACGTGCCGCCGGGTCCCCGGCACCGCCCGTGCGCCCGGCCCGGACCGCCGCGCGGCGCACCGTCGGGCCCAGCGCGGCGGGGAGCCCGGCGGCGCACACGGCGCGGCCGAAGAGGCGGGCGGCGCCGGCGCGCAGGCTCGCGCCCGCCACCGTGCGGGCAGCCTCCTCGACGCTGGAATCGACCAGGACGAGGGCGGCGGTACGGGTGGGATGGAGGCGGGCGAAGGCCTCGGCGTGGAAGCCGGCGAGGGAGTGCCCGACGACGGTCACGGGCCCTCGGGAGCGGAGCGGCCCCACGCCGCCGCCCAGGCCCAGCGCGTCCAGTAGTCCCGCGATCCGGTGCGCCTCGCCCGCGGCGGTCGGCGGGGCGACGGGCGGTGCGCTGAGCCCGTGTCCGGGCCGGTCGAAGCGGACGACGGTCCGGCCGGCGGCCGCGAGCAGCCGGGCGACGGGGTCCCAGTCGAACCAGGCCATCGCCAGCCCGGCGCTGAGCACGACGACGGGCCCACTCCCCTCGACGACGGCGTGCAGCGCGACCCCGTCGCCCCCGGCCGGGCGCACGAACAGCCCCGTCACGTCCGCCGCTCCCTGTAGACGGAGTAGGCCAGCAGGCCCAGCCAGAACGCGACGAGCAGCACCTGGAGCCGCTGCCCGGCGCCCAGGGCCCATGTCCCGCGCCCGGCGGTGAACAGGGCGATGGCCGACAGGGTCCAGCAGGTGGCGAGGAGTTCCAGCGTGAGGAGCGCGGGTCCGTACCGGGCGAGCGGGGCGAGACGGCGGTAGCGGCGGGCAGCGACGGTGAGGGCCACCATCGCGGTGAGCGCGCCGGCCATGGCGAGGCTGCTGCTGACCGCGTGGGCCTGATGGGTGGCCGGCACCAGCCCGGCGGTCTCCCGGGAGGCGCACTCGGGGTCGACGGTCGGCGCGCAGCTCAGCGGCAGCCAGGCGTCGGCGGCGGTGGCGGCGCCGAACAGCGTGACGCCGGCCCACCCGACGACCGTCCAGGGGAGCCGGGCGAGCCGCACCAGGGCGAGCAGCCCGCCGCAGAACACGAGCAGCCCGGCGGTGAAGTCGGTGGCGCGGAAGAGCCCGCCGAGCGGCTGGTCCTGCGCGGCGAGTTCACTGACGTAGGTCTCGACGGGATCGAGCCCGGTGGTCAGCACGACCTCCAGCACCCAGGCGGCATAGACCCCGCCCCCGGCCCCGACCAGCCCGGCGATCCCCCGGGCCACGCCCCCGGACACCCCGTCCCGCACCATGATGCGACCATCCTAGGCACCCCACCCTTCCCCGGCCCGGACGCGGCGCCGGCGGGCCCAAGTCGTGCGGGCGTCAAGGGCGGGGCCGAAAGCGGTTGGAGGGGGTCGGGGGCCGTGGCAGGGTAGGTGATCACCGCTCCCCGTTCCGAAGGACGCCCCAGGTATGAGTACGCCCCCGAACCCGCCGAGCAGCAGCCCGAGCGACCCGCCGTCGGAGCCTTCGGGGACCCCGATACCCGAGGACGCGGCCCCGCCGACCCCGCACCCCATACCCGAAGACCCGCCGGCCCCCGCCCAGCCCCTGTCCCTGGACAAGACGCCGCCCGAGGACACGGCATCCGCCGCCCAGCCGCTGCCCCTGGGCGAGGAAACCGGGCCCGAGCCCGAGGACGCCGCCCCGCCGGCCCCGCACCCCATACCCGAGGACGCCGCCCCGCCGACCCCGCTGACCCGGCCCGAGGACGTGGCCCCGCCTGCCGAGCCCCTCTCCCTCGACAAGGCTCCCCGGCCCGAGCCCGAAGACGCCGCCCCGCCGGCCCCGCACCCCGCACCCGAAGACCCGCCGGCCCCCACCCAGCCCCTGTCCCTGGACAAGACGCCGCCCGGGCCGCCGGTCGCGCCCGAGGGCGCCGGGGCCCAGGACGCCCCCGCGGCCGCGCACTTCGCGCCGCTCACCCCGCCTCCCGCCGCGCAGCAGGCGCCGCCGCCCGGGGCCGCACCCTACGGCTGGCCGGGCGAGCCGGGTCCCGGCCGGCCCGGGCCGGGCCCGTACCCCGGCGCCGGGCCCGGACAGCCTGGCTTCCCCGGGTACCCGGGCTACCCCGGCTACCCCGGCTACCCCGGCTACCCCGGCTATCCCTCCGCGCCCGCCAACAACATGGCCATCGCCGCCCTCGTCCTCGGGCTGCTCGCGATCTCCTTCGGTGTCATCCCGTTCGTCTTCTGGGTCGGCACCATCCTCGGCCTGACCGGCATCGGCATCGGCATCGCCGCCATCGTCAGCGCCTCCCGCGGCGCCCCCCGCAAGACGATGGCCGTCATCGGCACGATCCTCTGCGTCCTCGGCCTCTTCTCCTCGGTCGGCGGCTTCTACCTCAGCGTCGCCGTCGTCCACAAGGCCGAGGACGCGGCGGACCGCCGCCTGGACCGCGAATGGGACCTGCCCGACGACCCGGCCGATCCGGCCGACCCCGACGACCCCGACGACCCGGCGAAGCCGACCGCCCCGGACCACGGCCAGGGCTTCGATTCCGCCGTCCCCTTCGGCAGCACCGTCAGCTACGCGAACGGCCTCCGCGTGAGCCTGTCGACGCCCGAGAAGTACGTCACGAAGCGCAAGTACATCGAGGTCGGCAACGCGGTCCGGATCGACATCAAGATCACCAACAGCTCCGACAAGCCCGTCAACGTCATCTACGCGGTCCCCTCCGTCCACGACGCCCAGGGCAACCGCGCCAAGCTCGTCTTCGACGTCGACACCCCGAAGATGATCACCGGCACCATCCAGCCCGGCGCCACCGCCACCGGAACGGCCGCCTACGAGATCCCCGAGGGCACCACGCACCTCACCGCGGAGGTCTCTCCCGTGATCGCCGCCCCCGCCGCCCGGTTCAGCGGCCCCATCGCCTGACCGGCCCCCGCGGCGGGGCCGGCCCCGTCGCCCGGGCCGGTCCCGTCGCCCGGGCCGGCCCCGCGCGAGCCCCGGTACGAGACCCGGAAGCCCACGGACACCACGCCCCCAGGACATCGCGTCAGTAAGACGATTACACTGTCCCCGTGCCTCAACTACGCCTCGCTCTGAATCAGATCGACTCGCACGTCGGCAACATCGCCGCGAACGCCGACTCGGTCGTCCACTGGACCCGGCACTCCGCCGAGCAGGGCGCCCACCTGGTGGCGTTCCCGGAGATGATGCTGACCGGGTACCCCGTCGAGGACCTCGCCCTGCGCGGGTCCTTCGTCGAGGCCTCCCGCCAGGCGCTGCGCGACCTCGCGCAGCGCCTGGCGGCCGAGGGCCTCGGGGAGCTGCCGGTCATCGTCGGCTACCTCGACCGCGCCGAGCGGGCCGCGCAACGGCTCGGTCTGCCGCCCGGCTCCCCGGAGAACGCGGCCGCCGTGCTGCACCGCGGTGAGGTGGTGCTCCGCTTCGCCAAGCACCACCTGCCCAACTACGGCGTCTTCGACGAGTTCCGCTATTTCGTGCCGGGCGACACCCAGCCGGTGATCCGGGTCCGCGGCGTCGATGTGGCGCTGGCCATCTGCGAGGACCTGTGGCAGGAGGGCGGCCGCGTCCCCGCCACCCGCTCCGCCGGGGCCGGACTGCTGGTGTCGATCAACGCCTCGCCCTACGAGCGCAACAAGGACGACGTGCGCCTGGAGCTGGTCCAGAAGCGCGCCCAGGAGGCCGGCTGCACGCTGGCGTACCTGGCGATGATCGGCGGCCAGGACGAGCTGGTCTTCGACGGCGACTCGATCGTCGTCGGCGCCGACGGCGAGGTCATCGCGCGCGCACCGCAGTTCTCCGAGGGCTGCGTGCTGGTCGACCTCGACCTGCCCGCCGCCCGCGCGGACGCGCCGCAGGGCGTGGTCGAGGACGGTCTGCGGATCGACCGGGTGATCCTGTCCGAGGAGCCGGTGGATCCGTACGAGCCGGTCGTGGCGGGCGGCTACGCCGAGCGCCTCGACGACGACGAGGAGGTCTACGACGCCCTGGTCGTGGGCCTGCGCGCGTACGTCAAGAAGAACGGTTTCCGTTCCGTGCTGATCGGGCTGTCCGGTGGCATCGACTCCGCGCTCGTCGCCGCCATCGCCTGCGACGCCATCGGCGCGCAGAACGTGTACGGCATCTCGATGCCCTCGAAGTACTCCTCGGACCACTCCAAGGGCGACGCGGCCGAGCTGGCGCGGCGTACCGGCCTGAACCTCCGTACCGTGCCGATCGAGCCGATGTTCGACGCGTACATGGGGTCGCTGGGCCTTTCGGGCCTGGCCGAGGAGAACCTCCAGTCCCGGCTGCGCGGCACCATGCTGATGGCGGTCTCCAACCAGGAGGGCCACATCGTGCTGGCCCCCGGCAACAAGTCGGAGCTGGCCGTGGGCTACTCGACCCTCTACGGGGACTCCGTCGGCGCCTACGGCCCGATCAAGGACGTCTACAAGACGGTCGTCTTCCGCCTCGCGGAGTACCGGAACCGGGCCGCCGCCGAGCGCGGCGAGACCCCGCCGATCCCGGAGAACTCGATCGTGAAGCCGCCGAGCGCCGAGCTGCGCCCGGGCCAGGTGGACACGGACTCGCTGCCGGACTACCCGGTGCTCGACGCGATCCTGGAGCTGTACGTGGACCGCGACCGGGGGCTGGAGGAGATCGTCGCGGCCGGCTACGACCGCGAGCTGGTCGCCAAGACCCTCCGCATGGTGGACACCGCCGAGTACAAGCGCCGCCAGTACCCGCCGGGCACGAAGATCTCCGCGAAGGGCTTCGGCAAGGACCGCCGCCTGCCCATCACCAACGGCTGGCGCGAGCACGCGTAGGACCGGCGGCGCGCGTACGTCGAGCCGTCCTCGCGGGTCGAGCCGTACGAGCCGTACGTACACCGGGGCCCCGGCCGCCGTCAGTGGCGGCCGGGGCCCCGGCACGTGGGCACGTGCGACTACGGCTTGAGCTCGACCCGCGCCGCGATGGGCAGGTGGTCGCTGCCGGTGCGCGGAAGCGTCCAGGAGGCCTTCGGCGTGACGCCCCGCACCAGGATCTGGTCGATGCGGGCCATCGGGAAGGGGGCCGGCCAGGTGAACCCGAACCCGTCGCCCGCCGCGCCCTGGGTGGAGCGCATCTGCGAGGTGATCTCCGAGAGGGACCGGTCGTTCACGGTGCCGTTGAGGTCGCCGAGCAGCACGACCCGCTTGAGCGGTTCCGCGGCGAGCGCGGCGCCCAGCGCGCCGGCGCTGTTGTCGCGCTGGTTCGCGGTGAACCCGGCGTTCAGCTTGACCCGGACGGACGGCAGGTGGGCGACGAAGGCGGCCATGTCCCCGGAGGGCGTCTTCACGGTGACCCGCATCGCCCGCGTCCACCCCATCTTGATGTCGACGGGCCGGCTGGAGGTGAGCGGGTACTTGCTCCACACGCCGACCGTTCCCTCGACGGCGTGGTACTTGTACGTGGGCGCCAGCGCCTTCTCGTAGGCCGGGACGGCGCCCGCCTTGAGCTCGGTCAGGGCCAGCACGTCGGCCCCGGCCTTCGCGACCGATTCGGCGGTGCCGCGCGGGTCCGGGTTGGCGGCGTCCACGTTGTGGGTGGCGACCGTCAGGTTGCCGCCGGCGCCGGACTTGTCGGTGACCAGGCCCCCGAAGAGGTTCACCCAGACGGCGGCGGTCAGCGCTATCGAGAGCAGCGCGGTCGCCGACTTGCGGACCACGGCCGCGACGAGCAGCAGCGGGACGGCCAGGCCGAGCCAGGGCAGGAAGGTCTCGGTGAGGCTGCCGAGGTTGCCGACGTCGTTCGGCAGCTCCGCATGGAAGATCATCACGAGCGAGATGAGCGCGGCCAGGGCCGCCGTCACGATCCCGCGCCGCCAGATGCCGCGGTCCTCGCGCCAATGGGCGATTCGGCGCCGCAGGCCGGATCCGGAGGGCCCCGGCTCCGAGCCGCCGCCGTTCCCCGTCTCCGTCATGTACGCCTGTGCCATGTAACTGCCCTCGCTGCCGTGCTTGCGCTGCGTCCCCGCCCCTTGACCCTAGGCGATGGACGCGGCCATCCGTGCCGTCCGTTCCGGCCGTACGACCGGGAGGACGAACAGCTGTCCGCCCGTAGTTCCGGTTGTCACGAAACGCGCACATACGATCCGGAGCGCCTGGAGTGGGGCTCGTAGCGCGACCGGCGGTGTGACGGACCGGTCATCGCGCCACTTCCACCTCGGGCCCCGGGAGTGCCACCATGGTGGGTGAGTCCGGGGACGTCGTCAGGACGCCTCGAGATGACACAAGGAGCAGCAGCAATGACGCATGCCGTTTCGCCTGCCCGCGAAGCTTCCGGCCCCACCCTGTACGGGGGCACGGGCACCCGCCGCATCACCATCCGCGACCTGGCCCTGGCCAAGGAGCGCGGGGAGAAGTGGCCTATGCTCACGGCGTACGACGCGATGACCGCGTCCGTGTTCGACGAGGCCGGCATCCCGGTGATCCTCGTCGGCGACTCGATGGGCAACTGCCACCTGGGCTACGAGACCACCGTTCCCGTGACGATGGACGAGATGACCCTGCTGTCGGCGGCCGTCGTACGGGGCACCCGCCGTGCCCTGGTGATCGGCGACCTGCCGTTCGGTTCGTACCAGGAAGGCGCCGTGCAGGCGCTGCGGAGCGCGACCCGGCTGGTCAAGGAGGCGGGCGTCGGAGCGGTCAAGCTGGAGGGCGGCGAGCGCTCGCTGGCCCAGACCGAGCTGATCGTGCAGTCCGGCATCCCGGTCATGTCCCACCTGGGGCTGACCCCGCAGTCCGTGAACGCCATGGGCTACCGGGTGCAGGGGCGTGGCGACGAGGCCGCGCACCAGCTGCTGCGGGAC
This sequence comes from Streptomyces sp. NPDC051578, assembly GCF_044454045.1. Lineage (NCBI taxonomy): Bacteria > Bacillati > Actinomycetota > Actinomycetes > Kitasatosporales > Streptomycetaceae > Streptomyces > Streptomyces sp. NPDC051578. Next base: position 478,159 of record NZ_JBITDH010000001.1, read on the forward strand.
GCGAAGGCGGCACAGGACGCGGGCGCGTTCGCGGTGGTGCTGGAGCTGGTCCCGGCCGAGCTGGCCGCCGAGGTCACCCGGTCCCTGCACATCCCGACGGTCGGCATCGGCGCGGGCTCGGAGTGCGACGCGCAGGTGCTGGTGTGGACCGACATGATGGGCCTGACCGGGGGGAAGATGCCGAAGTTCGTCAAGCAGTACGCGAACCTCCGCCAGACCATGGGTGACGCGGCGAAGGCCTTCGCCGAGGACGTGATCGGCGGATCGTTCCCGCAGCCGGAGCACGCCTTCCACTGAGGCCCGCGAGGCTTCTCTGACGGCCCGTCGGCTTCCGTGCCGGCGGGCCGTCGCCGTTGCGGGGGCACGGCCGGGGCGCCGGCCGGAGGCACCGCCGGGACGCCGCGATCGCGGCCCGTCGGGCGCGTCCCGGTCCGCGGCCGGCCCCTCCGGTCCGCCGGCCGTCGCCCGTCGGCCGCCCGTCGGTTCGCTGTCGGTCGTCTGTCGGCGGATTGTCAGTGGCGGATGGTCCCATGTGGGACATGACGCGAAACGACAAGAATCCCCTGAACGGCTCGCACGCCGTAGAGGTGCGGGGGCTGGTCAAGCACTACGGCGAGACCAAGGCCCTCGACGGCGTGGACCTCGATGTGCGCGAGGGAACCGTCCTCGGGGTCCTCGGCCCCAACGGAGCCGGCAAGACCACCCTGGTCCGCATCCTGTCCACCCTGATCGCCCCCGATGCGGGGACGGCGACGGTCGCCGGCTTCGACGTGGTCCGCCAGCCGCGCCAACTGCGCCGCACCATAGGCCTGACCGGCCAGTACGCCTCGGTCGACGAGAAGCTCTCCGGCTGGGAGAACCTCTACATGATCGGCCGGCTGCTGGACCTGCCCCGCAAGGAGGCCCGGTCCCGCGCCGACGAGCTGCTGGAGCGGTTCTCGCTCACCGAGGCCGCCAAGAAGGCTGCGATGCACTACTCCGGCGGCATGCGGCGCCGGCTCGACCTGGCGGCGTCGATGATCGGCCGCCCGGCCGTCCTCTACTTGGACGAGCCCACCACCGGTCTCGACCCCCGTACCCGCAACGAGGTGTGGGACGAGGTGCAGCGGATGGTCGCGGAAGGCGCGACCGTCCTGCTGACCACGCAGTACATGGAGGAGGCCGAGCAACTCGCCGACGAGCTCACGGTCATCGACCGGGGCAAGGTCATCGCCAAGGGCAAGGTCGACGAGTTGAAGGCCCGGGTCGGCGGCCGCACCTTGCGCATCCGGCCCGTCTCCTCCGCCGATCTGCCGGGCATGGCCCGGGCGTTGTCCGAGGCGGGGCTGGACGGGGTGGCCGGCTCCCAGGCCGTGCCCGACGAAGGCGTGCTGCTGGTGCCGATCCTCAGCGACGAGCAGCTGACCGCGGTGGTCGGCCTGCTGGCCGCCCGCGGGTACGCGATCGCCGACCTCGGCACCTACCTCCCCAGCCTCGACGAGGTGTTCCTTTCCATCACCGGCCAGAAGCCCTCCTCCGAGGACTCCGCCCAGCAGACCGAGGAGGTCGCGGCATGAGCACCGTCACCACGTCCAAGCCCAGCACCCCCGCGGCCACCTCGGCCGCCACGGCCGTCGGACCGGCCGGCGAGGGCCGGATCGGCCTGCGGGGCAACCTGCGGCACATCGGCGCCCTGGTGCGCCGCAACACCCTGCAGATCAAGCAGGACCCCGAGTCGATGTTCGACGTCGTGTTCATGCCGATCATCTTCACCCTGCTGTTCGTGTTCGTCTTCGGCGGCGCGATCTCCGGCAAGGGCCAGCAGGAGGCGTACGTCAACTACGTCGTCCCGGGTCTGATGGCCATGATGGGCATGAACATCGCCATGGGCGTCGGTACGGGGGTGAACGACGACTTCAAGAAGGGCGTGATGGACCGTTTCCGGTCCATGCCCATCGCCCGGTCCTCCGTGCTGATAGCCAAGATCGTGGTCGAACTGGGCCGCATGATGGTCGCCATCGCGATCCTGCTCGCCGTCGGCTTCATGCTGGGCCTGTCGATCAAGACCTCGGTGCTGGACCTGTTCCTGTCCATCGGGCTGTCCGCCGTGTTCGGCGCCTCCCTGATGTGGATCTTCATCCTGCTCGGTCTGACCATGAAGACCGCGCAGGCCGTCCAGGGCATGGCCATGCTGGTGCTGATGCCGCTGCAGTTCGGCAGCTCGATCTTCGCCCCGCCGTCGACCATGCCGGGCTGGCTGCAGACCTTCACCGACTACAACCCGCTGTCCAACCTGGCCGACGCGGCGCGCGGCCTGATCAACGGCGGGTCGGTCGCCCACCCGGTCTGGGTGACCCTGGCCTGGTCCGTGGCCATCACCCTCGTCACCATGCCGCTCGCGGTGCGCAAGTTCCGCCAGAAGACCTGATCCGGGGGCCGGTCCGTTCGGATCGCGTCCCGGACGGGCCTGCCCCGCACGGGGGCCGGATCAGCAGAGGGCGGTGGCCTCCTCCAGGGAGAGGCCGCCGCCTTCGGCGCTGGCCGCCTCGAAAGCGGCGTCGCCCAGTACCGCGCGCGCCCCTTCCTCGGCCCGGGCGGCGTCGGCGCGTTCGATGGAGACCGGGAAGTGCCCGGGCGGCAGCATGGCCCGGTAGGCCCCGATCAGCCGGGCCGCGTCGTAGGCGCGCTCGCGGCCGCCCAGACCGACGAGGCAGACGGCCGCCGTGATCATGAAGACGGCCGGCATCTGCGGCGCGACCATCGAGGCGAGCGGGTCCTGGGCGGCTGCCATGGCCTGCCGGTTCAACGCGCGTGCCTCGCGGTGCTTTCCCTCCTGGTTGTCGAGCCAGGCCAGCATCGCCAGCAGGAAGCAGTCGAAGATCGCGTACGCACCGGTGGCGAACTCCTCGCGCAGCGAAAGGAGTTCGGCCCGCGCCCGGGGGATGCGACCGGTGCGGCCGTAGACGCCGGCGAGGAACATCCGGGCGGCCGGCATGGCCTCGTTGTTGAGCTGCTGGACGACCCCCATGAGCTCGTCAAGGATCGCCTCGGCCTCCTCCACCTGATCGTTCTCGATGAGGGCCCCGGCCCGCCGCACCCCCAGGACGGTCACCTGCGCCTGGGCCCCGAGGCGTTCGGCGTAGTCGACGGCGGCCCGGTAGTCGGCTGCGGCGAGGTCGAATTCACCGCGTTTCTCCAGGGATTCGGCGCGGGCCGACAGGGCTTCGGCGCAGCCCCAGGCGTCGCCGAGTTCCTGAAAGACGGCCAGGCTCTCCTCCGCGTCGCGGGCGGCGTCGCCACTCCAGTCGGCGTGGTTGGCGAGGATGTTGGCGCGCAGTTGGAGGGCGCTGGCGTACGCCCAGCGGTAGCCGAGTTCCCGCGAGGCGTCGACGGTCGCGTCGAGGATGCGCCGGAGCAGGCCGACGTCCCCGTTGATCATGACGGCGAAGATCCAGAAGGCGCCGGGGAACTGACAGGTCTGCGGGAGACCGGGCCGGTAGACCTGCACGATCGCCTCGACCTGCTCCCGCACCTCGGGATTGTTCCAGTCGGTGCTGGTCTGGTCGCGGGAGACCATGCACAGCATCTGCACGCCGCGCCAGGCTTCGGTGAGCAGTTCGCCCGTGTACGGCGGCGGGGAGTCGACGATCCGTTCCAGGACGGGTTCGGCGGGGACGAGGGGCCGGGCGAAGGGGTCGGGGCCGAGGGCGGCGGCGAGAGCGGACCAGTGGCGGCTCTCGGCGCGCAGGTCGTGCATGTGCCAGTACCAGCCGAGGGAGTGCACCAGGCACAGCACCTCGCCCACGTCCTTGGTGGCGACGGCGCGGCGCAGGGCGGTACGGATGTTCTCGTACTCGACGGCCAGCCGCTCGCCGGCCTCGCGCTGGCCGTGGCCGCGCAGCAGCGGCTCGGTGGTGCGGGCGAGTTCACGGTAGTGGATGAGGTGGCGGCGCTCGGTGGCGTCGCGGTCGCCGGGCGTTTCGTGGAGGCGCTCGGCGGCGTATTCGGCGACGGTCTCCAGCAGCCGGTAGCGCATGTCGCCGTCGGGGCCCGGGGCGGCGACGACGAGGGACTTGTCGACGAGCGAACCGAGCAGGGAGAGCACGTCGGCGCCGTCCCGTACGGCGGAGGCGTCCTGTACGGCGGAGGCGTCCCACGCGGCGGCAAGGGAGCCGGCGGGCGCGGGGTCGCCGGGTCCGGGCCCCGTGCCTGCGGCCGCAGGGCCGACGGCCGCGATGTCGAGGGCCGCGACGTCGGCGGCCGCGACGTCGGCGGCCTCACCGCAGACCGCCTCGGCGGCGGCCAGGTCGCAGCCGCCCGCGAAGACGGAGAGCCTGCGCAGCACGGCCCGTTCGGGGGCGTCGAGGAGGTCCCACGACCAGTCCACGACGGCACGAAGCGTCTGCTGGCGCGGCAGGACGGTACGGGAACCGCTGGTGAGCAGGCGGAACCGGTCGTCCAGCCGGTCGGCGATCTGCCGGGCGGTCAGCAGCCGCAGCCGGGCGGCGGCGAGTTCGATGGCGAGCGGCAGTCCGTCGAGGCGGCGGCAGATCTCGGCGGCGGCCGCCGGGTCGTCCTCGACCCGGAACCCGGGGCGCGCGGCGGCCCCCCGGTCGGCGAGGAGCCGTAGCGCGACCGGGTCGGGCAGCGGTTCCACCGGGCGCAGGTTCTCCCCCGGCACCCCGAGGGGCTCGCGGCTGGTGGCCAGGATGCGCACGCCGGGGCAGCGGGCGAGGAGTTCCTCGGCGAGGGCGGCGGCCGCCTTGACGACGTGCTCGCAGTTGTCCAGGAGCAGCAGGAGCCGCCGCCGCGCGCAGTGGTCGACGAGCCGTTCGAGGGGGTCGTCGCCGGTGCGGTCGGTCAGCGCCCGCAGTTCCTCGGCGGCGGCGCCGCGCAGCTTGGTCTCGCGGGCCCCGAGCGCGGCGAGCACCGCCTCGGGCACGTCCTCGGGGTCGTCCACGGGTGCCAGCTCCACGAGCCACACCCCGTCGGGCAGGCCGTCGGGGGCCTGCGCCTCGGCGGCTTCCTGCGAGAGCCGGGTCTTGCCCGCCCCGCCGGGGCCGAGCAGCGTGACGAGGCGGGCGCGGGCGAGGTCGTCGCCGATGACCCGGATGTCCTCTTCGCGGCCGACGAAGGTGGTGAGCCGGGACCTCAGGTTGCCCGGGACCGCCGACGGCTCGGACGGTACGGGGGCTGATACGGGGGCTGATATGGGGACCGTCGCCGCCGGTCCGGGGGCCGGAGCCGAGGCGGGGACCGGAGCCGAGGCGGGGACCGGAGCCGGCCCGGGTGCCAGCAGCTCTGCGTGCAGGGCCCGGAGGGCGGGGCCGGGGTCGGCGCCCAGGCGGTCGGCGAGGCCCCGGCGGACCTGCTCGTAGGCGGCCAGCGCCTCCGCCGTACGGCCCGCGTCGCGCAGGGCGCGGATCCGCAGCGCCTGCCACGGCTCGTCCAGCGGCTGTTCGGCGCAGAGCGCGCCCAGCTCCGGCAGGACCCGCTCCGCCTGCCCCAGCGCGAGGGCCGCCGCCATCCGGCCCCGGCGCGCGTCCATCCGTACGGCCTCCCAGCGCGCGGACTCGGCCGCGGGGTCGGGCAGGCAGGCCAGCGCCGGTCCGCGCCACAGCGCGAGGGCCTCGTCGTACAGGGCGGCGGCCCGGTCCGGGTCCGGCTCCGCCGCGGCGGAGCCTGCGAGCCGCTCGAAGCGGTACAGGTCGATGTCGTCCCGGTCGGCGGCCAGCAGGTAGCCGCCCTCCGTGGAGCGCACGGCCTCGTGCCCCAGCGCCCGCCGCAGCCGCGCCACGAGCGCCTGGAGCGCGGCGACCGCGTCGCCGGGCGGGTCGCCGTCCCAGACCTGGTCGACCAGCAGGTCCGTCGGCACCGTGCGGCCCGGCCGCAGCGCCAGCGCGGTCAGGAGGGCCCGCAGGCGCGCTCCGCCGACGGCGACGGGGGTCCCGTCGCCGCGGGTGGCCTGGGCGGTGCCGAGAATCGCGTAACGCACCGGCCCATTGTCGCTGCCCGGGCCCCCGGGCCCGACCGATTTACCGGCCGGGATAGGTTTCGCCGCATGAGTCACCAGGGGAGCCGCTCCGAGCGGCGGGTCAGTTCCGTGTTTCTGGGCATCGTCGCCGTCATGGCGGTCACCGGCTGGGCCGTGTGGACCGGCTACGCGACGAGCCCCGGGCTCGCCGTGTTCCTCTTCGTGACGTCCGCGTGGGTGGTGTCCCTGTGCCTGCACGAGTACGCGCACGCCCGCACCGCCCTGCACGGCGGTGACATCTCGGTGGGGGCCAAGGGGTACTTGACCCTGAATCCGCTCAAGTACACGCACGCGCTGCTCAGCATCGTGCTGCCGGTGGTGTTCGTGATCCTGGGCGGTCTGGGCCTGCCCGGCGGCGCCGTGTACATCGAGCGGGACAGGATCCGCGGCCGCTGGAAGCACAGCCTGGTCTCGGCCGCGGGCCCGCTGACCAACGTACTGTTCGCGGCCGTGTGCACGGCGCCGTTCTGGCTGCACGCCCTGGACGGCGTCCCCCTCACCTTCCGCTTCGCGCTCGCGTTCCTCGCGCTGCTCCAGGTCTCTGCGGCGATCTTGAACTTCCTGCCGGTCCCGGGTCTGGACGGCTACGGGGTCATCGAGCCGTGGCTGTCCCACCGGGTGCGCCGCGAGGTGGCGCCGCTGGCACCGTTCGCCCTGATCGGCGTGTTCGCGCTGCTGTGGATCCCCGAGGTGAACATGTTCTTCTTCGACCGGGTCACCGACGTCCTCGGCGCGCTGGGCGTGTCCGACCTGGAGACGTACTGCGGCCACAACCTCTACCGCTTCTGGCAGGAGACCGACGGCTACTGCACGCTCCCCTAGCGCCGGCCCACGTCGGTGCGATTAAGTCCATGACCATGATCAATGGGGCGCAGGGGTCGTCGGAACTGTCGGCGCGGGACGCGGTGGGGCTTCGCGCGGCGGACGTGGACCGGGAGGCGGTGGCCGAGCAGCTGCGGGTCGCCGCCGGGGAAGGCCGGCTCGGCCTCGCCGAGCTGGAGGAGCGGCTCGATCGGACCTACGCCGCGAAGACGTACGGCGAACTCGACGTGCTGGTCGCCGACTTGCCGCAGTGACAGGCTTCCGGGGCGCGTCCCGGGACCGACGCGGACACGCTCGTCCTCAAGACCGGGATGAGCAACATCAAGCAGCAGGGCCGGTGGACGGTGCCGCGCAGGATCGTCGCCGAGTGCAAGATGCTGGGCATCGTGATCGACTTCACCGAGGCGGTCTGCGTGCACGGTGAGGTCACCGTCGAGGCGCGTTGCGGTTCGGGCAGCATCCAGCTGATCGTCCCGCAGGGCTGGGCGGTGCGGATCGACGGGTCGAGCACCAATACGGCGCACATCGCGAACCAGGTCTCGGCGCCGGCGGACCCGGCCGCCCGGTGCTCACGGTCGTCGGACACCCGCGGACCGGCCGCATCACGATCAAGCAGCCCCGCCGCAAGGGCTAGACCGCCGCTTCCGGACCCTGCCGGACCCGGCGGGGTCCGGCGGAGGCGGCCCGGCGTCGTCTCCGCGGGAATCCTGCCGGTCAGGCCTGCTTCTCCGCCTTGGCCTTGCGGAAGTAGTACCAGGCCATGTTGGAGGTGAGACCGGCCAGCAGGACCCAGACGATCCCGAGGAAGCTGCCCTCCACGAAGGCGACCACGGCCGCGGCCACGGACAGGACGCAGACGACGACGGCGAAGACGGCAAGGCGGGGCATTCGGCAGAGCTCCTCGGCGGCACAGAAGGGGTCGAGCCCCTCCAGTGTCCCCCATCCCCACCCACCCGCCGCCCGGCCCCGCCGGGGCGAGCGGGGCCGGGCGGGGCGGCCGGGCCCGGGTCAGACGTCCGTGATGCGGAGGGCGGCGTGGGCCTTGTAGCGGCGGTTCGTGGAGATGAGGTTGGCGACCAGGGCTTCGACCTGGTGGGCGTTGCGCAGGCGGCCCGCGAAGACGCCGCGCATGCCCGGGACGCGGGCCGTGAGGGCCTGGACCAGGTCGGTGTCGGCGCGGGATTCACCGAGGACCATCACGTCGGTGTCGATCTCCTCGACCGACTCGTCCTGGAGCAGCACCGCCGAGAGGTGGTGGAAGGCCGCCGTGACCCGGGAGTCGGGGAGCAGGGCCGCGGCCTGCTGGGCGGCGCTGCCCTCGGGGACCTGGAGGGCGTACGCGCCCTGCTTGTCGAAGCCGAGCGGGTTGACGCAGTCCACCACGAGCTTGCCCGCGAGGTCCTCGCGCAGCGCTTCGAGGGTCTTCGCGTGGCCTTCCCACGGCACCGCGATGATCACGATGTCGCTTCGACGGGCGCACTCGGCGTTGTCCGCGCCCTCCACACCCAGGCCCAGTTCCCCGGCGGCGGCCCGCGCGCGGTCGGCGGCGCGCGAGCCGATGATCACCTTCTGGCCGGCCCGGGCGAAGCGGTACGCCAGGCCGCGGCCCTGGTCGCCGGTGCCGCCGAGGACGCCGACGACGAGGCCCGAGACGTCCGGCAGGTCCCAGGGGTCCTTCGCCGGCGGCTTCTGCGTGCTGTCTGAGGTAGTCATGGGGGCAAAGGTACTGCCGGGTACCGTCCGCCATACCCGTCGGGATGCATCCCGGGGAAGTGGCCGCCGTGCGGGCGCCGTCTGCGGCAGGATGCTGCCATGGACGCCGTGAGGGTCGCGCTGCTGCGCGAGGTGCTCGCCGGTACGCAGTGGCCCGGCGCAGCGCGCCGGTTCGCCGGTGCGCTGCGCCGCTCGGTCGTACCGGCCGGCGGGAACCTGCTGCTGGTGGGCACCGAGCGGTACGAGCCCTGGCACCTGGCCGCCCACCTGGTGGACGAGGCCGCCTGGTCGGGGCTGCCCGAGCTGGCGCCGACCCTGGTGCGCCACCGGGTGCGGCCGGGTGAACCGCCGCACCTGTCGGTGGGGCTGAGCCGCCTGGAGGCGGCCCGGCGCGGGCACACGCTGCTGGTGGTGGCCCCGGAGCAGCCGGGCGCGGGCCTGCTGGAGCGGGTCCACGACGCCCGCCGGGCGGGGGCGACCGTACTGTCCCTCGACGGCGGGGACCCGGACCTGGGCACCCTGGCCCACGAGGCGCTGTCGGTGCCGGACGCCACCGCCGGGCTGGACCTGGACACCGTGCAGCACTTGGTGAGCGCGGCGGCCGGGGAGAACAGCCTCCCGGGGCCGCGCGGCGGCCCGCGCCGACTGCGGGACCGGCTGGCGCGGCTGGCCGAACAGCTCACCGCGCCGCCACCCAGCCGCTGGTAGGCGCAGGCGACACGGCGACAACCCCGCGCCGCGGGAACCCGGTACCGCGACCACCCCGTGCCGCCCGAACCCGGCACGGCGGGAACTCGGTACGGCGGCACCCGGCACGGCAACCGCCCGGCACCGCGGCAGCCCGGCACCGCGGCAGCCCGGCACCGCGGCAGCCCGGCACCGCGGCAGCCCGGCACCGCGGAAATCAAGCCCGCCCGGGCCTAGGCAGAGGGCGTGCTCTCGTCCGGTTCACCGCTCCCGCCGCTCTTGTCGTTCCACTTGGGGTCGTTCTGCCACTCCAGGTTCCGCTCCTCCGCGGTCTCCATGGCGTGGGCCGCCTCCTCGGGGCTGGAGTACGGACCGAACCGGTCCTTGGCCGGGCACTCCGGGCCTTCCTCGACCTTGTGGTGGACCAGGCAGTAGTACCACTCGCCCGGTTTGCCCGTCTGGCGCTTCTTGAACAAGGCCATCGTCCGCCGGCTCCTCTCCTTGCGGCTCACACCGCTCTCTGCCGCCATGCTGCCCCATCCCCGCTGGATACACTCGCTTGCATGTCTGGCCAGTCGCTGCTCGTACCCGGCGAGCTCTCCCCCGCCCGTTCCGTTCCCGGCAACATCCGCCGGCCCGAGTACGTGGGCAAGCCCGGGCCCACGCCCTACACCGGACCGGAGGTGCAGACGCCCGAGACCATCGAGGCGATGCGCGTCGCCGGCCGGATCGCCGCCCGGGCGATGGAGGAGGCCGCCAAGCACATCGCGCCGGGGGTGACCACCGACGAGCTGGACCGGGTCGCGCACGAGTTCATGTGCGACCACGGCGCCTACCCCTCGACGCTCGGTTACCGCGGCTTCCCGAAGTCCCTGTGCGCCTCGGTCAACGAGGTCATCTGCCACGGGATCCCCGACTCGACCGTCCTGCGGGACGGCGACATCGTGAACCTCGACGTGACCGCGTACATCGGCGGCGTCCACGGCGACAACAACGCCACCTACCTGTGCGGCGAGGTGGACGAGGAGTCGCGCCTGCTGGTGGAGCGCACCCGCGAGTCCCTGAACCGGGCCATCAAGGCGGTCAAGCCCGGCCGCCAGATCAACGTCATCGGCCGGGTCATCGAGTCGTACGCGAAGCGCTTCGGCTACGGCGTGGTCCGGGACTTCACGGGGCACGGCATCAGCACGTCGTTCCACTCGGGCCTGATCATCCCGCACTACGACAGCCCGCACGCGACCACCGTCATCGAGCCCGGCATGACCTTCACCATCGAGCCGATGCTGACGCTGGGGACGCACGAGTACGACATGTGGGCCGACGGCTGGACGGTCGTCACCAAGGACCGCAAGCGCACCGCGCAGTTCGAGCACACGCTGGTCGTGACCGATTCCGGGGCGGAGATCCTGACCCTGCCGTAGCGGAGCGGGCCAACCGGCCCAAAACCGGCGGAGCAGGGGCCAGCAAGCGCAGCAGGCGGACGAGGTTTTGCCGACACGGCGTCGGGAAGACTGGTCGGGAGACCGGGTGGGGCGGCGGGGCCGCCACGCCCGCGCCTCCCGACGCCCGTCCTCGTCACGCCCGCTCCTCCTACGCGAACCCTCGGAGGTCCGCCTTGGACGCCTTCTCCACGGCCATCCGTGTCGCCTCGCACGAGCAGCACACCGAGGCCGAGACCTCGACGTTCATGCGCGACCTGCTGGGCGGCCGGCTCGGCGTGGCCGCCTACGCGCGCTACACCGAGCAGTTGTGGTTCGTGTACCGGGCGCTGGAGGACGCGGCCGAGGCACTCAAGGAGGACCCGGTCGCGGGGCCGTTCATCCGGCCCGAGCTGATGCGCGTCGCGCAGATCGAGCGGGACCTGGCGCACCTGCGCGGCCCGGGCTGGCGCGAGACCCTCTCCGCGCTGCCCGCGACGCGGGCGTACGCGGACCGGGTCGCCCGGTGCGCGGCGACCTGGCCCGGCGGCTACGTGGCCCACCACTACACCCGCTACCTGGGTGACCTCTCCGGCGGCCAGATCATCCGGGACAAGGCGGAGCGGACCTGGGGCTTCGAGCGCCGGGGCGACGGGGTGCGGTTCTACGTCTTCGCGGACATCGCCAACCCGGCGGCGTTCAAGCGCGGCTACCGGGAGCTGCTCGACGCGATCGCCGCCGACGACCTGGAGAAGCAGCGCATCATCGACGAGTGCAAGCTGGCGTTCGACCTTAACGGCGCGGTGTTCCGCGAGCTGGGCGAGCAGTTCCCCCTGAGCGCGTAGCCGGCCGGCCTCCCGGCGGCCGCAGGAGAAGGGCTCACGGCTCCCGGGGGGCGAAGCGGACCCGGCCGCCGAGTTCGACCGTGCCGTCCGGGCCGGGGGCGGTGAGGATCTGGGAGCCCGCTCCCTGGGTGATGTTCAGGGCCCGGTTCAGCTCGGCCGTCAGCAGGATCGCCGCCGCGCCGGTGGCCTCGTCCTCGGTGATCGCCCCGTCCGGGCGGCGCGGGAAGCCGCGGGCCCTGATCCGTCCGGCGGTCTCGTCCTCCCAGGCCCAGGCGTACAGCCAGCCCTCCCCCGGCGGCGGGGCGGGCAGCGCCTCCACCTCCGCGACGCTCGCGTACTGCTCGGTGCGCTTGCCCTCGACCCATTCGGGGCGGGCGGTGATCCAGGTGAACTCCCCGTCGTCGCGGGCCCACACGGAGCCGACCGGCGGCCGGAGTTCCTCTATGTCGAGCAGCCAGGCGACCCCGACCAGCGGGTGGCCCGCGAAGTTCGTCCGGGTGCCCGGGGTACGGATGTCCACGACCCCGCGTTCGGGGTCGTCGACGAAGACCGTCTCGCTGTATCCGAGCTCCGCCGCCAGGGCCTGCCGGGAGGCGTCGTCGGGGCAGGTGCGGCCGTCGCGGACGACTCCGAGCAGGTTGCCGTGCCGGCCGTCGCCCGCGCAGAAGACGGCGAGCACGTCGAGATCATTCACCCCGGCATTCAAGCACGCCGCCTTCCTTTGCCTCCGCTTGACCTCTCCGTGGCTCGCCCGTGAGGGGCCCGTGACGGCCTCGTGTCCGGCGGGGGGCGGTGTGCGCCGAATCACTGGACGCGCGGCGCGGGGTCAGGTAAGCCTCGGTTAAGTTAGGTTCGCCTCACCCGGCCGCCCCCAACCGACGGGGCGGCCGTCTGCCGAACGCCAGACCCGCCAGGAGCCCGCATGCGCCCCGCCCGCTTCACCGTCGTCACCGCGGCTGCCGCAGTGGCCGCGCTCACCGCCGTGACCGGCTGCGCCGAGAAGAGCGCGGCGGGTGCCGACGGCACGATCCAGGTGGCCGCCTCCGACACCGCCTGCGGCATCTCCAAGACGGAGTTCCCCGCGGGCAAGGTCACCATCGAGGTCGAGAACAAGGGCTCCAAGGTCACCGAGGTCTACGTCCTCTTCCCGGACGACCGCATCGTCGCCGAGCGCGAGAACATCGGCCCCGGCACCAAGGCCACCATCACCGCCGAGATCAAGGCGGGCGACTACGTGGTCACCTGCAAGCCCGGCATGAAGGGCGACGGCATCCGCCAGAAGGTCAAGGCCACCGGCGGCACCGCGGCCAAGCGCAGCCCCGAGCTGGACGCGGCGGTCGCCGACTACCGCAAGTACGTGCAGGCGCAGGCCGACGAGTCCCTGCCCACCACCAAGGCTTTCGTCGACGCGGTGAAGGCCGGTGACGTCGAGGCCGCGAAGAAGGCCTACGCCCCCTCCCGCCTCGGCTGGGAGCGCACCGAGCCGGTCGCGGAGTCCTTCGGCGACATCGACCCGAAGGTCGACGTCCGCGAGGACGGCCTGGAGGCCGGCCAGGACCCGGCGAAGGACTGGACCGGCTGGCACCGCCTGGAGAAGTCCCTGTGGGCCGAGAACAAGATCGACGACAACGACAAGAAGCTCGCCGACACGCTGATGGCCGACGTGACCGACTGGCAGAAGCGGATCGGCACGGCGGAGATCACCCCCACCTCGATGGCCAACGGTGCCAAGGAGCTCCTCGACGAGGTCGCCACCGGCAAGGTGACGGGTGAGGAAGAGCGCTACAGCCACACCGACCTGGCCGACTTCAAGGGCAACGTCGAAGGCGCGCAGAAGGCGTACGAGCTGCTCAAGCCGGTCGCCGCGAAGAACGACCCGGAGCTCGCCAAGACGCTCGACACCCAGTTCGCCGCGCTGGAGACGCTGCTCGACAAGCACCGCGCGGACAAGAACGGCTACGACTTCACCTCCTACGACAAGGTCGGCGACGCGGAGCGCAAGGAGCTCTCGGACGCCGTGAACGCGCTGGCCGAGCCGCTGTCCAAGCTGGCCGCAGCGGTCGCGAAGTAACGGTCGGGAACAGCGGAGCAGGCGGGAGGACCGGGATGACTGACTCGGAGTCGGTGACGGTGGAAGGGCGCGAAGACGCCCCGCAGGGCGCGACCGCGCCCTCGCGGCGTGCCGTCCTCGGCTGGGGCGGGGCGGGGCTGGCGCTCGGCGCCGCCGCGGCCGGCGGTGCGGTCGCGGCGTTCGGCGGCACCCCGGACGTGGTGCCGGCGGCTTCGGCCGGGGCTGCGGTGCCGTTCCACGGCGAGCACCAGGCCGGCATCGCGAGCGCCGTCCAGGACCGCCTGCACTTCGCGGCCTTCGACGTGAAGACGAAGGACCGCGAGGAGCTGATCAAGCTCCTCAAGGACTGGACCGAGGCGGCCCGGCTGATGACGGCCGGGCACCCCGTCGGCGAGGGCGGCTACGGCGGCCTCCCGGAGGCCCCGCCGGACGACACGGGTGAGGCGCTGGGCCTCAAGGCGTCCCGGCTCACCCTGACGATCGGTTTCGGCCCGGGCCTGTTCGCCAAGGACCGCTTCGGGCTGGAGGACAAGCGCCCCGAGGCCCTGGTGGACCTGGAGCAGTTCCCCGGCGACAACCTGGACCCGGCCCGCTCCGGCGGCGACCTGTGCGTCCAGGCCTGCGCGGACGACCCGCAGGTCGCTGTGCACGCCATCCGCCAGCTGGCCCGGATCGGCTTCGGCAAGACCGCGGTCCGCTGGTCGCAGCTCGGCTTCGGCAAGACCTCGTCCACCACCCCGGACGCGCAGACCCCGCGCAACATGATGGGCTTCAAGGACGGCACCCGGAACATCTCGGGCACCGACCGGGCGGCGCTCGACGAGCACGTCTGGGCGGCCGCGTCCGACGGCAGCGCGTGGATGGCCGGGGGCTCGTACCTGGTCGCCCGCCGCATCCGGATGCACATCGAGACCTGGGACCGCACCTCCCTGCAGGAGCAGGAGGACGTCTTCGGCCGCGACAAGGGCGAGGGCGCTCCCGTCGGCAAGTCCAAGGAGCGCGACGAGCCCTTCCTCAAGGCCATGAAGCCGGGGGCGCACGTCCGCCTCGCCCACCCGGACAGCAACAACGGGGCGAGGATCCTGCGCCGCGGCTACTCCTTCACGGACGGCACGGACGGGCTGGGCCGCCTGGAGGCGGGCCTGTTCTTCCTCGCCTACCAGCGGGACGTCCGCAAGGGCTTCATCCCGGTCCAGCGCAACCTGTCGAAGAACGACGCGCTCAACGAATACATCCAGCACGTGGGTTCGGCCGTCTTCGCCGTCCCGCCGGGCGTCCGCGACAAGGACGACTGGTGGGGCCGGACGCTGTTCGCGTAGACCCGTAGAGCGTAGGAGGAACCACGTGTTCAGCAATTACCTGATCGGCCTGCGCGAGGGGCTGGAGGCCAGCCTCGTCGTCTGCATCCTCATCGCCTACCTGGTGAAGACCGGCCACAAGGACAAGCTGGGGCCGCTGTGGCTGGGCGTCGGCCTCGCCGCCGCCCTCAGCCTCGGGTTCGGCGCGGCGCTCGAATTCGGCACGGAGCAGCTGACCTTCGAGGCGCAGGAGGCGATCGGCGGGTCCCTGTCGGTCGTCGCGGTGGGTCTGGTGACCTGGATGGTCTTCTGGATGAAGCGCACCGCGCGCCACTTGAAGGCGGAACTGCACGAGAAGCTGGACTCGGCGCTCGCCATGGGCACCGGCGCGCTGGTGACGACGGCGTTCCTCGCCGTGGGCCGCGAGGGCCTGGAGACGTCGCTGTTCGTGTGGCGCTCGGTGAAGGCGGCCGGTGACGGCGCGGGCCCGCTGGCCGGTGTGCTGCTGGGCATCGGCACCTCGGTGCTGCTGGGCTGGCTGTTCTACCGGGGGGCCCTGCGCATCAACCTCGCCAAGTTCTTCACCTGGACCGGCGGCATGCTGGTCGTGGTCGCGGCGGGCGTGCTGGCGTACGGGATCCACGACCTCCAGGAGGCCGGGTTCCTGCCCGGCATCCTGACCAAGGCGTTCGACATCAGCGCGACGATCCCGCCGGACAGCTGGTACGGGACCCTGCTCAAGGGGACGTTCAACTTCCAGCCGGACCCGACCGTGGTCCAGCTGGTGGTGTGGGTGGTGTACCTGCTGGCGGTGCTGACCCTGTTCCTGGCGCCGTCGGCGGTCAAGGGCCGGGGCGGGCAGGGTGAGCCCGCGGACCGGCGTCCGGTGCAGGCGCGGGGCTAGGGCCCAGGGCCGAACGAGCGGGAAAGAGTGCGGGCCGGACGACAGCAGTCGTCCGGCCCGTCGCCGTTTGCGGCGTCAGCGGCCACCCGGCCCAGCGACCAGGCCGGTGTCAGCGGCCACGGGGCCCAACCAGGCCGGTGTCAGCGGCCACGCGGCCCAGGGGCGGCCCAGCGGCCCGGCCGGTGTCAGCAGCCCGGCCGGCCTCAGCGGCCCAGCGGCCAGGCCACGGCGGCGGGGGTCTGATCGGAGGTCCCCGCGTACTGGGCGCAGGCGTCGGTCAGGGTTTCCAGCAGCGTCAGCGGGTCCGGCAGCGGGTGTTCCACGCCGCGCAGCCAGGCGACGCCCTGCTCGCCCGGGAGGGCGGCCGGCGGTACGAGGACGTAGCTGCCGCGGCAGTGCCAGCGCAGGCCGGGGTGTTCGTCCATGGTCTCGGGGTGGCAGTCCAGCTCGCAGGGCCACCATTCGTCCTCGTCCTCCGGCGTCCCCCGGGTCGCCGTGAAGAACAGCATGCGGGCCTGGTCGCCCGTACCGCCGGACTCGGCCACCGGGCCGACCTCCACACCGGCCGCCAGCAGCCGGGTCAGGGCGTCGCGTCCGGCTTCCAGCGGGACGTCCAGGACGTCGTGGACCATGCCGGTCGCGGTGATGAAGTTGGCCTGGGGGTGGTTGCGCGCCCATCGTTCGACCTGCGCGCGGTCGGTGGTCGCCTGGGTCTGCCAGGCGAACGAGACGGGGTGCCGCGCGGGCGTCGGACAGCCGACGCGGTCGCACGAACACCGGTAGCCGGCCGGGTGGGCGGCGGGGGCGATCGGGAGGCCGGCGGCGGCGACGGCCAGGAGGAGGGCCTCGCGCTGCCCGACCGGGTCTTCGGGAGCCGGTTTCGAGCGGCGGCGCAGCCACTGGGAAATCCTGCTCTGCTCGCCGCGTTTGACGCGGCCGGACTCAGACCCCATCTATCCCCTCACCTCACCGTTGCCCCCGGCGGACCTTCCCATGGTCCCACCCTCCGGGGTGCCGGGTGACCGCACCCCCGCACCCGGCCCGCCCATAACCGCAGAATTCGGCCATATGTTCTCGGTCACGCGGGACTCCGCGGCCCGGCCCCCGGTGGTTACGCGGTGCCCAGCACGGCGTCCACCAGCGCGTCCGCGAACGCGTGCGTCAAGGGAGCGGTCCGCAGCAGCCAGCGGTACGTCAGCGGGCCGAGCAGCATCTCCGTCATCAGCCGCAGATCCGCTCCCCCCGCCAGGTCCCCCGCCGCCCGCGCGCTGCGCAACCGGTCCTCGTACAGGGCGAGCTGGGGGGCCAGCAGCCGCTCGGTGAAGCGCGCCCCCAGCTCCGGGTCGGTCGCACCGGCGGCGGTCAGGGCGCGCAGGGGGGCGTCGTACGCGGGGTCGTTGAACTCGTCGACCGTGGCCCGCAGCACCTGCTTCAAGTCGGCGGCCAGGTCCCCGGTGTCCGGCAGCGCGGCCCTGCCGTCCGCGGTCGCGGCGTCCCCGGCCAGCGCCAGGGAGGCGTCGAGCAGCACGGCGGCCTTGGAGGGCCACCAGCGGTAGATGGTCTGCTTGCCGACCCCCGCGCGGGCGGCGATCGCCTCGATGGTCAGCTTGTTGTAGCCGACCTCTCCGACGAGGGCGAGGGCGGCGTCCAGGATGGCCCGCCGGGACCGGTCGCTGCGGCGGGCGGGATCGGGCGCCTTGGCCTCGGCGGGCGCGGCCTCGGGGGTCTTCGCGTGGGGAGTCCTGCTCATGCCCTCAACGTACCAACGCGAGACGGACCGTCTTCCGGTTCCGGTCATTCCGATAAACCACCCAATCAGTTCACTGCGCGGTCCACGTGGAGGAGAGACGATTCCCTGCACACGCACAGCACACGCACCGCGAGTCAGTCGTGAGGAGCCTTCTTTGCGCAGAGACGCCACACCCCGGCGCTACCTGATGTGCCCACCCGCGCACTTCAAGGTCACGTACTCCATCAACCCGTGGATGGACCCCGCGAAACCGGTGGACCTGCCCCTCGCACAAGCCCAGTGGGAAGACCTGAGGGACCGCTACCGCTCCCTCGGCCACACCGTCGAGACCCTGGTCCCGGACCCCGCGCTGCCCGACATGGTCTACGCGGCCAACGGCGCCCTGGTCATCGACGGCCGCGTGCTCGGGGCCCGGTTCGCCTACGCGGAACGCTCCGCCGAGGCGGAGATCCACCTGGAGTGGTTCCGTGCCCACGGCTTCCGGGACATCCACGAGCCGTCCCACATCAACGAGGGCGAGGGCGACTTCGCCGTCACCGCCACCTACATCCTGGCGGGCCGGGGCTACCGCTCCAGTCCGCTCTCGCACGACGAGGCGCAGGAGTTCTTCGGCCGCCCCGTCATCGGCCTCGACCTGGTGGACCCGCGCTTCTACCACCTGGACACGGCCCTGTGCGTCCTGGACGGCGACGAGATCATGTACCACCCGCCGGCCTTCTCGCCCGGCAGCCAGGCCGTCCTGCGGCGGCTGTTCCCCGACGCCCTGATCGTGGACGACGAGGACGCGGCGGCCTTCGGCCTGAACTCCGTCTCCGACGGCCTGCACGTCCTGCTGCCCCAAGCCGCGGCGGGCCTGCTCAAACCCCTGCGCGACCGGGGCTTCGAGCCGATCCCGATGGACCTGGGGGAGCTGCTCAAGGGCGGCGGCAGCATCAAGTGCTGCACGCAGGAGCTGCGGCCGTGACGGCGCCCTGACCCGGGCAGGCCCGACCCGGGCAGGTCTGACAGAGGCGGGTCTGACCCGGGCAGGTCAGGGCGACTCGGGGGCGGGCGGCCACTCCTGCCCCCAGTCGGCGTCCCGCGCCGCCTTGTAGAGGTCACCGTGGCGCTTGGTCACGGTGGCCCGGGTCAGGCCGTCCTGCGGCGGACCGCACAGATCGAGCAGGACCAGCCCCTTCCGGATCTGCGGCTTGCGCGTGATCCGGGAGGCGGCCGGCTCCACGGGGAAACGCGTCGCGGCCACGTAGCTGAACTTCTCGTCCTCGTACGGCAGGGAGCCGCCCTTGACCTGCCGGTGCAGCGAGGAACGGCTGACCCGCGCCGAGAAGTGGCACCAGTCCTGGCCGACCTCGATCGGGCAGGTCCCGTCGTGCGGGCAGGGGGCGGCCACCGTCATCCCGGCCTCGATCAGCTGCTCGCGGGCCTCGCGGATGCGCAGGTAGCCCTCGGGGGTGCCCGGCTCGATCAGCACCACCGCCCGGCCGGCGCGCGCCGCCTCGGCGACGACCGCCCGGCGGGCCTGCGCGGTGAGTTCGCCGAGCACGTACGACACGGTCACCAGGTCGGCCTCGGGGATCGTGATCCCGGAGCCGATGACGGCCCGGCGCCACTCCGCCGCGCGCAGCACGGGCGAGGAGGAGCGGGCGGCCAGTTCCCGGCCCAGGGCCAGCGCCGGCTCCGCCCAGTCGAGCACCGTCGTGGAGCGCGGCCCGTCCCAGGTGGCGTCCGCCGCCCAGGTCGCGGCGCCGGTGCCGCCGCCCACGTCGACGTGCGAGCCCGGTGACCACTGGGGCGCGGCCTCCGCCAGGGCGTCCAGGGCGGAGCGCACGGCTTCGAAGGTGGCCGGCATCCGGTACGCCGCGTACGCCGCCACGTCCGAGCGGTCGCGCAGCACGGGCGCGTCGGTGGGGATCGTTCCGCGGTAGTTGGCGATCAGCCGTTCGACGGCGGCCGAGGCCTGCTTCGGCGGGAGCCCGTCGAGCAGCCCGCCGAGCGCGGAGCGCAGGGTCTCGGCGGTGGTGGGACCGGAAGCGGGAAGGGCGGCGGAGGCGTTCACCTGGGAAGTTTACGGCGCCCGGCGCGGCCCCCGCCCCGGCGGCCGGCCCGAGCTGGCCCCGGCCGCGACCGGCGGCCCCCGGCGCGCGCCGCCTACTCCCCGGCGGCCGCCTTCGGCTCCCGGCTCTGCCACGGGCGGCACAGACCCAGGAAGCAGGCCGCCGACAGCAGCGCGCAGACGAGCTGGACGAGCGCCATGGGCACCGCGGTGTCCTCCCCCGCGATGCCGACCAGTGGCGAGGCGACGGCCCCGACCAGGAAGGAGGACGTGCCGAGCAGCGCGGACGCCGAGCCGGCGGCGTGCGGCGTACGCATCAGCGCCTGCGCGTTGGTGTTCGGCATCAGCACGCCCATCGCCGACATCAGCACGAACAGCCCGGCCGCCATCGGCGCCAGCCCCACCTCGCCGAACGCGCCGCCCGCCATCAGCAGCAGCGCGACCGCGTCCACGGTGACGACGGCGAGCCCGCAGGCCAGGACCTTGTCCAGGCTGACCCGGCCCACCAGCAGCTTGCCGTTGATCTGACCGACCGTTATCAGGCCCACCGAGTTCAGGCCGAACAGCAGGCTGAACTGCTGCGGCGAAGCCCCGTAGATCTCCTGGACCACGAACGGCGAGGCGGAGATGTACGAGAAGAGCACCGCGAACGCGAAGCCGCCGGCCAGGGTGTACCCGGCGAAGACGCGGTCGCCGAGCAGCCCGCGCATCGTGCGCAGGGCGGCGCCCACGCCCCCGGTGTGGCGCCGCTCGGGCGGCAGCGTCTCGCCGAGCGCCCGCCACACCACCAGGGTCAGTGCCGCGCCGACGCCGGTGAGGACGACGAAGACCCCGCGCCAGTCGGCGAGGCGCAGCACCTGGCCTCCGATGAGCGGGGCGATGATCGGGGCGGCGCCGGAGATCAGCATCAGCGTGGAGAAGAACCTGGCCATCTCGACGCCGTCGTACAGGTCGCGCACGACGGCGCGGGCGATGACGATCGCCGCCGCGCCGGCCAGGCCCTGGACCAGCCGGAAGCCGACGAGCAGTCCGGTCGTGGGGGCGAGCGCGCAGACGGCGGTGGCCAGCACGTAGACGATCATGCCGGTCAGCAGGGGCCTGCGGCGTCCCCACTTGTCGCTCATCGGGCCGATGACGAGCTGGCCCAGTGCCATGCCGGCGAGGCAGGAGGTCAGGGTCAGCTGGACCGTGGCGGCGGGGCTGTGCAGGGCGGAGGTGACCTGCGGCAGCGCCGGCAGGTACATGTCCATGGACAGCGGGGGCAGGGCGGTCAGCCCGCCCAGTATGAAGGTGACGAGCAGGCCCGTTCGGCGCGCCGCCGGAGAGGGGTTCGGGAGGGCGGACGACGGACTCCGGTCGCGGGCCGTCCCGGGGGCTCTCTCCGGCATGCGGAACTCCACTCTGGTCGTAGCTCTTCGTGTCTCGTCGTAGCTCTCGGTAGCCCGGCGTGTCCCGGCCGCTGCTTTTCGCACCCGTGACCGACCCATGCTCTCAGCTGTCGGAACGCCCCGGGGCGAATGTCCGCTGTGACGTACTCTGCGGCCCCATGAACGCACCTGGGAAGAAGATCGCTGTGGTGACCGGGGCCGGCTCCGGCATCGGCCGCTCCGTCGCCCTCGCCCTGGCGGCCGCGGGCTGGTCGGTGGCGGTGGCCGGCCGCCGCCCGCAGCCCCTGGCGGACACCGCCGAGGCGGCCGGGGACGGCGCCGACATGCTGTGCGTACCGGCGGACGTGAGCGATCCGCACGAGGTGGACGCCCTCTTCGGGGCCGTCCGGGAGCGGTACGGGCGGCTCGACCTGCTCTTCAACAACGCCGGCACCTTCGGCCCCGGCGGGGTCCCGCTGGAGGACATCACGTACGAGGCCTGGCGCCAGGTCGTGGACGTCAACCTGACCGGATCCTTCCTGTGCGCGCAGGCCGCGTTCCGGCAGATGAAGGCGCAGGACCCCCAGGGCGGCCGGATCATCAACAACGGCTCCATCTCGGCGCACGTGCCCCGCCCGAACTCCATCGCCTACACCGCGACCAAGCACGCCATGACGGGGCTGACGAAGTCGCTGTCGCTGGACGGGCGCCCGTACCGGATCGCGTGCGGGCAGATCGACATCGGCAACGCGGCGACCGAGATGACGGAGCGCATGCAGAGCGGCATCCTCCAGGCCAACGGGCAGCTGGCCGTGGAGCCGGTGATGGACGCGGCCGACGTGGCGCGCACGGTGGTGCACATGGCGGAGCTGCCGCTGGAGGCGAACGTCCAGTTCGCGACGGTGATGGCGACGGCCATGCCGTACATCGGGCGGGGCTGAGCGGACGGGAATGACGGCCGGTGGCCCGGGAGTTGAGCTGATCATGACCGATACGACGGGACAGACCCCGGTACTGCGCTACACCGCCTTCTCCGCCGACCCCGAGGGCGGCAACCCCGCCGGCGTCGTGCTCGACGCGAGCGGGCTGGACGACGGGCGGATGCTCGACATCGCGGCGGAGCTGGGCTACAGCGAGACCGCGTTCCTGACTCCCCCTCCCCAGGACCTCGGCGCCGAGCCTGGGCGGGGCTTCACGCTGCGGTTCTTCAGCCCGAAGGCGGAGGTCTCCTTCTGCGGCCACGCCACCGTGGCCACCGCCGTCGCGCTGGGCGAGCGCATCGGTCCGGGCGAACTCGTCTTCGCGACTGCGGCGGGCACCGTACCGGTCTCGGTGACCGAGGCCGACGGAGGCCTGCGGGCGGTGCTCACCAGCGTCGAGCCGCACTCCGTGGCCGTGTCCCCCGAGGACCTCGCGGAGGCGCTGGCCGCGCTGGACTGGCCGGCCGGCGACCTCGACCCGGCCTTCCCGCCGCGCATCGCCTACGCCGGGGCCCGCCACCTCGTGCTCGGCGCCGCGACCCGGGACCGCCTGGCCCGCCTGGACTACGACTTCGCCCGGCTGGAGGCGCTGATGCGCCGCCTGGACCTCACCACGGTCCAGCTGGTGTACCGCGAGGGCCCGGAGCTGTTCCACGTACGGGACCCGTTCCCGGTCGGCGGCGTCGTCGAGGACGCCGCCACGGGGGCGGCGGCCGCCGCCTTCGGGGCGTACGCCCGCGAGCTCGGCCTGGTCCCGGACGGGGCGACGCTGACGCTGCGCCAGGGCGAGGACATGGGCCGGCCGGGGGTCCTGACGGTGGAGCTGCGGCCGGGGGACGCCCGGGTGCGGGTGGGCGGCACCGCGGTGGCCATCGCGTGACGGGCGCGGCCGGGTGATCGGCGTGTACGAGGTGCTCCCGGCCGGGGTCGCCGCGCAGGTCGAGGCGCTGGAGGCGGCGGCCTGGCCCGGGGCCCGGCCGGGCCACGACCCGGCACTGACCCCGCGCACCGTGGTGCTGTGGGACGGGCGCGGGCACGCAACCGAGGCCGGGGCCGCGGCCGCGGCCGGGCAGCGGGCCGGCCGGCGGGCTCAGGACACGGCCGGACAGCGGGCCGGCGAGGCAGCCGGGCTGCGGGCCGGGGCCGCGGCCGGGCAGCGGGCCCGGGCCGGGGCCGGGCAGCGGGCCGGCGAGGCAGCCGGGCTGCGGGCCGGGGCCGGGGCCGGGCAGCGGGCCGGGGTGGTGGCCGGGCAGCGGGCCGGCGAGGCAGCCGGGCAGCGGGCCCGGGCCGGGGCCGGGCAGCGGGCCCGGGCCGGGGGCGGGCAGCGGGCCCGGGCCGGGGGCGGGGCCGGGCCGGTGGCCGACGAGGCGGCGAAGCAGCCGGCCGGGGTGGTGGCCGGGCAGCGGGCCGGGGTGGTGGGCGCCTGCCTGACGTTGCTGCGCAAGGAGATCCGGCTCGCGGGCGCCACGTACCGCGCGGCCGGGCTCAGCGCTGTGGTGACCCGGCCGGAGCTGCGCGGGCGGGGCCTCGGCGGCCGCCTGGTGACGGCGGCCCGCGAGCTGCTGGCCGCCGACCCCGAGGTGGACGTGGCGCTGTTCAGCTGCGATCGCGAGCTGACCCCGTTCTACGAGGCGGCCGGCTTCGAACGCCTCCCCGGCACGGTCCTCCTCGGCGGCACCCGGGCCGATCCGCTGCCGAGCGACCGGCCGGGCTTCGACAAGTCCGTCCTGGCGGCGTTCTTCACCCCGGACCCGGCGGCCACCCGCGCGGTGTTCACGGCCGCGCGGATCCCGTTGTACCCGGGGCCGGTCGACCGCCTCTGGTAGCAGCGGCCCCCGGTCCCGTCCCGGCTCAGTGGATCTGCGTCACCACCACGTCCAGCGACCACGGCTTCGCCGGCTTGCCCGGCTCCTGCGCCTCCACCGCGTACCCCAGCTCCCGCAGCGCCTCCACCAGCTCCGCGGGGCTGCCCGGAAGCGCGCCCGCCAGCAGCAGGTCCCGTACCAGCCGGCCCTTGGTCGCCTTGTTGAAGTGGCTCACCACCGACCGCTTCTCCACCCCGTCGACCATCTGGGAGTGCAGCACCCGCACGGTCGCCGTCCGCCCCGCGACCTCCCCCTTCGGCTTCCAGGCCGACGCGTACGCGGAAGAGCGCAGGTCCAGTACGAGGCCCTCCCCCGCCACCTCCGGCATGACCTCCGCCATCGGCGCCCGCCAGTACGCCCCCAGCGCTCCGAGCCCGGGCAGCTTGACTCCCATAGAGCACCGGTAGGAGGGGATCCGGTCCGTCATCCGCACCGCGCCCCACAGCCCGGAGAACACCAGCAGCGACCGCTCGGCCAGAACCCGCGCCGCCTGCGGAAGGCCGGCCAGGCCGAGGGCGTCGTACAGCACCCCGGTGTAGATCTCCCCGGCGGGCCGTGCGACGGCCGACCGCAGCTCCGCGTTCTTGGCGACCTCGCCCCGCAGGCCCTCGCTCAGGCCCAGCACCTCGCGCGCCTTCGTCTCGTCGGCCGCGCACAGTTCGACCAGCTCGTCCAGCACCGCCGCCCGCGCCCCGGCCAGCCCGGGCAGCGACAGCGACTCCAGGTCCAGCGGTGCGCCGGAACCCCCGGCGGCCTTTCCCTCGGAGGGCGGCAGCAGCACGAGCACGGTGGTTCTCCTTCGGTACGACACGGCGCAGGGGGTGCGGCCCCCGGCGCCCAGCGTAAACGGCGCGGCGCGGACGGCCCGACGCGTCCACCCGCCGGGATTCGACGGGCAGTCCGGGCCCGCCCCCCATAGGCTCGGTCCATGCCACGCCGTCACCTGCACATGACCGGCGCGGACGGGGCCGCGCTGCGGGCCGCGCTGCGCGAACTGCGGACGGGGCTGGCCGTGCCGGCGCAGTTCCCCGCCGCCGTACTCGCCGAGGCCGAGCAGGCCGCCGCGCACCCCCGCCTCCCGTCGACCGACGTGACCGGCATCCCCTTCTTCACCGTCGACCCGCCCGACTCCGTCGACCTCGACCAGGCCATGCACCTGGCGAAACGTCCCACCGGCGGCTACCGCGTGCACTACGCGATCGCCGACGTCGCCGCCTTCGTCACCCCCGGCGGCGCCCTCGACGCCGAAGCCCACCGCCGGGTCACCACCCTCTACTTCCCCGACGGGAAGGTCCCGCTGCACCCGGCCGTGCTCTCGGAGGGCGCGGCCAGCCTGCTGCCCGACCAGCCCCGCCCCGCACTCGTGTGGCGGCTCGACCTGGACTCCGACGGCCGGGTGGAGAGTGCGGAGGTACGCCGGGCCCTGGTGCGCAGCCGGGCGAAACTCGACTACGCCACCGTCCAGAAGGCCATCGACTCCGGCACGGCGGACGAGGCCCTCGCGCTGCTCAAGGTCGTCGGGACGCTCCGCGAGGCGCTGGAGGTGGAGCGCGGCGGCATCTCGCTGAACGTGCCCGAGCAGGAGGTCGTGGAGCAGGCCGGCTCGTACGCCCTCTCCTACCGGGTGCCGCTCCCGGCGGACGGCTGGAACGCCCAGATCTCCCTGATGACGGGCATGGCCGCCGCCGACATGATGCTCGCCGCCGGCACCGGGATCCTGCGCACCCTGCCCACGGCCCCCGACGGCGCGGTCGGCCGGCTGCGGCGTGCGGCGAAGGCCTTGCGGATCGAATGGCCGCACCACGTCCCGTACGCGGAGCTCGTCCGCTCCCTCGACCCGCGCCTGCCCGCGCATGCCGCCTTCCTCCAGGAGTGCACGACCTTGCTGCGCGGCGCCGGGTACACGGCCTTCACCCCGGGCGAGGCCCCCGTCCCGCTGCTGCACGCCGCGGTGGCGGCCCCGTACGCGCACTGCACCGCACCGCTGCGCCGGCTGGTCGACCGGTACGCGGGCGAGCTGTGCGTGGCGGCGTCCGCCGGAGCCGAGCCGCCTCAGTGGGCGGTCGCCGCGCTCCCGGCGCTGCCGCACGAGATGGCGGAGGGCACCCGCCTGGCGAACACCGCGGAGCGGGAGTACGTGGACCTGGTCGAGGCGGCCCTGCTCAAGGACCGGGTCGGCGAGACCTTCGAGGCGACGGTCATCGACGTGAAGGAACACGATCCGCAGACCGGCACCGTCCACCTGGAGGACCCGGCGGTCGTCGGCCGCATCGAGTCCCCGACGACGGCACTCCCCCTCGGCGAACGCATCCGCGTCCGCCTCACCCGAGCCGACCCGGGCACATCCAAGATCCTCTTCACCCCGGCCCCGTAGGCGCCGCCGCTGTCCCGCCCCGCAGCGCGGCGACCACCGCGCGGGGGTCGTCGGCGTGGAAGCGGACCGTACGGGCCCGCGCGCGGGCGCCGAGCGGCCGGACGAAGTCCAGCGGCCGGGCCAGCTCCAGGGTCACCGTCGTCTGGCCGCCGACGGCCAGGTCGAGCACCCCGTCCTCGGACACCGTGACGAGCCGCCCCTGGGGGTAGCGGCGCTCCACCCGGACGGAGGCCACCGCGTCCGGCGGGACGGTGAGGCCGAACAGGACCCCGTAGCGGATCCGCAGCGACCCGTCGGCGCGGACGACGTGCGGCCGCTGTACGCAGGCCGCGTGCAGGGCGAGCACCGCCAGGACGCCGTACACGTCGAGGACCAGCATCACCGCGGCCACGACGGGCCAGGGGATGAGGAGTTCCAGCGCGACCGTCTCGACCAGGGCCACGAACAGCAGCCCCCACATCATCGCCGTCTGCGGTCCGGTGTACCCGGCGGCGACATCGCCCTCGCCGACCCCCTGCGGCGGTCTGCGCAGCGCCCACCGCCCGAGCGAGGCGGCGGCCCGCAGCTCGTTGCCCGCCAGCCGCCGCGCGACCCGTACGCCCTTCACCCCCGGACCCGTTCCGCGAAGGCGTCCATGACCCGGCGTACGACTTCCGCCTGTGCGGGGGCGTACTCGGCGAGCAGGGCCTCCTTGAAGCCGGGCAGGTCCGGACCCGTGGCGGGCGGGAGCGCCGCGAACGCCTCGTCGGGGACGGCCGCCACCAGTGCGTCGGCGAGCGCCGGGATACGGGGGTCGTCGGTCGCGGCGTCGGCGAGCGCGTCCAGCCTCTCGTACAGGGCGAGTACGGCCGGGTCGGCGGCCAGTGGGGCCAGCGCGGCGTACAGCTGCCGGCTCCCTGCGCCGGTCGCGTCGAGCAGCATCAGCTGATCCCGGTCGAGCGCGGCGCTGGGCGAGGCCGTCGGCGACGCTCCGGCGAGCAGCCCGGCGAGCGCGGGCGGGACGTCCCCGTCGGACAGTTCCGCGAGCCGCCGCCGGCGTTCGGCCAGTTCGGCCTGTTGCCGGGCCAGGTCGGCGTCCAGCTCCGCCAGGATCTCGGCGAGTTCGCGCCCCGCGTCGTCGGCGAGGACGTCCCGCACCTCGTCCAGGCTCAGACCGAGCTCGGTCAGCCTGCGTACGCGGGCCAGCCGGACGGCGTCCCGCACCGTGTACGCCCGGTACTGGTTGGCCAGCCGCGCCGGTTCCGGGAGCAGGCCGATGTGGTGGTAGTGGCGTACCGCCCTGGTCGTGACTCCCGCCAAGGCGGCGATCTCTCCGATCCGCATGGCGCCCAGTAGAAACCCTGCCGCTGCGGCAAGGTCAAGCCGTGACGGTGCAGCCGGTAGCATGGTCGGCACGACAGACGAGTCGGCCGGGCGGCCGCGTCGGGGTCCTTGGATCCCGCCGAGGAACGTCCGGGCTCCACAGGGCAGGGTGGTGGGTAACGCCCACCCGGGGTGACCCGCGGGACAGTGCCACAGAAAACAGACCGCCGGGGGCTTCGGTCCCCGGTAAGGGTGAAACGGTGGTGTAAGAGACCACCAGCGCCTGAGGTGACTCAGGCGGCTAGGTAAACCCCACCCGGAGCAAGGTCAAGAGGGGCCGTTCTCGGACGGCCCTGCGCGGACGATCGAGGGCTGCCCGCCCGAGTCCGCGGGTAGACCGCACGAGGCCGGCGGCAACGCCGGTCCTAGATGGATGGCCGTCTCCCCGGCGACCGCGAGGTCTCCGGGCGACAGAACCCGGCGTACAGGCCGGCTCGTCTGTCCCTCCGTACACAGACCGGAGCCCCCGCCACACCGTGGCGGGGGCTCCGGTGCGTGGGCGCTAGCGCAGGTGCGAGGTGTCGTTCAGGAGGCGGACCGAGGCGTTGCCGTCGGCGTAGTAGGCCACCGCCGACAGGGAGGCGGCCGACAGCTCCATCTTGAACAGGGACTCCGGGGGCGCGCCGAGCGCGAGGCGGACCAGCGTCTTGATCGGGGTCACGTGCGTGACCAGCAGCACCGTGCGGCCCGCGTACGCGTTCAGCAGGCGGTCGCGGGCGGCGGAGACCCGGCGGGTGACGGCGGTGAAGCTCTCGCCGCCGCCCGAGGGGGCCGCCTTCGGGGAGTCCAGCCACGCCTTGAGGTCGTCCGGGAAGCGCTCCCCCACCTCGGCGAAGGTCAGGCCCTCCCACGCGCCGAAGTCCGTTTCGCGCAGGCCCTCTTCGACGGCGACCGGCAGTCCGAGCCGGTCCGCGACGGCCTGCGCGGTCTCCCGGCAGCGGCGCAGCGGGGAGCTGACGACGGCCTCCACGGTGCCCCGAGCGGCCAGCGCCCCGGCCACCGCGTCGGCCTGGCGGCGGCCGGCCTCGGACAGCCCGGGGTCGGTGCCGCCGCTGCCGGAGAAGCGCTTCTGCGGGGTCAGCGCCGTCTCGCCGTGGCGCAGCAGCACGAAGGTGGCGGGGGTACCCAGGTCGGGACCCCATCCAGGCGCCGGGGCCGCCGTCGCGGGGCCGGGCTCCGCGAACAGGGTGTCCGCCGCCTGCTCGGCCCCCGCGGCGGGTGCCGACGTAGCCGACGTAACGCAGGAGGCGGCGAGGGCCGCGCGGACCGCGGCCGCCCCGGCCGTGGCGTCGCCGGGAGGGCCCGAGGGCGGCGGGGTCGCCAGGGCGCGCGCCGCGGAGGTGTCCAGGGCGGCGGAGGAGGCCGACGGCTCCCACTGCCGGCCCTGCTTGCCCGCGTCCATGGCCTCGTTGGCGAGCCGGTCCGCGTGCTTGTTGCGCTCGCGCGGGATCCACTCGTAGGTGACCTGCGCGCGCGGCAGGATCGCCGCCGCCTCGGTGGCCAGCGGCTTCATGTCCGGGTGCTTGATCTTCCAGCGGCCCGACATCTGCTCGACGACGAGCTTGGAGTCCATGCGTACGAGGACCAGCGCGTCGGGGGCCAGCTCGCGGGCGGCCTTCAGCCCGGCGATCAGCCCCTTGTACTCGGCCACGTTGTTCGTCGCGACGCCGATGTACTCGGCGCGCTCGGCCAGCGTCTCGCCCGTGGCCGGATCGAGGACGACCGCGCCGTAGCCGGCGGGCCCTGGGTTGCCCCGGGACCCCCCGTCCGCCTCCACGACGAACCGGACAAGCCTCGGCATCAGATCCCCGAGTCCGCCGTACGGACCAGGATGCGGCCGCAGTTGTCGTGACGTACGACCTGGTCGCGGGCGGCGGCCTTGATCTCGTTGACCTCGGCCATGTCGAGCTCCAGGCGGCAGCCCTCGCAGCGGCGCTGGTACAGGCGCGCCGCGCCCACACCGCCCTGCTTGACGCGGATCTTCTCGTACAGCGCCATCAGCGCCTCGGGCATCGAGGCGACGATGACCTCGCGGTCCTTGGTGATCCCCGCGGCCTCGGCGTCGATCTCGGCGGTGGCGGCGTCGCGGCGCGCGGTGGCGTCGGCGAGCTTGGCCTCCAGGCCGGAGACCCGCTCGGTCAGCTCGGTGACGCGCGCCTGCGCGGCCTCCAGGCGCTCCATGACCTCCAGGACCACGTCCTCCAGGTCGCCCTGACGCTTGGCGAGGGAGACGACCTCGCTCTGCAGGTTCGCCAGGTCCCGGGCGGAGATGCCCGCGCCGGAGTCCAGTCGCGCCTGGTCGCGGGCCGCGCGCTGGCGGACCTGGTCGACGTCCTGCTCGGCCTTGGTCTGCTCCCGGGCGGCGTCGCTGGCCTGCGTCTGCGCGGCGACGAGCAGGTCCCGCTGCTGGGTGAGGTCCTTGGTCAGGGAGTCGACCTCGGCGTGCTCGGGCAGCGACTTGCGCTTGTGGGCGAGCTGAGACAGCCGGACGTCCAGGGCCTGGACGTCGAGAAGTCGGATCTGGTCGGCGGGCTCGGCGTTCAGTTGGGGGCTCCAGGGTTGGTAGGGGAGGTGACGGACGGCGCGTGCGCCGTCCACGGGTCGGTGACCGTGCGCGAGACGTGGGTGCGAAGACCCCAGCCGTGGCGCTCGGAGATCGCGTCGAGCTGCGCTGCGGCCTGCTCGCACCAGGGCCACTCGGTGGCCCAGTGGGCGGCGTCGACGAGCACGAGCGGGCTCTGCTCGCGGGCCTCGGACGCGGGGTGGTGACGCAGGTCGGCGGTGAGGAAGGCGTCCACGCCGGCGGCTCGGACCTGCGCGAACAGGCTGTCCCCGGACCCGCCGCTGACGGCGACGGTGCGGATCAGCGCGTCCGGGTCTCCGGCGGCGCGGATGCCCTGCGCGGTGTGCGGCAGGCGGGCGGCGGCGCGGGCGGCGAAGGCGCGCAGGGTTTCGGGGTGGTCGAGTTCGCAAATCCGGCCGAGGCCGCGGCGGCCTGCGGGGTCGGTCGGGTCGGGCACGAGGGGGCCGGTGACGCGCAGGTCCAGGGCGCCGGCGAGGGCGTCGGAGACTCCGGGGTCGGCGGTGTCGGCGTTGGTGTGGGCGACGTGCAGCGCGATGTCGTTCTTGATCAGCGTGTGCACGACGCGGCCCTTGAAGGTGCCCGCCTCGACGGTGGTGGTGCCGCGCAGGTAGAGGGGGTGGTGGGTGACCACGAGGTCGGCGCCGAGCCGCACGGCTTCGTCGACGATCTCCTGTACGGGGTCGACCGCGAACAGGACCCGGGTGATCTCGGCGTCGGGGTCACCGCAGACGGTTCCGACGGCGTCCCACTGCTCGGCCCGCGCGGGGGGCCAGAGAGCGTCGAGGGTGGCGATGACTTCGCGGAGACGGGGCACGGGCCAAGGCTACCGTCCGTGGCGGGCCCTGGTGGCGGCGCCGGGGGAGCCCGGGCACCGCGCAGCACAGCGACCCCCCGCGCCACATCCGAATCGCCGGGCGGCCACCCGTATGTGTGAAGCGGGTGAGGTGGTGCTGTCCGTCTGGAAGTGCGAAAACTAGCTTCCTCACCGGAGGTGACGCACGGATGACTGTCTGTGCCATCGAAATGACGACGGCTGCCGCGTTCACGATCGCGGCGGACGGGGCGTACGCCGCGCGGCTGGCCGGGGAGGGGCAGGCGCGGTACCCGGAGCGCTGGACGCTCGCCGGGCCCGAGCCGTACGCGGTGCCGCTGCCGCTCGCGCAGCCGGAGGAGGCGGACAGCGAGGTGCTGCCGCTGGCCGACGGGCGGGTCCTGATCCACCGCCGGGTCGCGGACCGGCACGCCTTCGCGCTGCTGTACCCGACGGGCGGTGCCGGGGCCGGGTCGCGGACCGGGGAACTGCCGCTCGGCGCGATCGTCCCGGCCTCGCAGGACGTACGGGTCTTCCTGCTGCCGCCGTCCCCGGACGGGCACGGGGCCTTCGCCCTGGCGGTGGCCGCCGAGGAGACGGTGCTCTGGCAGGTCGCCGGGGTCCCCGGCGGGCCCCGGCGGGCGGCGGTCCTCCGGGGCCGCTGCTCGGGCGGCGTCTGGCTGGACCGGGCGGGCCGGCTGCTTGCGCTGGACCGGGAGCTGGAGGGCCGCACCAAGTCGGTGGTGGTGGACCTGGCCCGGGGCGGGGAGGTGACCCCGCTGCTGCAGATCACCGAGCACAGCGACGACCGGCTGCTGCTGGCCGAGCCGGACAGCGGGCTGCTGCTGATCCGCTCCGACGCGCCGGGTGAACCGCGCCTGGGCTGGGGGGTGCTGGGCAGCGAGCGCCCGGTCCGCTTCCCGGAGTGCCTGCGGGCGGCGGACGCGGTGCCGTTCGCGGTGCAGCCGGGGCAGGCGCTGATGCCGGAGAGCTGCGGGGTAGCGCTGCGGGTGCCCGAGGGCATCGCGCTGTGGCGCCCGGCCGACCGGCAGGTCTTCCGGATCTCCGCCCCGATGGGCTGGCTGGGTGCCGGGCTGTGGACCCCGCAGGGGGTCCTGCGCCTCCCCTGCGCCACGCCGGAGGTGCCGTGCGCGGTCGTCACCCTGGCCCAGCCGGTGCCCACGCCGCCGGTCCGGATCACGACGCCCGTGACCCCCCGCCCGGTCCCGCTCCAGCAGGCGCCGCTGAGCTGAGGCGTCGACCTCGGCCAGGTCGTCTCTTCCGGATCCGGAGGAGACGGCCTAGTCGTGCTTGAGGCCCAGGACCTCCGCCGCCGCGAAGGTCTCGTTCGGCGGCCGGGAGTCGTAGTGGGGGGTGAGGAGCCCGTCGAGCTCCTCGAAGGTGAACGCCTCCTTCGAGGTGTCGAACTTCGCGGCGACCTTGGGGCGTTCCATCACGACCACGATCCCGCCGTGCACGACGAACAGCTGCCCGTTGGCCTTCGCGGCGGCCGGTGAGGCCAGGTAGCCGACCAGCGGGGAGACGTGCTCGGGGGCGAGGGCGTCCAGCCTGCCCTCCTCCGGTTCCTGGAAGCCGGCGAACACGTCCTCGGTCATCCGGGTGCGGGCGCGCGGGCAGATCGCGTTGGCGGTGACCCCGTACTTGGCCAGGGCCAGGGCGGTCGAGGTGGTCAGGCCCACGATGCCGCCCTTGGCCGCCGCGTAGTTCGGCTGGCCGGCGCTGCCGCCGAGGAAGGCCTCGGAGGAGGTGTTGACGATCCGGCCGTAGACCGGGCCGCCGGCCGCCTTGGACCGCTCCCGCCAGTGTGCGGAGGCGAAGTGGGTGGTGTTGAAGTGGCCCTTGAGGTGGACCCGTATCACCGAGTCCCATTCCTCCTCCGACATGGAGAAGACCATCCGGTCGCGCAGGATGCCCGCGTTGTTGACCAGGATGTCGAGCTTGCCGAAGCGGGTGACCGCCAGTTCGACCAGCTCGCGCGCCTGCGCGAAGTCGGCCACGTCACCGAGGTGGGCCACCGCCTGTCCGCCTGCGGCCCGGATCTCGTCGGCCACCTCCTGCGCCGGGGCCGCCGACGCCTCCCCGGAACCGTCGCGGCCGGGCTGCCCGAAGTCGTTGACGACCACGCTCGCACCCAGCCGCGCCAGCTCGATCGCCTCGGCCCGGCCGAGTCCGCGGCCCGCGCCCGTGACGATGGCGCTGAGCCCCTCAAGCGGCCGCTCATGTGGCAGTGACATCTACCGCATTCCTCTCGTCGGGCTCAGAGTTCGATGCAGGTGCGCAGGGCCACGCCCGTACGCATCTGGTCGAGGGCGTCGTTGATCTCCCCGAGCCGCACCCGGTGCGTGATCAGGCTCGCCAGGTCCACCCGGCCGGCCCGCCACAGCGCGATGGTGCGCTCGTAGGAGCGGAGCACGTCACCGCCCCCGTACATCGAGGGCAGGATCTTCTTCTCGTCGAAGAACAGCGAGAACATGTTGATCGAGTAGTTGTCGTCCAGCGCCCCCGCGCCGACGACCACGACGGAGCCGCCGCGCCGGGTCATCTCGTACGCGGTCCGCGTCGTGGCGGACTTGCCGACCACCTCGAAGACGTAGTCGAAGCCCTCCCCGGCCGTGATCCGGTTCTTGGCGTCGCCGAAGGCGTCCGGCGCGACCGCCTCCGTCGCCCCGAACCGCAGTGCCGCCTCCCGTCGGGAAGCGACCGGGTCGACGGCGACGACCTGCGCCGCGCCCTGCACCTTGGCGCCCTGGATGACGGAGATGCCGACGCCGCCGCAGCCGATGACCGCGACCGAGGAACCCGCCTCCACCTTCGCGGTGTTGATCGCCGCACCGAGCCCGGTGGTCACGCCGCAGCCGATCAGGGCGGCGATGTCGTAGGGCAGGTCGTCGGGTATCGGCACGGCGCACGCGGCGGGCACCACCATCTCCTCGGCGAAGGTGCCGGTGCCGGCGAAGCCGAAGACGTCGCTTCCCGCGCGGCGGAAGTTGGGCGTGGCGACGTTCCCGAAGGACTCCAGGCACAGGTGGCCCTGGCCGCGCTTGCAGGCCGGGCAGTGTCCGCACGGCGGCAGCCAGCAGACGAGGACCCGGTCGCCGATCTTGTGGGTGGTCACCCCGTCGCCGACGTCGACGACGTCGCCCGAGCCCTCGTGGCCGGGGATGAACGGGGCGGGCTGCGGCAGTACGCCGCTCATCGCGGACAGGTCGGAGTGGCACAGGCCCGTGGCCTTGATGCGGATCTTGACCTTGCCGGGGCCGAAGCCCACGGCCTCCATGTCCTCGACGACCTCCAGCTTGTCCTGGCCGATCTCGCTCTGCAGCGCTGCGCGCACGGTGCGGCTCCTTCGGTTCGTTCGTCGGCGGGGGTCAGGGGGTCAGGCGTGTTCCACGACGGTGTCGGCGAGGACCGGGGCGTCGTCCCGGTCCACTGCGCTCACCGCCACCCGCACCCGGCCGGGCTCCTCCCACATCCGGATGCGCAGCGTCTCGCCGGGGAAGACGATCCCGGCGAAGCGCGTGCGGTAGGCGCGGACCCGGGACACGTCCCCCGCCAGGGCGGTGTCGACGACGGCCTTGAGGGTCATCCCGTACGAGCACAGTCCGTGCAGGATCGGCCGGTCGAAGCCGGCGAGCTTGGCGAACTCCGGGTCGGCGTGCAGCGGGTTCCAGTCGCCGGAGAGCCGGTACAGGAGCGCCTGGTCCTCGCGGATCTCGCGTTCGACGGTACGGTCGGGCGCCCGCTCGGGCGCCTCCTCCCGGGCGGAGGGCCCGCGCTCACCGCCGAAGCCGCCTTCACCGCGTACGAAGATCTGCGCGTCGGAGGTCCACAGGGGCCCGTCGGCGTCCTCGACCTCGGTGCGCAGCACGATCACGGCCGCCTTGCCCTTGTCGTAGAGCGCGGCGACCTTGGCGCAGGAGGTGGCGCTGCCCTTGACGGGGATGGGCCGGTGGAGCTCGATGGACTGGCCGCCGTGCAGGACGTGGGCGAGGTTGACGTCGATCCCGGGGGCGGCGAGGCCGCCCATCATGGCCATGCCGGCGCCGGCGACGGTCGCGAAGCTGGGCAGTACGTGGAGCTTGGACTCCAGGGTGTAGCGCAGCTCGTCGGGGTCGGTGGCGGGCCGGCCCGCACCGACGCCGAGGTGGTAGAGCTGGATGTCCTTGTGGTCCCAGGCGAGGTGCCCCCGGCGGGGTTCGGCGGCGAGGGCCTTGGCGGCATCGATCGGCATTCGGATGCTGCTCCTTGCTGCGTGAGTGCTCCGTGAGTGGAAGACCTCGGCGCGGTCGTCCGCACCGTCGGCCGCACCGAGGTCGTCTGCGGGGCCGCCACGGGTAGAACGCGTTCTAGGCGGCCGGTGGGGCCATGTATAACGCAACCCCCACCAGTTGTGAAGACTGCTGACCCGACGTCAGATGATCTGCGTACGGCATGGTTTCCGGGGACGCGGGGAGCGGGGACCCTACCCTGGCGGTATGGACGAAACCGGCCGGCCCCTGCGGGTGCTGCTGTGGCCCGCGAACCCGGCTCTGGCGGTGCGGCTGGGTCTGGAGCGCGACATCGAGGTGGTGGCCTCGGCGATGGGCCGGCCGGCGGTGGCGCTGGTGGAGTCGGTGGAGGGGATCCGGGAGGTACGGGAGGAAGCCCCGGAGTGCGCGGTCCTGCTGGCGGTGGGCTCCGCCCGACCGGGGCTGCGGGACGCCGCGCTGTCGGCGGGCGCGTCGGGCCTGGTCCTGCGCGACGCCCCCGTCCGGGACCTCGCCCGCTCCCTCCACGCCGCCTCCCGCGGCGAACACGCCACGGACCCGACCCTCGACACCCCCTAACCCCCCACCGGCCCACCCCAGCCGTGCCGGCCCGATCCAGCCTCGCCGGCCCGATCCAGCCCCACCGGCCCAACCCAGCCACGCCGGCGATTGAGGCGCGGGGCCGGGGCAGAGCCCTGCAGGCCCGGCGCAGCCGCCCGACCCCAGCCGGGGGCCCAGCCCCACCGGCCGACCCCTGCGGGGAGGCCACCTCCGGCCCCGCCCAGCCGTGCCGTGCAGCCCAACTAGGCCCCACCGGCCCGATCCAGCCCCGCCGGCGATTGAGGCGCGGGGCCGGGGCAGAGCCCCGAGGGCCCGGCGCAGCCGGTCTGCTTCGGTGGCCGTCCGACCGGGTTGGGGCGGTGCGGCGCCGTTGCGCAAGCGGCCCCGGCTGCGCCGGGCTCTCGGGGCTCCGCCCCGCACCCCGCGCCTCAAACGCCGGCGAGGCTGAATTTGCCGGCCCGGACTGCGAACCCCGACGGGCCGGAGTCGGCCGGACCCCCGGCGAGGCTGAATTGGCCGGCCCGGGCTGCGGACTCCGGCGGGGCGGGAGTTGCCGGGCCCGGGTGCGGCCCTTGCGGGCCGACGCTGGCCGGACCCCGGTGCGACCGGAGCCCCGGCGAG
>NZ_JBITDH010000001.1:514624-772133 GCF_044454045.1 Streptomyces sp. NPDC051578
GGCTGAATTGGCCGGACCCGCGCTGCGGACTCCCGCGGGGCGGGAGTTGCCGGGCCCGGGTGCGGCCCTTGCGGGCCGACGCTGGCCGGACCCCGGTGCGGCCGGAGCCCCGGCGAGGCTGAATTGGCCGGACCCGCGCTGCGGACTCCCGCGGGGCGGGAGTTGCCGGGCCCGGGTGCGGCCCTTGCGGGCCGACGCTGGCCGGACCCCGGGGGCGGACTGGCGGGGCCGACGTCGGCCGGGCCCCGGTGCGGGCCCCGCGGGGTTAGCGGGCGGGGGTGGGCGCGACCAGCGAGCGGCATTCGCTCAGCGACACCGTCACCGGCCGCTCCCGCAGGATCTCCCGCGCCCGGTACTCCCCGAGGCTCGTCGCGTACCACCGCGCCCCACCCCGCCCGCCGTCCCGCAACTCGTCCCGGATCCCGATCAACGCGCACGACCGCTGCGGCTCCGGCAACCGGTCCAACGCCGGCGCCGCATCCGCCGAGAGGTCACGGGCGTAGGCCAGGTCGATCTTGCCCTCCTCCCGGTACCGCGTCACGTTGCTCTGCGCGATCACCCCGTCCGGGGACACCAGCCCGAACGCCAGCACCGTCACCGCCGCGCTCCCGACCACCGCCCGGGCCAGCCAGCGACCGCCCGCCACCCCGGCCGCCATCAGCAGCACGATCACCAGCCCGAGCCACAGCTCCACCGTGACCACCGACAGCCGCAGCCTGGTCAGCCCGTACGCGTCCACGTACAGGTCCATCCGCCGCACGGCGGAGGCGACCACCACCAGCGTCAGCAGGCACAGCACCCCCAGCACCACCCGTACGAAGCGCCGGTCGCCGGCCGTCCCCCGCGGCGCCCACCGCAGGGCCAGCGCGATGACGCCGAGCACGAACACCGTGGCCCACAGCAGCTGCCAGAACCCCTGGCGCGCGTACTCGGCGTAGGTGAGCCCGGTGCTCTCCAGCACCTTGTCGTACCCGCCGAACAGCACCGCCAACTGCACGGCGATGAACCCCGCGAACAGCAGGTTCAGCACGATCAGCGGCAGCCCCCACTCCACCCGCGACCGCGCCTTCCCCGGCGCCACCTCGATGCGGTCCCAGCGGTGCGGGGCCGCGGCCGTCCGGGCACCGGCCAGCGCGAGGACCGCGCCGAACAGGAAGAGCAGGATCCGCAAGGGCCCCTCCCCCACGGAGACGTCGGGAGCCAGGTCCCCCAGCAGGTCGGCGAACGCCGCGTCGGCGGAGGCGAACAGCGCCCCGAACACCAGCAGCAGCCCGACCGCCACCACGCTCGCCTTGGCGACGGGCAGCCAGCGCTCACGCCCGGACCCGCCGGCCCGCGCCCGCACCCCCGCCCAGGCCCAGACGACCCCGGAGACGGCGGTGCTCAGAAAGCCGAGCGGGCTCAGCAGTACGCCGGGCCACCGCCGGCTCCCGTGCAGGGCCAGCGCGGCCAGCATGACGGCGGCCAGGACGGCCAGCGTCGAGGGCCAGGCGGAGTCGCGCAGAGCCGGGACGGCGAGCAGCGCCACGCAGCCGAGGGCCCACAGCACGGTCCAGGGCCGGGCGGTGCGGCCGGCCGCGCGGGCCGAGACGTAGGCGGCCACCATGGCCGGCAGCGCCGCGAGCAGCAGGCCGGGGCCCATGCCGTCCCCGAGGAAGACGGCGGTGGCCAGCCCCGCGGCGAGCACGGCCACCAGCGTGGCGGTACGGATCGGCGCGGCCTGGGCGGTGCGGACGCGCCCGCCGATCGAGGCGGCCGCCTTCGCCACCGCATCGGCGTGGGCCTGCTGCCGCCGCAGCTCGTGCTGGTGCATCAGCCAGCCGTGCCACGCCACGGGATCGTGCCCGGGCATCCCGGGCGCGGCCGGGGGCGGCCCGGCGGCCGGCGACGGCCCGGGCGCGTCCGCCTCGCGTTTGGCCTGGTCGGCGTTGTCGGACATCAGGTTCCTCCCCTGTCGGCCGCCCAGAATCACCGGAAGGTGAGGACGGCGGTCGACAGGGTAGGCACGGCACACGGGGTTTTGAACATATTCAAGAAACCCTTGTACCGGGACCGTGACAAACAAGAGGGGCGGCTTCCGCTACGACCACCGCCGCTACCGCCGCCACCGCCGCTACCGCCTAAGCAGCGTCACCACCGCCGCCCCGCCCAGCCCGATGTTGTGCGCGAGCCCCACCCCCGCCCCGGGCACCTGCCGACCGCCCGCCTCCCCCCGCAGCTGCCACACCAGTTCCGCCGCCTGCGCCAGCCCCGTCGCCCCCAGCGGGTGCCCCTTGGAGATCAGGCCCCCGGACGGGTTGACCACCCACCGCCCCCCGTACGTCGTGGCCCCGCTCTCCACCAGCTCCCCGGCCCCGCCCTCCCCGCACATCCCGAGCGCCTCGTACGTCAGCAACTCGTTGATGGAAAAGCAGTCGTGCAGCTCGATCACGTCCACGTCCTCCACGCCCAGCCCCGACGCCTCGAACACCGCCCGCCCCGCCGCAGCCGACATCGGTTTGCCGACCACGTCGATGCACGAGCCCGACGCGAACGACGCCTCCGTGTCCGTCGTCATCGCCTGCGCCACGATCTCCACCGCCTTGTCGTGCAGCCCGTGCGCGACCATGAACCGCTCCGACACCACCACCGCCGCCGCGGCCCCGTCCGAGGTCGGCGAGCACTGCAGCTTCGTCAGCGGATCGTGGATGGTCTTCGCCGCGAGGATCTCCTCGACCTCGTACACGTCCCGGAACTGCGCGTTCGGGTTGTTCGCCGAATGCCGGTGGTTCTTCGCCGCCACCGCCGCCAGCTGCGCGGCCGTCGTCCCGTACCGCTCCATGTGCTCGCGCGCCGCGTTCCCGAAGATCTGCGCGGTCGGCGGCGACATCTCGAAGCCGTGCCCGGCCGCCATGATCCCGTAGTGCCGGGCGACCGGTGAGACCTTGAAGTCACCGCCGTCCGCGCCGCCGCCCAGCGCGCCCTTCTTCATCTTCTCGAAGCCCAGCGCCAGCACGCAGTCGTTCAGCCCGCCCTCCACGAACTGCCGCGCCATCATCAACGCCGTCGAACCGGTGGCGCAGTTGTTGTTCACGTTGTAGACCGGCACGCCGCTCAGCCCCAGCTCGTACACCGCGCACTGCCCGGCCGTCGACGCCTGGAAGCAGTACCCCACCGGCACCTGCTCCACCAGCTCGTACCCGATCCCCGCGTCCGCCAGCGCCGCGCCCCCCGCCTCCTTCGCCATGTCCCAGTACTGCCAGTCCCGCGACTCCGGCTTCTCGAACCTCGTCATGCCGACGCCCACGATGTACGACTTCGTCCCTGCCACTGCCACTCCTCATTCAGTCCCTGGGAAGGCCGAGGATCCGCTCGGCGACGACGTTCAGCTGGACCTGGGTGGTGCCCCCGGCGATGGTCAGGCAGCGCGACATGAGCATCCCGTGCACCGCCCGCTCCCCCGCGCCCTCCCGCACCGCGCCCGCGGGCCCCAGCAGTTCCAGCGCCAGTTCGGTTAGCCGCTGCTGGTGCGGGGTCTGGACGAGTTTGCGTACGGAGGCACCCGCGCCCGGCTCCAGCCCCGACACCTGCCGCAGCGTGGTCCGCAGGCCGATGCAGGCCAACGCGTGCGCCTCGGCGGCCAGCGCGCCGGCCCGCGCCCGGTACGTGTCGTCCGGTCCGGCGGCGCAGGCCGTGATCAGCGCTTCGAGCCCCGTGTCGAAGGTCATCTGGTCGGCCATGTGCACGCGCTCGTTGCCGAGGGTGTTGCGGGCCACCTTCCAGCCCTCGTCGGCCGCCCCGATAAGCGCGTCGGCGGGCAGCGCGACGTCGTCGAAGTAGACCTCGTTGAACAAGGCCTCCCCGGTGATCTCCTTCAGCGGCCGGATGCCGATGCCGGGCGTGCGCATGTCGACCACGAAGTAGCCGAGTCCCTTGTGCTTGGGCGCCTGCGGGTCGGTGCGGGCGAGGAGGATCCCGAAGTCGGCGCTGTGCGCGGAACTCGTCCACACCTTCTGTCCGTTGACGATCCAGCCGCCCCCCTGCGCCGGCTCCGCCTTGGTCCGCAGCGAGGCCAGGTCGGAGCCCGCGCCGGGCTCCGAGAAGAGCTGGCACCAGGTGACGTCCCCGCGCAGGGTCGGCATCAGGTACGTCTCCTGCTGCCGCGGGGTCCCGTAGGCGAGCAGCGAGGGCACGACCCAGGTGGCGATCCCGAGGTCGGCGAGCCTGACCCCGGCCGCCGCCAGCTCCTGCTGCACCACCAGCTGTTCGACGGGCCCGGCGCCCAGCCCGTAGGGCGGCGGCAGGTACGGGGCCGCGTAGCCGGTCGGCGCCAGGACCTTGCGGGCGGCGGCCGGATCGAGGCCCCTCGCCCCCCGGATCACGCCGCGGGCCTTGGCGCGGTACGTGTCCGCCTCCGCGGGGAGTTCAAGGCGCAGCTCCCGCCGCGCGCCGGCCGCCGCGTGCCCCACGGCCCGCACGCGGTGCGCGTCGCCGGGGCCGAGCAGCTGGCGGGCCACGATCGCCCGGCGCAGGAAGACGTGCGCGTCGTGCTCCCAGGTGAAGCCGATCCCGCCGAGCACCTGGATGCAGTCCTTGGCGCAGGAGTAGGCGGTGTCCAGGGCGGTCGCGGCCGCGAGGGCGGTCACCAACGAGCGCACCCCGTCCGGTTCGTCCAGCACCTGCGCGGCGTCCCAGGCCAGCGCCCGCGCCTGTTCCAGCCGTACCAGCATGTCGGCGCACAGGTGCTTGACGCCCTGGAACCGCCCGATGGGCCGGCCGAACTGCTCGCGCACCTTCGCGTACTCGGCGGCGGTGTGCACCGCCCAGGCGGCGGTCCCGCAGGCGTCGGCCGCGAACAGCGCGCAGGCCGTGTCCCGCACCAGCGCGGAGTCCAGCCCCAGCAGCCGCCCGGCCGGTACGGCGACCCCGCGCGCCCGCACCTCGGCGGTGGGCCGGGTCGGGTCGGCGCTGTCGTGGGTCCGCACGTCCAGGGCGCCGGCGTCGATGGCGAACCAGAGCGTCCCCGGCTCGGCCTCGGCGGCGAGCAGCAGGATCTCCGCCTCCCCGGCGCCGAGCACGGGCGGCGCGAGCCCCTCCAGCAGGTAGCCGCCCCCTTCGAGGGCGGCGGCGGTCATGGTCCCGGGCCCGAGCGCCACGGCCCCCACCCGCCCGCCGAGCGGCGGCGCCCCGGCCCGCGCCAGGAGTACGGAGGCCAGCGCGCTCGGCAGGTACGCCCCGGGCAGCGCCGTCCGGGCGGCCTCCTCCACGACGACGGCGAGGTCGAGCAGGGTCCCGCCCTCCAGGTGCGGGAACAGCAGCCCGGAGTCGGCCAGGTCGTCCCAGTACGCGGGCCGCACCCCGCTCTGCGGCGGGGCGTCGAGCAGCTTGCGCACTTCTTCGGGCGGCACGGCCCGCGCGAGCCGGCCGCGCACGGCGTCGGCCAACTCCCGTTGCTCTTGCGTGATTCCGATGCCCATGCGCGGCAGGCTAGAACACGTTCCATTCTGACGGAAGGTCAGATCGTCACCCGTTCCGGCCGAACTCGCGGTCCCCCGCCGGACACGACGAAGGCCCGGCTCCGGCGCGAGGGGTCGTCCTCACGCCGGAACCGGGCCCGGAACCCGTTTCAGAGACCGCGCACGAACTCCGTGAAGGCGTCGGGGCTCACGGTGAAGGCGGGCCCGTCCGGGTGCTTGGAGTCCCGGACGGCGACGACGCAGGGCTGGGCGGCGACCTCGACGCACTGGCCGCCGGTGGTGCCGCTGTACGAGGACTTACGCCACGCGGCGCCGCCGAGGGGGGCGCACTCGACACACTCACCGCCGGTGTCGGAGCTGTACGAGGACTTACGCCACGACGTGCCCGTCATGTGCTGGATGGTGTCCATAACGCTCCTCCATTACGCGGGCGATCCGTGCCGCCGAGTCCTCCACGGAGAGGGCGGCGGCCTGCAAAAGATCGTAACGGAGCGAACCCTCCCTGAGTGCTTGCGGATTGGCCGTCATATGGCCCTGGACGAAGTCCTCGGTGTAGACGAGGTCGTGCCCGTCGTCGAGCCGCAGGAGGGTGAACGAGCCCGGCAGACCCGCATGAGCTCCCGCCTCGAACGGCAGGATCTGCGTCTTTACCCAGTCGCGCTCCTGGAGCACCAGCAAGTGGGCCAGCTGCTCCCGCATGACGTCCCGGCTGCCGATCTGCTGGTGCAGAACGGCCTCGCTCATCACCACCCACATCAGCGGCGGTTCCTCGCGGTCCAGGATCCGCTGCCGGTCCAGCCGCGCGGCCACCTTGCCGTCGAGGTCGCCGTCGCCCCGCGCCCCCAGCACCGCCCGCGCGTACGCGGGGGTCTGCAACAGCCCGTAGACGAGCTGCGCCTGGAAGGTGGAGATGCACCGGGCCCGTGCCTCCATCTCCGCATACGCCTGGAACCACGTCGGCAGCTGGCTCCGCAGCACCAGCCCCACCAGCCGGGAGAAGAAGCCGCCCGTGTCGAGCGCCGCGTCCACCCGCTCGGAGAAGTCCCGGGTCGGCACCCTGCGGGCCTTTTCGATCATGCCGATCAGCGATCCGGTGCAGAAGACGCAGCTGCCGAGCTGGGCCTGTTTCATTCCGGCGGCCTCGCGGTAGCGGCGCAGTTCGGCGCCGTAGTAGTCCAGCGGAGAGGCGCTGGGATCGAGTTCGCGGTTGTGGACCACGGAGCGGTCACCTCCAAGCAGCCGCCGCGCGGCGTCCGGTTCGGTCTGTCGCCGAGCGTAGCCACGCCGTGGCACCCCGTGTGGCCGGAAGCCCTCAACTCCACTCCGAAGAGGGGAAATTGCCCCGCATCCACCACCTGGGCCTCACCCTGTGTGCACCGGGCCGCCAGGCCGGGGCCCCCCGGACGTGGTGCCCTACCGGGCGGTAGGGCACCATGGGCCGCCCACGCGCACCCCGCTCAGCAGGAGGAACCACCATGGCCAGCCCCAAGCCGGAGACCCTCGCCGCCTTCGAGGCCGCCAAGGGGTTCATGCCCGTGGGCGAGGGGCTCGCCCTGTACGCCGCCGCGGCCGAGGCGGCCGCGCTCGGTCTGCCGCTGCTGGAGGTCGGTACGTACTGCGGCCGCTCCACCCTCCTGCTGGCCGACGCCGCCCGCGAGGCGGGCGTGGCCGTGCTGACCGTCGACCACCACCGGGGCAGCGAGGAGCAGCAGCCGGGCTGGGAGTACCACGACCCGACGGTGGTGGACCCCGAGATCGGGCTGATGGACACGCTTCCGACCTTCCGCCGCACCCTGCACCGGGCCGGTCTGGAGGA
The DNA here is from genome assembly GCF_044454045.1 of Streptomyces sp. NPDC051578. NCBI lineage: Bacteria > Bacillati > Actinomycetota > Actinomycetes > Kitasatosporales > Streptomycetaceae > Streptomyces > Streptomyces sp. NPDC051578. The sequence goes on from NZ_JBITDH010000001.1 coordinate 521,897, forward strand.
GCACGTGATCGCGGTCGTCGGCCGGTCCCCGCAGGTGGCGGCTGCCTGGGGCGGCCCGCTGGGCTTCGTCTTCATCGACGGCGGGCACACCGACGAGCACGCGAACGGCGACTACGAGGGATGGGCCCCGCACCTGGCCGTGGGCGGCACCCTGGTGATCCACGACGTGTTCCCGGACCCGGCCGACGGCGGGCAGGCCCCGTACCGGATCTACCTGCGCGCACTGGCCTCCGGCGCCTTCGAGGAGGTCTCGGTGACGGACTCGCTGCGCGTGCTCCGGCGCACCGGCGAAGGCGTCTGACGGCAGCCGCGCCGAGGATTCACACATCCCTTGCCCCATGGCCCGGCAGCCCGCACGGTGGCGATCACCCCGACATGACCCCGGACACGGGCAAGGACACGAACACCACTCCGGCCCCGCAGGGCGTCGTCCCGGCCGCGGCTGCGGCCGGCACCTGGATGCTCGGCGGCGGCACCGAGATCAGGCGGATCGGCATCGGTTCTGCTTCTCACCGCTGCGCCCGGCCAACGAACTGATCAACCGGTCCGGGCCGGGGCGCACGGCCGGCGCGGCCGGCGGGGCGCGCGTCCTGGCCATTCCCGACCGGCGACCCCCTCCACCTCGACGCCAACGTGGCGGCCGGCGCCCTGCGTCTGGACCGGTGACGACCTCGCCGCCCTGGACTCCGTCCACCGTTCCTGAGGTTGCGGGCGCCGCCCCGCCCGGCCCGGGTGGGCGCCCGGCGGTGTGATGGGCTGTGCCGCATGGGTCCAGGGGAGAGCGTTGCGGCCGAGAGCGTCCCACCGGCCACCGGTGAGCGCCGCCGCGGGCCGGCGCCGCGAGCCGTGCCGCCCCTCGACCCCGAACTGGGCGCCGTTATGGCGGCGATGGGGCCGCGGGCGGTGGAGCCGCTCACTCCGGCGAACCTTGAGGACCGGCAGCGGCGCGATGCCGTGCGGCGGCCCAGGCCGACGGTCGAGGAGCTGGCCGCCCGGGGGCGTTTCGACGTGGCGGAACTGCGGGTGCCGGGACCGCCGGACGGCCCGGAGGTCACGCTCGTCAGCGCGCGGCCGGCCGGGCTCGCCGGGCGGCCGCTGCCCCTGCTGTACTACATGCACGGTGGCGGCCTGGTCATGGGCAACGCCTGGTCCGTGCTGCCGCGGATCCTGCGCGAGTGGGTCCTCCCCCTGGAACTGGCCGTCATCTCGGTCGAGTACCGACTGGCGCCCCGGACGCCATACCCGGGACCGCTGGAGGACTGCCACGCCGGGCTCGTCTGGGCGGCCGGGCACGCCGACGGACTGGGCATCGACGCGGACCGCATCGTCATCGGCGGCAAGAGCGCCGGCGCCGGGCTCGCGGCCGCCCTCGCCCTGCTGGTCCGTGACCGGGGCGGTGCCGGTCCGGCGCCGCTCGGGCAGCTGCTGCTGTCCCCGATGCTCGACGACCGCGGCGGCTCCTTCTCCGGACGTCAGCCGGCCGCCGGCCACGGCGTGTGGGACCCCGGCTCCAACGAGACGGCATGGAGGGCGGCGCTGGGCGACCGCTACGGCGCCTCGGACCTGCCGCCCTACGCGGCCCCGGCCCGCGCCACGGACCTTTCCGGACTCCCCCCGGCTTATGTCGAGGTCGGGTCGGCGGAGATCTTCCGGGACGAGGGCGTGGCGTACGCGAACGCGATCTGGCAGGCCGGAGGCCAGGCCGAACTGCACGTCTGGCCCGGCGCCTGCCACGGCTTCGACTCCTTGGCACCGCGAGCGGCCCTCACCCGGGACGCCCGCGACGCCCGCACCCGCTGGCTCCGTCGCCTGCTCACCCCGCCCCGGGCGTGACGCGCCCTCAGGCATATACACGACCTCAGGCATATAAACGGACCACGCCCTCGGATGGCCCAGCTCCGGTCCCCCCGGGCAGGGCCGGTCTAGCATCGCGACGTGCGCTACGACGACAGTCCCCCGCCCCCAGAGTCCGCCTCTTCGATCAGTCCGGACCGGCGCTGGTTCATGCGCCGCTCCGCCCTCACCATCGCGGCCGCGTCCCTCGTCCCGGCCGCCCTCGCGGCCTGGGTGCTGACCCAGGCGCTGACCGGGTCCGGGCACGACCGGCAGCCGCCCCCGGCCGCCGCGCCGCTGCCCGCCTCCCACGCCACCGGTCTGGACGGCAAGCCGAACACCGCCGCCGGGGCCACTCCCACCGCCGCCGGCCGCTCCGGCACGGCCTCCTCGGCGCAGCCGCCCGCCGGGAGCCCGCTCGCCGGCCGGATCGTGGTCGTCGACCCGGGGCACAACACCGGCAACTTCGACCACACCGCCGAGATCGACCGCGAGGTCGACATCGGCACCAACCGCAAGGAGTGCGACACCACCGGCACCACGACCAACTCGGGCTACATGGAAGCCGACTTCACCATGGACGTGTCCCGCCGGCTGCGCACTCTTCTGGAGGCCAAGGGCCTCAAGGTGGTGTTCACGCACGAGACGGACCGCGCCTGGGGCCCCTGCATCGACGAGCGGGCCCGCATCGGCAACGAGGCGAAGGCGGACGCCGTCGTCTCCGTCCACGCGGACGGCGTCTCCGAGGGCAGCCGCGGCTACCACGTGATCCTCCCCGCCGAGGTCAAGGGCGGGAAGGCGGACACCGCGAAGATCGTGGAACCCTCGCGGCGGCTCGGGGAACGCATCGCGAGCAACTTCGCCCGCACGACGGGGTCGAGCCCCGCCAACTACCTCGGCGGCGGCACAGGATTGGTGATCCGCGACGATCTGGGCGGACTGAACCTCTCAACCCGGCCCAAGGTGTTCATCGAATGCGGCAACATGCGTGACAGCAAGGACGCGGCGCAGTTGACGAATCCGCAGTGGCGCCAGAAAGCGGCGCAGGGCATCGCGGACGGTATCGTCGGCTTCCTGGGCGGGTAGTCCCCATCCGGGGCCACCCGCCGCCCCGGCCCTCTCGGCCACGGGAAACCTCCGTACCATGGTGCCGCCCGCCCCGCTCCAGCTCTGATCTGCGACCGCGGCACCACGAGACGACCGAGACCGAGAAGGACACCTAAGACGTGAACATCCGCTCCCTCACTCGAGGCGACGGCGTGGTGATCGGAGCAGCGGTGCTGCTGTTCATCGCCTCGTTCCTCGATTTCTACTCCGTCACCGGCGCCGACATGCCGAGCGTGTGGAACACCGACTACAGCGGCCTCGCCCTGCCCGCCATCTTCCTGCTCGGTTTCGTCGCGGCGGGGCTGCTGATCTCCGCCCGCTTCCAGCCGGAGTCCCGCAAGGTGCTCGGTCTGCCGCTGGCCGCCTGGGGTACGGTGCTCGCCGTCGCAGCCGCCTGGAACGCCCTGTGGTCGCTGATCGTCTGCCCGGCCAGGGCCGACCTCGGCGCCGGCTGCATCCTGTCCTTCCTCGCCGCCCTCGCGCTGGCCGGTGTGGCCGTCGCCGGGCCGCAGATCCCCGCGCTGGCCGGTCAGCTCGTACCCGAGCCCCGTCCGGCCGCGGTCCCGCCCTTCGGCGGCCAGCCCGGCGCCGGGTACGGGTACCCGGGCGCCCAGCAGCAGCCGTACGGCTCCACCCCGCAGCCCGTCCCGCCGTACGGCGGGACGCCGGCGCCCGCCCCCGGCCCGCAGGACGCGGCCCAGCACCCGGCCCCCGGCCCGGCGGCGGACTTCTCCCCGTTCTGGTTCGCCGTCCCGGTGGCCCGGCCGCTCTTCCCGGAGGACGGCTCGCCCACCCCGATCGCGGAACTCGCGCCCGGCACCTGGTACCTGGCCGTCGAGCAGCGCGGCGAGGCCACCCTGATCGCCCAGACCCAGGACGGCCGCCGCGGCGTCCTGAACGACACCTCGGGCATCCAGCGCGGATAGCCTCCACGACGCCCGCGACGGCCCTCCGCCCTTCCGGGCGGGGGGCCATTGCTCTACAGTCTCCTGACGCATCGTCAGATGAGGCCCGTCCGGGACTCACCGGGGACTCACGGGGGGCCGCACATGCGCCTGGGACTCGCACTCGGCTACTGGGGCCGCGGCCCCGGCCCCGACCACCTCGCCCTCGCGAGGGAGGCCGAGCGGCTCGGGTACGACTCGGTGTGGACGGCCGAGGCCTGGGGGTCGGACGCCTTCACCCCGCTGACCTGGATCGCCGCGCACACCTCCCGCATCCGGCTCGGTACCGCCATCGCCCAGATGGCCGCCCGCAGCCCCACCGCCACCGCCATGCACGCCCTGACCCTGGACCACCTCTCTGGCGGCCGGATGATGCTGGGGCTCGGCCTGTCGGGGCCGCAGGTGGTGGAGGGCTGGTACGGGCGCCCGTTCCCCGCGAGCCCGCTCACCGCGACCCGGGAGTACGTGGACGTCATCCGCCAGGTGCTGCGCCGCGAGGCGCCCGTCGCCCTCGACGGCCGCTTCCACAGCCACCCCTACCGCGGGCCGGGCGGCACGGGCCTCGGCAAGGCCCTCAAGCCCATCACCCACCCCCTGCGCGCGGACCTGCCCGTCCTGCTCGGCGCGGAGGGCCCGAAGAACATCGCCCAGACGACCCGGATCGCGGACGGCTGGCTCCCCCTGTACTGGTCGCCGACCCGCACCGACGTCTACCAGGCCTCGCTGACCGCGCTCCCCGAGAACTTCGTGATCGCGCCGATGGCCCGCGCCAAGGTCTGCGACGACGTCGCGGAGGGGCTGCTGCCGGTGAAGGCGATGCTCGGCTTCTACATCGGCGGCATGGGCCACGCGGCCCGCAACTTCCACGCCGACCTGATGGCCCGGATGGGCTACGAGGAGGAGGCCCGCCGCATCCAGGACCTGTTCCTCGCCGGCCGCAAGGAGGAGGCGGTGCTCGCCGTCCCCGACGCGTTTGCGGACGAGATCTCCCTGATCGGCCCGCGCGGGCGGATCGCGGAACGCCTCGACCTCTGGCGCAAGGGCCCGGTCACCGACCTCCTCCTCACCGCACCCGACCCCCACACCCTGCGCGTCCTCGCGGAACTCAACACCTAGGCCGCCCCGGTGCCGGCCTCCGCCTCCGCCTCCGCCTCCGCCTGCGGCACCACTGCCAGCAGCTCCCGAAGGTCCAGCGGCATCACGGCGATCTCGATGACCGGGCCGGCCGCCGGGGTACAGGTGACGATCCGGGAGGCGGGGTTGATGGACAGGCCCTCCCGCACCGAGGGCGGCCGGACGCCGGTGGCGCGGGCGCCGGCCAGGCCGACGGCCGGCCCCCGGCGCGGGAGCCAGCGGGCCGCGCCCTGGTCGACGTACAGCCGGCCGGACCGCCAGCGCCCCCGGCCGGCCGGGTGGCGTGCCATGCAGGGGAGGCCGGCGGGCACACCGTCCGCCGCCCGCCGACGCTGCACGCGCCGCACCAGCCACCCGGTCACGGCGGCGACGACGGCCAGAAACAGGAATCCGAACATCCGCTCATCCTACGAGCGCCCCGCCCCAGGACCTCCCACCCGAACCGGGCCCCCACGACCGGCTCCCCGGTCGAGCACGGCCCGGCTAGGCGGGGACGCCGGCGTCGGGGATGGTTTCTATCCGTTCCCGGCCCAGCAGGTAGGCGGGCAGGTACGGCTGCTTCGGGTCGACCGGGAACCCCCGGTCGTGCGCGAGGCACGCCATCGCCAGCGGTCCCAGCGCCAGCCGGGCGCGCGGCGCCCCCGACCCGCCCCAGTAGCCGCGGTGTTCCGCGAGGGCCTCGGCCAGCGCCTCGGCGAAGGCCTCCGGGTCGTCCGTGACGAGGCGGTGGAAGAGGGCGACCGGCTGGTAGTCGACCCGGTTGACGAAGTCCTTGGGCGCGTGCGTCAGGGCTTCGGGCATGGACGTCTTCATCGTGGTGAGGAGCTTCTCCACGACGTCGTCCATGGCCCCCCGGGAGAAGTACGTCCGCAGGGTGTCCGCCCAGTGCAGGACGTACTCGTCCACCGAGTCGTCCTCGCGCAGCCTCGCCATCGGCACCTGGCACAGCCGGCCGATCCGCTCGTGCTGGCGGCACACGAGCGCGAGGTACAGGGCGTCGAGCCAGGCGCGGACGTCCGCGGGCGGCTCCGCGGGCGTCTCGGGCAGCTGCCTGACGAGGTCCTCGCCGAGCCGGCACTCCTGCGGCTGGGCTCCGGCGAACAGCGCGGAGCCGAGCTGTACGGCGGTGGCCCAGGCCTCCCACGTGTCGAGGCACGCCGCGTCGGGGTCGTCGGCGCAGTGGGCGTGGGCGAGCGCGAGGGCGGAGCCGAAGGCGTCGCCGAGCCCTGCCGGGTCCTCGGCGAGACGGCCCACCGACTCGGCGGTGCTCTGCGTGAGCCGATCGACGTCGGGGGCGTCGGCCGTGGCGGTGGTGGCGAGCCGCCCGGCGCGGTCCAGCCGGACCAGGCCCTTCATCAGGCCCAGCAGGCGCGGCGGCGGCTGGAGGGAGACGGTGCGGGTGTCCTCGTCGATGACGGTGAGCGAGGTGAGTCCGCCCTCGTGCCACCAGTAGACCCGCGGCGACAGCCCGCCCGGCCCGTCGGCGTGGGCGCCCCACGCGTAGTCGGCGAGGGTGTTGAGCGCATCGACCACCGATCCGTCGCCGATCGGGTGGTACACCAGGTTGTGCCGGCCGGGCACGACCACGAGGGCGCCGGCCTCCGGGAGCGGCTCACCGGTGACCTGCCGGGCCACTTCGGACAGGACCAGCGCCTTGGCGGCGACGAAATGGGAGTCGCCGTACACGGAGTGCAGCCGCGCCCCGTCCCGTCCGGGCACGTGCGCGTACTCGACGGGTACGCGCATCAGGTTGGCGTACCCGGCCCGCCGCAGCTCCTGGAGCCCGACGCGCGCCACGTCGTGGTCGGTGAGGATCCGCACGCTGGTGGGGCCGTCCACGGCGTACGCGAGGACGAGCCCGTCGGCGACCACGCGCGCGTAGCGCATGGCCCCGGCGAGCTCGGCGGTGAACGCGTCCACGGGGAGCAGCCGGGCGTGTACGTCCCGGAGCAGTTCCGCTGCGTCCGTCGGGTGTTGGGCGTCGTCTCGGTTCACCCTTGCGACTGTACGAGGGGGGTGTGACAGTGCGACGCCGGGGCGGGCCGGGGCTGTTCCCCGGCCCGCCTGCCTAGCCGCGCAGCTGGGACAGGCTCGGGACCTGGTCCTTGACGGGGGCACCGGCGCTCTGGCCCGCGTCCTTGACGCCGCCGATCACGTTCTGGAAGTTGGTGACGTCGGCGTCGTTCGCGTCGCCCTTGCGGAGCTTGGAACCGAGGCCCTTGAGGGATTCGATGCCCGAGGTGAGGGGGGCCACCGCCTTCGACAGCAGCGGGTCGCCCTTCGCGTTGTTGACGGCCGCCTTGAGCCGGTTGTAGGCGAAGGCGCCGGCCAGGCCTGCCTTGACGAGCGCGAACGTGCGGCCCTTGGCGCCCTTCTTGAACGTGCCCGCCTTGTACGGCTTGATGATCCACTGGTAGGTCGCCCCGGCCGCGAGACCGGCGTTGGCGACGAAGCGGGTCTTGGCGAACTTCTGCCGCTCGGCGGAGGTGCTCGGCGTCGGCTCCGCGGCGGCGGCCCGGGCATCGGCCTCGGCGGCCGCCCCCTCGGCTTCGGCGAAGGCGGCCACGGCGACCGAGACGTCGTCGTTCTGGCTCGTGGTGACCGTTCCGGAGCCACCGCCGGAGCCACAGGCGGTCGCACCGGCCAGGAGCGCGCAGGACAGCAGGGCCGCCGTCAGGGCGCGGCGGATTCGGACGGAAGTGACGGGGTGGGACACGGTTGCCTCCGGGGGACTGAGGTGTCCTCCGCAGCCTCGCCCGGGCCGCGTGACTCCGCTACTTGGGGGACCCGTTCGGGGTTTGTTCCGCCCTGCGGCGGCAAGACGCGGGACATGCGGACATACACCAGAGCACCTGCCCGTGGTAGCGGCCTGGGCCGGGCCGTCGCCGTCCTGGCCGACGTGCTGGCTTTCGTGATCGGCCTGTGGATCCTGCTCTACCTGCTGGACGCCAACCGGGGGAACGCGTTGGTCGACTTCGTCCACGACGCCGCGACCTGGCTCGCCGGCTGGTCGTACGACCTGTTCACCTTCGACCGCGAGTGGGTCCAGGTGGTGGTCGGGTACGGCCTGGCGGCGGTGGTCTACCTCTTCATCGGTCACCTCGTCTCGGGCTGGCTCTACCGCCGCTGACCCCGAGGCACCTCCCCGGCCGCCGCCACGTCCGAAGGGGCGGCCGCCGGCGTTCCGGCGCCCGTGTCGAACCACAGCTGCGGGCGCTCCCAGCCGATCCTCGGCGGCGTCGGCGCCACCACGCCCACCCGCCGCGCCCCCAGGCGCCGGTAGAACTCCTCCGCCGGGGGATGCGCCACCACCTTCACGCCGGGCAGACCGGCGTCCCCGGCACGTCCCGTCATGTGCCGCACCAGGAGCCGTCCGACGCCCGCGCCCTGGGCGTCGTCCGCCACGAACGCCAGGTCCAGCTCCGGCGGGTCCAGGACGAGGGCGTAGAAGCCGAGCACCCGCCCGTCCGGGCCCACGGCCACGAAGACCTCGTGCCGGGCGATGTAGTCGGCCGTGACCCGGTAGCCGGAGATGATCGAGGCGTACGCACCCGAGTAGGCCCCGGACTCCTGGACCAATGCCGTGAGGCGCTCCGCGTCCCGGGCGAGGGCACGCCTGATCGTCATGGACTGCATGCACCGAAGTATAGGAATCCCGGCGCTCAGGGGCGGAGCCGCAGTACGGTCCTTACCCGGCCGGGGTCTGGTCCTGTTCGCGGCCGCAGCAGTCCGGTTCGAGACCGGCGGGCAGCGAGAGGCCGCCGAAGACCTCGCCCGTCGCCTCGTCCCCGCCGAGCGCGGCCACGGCCAGCAGCAGCGAGCCCGCCGTCCAGGTCGTCTGCTCGACCGGCCAGACCGCCTGGTCCTGGAACACGTAGCCGGTCCAGTACATGCCGTTCTCGGCGCGCAGGTGCCCGATCGAACGCAGGACCTCCAGCGCCCGGTCCGACTCCCCGATCGCCCACAGCGCGAGCGCCAGCTCGCAGGACTCCCCGCCCGTCACCCACGGGTTCGGCAGCACGCACCGCACGCCCAGCCCCGGGACCACGAACTCGTCCCACCGCTCCTCGATGCGCGCCCTCGCCTCGGCGCCGGTGACGGCGCCGCCCAGCACCGGGTAGTACCAGTCCATCGAGTACTGCGACTTGTCCAGGAACCGCTCCGGGTGCCGCCGTATCGCGTGCCCCAGCGCGCCCGCCGCCAGCTCCCAGTCCGGCTGCGGGTCCCCGCGGTGGTCGGCGATCGCCAGCGCGCACCGCAGCGCGTGGTGGATGGAGGAGGACCCGGTCAGCAGCGCGTCGCCGACGGGCGTGCCGTCCGCCTCCCGCTTCCAGCCGATCTCGCCGCCCGGCTGCTGCAGCGCCAGTACGAACTCCACGGCCGCGTACACCGCCGGCCACATGCGGTCCAGGAACGGGTCGTCGCCCGTGGCGAGGTAGTGGTGCCAGACCCCGACCGCTATGTACGCGACGAAGTTGGTCTCCCGGCTCGCGTCCTGCGGTTCGGCGGTGTCCACCCCGTCCGGCCGGTCGGCGTAGGCCGCGTACCAGGAGCCGTCCTCGTTCTGGTGCCGCGCCAGCCACTCGTACGCCCGCTCCGCGGCCTGGTGCTCCCCCGCCGCGTCCAGCGCCATCGCGGCCTCGGTGTGGTCCCACGGGTCCAGGTGGTGGCCGCGGAACCACGGGATCGCCCCGTCGGCGCGCTGCGCCGCGAGGATCCCCGCCACCGTGCCCGCCGCCTGCTCGGCGGTCAGCACGCCGTCCAGCACGAGGTGTTCGGTGCGCCCGGGAGTGCTCACTGCGCCGCGCCGAGGGGGAGGTGCGGCTTGGTGGCGTACGCCACGAAGCTCTTGCCGATGACCGGGTTGAGGGCCTGCTCGGCGAGCCGCGTCGCCAGCGGCTTCTTCATGATGTCCCAGACCAGGAGCTTGTGGTACGCCTTCACCGGCAGCGCCTTGTCGTTGTCGACGCCGAACGCGCACTTGAGCCACCAGTACGGGGAGTGCAGGCCGTGCGCGTGGTGCGTGCCGTACGGCTTGAGGCCCGCGGCCTCCATCTTCCCGAGCAGCTCGTCCGCCTTGTAGATGCGGATGTGGCCGCCTTCGACCTCGTGGTAGGCGTCGGAGAGCGCCCAGCAGATCTTCTCGGGGCCGTAGCGCGGCACCGTGACCGCGATGCGGCCGCCGGGCTTGAGCACGCGCACCATCTCGGCGAGGACGCCCTTGTCGTCGGGGATGTGCTCCATCACCTCGGAGATGATGACGACGTCGAAGGACTCGTCGGGGAAGGGCAGGGCCAGCGCGTCGCCCTCCATGGCGGTCGCGGTCGCGCCCGCGGGCGCCTCACCGGCCTCCTTCATGGCGGCGAACCACTTGGCGACTTCGCGGATCTCCTCGCCGTTGCGGTCCACGGCGACCACCTGGGCGCCGCGCCGGTAGCACTCGAAGGCGTGCCGGCCTGCGCCGCAGCCCAGGTCGAGCACGCGGTCGCCTGCGGCGAGCGGGAACCGGGAGAAATCGACGGTCAGCACGGGGTCCTGCCTTCGCGGGTCGCGGGGGTGTACGGGGGTGGTGGTTCGAAACGGTGTCAGCGCGCGCGGCGGGTACGGGCCTGCTCGATGGCGGCCCGGTAGTGGACCACGGTGCCCTCGGCGGCCTTCGCCCAGGTGAACCGGGCCAGGACTCTCTCGCGACCGGCGGCGCCGAGACGGGCGCGCAGCCCGTCGTCACCCAGCAGCCGGCCCAGCGCGGCGGCCAGGGCGCCCGCGTCGCCGGGGGGCACGGCCAGACAGGTCTCCCCGTCGGGGCCGGCGACCTCGGGGATCGCCCCGCCGGTGGTGGCGACCAGCGGCGTACCGGTGGCCATGGCCTCGGCGGCCGGCAGCGAGAAGCCCTCGTAGAGGGACGGCACGCAGGCGACCTGCGCGCTGCGCACCAGGTCCACGAGCTCGGCGTCGGTGATGCCCTTGACGAAGCGCACGGCGTCCTGGAGCCCGTACGTCTCGATCGCGCGGGCGACCGGCCCCTTCTCGGCGCGTTTGCCGACGACGACCAGGTGGGCGTCGGGGCGTTCGGTGCGCAGTTTGGCGAGGGCCTCGACGAGGTGGACGAGCCCCTTGAGCGGCACGTCGGCGCTGGAGGTCGTCACGATCCGCCCGGGCACCTCCGCCACCGAGGCGTCGGGCGACCACAGGTCGGTGTCGGCGCCGATGTGGACGACGTGGATGCGTTCGTCGCGCACGCCGAGGTGTTCGGCGATCTCCTGCCGGGAGGAGCCGGAGACGGTCAGCACCGACGGCAGGCGGCGGGCCACGCGGCCCTGCATGCGGGTGAAGGCGTACCAGCGGCGGACGGAGAGGCGCTTCTTGCGGTCCTTGGCGGCGGCCAGGTCCAGCTTCCGGTCGACGGTGATGGGGTGGTGGATCGTGGTGACCAGGGGAGCGCCCAGCTCGCCCAACAGGCCGTAGCCGAGGGTCTGGTTGTCGTGGATGACGTCGAAGTCCCCGACGCGCGCGGCGAGATGGCGGCGGGCCCGCAGGGAGAACGTCAGGGGCTCGGGGAAGCCGCCGGTCCACATCGTGGCGACCTCAAGTGCGTCGATCCAGTCCCGGTACTCGTCGCGCCCCGGGGTGCGGAACGGGTCGGGGCTGCGGTAGAGGTCCAGGCTCGGCAGCTCGGTGAGGGTGGCGCCGGTGTCGAGCACCGGGTAGGGCTGCGCGCCGATCACTTCCACCGAATGGCCCAGCCGTACGAGCTCGCGCGAAAGGTGCCGGACGTAGACGCCCTGGCCACCGCAGAACGGGTTCCCCTTGTAGGTGAGGAGTGCGATGCGCAACGGGCGGTCGCCGTCGGCGACGGAAGCCGCGAAAGGGCTCGTCACCATGGCCTCTGCGGTCACTCTCGGCCCCCTTCTCCCTGCACTTTCGCCGGAGCGTAACCGCTCGCATAATGTAGAACAAGTTTCAGACTTGATCCGTCGAAGAGCATTGAATCTACCGGCCGGAAACCACACCGTAAGAGGCGGAGCAGGTGATTCACGCCACGGCTCCGGCGGCTGACATGCTGACGGGCGCACCCGGCGCGAGCAGCCCCGCCAACGACACGGAACGCCTTGGAACAGGACAGATGACAGTGGAAGCGAAGGCCGTGACCACACCGGCGTCCCCGCCCTTGACGGAGCGCCAGGAGGCGCGCCGACGACGGATCCTGCACGCCAGCGCGCAGCTGGCCGGCCGGGGCGGGTTCGACGCGGTCCAGATGCGCGAGGTCGCGGAGGCGGCGGGCGTGGCGCTGGGCACCCTGTACCGGTACTTCCCCTCCAAGGTCCACCTGCTGGTCGCCACCATGCAGGACCAGCTCCAGCACATGCACACGACGCTGCGCAAACGACCCCCGGCGGCACAGGACCCGGCGGCCCGCGTCGCGGAGACCCTCATGCGCGCGTTCCGGGCCCTGCAGCGGGAGCCGCACCTGGCGGACGCGATGGTCCGGGCGCTGACGTTCGCCGACCGCAGCGTGAGCCCGGAGGTCGACACGGTCTCGCGGCTGACGACGGCGATCATCCTGGACGCGATGGGCCTGGAGTCCGCGCCGACGGCGGAACAGCTCTCGGCGGTCAGGGTGATCGAGCACACCTGGCACTCGGCGCTGATCACCTGGCTCTCGGGCCGCGCCTCGATCGCCCAGGTCAAGATCGACATCGAAACGGTCTGCCGCCTGATCGACCTGACGGCGCCGGAAAGGGCTTGAACGCGCCGTAGGGGCGGGCTGCCGGTGGGCGGCGCGCGGTCCCCCGGCACGCCGCCCACGAACCCCGCCCAGCGGACCAAGCGGCACCCCGCCGGCACCCCGCCCCCGCCCCCCCCTACTCCTCCGGCGGGAACACCGCCTCGCCCGTCGCCAGCAGCGTGATCGTGATGGCCTCCACCGGGCAGCCCTCGGCCGCCGTCAGGAGCGGCTCGTTCGCGTCGGTTTCCGGCTCGCGGGGGTGGGACTGGCGTGCCGAGTCCAGGGCGAAGCCCGCCGGGGCGTGGTTCACGCACATGCCCGAGCCGATGCACACCCCGCGGTCGACCTCCACCTGCCAGCGGTCGCCCATCACGCACCGGTCCCCGGGGCCTGGTACCCCGCCGGAAGGTGGATCATCTTCTGCTCCAGGTACTCGCTCAGCCCCTCGGGCCCGAACTCCCGCCCCACGCCGCTGTTCTTGTAGCCGCCGAAGGGCCCCAGCACGTCCAGGCTGAAGGTGTTCACGTTGAAGGTGCCGGTGCGGACGGTGCGGGCGAAGTCCAGGCCGTGTTCCACGTCGCCGGTCCAGACGCTGCCGCTGAGTCCGAACTCCGAGTCGTTGGCGATCCGTACCGCCTCGGCCTCGTCCCCGTAGGGGATCAGGCACACCACCGGCCCGAAGATCTCCTCCTGGGCGATCCGCATCGAGTTGTCGACGTCCCCGAAGAGGGTGGGTTCGACGTACCAGCCCCGCTCCAGGCCCGCCGGGCGGCCGCCGCCGGTGAGGATCTTGGCGCCTTCCTCCTGGCCGATGCGGATGTAGTCCAGCGAGCGCTGCTGCTGCCGCTTCGCCACCAGCGGTCCGAGCTGCGTCGCCGGGTCCAGCGGGTCTCCGACGACCAGCGCTCCCGCGGCGGCGGCGAGGGCCTCGGCCACTTCCCCGTAGCGGCTGCGCGGTGCGAGGATCCGGGTCTGGGCCACGCAGGCCTGCCCGTTGTTCATCCAGGCGGCCGGGACGATCCCGGCGACGGCCGACTCCAGGTCGGCGTCGGGCAGGATCACGGCGGCGGACTTGCCGCCGAGTTCGAGGGTGACCCGGGTCAGGTTGCGCGCGGCGACCTCCATGACGCGCCTGCCGGCGGCCACCGACCCGGTGAAGGCGACCTTGTCGACGCCGGGGTGGCCGACCAGGTACTCGCTGGCCTCCCGGTCGGCGGGCAGGATCGACAGCACGCCCTCCGGCAGGCCGGCCTCCCCTGCGATGTCGGCCAGGATGTAGGAGTCGAGCGGGGACTCCGGCGAGGGCTTGAGGATCACCGTCGAGCCGGTGAGCAGCGCGGGCGCGAGCTTGGCCGCGGCCACGAACTGCGGGACGTTCCACGGGATGACGGCGGCGACGACCCCCACCGGCTCGCGGCGCACCAGGATCGGCCCGAGCGCGCCCTGGCGGTGCTCCTCGTACGGGTAGTCGCGCGCGACGGTGATCGCGGCGTCGTAGACCATCATCGGGCCCAGCGCCTGGGCGAGGACGCTCCATGAGTACGGGGACCCGTTCTGGGAGCTGATCGAGCGCGCGATCTCCTCGTGCCGGACGGCGATGGCGTCCTTGATCCGGGAGACGACGGCTGTGCGCTCCTCCAGGGTCATCCGGGGCCAGGGCCCTTCGTCGAAGGCCTTGCGCGCGGCTGCGACCGCGCGGTCCACGTCCGCCTCGCCGGCGTGCGGGACGCTGCCGATGACCTGCTCGGTATGGGGTGAGACGACGGAGATGGTGGCGTCGCCCAGCGGATCCGTCCACTGCCCGCCGATGAACAGCTGTCCGTGTTCCACGAGCTCGGTCATGGCAAGGCCTCCTGCGGCTACCAGCGGGCTGGGCGTCCCAGAACTGATACCAGTTCTAGTTCCAGGAGTCCACGGCGCGAACGCAACAGCCGGGACGGAATCCGACGGCTAGTCAGAAGCCGTCCCCGGATGGTGGACTGGGGCGACCAGTGCAACGCGTTCTCGTTTCCTTGGAGTCCGTATGACACCCCTCGCCCCACCCCAGGTCACCGACCACGGCGGAGGCGTGTGGAGCATCAAGGTCCCCATCCCCGACAACCCGCTCGGGCACACGCTCGTCCATGTCCTCGACACCGACCGCGGGCCCGTACTGATCGACACCGGCTGGGACGACCCCGAGTCCTGGGACACCCTCGTGGCCGGGCTCGCCGCGCTCGGCATCCCCGTCGCCGGCCTCCACGGCGTGGTCATCACCCACCACCACCCCGACCACCACGGCCTGTCGGGGCGGGTCCGTGAGGCGTCGGGCGCGTGGATCGCGATGCACGCCGCCGACACCGAGGTCGTCGTACGCACCCGGTCCTCCGAACCCGGCGTCTGGTTCGACTACATGAGCGGGAAGCTGGCCACCGCCGGCGCCCCCGAGGAGCACATCGCCCCGCTGCGGGCGGCCCGGGCGAGCGGCCGGATGCGGACCCTGCCCGGGCTGCGGGCCGCCGTGCCCGACCGGGAGATCGTCCCCGGCGAGCTGCTGCCCCTCGCCGGGCGGGCGCTGCGTGCGATCTGGACCCCCGGACACACCCCGGGCCACGTCTGCCTCCACCTGGAGGAGGCCCATCCGGCGAACCTCCCCGGCAACGGCCGCCTCTTCTCCGGGGACCACCTCCTGCCCGGGATCTCCCCGCACATCGGGCTCTACGAGGATCCGGAGGACGAGCGGGTCACCGATCCGCTCGGGGACTACCTCGACTCCCTCGAACGCGTGGGCCGCCTGCGCCCCGCGGAGGTGCTCCCCGCCCACCAGCACCCCTTCACCGACGCCCCGGGCCGGGTGCGGGAGCTGCTGGCGCACCACGAGGAGCGGCTGGCCGGGCTCTGGGAGCTGCTCGCCGAACCGCTGACCCCGTGGGGGCTGGCCGAGCGGATGGAGTGGAACCGGCCCTGGGAGCAGATCCCGTACGGCTCGCGGAACATCGCGGTCTCCGAAGCGGAAGCGCACCTGCGGCGGCTGGTGAAGCAGGGCCGCGCGGAAGCGGTGCCGGGCACGGACCCGGTGACGTACCGGGCGGTGTGACGCGGAACCCGGCGGTCTGACGCAACGACAGGGCGGCGTGACGCGGAACCCGGCGGTGTGACGCCCCGTGCCCCCGCGCCGGGTAAGGGGTGCTCCCGAGCTGCGCCCCGGGCAGGCGGCCCCCGGGAGGCCCGGCCCGGGCCGGTACAGTAAGGCCGTCGTCCACACTTCCGTACGGGGGCAAGCCGGTGCGAATCCGGCGCTGACCCGCAACCGTGACCCGCATCCCGGCACTGCCCGGGGCGGGGAGCCGGGATGCCCCGCCGGGAGTGCGCGGCTCGTGCCGCCGGGGCCCCCGGCGGCCGGCACCGTCGAGGAATACGGAGCCGGAGCCCGGTACCCGCGTGTGCCTGCCCCCGCTCCCCCAGCACGAGAGGCACCCGCCCCGCCATGAACGTCCGTCGCAGCGCAGCCGCGCTCGCCGCCTCCGCCGTGCTCTGCCTGGGCGCAGCCCCCGCCGCCCTCGCCGCTCCCTCCCCCTCCCCGGCGCCGGTGATCCCCTCCGGCCTGTTCGGCCAGGCCGACCCCACCTACGACGGTGTCTGGCGCCAGTCGTTCGCCCTGCTCGCCCAGCACACGGTCGGCCTGCGGCCCGCCCCGCAGGCCGTCGCCTGGCTCAGCGGCCAGCAGTGCGCCGACGGCGGCTTCGCCTCCTTCCGCGCGGACGCGACGAAGGCGTGCGACCCGGCGACGCCGCTCGACACGAACGCCACCGCGGTCGCCGTGCAGGCCCTCAAGGCTCTCGGCGGCCACGACGCGCAGGTCAAGAAGGGTGTGGACTGGCTCAAGTCCGTCCAGAACGAGGACGGCGGCTGGGCGTACGTCCCGGGCTCGCCGAGCGAGGCGAGCTCCACCTCCGTCGTCATCAGCGCGCTGGCCGTGGCGGGCGAGAAGCCGGCCGACGTCACGTCGAAGGCGGGGAAGTCCGCGTACGACGGCCTGCTCGCCTTCCGGCTGGGCTGCGACGCCGAACCGGCCTCCGACCGGGGTGCCTTCGGGTACCAGCCGGCCGACGGCAAGCTCCCCGCCAACGCCGACGCGACGGCCGCCGCGACCCTGGCCGGTCTCGGTCAGGGCGCGGTCGTCGCCCCGGCCGCCGCGGACTCTCCCGCGACCGCCCCGGCCTGCCCGGCGGGCGCACCCGACCCGGCGGCCGCCGCCCAGGGCGCGGCCGGGTACCTGGCCGAAGCCCTCAAGAAGGACGGCCACCTGACGGCCGCCACCCCGGGCGCCGACCAGCCCACCCCCGACACCGGCAACACCGCCGACGCCGTCATCGCCCTGGCGGCGGCCGGCCACAAGCAGTCGGCGGCGGGCGCACTGGAGTGGCTCAAGGCCAACTCGGCGCAGTGGGCCAAGGGGAACCCGGCGGCCCTGGGCACCCTGGTCCTCACCGCGCACGCGACCGGCACCGACCCGCGGGCCTTCGGCGGTACCGACCTGGTCGCGGCGCTGAACGCGACGGGTCCGGCCCCGCAGACGCCGGCGACGGGCGCCATGCCGGCCAAGGACAAGGACAAGGACGAGGACGGCTCCGGCAACCTCGGCTGGATCATCGGCGCGGGCGCCGCGGCCGGCGTCGGCATCGGCTTCCTGCTGAGCGGCCGCCGGAAGAAGAACCAGGTCTGATGCGCAGGCTGCCCGCTTTCGCCGTCGCCCTCGGCGTCCTCCTCACCCTGCTCGCGGCGTCACCGGCGCTGGCGTCGAGCTACCGCTACTGGTCGTTCTGGGACGGCGGCGCGAAGGGCCCCTGGGCGTACGCCACCCAGGGGACGGCGGCCCGCCCCGCGGACGGCACCGTCGAGGGTTTCCGCTTCGCGGTGAGCAAGGACGCCGGCGACCAGGCGTCCCGGCCGCGGGTCGACGCCGACTTCGCGGCCGTCTGCGCGGGCACCCCGGCGGTGGACGGCAAGAAGCGGGTGGCCCTGGTCATCGACTTCGGGCTCCCTCAGGACTCGCCCTCGGGCGAGACGCCGCCGCAGGCCGGACCCCGCACCGCCTGCGCGCAGGTGGCCCCGGACGCCACGACCGCCGAGGCGCTCGCTTCGGTGGCGAAGCCGCTGCGCTACAACAGCGCGGCGCTGCTGTGCGCGATCTCCGGCTACCCCGAACAGGGCTGCGGGGAGCCGCTCGCCGAGGGCGCGGTCAAGGAGCCGAAGGCCGCCCCCGGCGGTGACGGCGGTCCTTCCGCGGGCCTGCTCGCGGGTGTCGCGGCGGTAGCCGCCCTCGCGGCGGCCGCCGTCTGGCAGTCGCGCCGCCGCTCCCGATGACGCCGCTTGCGCGGGGCCCGCGCACGGACACCACGCACGGAGCCGCAGCAGGCCACCGGGCCCCGGCCGGGGACGGTCCCGGCGGGGCCGGTGAGGGGGCGCGCGTGCCGACGTACGAAAAAAGGGGCTCGCGCGGGGCTCCCGAGGCGCGGCGCGGCAACGCCCTGCACGCGGGGGCCTGGTGGGTGTGGGCGCTCGGGCTCGCCACCGCCGCCTCGCGCACCACCAACCCGCTCCTGCTCGGGCTGATCGTCGCCGTCGCCGGTTACGTCGTCGCCGCCCGCCGCACCGCCGCGCCGTGGGCGCGTTCCTACGGCGCGTTCCTGCGGCTCGGTCTCTTCGTCATCGGCCTGCGCCTCGCCTTCTCCACCCTCCTCGGCTCGCCCGTTCCCGGCGCGCACACCCTGGTGACCCTTCCCGAAGTCGCCCTGCCCGCATGGGCGCAGGGCATCCGCCTCGGCGGCCGCGTCAGCGCCGAACAACTGGTGTTCGCCTTCTACGACGGCGCGAAGCTCGCCACCCTCCTGGTGTGCGTCGGCGCCGCGAACGCGCTCGCGAACCCGGCCCGGCTCCTCAAGTCGCTGCCCGCCGCCCTGTACGAGGCGGGCGTGGCCGTGGTCGTCGCGATGACCTTCGCGCCGAACATGGTGGCCGACGTGGCGCGCCTGCGCACCGCCCGGCGGCTGCGCGGGCGCCCCACGGGCGGGGTGAAGGCCGTCCTGCAGATCGGCCTGCCGGTACTGGAGGGCGCCCTGGAGCGCTCGGTGGCGGTGGCCGCCTCCATGGACGCGCGCGGGTACGGCCGTACCGCGCAGGTCCCGCCCGCCGTGCGCCGCACCACCAACGCGCTCACCCTCGGCGGGCTCCTCGGGATGTGCGCCGGAACGTACGGGCTGCTCGCGGCGCAGGGTGCCGTGTTCGGCCTGCCCGTCCTCTTCCTGGGCCTCGCCCTGGCCCTGGCGGGGCTGCGGCTGGGCGGCCGGCGCAGCGTCCGCACCCGGTACCGGCCCGACCGGTGGGGCGGCCGGGCCTGGCTGGTCGCCGGGTCGGGCGCGGCCGTGGCGGCGCTGCTCGCCTACGCCGCGGCGACGGATCCGCAGGGCCTGCGCCCGGGGGTGGTGCCGCTGGTCGCGCCGGCGCTGCCGCTGTGGCCCGCGGCGGCGATCCTCATCGGCCTGCTCCCCGCCCTCGTGGCACCCGTACCGCCGAAGGAGGCGTCATCGCTGTGATCCGGTTCGAGCAGGTCTCGGTGACCTACGAGGGCGCCCGCGCCCCCGTGCTCCGCGACGCGGACTTCACCGTGCCGGAGGGCGAGCTGACGTTGCTGGTCGGCCCGTCGGGAGTCGGCAAGTCGACACTGCTGGGGGCCGTCTCCGGGCTGGTCCCGCACTTCACGGGCGGCCGGCTGCGGGGGCGGGTCACCGTCGCGGGCCGGGACACGCGCACGCACCGGCCGCGGGAACTCGCGGACGTGGTGGGCACGGTCGGGCAGGACCCGTCGGCCCACTTCGTGACGGACGTGGTGGAGGACGAGCTGGCCTACGGGATGGAGTCCCTGGGGCTGCCGCCTGCGGTGATGCGGCGCCGGGTGGAGGAGACGCTGGACCTGCTGGGCCTGAACGAGCTGCGGGACCGGCCGCTGGCCACCCTGTCGGGCGGTCAGCGGCAGCGGGTCGCGATCGGGTCGGTGCTGACCCCGCACCCGCGCGTGCTGGTGCTGGACGAACCGACGTCCGCGCTGGACCCGGCGGCGGCGGAGGAGGTGCTGGCGGTGCTCCAGCGGCTGGTGCACGACCTCGGCACGACGGTGCTGATGGCGGAGCACCGCCTGGAGCGGGTGGTGCAGTACGCCGACCGCGTGCTGCTGCTCGCCGCCGCGGGCGCCGCCCCGGTCCTGGGCAGCCCGGCCGAGATCATGGCGGTCTCGCCGGTCCACCCCCCGGTCGTCTCCCTCGGCCGCCTGGCCGGCTGGTCCCCCCTCCCCCTCTCCGTCCGCGACGCCCGCCGCCTCTCCCCTTCCCTCCTCCCCCGCCTGACACCCCCCGGGCCGATTACAACCCCGCCGACGGCTTCGGCACCCCCGGCCCCGCCGAATCCAGCCCTGCCACATCCAGCCCCGCCGAACCCGGCCCCGCCGACCGCTTCGGCACCCCCGGCCCCACCGGCCCCGGCCCCGCCGAACCCGGCCCCGCCACATCCAGCCCCGCCGAACCCAGCCCCGCCGACCGCTTCGGCACCCCCGGCCCCACCGGCCCCGGCCCCACCGGCCCCGGCCCCGCCGAACCCGGCCCCGCCACATCCAGCCCCGCCGAACCCGGCCCCGCCGACCGCTTCGGCACCCCCGGCCCCGGCGAATCCAGCCCTGCCACATCCAGCCCCGCCACATCCAGCCCCGCCGGCGTTCGAGGCGCGGGGCGCGGGGCGGAGCCCCGCACGGCCCGGCGCAGCCGGGACCGGCCGCCGGGCGGCGCCGCGCACCCTCTGGGCCCGCCTGCGCCGCACACCGGCCCCCGCCACGAACCCCGCCACGAACCCGGCCAGGGACCCCGCGGAGCCACCGGCCCGTGTCACCCGCCTCACCCTCCGCCGCGCCCGCGCCGAGGTCCTCCACGACATCACCCTCACCGTCTCCCCCGGCGAGACCATCGCCCTCATGGGCCGCAACGGCGCGGGCAAGTCCACCCTCCTCGCCACCCTGGCCGGCACCCTCGCCCCCACCACCGGCGAGGTGCTCGTCGGCGGCCTCACCCCCCACCGCACGCCGCCCCCGCAGATGATCCGCCGCGTCGCGCTCGTCCCGCAGGACCCCCGCGACCTGCTGTACGCCGACACCGTCGCCGCCGAGTGCGCCGCCGCCGACTCGGACGCGGGCGCCGCCCCCGGCACCTGCCGCGCCCTCGTCACCTCCCTCCTCCCCGGCGTCCCCGACGACACCCACCCCCGGGACCTGTCCGAGGGGCAGCGCCTGGTCCTGGCCCTCGCCCTGGTCCTGACCGGCGAACCGGCCCTGCTGCTGCTCGACGAGCCCACCCGCGGCCTCGATTACGCCGCCAAGGCCCGCCTGGTCGGGATCCTGCGCGCCCTGGCCGCCGACGGCCGCGCCATCATCCTGGCCACCCATGACGTGGAGCTGGCCGCCGAGCTGGCCCACCGCGTGGTGATCCTGGCGGGCGGGGAGGTCGTCGCGGACGGCCCGACCGCCGATGTGGTCGTCTCGTCCCCCGCCTTCGCCCCGCAGGTGGCCAAGGTCCTGGCGCCGGGCCACTGGCTCACGGTGTCCCAAGTCGCCGCGGCCCTGTCCCCGCAGCCGGAGCCCGCGGCGCCGGCCTCCCCGGACCCGGACCCGGAGGGCCGCCCCTCATGACCGCCCGCCCCCACCCCCGCCCCCTCCCGCTCGGCCCGCGCGCCGCCGCCGCGCTGACCCTCGTCACCCTCATCGGCATCGCCGCCTTCGGCTGGCCCCTGCTCGCCGACGGCCGCTCCGGCCTCTCCCACTCCCAGGACGCCCCCTGGCTCTTCGCGGCGCTGCTGCCGCTGCTCGTGGCGGTGGTCGTCGCCACCATCGCCGACCAGGGGATGGACTCCAAGGCCGTCGCCATGCTGGGCGTGCTGGCCGCGGTCGGCGCGGCCCTGCGGCCGCTGGGCGCCGGTACGGCCGGCCTGGAGCCCATGTTCTTCCTGATGGTGCTCAGTGGCCGCGTCCTGGGGCCCGGTTTCGGTTTCGTCCTCGGTTCCGTGACGATGTTCGCGTCCGCCCTGCTCACGGGCGGTGTGGGGCCGTGGATGCCGTTCCAGATGCTGGCGCTGGGCTGGTTCGCGCTGGGCGCCGGGCTGCTGCCGGGGCCCGCGCGGATCCGGGGGCGGGCCGAGCTGTGGATGCTCGCCGCGTACGGGTTCGTCGCGTCGTTCGCGTACGGCACGGTCATGAACCTGCAGGGCTGGGTGCTGCTCCAGGGCATGGGCCAGGGCATCTCCTTCCACCCGGGCGATCCGGTGCCCGCGAACCTGGCCCGCTTCCTCGCGTACTGCCTCGCCACCTCCATCGGCTGGGATCTCGGCCGGGCCGCCCTGACCGTCGTACTGACCCTCGCGCTCGGCACGACCCTGCTGAAGGCGCTCCGCCGGGCGACGCGGAAAGCGGCGTTCGATGTCCCGATTTGCTTCGATATGCGTTGAAAGTGGCCGCGACCACACCCTATTTCGTTGCACGTCCCGTCACGCAGCGTGAGATTCGGGCCCTTCCAGGGTGAGGCGGCCCACAGGACCCACGTCACATACGGCGCTCTTTAGTAGCCCTCCAGGCCCCCTTCCCACCCCTGCAAAACCTCCCCTGACCTGCACGGACCCCTCCGGTCGCCCACCGGGGCCCGAGGCCACCCGCTATGAAAGTGCCTAGTAACAGGGGTCGTTGCCAGGGCCGCCCAGACCTGGCTAACTGGTGATGTCGCCACGGCGGCAGGGGTCATCTCCCCCCGCCCGACGAACCCCTCTCCTTTGCGTGAGTGGCTCACGCATGCCTCCGGCATGCAGCGACCGCCCTTGTCCCCTTCGGAAGGTTTCCTCCGTGTCCAACGCCGTCATCCGCCGCATCGCCGCCTCCAAGAAGGCCCTCGCGGGCTCCGTCCTCGCCCTGGGCGTCGCCGGCTCCATGCTCGCCACGGTTCCCGCCCAGGCGGCCCCGATGGACGCCAAGGCCATCGCGCGCCAGATGATCAAGGACCCGGCGCAGTTCGCGGCCTTCAACCAGATCGTTTCCCGTGAGAGTGGCTGGAACCACACCGCCACGAACGCCTCTTCCGGCGCGTACGGCCTGGTCCAGGCCCTGCCGGCCTCGAAGATGGCTTCCGCGGGCGCCGACTGGAAGACGAACCCGGCCACCCAGATCAAGTGGGGCCTGGACTACATGAACTCCCGCTACGGCAGCCCCGTGGGCGCCTGGAACTTCTGGCAGTCGCACCACTGGTACTAAGCCACCAGTGGCAGCAGACGCAGCACGACGCACCTGAGCGGTGCGTGCGAAGGCCCCGGTGGCCGGCCTCCCCAGGCCGGCCACCGGGGCCTTCGGCTTTCCCCATCCCAATGGGTCCGGTGGCGGTGCGCCCCTCGGCGACCGCCCTCACAGCCGCTGGATGATCGTCCCGGTCGCCAGCGCGCCGCCCGCGCACATCGTGATCAGCGCGAACTCCTTGTCCCGCCGTTCCAGCTCGTGCAGCGCGGTGGTGATCAGCCGGGCGCCGGTGGCGCCGACGGGGTGGCCGATCGCGATGCCGCCCCCGTTGACGTTGACCTTCTCCAGGTCCTGGTCGAAGACCTGCGCCCAGCTGAGGACGACCGAGGCGAACGCCTCGTTGATCTCGACGAGGTCGATGTCCTTGAGGGACATCCCTGCCTTGCCGAGGACGGCCCGCGTCGCGTCGATCGGCCCGTCCAGGTGGTAGTGCGGGTCGGCGCCGACCAGCGTCTGGGCGAGGATCCTGGCCCGCGGCTTGAGCTTGAGGGCGCGGGCCATCTTGCGTGAGGCCCACATCACGGCCGCGGCGCCGTCGGAGATCTGCGAGGAGTTCCCGGCGGTGTGCACGGCGGTCGGCATGACCGGCTTGAGCCGGGCCAGCACCTCCATGGAGGTGTCCCGCAGCCCCTCGTCCCGGTCGACCAGCCGCCACATGCCTTGACCGGCCGCCTGCTCCGCCTCGGTGGTCGGCACCTGCACGGCGAAGGTCTCGCGCTTGAAGCGTTCCTCGGCCCAGGCGGCCGCGGCCCGCTCCTGGGACAGCAGGCCGAGCCGGTCGACGTCCTCGCGGGTCAGCCCCCGGCGGCGGGCGATCCGCTCGGCGGCCTCGAACTGGTTGGGGAGGTCGACGTTCCACTCGTCCGGGAAGGGCTTGCCGGGGCCGTGCTTGGAGCCCGAGCCGAGCGGGACGCGGCTCATGGCCTCGACGCCGCAGGCGATGCCGATGTCCATGACCCCGCCGGAGATCATGTTGGCGACCATGTGGTTGGCCTGCTGTGAGCTGCCGCACTGGCAGTCGACGGTGGTGGCGGCGGTCTCGTAGGGCAGGCCCATGGCCAGCCAGGCGTTGCGGGCCGGGTTCATCGACTGCTCGCCGGCGTGGGTGACGGTGCCGCCGACGATCTGTTCGACGCAGTCGGGCTGGATCGCGGTCCGGGAGAGCAGTTCGCGGTACGTCTCGCCGAGCAGGTAGGCGGGGTGGAGGTTGGCGAGCGAGCCGCCGCGCTTTCCGATGGGGGTGCGTACGGCTTCGACGATGACGGGTTCCGCGGCCATGAGCTCGTCCTCTCCTGCACGGTGCCGGCGCGGCGGGCCGTCCCGGCGCCCCGCCTGAACTAGTACGCGTTCTACTTCTCTGCGCAGTCTTATGAACCGGAGGCCCGGCACGCAAGGGTCTTGCACGCGGCTTACACGGATTCCACACTCAACAGCCGGTGCCGCGGCCCTTGTCACTTCTAGAACTCGTTACTACCTTCGAGCCATCTTCTGATGGGTTGTCAGACCTTGGAGTCGCCCGATGTCGTGTCCCGCGCTGCCCGAAGGCTTCGACGCCACCGACCCCGACCTCCTCCACGCCCGCGTCCCCTTCCCGGAGTTCGCGCAGCTGCGGCGGACGGCGCCCGTGTGGTGGTGCGCCCAGCGGCGGGGCGTGACCGGCTTCGACGACGAGGGGTACTGGGCCGTCACCCGGCACGCGGACGTCAAGTACGTCTCCACGCACCCGGAGCTGTTCTCCTCGACCCTCAACACGGCGATCATCCGCTTCAACGAGCACATCCGGCGTGATGCCATTGATGCCCAGCGCCTCATCATGCTGAACATGGACCCGCCGGAACACACGCGCGTGCGCCAGATCGTCCAGCGCGGTTTCACCCCCCGGGCGATCCGCGGCCTGGAGCAGGCGCTGCGCGACCGGGCGCGGAAGATCGTCGAGGAGGCGCTGCCGGCCTCCGCCGACGGCAGCTTCGACTTCGTCACCCAGGTCGCCTGCGAACTCCCCCTCCAGGCCATCGCCGAGCTGATCGGCGTGCCGCAGGAGGACCGCTCGCGCATCTTCGACTGGTCGAACAAGATGATCGCCTACGACGACCCGGAGTACGCGATCACCGAGGAGGTCGGCGCCAACGCGGCGATGGAGCTCATCGGTTATGCCATGAACCTGTCCGCCGCGCGCAAGGAGTGCCCGGCCAACGACATCGTGACGCAGTTGGTGGCCGCCGAGGGCCAGGGCAACCTGGGCTCCGACGAGTTCGGCTTCTTCGTGCTGCTGCTGGCGGTCGCGGGCAACGAGACCACCCGAAACGCCATCAGCCACGGCATGCACGCCTTCCTCACCCACCCCGAGCAGTGGGAGCTGTACAAGGAGAGGCGCCCGTCGACGACGGCGGAGGAGATCGTGCGCTGGGCCACGCCGGTGGTGTCCTTCCAGCGCACCGCCACCCAGGACACCGAGCTGGGCGGCCAGAAGATCAAGGCGGGCGACCGGGTGGGGCTGTTCTACTCCTCCGCCAACCACGACCCCGAGGTGTTCGAGGACCCGGACGTCTTCGACATCACCCGCGACCCCAACCCCCACCTCGGGTTCGGCGGCGGCGGGCCGCACTTCTGCCTCGGCAAGTCCCTGGCCGTGATGGAGATCGACCTGATCTTCAACGCTCTCGCCGATTCCCTGCCCGACCTGCGCCTCGCCGGGGACGGCCCGCGGCGGCTGCGCGCGGCCTGGCTCAACGGGATCAAGGAGCTCCGGGTCAGCCACGGTCGCGGCTGACCCGTGATCCAGGGCGGCAGCGGCCGCTCCCGCCCACGTCCCCGGCCCCTGCCGTCCGCTGGTCTATCGGTTCGTGACCTGCGAAACCGTTGTCCTGGCGGCGTCGGGGCAGCACACTTCGCGGATGAACCTTCAGGAGGAACGCGGGGCCACCGACGCGGTGGAAGCCCGCTGGCAGCGCATGCCCTTGACGTGGCGGCTGGTACGGGACCGGGCCGAGTCCAAGACGCTGAGCCAGGGCGTTCTGGCGCTGCTGGCGGCGGCCTCCGCCGAACCGCGGCTGCGCCGGCTGTACCCGTTCACCAAGCAGTGGACCCTGTGGTTCAGCTCCCGTACGAGCCCGCCGTTCAACGTCGACGTGCCAGCGGCCGAACCGCTGCCCGACGGCCGGTTCCGGGTGCGCGGCCCGCGCGCGGAGCAGGTCGTCGGCGAGACCGACACCGCCGAGGCCGCGATCGCGCTCGTGGTGGCGCAGCTGCCCGCGGACGGGAAGCCGTAGGACGTCGAGGGCGTCCCGGGTGGCGGGCGCGGTGCCGCGGCCCCATTCTGGACGGACGCGGCGATCCACCGAAGGGGCGCCGGAGCGGGCTCGATGCCGCGCTCCGCCGCCCCTTCGGCCTGCGTGGAGGGCGTGTGGGCGGGCGTAGGACCGCCGTAGGCGCGCGGAGGACCGTGCCCGCGCCCCGCGTGCCCCGCGTGCGGGTCAGGCGCGGGTGCGTTCCCCCGACGGGTTCGCGCTGCCCACCCGCTCCGGCGTGCGCGGGCGCGGCATGGTGAGGCCGACGTCGGCCGGCGCGAGTGCGCCGCGCGGCCCGGAGAGGACGTAGACCAGTGCGAACCCGGCGGTGACGACGAGGGCGCCGCCGACCGCGTCGAGCACCCAGTGGTTGGCGGTGGCGACGATCGCGCACACCGTGATCAGCGGGTGCAGCGCCCCCAGCAGCTTCTGCCAGGTCCTGGGCGCCAGCACGATGATGACGATCCCGCACCACAGCGACCAGCCGAAGTGCAGTGAGGGCATCGCCGCGTACTGGTTGGAGATGGCGGTCATGGCCCCGTACTGGGGGTGGGCGAGGTCCTGCACCCCGTGCACCGTGTCGACGAACCCGAGGTCGGGCATCAGGCGCGGCGGTGCGAGCGGGAACAGCCAGAAGCCGACGAGCGCGAGGACGGTGGCCAGGCCCAGCGAGGCCCGCGCCCAGCGGTAGTCGCCGGGGCGGCGCCAGTACAGGACGGCCAGGATGGTCAGCGGGACCACGAAGTGGAAGGAGGTGTAGTAGAAGTTGAAGAAGGCCTTCACCGGGGGCGCGTCGACCACCGCGTGGTTCACCGCGTGCTCGATGTCGATGCCGAGCGCCTTCTCCATGCCGTGGATGAGCCTACCGTTGCTCTCGGCGAGGCTGCGGCTGGTGGGTGCGGCGGCCCGGATGTGGGAGTAGAGCGAGTACCCCACCCGTATCAGCAGCAACTCCAGCAACAAGTTGGGGCGCGACAGCACACGGCGCCAGAAGGGCATCAGCGGCACGCGTGACCAGCGGGCGGCGGCGGGCCGCCCGTAGGCGGTGGGCACGGGCTCGCGCCAGTAGGGGGACGACCGGGGCAGGAACGGTACGGCGCAGGCCGCGGCCAGCGCGGTCAGGAGCAGCACGTTGTCGCGTACGGGGGCCAGCGCGGCCAGGTTCGGCAGCAGCACGTCCGCTGACAGGGTCATGGCCAGAACCACGGCCACCGGCCACACGGTGCGGTCCGCGGCGCGCTTGCCGACCTTCCCGGCGACCGCGAGCAGGACCCACAGCAGCTGGTGGCGCCAGCCCGCCGGGGAAACGGCCACGGCCACGCAGCCGGTGATCGCGGCGGCGAGCAGCAGCTGCCCGTCGCGGGCGTAGCGGGCCGCGCGGCGCAGGCCGGTCCAGACGACCGCGGCGGCGAGGAGGACGTAGAGGACGATCTCGCCGGGGCCGCTCAGGCCGAGCCGCAGCAGGGCGCCGTGCAGGGACTGGTTGGCGAGGCTGTCGGGGGCTCCGCCGAGGCCGGTGCCCGCGACGTTCTGCACCCAGTACGTCCACGAGTCGCGCGGCAGCGACGCCCAGGACAGCGCGGTGGCGCCGGCGAAGGTCACGGCGGCGGCCCTGGCTCCTGCACGGCGCCCGGTCAGCCACAGCAGCGGCGCGAAGAGCAGCAGCCCGGGCTGCAGCGCGGCGGCGAGGCCGACGAGGAACCCGGCCGGCCGCTCGGCGGGCACCCGGAAGACGGCGAGCAGCACCAGCAGGACCGGCAGTACGGCGGTCTGCCCGGGCGAGGCGGCCTCGCGGACGGGCAGCGACACCATCATCAGCGCGACCAGCACGGGCGCGGCCAGCAGCGCGGTACGGCGCGGCACCGGGTCCGGCAGCGCCCGGGCGGCCACCAGCCCGATCGCGGCGACGAACAGGAGCGTGACGCAGGTCCACGCCACCTCCAGGGAGGGCGCGGCGAACCCGACGAACGGCTTGAGGACCAGCCCGGCGAAGGGTGTGCCGGTGAACTGGCCGGAACCGCTGTCGTAGAGCGAGCCGGGCAGGCTGCCGGGGAGGTGGAAGGCGCTGAGCCACTGTCCCGGTGGGACGCGCAGTACGACGGCGGCCTGTCTGACGGCGAGCACCGCCGCCAGCGCCCAGAGCAGGAGGCGCGCCGCCCCGAGCCTTCCGCCATCGCCTATGACCCCGGCATGTCCGGGTCCACCCCTGTGCTCCGCCGCGTTAGCCACGCCTCGCCGGCCTCCCGCCCTGTTGACCGCAACCCTGACTTCGCCTGGCTGCCGCGCTTCATGCACCACTTGATTACCTGGGGACGACGATATCCCGCGCGGGATCCCTAGGATGGCGGGCATGAGCATCGTGAAGATCAACGCGCTGACCGTCCCCGCCGAGCAGCGGGAGGTGCTGGAGCAGCGTTTCGCCTCGCGGGCGGGGGCCGTGGAGGGTTCGGACGGGTTCGAGTGGTTCGAGCTGCTGCGTCCGGTGGAGGGCACGGACCAGTACCTCGTGTACACGCGGTGGCGTTCGGAGGAGGACTTCCAGGCGTGGATGGAGGGTCCGATGAAGGCGGCGCACCAGGGTGGCGGGGGTGCGGGTGGCGGTGAGCGGCCGAAGCCGGCGGCGTCGGGCTCGTCGGTGTGGTCGTTCGAGGTCGTGCAGCAGGCGGCGCCCAAGCCCCAGGGCTGATGGGGGTCGGCGGCCGCCGGGTGGCGGCCGCCGGGTTCGGGGCGGCTGCCGGGTGGCGGCCGCCCGGGTTCGGGGCGGGTGCCGGGTGGCGGCCGCCCGGGTTCGGGGCGGTGGGGTCGGGTCGGCTGGGGGCGGTGGGGTCGGCCGGTCAGCCCCAGAAGGTGTTCTCCTCGTCGATGTCCTGGGTGCACTGGTCGATGTCGCTGATCTTGCCGCCGACGATGGTGAAGAAGAGTCCCTGGTGGATCTCGATCCCGCGGTCGGCGCGGTCGGCCCGGGTGTTGTGGAAGGCCATGGCGTGGCCGCGGCCGTCCACGAGCACCGACAGCAGCTCGACCCGCATGGTGCCGCCGGTCTCCTCGCCGAAGGCGCGGTAGAGGTCCAGGACGGCCTGGCGGCCCTTGTGGTGCCCGGAGAGCTGGTTGTCGCCGGGTACGTGGTGGATGACGTCGGCGGTCAGGAGGGAGCCGAGCGTCTCCAAGTCGCCGCTGTTGAAGGCCTCGTAGCCACGGCGGACCAAGGCGGCGTCGGGGTGTTCGGACATGGCGCCCACATCCTCTGATCGAACTCTGGCAGGCATTCCGGTCGAAGCGTTTTACCCCTTTTCACATCATCAGGCCGCCCCTGTGGATATTCCAGCGCAGCCGCCCGCCGACCGCCCCAGAATGACGCCATGACCATGGAACAGAGCACGCAGCAGAGCACGGGACGAACCGACGCACAGGCCGGCGAGCAGATCACCGCCACGGCCGGCTGGCAGGTCGCCCCCGAACCGTTCACCACCGCCGACGCCACCGCCCTGCGCCGCGCGTACTACGCCGAAGTCGCCGGCCGGTACTGGCGCAGGTCCGTCACCGAGGCCGAGATCGACGAGGGCCTGCGTGACGACCCGGCCGACGGGCTCGCCCCGCCGACGGGCCGGTTCGTGGTCGGCCGGTACGACGGCCGGCCGATGTCCTGCGGCGGCATACGCCTCCTCGACCCGACCACCGCCGAGCTCACGAGGGTGTACGTCGACCCGCGCGCCCGCGGCACCGGAGGCGGGGCGGCCCTGCTCAGGGCTCTTGAGGACGCGGGCCGGGACATGGGTGCCGAGCGGATCCGCCTGGACACGCGGTCCGACCTCGTGGAGGCCCGGCGCCTGTACGCGCGGCAGGGGTATGTGGAGATACCCGCCTACAACGCGGGCCCGTATGCGGAGCACTGGTTCGAGAAGCCGATATCCGCGGTGCGGGCCCCCGGCCGGGCGTGACCGACGCCGGGGCCCGGGCCGGACTGCGGCGCGGCTGACGGCTCCCCGGCGGCCCCGTGGGTCAGTGGCTGGAGTGGTCGCGGCGCGAGAAGGTGTCGTAGGGCTCCTCGGAGTCGGATCCGCAGAGCTCCTCGTTGAGCTCCTTGAGCAGGTCGGCCAGGTCGGTCGGCCGCTCAGGACCCCACCAGTCACCCAGCAGCTGGGCGAGGGACTCCTGCCTGGCCTGGGACAGCCGGGCCGCGACCTCGCGGCCCCGGTCGGTGAGGATCAGCGGCAGCCCGTCGCGTACGGCGAGCCCGCGCTCCTCGACCTGGCGGGCGGCCTCCGTGATGGTCTTGATCGGCACGGTGGTGCGTTCCGCCAGCACCGCCGGCTCCACCGATCCGTACTTGTTGATCCGCAGCAGCATCCAGCTGGCGGCGGGCAGCAGGTCGAAGCCGGCCTTCTCGGTGATCTTCTCGTAGACGTGGCGGCGGCCCTCGCGGCTCCCGAGCACCGACAGGGCCCGGGCCACCTCGTCCCGGGAGGAACGCTGGACGGGGTTGGTGGCCAGGGTCTCGCTCGCGTCGGGTGCGGTGACCGAGCCGCGCAGCTTGTCCTCCTTGAGGAACCAGGCGACGACGAAGGCGACGAGGACCAGTGGCACGGCGTAGAGGAACACGTCGGTGATGGAGGAGGCGTAGGCGTCGAGCACGGGCGGCCGAAGGGCGGGCGGCAGCATCGCGACCGCCCGCGGGTCGGCCTCCAGGCCGTTGACGCTCACCCCGGGGGGCAGCGGCACCCCGGCGAGGGTGGCGGACAGCTTGTCGCCGAGACGGTTGTTGAAGATCGTGCCGAAGATGGCGACGCCGAAGGAGGCGCCGATGGAACGGAAGAAGGTGGCTCCCGAGGTCGCGACGCCCAGGTCCTCGTACCGGACCGCGTTCTGCACCACGAGCACCAGCACCTGCATGACCAGGCCGAGACCCGCGCCGAAGACGAAGAAGTAGGCGCTCATGACCAGATCGGAACTGGTGCGGTGCAACTGGTGCAGGAGCAGCAGCCCGACGGCGGTGACGGCGGTGCCTGCGATCGGGAAGACCTTCCAGCGGCCGGTCCGGCTGACGATCTGACCGGAGCCGGTGGAGGAGATCAGCAGGCCGAGCACCATCGGCAGCATGTGGACACCGGACATCGTCGGTGAGACGCCCCGGACGACCTGGAGGAAGGTGGGCAGGTAGACCATCGCGCCGAACATCGCGAACCCGATGACGAAGCTGATCAGGGAGCAGAGGGTGAAGGTGCGGATCTTGAACAGGCTCAGCGGCAGGACGGGTTCCGCGGCCCGCCGTTCGACGGCGATGAAGGCGACCAGCAGTACGGCGGCCAGCACGACGAGGCTGATGACCTGCGCCGACCCCCAGGGCCAGGTGGTGCCGCCCAGGGAGGCGACGAGCACGAGGCAGGTGGCGACGGAGGCGATGAGGAAGGTGCCGAGGTAGTCGATGGTGTGCTTCGAGGCGCGCCCCGGGATGTGGAGGGCGGTCGCGATGACGAGGAGTGCGACGAGACCGATGGGGAGGTTGATGTAGAAGACCCAGCGCCAGGACAGGTGGTCCACGAACAGGCCGCCCAGCAACGGGCCGAGGACGCTGGTGGCGCCGAAGACGGCCCCGAAGAGGCCCTGGTACTTGCCGCGTTCGCGGGGCGGGACGAGGTCGCCGACGATCGCCATGGACAGCACGATCAGTCCGCCGCCGCCCAGACCCTGCAAGGCGCGGTAGCCGATGAGCTGCGGCATGTTCTGTGCCAGCCCGCACAGTGCGGAACCGATGAGGAAGATGACGATGGCGGCCTGGAACAGCTTCTTGCGTCCGTACTGGTCACCGAGCTTGCCCCACAGCGGTGTCGCGGCCGTGGAGGCCAGGATGTAGGCGGTGACGACCCAGGACAGGTGCTCCATTCCGCCGAGGTCGCTGACGATCGTGGGCAGCGCGGTGGAGACGATGGTCTGGTCGAGTGCCGCTATGAGCAGTCCGAGCAGCAGCGCACCGATGGCGACGAGCGCCTCCCGGGAGGTGTGCTCCGAGCGCGGACCGGGGTCCACCGCCGATGTGGTCACTTCCTGTGCCATCGGCTCCTCCGTAGATGTCTGGGCCTCGGGCAGGACAACATCTCCATCCTGAGCGGTGTGTCCGGTTATGGCCTGTCGGGAGGTTGGGTGCGGCCCGGCGGGTCTGCATAATCGCTGGCATCGGCCCAGGGAGGGTTTTCCAGTGAGCGCTGAGCGCTGTCCAGAATGCGACGCCCCGGGCGCCGGCTGCGGGTGTGCTGCGGCGGCGGGTTTCGACCCCCTGCGCATACGTCCGTACGTCAATCTGTCCGAAACCGGCCAGGCGGGTGACACCGGACCGTCCCCGCAGCCGGTCCTGGGCGCGGTGGCCCGGCCCGGTGTGCCCGCCGACGCCGACGCAGACGCCGACGCGACGGAGCTGCTGCCCACGGTCCCGCCGCGCCAGGACAGCCCGGCACACGGGACCCCCGCAGCGCCCCACCAGGACACCCCGGCGTACGGGACCCCCGTAGCCCCCCGCCAGGACACCCCGGCGTACGGGACCCCCGTAGCCCCCCGCCAGGACAGCCCGGCGTACGGGACCCCCGTACCGCCGCAGCCCTGGCCCGACCACACGGTCCCGCTCCGTGCGGTCCCCCGGGTACCGGGAACCACGAACGTCACAGCGGGAGGGGAGGGTGGGGGCGGGGGCGGGGGGCCCGAGAAGCGGCGCAAGCTCCCGCTCCCCCTGCTGCTGGCCGGCGCCGCCGCCCTCGTCGCCGTCGGCGGTGTGGCTGCGGCCCTCGGGGTGTTTGGCGGTTCGGGGTCGGGGGGTACGGCGCTGCTCGACGCGAAGCCGTCCGCGCCGGTGGTGGGCATGACCCCGGGTGTTCCGTCGCAGGGCTCGTCCAGCGCTTCGGCCGGCCCGTCGGCTTCGGCGTCCGCCTCGGCTTCGCCGTCGTCGAGCGCGTCCCGTTCGCCGTCGCCCTCCGCCTCACCGAGCGCGTCCCGCTCATCGGCGCCGCCGTCCCGCACCCCTTCCCCCACCCCGAGCCGTACCTCCGCCGCCCCGCCACCGCCTCCGGCCGCCGCGCAGGGGCCGACCCTGCGCTACGGCGACTCGGGCCCGGAGGTGAAGAAGCTGCAGCAGTTGCTGTCCGGGCAGGGCCTGTACCGCGGCCGGTTCGACGGCAGGTTCGGGAAGTCCACGGAGGACGCGGTGTCGGAGTTCCAGTGGTACAACAACATCACCGCGGACCCCTGGGGCGTCTACGGCCCCGCGACCCGCAAGGCCCTGGAGGGCTAGGTCGTCTCTTCCGTCTTGACCGGCCCGGGCGCGCGTCGTCCGGTGCCGAGCATCGGTGCGGCGGTGGGGCGCCTGCGTACTGGACTTACTTGGTGCCCCGCCGACGCGGCGAGGTGCGGTGCCGGGCGGCGCCGGGCCAGGCACGATCCGGACGGGACGGACCAGCCGTGTGGCCCGGCGGCGTCGAGCTGGGCGGCCCGGCTCACCACTCCCGGTTCACCACTCCCGGTTCACCACTCCCGCGTGGCGATGAGTTCCTCGACGTCCGCGCCCGTGAACCCGTAGGCCGCGGCCACGAAGGCGAAGTCCTCGGCGATGGCTTCCCGCGCGACGGTCTCGATCCCGCTCCCGGCCGCCTCGAAGTCGGCTTCCAGCAGATTGAACGCGTCCGTCGCCGCGTGGGTGAGCGCGTACAGCGCCGCCAGGTCCGCCGGCCGCTCCGCTTCCACCCGCTCACACAGGCGCACGAGGATCGCGCTGCCCTTGTCGAGGACGTGATCCGGAAAGTACGAGTCGGCGTACAGCTGCCGCAGAAAGCCGTACTCCGTGACCTGCTCATTCGTGATCGGCATGGCGCCTTCCCCTCGTGCGTCGAGGACCGTCGCGCCGATCATGCATCCCCGGACTGACAGGCGGTGGCGCGAACGGCGCCAGATTTTGTATAGTGCAGGAACAAAGTGGTTCCGTCCTCATTCCCTGACCGGTGGACGGAACCACTTGTTCTCTTTTGTCCCCTGTCTGGAGCCCCGCCGATGTCGGCCAGCACCATCAGCAACGTCGCCAGTACCACCGTCGTCCTCTCCGCCAAGGCCGTGCTCTTGGACATGGACGGCACGCTCGTCAACTCCGACGCGGTGGTCGAACGGTGCTGGCGGGACTGGGCAGTGGCCCACGGGCTCGACCCGCAGGAGGCGCTCAAGGTCGTGCACGGCCGCCAGGGCTACGCCACGATGGCGATCCTGCTGCCCGGACGGCCGATGGAGCTCAACCACGCCGAGAACGCCGAGATGCTCGCCCGCGAGACGGCCGACACCGACGGCGTGGTGCCGATCGCCGGCGCCCCGGAGTTCATGGCGGCGATCGCCGACCTGCCGCACGCCCTGGTCACCTCCGCCGACGCCGCTCTGGCCCGGACCCGGATGGCGGCGGCCGCACTGCCGATGCCGCGCATCCGGGTGACCGCCGAGTCGGTCGGCGCCAGCAAGCCCGACCCCGAGGGGTTCCTCAAGGGCGCCGCCGAGCTGGGCGTGGACCCGGCCGACTGCATCGTGTTCGAGGATTCGGCAGCCGGTATCGCCGCTGGTCGGGCGGCCGGCATGCGCGTGGTCGGCATCGGCCCCCGCGCCGCCGCCCATGCCCCGACCGTCCACGTCCCCGACCTGACGTCGGTGCGTGTCGCCGCCACCCCGAACGGCACCCTCACCCTTACCCTCACCACCGCCTGATCGACCCGGCCGGTCGAGGATGCGACCCGGCCTACGCCCGGAGCTGCACCCGGTGGGCCGGTGACCCCTACCCCGCTACGTATCCACGCGCGGGCGGCAGCAGAGCCCGGCAGGACGCCACCGCCCCAGCCGGACCGGTCGGCAGACGAGCAGTCGCCGGGGCCGATGTCGGGCAGGCGAAGGCGGCTCTTACCGCGCCCCGGCGCATGCCTCCAGGGCCCCCGCAAGGCACCGGACCGGTCCGGCCCCGCTGTGAGCCCCCCGACCGCGCGTTCCGCGCGTCCGGCGTTGAGGCCCTGGCGCGACCCGGATGCCCGCCCGGGGCGGGGCTGCGGAGGCGCTCCCCCTACTACCCGGCCCGGGCAGCGGGGCACTCCCCGCTTTTACCCGGGGCGGGGCCGCGGGCCGCCGCCCGAGGCACCCGCGCAGCACGCGCAGCGCCCGGCGACCCGCACCCCGCGCCCGGCCCGCACCCCCGCAGGGACGGACCTCGGCCCACGGACCTCGGCCCACGGACCCCTCAGCCCGCGGACCTCTCAGCCCGCGGACCTCAGCCCGCGATCGCCTCGTACAGCGAGAACCCGGCCAGCGCCGCCATCACCGCGGCCGCGACCT
The DNA here is from genome assembly GCF_044454045.1 of Streptomyces sp. NPDC051578. Classification (NCBI taxonomy): domain Bacteria; kingdom Bacillati; phylum Actinomycetota; class Actinomycetes; order Kitasatosporales; family Streptomycetaceae; genus Streptomyces; species Streptomyces sp. NPDC051578. The sequence continues at coordinate 557,618 of NZ_JBITDH010000001.1, forward strand.
TGGTGATCAGCCGCAGCGGCACGTACTTCATCAGCGTGCGCCCGCCCAGGATGCCGATGCCGGCGACCGCCCACAGGGCCAGCACCGCGCCGACGCCGACCGAGACGGGGTTGTCGTACCGGGCGGCGAGGTTGGCCGTCATGATCTGGGTCAGGTCACCGAACTCCGCGACCAGGATCAGCATGAAACCCGCCCCCGACACCTTCCAGAAGGACTGGTCGGCGGGCGGCTTGACCTCCTCCTCGTCATCGCTCTTCCTGAGCAGCAGCACGGCCGCCCCCGCGAGGAAGAGCACGCCCACGACGGCCTGTACCAGCCGGTGCGGAAGCAGCGTGAGCACGCTTCCCGCCGCGATGGCGAGCCCGACGTGCAGGGCGAAGGCGGCGGCGACGCCCACGAAGACGTAGGACGCGCGGTACCGGGTGCCGAGCATCAGTCCGGCCAGGGCCGTCTTGTCGGGGAGTTCGGCGAGGAAGACGACGCCGAAGGCGATCGCCATGACGGTGAAGCTGAACACGGAGCTGAACCTCAATCGGTCGGGCAGGACGCCGTCGGTACCGAGAGACCTGGGAGATCAGGGGGTCGCTTCGGCTCGGCGGCGTCCCGGTACGTTGCCACGCGGTATGCGCGGCTCCAGGACACTGCGGCCGAAGGTCTCGCTGGCAGTCCGCTGACGCGTCCTGCCTCCGGGCGCCGGCTGGTGTGACCCAGCAGTATGTCGACGGTCCGGCGTAGAGCTACTCCCCTTCGCCCGTCCAGGGTACGCGATGACCGCCGCCGGCAGGGGCGTCCGGAATGTGACGTTGGCCCCAGCTCGCCCGGTCACTTCCCCCTCCACCTCAACTGCCGCACCATTCAAGCCCGTTGAACTCCTTGATGTGACGTGCCCATGTCGGCACCCTGTCACCTGGCGCCCACCCGTCGGACATCTGGCGCCGCCACCATGGCCGCGACCCGCCGGGGTCGCACGCCCACCACCCCCACGCATCAAGGAGCCCCCATGGCGCTCATACCCTCCGTCTACGCGCGTCGAGCCGGCCGGATCGGCATCCTCACCCCGGCCGCCGCGCTCGCCGCCCTGACCTCCCTTGTCGGCGCACCCGCGGCCCAGGCCTCCCCGCCCGCCCCGATCAGCGCCGCGGCGGCCCGTTCGTACCTGGCCACGGTGACCCCGGTGGCGGAAGGTTCCCTGTCCGGCTACAGCCGCACCCTCTTCCCGCACTGGATCACGGTCTCCGGCTCCTGCGACACCCGCGAGACCGTCCTCAAGCGCGACGGCTCGGGCGTGAGCGTCAACTCCTCCTGTACGGCCGTCAGCGGAAGCTGGTATTCGGAGTACGACGGCGCCACCTGGACCGCCGCCTCGGACGTCGACATCGACCACGTGGTGCCGCTCGCCGAGGCCTGGCGCTCGGGCGCCGCCTCCTGGACCACCGCCAAGCGCCAGCAGTTCGCGAACGACCTCACCCGGCCGCAGCTGATCGCGGTCACCGACAACGTCAACCAGTCCAAGGGCGACCAGGACCCCGGCACGTGGCTGCCGCCCCGGACCGCCTACCGCTGTACGTACGCCCGGATGTGGGTGGACGTGAAGCAGTACTGGGGTCTCAGCATGAACTCCGCCGAGAAGACGGCCCTGGTCAACGTGCTCAACGGCTGCTGACGCCCGCCTGCGGCACCGCTCCGTCCCCGGTCTGCCCAGCACGCGAAACGGACGGCGATCATTCTCCCCCGCCAGGGGGAGGCCAGGCTCCCCTCCACCCCGTACCGTGATCGAAGGGGATGTGAAGGAGGGGGAGTTGGATGGCCGGACTGCGTCTGGGGCCGCTGCTGCGCTACGTCGACTGGGTCGACGGCGGCTCCGCCACGGTATGGGTCGAGGCGGACCGCCCGTGCACCGCCGAGGTGCGGTGTGCGGACGGCGCCGCCGGGAGCGTGCGCACCTTCCAGATAGCCGGCCACCACTACGCGTTGGTCCCGGTAACGGGCCTGACCCCCGGTACGGCCACGGCGTACGAGGTGCTGCTCGACGGCGCCCGCGTGTGGCCGCTGTCCGGCAGCACTTTCCCGCCGAGCACCATCACCACGCCCGCCGTCGCCGGCCCCGGCCGGCCCGCGCCGGAGCTGCGGGTGACGTTCGGGTCGTGCCGGCAGGCGGCGCCGCCCGCCGGCCGGCGCGGGCCGCACGGCCCCGACGCGCTGGACACCCTCGCGGCGCGGCTGGCCGCCGAGCCGGAGGCGGTCCGGCCGGATGTGCTTCTCCTCCTGGGCGACCAGGTGTACGCCGACCAGCTGTCGCGGGAGACCCGGCGGTGGCTGGCGGCCCGCCGGGACTTGCGGGAGCCTCCGGGCGCCCAGGTCGCGGACTTCGAGGAGTACACCCGGCTCTACTACGAGTCCTGGCTGGACCCGGAGATCCGCTGGCTGCTGTCGACCGTGCCCAGCCTGCAGATATTCGACGACCACGATGTCGTGGACGACTGGAACACCAGCGAGGCCTGGCTGGCGGGGATGCGGGCGACGCCCTGGTGGCAGGAACGGGTGCTCAGCGGGCTGATGTCGTACTGGGTGTACCAGCACCTCGGCAATCTCTCGCCCGCGGAGCTCGCGGCGGACGAGCTGTACGGGGCGGTACGGGCCGGCCCGGACGGTACGGACGCGCTGCGCGCCTTCGCGGCCGGGGCGAACGCCGATCCCGGTTCGGTGCGGTGGAGCTATCGGCGGGACTTCGGCCGCTCGCGGCTGCTGATGGTGGACACCCGGGCGGCGCGGGTCCTGGCCGAGGACGGCCGGGCGATGCTGGATCCGGCAGAACACCAGTGGCTCCGGGACAACGCCCTGGCCGGACACGGCGGTTACGACCATCTGCTGATCGGGTCCTCGCTGCCGTGGCTGATGCCGCCGCTGATACATGACGCGGAGGTGTGGAATGCGGCGCTGTGCCGGGGGGAGCGCGGGCCGCGGTGGGCGCGGATCGGGGAGGATCTGCGCCGGCGCGCCGATCTGGAGCATTGGGCGGCGTTCCCGGGCTCGTTCGGGGCGCTGAGTGATCTGATCGAAGAGGTGGGGACGGGCCCGCGGGCTCCGGCGACCGTCATGGTCCTGTCCGGGGACGTGCATCACGCGTATGTTGCCGAGCCCCGAATACCCAGCACGGCGCGGGTGTTCCAGCTGACCTGCTCGCCGGTGCACAACTCGATCCACTTCGCGGTGAAACTCGGCTTCCGGCTGGGCTGGTCGCGGATGGGGCGGTGGCTGGGGCGCGGCTTCTCCCGGCACGGCCGCACGGGCCGGCCGCCGCTGAGTTGGCGGCGTACGGGCGGACCCTGGTTCGGCAACCAGCTGATGACGCTGGTGTTGGCGGGGCGGACGGCCAGGTTGTGGCTGGACCAGGCGCGTTCGGGCGGCTCGGGGGCCCGGCTGGTGACGGTGCTGGACCGGCGGCTCACCGAACCGGAGTAACGCGTGCGGCCGGGCTGCGCGGGGCGGCCGGCGTCGGTCCGGGCCGGGCCGGGCCGGGTGAAGGCGGGCACGGCGCGGTCCGGCCCGGGTGCGGGGCGGGCGCGGCCCGGGTGCGGGCTGCTGTAGCCGGGGCCGTGAGCGGCTGAGCGTGCAGGGAGGCTGACGGACCGGCGGCCCCGGGGCTCGGGGGCTGCGGCGCCGGGCGTACGCTGTATGGCTGTCAAGCCGCCCCTGCCGCTCCCCGCGACGACGCGGCGCTTCGGACTGGGGAGTCCCGCTTTGCTTGAGACTCTGGGTTCGCTGACTACGAGCCCCTGGATCTATGCCGTGGTGGCGGTGTCGGTCGTGCTCGACGTGTTCCTGCCGGTGTTGCCGAGCGGTGTACTGGTGATCACTTCGGCGGCCGCGGCGGCAGCGGCCGGGGCTGCCGGTTCGTCGGCGCCCGTGCCCGCGCGGGTGCCGGACATCATGGCGCTGCTGGTGATCGCGACGACGGCTTCGGTGCTGGGTGACATGGCCGCGTTCCGGCTGGCCCGGCGCGGTGGTGCCCGCCTGGACCGGGTCATCGCCCGGTCGCGCCGGCTGACCCGGGCCCATGAGCGGCTGGGAGTGGCTCTGGCGCGTGGGGGCGGCGCGCTGGTGGTGATCGCCCGCTTCGCCCCTGCGGGCCGTTCGGTGGTGTCCCTCGGTGCGGGCAAGACGCAACGCGAGGTGCGGGAGTTCCTCCCGTGGTCGGTGCTGGCGGGCATGGCGTGGGCCGGTTACAGCGTGGCACTCGGCTACTTCGGGACGCAGTGGCTGGGCGCGGCCTGGCTGGGTACGGCGGTGTCCGTCGTGGCCCTGTTCGCGGCGGGCTCCCTCGCGGTGTTCCTGCTGCGCCGCCCGATCCCGACGGCGGCGCCGGCCGCGTAGGCCGTCCGGCCGGGACGGCGCCGGACCTCGGGCCGGTCGGGCCCGGGGCGGACGGGCTCAGGGTGGACGTGCCCGGACGTACTCGGGCCTGTCGTACTCCGGCCGGACGTACTCGGGCCTGTCGTACTCCGGCCGGTCGGGCTCGGGTCCCGCAGCGTCCGGACGGGCCGGTTGTAGGCCGGCCGGGGCAGTGGGTCACCCGTTCACCCGGCTGCGATCGCCGGGTCGGGGCCGGGCTTCTAGCGTCCTGAGCACGGAGCGCGACCGATGCCGCGTCACTTCCGTGTCCTGGCCGCGCCGTGTCGAGCAGCCCGAGGAGTTCCCATGCCCGCTACCCGCAAGCGGTACCGCCTGGTGGGGGCCGCTGCCGCGACGCTCGCCGTCACCGCGGTGACACCGGCCACCGTGGCCCACGCCAACGCCTCCGCGTCCGTGTCGCCGGGCGTCGTCGCCCCCGGCAGCCGAGTCAGCCTCAGCGTCACCGGCTGCAGCGCCCGGACCGCCAGGGCGTCCTCATCCGCGTTCGGGGACGTCCAGCTCTCGCCCGGAAACGCGCAGGCCACCCGGTTGTCCGGCAGCGCCATCGTGTTCGGCAGCGCCGCGACCGGCTCCTACCCCGTCACCTTCCAGTGCGGCGGCACCGGCGGTGAACGCGTCACGGTGACGTTGACCGTCAGCCTCGGCGCCGCCCGCGGCGGGCTGGGCGGCAGCGTGGACACGGTGGGTACGACTCCGGTCGCCATCGGCGGCGCGCTCGTCGCCAGTGCGCTGGGCGCCGGCTTGTGGGTGCTGCGCCGGCGCAGGGAAACGCACGTCTGACGGCCCCGGTCACCGGGCCTGCGCGACCGGCTCCCTACCCCGTACGTGCACCCCGTCGAGGAGCGCTGCCGTCGCTTCGGCGATGGCGTCCACGGCGGCGTCGAAGACTTCCCGGTTGTGTGCGGCGGGCGCCCGGAACCCGGACACCTTCCGCACGTACTGGAGGGCGGCCGCGCGGATCTCCTCCTCGGTGGCCTTCTCGGGGATGGCGGGCGGGCGCAGGGTCTTAATGGAACGGCACATACCTCCACTATGGCTCCGCTACCCCGCGGCTCGGCCCTGTTCCGGCAGCTCGGCCCCCGACAGTTTCATGATCAGGGCGGCTTGGAGGCGTCCCCGTAGCTCCGGATCGGCGACCTCGTCCATCAGCCGGACCGCCTGCGCCATCGACTCCGCCGACCGCCGGTCGTCCCGCAGCGAGGCCGTCTGCCCGGCCATGTACCTCAGGGCGACGTCGGCCCTGCGGTGGAAGAGCTGCCCGATGACGGTGACGACCAGTCCGACGGAGCTGGTGACGATCCCGAGGTACAGGTCCCCGCTGCTCTCGGCCTTCCACACCGCCAGCGCCACCCCGCCGAGCAGGATCACCGCCCCGGCCCCGGCGAAGCGCTGGCTGGTCACGAAGCTGCTGCGCGCCTGGGTGAGCCCGTAGGCGTAGTACTCGACGAGCAGCGGGGTGAAGTCGTCCCCCCGGGCGGCGGTCCTGACCGGAATCCCGCCGACGTCCGCGTACTTCGGATCGCCTCGCGGATCGCCCGCCTGCGCCCCGGGCTCCGGGAGCAGCGCGAGCAACCGCTCCCGCTCGGCTTCCCGCCTGCGCTCGAACCCCTGCCCGGCCCGCCGCTCCAGCACGAGGTACCCGGCCCCGCCCACGAGCGCGGCCACCAGCGCCACCCACTCCCCCATTCCCCGACCATCGCACGCCCCACCCCCGCCGCCAAGACCGCCGTCACGCCTTCCTCGCGACGTCACGACGCCTCCGTGCCGACGGGGGCACGGAGGCGTCGTGGCTGCGCGTGGGCCGGCTAGGAGACGTCGGCGCGGACGGCCTCGCCGATGAGGCCGTCCGTGTAGGTCACCGTCTTCGCGGTGAACGAGCCCTTTCCGGTGACGGCCCCGGTGATGTTCTCGCCCGGCGCCAGTTCGACGGTGTCGATCTGGTTCTCGTCCGCCGCGAGCTGAGAGGCGTGCTTGGTGCCGTTGGTGTCCGTGATGGTGAAGTAGAGGGGGTTGACGTTGATCGGCTTCGCCGAGTTGTTGGTGACGGTGACGGACACGCTGGTGTAGCCGTCGCCCTGCGCGAGGACGCTGGCCTTGAAGGCCGCCTTCTGGGCGGTGACGGTGACCGGCTGCTTCTTCTCCGGCGCCTTGGAGGGCTGGACTGCTGGGTCCTGCGGGGTCTTGGCGGGCTGGGACGCCGCGGCGGCGGCCGGTGGCGCGGGGCTCTTCTTGCCGTCGCCGCCGGTGATCAGGGCGCCGACCACGCCGAGCAGGACGACTACGCCGACGACCCCCAGGCACGAGAACCCGACGATCTTGCCGGCGTTGGACTTCTTCGGCGCGGGCGGGGGCGGGTAGCCGTATCCGGGCTGGGGCGGGCCGGGCGGCGGAAACTGCTGGGACATGGGACCCCCACGGGACGAGTGCGAATCCGGCCACCGTAGGGGGGCGAGGGTACGCGCGTGGCGCTATGTCCGAACCGTGACCTTTCCCCTGCGGAAACCCCGCTCGGCGGGCCCGCCGATTGCGACCCGCATCGATCACCGCACAGGAAGCCGGACGGCCCGCCCGGTCGCGGCTGGCGACAGCGCGACGGCCACGTCCCCGTGCGGGCCGTGCGCGGCCTGTGCATCCATGCCCTCTTGTACGTCTCGCCGAACACCCACACCGTGGTGCAGATGAAGCTCAGCGCGCCGACGACGCAGGGGGAGGGCGACGCACAGTGGTTTCGGTGACACCGTGGGCCAAGGACACCTTCGGCACTCTGGCCGACCAGCTGGCCGAGAAGATCGCGGCCGGCCTCCTGGAAGCGCACGACCGGGCACGTCACGGGCACGAAGGGGTCCACACACAGACCCTGGAGGCCTACGGCCACGGCCTGCACGCCGCGCAGTACGAGACCCTCGCCGCACGTCTGGCTCCGCTGGAAGGGGCGGTGGCCCGGCGCCTCCAGGGCCGGACGGTGATGGTCATCGGCGGCAACGTCATCTACCCGATCCGGTACGCGAAGAAGGACGTCCCCGTGACCGCGGCCCGCCTTCGCAAAGCCGCCGGCTTCCGCGCCGACCTCATCCGGCGTCACGGCCCAGAACCGATGCAGCAGACCCTCGACCTGGGCCTGGAGGAGCTGGACGAACACCACGTGCATCCGGACCTGGCACTCCTCCCGCCGGAGCTACGGCTGATCATCGTGGCGTACGCCTGCTCGATGCAGCAGGGCGTCATGCGGGCCGAGTGGGGCTCGGCGGAGCTGCGAAGCGAGGATCGCTACCTCATCTGGCACCACCACGAGCCCCTGCTCCCGCCGGCCGACCCCCGCGCCGCCTAACGGCGGTAGGAGCACCCGCAACTGACGCCCCGCCGACTCGCTCTGCGGCCGAGCCGCCACCGGTCACTGCCGACCGGGGATGCAAAAACCCCCAACCGTGATCGGTTGGGGGTTCCCGTGCTGGTGGGCGCGGACGGTTTCGAACCGCCGACATCTGCTTTGTAAGAGCAGCGCTCTACCCCTGAGCTACGCACCCGTGGATGAGTGGACAGCCTACATGGCGGGTGCACCCCCGGCGCAAACGCGTTGGGGTAGGGGAGAATGGAGCGGGGCATGGCGGACGCGGCACGGGAGAGGGATTGTGACAACGGCATCCCGGCGGTGGTTCGGTGGGCGGGACGAGGGCCGGCGGGCGGACGCGCAGGCGGCGAAGGACGCCGCCGCGGCCGCGTTCTACGAGCTGGATACGGCGCAGCGGGACCTGCGGATCTCGATGGAGACCATCGCCGCGGCGGACGGGTCGCCCGCCGCGCGGCAGGCGGCGCAGGGGTTCGTCGCGCTCGGGCAGCGCATCGACCAGGTCAGCCAGGTGTACATCGAGGCCGTCGACGCGCACGACCTGGACCGGCCCGAGCTGGAGGGTTCCGTCGCCGCGCGGGCGCGGGAGCAGTTGACGCGGGCGCGGGACGAGCTCGTACGGGTCAAGGCGGAGCTGGACCGGTTCGCGCAGGGTTTGCAGCCGCTGCTGGACAAGGCCGAGACGCAGCTGGCCCGCGTCGCGCCGGCCCGGGAGCGGGCGAAGGCGGCGCTGCTGGCGGCGAGCAACGCGCTGGACGAGGTCCGTGCGAAGGGGATGCGGGCCGACGACCTGGCGGCGCGCCTCGCCGCGCTGGGACCGGAGCTGACCAAGCTGAACCAGGGCGCGGCCCGGCACGGGGTGCAGGAGACCGTGCAGCGCGCCGACCGGATCCTGCGCGACGCGGAGGCGATACGGGCCGAGGCGGCCAGGCTGCCGGAGCGGGCGGCGGAGGTCGACCGGCGGCTGGTGAGCCTGCGGACCCGCGCGCAGGCGCTGCGCAACCGGGCGGACCGGGTGGATCCGGTGCTGAGCGAGCTGCGCCGGCGGTTCAGCGCGGCCTGCTGGCAGGACCTCCAGCACGTCCCCGAGCAGGCGGTACGGGAGGTCGCGCGGGCGGAGGAGAAGCTGGCGGAGGCCGGCCGGGCCCGGGACGGCCAGCGGTGGAGCGAGGTGGGGTCGCTGATCGAGGAGGTCCGCAGCTGCCTGGACGCGACCGACGAGGCGGTGTCGGCTGCGCAGGACCGGCTGACGCGGCTGGAGGCCGTGGCGCGGGACCCCCAGGACGAGGTCCGCCGGACCCGCTTCGCGATCCGCGACGCGCAGCGGCTGGCGATGGAGGGCCGTACCGTGCCCGATCCGCGCCACGCCCGGCCGCTGGACGAGTCGGTGGCGCGGGTGGAGCGGGCGCTGTCGGGGCTGGAGGGGCGCCACCCCGACTACTGGCAGTTCCTCCAGGAGATGGAGGGCGTCCGGGCGTCCGTCAACCGGGTGGTGAACGAGATCCGGGCCGAGCGCGGACACGCCTGAAAGCCGACCTCCGAGCAGGCCCTGACGGCCGAACTTGTCCGGGCCCCGCCCGCGGCGGATGCTGGGAGGGACCTCAGCAGAGGAGGCCGCCATGGTCACTCACGCGGCTCCGCACATGCGGCGGCCGGTCGGTGCCCGGCTCGACGAGCACCTGCCGGTCGATCACAAGCTCAGCAAGGTGTACCGGGTGGGCGCGGGCTTGACCGGGCTGCTGCTGGTCGTGTTCGGCGTCCTGGGGCTGGTGCACCGGATCGGGTTCTTCGACACCGGTGGGGACACCGTGCTGGCGCTGAACACGAACGGGGCGCTGAGCGTCCTGTCGATCTGCATCGGGGCGCTGCTGTTCTACGGGATGGTGGTCGGCGGGAACTTCGCCTCGACCCTGAACATCGCGCTGGGTCTGCTGTTCATCGCGAGCGGGTTCGTGAACCTCGCGCTGCTGGACACCGGGCTGAACTTCCTGGCGTTCCACATCCCGAACGTGCTGTTCAGCTTCGTCGTCGGCGTGATGCTGATGTGGTTCGGCATGTACGGGCGGGTCGGCGCCGGTCTGTCGCACGACAACCCGTACTGGCGTGCCCGCCACCCCGAGCAGGCCGCCCGGGAGGACCGCGCCGCGGCCAGGCGGGCGCTCGGAACCCGGCGCATGCCGCCCCACCCGTAGGCGCCGCCCCACCGGTATGGCGCGGCCCGCCCTGCGCACACGCCCGATCCGTAACGCGCACGCCCCACCCGTAACGCGCACGCGCCCGCCCGCGCGAGCAGTACGGCTGCGCGAGCAGTACGGCTGCGCGAGCAGTACGGTCGCGGGGCCGGTGCCGCTAGCCTGTGCCCATGCCTCGCTACGAATACCGCTGCCGCACCTGTGACGACACCTTCGAGGTGAGCCGTCCGATGGCCGAGTCCTCGGCGCCCGCCGACTGCCCCGCCGGTCACCCCGACACCGTCAAGCTGCTCTCCGCGGTCGCCGTCGGCGGCTCGGCCCGCAGCGGGCCGGCTTCCGCCCCGGCCCCGGCCATGGGCGGCGGCTGCTGCGGTGGGGGCGGCTGCGGCTGAGGACCGGGCGTCAGCGCCGCCGCGACCGGACGCGACCGCTCACGCGACCGGACGCGACCGCTCGCTCGGCAGGCGCAACCGCTCGCTCGGCAGGCGCGACCACTCGCGCGACAGGCCCTACCGCTTGCGCGACAAGGTCAGGCCGTCCGAGATGGCGAGGAGCACCGACTCCATGCGCTCGTCGGCCAGCACGTGGTCGTTGAAGGCGCGCATGGCCCCCGCCGCGCCCGTCGCCCCCTCGTCCAGGACCCGCCCGTGGAAGAGGGTGTTGTCGCTGACGATCAGCCCGCCCGGCCGCATGCGCGGCACGAGCTCCTCCCAGTACGCGATCTGGTTCTCCTTGTCGGCGTCCACGTAGGCCATGTCGATGTGCGGCTCCCCGGGCATGGCGCGCAGCGTGTCGAGCGCCGGGGCGATCCGCAGGTCGATGCGGTCCGCGACGCCCGCCTCCTCCCAGGCCCGCCTGCCGTACGCCGTCCACTCCTCGGAGATGTCGCAGGCGATCAGCACGCCGTCCGCGGGCAGGGCCTGCGCCATGGACAGGGTGGAGAAACCGGTGAAGGTGCCGATCTCCACGATGCGGCGGGCGCCCGTCAGCCGGACCAGGAAGGCCAGCAGCGGACCCTGCTCGTGCGCCGACTGCATGCCCGCCGATTCGGGGAACTTCTCGTACGTGGTCGTCACGAGGCCCTGCTGGACGGCGTCCAGCGGCGGGTTGTGGTCGAGCACGTACTGGTAGAGCTCGTCGGTGATCTTGGTGCTGTTGCCCTTGGTCATGCGCCCAGTGTGCCGAGTTCGCCGACCGCTCGCCGGAACGCGCCCACGATCTCCTCACCCGCCAGGACGCCGGCCTGCGTCAGCGCCGTGACCGACCCTGCGGTCCAGCCCGCGTCCGCCAGTTCGCCGTGGCCCGGCCGCCATCCCCGGTCCGCCGCCAGCAGCAGATCGGCGTCCAGCAGCGAGTCGCCGGCGGCCAGGGTCGTGGTGGCCCCCGTACGGCGGGCCAGCTCCCGCATGGCCGCGCTCTTGGTCAGCGGGCCCGGAACGGCGTAGATCTTGCGGCCTTGCAGGGACACCGTCCAGCCGCGCGGTTCCGCCCAGGACACCAGCGCCTTGAGCCACTCGTCGGGGACCAGCGCCCGCTCCACCACCAGGTACGCGAACAGGTCTTCCGCGACCCGCGCCTTGCGCAGCCACGCCGGGTCCGCGGTCGCCAGCAGGTGTTCGTACACCTCGGTGAGGGGGGCGCACTCCTCGGCCAGGCGCGCCGCGACCCGGCGCCGCCAGTCCCGGTCCGGTACGCCGTCCACGAGCAGCTGCCCGCCGTTGGCGCAGATCGCGTACTTCGCCGGGCGTCCGGGGAAGCGGATGCGCTGGTACTGCTTGCGCGTGCGGGTCGTGGTCGGGACCCAGACGACGCCCGGGTCGGCGGTCAGCTCCGCCAGCAGGGCCGCCGCCGTCTCGGTCATGTACGACAGCGGCTTGCTCTCGTGGACCTCCACGCACAGCAGTCTGGGCGCCTCGGGATCGGGCATGGTCAGGCCCAGGGCCGCAGCCGAGTAGATGAGCGTGCGGTCGAGGTCACTGGCTACGAGGACGGTCACTGGGAGGCCACGGCCTTTCCGTCGGCGCCGGTGGCGCCGCGTGTGAAGCGGGGGTGGATGAGTCCCACGCAGGTGTAGGGGAGCGCGTCGACCTCTTCGACCGGCACCCCGCGCTGTGCGGCGAGCAGGCGTACGTGGTCCAGGTCGGCGCCGGCGCCGCGCTTGGCGAGGATCTTCCACGGCACCCTGCGCAGCAGGACGCGCGTCGTCTCGCCGACTCCGGGCTTGACCAGGTTCACGTCGTGGATCCCGTACTCCTCGCTGATCCGCTCGACCGCCGCCCAGCCCTCCCAGGTGGGGGCCCGGTCGGCCGCGAGCAGTTCCTTGACCTCCGCGTCGACGGCGTCGGCCACCTCGTCGAAGCGGGCGGCGACGGCGTCCACGAACGCGACCGACACGTCGGCGCCGGCGAGCTCGCGGTAGTACTTCGCGCCGTGGAAGTCGGCGGGCCCGACCAGGTCGGACCTGAGCACCGTACGCGAGACGAGTCCGGAGACGGTGGAGTTGAGGCAGGCGGAGGGGATGAGGAAGTCCTCGCGGGTGCCGTACGTCGCCACGCACGAGCCGGGGTCGGCGAGGACGACGATCTCGGGGTCGAAGCCGTCGAACTCCGCCAGGGCGTCCCGCAGCTCCCGGGTGATGGCGCCCTTGCCCGTCCAGCCGTCGACGAAGACGACGTCGGCGGGGTCGTGGTGGGCGGCCAGCCAGCGCAGCGCGTTGGCGTCGATGCCCCGCCCGCGCACGATGGAGACGGCGTAGTGCGGCAGGTCCAGGCCGTGCCGGGCCTGCGCCCAGCGCCGCATCAGCACGCCGACGGGGGTGCCCGCGCGGGCGAGGGAGACGAGCACGGGCGACGGTGACCGTTCGGCGAGCACCGTTTCGGTGACGGTGCCCACGGCGCGGGCTATTCGGGCCGCGGAGGCGGTCAGCGCGCTCTGGTACAGCCGCTGGTACTCGGGGGACGGCTGGTACTCCACGGGCAGCGACTCGGCGTAGTGCGCGCCGCCTGCCTGGATGGCCTCCTCGCGTTCCTCGGTCGGGGCCTCCAGCTCCACGGCCGAGAAGTCCTGGAGCAGCCAGCCGACGTCCTCGGCCGCGTAGGAGGAGAAGGCGGGCCCGCGCAGGGGCTCGGTCATGATCGGCTCCTGCCGGTCGGAGGGGGCGGCCAGGACGGCCGCGGCGGGCTGCGGCGATCTCCCCGGCACGTACGACGGCACCACCACCAGCAGCACCTGACCGGTGTGCGGGGCGAGCCGGGCGAGGAGCCCGTCGGGTGCGTGCAGCGCGTCGGTATCGCCGTGGGAGTCGACCACGGCGACGACGGCGTCGAAGCCGGCGCCCGCGACGTTGTACGCGTACCGCTCCCCCGGCCCGTCGGCGGGGTCGTCGTGCGCGGGGAAGGTCAGCCGCGTCCGGATGGCGTAGCCGGGGTCGTCCACGGCGAGCACCGGCGAGCGGGTGGTGGTGGAGAAGCGGACCTCGCGTCCCGCGGGCGCCCCGGACTCCTCCAGGGCCGCGGCGAGCCGCAGCGGCACGTACATCAGCTCTTCGTTGCCCAGGACCAGGACCCGCCGGGGCCCGGTCGGCCCGGCTCCGGGCCCGGCCCCCGGACCGGCATCGGGGCCGGCGCCGCGTGCGGGTCCGGCGTCGGGTCCGGCGTCGAGTTCGGCCTCGATCCGGGCGGCCAGCGCGGGCAGCGCCGCCTCCAGCCGGGCCCGGTGCGCGGGGGTGAAACCGTGCCGGCCGCCGTCGGGCAGCCCGGCGGGCCAGTCCAGGCGGACGCGCCGGACGGGGGCCGCGGGGCCGGTCTCGGCCGGGGCGACCCGCGACTCGTACTCCTCGACCAGCGCCTGCCCCTCGGCCAGTACGTCCTCGGGGAGCCGGACCGTCCCGCCGGCCAGGGCGACGAGGTCTATCCGGGCCCCGAGCCCGGCGGCGAAGGCGTCGAGGCGTTCGCGGTCGGCCGGGGAGCGCATGTCGACCAGGGCGACCACGACGTAACGCGGCCGGGGGTGGCGGGCGTGCAGGTCGCTGATGGTGTTCAGGACGGTGTTGCCGGTGGAGAACTCGTCGTCGACCAGGACCAGGGGCCCGCTGCCGGTCAGCAGCTCCGGGTCCTCGGGCAGCAGCAGGTGCGAGGTGGCGTGCGAGTGGGCCTCCTCGAAGCCGCCCGCGGGCTCGACACCGGGCACGGCGCGGCGGGTGGAGTGCAGGTAGGGGGCGTCACCCAGGCCGTCGGCGACGCTGTGGCCGAGGCCGGTGGCGGTCTCCGCGTACCCGAGGACGACGGCGTCGGCGGCTTCCCCGCCCAGCATGTCCCGGACGCGTTCGCCGAGCCCGTACCCGGCGGCGTGCACGACCGCGGGGGACTGCGGGACGTGCTTGCCGAGGATCCGGGAGACCAGCAGGTGGGCGCGCTTGGGGTTGCGGCGCAGGGCGAGCCCCAGGAGCTCCGTCAGCGGGGGCTCCCCGGGCATGGCCGGCCCCGGCGCCGCCTCCCCGGGCACGGCCCGCCCGCGCACCGCCGCCCGCCCCGTCACGGCCCGCTCCGGCGCCGCGCCCTGTTCCAGGCGCACGCCCAGCCGGTCCGCGACCCAGGTTCCCGACCACACCTCTTCGATCGTCTTGCCCCTCTCCGTGGAAAGCCCCCACAACCGGAAACGATCCGGGAGCGCCGAAAACTCCGTGTCCGACCGCCGTCTCATACCTGGAGCCCGGCCGTGAGCAGGTCGACGAAGCCGACCTCCTCCCTTGCCACACCGAAGACCTCCGCGCGCAGCATGGTGCGCTCGGCCCAGGCCCGGTGGGGCTTCACCTCGTTCATCTTGTTCGTGTAGGCGGAGCGCATGACCCCGCCGCCGCCGCACTCGGGGCGCAGGATGTCCTGGGCGTCGCTGAACTCCTCGTGGGAGACCACCGACAGCGCGTGGACGGGCGTGACGTGGGCGGGGTGGATGCAGGTCTTGCCGAGCAGTCCGTTGGCCCGGTCGAGTTCGATCTCGCGCAGCAGCCCGTCGAGGTCGTGCTCGATGAGTGCGGTGCGCAGCTCCTCGACGCCCTCCGCCAGGAAGGGGCTGCGGCGCAGCTGCGGCTTGAAGAGGCGCTGCTGGCTGCGGAAGTACTCCCAGACGGGGCCGGTGACGGTGAAGCCGGTGCCGTCGGCGCGGCTGAGGACGTTCACGACGTCGGCGATGACACCCGCGACGATCTTCACGTCGTAGGCGGTCATGTCGGGGGTGCGGCGCAGTCCGTAGAGGGAGCAGAAGTCGGTCACGCCGAGGCGCAGGGCCAGGACGCGCTCGCGGTAGCGGTTGACCGTCCGGGAGATCCCGGCGAGGGCGTCGACCCGGGTTTCGAGGTGGAGCAGGTCGGGGGTCTCCAGGACGGGCATTGCGTACAGGGGGGCGGCGGCGGAGGTCTGTTCCGCCTGCACGACGGCGTCGAGGAACGCGGTTCCGCGACTCTCCGTGAACTTCGGCAGTACGAATCCGGCCAAGTGACGTCCGGCGCCGCCGAGGCGGCGTACGAGGTCGGGTATCTGCTCGGGGGTGCGCACCCGGATGAACAGCAGCGGCAGCTCCGCGGGGTCTTCATCGAGTGCGGCGAACTGGCGGACCAGGTTGTCCTCGCCGGCCGTCACCTCGCCGTCGCTGATGGAATCCTCCAGGCAGAGCACCATGGAGACCACTCCGCGGGCCGCCTGCTTGCGGATGTCGCCGGCGAGGCGGGGGCGGATCGCCGGGCTGTAGAGGGTGGCGCCGAGGCCGGCGGCGAGCGTACGGGCGGGCGAGGCGGCGGTGAATTCGGCCGGCTCCTGGTGGAAGAGGTCCTTGCGGACGCTGGGCGAAATGTGCCCGAAGTGACGCATGCGCTTCCCCCGTACTGCCTTGGCGGCCCAACTGGCGTGGCCGGTAATAGTACGTACGAATGAGAGTCGAGAGTTCCGCAAGCACATGAAGTTCAGGTAACCCTCTTGCACCATGCCCAGGTCTCGCGTTCCGTACAAGTGGCTACGGGCGAGTGACTACGGGGGGCCGCATTGTCCAGGTCATGGCCGGGAGGGCAGGATGACCGGCATGACGCACGCGATGCAGAAGGGCTCGAACATCCCGGTGGCCGCCGTGGCGGTCCGGGCGGTGCTGCGCTGGACCACCGGGGCCGAGGTACCGGATGTGGACGCGTCCGCGCTCTTGGTGGGGGCGGACGGGCGCGTGCGCTCCGACGAGGACTTCGTCTTCTACAACCAGCCCCGGCACCCCTCGGGGGCGGTGTGGCGCCTGGGCAAAAAACAGGTCGGGGAGGCGATCACCGACGCCGTCCAGGCGGACCTGCGGGCGGTGCCCCCCGCGGTGGACCGCGTCCTTGTGGTGGCCTCCGCCGAGGACGTGCCGTTCCAGCGGGTCCGTGACCTGCGCATCCTTCTGTACGACGCCACCTCCACCGGCGGCTCCGAACCGCTGGCGTACTTCGACGTGCACCCGGAGACGGGCGCCGAGACGGCGCTGATCTGCGGCGAGCTCTACCGCCGGGCCGAGGGGTGGAAGTTCCGCGCCCTGGGCGAGGGGTACTCGGACGGCCTGGTGGGGCTGGCCACGGACCACGGGATCTCCGTCGACGAGAACGCCCCCGACCAGGCGGCGAGCGCCGCCCCCGGCCCCACCGACGAACAGACGGCGGCGATGGCGGCGCCGACCCCGAACACGCCCCCGATGCCGGCGGCGCCCCCGGTGCCCGCGCCCCCGACGCAGGCCCCGCCGGCCGTCGAGCCCGCCTACGGCTACCCGCAGCCGGTGTCACCGGTTCCCGGGCCGGGCGGCGACTCCGCCTTCCGGCTGCCGGCGCAGGGCCCCCAGTTCATCCGCCGCTGATCCGCGCCCCGCGCGGGCCGGAGCCTGACCCGCGCCCCGCGCCGGCCGGAACCTGACCGGCGGCCCGCGCAGCGCCCGCACCCCGCCCGCCAAGGCCTGACCGGCCGGTCAGGCCTTGGTGCTCTTGTAGCCCCGCCCCCACTGGAGCCCCCACCCGTACAGCCGGTCGAGCTCGGCCTGGAACCCGTAGACGAACTTCACCTCGCGTCGCACGGTCAGCTCGCCCTTGACGGTCTCCAGCGAGACCACGGCGCAGGACCGGGCCTGCGGGTGGCGCTCCTCCAGCTGGATCTCGATCCGCGGACCGGTGCTGGGGTACAGGGTGACCAGCGCGTGGGTGCGGTCGAAGGCCGGGGTCTGGTCGTAGATGTAGACGAAGACCAGCAGCCGCTTGATCTCGTCGGCGTGGTCGAGGTTGACGAAGATCGTCTCGCCCGAGGGCGCGCCGAAGCGGTCGTCGCCGCTGAGTTTCACGTACGGCGGGTTGTTGATGTCGCCGTGGAGGTTCCCCAGGGGCTGGACGACTCCCCGCGTGCCGTCGGTCAGCTCGTACAGGCAGCCGATGTCAAGGTCGACGTTGACCATGCCCTGGGTGTGCGCCTGCACCATGTCGGGTTTGAAGAGCTTGAACGGGTGCCGCAGGAGCCGGCCGCTCTGGCCGGAGCGGCCGCCGATGTCGGAGCTGCGCATCCGCCAGGAGAGGTTGACGCGCAGGTTGCCGTGGACGGCTCCCTGTTTGGTGAGCGACACCGTCGGATGCCGCTTGGTCAGCTCGATCGCGTTGGACGAGGCGCTGCCCGAGTCGAACTGCATGGCGCGGGCGCCCCTGATGCCGTCGAAGAAGCCGCTTTCGAAGACGCTGCCGAAGAATCCCATGTCCCCAACCCCCCTGAACACCGCTGACGTACGGAAACGGGGCGGTCCGGGGGTCCGTGGACCCCCAGGCCGCCCCGCACTTGGAGCGTTCCGCATTCCCGCCGGGCTCATGCCTCGACGGGCACTCCTTCCAGTTCCGCCAGGCGCTTGTTGCGGCGCACGGAGGACCAGAAGGACCAGGCGATCAGCACGACCCCGACGAGGCCGGTGATGACCTCGTTGATCTCGTACTGGATGGTGACGAGCAGGATGACGGCGAGCGCGCCGATGGCGTAGTGCGCGCCGTGCTCCAGGTACACGTAGTCGTCGAGGGTGCCCTGGCGGACCAGGTAGACCGTCAGCGACCGGACGTACATGGCACCGATGCCGAGGCCGAGGGCCATGAGCACGATGTCGTTGGTGATGGCGAAGGCGCCGATGACCCCGTCGAAGGAGAAGGAGGCGTCGAGGACTTCGAGGTAGAGGAACATGAAGAAGGCGGCCTTGCCGGCCATGACGACGGCGGGCACGGGGCTGCCGCTCTTCTTCGCCGCTTCCTCGGCCTCGTGCTCGGCTTCTTCGTCCTCTTCGAGCTTGTTCTCGAAGTAGCCGGAGAGACCGCCGACGATCATGTAGGTGATCAGACCGGCGATGCCGGCCACCAGAACCGTCTGCGCCTTGTCGACGTGCGCGCCGCCGTGCTGGTGGGCCTGGGTGGCGAAGGTCGCCGAGGTGATGACCAGGACGATCAGCGCGATGCACGCCGACAGCATGTCGATCTTGCCGAGCTTGGCCAGCGGACGCTCCAGCCAGGCGAGCCACTTGATGTCACGGTCCTCGAAGATGAAGTCGAGGAAGATCATCAACAGGAACATTCCGCCGAAGGCCGCGATCGCCGGGTGGGCGTCGGTGACCAGCTGCTGGTAGCGGTCCTTGTCGGTCAAGGCCAGATTGACGGCTTCGATCGGGCCCATGCTCGCGGTGATCGCGACGATGACGACGGGGAACACCAGCCGCATACCGAAGACCGCGATCAGGACGCCGACCGTGAGGAAGATCTTCTGCCAGAAGGCATTCATCTTCTTCAAGATGCCGGCGTTGACCACCGCATTGTCGAAGGACAGCGAGATTTCGAGGATCGACAGGATCGCCACGATCCCAAAAGCGGTCCACCCCCCGTAGAACACCGCTGCGGCCAGACCGAGCGCAGTGACTGCGAACGACCAGCCGAAGGTTTTGAGAACCACTGGCACCCCATCGTCTTGTACGGCTTTACGAAACGTTGACCCCGAAGTCTAGAGCGATGCCCCTCAGCCCCGACGCGTACCCCTGTCCCACCGCCCTGAACTTCCATTCGCCGCCGTACCGGTAGACCTCGCCGAAGATCATCGCGGTTTCGCTGGAGGCGTCCTCGGTGAGGTCGTAACGGGCCAGTTCCTGGCCGTCGGCCTGGTTCACCACGCGGATGAAAGCATTGCTGACCTGGCCGAAGCTCTGCCGGCGGGCCTCCGCCTCATGGATGGAGACGGGGAAGACGATCTTGTCGACCTCCACCGGCACCTTGGTGAGGTCGATGATGATCGACTCGTCGTCGCCCTCACCCTCGCCGGTGAGGTTGTCCCCCGTGTGTTCGACGGAGCCCTCGGGGCTCTTGAGGTTGTTGTAGAAGACGAAGTACGAATCTCCGAGCACCCGGCCGTCGCGGCACAGCAGCGCGCTGGCGTCGAGGTCGAAGTCGGCGCCCGTGGTCGAGCGCGCGTCCCATCCGAGACCGACCAGGACCCGGGTCAGGTTCGGTGCGGCCTTGGACAGGGAGACGTTGCCCCCCTTGGCGAGTGTGACGCCCATGTTGTGGTCCTCCCCGGACGACGTGGTGATGGTGGTGCGGTGGTGCAGGTGGTGCGGTGCTGCCGCGGTGATGCCCCGGTGCTGCGATGGTGGTGCCGCCGGTGGTGCCGGTGCGGCGGTGGTGCTGCCGTGCCGCCGGTAGAACCGGTGGTTCCGGTGGTGCCGGTAAAGCCGGTCCGGCGCCGTACACACAGTGCACGGCGCCGGACAGGAAGCGGCTGTGGGGTCACAGCCGGCTGGCTGAGGCCAGGACTCAGACGTTGACGCCGAAGTCCTGGGCGATGCCGCGCAGGCCCGAGGCGTAGCCCTGCCCGATCGCGCGGAACTTCCACTCCGCGCCGTTGCGGTAGAGCTCGCCGAAGACCATGGCGGTCTCCGTCGAGGCGTCCTCGGAGAGGTCGTAGCGGGCGAGCTCGCTGTTGTCGGCCTGGTTCACGACGCGGATGTAGGCGTTGCGCACCTGGCCGAAGCTCTGCTGACGGGTCTCGGCCTCGTAGATCGAGACCGGGAAGACGATCTTGGCGACATCGGCCGGGACGCCGGACAGGTTGACCTTGATGGCCTCGTCGTCGCCCTCGCCCTCACCGGTGGTGTTGTCGCCGGTGTGCTCGACCGAGCCGTCCGGGCTCTTCAGGTTGTTGAAGAACACGAAGTTCGAGTCGTTGGCGACCTTGCCCTGGTCGTTGGTCAGGATCGCGCTGGCGTCGAGGTCGAAGTCGACACCGGTGGTGGTGCGAGCGTCCCAGCCCAGACCGACGATGACCGCCGTCAGGTTAGGCGCGGCCTTGGTCAGCGAGACGTTGCCGCCCTTGCTGAGGCTGACTCCCACGGGTCCTCCATTGGGTTTCGGTGTGGGGCTGCGCCCCTTCGTGCGGTTGCTCTCGGATCAACGTCCCGATCCTAGTGACGGGTTCCCGCCCATTGACGGAATTCCCGCGGATCGGGCGGCGTACCCGTTCAGAGGCTGTCGAGGGCCTTGATGTACTCGTTCAGGTCGCGCGCGTCGGGCAGCCCGTTGACGACGGTCCAGCGCACGACGCCGTCCTTGTCGATGATGAAGGTGCCGCGGACCGCGCAGCCCTTGTCCTCGTCGAAGACGCCGTAGGCGCGGGAGGTCTCGCCGTGCGGCCAGAAGTCGGAGAGCAGCGGGTACTCCAGGTTCTCCTGCTCGCCGAAGACCCGGAGGGTGGGCACCGAGTCGTTGGAGACCGCGAGGAGCTGGACGTCGTCGTTCTGGAAGCGGGGGAGCTGGTCGCGCAGCTCGCACAGCTCGCCGGTGCAGACGCCGGTGAAGGCGAACGGGTAGAAGAGCAGCACGACGGCCTTCTCCCCCCGGAAGTCGGAGAGCCGCACGGTGGCGCCGTGGTTGTCCTTGAGCTCGAAGTCCGGGGCCTTGCTGCCGACCTCGATCGCCATCTGTCGCATCCCTTCGTTCCTGCATTCCTGCGTTGGGCTGTTCGGGTGCGGCCAGCCTATGGGGTACCGCCTCCCGGAGGGGAACGGGCGTGCGCCCGGGGAAAGCGCGCACCCCGCCGACCGGGGTGATTCCGGTCGGCGGGGTGCGTCCCGCTCGGCTGCGGGGGCGCGGCTCAGCGCTTGGCCTTGGCGGCCTTCGGCGTCACCAGCTTGGTGGAGGTCCACTCCTTGCCGACGGGCAGGCCCTTGGCAAGCGAGAGGCCGGCCGTCTCGGCGGCCTCGCTGATGTCGCTGGCCTCGACGTAGCCGTCACGGCCCGTCTTGGGGGTCAGCAGCAGGATCAGTGCGCCGTCCTCGACCAGCTCGGTCGCATCGACCAGGGCGTCCGTCAGATCGCCGTCCTCGTCGCGGAACCACAACAGCACCGCGTCGGCGACGTCGTCGTAGTCCTCGTCGGCGAGCTCGCTGACGAGCTTCTCGACGGCGTCACGGAATTCCTGATCGACGTCGTCGTCGTAGCCGATCTCCTGGACCACCTGTTCGGACTGGAAACCCAGCCGGGCGGCCAGGCTCTCCGCGTGGTCCGCGGTCGCGCTCACGGGGTGCCTCCTGCTCATGTTCGGTGAATGTCTTTCGGCGGCGCGCGTACGCGCAGCATTGGGCGTAGTCCACACGGGCGCGGCGGATCGCGCAAGTACCCGGCCGCCGAGACCGTCGAAACGGTGACGATTGCGGCCGTCTCGCCGCAACTTTGAGCCTGCCCGTACGGGCCTGTGGTGATTCATCCCACATCATTCCGCCTCATTCGGCATCGCTCGGGACTTCCCACCTGTTTGAGGGACGAACGGCCTTACGAAGGGGTTGATCGACATGGGCGTAAGGTGGCGGTCCGGCCGGACCCGCTCGGACGTTCCTTCCATCCGCTCCACCGGCGGTGCCCAGGCTTTCCAGGGGTTACCCAGTGGTAGAGGTGAAGATTTCGGCCGAGCGTAAGACCATGGGAGGCGGCGACCCCAAGGCACGACTCCCCCGACAGCGAAGGAACAGCGTGGCTTCCGCATCCGATCGCAATCCGATCATTATTGGCGGCCTGCCGAGCCAGGTCCCGGACTTCGATCCGGAAGAGACGCAGGAGTGGCTCGACTCCCTTGACGCGGCGGTTGACGAGCGCGGCCGTGAACGTGCCCGTTACCTCATGCTGCGCCTGATCGAGCGGGCCCGCGAGAAGCGCGTGGCCGTGCCCGAGATGCGCAGCACGGACTACGTCAACACGATCGCCACCAAGGACGAGCCCTTCTTCCCCGGCAACGAGGAGATCGAGCGCAAGGTCCTGAACGCCACCCGCTGGAACGCGGCCGTCATGGTCTCGCGCGCGCAGCGCCCCGGGATCGGGGTGGGCGGTCACATCGCGACCTTCGCCTCCTCGGCCTCCCTCTACGACGTGGGCTTCAACCACTTCTTCCGCGGCAAGGACGAGGGCGACGGCGGCGACCAGATCTTCTTCCAGGGACACGCCTCCCCCGGTATCTACGCCCGCGCCTACCTCCTGGACCGGCTCTCCGAGCAGCAGCTCGACGCGTTCCGGCAGGAGAAGTCGAAGGCCCCGTACGGGCTGTCCAGCTACCCGCACCCGCGGCTGATGCCGGACTTCTGGGAGTTCCCGACCGTCTCGATGGGCCTCGGCCCGCTGGGTGCGATCTACCAGGCGCGGATGAACCGGTACATGGAGGCGCGCGGGATCGCGGACACCTCCAAGTCCCACGTTTGGGCGTACCTCGGCGACGGCGAGATGGACGAACCGGAGTCGCTGGGCCAGCTGTCCATCGCGGCGCGCGAGGGCCTGGACAACCTGACGTTCGTCGTCAACTGCAACCTCCAGCGCCTCGACGGCCCGGTCCGCGGAAACGGCAAGATCATCCAGGAACTGGAGTCGATCTTCCGGGGTGCCGGCTGGAACGTCATCAAGCTGATCTGGGACCGCTCCTGGGACCCGCTGCTGGCCCAGGACCGCGACGGCATCCTGGTCAACAAGATGAACTCCACCCCCGACGGGCAGTTCCAGACGTACGCCACCGAGTCCGGCGCGTACATCCGCGAGCACTTCTTCGGCGGTGACCAGCGGCTGCGGGCGATGGTCGAGAACATGTCCGACCAGCAGATCCAGCACCTCGGGCGCGGCGGCCACGACCACAAGAAGGTGTACGCGGCGTACGCGGCGGCCAAGGCCCACAAGGGCCAGCCGACGGTGATCCTGGCGCAGACGGTCAAGGGCTGGACGCTGGGCCCGAACTTCGAGGGCCGCAACGCGACGCACCAGATGAAGAAGCTGACGGTCGACGACCTCAAGCGCTTCCGCGACCGCCTGCACATCCCGATCACGGACGCCCAGCTGGAGAGCGGCGCCCCGCCGTACTACCACCCGGGCCGGAACTCGCCCGAGATCCAGTACATGCACGACCAGCGCAGCGCCCACGGCGGCTACGTGCCGACGCGCGTGGTGCGCGCGAAGCCGCTCCAGCTGCCCGACGACTCGGCGTACGCGGCGGCCAAGAAGGGCTCGGGCCATCAGTCGATCGCGACGACGATGGCGTTCGTGCGCATCTTGAAGGACCTGATGCGGGACAAGGAGATCGGCAAGCGGTTCGTGCTGATCGCGCCCGACGAGTACCGCACCTTCGGCATGGACGCCTTCTTCCCGAGCGCCAAGATCTACAACCCGCTGGGGCAGCAGTACGAGGCGGTCGACCGCGAGCTGCTGCTCGCGTACAAGGAGTCGCCGACCGGCCAGATGCTGCACGACGGCATCTCCGAGGCGGGCTGCACGGCCTCGCTGATCGCGGCGGGTTCGGCGTACGCGACGCACGGCGAGCCGCTGATCCCGGTCTACG
This sequence comes from Streptomyces sp. NPDC051578, assembly GCF_044454045.1. NCBI lineage: Bacteria > Bacillati > Actinomycetota > Actinomycetes > Kitasatosporales > Streptomycetaceae > Streptomyces > Streptomyces sp. NPDC051578. Next base: position 581,440 of record NZ_JBITDH010000001.1, read on the forward strand.
TCTTCTACTCGATGTTCGGTTTCCAGCGCACCGGTGACCAGTTCTGGCAGATGGCCGACCAGCTGGCGCGCGGTTTCGTCCTCGGCGCGACGGCCGGACGGACCACCCTCACGGGTGAGGGCCTCCAGCACGCCGACGGTCACTCCCAGCTGCTGGCATCGACCAACCCGGGCTGCGTGGCCTACGACCCGGCGTACGGGTACGAGATCGCGCACATCGTCAAGGACGGTCTGCGGCGCATGTACGGCGCCGACTCCGAGGACGTCTTCTACTACCTGACCGTCTACAACGAGCCGATCCAGCACCCGGCCGAGCCGGCGGACGTCGATGTCGACGGCATCCTCAAGGGCATCCACCGGGTGTCCGCGGGCACCGAGGGCAGCGTCGGCGCGCAGATCATGGCCTCCGGCGTGGCCGTGCCGTGGGCGCTGGAGGCGCAGCGGATCCTGGCCGCGGAGTGGAACGTGAAGGCGGACGTCTGGTCGGCGACCTCCTGGAACGAGCTGCGCCGCGAGGCCGTGGAGGTGGAGGAGCACAACCTGCTCCACCCGGAGGAGGAGCAGCGCGTCCCGTACGTGACGCGCAAGCTCTCGGGTTCCGAGGGGCCGTTCGTGGCGGTCTCGGACTGGATGCGGTCGGTGCCGGACCAGATCTCGCGCTGGGTCCCCGGCCCCTACACCTCGCTGGGCGCCGACGGGTTCGGCTTCGCGGACACCCGCGGCGCGGCCCGCCGGTTCTTCCACATCGACGCGCAGTCGGTGGTGCTGGCCGTGCTGACCGAGCTCGCCAAGGCGGGCAGGATCGACCGTTCGGTGCTCAAGCAGGCGATCGACCGCTACCAGCTGCTGGACGTCGCGGCGGCCGATCCGGGCGCGGCGGGCGGCGACGCGTAAGGGTCACTCTTGCGAGGGGGCGTTGGGACAGTTGTCCCAGCGCCCCTTACTCGTTCTTTACTATGCGGGCATGAAGGAACCCTCCCGCCAGGCCCGGTGGGAGCGGCGGAGCCAGACCCCGCTGCTCGTGCTCGCCGTGGCGTTCGCCGTCGCGTATGCCGTGCCGATCGTGGCTCCGGACGCCAGCCCCGCGGTGCACCGGGCGTGCACGCACGCCGAGTGGGTGGTGTGGGGCGCCTTCGCCGCCGACTACCTGGTCCGGCTGGGCCTGTCGCCCTCGCGCAAGGCGTTCGTGCGGGGCCACTGGCTGGACCTGGCGGCGGTGCTGGTGCCGATGATCCAGCCGCTGCGGCTGCTGCGGCTGGTGTCGACGCTGCTGCTGGTGGGCCGGCGGGCCCGGATGGCGCCTCAGATCCGGCTGACCACGTACGTGGCGGGCGCGGTGGTGGGGCTCTTGATGTTCGGCTCGCTGGCGGTGCTCAGCGTGGAGCGGGACGCGCCCGGCGGCAACATCAAGAGCCTCGGGGACGCGCTGTGGTGGTCGGTGACCACCATGACGACGGTCGGGTACGGGGACCACTCCCCCACCACCGGGCTGGGGCGGCTGCTGGCGGTCGGGCTGATGCTGTCGGGGATCGCGCTGCTGGGTGTGGTCACCGCCAACATCGCCGCCTGGTTCATCTCCCGCTTCGAACGCGACGACCAGGTGGAGCGGGCGCAGACCGCCGCGATCGCCGAACTGGCGCGGGAGGTACGGGCGCTGCGCGCCGAAGTCGCCCGCCTCGGCGGCGCGGCCGGGCCGGCGCCGGGGCCGGGCGGCGCCCCGGCGCGGGAGGACCGCGCCGGGGCGGCGGACGGGGCGGCAGACGGGGACCTGTTCCCCGGCGCGCCCGTCAGCGCTCCCAGACCTTGAACGCCCTCACCTGGTAGGGCGACTGCGGCAGCCAGACGCCGTCGCCCGGGTAGGTCTGGAACTCTCCCGTCTCCTGGCACTCGGCCGACTGGTACGTGGTCACCGGGCGGCCGGTCCGGTTGGTGAGGGCCTGGGCGCTGGTCCCGGCGGGCAGCGCGGTGCAGCTGTTGATGTCGAGGGTGCTGAGCTCGTAGGTGTGCCGGGTTCCCTTGAAGTCCGGCTTCGCCCACAGGCACAGCTGCCCGGTGGCGCAGGCTCCGAGCGTCGGTGGCCCCGCGGCGTGTGCGGGGCCGGCGGTGCCGGGGACGAGGGCGGCCGCGGCGAGGGCGACGGCGGCCAGGAACGTGCTGGGCTGCAGGGGGGTACTCGTACGCATGACGGGTCGGCTCCTTAGTGGACGAGTCGGGCCCCGGACCGTTTCCGAAGCTCCGACGACCCCACGCTGACCTGCGGTGACGTGCGTACGGAAGGGGCCGCGGGCGGGTCCACCCTGATAGGCGACAGCCCCGCCGGAACCGTCCGGCGGGGCTGTCGCGGCCACGGGGTTGACGCCTGCGCGGCGCGCGGGCGGGCGGCTCAGACGTGGGCCGCGCCCGCTCCCGCGGCGGCGTTCTCGCCGCGCTTGGTGAAGCCGGCCACGACCGCGGCGAGCACCGCGACCACGCCCGCGACCGTGAAGGCCGTACTCATGCCCGAGACGAACGTGTCGTGGGCGACGGCGGTGATCGCCTGCGCGACCTGGGACGGGGCGCCCGGCGGGACGGGCGCGATGCCGACCTGCACGCCCTTCTCGGCGAGGTCGAGCTGCTCGGGGCCGAGCGGCGGCAGCTGCGCGCGCTGCCAGTTGTCCCCGAACGAGTCACGGACGGTGCCCGCCATGACGGCGCCGAGCACGGCGGTGCCGAGGCTGCCGCCGACCTGCATGGCCGCCTGCTGTAGCCCGCCGGCCACCCCGGACAGCTCCAGCGGGGCGTTGCCGACGATGACCTCGGTGGCGCCGACCATGACGGGAGCGAGGCCGAGGCCGAGGAGGGCGAACCAGAGCGACATGACGAGGGTGCCGGTGCCCGGGGTCAGCCGGGCCATCCCGAAACAGGCCACCGCGGTGGCGACCATGCCGGCGACGAGCGGGATCCGCGGCCCGATCTTGGTGATCGCGGCGCCCGCCAGCGGCGAACCGATGATCATCATGCCGGTGAGCGGCAGCAGGTGCAGACCGCTGTCGACCGGCCTCATGCCGTGGACGTTCTGCAGGTAGAAGGTGACGAAGAACAGGCCGCCCATGAACGCGAAGGCCATCAGCACCATCAGTACGGTGCCCGCGGACAGCGGCAGCGAACGGAACATCCCGAGCGGGATGAGCGGTTCGGCGACCCGGGTCTCCCAGAGGGCGAAGAGCACGAAGCAGACGACGGAGGCGCCGAGGAACACCAGGGTCTTGGCGTCTCCCCAGCCCCACTCGGCGGCCTTGATCAGGGCCCAGATCAGGGAGAACATCGCGCCGGACAGCAGCACGACGCCCAGCAGGTCGAAGGCGCGCGGCGCGTTCTCGGCCCGGTGGTCGAGCAGGATGAACAGGCCGAAGCCGAGCGCGACGATCCCGACCGGCACGTTGATGAAGAAGACGGACTGCCAGCTGACGTGCTCGACGAGCAGGCCGCCGACGATGGGACCGGCTGCGGTCGAGGCGCCGATCACCATGCCCCAGATGCCGATGGCCATGTTCAGCTTCTCGGCGGGGAAGGTGGCGCGCAGCAGGCCCAGCGCGGCCGGCATCAGCAGCGCGCCGAAGAGGCCCTGGGCGACACGGAACGCGATGACGAGCTCGACGCCGTCGGACAGGCCGATGACGGCCGAGGACAGCGCGAAGCCCGCGATGCCTATGAGGAAGGTCTGCCGGTGGCCGAAGCGGTCACCGAGCTTGCCCGCGGTGATGAGGGAGACGGCCAGGGCCAGGAGGTAGCCGTTGGTGATCCACTGCACCTCGGCGAGGGTGGCGCCGAGGTCCTTCTGGATGGCGGGGTTGGCGACCGCGACGATCGTGCCGTCCAGGGTCACCATCATGACGCCGATGGCAACGGCGAAGAGGGTGAGCCATGGATGGCCGCGCAGTCCTGAACGCGACGGCGCCGGGCCGGATTTGTCCAGGGTCACCCGGCCGTCGGCGGTGATCTGACTAGTCATGCGAACAGGCTAGTGACAGCGACTGACACTTCACAAACGGCTTAACGGGGCAGTCGCTGTCAGCTGGGTCACAGGTACCCTGACCGCTCACTCAGCGTCAGAACAGACCATCGGCACGGCCCGCTCCACGGACCGGCAGCAGCACGGGAAGGGGACCCCGCGGTGATGACCGAACACCGGCCCGCGCCGGCCGTCCCGGCGGGCGGACTGCGCGAACGCAAGAAGCGGCGCACCAGGGACGCGCTGCTGCGCGCGGCCCTCCTGCTGTTCCTTTCGCAGGGCTACGACCAGACGACGGTCGACGAGATCACCGACGTCGTGCAGGTCTCCCAGCGCACCTTCTTCCGCTACTTCGCCAACAAGGAAGAGGTCGCCTTCGCCGTACAGGACCTGGTCGAGTCGCACTTCGTGGCGGCGCTGCGGGCGCGGCCGGCCTCCGAGGGGCCACTGACGGCGATGCGCAACGCGGTGCTCGTCGCCTGGGACACCGTCGACGAGGCGATCTCCGACGTGGTGCCTGTGGACCTCTACATGCGCGGCTACCAGCTCATCGAGTCGACCCCGGCGCTGCTCGCCGTGCACCTGCGGCGCTCCACCGAGCTGGAGGAGCGCATCGCCCGGCTCGTCGCCGACCGCGAGGGCCTGGACGTGGACGCCGATCCGCGGCCGCGGGTGGCGGTGGCCGCCTTCTCCGGCGTCATGCGGGTCACCGGACGGCTGTGGGGGCAGGGCCAGGACACCAGCGTGGCGGCGATCCGGCGGATGACCGAGGCCTACCTCGACCAGATCGGCCCGGCGCTGGCCGCGGACTGGCGCTGAGGGCAGGCCTGCGCGGGCGGCGATGCCCGTCCCGGCCGTGGCCGGCAGGGGCGACGGAGCCTTACCCGGTCCGCCGCGGCCGGCCGGGCCGCGGCCGGCCGTGACGGGGTGACTGCCTGTGACACGGTCGGCGGTGAGACCCGTCACCCGGCGTGCCAGGTCCTCCAGCGGTCTCCTAGGCTGGTTGTAGTGAAACTGCCCGGCTCCGTCCACCACACCGCCGGCGCCACAGCGCCCCCCGCCGCTCTGCGCACCCTGCTCGCGCTCGCGGTCGTCCTCGTCATGCTGGTGATCACCGGCTGGACCTCCGTGCACCGGCCCGAGGCGGGCATCTCACCGCGGGCCGCCGCCCTCTCCGCCTGGGCGCTCGCCCGTATCGACGGCCGGGCCCTGCCCGCCGCCGACGCCCCCGCGGCCGCGGTCTCGCGCTTCTTCGCCGGGCTCGACGGAGCCCAGCGGGCCCGCCTCGCGGACGGCTACCCGCTCGTCGTCGGCAACCTCGACGGGGTGCCGGCCACCACGCGGTACCGGGCCAACCTCCGCTCCCTGGACCAGGCCCGGCGCGTGGAGGAGGTGCGCAGCCGGGACGTCGCCCTGACCCCGGCCGACCGCGCCACCGCGCTGCGGCGCGCCCACCGCCTGGAATCGCTCGCCGAGCCGGGACGCCAGATCCTGCTGTTCGATCCCACCGGCGACGGGCTCGTCGCGGAGGTCTTCGGCGACCTCGACCGGGCCCGCCGGGTCTCGGTGGTCGTGCCCGGCGTCGACACCGACCTGCTCACCTTCGAGCGCACGCAGCGCAGCCTGACCGCGCCCGCCGGCATGGCGCACTCCCTCTACGAGGCCGAACGCGCGAGCGCCCCGGACAGCAGGACCGCGGTCATCGCCTGGGCCGGTTACACGGCGCCGACCGGGGTCGGCATGGACGCCGCCACGGGCAAGCTCGCGGTCGAGGGCTCCGTACGGCTGCGGGCGCTGACCACCGCCCTGCCGGGGCAGTCCAGCGTCGCGTTGTTCTGCCACAGCTACGGGTCGGTGGTCTGCGGGGTCGCGGCCCACGAGCTGCCGCCGCGGGTGACCGACGTGGTGGTGGCGGGCAGCCCCGGGATGCGCGTGTCGAACGCCGCCGAGCTGCACACGCCGGCCCGGGTGTGGGCGATGCGGGACTCCGGCGACTGGATCGCCGATGTGCCGCACCTGGAACTGGGCGGCCTGGGTCACGGGGCGGACCCGGTGTCGCCGGACTTCGGCGCGCGCCTGCTGTCCTCGGCGGGGGCCCGCAACCACACCGGCTATTTCGAGCCAGGGACCGCTTCGCTGGACAACTTCGCGAAGATCGGAACCGGCGCCTTCCGTTCCGTTGTGTGCGTGACCGGGGACGACGCCTGCCGACATGGGGTTTCCGGGGACTGACGGGCTCTCAGGGGACCTGCGAGGGCCGAAGAACCGTCTCTGCGGTGAAGGGGACGAGCGGGGGCACGTCCCTTTACCATGAGCCGTATGGGGGACGTACTGGCCGGAAACCATGCTGTCTGGGAGTTCGACTCCGACTCGGTGATCATTCGTTTCGCGCGGGGGCTGCGGACGCCACGGCTCTGGCACGCCCTCCGGGAGCGCCGGATCCCGCTGGAGGCGCTGTCCGAGGTGACCCTGACCGGGGGCAAACGGGACACGCTGGTGCTGCGCGCCGTGCCGCGGGCCGGGGCGGATCCCCTGATGGAGGCGGCCGCCGGGCAGCTCAAGGAGAACTGCGACCCGTACCGCCTGGTGCTGCCGGCCGAGGCGGGCGCGCGGGCGGCCGCACTGGCGGACGAGGTCCGGGGCCGGCTCGGGCCGGCGACGGCGGCGGAACGCTTCCTGGTCGGCGTCCCCGAGGTCACGGCGCCCCTCAAGGCGTACGACGCGCGCGTCGGCTTCGACGGGACGGCCGTCACCTTCCACTGGTCGCGCACCGGGGCGAGCAGCACGAAGTGGAAGGCGGGCGACCAGCGGTATCCGCTGGCCGCGGTGACCGGGGTGGCGTGGCACTCGCCGGAGGGACCGGAGGGGCATCTGCGGCTGCGGCTGCGGGACGCCGCCGGCGGTGACACCCGGCCCGACCACGACCTGGCGGCGGCCGTGTTCGGGGTGGGGTACGGGGCGGTGCACGAATCACTGCCGTTCGCGGCGGCCGTCCTGGCGGCGGTGCGGGGGCGGCGGTTGACGGTGGCGACGGCCACGCCGAAGGGTTCCGGCGGGGACCGCCTGCACCACCTGCGCGAGCTGCACGGTGCGGGGCTGCTCACGGACGCCGAGTACTCGGCCCTGCGGGACCGGCTGGGCTGAGCCGCCGGCGGCGCCGCCCCGCAGAAGCGGGCGGCCCCGGCAGCGCCGGACTCCCGGGCTCCGCCCGCCCCGACCCCCGCGCCCCGGCTCCGCCCGCACCGAACCCCGAACCCCGCGCCCCGGCTCCGCCCGCCCCGAACCCCGGGCCCCGGCTCCGCCCGCCCCGAACCCCGCGCCCCGGCTCCGCCCGCACCGAACCCCGCGCCCCGGCGAGGCCGGAACGCCCGGGCCCGGAGGGGACTACTCCTCGCGCGCCGCCGAGGTGGAGGACATGTCCGGGTAGCGCTCGCCGCTGACCTGCGCGGCGATCGGCTCCAGCAGGGCGAGCTCCGCCTGCGTCAGGGTGATCCGCGTCGCCGCCGCGTTCTCCGCGAGGCGCCCGGGCTTGCGGGTCCCCGGGATCGGCACCACCGTCAGCCCGTGCACCTGCGCCCGCTGCTGCACCCACGCCAGCGCGATCTGCGCCGGCGTCGCCCCGTGCGCGGCCGCGATCTGACGCACCGGGGCCAGCAGTTCCGCGTTCGCCTTCGCGTTGTCGCCCGAGAACCGCGGCTGGAACCGGCGGAAGTCCCCCTCGGACAGCTCCGCCGCCGCGTCCGCGAACGCGCCCGTCAGGAAGCCGCGTCCCAGCGGGGAGTACGGCACGAACGCCACCCCCAGCTCCGCCGCCGTGCCCACCGCGCTGCGCTCCACGTCCCGGCTGAACAGCGACCACTCCGACTGGAGCGCCGCGATCGGGTGCACCGCGTGCGCCTCGCGCAGCTCGGCGCCGGTGACCTCGCTCAGCCCGAGGTGGCGCACCTTGCCCTCCCGCACGAGTTCGGCCATCGCTCCCACCGACTCGGCGAACGGCACGGCCGGGTCGCGCCGGTGCATGTAGTACAGGTCGATCACGTCGGTGCCGAGCCGCCGCAGGCTGCCCTCGACGGCCTGCCGGACGTAGGCGGGGTCGTTGCGGACCCCGCGGTAGTGCGGGTCGTCGGTGCGCTCTATGGCGAACTTCGTCGCGAGGGTGATCTCGTCCCGGTGCGCGGCCACGAACGGCGCGAGGAACTCCTCGTTCGCCCCGCGCCCGTACACGTCCGCGGTGTCGAAGAGGGTGACCCCGGCGGCCAGCGCCGCGTCCAGGGTCTGGCGGGCCGCCGCCTCGTCGGTGTCCCCGTAGAACTCGCTCATGCCCATGCAGCCGAGGCCCTGGACACCGACCAGGGGGCCGCCCTTGCCGAGTTCGACCTGCGTGATCCTCGTCGTGCTCTGCGTCATCGACGTACAGCCTTCCCCGCGTAGTGTTCGATCTTGTAATCCAGTACGGCGAGCGCGTCCGTCAGCTCCGAGATCCGCGCCCGTACCTCGCGGCGCGTCCGCTCCAGCAGCTCCCGCCGCTGTTCGACGGTGTGCTCCCCCTCCCGGACGAGCTCCGCGTACCGCACCATGTCCGCCACCGACATCCCGGTGGTGCGCAGCTTGCCCACGAAGGCCAGCCAGTCGAGGTCCTTGTCGCTGAACCGCCGCTGCCCCGAATGGGAGCGGTCCACGTGCGGCATCAGGCCGATCCGTTCGTACCAGCGCAAGGTGTGCTGGGTCAGACCGGTCAGGGCCTCGACTTCGCTGATCGTGTACCGCGTCTGCGTCAGGCTCATGGCGACCACGCTAAAACCTTGGAGTGCACTCCAAGCAAGTAGGCTCGGGCACATGGAGAGCCCGGAGACCTTGCAGACCCTGCGGACCATCGAGAGCTGGCCGGTGCCGACGGCCGCGGCGGCCGTCGTGCGCGCCGACGGGAGCGTCGCCGGCTCCCACGGACCCGTGGACCACCGTTTCCCCCTGGCCTCGGTCACCAAGCCGCTCACCGCCTACGCCGCCCTCGTCGCGTACGAGGAAGGCGCGGTCGAACTGGACGAGCCGGCCGGACCGGAGGGTTCGACGGTCCGTCACCTGCTCGCCCACACCAGCGGTCTCGCCTTCGACGAGCACCGGGTGATGGGCCGGCCCGGACAGCGCCGGCTGTACTCCAACGCGGGTTTCGAGGTGCTCGGCGACCACATCGCCAAGGCCACCGGGATCCCCTTCGCCGAGTACCTGCACCAGGCCGTATTCGAGCCGCTGGGCATGGCGTCGAGCTCCCTGGACGGTTCCCCCGCCAAGGACGGCGTCTCGACCGTCTCCGACCTGGTGCGGTTCGCCGCGGAGCTCCAGGCGCCGCGGCTGCTGGACGTCCGGACCGTCGCCGAGGCCACCTCGGTCGTGCACCCGGGCCTCAAGGGCGTCCTGCCGGGCTACGGGCACCAGTCCCCCAACGACTGGGGGCTGGGCGTGGAGATCCGCGACGGCAAGTCCCCGCACTGGACGGGCAGCACCTCCTCGCCGCGCACCTTCGGGCACTTCGGGCAGTCCGGCACCTTCCTGTGGGTGGACCCGGACGCCCGCGCCGCGTGCGTGGCGCTGACCGACCGCGCCTTCGGCCCGTGGGCCGTGGAGGCCTGGACCCCGTTCACCGACGCGGTCCTCGCGGAACTGCGCGGGCGCTGAGGGCAGGGACGGCTCAGGGCAGTTCCCAGATCAGCAGCTCGCCCGGGGAGCCGGCGACGATCCGCAGCTCCGGCTCGCCGGTGATGCGCGCCGAGTCGCCGGGGCCGAGTTCCTCGCCGTCCAGGCGCAGGTCGCCCCGTACGACGTGCAGGTAGACCCGGGGCGCCGCCGGTACGGTGATCCGCTCGCCCGCGCCGGGCCGCCGCACGCGCAGGACGGCGCCGGCGGCGGGGATCTCGCAGGCTTCGCCGTCCGCGAGGCCCCGGACGAGCCGGTACGAGGGCTCGCCGCCCGCCGTGAGCGGGGCGAGCCAGGTCTGGACGAAGCGCAGCGGGACGGGGCCGTCGTTGCGCTCGATGTGCCGTGCGCCCGAACCGGCGCCGAAGTGCTGCACGTCGCCGGGGCCGACCGTGCCGGTGTGGCCGGTGGTGCTGTCCTTGTGCGTGAGCTCGCCCTCCACCACCCAGGTGACGATCTCGGTCTGGCTGTGGGGGTGCTCGTCGAAGCCGGAGCCGGGCTGGAGGCTCTCCTCGTTGCAGGCCAGCAGGGGCCCGAAGCGGATGTTGTCCGGGTCGTAGAAGGACCCGAAGGAGAAGGCGTGCCGAGTGGTGATCCCGGCGGCCGGGTCCCCGCCCTCGTACCGGTCTGCGGCGCGGCGTACGTCAATCATGGTGGCCACCGTAGACCCCGGTGCGCGTCCTTCCGGGGCGGGTGCGGCGGCCCGGCGGGGCGGGTGCCCGGTGACCCGGCTCCGCGCCCGGTCACCGATAAGGCAGTCTTGTCCCGTGCCCCAACCCGAACGTGAGCATTCCCCCGAGACCGGCCCGGCGCGTCCCGCGCACGCCGCGCATCCCGCCCACCCGCATTCGGCGACGCTGCGCCGGCTGGAGAAGTCCGCCGGCCGGCTCGCCGCGAACGCGATCGCGCGCATGGACGAGACCCTGCCGTGGTACCGGGCGATGCCGCCGGAGAACCGGTCGTGGATCGGCCTGGTCGCCCAGGCCGGTATCGCCGCGTTCACGGAGTGGTTCCGGCACCCGGAGACCCCCCAGGCGATCTCCACGGACGTGTTCGGGACGGCCCCGCGCGAGCTGACCCGGGCGATCACCCTGCGCCAGACGGTGGAGATGGTCCGTACGACGATCGAGGTCATGGAGACCGCGATCGACGAGGTGGCGGCCCCGGGCGACGAGTCCGTCCTGCGCGAGGCGCTGCTCGTGTACGCGCGGGAGATCGCCTTCGCGACCGCCCAGGTGTACGCCCAGGCGGCCGAGGCGCGCGGCGCGTGGGACGCCCGCCTGGAGTCCCTGGTCGTCAACGCGGTGCTGTCGGGCGAGGCGGACGAGGGCGCGCTGTCGCGGGCGGCGGCGCTGGGCTGGAATTCGCCGGAGCACGTGTGCGTCGTCCTGGGTACCGCCCCGGACGGGGACAGCGAGCTGACGGTCGAGGCGATCCGGCGTGCGGCCCGCCACCACAAGCTCCAGGTGCTGACCGGGGTGCTGGGCGACCGGCTCGTGGTCGTCGCGGGCGGCAGCGACAACCCGTTGCAGGTGGCGAAGTCGCTGATCGGCCCGTTCGCGGCCGGTCCGGTGGTGGCCGGTCCGGTGGTCCCGGACCTGCTGAACGCGACGAAGTCCGCGCAGGCCGCGGCGGCCGGGCTCAAGGCGTGCACGGCCTGGCAGGACGCGCCGCGTCCGGTGCTGGCGGACGATCTGCTTCCCGAGCGCGCGATCGCGGCGGATCCCTCGGCGCGCGAGCAGCTGGTGGAGGAGATCTACAGACCGCTGGAGGAGGCGGGCTCGGCGCTGCTGGAGACGCTGAGTGTCTACCTGGAGCAGGCGAGCAGCCTGGAGGGGGCGGCGCGGATGCTGTTCGTGCACCCCAACACGGTGCGCTACCGGCTCCGACGTGTGACCGACGTCACCGGCTGGTCACCCTCCGATGTCCGCTCCGCGTTCACGCTCCGGATCGCCCTGATCCTGGGGCGTCTGGCCGACGGCGATCCCCAGTCCTAGACTTTTGTCGGACATCAACAATTACCCCGACGGTTCTTCGTCCCTGTCCCCACGGGCGGGGCGGGCCGGATACAAGAGAGAGTGTGAGGGTGCTCGTACTCGTCGCTCCAGGCCAAGGCGCTCAGACGCCCGGCTTCCTGACTCCCTGGCTCGAACTCCCCGGCGCCGCCGAGCGCGTCGCGGGGTGGTCCGACGCCCTCGGGCTCGACCTCGCCCACTACGGCACGAAGGCCGACGCGGACGAGATCCGCGACACGGCCGTGGCCCAGCCGCTGCTGGTCGCGGCGGGTCTGCTGTCCGCTTCGGCGCTGGGTTCCCCCTCCGCTTTCGGCGCCGTCGCCGGTCACAGCGTCGGTGAGATCACCGCCGCCGCGTACGCCGGTGTGCTGAGCGAGGCCGACGCGCTGTCGTTCGTACGGACCCGGGGCCTGGCCATGGCCGAGGCCGCGGCCGTCACCCCGACGGGCATGGCCGCGGTGCTGGGCGGTGACCGCGACGTGGTCGTGGCGCATCTGGAGAAGCTGGGGCTCGCCCCGGCCAACATCAACGGCGCGGGCCAGATCGTGGCGGCCGGCACCCTGGAGCAGATCGCCGCTCTGGAGGCCGAGAAGCCCGAAGGCTCCATGAAGGTCGTCGCCCTCAAGGTCGCGGGCGCCTTCCACACGCATCACATGGCCCCGGCGGTCGCCACCCTGGAGGAGGCCGCCAAGGCCCTCGCCCCGGCGGACCCGGCGCTGACGTACGTGTCGAACAAGGACGGCGGGGTCGTCACCTCGGGCGCCGATGTCGTCGCCCGCCTGGTCGGCCAGGTCGCCCATCCGGTCCGCTGGGACCTGTGCATGGAGACGTTCGCCGAGCTGGGCGTCACCGGGATCATCGAGCTGTGCCCCGGCGGGACCCTGACGGGTCTGGCCAAGCGCGCGCTCAAGGGCGTTCCGAGCGTCGCCCTCAAGACCCCGGACGATCTCCAGAAGGCCGCGGAGCTCCTCGCCGAGCACGCGGCCTGAGAGAAGGAGCCCCCTCAGCATGTCGAAGATCAAGCCTGCCAAGGGCTCCCCGTACGCCCGCATCCTCGGTGTCGGCGGTTACCGCCCGACCCGGGTGGTGCCCAACGAGGTCATCCTGGAGACGATCGACTCGTCCGACGAGTGGATCCGCTCGCGCTCGGGCATCGCGACCCGGCACTGGGCCTCGCCCGAGGAGACCGTCGCCGCGATGTCGGTGGAGGCCTCGGGCAAGGCGCTGGCCGACGCCGGTGTCTCGCCCGAGCAGATCGGCGCCGTGATCGTCTCCACGGTCTCGCACTTCAAGCAGACGCCGGCCGTCGCGACGGAGATCGCGCACCTGGTCGGGGCGGTCAAGCCGGCCGCGTTCGACATCTCCGCGGGCTGCGCCGGGTTCGGTTACGGCCTGACGCTGGCCAAGGGCATGGTGGTCGAGGGGTCGGCGCAGTACGTCCTCGTCATCGGGGTCGAGCGGCTGTCGGACCTGACCGACCTGGAGGACCGGGCGACGGCCTTCCTGTTCGGTGACGGCGCCGGCGCCGTGGTCGTCGGCCCTTCGGACGAGCCGGCCATCGGCCCCACGGTGTGGGGTTCGGAGGGCGACAAGTCCGAGACGATCAAGCAGACCGTGCCGTGGGACGAGTACCTCGGCAAGGGCGGCGGCGAGAAGTTCCCGGCCATCACCCAGGAGGGCCAGGCGGTCTTCCGCTGGGCCGTCTTCGAGATGGCCAAGGTGGCCCAGCAGGCGCTCGACGCGGCCGGGATCACCGCGGATGACCTGGACGTCTTCATTCCGCACCAGGCCAATATGCGGATCATCGACTCGATGGTGAAGACTCTCAAGCTGCCGGACCACGTCACGGTCGCCCGTGACGTGGAAACCACCGGCAATACGTCGGCCGCCTCGATTCCGCTCGCTATGGAGCGGCTCCTGGCGACCGGAGCGGCGAAGAGCGGCGACACCGCGCTCGTCATCGGCTTCGGGGCGGGGCTCGTCTACGCCGCGACGGTCGTTACCCTCCCCTAGGGCCGGGATCGTTTTTCCCTCCCTGATCATTCAATTAGCTAGAGAAGGAGCGCCTCATGGCCGCCACCCAGGAAGAGATCGTCGAGGGTCTCGCCGAGATCGTCAACGAGATCGCCGGTATCCCGACCGAGGACGTCCAGGTCGACAAGTCCTTCACCGACGACCTGGATGTCGACTCCCTGTCCATGGTCGAGGTCGTCGTCGCCGCCGAAGAGCGCTTCGACGTCAAGATCCCGGACGAGGACGTCAAGAACCTCAAGACGGTCGGCGACGCCGCCGAGTACATCCTGAAGAACCAGGCCTAAGAGCCTGCCGAGCGTTTGTCGCCACCCCGCGGTGGCGCCGTGACAATTCAGCACCCCCTGAGACGTGGAGAAAGAATTCCTGTGAGCCCGACCAATCGCACCGTGGTCGTCACCGGTATCGGCGCAACCACTCCGCTGGGTGGCGACAGCGCTTCGACCTGGGAAGGTCTGCTTGCCGGCCGTTCCGGCGTCAAGCCCCTGGAGGGCGACCGTTTCGCCGAACTCCCGGTCCGCATCGCCGCGCAGGCCGCCGTGGACCCGGGCGAAGTCCTGCCCAAGCCGCTGGCCCGCAAGCTCGACCGTTCGGCGCAGTTCGCGCTGATCGCGGCCCGCGAGGCCTGGGCCGACGCGGGCTACACCGCCCCGGCCGGGGAGGACGCGTCCGTCGTCCCCGAGCGCCTGGGCACCGTGATCGCCTCCGGTATCGGCGGCGTCACCACCCTGCTCGACCAGTACGACGTGCTGAAGGAAAAGGGCGTGCGCCGGGTCTCCCCGCACACCGTCCCCATGCTCATGCCGAACGGCCCGTCGGCCAACGTGGGCCTTGAGGTCAACGCCCGCGCCGGTGTGCACACCCCGGTCAGCGCGTGTGCGTCGGGTGCCGAGGCCATCGGCTACGCCGTCGAGATGATCCGCACCGGCCGCGCCGACGTGGTCGTCGCCGGTGGCACCGAGGCGGCGATCCACCCGCTGCCGATCGCCGCGTTCGCCAACATGATGGCGATGTCCAAGAACAACGAGAACCCCGAGCAGGCCTCGCGTCCGTACGACAAGGCCCGCGACGGCTTCGTCCTCGGCGAGGGCGCCGGTGTCGTGGTGCTGGAGTCCGCCGAGCACGCCGCCGCGCGCGGCGCCCGGGTCTACTGCGAGGTGCTGGGCCAGGGCCTGTCCGCGGACAGCCACCACATCGCGCAGCCGGAGCCGACGGGCCGCGGGGTCGCGGCCGCCGTGCAGAACCTGCTCGACAACACGGAGCTGGACCCGTCCGAACTGGTGCACCTGAACGCGCACGCCACGTCCACCCCGCAGGGTGACACGGCCGAGCTGAAGGCCCTGCGCAAGGTACTGGGCGACGACCTCGACCACATCGCGATCTCCGCGACCAAGTCGATGACCGGTCACCTGCTGGGCGGCGCCGGCGGTATCGAGACCGTCGCGACCGTGCTGGCCCTCTACCACCGGATCGCCCCGCCGACGATCAACGTCGACGAGCTGGACGACGACATCGACGCGGACATCGTCCGCGGTGAGCCGCGCAAGCTGCCCGTCGACGGTCCGATCTCGGCGATCAACAACTCGTTCGGTTTCGGTGGCCACAACGTGACGCTGGCGTTCCGCACGGTCTGACGGCCCGTTCGAGACGTCGAAGGCCCCGCCCGGCACTGCCGGGCGGGGCCTTGCGCATACCGGGGAGCGGCTCAGACCACCTGGTGGAGCCAGCGGACCGGGGCGCCCTCGCCCGCGTGGCGGAAGGGCTCCAGCTCGTCGTCCCAGGGCTTGCCGAGCAGCGTGGAGATCTCCGTCTCCAGATGGCTCTCGCCGCGCGCGGCGCGGGCGAGGGCGGCGCGCAGCCGGTCCTCGGGGATCAGGATGTCGCCGTGCAGGCCGGTGACGGCGTGGAAGATGCCGAGCTCGGGGGTCGAGCTGTAGCGCTCCCCCTCGGCCGTCGGGCAGGGCTCGGCCGTCACTTCGAAGCGGAGCATGTGCCAGCCGCGCAGCGCGGAGGCGAGTTTCGAGGCGGTGCCCGCCTCGGCCTGCCAGGAGAACTCGGATCTCCAGGTGCCGGGGGAGGCGGGCTGCCTGATCCAGTCGAGGTTCACCCGCACCCCGAGAACGCCCGCAACAGCCCATTCCACGTGCGGGCAGAGCGCGCGCGGCGCGGAATGCACGTACAGAACTCCACGTGTCGTCACCGGGACCTCCAGTGTGGGACGAGGTCGGGAATAAACTCCAGAAAACGGACAGTATGTGACGAGATGTAATGTAACGGAAATGATCTGACATTGCGTCGCGGGACCTGCGGCCGAAACGCCACGGGAAAAAGCTACCGTGCGCCAGGGGTCCTGGTGTGACGTACGGTCGCTCAGAACCCCGCGGACACCGAGCATTCACTCAGCAGGACGCCCCCGGACGACGGGGGCGACGAGGGAGGGACCACCCCGATGGGCACCACCGCTCCGCGCCGACGCACCCGCCGGACCCTCGCGGCGGCGGTCGCGACGGCCGCCCTGCTGGCAGGGGGTGCGACGGCCTGCGACGGCGACGGGCCGGGCAGCGAGGGCGGCCGGGGCGCGCAGGCCGGACCGCGCTGGAACACCGCCCCGAAGTCCATCGCCGCCGTGGGTGACTCCATCACCCGTGGGTTCGACGCGTGTTCGGTACTGGCGGACTGCCCGGAGGTCTCCTGGGCGACCGGGGACGACCCCGAGGTCGACTCCCTCGCCACCCGGCTGCTCGGGCAGGCCGACGCGCCCGCGAACAGCTGGAACTACGCGGTGACCGGGTCCCGGATGGCGGACCTGGCGGGCCAGCTGACCTCGGCGGCCGGGCACAAGCCCGACCTGGTCACGGTGATGGTCGGCTCGAACGACGCCTGCCGGCCCACGACTTCCTCGATGACCTCGGTCGCCGCCTTCAAGGCCGGCTTCGAGAAGGCCCTCGCGGGCCTGCGGGCCGCCTCCCCCTCGACCCAGGTGTACGTGTCCTCCGTACCGGACCTGCAGCGGCTGTGGGAGCAGGGCAAGGACGCCCCGATGGTGCGGCAGGTCTGGAAGCTCGGCATCTGCCAGTCGATGCTGGCCGAGCCGCTGTCGTCCACCCAGGAGGCGACGGCCCGGCGGGAACGGGTCCGGGCGCGCGTGGTCGAGTACAACGAGGTGCTGCGCAGCGTCTGCTCGAAGGACCCGCTGTGCCGCTACGACGGCGGGGCCGTGTTCCAGTACCCCTTCGGGACCGAGCAGTTGAGCCGCTGGGACTGGTTCCACCCGGGCAAGGCCGGTCAGGCGCGGCTCGCGGAACTCGCGCACCGGCAGGTGACGGCGCCCGAGCCGCCGCGCTGAGCCCCGTCCAGGACGCGCCGGGAGGACCGGTGGGGGCTGTCAGGGGCCCCCACCGGTCCGGTTCATGGGTGATTTCCGGCCATTACACGTACAGGGTGGCCGTCAACCGCGTGTCGCCGTGCGCGTGGCTCGCCCGGACCTCGTAGCCGCCGCCGATCCGGCGCCAGGAGCCGGCCGTCTCGTCCCAGACCTCGAAGGCCCGGTCCGGCAGGGTGATCTCCGCCTCGACGCTCTCGCCGGGGCCCGCCGCCACCGGGGCGAAGCCCGCCAGCCAGCTCGCCGGGCGCTCCGCGTCGTCGGCGAGCGGCGCCAGGTAGACCTGGACGACCTCCCGGCCCGGCCGGGCGCCCGTGTTGGTGAGCCGTACCCGTGCCACCGAACCGGTGACCTCCAGCGCCTCGTACACCCATTCGGTGTAGCCGAGGCCGTGGCCGAACGGGTAGGCGGGCACCACCCCCTGCGCCTCGTACGCCCGGTGCCCGATGAGGAGCCCCTCGCGGTACTCCAGCCGCCCCTCGGCGGGGACGACCTCGGTGACGGGCGCGTCGGCGAGCGCGGCGGGCCAGGTGGTGGGCAGCCGGCCGCCCGGTTCGGTCGCCCCGAGCAGCACGTCGGCCAGCGCGGCGCCGCCCTCCTGGCCGGGGAACCAGGTCAGCAGCACGGCGGCCACGTCCTCGCGCCAGGGCAGCTCCACGGGGGATCCGGCGTTGACGACGACCACGGTGTTCGGGTTCACGGCGGCGACGGCCCGCACCAGGTCGTCCTGGCGGCCGGGCAGCCTCAGGTCCTTGCGGTCGAAGCCCTCGGACTCGACGCGCTCGGTGGTGGCGACGACGACCACGGCGGTGTCGGCGGCCCGGGCGGCTTCCACGGCCTCCGCGATCAGCTCGTCCGCGTCCCGCCGGGGCCCCAGGTGGAGCAGCGAGAACATGATCGCCTTGAGCGGCAGGGCGCTCACGTCGGGGACCTGGAAGGTCAGGGACACCCCGACGGGCCGCCCCTCGGTCAAGGTGGTTCGGGCGCGTTCGCTGGGGGCACCGAAGAAGGCCTCGAACGGGTCGGCCTCCTCGCTCATCCGCTGGACGCCCTCCCAGAGCGTGCGCCCGTCCACGGCGAGGGAGAAGACGCCGAGCCCCCGGGTGCCGAAGGCGTGCTCACCGCTCTCGCGCGGCACGAACGTGCCGGTGACCTCGATGCTGGCCATCGTCTCGTACGTGACGCCGGCGGGCAGGTCCTCGCCGATCCACTGGACCTGGCCGGACGGCAGGCTGCCTTCGCCGAGGACGGCGCCGGAGGCGTCGCGGCAGATCGCGCGGAGCTCGAAGCCCTGGTCGGCGGGGACGAGTTCCTCACTGGGGTCGGCGCCGACGCCGAACGTCAGCGACCCGGCGGGGAGCGCGGCCCCCAGACCGTCGAGCGGGGAGACGACCCGCTCGGGGAAGACCGTCGCGGAGCCGCCGCCGAGGACGCGGGCGTCGCGGGCGGCGGCGCCGATCAGGGCCACCGTGCGGCCGGGCGAGGTGTCGAGCGGCAGGGCGCGCCGCCCGCCGGACAGGGGCTCGTTGCGGACGAGCACGAAGCCCCGGGCCGCGATCTCCCGGGCCAGCGCCTCGCCGTCGATCGCCGCCGGGGGCTCGGCGACGGCGGCGGGCGCGCCGTCCAGGGCGCCGACGCGGGCGGCGAGGCGCAGGACGTTGCGCACGGCGCCGTCCACCGCCTCCCGGGGGACCTCGCCGGCGCGGACGGCTTCGGCGAGGGCGCTGCCGTAGACGGTGCGGGGGCCGGGCATGGCCACGTCGAGACCGCCGAGCAGGGCGCCGGCGGTGGAGCGGGCGGCCATCCAGTCCGAGACGTTGTACCCGTCGAATCCCCACTCGGCGCGCAGCACGTCGTTGACGAGGTGCCGGTTCTCGGTCATCGACGTGCCGTTGACCTGGTTGTACGCGGTCATGATGCCCCAGGGGCGGGCGTTCTTGACGATGGCCTCGAAGGGCGCGAGGTACAGCTCGCGCAGGGTGCGCTGCGCGATGACGTTGTCGACGGTGAAGCGGTCGGTCTCCGCGTCGTTGCCGACGAAGTGCTTGACGGTGGTGGCGACTCCGCCGTCCTGTACGCCGCTGACGTAGCCGGTGCCGATGGCGCCGGTGAGGTACGGGTCCTCGGAGTAGCACTCGAAGTGCCGCCCGCCCAGCGGGGACCGGTGCAGATTGACCGTGGGGGCGAGGAGTACGTGGACGCCCTTGCGGCGCGCTTCCTGGGCGAGGAGCCGGCCGGCCCGGCGGGCGAGCGCGGGGTCCCAGGAGGCGGCGAGCGCGGTCGGCGAGGGCAGGGCGATGGACGGGTCGTCGGCGGTCCAGCGCACGCCGCGCACGCCGATGGGGCCGTCGGACATGACCAGGGAGGCCAGCCCGATCTCGGGGACGGCGGGCAGCGACCACATGTCCTGGCCGGCCAGGAGACGGGTCTTGGTATCGAGATCCAGCTTGTCGAGCGCGGCCTCTACGGCGTCTTCGCGGGCCTGATCGGCATCGGTCACGGCCGTGCCTCCTCGTCGGTGGGTGCGGTGCGGTGCGGTGCGGTGCGGTGCGGTGCGGTGCGCCCATGGTGGACCCGTTCCCTGTAGAGCGGTAGGTGCTGTTATGTTCTTGTGATATCTACATGCCGTACGGTCCTGCTGGCGGGGGCAGGGTGCGGACGGGAAGGGGTGCCGGGGCGATGGCCAGGACGAGGAGCGAGGAGCGGCGCGGCGAGATCGTGCGCGCCGCGGTCGAGGTGATCGCCGAGCGCGGCTACCGGGGCGCGTCCCTGGGCGCGGTCGCCGAGCGTGTCGGCCTGACCCAGCAGGGGCTGCTGCACTACTTCCCCACCAAGGAGGCATTGCTGGTCGCGGTGCTGGAGGAGCGCGACCGCTGGGACACCGGCGGCGGCTCGCGCGCCTCGGCGGACACCTGGCGGCTCGACCTGCTGGCCTCCCTCGTCGACTACAACGCGATGCGCCCCGGCATCGTGCAGACGTTTTCGGCGCTGCTGGGCGAGAGCGTCACGGACGGCCACCCGGCCCGGGAGTTCTTCACCGACCGCTACGCGCAGGTCCGCGCCGAGATGGCCGCGGTGCTGCGCGCGGAGTTCGGCGACCGCCTGCCCTCCGGTCTCACCCCCGAGGAGGCGGCCCCGCTGCTGACGGCGGTGATGGACGGCCTCCAGTACCAGTGGCTCCTCGCCCCGCAGTCGGTGGACATGCCCGCCGCGTTCCGCTCCTTCGTCACCCTGCTCCGGGGCCCCCAGCCGACCCCTTAGCCCCCGGCCCGGGCGCCGGGCCCGGGCGGCAGCCGCCCGCCCCGCGCCGCGGCAAGCGGGGGGGGTCCACCGGGCCGGGCACGCACGGATCCGCCCCGCCCCCGGGCGGGAACCGTACGCACCGGGGGGCGGAGGCCGCCGGGGGGCCGCTTCGCAGGTCGGGGGCCTCGGCGGGGGCTGGCATGCTGGGGGCGTGAAGATCGCCGCAGCCCAGTTGACCTGTGTACCCGCCGACGTCACGGCCAACGTCGCCGCGGCCGCCGAACTGGCCGCCGCCGCGCGGGAGCAGGGCGCCGGGCTCGTGGTGTTCCCCGAACTCACCCTGACCGGCTACGAACTGGACGCCCTGGCCGCCGACCCGGGCCTGTGGCTGGCGGACGCCGACGACCCCCGGCTGGACCCCCTGCGCTCCGCCGGGATCGCCACCGCCGTGAACGTCGCCCTGCGCACCGCGGGGCCGCTGCCCGCCCTCGCCACCCTGGTCCACGACGCGGACGGCGCGCACGTGACGACGTACGCGAAGCAGCACCTCTACCGCCACGAGCGGGGCGTCTTCGCACCGGGGACCACCGACGGCCGCTTCACCCTCGGCGGGATCCGCTTCAGCCTCGGCGTCTGCTACGACAACCACTTCCCGGACCTGGCCGCCCGGGCCGCGGCGGACGGCTGCCGGGTGCACCTGGCGAGTTCGCTGTACGGGACGGGCGACGGCGTCCGGGAGCGGACCACCATCCACCCGGGCATCGCCGGGGCACACGGCCTGTACGTGGCACTGGCCAACCACGTCGGGCCGGCGGGCCCGTGGACCGGCTGCGGCGGCGCCGCCGTGTGGGCGCCGGACGGCAGCCTCGTGGCCGAGGCGGACGACCGTACGCCGTCCGTGGTGACCGCCGTGATCGAGGTCTGAGCTGCCGTAGCGCGCCCGCCCCTACCAGGACGGCGGCGGGCCGAACCGCCCTGCGGGAGCGGCGCCGGCGTCCTCCGCCCCGGAGTCCCCGGAGTCCCCGGAGTCCTCGGACTCGGCGTCCTCCGACCCGGCGTCGGCGCCCGCCAGGTGCCGGGCCATCAGCGTCGCCCCCGCCACCGCGCCCGGCATCAGGAACACCGCCACCAGCGGCACCAGGAACGCCAGCACCAGCGGCACCCCGAACCCGAGCGCCAGCGCCCGCCTCCCCCGCAGCAGCGCCAACTGGCCGCCCAGGTCCACCCGGCGCCGCTGGAGGGCGACGGAGGTCAGCTCCTGGGTGAGGAAGTAGCCGGACACGCAGAACCCGATCGCCGGGACCACGGTCTGCCCGACCACCGGCACGAACCCGAGAGCGAATAGCAGGACCCCGTAGAGCGCCACCCGCAACAGCAGCCGCACGCTGTCCCGGCCGGAGATCCACAGGTCCTGCCACAGCCCCCGCCCGGACTCCGGCACCTCGCCGCCCTCGGTCCGATCGACCTGCTCGGAGAGGGACTCGTAGAACGGCTGGCCGATCAGCAGGGTCACGGCGGTGAAGGTGATCACGGCCAGGAAGAGCCCGAGGGCGAACACCAGGGCCGTCAGGAAGCCGCGGAACAGCCCGAGCCACGGGGAGGACCAGTCGTCGGCGAAGGGGGTGGCCCAGGCCGTCAGGTCGTCGGCGCCGAACCCGAGCCCGACCAGCGCGCCGGCGTACAGCACCAGCGAGACCAGCCCCGGCAGCAGACCGAAGCCCAGCCAGCGGCCGTTGGCGAAGACCCACCGCTGTCCGGCGAGCAGGTACCGGAAGCCCCCCACAAGATCACCCATGCGGCCCAGTTTACGGGCGAAGGCCGCACCCCCGGGGGAGTGCGGCCTTCGCTTCGGCACCGTGGTGCGGACCGGACGGCCGAACGGCGAGACAACCGGACGGCCGGACAGCCCGTCGGTCAGACGGCCAGCTCGACCGTGATGTTGCCGCGGGTCGCCTTGGAGTACGGGCAGACCTGGTGGGCCTTCTCGACGAGGTCCTTGGCGGTGGCGGCGTCCACGTTCGGGATCACGGCGGAGATCTTGACGATCAGGCCGAAACCGTCGTCGTTCTTGCCGATGCCCACCTCGGCGGTGACGGTGGAGCCGGAGACGTCGGCGTTCTCGTTCCTGGCGACGACCGCGAGGGCGCCCTGGAAGCAGGCGCTGTAGCCGGCGGCGAACAGCTGCTCCGGGTTGGTGCCCTCGCCGCTGCCGCCGAGCTCCTTCGGCGGGTTCACGACGACGTCGAGCTTGCCGTCGTGGGTGGCGACGCGACCGTCACGGCCGTTCTCGGCGGTGGCCACGGCGGTGTACGCGACGTCGGACTGCGTGATGGACATGAAAGTGGATCCTCCATATGAATCGCCGTGACTCGCGCCCACGATCACGACGGTGTGGAGTGAGCCTAACGGGTGAAGGAAACGATCATCTTTCCGGTGTTCTCGCCGCGCAGCATCCCGAGGAAGGCTTCGGCGGCGTTCTCCACGCCCTCGTGGACCGTCTCGTCATAGCGCAGCTCGCCCGAGCGCAGCCAGCCGGCCACGTCCTGGACGAACTGCTGCTGGATCCCGGCGTGGTCGCCGACGAGGACGCCCTGGAGGCGCAGCCGCTTGCCGATGACCTGCACGAGGTTGCGCGGGCCGGGCGCCGGCTCGGTGTCGTTGTACTGGGCGATCGCACCACACAGGGTGGCGCGGCCGTGCACCTTGAGGGAGGAGATCGCGGCTTCCAGGTGGTCGCCGCCGACGTTGTCGAAGTAGACGTCGATCCCCTCGGGCGCGGCGTCCTTGAGCTGCTCGGCCACCGGGGCGTTCTTGTAGTTGAAGGCGGCGTCGAAGCCGTACTTCTCCGTGAGGAGCGTCACCTTCTCGTCCGAGCCGGCCGAGCCGATCACCCGGGACGCGCCCTTGATCTTGGCGAACTGGCCGACGAGGCTGCCGACCGCACCCGCGGCGCCGGAGACGAACACGGCGTCGCCCTCCTTGAAGGAGGCGACCTCGAAGAGACCGGCGTAGGCGGTCAGGCCCGGCATGCCGAGCACGCCCAGGTAGGCCGAGAGCGGGGCGAGGGAGGCGTCGACCTTGGTGGCGTGCTTGGCGTCCAGCTCGGCGTACTCGCGCCAGCCGAGGCCGTGCAGCACGTGGTCGCCGACCGCGATGCCCTCGGCGGCGGAGGCGACGACCTCGCCGACCGCGCCGCCGTCCATCGGCTTGTCCAGCTGGAACGGCGGGACGTAGGACTTCACGTCGTTCATCCGGCCGCGCATGTAGGGGTCGACGGACATGTGGAGGTTGCGCACCAGGATCCGGCCCGGGGCGGGCTCGGCGTTCACCGGTACCTCGCGCAGGGCGAAGTCTTCTGCGACGGGCCAGCCCTGCGGGCGGCGGACGAGGTGCCACTCGCGGCTCACGGCGGGGATCTGGGACATGGGGTGCTCCTGATGCATGAGGGAAAACGGAACCCGGCGGCAAAATGCTTCACTACCTGAAACAACCATGCTCCTGGATATTTCATGTTGTCAAGTAAATGGGTACTCTGGATCCATGCCCAGTCGTCGCACAGACCCACTGACCCTTGAGGTCGTCGAACTCATCGGCGACGTCGTGGCCCGCTACCACCAGGAGTACGAGCACGCGGCCGCCGGCCACCAGCTCACCGGCGCCCAGGCCCGCGTGCTGAACCTGCTGTCCCTGGAACCGATGCCCATGCGCCGGATCGCGCAGAAGCTCAAGTGCGAGCCCTCGAACATCACCGGCATCGTGGACCGGCTGGAGTCCCGCGGCCTGGTCGAGCGCCGGCCGGACCCGGCGGACCGCCGGGTGAAGCTGGCCGCCCCCACCGAGGAGGGGCTGCTGACCGCGGACCGGCTGCGCGAGTCGCTCGACTTCGCCCGCGAACCGCTGGCGGGGCTGTCCGACGCCGAGCGGGGCATGCTGCGGGACCTGCTCAGGCGGATGCTGGGCTGAGCCCCCCGCCCTCAGAAGCAGAAGAGGAACCAGCAGTCGCCCTTGGGCTTCTTCGTCTGGGTGGGCGTGGGGGTGGGGGTGGGCACCGGGGCGGGCGGGGGCGGCTGCGCCGTGCCGGAGGTGCTGGGCGCGGGCTGCCCCGGCCTGGTCGGCTGTACGGATGGCCCGGGCGCGGAGCCGCTGGGCGTCGGCCCCGGCCCCCCGGAGGCGGAGGCGCTCGCCCCGGCGCCCGGCTGCGCGGACCCGCTCGGGGACCCGCTCGGCCCGGCCGACTTCGTGGCGCTCGCGGTGGCCTTCGCACCCCCGGCGCCCTTGCCGGTGCCCGTCGCGCCGGAGTGGGCCCCGCCACGCGGCGCGTCCGGTGCCGGCTCCGGCGTCTCGGGGCCGACCTCGTCGGTCAGCTCCACCTTGCTGGCCCGCCCGCCCCCCTCGTCGTCGCTCGCCATCCGGGCCAGGGCCACCGAACCGCCGGTGGCCAGCAGCAGCCCGAGCCCGACGCTGATCAGGGTCCGGCGGCCACCGCGGGCCGCGCCCCGGCCGCGCGTCCGGGCCCGGCCGTCCACCGGCCCGGACAGCACCACGAGCGACCCGGCGTCGAGGTCGGCGGGCTCGGCGGCGTCCTGGTGCCCCGGGTAGGCGGGATAGGCCGGGTAGGCGGGCCCGCCGGGCCCGGAGCCGGCATCGCCGCCGTACCCGGGATCGGCATTCCCGCCGTACCCGGAGCCGGCATCGCCGCCGTACCCGGGATCGGCATTCCCGCCGTACCCGGAGTCGCCGTACCCGCCGTACCCGGAGTCTCCGTACCCGGCATCCCCGGCGTCGGCGTACCCGGCGTCGCCGTACCCCCCGTGCTGCCCGTACCCGGGCTCGCCGCCGCCCCCGTGTCCCGGCGGGGCGTGGCCGGCTTCCTGCGTGTGGTGGTGGTCCCCCACCGGCGCGAACCCCGGCTGCGCACGGCCGTGCTGCTCATGGCCTGGCGCCGCGCCGGAGACCGGCGGGGCGGGTATGAGGTACTCGGCCGGGGTCCCGCACCCGGCGCACGCGAGCGCGCCGTTGAGGTACCTCTGGCAGGCGGGGCAGTAATTCATAGGGCCCGCAGGCTACGCCGTGGGTGGCAACAGCGGGATCCCGGGAACGTAAGGATCCTGTGTGGAATCGTGTGTTCCATGACCGCGACCCCGCCGGACCCGCACCCGGCCGCCGCCCCGGGGGCCTTCGGCCCGGCCGCCTTCCAACTGGTCCTGCTGCGAAGGATGGCGGACTTCCAGCCCGGCCTCGCCGAGCAGGCGCGGCTGCGCCTGGGCGCCTCGCCCGCCGAGCAGCGTCAGGCGAACAAGCGCTGGCAGGCCATGGTCCGCTCGCCCCGGGCGCGCGGGGCCCTGGCCCGCTACCGCTCGGTGCTCGGACCGCCGGAGTCCACCGCGCACCGGCGGATCGGCGACCTGGAGTGCGAGGCGCTGCTGTGGCCGGTGCCGCTCTGGCCCGACCTGCGTTTCGAGGTGCTGGCCGGTCCCGGCGGGGCGGTGTGGAACGAGTGGCTGGTGCGGGCCCCGGGCGCGCGGGGGCCCGTACTGGAGACGGCGCGGGACCTGTTGCCCTGGTCGGCGACGGTGGACGAGGTGGCGCGGGCCTTCGCTCCGGTCCGCCCGATGGAGGGCACGGCCCCGACGCGGTGGCGGCTGGCCTTCACCGCGTCGGGGGAGCCGCTGGTGGCGGAGTTCACGTACGGCCTCCTCCAGGAGGTCCGCCCGGGGACGGCCTGAGGTCCCGCCGGGGACGGCGCGAGTCCCGCCGGGCAGGGCCTGGGGTTCCGCCGTGCAGGGCGCGAGGTCCCGCCGGGCAGTGCGCGACTCCGGAGCGCGCGTGGTTCAGGACGCGAGGAAGGCCCGTACCCCGGCCGAGGTGGCGTCGTCGCCGAGCAGGTCGTTGTGCTTCAGGCAGCCCACCGCGACATTGGTGGCCCCGGCCAGCGGGACGCTGTCGTCCGGGTTGACCACCTCGTCGCAGTCCGACCAGAAGGTCGCGTACGCGACCGCCCCCGGCGTCTCGTCCCCGGCCGCCAGGTTCCTCACCACGTACGACCCCGGCGTCATGTCCCGGCAGGCCTGGTCCCACAGGGCGCAGGCCCAGGCGGTGGAGGTGCCGTGGTTCGGGCCGGCGAGCGAGACCCAGTGGGCGACGGCCGCCGTACCTCCGCCGTACTTCACGTACCAGCGGCTGACGAGCGAGCCGAAGGAGTGCCCGACGATGTCCACCCTGGCCGCTCCGGTCTGCCGGCGGACCTGGTCGACGTAGGCGCCGAGCTGCCCGGCGAGGACCTCGTTCACCGACCGGTGGGTGCCATAGCCCCAGGAGAAGAGCTCCGCGTCGGCGTACCCGTCGGCGCGCAGGTCCTCGCGCAGCGACCCCCACACTCCCGGGTCGGCGTTGTAACCGTGCACGAAGACCACCGGATTGCGGACGGCCGTCCGGGGTGCCGCCCGGGCCGGTGAGGG
The DNA here is from genome assembly GCF_044454045.1 of Streptomyces sp. NPDC051578. Classification (NCBI taxonomy): domain Bacteria; kingdom Bacillati; phylum Actinomycetota; class Actinomycetes; order Kitasatosporales; family Streptomycetaceae; genus Streptomyces; species Streptomyces sp. NPDC051578. The sequence goes on from NZ_JBITDH010000001.1 coordinate 608,250, forward strand.
CGCGAGGAAGGCGGCGCAGAGGGTCAGGCAGAGCGTCAGGAGGGCCGGCAGTCCCTGGCGGGGCGTCAGCATCGGGTCCCCTTTACCTTGTTACGCGCCGGTAGCGCGGACGGTGCGCGCATCGTGGCGCCTGTCGGTACAGAAGACCACCCCTGTGCAGCACCGCCCGGCACATGCGACCCACCCCGGCCGGAGCATCCCAACAGGCGCATGACCCCAATGACCCGAGAAGATATGAGATGTCCGACCGGCAGCCGCCGGTCATCTTGCGTCAGCGCTCTCGGAGGGATCTGCCGTGACCGTCAGTCTTGAGCAGTTGCGCCGCTGCCACGTCGCTGTCGACCTGGGAGCGGCCAGGACCCGCGTCTACGTGAAGGGCGCCGGCCTGGTCGTCGACGAGCCCAGCGTCGCCGCGGTGAACACCCGTACGGGGGCACTCATCGCCGTCGGCACCTTCGCCGAACGGATGACGGGCCGTACGCCCGACTACATCCGAGTGGTGCGCCCCGTCTCCGGCGGCACCGTCGTCGACATCGAGATGGCGCAGCGGATGCTGCGTCACCTGCTCGGCGAGAAGCTGCGCCGCGCCCTGCGGCGCAAGCCCCGGCTGCGGGCCGCCGCCTGCACCCCGCACGACGCCGACCCGCTCGCGCAGCGGGCGGCGGTCGAGACGCTGGTCGGCCTCGGCGCCCGGCGTGTCGAACTGGTCGACACCCTGATCGCGGCGGCCGTCGGCTGCGGCCTGCCCGTGGAGCAGCCGACCGCGACCATGATCATGGTGTGCGGGGCGGCGGCCACCCAGGTGGCGGTGCTGTCCCTGGGCTCCATCGTCACCGCCGAGCGGATCCCCGTCGGCGGAGAGGCCATCGACCACGCCGTGGTGCAGCACCTGAGGCACGCTCACGAGCTGATGCTCCCCAGCCAGGCCGTCCGGCCGCTCCAGCTGGCGCTGCACGGCAACGGAATCACCGCCGAGGGCCCGGCCTCCACCCTCATCCACGGCCGGGACGTGGCCACGGGGCTGGCCCGCTCCGTGCAAGTGGACACCGCGGCGGTGCGCGACGCGATCCACACCCCGCTGACGGCCGTGCTCGACGGCATCGGCAAGGTGCTGCGGGACTGCCCGCCGGACCTGGTGGCCGACCTGACGGACCGGGGCATCATGATGGTCGGCGGCAGCGCCCTGCTGCCGGGCCTGGACCAGATGCTGCGCGACGCGACGGGGATGCCCGTAGCCATCGCGGAACGCCCCGACGTGTGCGCGGTGATGGGTCTGGGCGCGATGCTGGAAGGAAAGATCGCCCCGATGGTCCTCAACCCCTTGACCGAATGACACCCCGCGCACCCGACGACCCGGAACGCCGGTCCGGCCAGGACTCCGGCGCGGAGGTCCCGGAGAGCCTGCCCGTGCTGCTGGAGGCGGTGCTCGCCGTCGGATCGCAGCTGGAGCTGCGCAGCACCCTCCAGCACCTCGTGGACTCGGCCGCCGACCTGTGCGCGGCACGCTACGCCGCGCTCGGGGTCGTCGACCCCGAGCGCGGCCTGCTGACCGAGCTGTTCACCTCAGGCCTGACGGCCGGCCAGCGGGCCGCGATCCCCCGGCTGCCCGACGGCCGCACCGGCGTGCTCGGCGCGCTCATCAGCGATCCCCGCCCGCTGCTGCTCGACGACCTCACCCTGGATCCCCGTTCGGTCGGCTTCCCGCCCGGGCACCCCCCGATGCGCGGGTTCCTCGGCGTACCCATCCGGGTGCACACGGAGGTCTTCGGGAACCTCTACCTCACGGAGAAGCTCGGCGGCGGCCGCTTCACCGACGAGGACCTGTCCCTGCTGCGCGTCCTGGCCTCCCAGGCCGGGATAGCGATCGGCAACGCCCGCCTCTACGAGACCGCGCGCCGCCGGGAGCGCTGGATCGAGGGCGCCGCCGCGGTGACCACCACCCTGCTGGCGGGCCGCCCGGCCGCCGACGCGTTGATGTGCGTGGCGGACCGGGCACGGCTGCTCGCGGACGCGATGGCGGGGGTGGTGCTCCAGCCCACCCCCGAGGGCGGCATGGAGATCGTCGCCGCCTCGACGCACGGCGACCCCGGGGACCTCGTCGGCACCACCATCGCCCCCGGTTCGCCGGTCCTGGACCAACTCCTCGGCGGGGAGGCCGTCTTCATAGAGGATTCGGCGACCGACCCCCGGATGACCACCCACGTGCGGGAACGGTTCGGCCCGAGCATGATGCTCCCGCTCCAGAGCGGCGGCCGGCTGATCGGCACCCTCGCCCTGCCGCGGGCGCGCGGCGGGCGCCCGTACGACGCCGTGGACCGGCTGCTTGCCTCGCAGTTCGCCTCCCAGGCCGCGCTGGCCCTCGTACTGGCGGACGCCCAGCACGACCGCGAGCAGCTGGCCGTCTACGAGGACCGCGACCGGATCGCGCGCGACCTGCACGACCTGGTGGTCCAGCGGCTGTTCGCGACGGAGATGATGCTGGAGAGCACGAAGAAGCGCTCGGCGTCCGCCCCCACCGGGGACACGGTCGGCACCGAACTCGCGCGGGCCGTGGACGAACTGGACTCCACCATCCAGGAGGTCCGCACCGCGATCTTCGCGCTCCAGCAGCCCCCGACGGACGCCCCCACCACCTTTCGGGGCCGGGTGCTGCGCGAGACGGGCGGCGCGGCCGTGCTGCTGGGCTTCCAGCCGTCGGTGCACTTCGCGGGGGCCGTCGACGCCCTGCTCCCGGACGCGGTGGCGGCCGAGCTGCTCTCCGCGCTGCGGGGCGCCCTGGCCGCGGCCCACCGCCGGGCGGACGTCACCTCGATCGAGGTGGAGGTGGACGCCGTCCCGGGCCGGGTCCGCCTGACGGTCTCCGACGACGGCCGCACGCAGGCGGGCGCCCGGGGCACGACGCTCACCTGGGAGTCACCGCTGTGAGGCCGCCCGGGCGGGACTGCCGGCGGCCCGCAGGGCGATCCTGGTACTGGACTGGGCCACCCCGGCGTCCCGTTTGAGGCGGCGCAACAGCGCGTCGAGCGCGGCGGAGTCGGCGGCGCGGGCCCGTACGAGGTAGTCGTAGGCGCCCGTGACGTGGACGACCTCGGTGATTCCGGGCAGTCGCAGGACGCGCTGTTCGAACTCCTCGTTGGTGACGTCCTGGCGCAGGGTGAGGTCGATGAACACGACGAGCCCGCCGCGCGTGTCGGCGGCCGGGTCGACCACGACGGTGAAGCCGAGGATCACCCCGTCCCGCCGCATCCGGCGGACCCGGTCGGCCGTGGCGTTGGCGCTGAGCCCGACGCGCACGCCGAGGTCGCGGTAGGAGATCCGCGCATCCTCCCGCAGGACTGTGAGGATTTCCCTGTCGAGGCGGTCCATCCCGCGATTATCGCAGTGGCGCCCGTAATGCGCTGCCGTTGCGGGGGCCGTGCGGCAGAGCGTCTGTCCCATGAGTGACCTGAGCGTGAGTGAACTGAGCGATCTGATCGCACCGAGTGCGGCGGGCGCGCTGGTGGCGCCCGCCGTTTCGGGCGCGGTGGCAGGCCTGGGCGTGGCGATGCCGATGGGCGCGATGAGCGTGCTGCTGCTCCAGGAGGCGATGCGCAGCCGCCGTGCGGCGGCGGCCGCGGCCGCGGGCATCGCCGTCGTGGACCTCGGTTACGCGGCGGTGGCCACCGTGTTCGGCCCGTGGGTGGCAGCGCACGTAGGGCCGGTCGAAGCCTGGGTCCGCCTGGCGGCCGCGGCCGTGCTGCTGGCGATCGCCGCCCGGGGCCTGCGCGCCACCCGTGAGCCGGTGCCGGGCGCGCCGGCGCCGCCCGTGACCGCCCCGGTCCCGGGGGGCTCCGGCGGCCGGGCGGGCGCCGCGTTCGCGCGGTACGTCGGCCTGACCGCCGTGAACCCCACCACCGCCCTCTACTTCGCCGCCCTCACCACCGCCCAGGGCGCGAGCCTGCGCAGCGGAGCGGCGGGGGCGGCGTTCCTCACCGGTGTGGGTCTCGCCTCCCTCCTGTGGCAGCAACTGCTCGTCGTCGTCGGCTCCTTGGCCGCCTCCCGGATCTCCGACGCCGTCCGCGTCCGGACGTTCCGCCTCGGCTACGGCCTGGTCGCCGCGTACGCCCTCACGATCGCGTTCCCGCTTCCCTGAACCGCCGCCGCCGTGGACCGCTCCCGTGCCCCATGAACCGGCGCCGCGGACCGGCGCCGCGGAAAGCGCTGAACCGGCGCCGCGGACCGGCGCCGTGCCCGCTCCCGTGGAAAGCGCTGGAACGCGACCGCGGACCGCTCCCGTGAACCGCCCCACACCCGGGGCCACCGCCGCGCGGGCACGCCCTAAGGTGGCCCCGTGACCACGACCCGCCTGTCGGCCCGCGCGGCCATCGCCTGCCTCGCCGACCCCGGCAGCTTCGCCGAACTCGAAGTCCCGGAGCGGGAGTCGGCCCCCGACGGCCCCCTGGGCTGGGCCGGCTACGACGGGTCCCGCGCCAGGGCGGCCGCCACCACCGGAGAGCGGGAGTCCGTCGTGGCCGGCTCCGCCCGGATCGGCGGTCACGAAGCCATCCTGATCTCCTTCGAGTTCGGCTTCCTCGGGGGTTCGCTGGGCCGGGGCACCGGGGACCGTCTGGAAGCCGCCTACCGGTACGCGCGCGAGCACCGGCTCCCCCTGGTCTCCCTCATCGCGACCGGCGGGTCCCGGATGCAGGAGGGGATGCTCGCGCTGACCCAGCTCCAGCGGGTGGCCGCCCAGTCCGCCCAGACCAGGGCCGCCGGGCTCCCGCAGATCGCCGTCCTGCGCGACCCCACCACCGGCGGTGGCTGGGCCACCCTCGGGGCGGGCGCCGATGTCGTGCTCGCCGTCCCGGGGGCGCAGGTCGGCTTCGCCGGGTCCCGGGTGCGGCCGCCGGACGCGGACCCCGCGGCCTACACCGCCGAGGGGCAGTACGCCGCCGGGCACGTCGACGCCGTCGTGCCCGTCCCGGAGCTCGCCCGGACCGTGACGGACTGGCTCCGCCTGCTGGCCGCGCCGCGCTCGGCCGAACCGGTCGCACCCCCGGCCGCGCTGGCCGACGTGGCGCCGCCCGCGACCGGGTGGGACGCCGTCCGGCAGGCCCGACACCCGGACCGCCCGCGCGCCGGGGCGTACCTGGACGCGTACTTCGGGCTCCGGCTGCCGCTGCACGGTGACCGGGCGGGCGGCACCGATCCCGGGATGCTGTGCGGGTTCGGGCTGCGGGACGGCGGGGCGGTGGCGTACGTGGCCCAGTGCGGCACCGCCACCCTCCCGGCGGGCTACCGTACGGCGGCGCGCGTGATCCGCCTCGCGGACCGGCTCGGCATCCCGGTGCTCACCCTGGTCGACACCCCGGGCGCGGCCAACGACGCCGCCGCCGAGCGGGCCGGGGCGGGGGCCGCCATCGCGGACGCCTTCGCGGCGGTGGCGGCGGCCACCGTCCCCGTGACCACGCTCCTGATCGGCGAGGGCGGCTCGGGCGGCGCCCTCGCGCTGGCCGCGCCGGGGAACACCTGGGTCACCCCGGACAGCTACTTCTCGGTCATCGCCCCCGAACTGGCGGCGGCCATCCTCAAGCGCCCCGCCGAACAGGCCCCCGCCACGGCGGACCAGCTCCGCATCCGCCCCCACGACCTGGTCGCCCTCGGCGTCGCCCGGGGCGTCGTCGCCCCCGGGGCGGGCGCGTGAGCGACGACTCCCGGGGGGCGGGCCCGTACGGCTTCCGGTAGTGCCCGCCGGATCCCCCGGCGGCGCCCTTCCCAGGAGCCGTCCTTGTCCCGCACCGCCCACCACATCCGCTCCCGCCGCCGCACCGACCACATGGCGGCGGTGCTCGACGTGCTCGTCCACGACCTCCGCTACAGCGCACGCTGCCACGCCGAGGCGGTCCGCGGCCGCCGTCGTCCCCGGCCGCAGGCGACGCGCAGCCACGCCGTCATCCGGCGCCTCCCGCGCCGCCTGCGCGACGGTTCCGTGTCCGCCTGGGCGGCGATCGAGGAACGCCGCGCCCGGCAGCGGCTGCGGGCGGACGTCCACCTGCTGCTGCGGCTCACCGACCGAGGCCGGGGCCGGCCGCTCGATCCGTCCGGTGCCGGAAAGGCGGAGATCCGGCCCGCCCGCCACCGCCGCAGCGCGCTCTGGCTCGCCTGAACGCGCCGAACCTGGCGTACCGCCCGGGACCGGGCCTGCGGCGAGCGCGCGTACCGCCCGGGATCAGGCCTGCGGCGAGCGCGCGTCGTAGCGGGCGAACCCGCGCCAGCGGGCCGCCAGCAGGCCCACCACCAGTACGCACCCCAGGCCCCCGCCGGTGATCGCTACGGCCGGGGAGCTGAGGTCGGCGGCGGTCCCGGCGAGGAAGTCCCCGAGCCTGGGCCCGCCCGCCACGACCACGATGAAGACGCCCTGGAGCCGGCCCCGCATCTCGTCGGGGGTCGCGGCCTGCATCATCGTCGAGCGGAACACCATGGAGATGGTGTCGGCGCATCCGGCGAGCGCGAGGAAGAGCAGCCCGAGCCACAGGTTCCGGGTCAGTCCGAAGACGGCGATCGCCAGCCCCCACGCGGCGACGGACAGCAGGATCGCCAGCCCGTGCCGCCGGATCCGCCCCTGCCAGCCGGAGAACAGCCCGCCGAGGAGCGCCCCGACGGCGGGCGCGGCGACCAGCAGGCCGACGGTCTTGGCGTCGCCGCCGTACCAGAGCACGGCGATCGCCGGGAACAGCGCCTTCGGCTGGGCCAGCACCATGGCGGCCATGTCGGAGAAGAAGGTCATCCGGATGTTGGGCCGCGTCCCGAGGAACCGCAGGCCGTCCATCACCGAGGCGCGGCCCCGCTTGCCCTCGCCCCGCTCGGGCGCCATCGACGGCAGCCGCCACATCGCGTAGAGCGCGGCGACGAAGGTGACGGCGTCGATCAGATAGGCGGCCTGGTAGCCCCACCACCCGACGGCGAGACCGCCCAGCATCGGCCCGGCCATCATCCCGGAGGTCATGGTGACGGAGTTCAGCGCGTTGGCAGCGGGCAGCTGCTCGGCCGGCAGCAGCCGGGGGATCATGGCGGAGCGGGCCGGTCCGTTGAGCGCGCCGCAGACCGCCTGGAGCGCGACGACCGTGTACAGCAGCCAGACCCGGTGGTAGTCGAGCAGCGCGGCGACGGCCAGACCGGTCGACAGCACGGTGAGGCCGAGGGAGCTGTGGAGGCCGAGCTTGCGCCGGTCCACGGTGTCGGCGATCGCGCCGCCGTAGAGGCCGAAGGCGAGGAGCGGGACGAGGGAGAAGAGTCCGACGAGCCCGACGGAGAAGCTGGACCCGGTGATCTCGTAGACCTGGAGCGAGATCGCGAGGGTGGTCATCGCCTGGCCGACCCAGGAGACGGTGCTGCCCACCCACAGCCTCCGGTAGTGCGGGGAGGTGCGCAGGGGAGTCAGGTCGGCGAATATGCGCCGCCGGGGCCGGGTCGGGGTCGTCGTAGCAGTCACAGCGGATGATAACCGCCGCCCGGTCGAGGACCGCCGGACCGGGACACCTGGCCACACGCCCGCAACAGCGGCCCCCGGGGCCCCGCGCACCCCGGCCCTCGTCCGTCCTTGCCGCTAACCCGCCACGGCCACCGGACATTTGACCGAATCGGCGTAGCCGCCACCCCTCCGGCTCGGCTCATGATGAAAAGACTCGTATGTCCAGGGAGGCGTAGTGATCGAACCTGGCAACAGCACCACGAGCACCAGTGAGGCGGAAGTCGGACTGCGCGCCTTGAACGGTGGCACCGCCCCCCTCACGGTCGGGGTCGAGGAGGAGTTCCTCCTCGTCGACGCCCGCACCTTCCGAGTGGTCCCGGCCGCCCCGCTCATCCTCGCCACCGCCGGCGGGCACGCCCACCAGCTGCACGCGGAGGGCACCCGCTACCAGGTGGAGCTCTCCACCCCGGTCGCCGACTCGGCGGTGACCCTCCGCGAGGAGCTCGCGGCCCTGCGGCGCACCCTCGCCGCCGCCGCCCGCGCGCACGGCTGCCGGCTGGTGGCGGCGCCCTCGCCGATCGTGGCCGTACAGGGGCCGCTGCACCTGACCGACGACGAGCCGCGCCAGCGCGAGCAGCACCGGCGCTTCGGCTCGCTGACCGAGACGCTGGTCAGCTGCGGGCGCCACATCCACATCGGCACGCTCGACGTGGACACGGCGGTGGCCGTGTCGAACCGGGTGAGACCGTGGCTGCCGACGCTGATCGCGCTGGCCGCCAACTCGCCGTTCTGGGGCGGCCGTGACACCGGCCACTCCAGCTGGCGGGCGATGGCCTGGTCCGGCTGGCCCTCCGCGGGACTGCCCCCGCACTTCCCGTCCACGGCCCACTTCCGGCGTTCGGTGCAGACCCTGCTGCGCTCGGGGGCCGCGCTGGACACCAAGATGGTCTACTGGGACCTCCGCCCGTCCGGGAACTGGCCGACGTTGGAGATCCGGGCGCCCGACATGTCCTCGGACATCGACTCGGCCGTCCTCCAGGCGGAACTGGGCCGCGCCCTGGTCGCCACCGCCCTGCACGAGATCGCCGAACAGCGCCCCGATCCGCCCGTGCGCGACGAGGTGCTGCGCCTGGCCCGCTGGCGGGCGGCCCACGACGGCCTGGAGGGCTTCGGCCTCGACCCGTACACGGGCGTCGAACTCCCGGCGGCCGACCTGGCGGAGGCCCTGCTCGACCTCGTCGCCCCCGAACTCGCCGCGTACGGGGACCTCGACCACGCGGCCAAGACGATGGCCCGCCTGCTCCGCGACGGCTCGGGCGCCCACCGTCAACGCCGCGCCTACGCCCACCACCGGGACCTCCTGGACGTGCTGCGCCAGGCGGCGGACGAAACGGAGGACTTCTAGATCGCTCCCGTACGGCCGCAGGCTGACCCTCGCCTGCGGCCGCAAGGGCCACCCGGAACGTGTGGCCTATCCCCGGAGAAAGGTGTGGATCGCCGAGGCGATGGCCGTTCCGAGTGGGATGGGCACGGCGTTCCCGATCTGGGTGGCGATCTCGTTCTTACTCCCGCACCAGCGGAACGTCCTTGGGAATCCCTGGATGCGCGCCGCCTCGTAGTGCGTGATCGGACGCAGCTCCGTGGGGTGGAGGTAGCGCCCCTTCTCGGGCTTGAAGAATTCCGTCCGAATGGTCACGGACGGAGCACTCGTTCGAAGTCGACCCATGACGTCGCCGGTTCCATTGGTGTGCCTGTCCCAGCTCTCCGTCGAAAGGTATTCGACAGGTGTGGTCACACCGGGCGGATTCGGTACGTCGAACACCCGGACATCCCCACTCTCCTCGACCGTGAACCACTTTCCCCGCAGGTCCTTCCGGTTGCCGCCAGGCGGAATGGCCTTGTATCGGGCTATCGAAAGGGGCTTGGGATTGCGGCCGATATGCAGCTCGGTCGTCCTGAAGGTACCCGCGATCTCGGATCCGATCTCGGCGATGCGCTTCTCTCTGGTCGGGAGCTCGGTCCCCCGGATGGGGAGCTTCTTCGATTCGGCAAAGACGCTGCCGACAGGGCGCCAATGGTCGACGGTGTCATCGAGGCCGTCGAAAGCTTGCACACCGCTACCCTTGGCGCTCTTCGGCGGCTGCCTGTGCGTCGCGACAGGATAGGACATGCGTCGGTCCTGAACGGCATCCCGTCGGACCCCGATGACGATGGCGCGCTTACGTGCCTGGACAGCACCGTGATCCGCCGAGTTCAGAACGTAACGCTTGTTCCTCGCCTCAGCCTTTTCGCCGATCCGGTGTCCGGGCGGATCGACCAGCACGTAGTCCTCCAGCTGACCGCCCTCCCCGACTTCCCCCAGCAGGTTGAGGAACTCATCGGACTTCACGAAGTCCACGACGTTCTCGATCACGAAGACCTTGGGACGGATCGTACGGACGACCCGCACGTATTCTTCCCAGAGGCGATTACGTTCCGCGCCCTTCTTCCCCCTGTTCAGGGCGGAGAATCCCTGGCAGGGCGGACCACCGACCACCACGTCCGCGTCGAACTCGGCCGCCGTAGGCTCCCACTCCTCGATCGGGCCGACGTGCACCCGTGCCTGCGGCAGACTTGTGTCGGTCCGGCCGCTGCCAAAGTTCGCCGCGTACGTCGCCGCAGCGGCCCTGTTGTGCTCGACGGCCGCGAGGCTGTGGAAGACCGGCCCCCCGTCGGTCGCCCCGGCGGGCCGGAATTCGTGGAACCCCTGAGTGAAGCCGCCACAGCCGGAGAAGAGATCCACAACGGTGATCGGGTCGGAGTTGTAGGGACGGGGTTCGCGCATAGGGGTGATCCTAGTCGTGGAGAGCCGCTGCGATGGCCCGCCCGACGGCGGCCGCGAGCGGCGGGGGCATGGCATGGCCGATCTGCCGGTAGCGGGACGTCTTGCCGCCGGAGAAGCGCCAGTCCTCCGGGAAGGCCTGGATGAGTGCGGCCTGGTCCAGGGTCAGTCGCGGCGAGCCGTCCTCGGGGAATGCGGCGTCGGGGGCACTGTCTCCGAGGCTGGTCCCGTTGACCCGAAGGGCGGCCCATGCCTTCTTGCTTCCCGTCGGCCCGAGGTCGGCGCCGCCCCGTCGCTCCGACCCGCCGACGAGAGCCGGCGCGACCCGGTCTGCTTCCTTGATCCATTGCGCTGCCCCCGGCCACCCACCGCGAGCCATGGACGGGCCGAGGACATCTCCGACCGTCGGAGGAACCGCGTGGTCCGGCTCGGGCCAGACGAAGCCGGCGGAGTACTCGTGGCGCAGGGCCACGAGGAAGCCACTGCTTCGGTTCTGCGGAACCCCGAAGTCCGAGGCGTTCAGGACGCGCCACCTGGGCTGATATCCCATGCTCCGCAGCTCGGTCTCGATCCATCTGCGCTCGTCGGCAAAATTCTCGCCCTCCACCAGTTCCGGCAGGTTCTCCAACAGGACGGCCTTCGGCCGTATCCGGAGCGCCAGATCCACAGCGACCTTCAGGACGTTCCGTTCCTCATTGTCCTCGGCGCGGCCGACCGTGGCGGAGGACTTCACCCGTGGCAGCCCACCACTCACGAGATCAACGCCGACGATCTCCGGCCGGTCGTCAGGCCGAAAGTGAGCCAGATCCATGCAGATGACGTCCCAGGCGGGCCGGTTGAGGTCGATCGTGAAGCACGCATCGGCCTTCCTGTCGATCAGGACGACCGGATCAAATCCCGCACGCTCGAGGCCGAGAGCCTGGGCGCCCGCGCCCGCGCAGATTTCCACCGACGTGAAACGGCGAGGGGTGGCCTGGACCGGGACCCGGCGGTCCTGTTGAGGAATGGAGGGGATCGAGGGCGCTCCGGGTTCGGACGAGGCTGCTGGCACGACACGACTGCCCTCATCCGCCGCAGGCTGCGCTCGCACTCCGGCGACACCACGCTGTGCCTCGACGGATTCCATGGCCACCCTGCGCAGCTCTTCGTCCAGGGCGTCCTCCTCCACCCCGTCGAAGAGAACGAACGGCGCCAGCCGGAGCAACCTTTTGAGAAAGTCGCGCAGCTTGTCGCGCTCGGTGACGCCCGTGAAGTCGAGCTCACTCCAGACCCGCAGGATCGCCCGCACGAGATGAGCGCTACCACCCAGCGCCGCCCGACGTGCGTAAATCTGGTCGAACGCCGCCTCCCCGAGGATGTCGAGGGCGTCGTACGGCTCGGAGCGGTCCGGGGAATGGACGAGTTGCGCCCTCCACCACAGTCGCCCCAACACGTGCCGGGTCAGATCGGTGCCGAGGACGCGGTCCCCCGGCGGCTTCGGATAGCGCCAGAAGGCGACATCGGGCAACAGCACCAGGGCGAGGAAGGCCCATACGTCGGGGGCGGCCGCCTCGGCCGGCACCATGTCCATCTCCTTGTGCAGGAGGATGGCCAGCTGCAGGTCGAACTGCGCCCTGCGGATCCGGTCGCTCTCACCCGGGAATCCAGCCTGCTCCGCCAGACGCACGACGAGATCGCGCAGTTCACGCAGTCGCGCGGGCGATACCCGGTCTCCGCCGGTGGCCACGTAGACCGCCGAGTGGTGAGCATCGGCCGCGCGGCCGGTCAGCTCCGGGACCGCCAGCCGCCCATACTCTGCGAAGAGGGGCTTGGCCTGGGCGGAGAGGAGTCGAGGGTAGAGATAACTCATCACGCAACCTCGAAGATTCTGACCGCTGCCTGGAGATCCGAGGCGAACAGCGCGGGCGCCTGAAGTCGACGCAATCGGACATCCGTGATCGATTGCTCCGGGAAGAGCCTGTCGAAGAGACCCAACAGGGTCGAGCCGAGCGACCCCTCGGGGAAGTCCGCCTCATCAGCGAAGTCGTCGCTGTTGAGCCCGTGCTCGATCATCACGCGTGCCACGTCCGCGTACACGGCGGAGAGCACCACGCGATCGACCGGCCGGGGCCGGGCCGCGTTCCGAAAAGCGGTGGTCGTCACCGTATTGCTCTCGTTGACGAGCAGCAGCAACGACCCCATGGTGGCGCTCTCGAGGCCACCGGTGATCTGCAGGTGCCACGCAGCGCCCTCGGGAAACGACGTGTGAGCGAAATCGATCACCGCCATGGGGTACTGCGGAGCATCACCCTGGAGTCGTACCGACGCACGGTCGCTCCACAGTACCGACCCTGCACGACGCGGCGCGGCCGGTCGTGCAGAGTCGAGCCGGTCGGCCAGGAGGAGGGCCGTGTCGAGCCGGACCACGCCGCCCAGGTCCGCGCCGCGGAGACGGACCTCGAACGGGACGGAAACCACTCCGGCTTCCGTCAGCCGCACCTGGCGCGCAGGCCCGCTGAGCCTGGACCCGGTGGCGGTCCACACCGCGGACAGCATGAGCGGCGCGTCGGCGGGAAGACCCGACCCGGAACGGGCACGATCCAGATCGACCTGCACGACCCTGACCACGTGCAGGTCCATGCCGTAGTCCCAGACGGGAATTGCGTCGGGAAGCGGCAACTCGCCGTCCTCGGCCACTAGACGCCAACCCTCGGCCTTCACGACGTCCTCGGGCGGAATGCGGTACGGCAGAACGCGCCTGCTCACGGGCCCGTCACCGCCTCGACACGGACGCCGATTTCGGTCATCGTGTCGGCCGCGGGCTTCACGAGGGCTCGCCAGACACCGTTGCCGCCCTCGATCACACAGTCCTCCGGCTCGTGGAACTGCTCTTCGGGGTCCTGCCAACCGATCAGCGTCGGCATGCTCGCGCCCATCGGGGGATCGGTCTCACGAACGCCTGCCCCGGGGAGCACGACGGCCAGATCGATCTCGACCCGTTGATGCCCGGGAATCGGCAGGCGGAACTCCTGGACGAGCAGCGAGTCGGCACCGCGATCCTCGTAGTAGGGCTCGCCGACGTACTCCACCCGTGGCCGGCGGCGCGGAGGCGTCCTCCTATCCCCGCCCGCGGGTGCGCCTGGCTGCGGGTCGTCGCCGACCGCAGTCGAGTACGAACGGCCCTCCGGGGACGGAGAGGGATCCACCTCCGGCTTGCGGCGCCGCGGATTCGGGACGATCGTGCTGCCGGGCTTCCCGTAGTCGGTCGCTCCGCCGACGCCCCAGGCGCCTCCTACCAGCCCGGAGAAGTGGCTGCTTGCCGCTCCGAGGGGGACGCTGCTGGCACCCGACCGGACAATCCCGTGGAGGCTGAGGAGACCCTCGAGTGCCTCGTCGATGCGGGTGAACGTCGTCTTCACGAAGGTGCTCTCCGGGTACGAGAGCGACTGAGGATGCCACGCGTCGTGCGTGGGAGGCTCGGCCTTCGCGTAGACCTCGTCCATGCTCACGTCGGCGCGGAAGACGCCCGCGTACCCCTGGTTCTCGCTCGGCGGCTTCGGCCCGCGGCGATAGGTGACGACGAGTTCGGCGGGACGCATGAGACACACGTGGTGGACAAGGTCCTCGACGTCCATCAGTCGAGAGGCGCGCGTCGGCTCCAAAGGCGGCACGACCCGCTTGACCAGCCCGAGGCGTCCCAGGTATCGCTTGGGACTCTTGCACTCCAACCGGCTGCCGCCGGGTCCCACCATGTTCTCGTAGGCGGCGACGAACAGGTTGAGCGGGCGCGTCTGCCGAGGGTCCGGCACCGGATGCGGAACGCCGTCGCAGGACACGGAGAAACGCATGGCCGGCGGCTCACCGCCGACAGAGATCATCTTGGGCCACAGGTGCCAGGCGAGCGAGTCGGCCAGGTACGAGATGGCCGCCGTCGGCGCGAGTTCATCGAGGTCCGGGTCGACGACGACGATCGTCGTACCGGTCTCGTCCGGACCAAACGGCTTGAGTCCCAGACGGTGCGCGACGGCCTCGGCCTCAGACCCGACAAGCGGCTCCACCACGTCACCGGACGTGTCGCCCCACCAGTGTCGCCCCGTGTAGCGCCGGCTCCCCCCGGGCTCGACCTCCGTGTAGCTCTTGTACAGCGTGCAGCCGATAAGCCTCGTCTCGACGCCCTGCGCGGTCCGGCACCGCGAGTGCACCAGGACGGTACCCGGACGGGACAGGAGGAAGAAGATGCCCTTGCCGAAGCCGTACGTCCCTCCGCCCAAAGGTGTGTCGCGGGGCTCACCGATATTGCGGATGAAGTTGACGAAGTCGCGGTCGGGCCCCACCGCCGCGTCGGCTCGGGTGGGCCCGCCCAGACCCCGTGTGCCCCGGTCGGACACGGCGAGCACACGGATCGACCCCTGCTTGAGGGTGTTCCGCAGGGGGAAACACTCCGCTCCACCCGGCGCCCCGTTGATGAGCATGCGACGCCAGGCCTCAGCGTGTCCGGGGCCGACCGTCCACAGGTCGATCCCATAGTCGACCGGCGCGGAAGAATCGAGCGGGCGGGCGTCCCAACTGTTCTGTGCCGACTCGCGCACCAGGATGGTGAGGAGGTCCAGCTCGGGGCGGCCGAGCTGATTGCGGATGCCTTCGGCGGCGCTTGCGCCCTCCGGCGGGTAAGGCTGTGAATACCAGGACGGCTGGATCACGCGGCTCCCTGCAACAGGCACTCGATGGTCCGGGAGGCCTCGGACGGCTCCATGGGAAGGGGGACCGCGCCCGACAGGTCGACCGTATAGGCAACGTCCAGAACGGACACTGGGACGCCTGCCGCTGTGAGCGCCTGTGCGGTTAGTGCCGGGAACCCCGGGCCCACCCGGTACCACCGTTCCTCGCGAACCACAAACCGGACGTCGTGATACTTCTCGGCGTCCGTCACGCGATATCCGACGCGGGCCAGCGAGTCGAGAAGGGCGCTCTCGTCGTCGCACAGACGCAGCAGTCGATCGACGAGCCCGGGGATGCTCTCCCCGATGAGGCCGGCGTCGCGCCGCAGCCCCAGCCATACGAGTGACAGTGCCCCGCCCGTGGGTGCTTCGAGCTGGTCAAGGCCGTGTACCCGGGCTCGCCTGCCCTCATCGGCCGTGCTCGTCTTCACCTCGACGGCATCGGTCGCGCCGGAGAAATCATGGCGGTGGCCGCTGGGCCCCGACCACAGGCGGTGTGCGCTCGGGTCCAGCTCCAGCAACCGGTGCAACACGGTGAGCTCGCCGAACAAGCCCGCGAGTTGCTCTGGTCCCAGCAGCGTCCCCTGCGTACGAAAGAGGGACCGCCACCGGTCCAACACCCGGTACAGCGCTTTGACCGGGTTCTCGGGCAGGTCCTCCGCGGCGCTCATGATGTCGACGCACAGCTCGGTGAACAGATCGTCCAGGTCATCGCGCAGGCAGGAGAGGTCGGCGTAGTACTGGTACGTCTCCTCGTCCTCCAGCGGCCGCTTGCGCAGGCGCAGACCGGGACCGTCGAGACCGGCACGCAGCCGCCTGTCGGACGGGATCGGTATCAGGATGTGGCGTCGACCCTCGTAGTCGACCCCGACCGCAAGCGGCCCATGGAGGACGTCGACCGGAAGCCGGGCAACACGCAGACGCCCGTCACCGGTGGGTTCCTCGGCCTCCAGCCCGTCCCAGCTCTGAGCCATGATCCGACGGAAGTTCTCCTCGCTCACGTGTCCTCGCCCTCGAGGAGACTGAACACGTCCTCCTCTTCCAGCAGACCCACGGGGAGCTTGGCAGAAATGTACTTCTCCACCGTGCTGTCCTTGCCCACCGACTCTGGGAACACGAGTCCGACGCCGATCACGTGTTCTTCGGCCCCCAACGGCTCACGTGATCCCTCCTTGGAGGGGAGCGGCTTGGAGTCCTTGTCGATCGGGTACAGCACCAAAAGACCGGTGTCCGGCGCCTGAACCTTGCGTAGTTCCTTGATGCCCGCCTCGTTGAGCCGTGACGTCTCCCCGGTCAGGTCGACGGCCGCGTCGCGGCGGCTCATAAGGGTCTTGATGTCCGCCGTACCGGCCTTCGCGCCCTTGCTCTTGAGGCGGGCACGCGTGATGCGGCCGACGGTCACATCGGGCCCGAACATGTAGTCCTTATCCCCGGCGGGGTTGCCGATGACGGCGATGTTCCAGCGTCCCAGGGAGCCGGCGTTCGAGACCCGCTTGCGGATGTAGCCGATGATCAGGTCCGCGTCGTTCTCCGGGGAGTCCTCGTGGAACTTGTAGGCCTGCAAGAAGTCGACGACCGCCTCGTGGGGCACGTCACGGAAGACGTACCGACCCTCCTCGGGGCATTGATCGACCCGCACGGAGGTGGCCACCGACGTCTCGATCAGCCTGTGTGCGGCCTCGGCATTCCGGCGCAGCCACGCCGCGTCGGTCTGGAAGTAGTGGGTCTGTACGCGCCGGCCGCTGTAGGAAGAGGCCGCTGTGACAGCGTCGCGCATTTTCGCGGCTGCGGTCACCCTCAGGGACGGGTGTGTCCGCAGCCGCACGGCGAAGGTGAGAGGGTCCTCGCTCTCGGTCAAGTAGACGTCGATGTCGCGACGCATCTCGGTCTCCACCGTGGCGAGATGACGGAACCACTCGGCGAGTTCGTCCGTCATCCAGATCCTGGGCAGATCGGCATAGCCGTTACGGAAGCCGAACCAGCGGCCCATCTGCAGCAGGGTGTCGTACGCCGAGACGGCTCGGACGAAGTAGCTGACAGAGAGACCTTCGAGCGTCAGACCACGCGAGAGGGTATTGCCACCGACCGCGATGGCGATGACAGGACCGTTTTCGTAGTCGAGGCGGTCTTCGCTGCTGGAGTTGTCCATGATGACCCTGCAGTCGTCCAGGACTGCCGGCAATACCTGGAGGAGCTCGTCGAACGGCACGGGCTTCTCACCGAACTCCTCGGCCGGGACACGCGCGGTCTCCTCCTCCCACAGTCGTCGCAGTGCTTCGACGCGCGCGGGGTCAGTCAGGGACTGGGCCACGCGCCTGCGCAAGTGCAGCAGAGGTTCCTTGAAACTGTCGTGCACCGAGGTGTTTACGCTGGTGTGGATGAGCATCGTGTTGTGGGGGTTGCCCGTTCCGCGCACCCGCCGAGCTGCCCCGACCAGCCAGAAGTACTCGACGGCGCGTCGCAGCGTATCGGTGATCACCGGCTCGAAGCCTTCAACCTCGTCCCGCGTCATGGGACGCACGCATGGAACGTCATCATCCGGAACGGACCTGATCATGTCGTGGCCGTCGTCGACCTCGTTCGGGTCCTCACCGTCGAGCGCGTAGCGGCCGAACAACACCTCTGTGCCGAAGTGCCCCTTGGGCTTCGGGAGGTTGACGACGAAGTGCTCCGGATAGAGGTCCTGGCTGCTCGGGTCGATCAACAGGTTCGCGAACGGAGAGGCCGTGTAACCCACGTATGCGGACTTCGGCAGAGAGGCCATGATGGACAGGATGAGCGGATTGATCGACTTCGTCGCCACCGTCGCCTGGTCGGCCTCGTCATCAATGATCAGCGCCGGGCAGTCCTTCAGGTAGTCCGATGCGCTCTCCAGCCATCGGGACAGCTTGCGCAGCACCGTGGCGTTCTTCTTGACCACGCACAGGACATGGGTTTTGTTGCTGCTGCCGAAGTAGGCGGCCGGGTTCTGCAGTGGGGTGAAGTCCTTGTCGAGACCGGTCAGTTGGGACCACCGTGAGGGGTTTGGTTCCACCAGCTGTTGGACGAGCCTCGCCTGGGTCTGCCGTCGGAGACCGTTGTGGATGCCGGCGAGGACGATGAACAACTTGTAGCCGCGATCCGCCGCTTTGGCCATGACGGAGGTGAAGCTGGTCGTCTTGCCCGACTGGACGTAGCCGACGACCAAGCCCTTCGTGGCGAAGGCCCGTTCCTTGGGGTGATTGAGGAGGGAGGTGATCCGCGTGGAGGAGTCGTCAAGGCTCCGGATCGCGGGCTCCTGCGGCCAACCGTCCTTCCGGAGCAGCTCGACGATCGCCGGCCAGTACTTGTCCCCCGGTTGCGGCCCTGTGTACCAGGTGTCCCGGTTGCCGAGGACCACGGACTGCGGCTCCTCAAGCTCCTTGATCCGGACGGTGTCGACCTCGTGCCGCTCGCGGATCCGCTGCATGACGTCCTGGCTGATGCCGAATGCCTCCAACCGCTTCACTGCCTCGACAGGAGGAAAACGATCGAGAAGGGCCACGAACGTCTCGTAGTTGTCATCGAACTCATCGGTCATAGCCTCGACCGCCCCCGGTCTCGTTCGTTGTGGCCGGTGAGGCCTTCAGGACCCCTCCGCCTCCTCGGCCGTGCTCGGCCAACGACGCGGGCACCCGAAGAGCGCGCACCGACGTGGCACCCTCATGCAACGTCACACACTATTCGGCGAACCGGTCCCGCCGCACAGGTTCTCACTCATGATCCACCACCCACGAGGACCGCAACCATGACGCGGACATGAAAATACCCACCGAAACCCGACAAAGGGCCGACGGATACCCGGGCAGTCGAGGCAGGACAGGTCACGGGGGCCCGCGGCGACCGCATGTAAGCCTCAGCGGCAGGGCGAAGCGCGGGGTCGAAAGTGCACCAAGGGGAACGGAGGCGAGTGCCTCAGCGTCCTCCACTCCGGCCGGGCACGGGGCGCGGCCGCCAATCGGTCAACGGCACCGTCGAGTGCCGCGTCGCCGACCGCAGGAAGTGGGAGCGGCAAGCGGGCGTGGCGATCGGCGCGATGCCCTGGTGAGCCCGTTGCCCACGGAAATGCGGTAGATGACGTGGGAATGGTGATCACCCGAGTGCCTTCCGGACTCAGGGACCGCGTGGGCGACCGCGACCACCAACCAGCAGGGTGAGCCCGCCACGGCGGCGGACGCCTTCTTCAGACGTTCGTGGGCAATATCCCGCCACCCGACGAAGTGGATGGCGAGGAGATGTGATCACCCCCGCTTAGGCGGTGACGGTCACGATGCTGGGCTGCACAAGCGCGTCTCCGAGAACATCCGCACCGCCGGCCTGAGCAAGATCCCGCCTGTCATGAACGACTCCCAGGCCCGTGTCCGCACGCCCCAGCCCGAAGGAGGCGGGGGCATCTCCGCGGTGGCCCCCGTTCTTCGTCCGCGCCCCTCATACGCGTACACGCGAAGGTGCCCCGCCCCGGGAAGCCCCGGGCGGGGCACCATACGGCCGGCCGAAACGTTTCTTCCGACCAGTGCTGTGGTGGGGCGGGTGGGACTCGAACCCACGGCCGACGGATTATGAGTCCGCTGCTCTAACCGGCTGAGCTACCGCCCCTCTACGGCGTGGCGCGTACATGTGTGCGCGCCGTCTGCCGCAGCATAGCCGCTCATACGATCTGCTGCCTCGCATGATCGGCTTCGCATGCCCTAGAAGACCGTGCCGAGCGCTGCCCGGTTCCGGCTCGGGGCAAAAAAGAAGAGGACCCGCCCGGGGCCCTCGTCTTCCGTGCTCCCCCGACTGGACTCGAACCAGTAACCTGCCGGTTAACAGCCGGCTGCTCTGCCAATTGAGCTACAGGGGATCGCGCTCCCCCGACTGGACTCGAACCAGTAACCTGCCGGTTAACAGCCGGCTGCTCTGCCAATTGAGCTACAGGGGATTGCTGCGGTGCGCCGAACAGCCCACCTCCGGCCTTGCCGAAGGGCGAGCGCCCGTTGCGAGTCATAGATTAGCGCAAGCAGGGGGGTGCTCCGCCAATCGGTATCGGCAGTGGGCCGGGCACCACACGACGAAGGGTGGCAAGCATGCGGTACAAGGTCACGTTCGTGATCGGACTGGCCGTCGGGTACGTGCTCGGGACCCGGGCCGGGCGCGAGCGGTACGAGCAGCTGAAGAAGTCCGCGCGGGAGGTCGCGCAGACCCCGGCGGTGCGCAACGCCGCCGAGACCGCCGGTCAGGCCGGGCGCGCCTACGCCGGCAAGGCCTTCGCCGCCGTGGGCGACAAGGTCGGCGACAAGCTGCCGGAATCCCTCGCCGGACGGGTGCGCTCGCTGCGCGGCCGGGGCGGCTCCGGCGGCGAGGACGAGTGGGGTACGAGCAACACCTGACGGTGACCGGGAAGCGGCGGGCTCCGGAACTTTCCGGGGCCCGCGGCGTTTACGCCCCTACTCGGCGGTCACGACCGCCGCGCGGTGCGGCAGAATTCTCCGCATGGGGATAGTCGCCGGGCTGGACAGCTCTTCCGCCTTCACTCGCATCGTCGTCTGCGACACCGATACGGGGGCCGTGCTGCGCCAGGGCTACGCGCCCCATCCG
The DNA here is from genome assembly GCF_044454045.1 of Streptomyces sp. NPDC051578. Lineage (NCBI taxonomy): Bacteria > Bacillati > Actinomycetota > Actinomycetes > Kitasatosporales > Streptomycetaceae > Streptomyces > Streptomyces sp. NPDC051578. The sequence goes on from NZ_JBITDH010000001.1 coordinate 628,813, forward strand.
CAGCCGACCGGCGAGGCCGCCGGGGCGAACAAGCACGAGACCGACCCGCAGGCGTGGCTGCTCTCGCTCGGCGAGGCCGCCGGCAACGGGCTCCTCGAAGGGGTCCAGGCCATCGGCGTCTCCGCGCAGCAGCACGGCCTGCTCCCCCTCGACGCGCAGGGCGGCCTGGTCCGGCCGGCCCTCGTCGGCAACGACAAGCGGGGCCAGGTCGCGGCGGCCGACCTGATCGAGGCGCTCGGCGGCCGGCAGGCCTGGGCGGAGGCCGTCGGTTCCGTCCCGCACTCGGCGCAGCCGCTGGCGAAGCTCGCCTGGCTGGCCCGGACCGAGCCCGAGGCGGCCCGGCGGGTGGCCGTGCTGATGTCCCCGCACGACTGGCTGGTCTGGCAGTTGCTCGGCCGGCCCGCGCGGCGCACCACCGACCGGGGCGGCGCGTCCGGGACCGGCTACTGGTCCCCGGCCACCGGCTCCTACCGCCCCGACCTGGTCGAGCTGGCGCTCGGGCACCAGGCGCTGCTGCCCGAGGTGCTCGGCCCGGCCGACGCCGCCGGGACGACCCCCGAGGGGCTGCTGATCTCGGCCGGCACGGGGGAGACCATGGCCGCCGCGCTCGGGCTGGGGCTGGTCCCCGGCGACGCGGTGGTCTCGCTGGGCGCCTCGGGGTCGGTGATGGCCGTACACCCTCACGCGGTCTCCGATCCGGGCGGCCTGATCACCTCGCTCGCCGACGCCAGCGGCATGCACCTGCCGGTGGTGAACACCTCCAACGCCGTACGGGCCCTGCGCGGCACCGCCGAGCTGCTGGGCACCGACCTGGAGGGGCTGAGCGCGCTCGCGCTGAAGTCGACGCCGGGCGCGCACGGCCTCGTACTCCTGCCGTACCTGGAAGGGGAGCGGACCCCGAACCTGCCGCTCACCGCGGGCACCCTGTCCGGTCTGCGCCGGGACTCGATGAAGCCCGAGCACCTGGCGCGGGCCGCGTTCGAGGGCATGCTGTGCGGGCTGGTCGACGCCCTGGACGTGCTGCGGCACCGGGGGGTGGAGATCCGCCGGGTGTTCCTGCTGGGGGCGGCGGCCGGGCTGCCCGCCGTACAGGCCGCGGCGCCCGGGCTGTTCGGCACGCAGGTGGTGGTCCCGGCTCCCGCCGACTACGCCGCGCTGGGCGCAGCGCGCCAGGCGGCGTGGGCGCTCGGTGTGGCACAGGGCACGCTCGCCCCGCACACCCCGCCGGTGTGGCCGGCCCCGGCCGCCCAGACGTTCGAGCCGGGCGAGGAGTTCCCGGCGTGGCAGGCGGTGCGCCAGCAGTACGTGGCGACGCGCGAGCAGATCCACCCCGGGGCGTTCCAGGGCGGGACGGCGTAGGACCCCCGTCGGGAGAGGTACTCCTTTTGACCGGGCTTTGCGAAAACCGTTGGGGTTCCGGCATCCGGTTGGCCGAAGATGGGGTGAACCCCCCTCGATCATGCCGACCGGAGCCTGCGCGTGCTCATACGACTTCTGCGGACTCACCTGCGTCCGTACAGGAAACCCATCGCCCTCCTGGTGCTGCTGCAACTGCTGCAGACCAGTGCGAGCCTCTACCTGCCCACGCTCAACGCGGACATCATCGACAACGGTGTCGTCAGCGGTGACACGGGTTACATCCTGCGCTTCGGCGCCCTGATGCTGGGCGTCTCGCTCGTCCAGCTCACCTGCAACATCGGCGCCGTCTACTTCGGCGCCCGCACCGCGGCCGCGGTCGGGAGGGACGTCCGTGCCGCCGTCTTCGACCGGGTGCAGAGCTTCTCCGCCAGGGAGCTCGGCCAGTTCGGCGCCCCGTCGCTGATCACCCGTACGACGAACGACGTGCAGCAGGTCCAGATGCTGGTCCTGATGACCTTCACGCTGATGGTGTCGGCGCCGATCATGTGCATCGGCGGTATCGCCATGGCGCTGTCGCTGGACGTGAAGCTGTCCGGGGTGCTGCTCGCCGTGGTCCCCGTCCTCGGCCTCTCCGTCGGGACGATCGTCTTCAAGACGCGCCCGCTGTTCCGCACGATGCAGACGCGGCTGGACATCGTGAACCGGGTGCTGCGCGAGCAGATCACCGGCAACCGCGTGATCCGCGCCTTCGTCCGCGACTCCTACGAGAAGGAGCGCTTCCGGGAGGCGAACTCGGAGCTGACCGGGGTGTCGCTGGCCTCCGGCAGGCTGCTCGCGCTGATGTTCCCGGTCGTCATCGTCGTCGTGAACATCTCCAGCGTCGCCGTCATCTGGTTCGGCGCGATGCGCGTGGACAGCAACGGCATGGAGATCGGCCAGCTGACGGCGTTCCTCGCCTACCTGATGCAGATCGTCATGTCCGTGATGATGGCCACCTTCATGTTCATGATGGTGCCGCGCGCCGAGGTGTGCGCCGAGCGCATCCAGGAGGTCCTGGACACCGACTCCAGCGTCGTCCCGCCGACCGAGCCGGTGCGCACGCTCCTGCGCCACGGTCAGCTGGAGCTGCGCGGCGCCGACTTCCGCTACCCGGGAGCCGAGGCGCCGGTGCTGCGCGGGGTGGACCTGCTGGCCCGCCCGGGCGAGACGACCGCCGTCATCGGCTCCACGGGCAGCGGCAAGTCCACGCTGCTCGGTCTGGTGCCGCGGCTGTTCGACGCGACCGGCGGCGAGGTGCTGGTCGACGGTGAGGACGTACGCCGGCTCGACCCTGAGCTGCTGGCCAAGACGGTCGGCATGGTCCCGCAGAAGCCGTACCTGTTCTCCGGGACCGTGGCCTCCAACCTGCGCTACGGGCGTCCCGAGGCGACGGACGAAGAACTGTGGCACGCCCTGGAGGTGGCCCAGGCCCGCGGGTTCGTCTCCGAGCTCGAAGGCGGCCTGGACGCGCCCATCACCCAGGGCGGCACCAACGTCTCCGGCGGGCAGCGCCAGCGTCTGGCGATCGCCCGCACGCTGGTGCAGCGTCCGGAGATCTACCTGTTCGACGACTCCTTCTCGGCCCTGGACTACGCGACGGACGCGGCGCTGCGCGCCGCGCTGGCCATGGAGACGCGGAACGCGACCGTCGTCATCGTGGCCCAGCGGGTGTCCACGATCCGTGACGCCGACCGGATCATCGTCCTGGACGAGGGCCAGGTGGTGGGCGAGGGGCGCCATCAGGAACTGATGGCCGGCAATGAGACCTACCGGGAGATCGTGCTCTCCCAGCTGACGGAGGCGGAGGCCGCATGAGCGGGCCCGGAGGACGGATGATGATGGGGCCGGTCCAGCGGTCCATGGACTTCAAGGGATCGGGCAAGCGGCTGCTGGGCCAGCTCGCGCAGGACCGGGCCAGGATCTGGGGCATGGTCGCGGCCGTCGTCGGCAGCGTCGCCTGCTCGGTGGTCGGGCCGAAGATCCTCGGCAACGCCACCGACCTGGTGTTCGCGGGGATCGTCGGGCGGCAGATGCCCGCCGGGATCACCAAGGCCCAGGCGCTGGACGGCCTGCGCGCCAGGGGGCAGGGCGGCATGGCCGACATGCTGTCCGGCACCGACTTCACCCCCGGCCAGGGCATCGACTTCTCCGCGGTGGGGACCGTCGCGATCTGGGCGCTGGTGGTCTTCACCCTCGCCGGACTGCTGATGCTGGTCGCGACGCGGCTGTCGAACCACATCATGAACGGCACCGTGTACCGGCTGCGCGAGGAACTCCAGGGGAAGCTGTCGCGGCTGCCGCTGTCGTACTTCGACCAGCAGAAGCGCGGTGAGGTCCTCAGCCGCGCCACGAACGACATCGACAACATCGGTCAGACGCTCCAGCAGACGATGGGGCAGCTGCTCAACTCGCTGCTGACGATCGTCGGCGTGCTGGCGATGATGTTCTGGATCTCGCCGCTGCTGGCGCTGGTCGCGCTGGTGACGATCCCCGTGTCGGTGTTCGTCGCGGCGAAGATCGGCAAGAAGTCCCAGCCGCAGTTCGTGGCGCAGTGGAAGTCCACGGGCGCGCTCAACGCGCACGTGGAGGAGATGTACTCGGGCCACACGCTGGTCAAGGTGTTCGGCCGGCAGAAGGAGTCCGCGGCCGTCTTCGCCGAGCAGAACGAGGCGCTGTACCGGGCTTCGTTCAAGGCGCAGCTGGTCAGCGGGATCATGCAGCCGGTGATGTTCTTCATCTCGAACATCAACTACGTGCTGGTGGCGGTGGTCGGTGGTCTGCGGGTGGCCTCGGGTTCCCTGTCGATCGGTGACGTGCAGGCCTTCATCCAGTACTCGCGCCAGTTCTCGATGCCGCTGACGCAGGTCGCCTCGATGGCGAACCTGGTGCAGTCCGGCGTCGCCTCGGCGGAGCGGGTCTACGAGCTGCTGGACGCGCGGGAGCAGGAGCCGGACGCGGAGGTCCCCGAGCGGCCGGAGCGGCTGCGGGGCCATGTCACCCTCGACAAGGTGGCGTTCCGCTACGAGCCGGACAAGCCGCTCATCGAGAACCTCTCGCTGAGCGTCGAGCCGGGGCAGACGGTCGCGATCGTCGGCCCGACGGGCGCCGGCAAGACCACGCTCGTCAACCTGCTGATGCGCTTCTACGAGGTCACCGGCGGCCGGATCGCCCTGGACGCTGTGGACGTCGCGAAGATGACCCGCGAGGAACTGCGCGCGGGCATCGGCATGGTGCTCCAGGACACCTGGCTGTTCGGCGGCACCATCGCGGAGAACATCGCCTACGGGGCTTCGCGCGAGGTCACGCGCGAGGAGATCGAGGAAGCGGCGCGGGCCGCGCACGCGGACCGGTTCATCCGCACCCTGCCGGACGGCTACGACACGGTGCTGGACGACGAGGGCGCGGGCGTCAGCGCGGGCGAGAAGCAGCTCATAACGATCGCGCGGGCGTTCCTGTCGGACCCGGTGATCCTGGTGCTCGACGAGGCGACGAGCTCGGTGGACACCCGTACCGAGGTGCTGATCCAGAAGGCGATGGCGCGCCTCGCACACGGCCGTACGTCCTTCGTGATCGCGCACCGGCTCTCCACCATCCGCGACGCGGACGTGATCCTGGTGATGGAGAACGGCTCGATCGTGGAGCAGGGCACCCACGAGGAACTGCTGGAGTCGGACGGCGCCTACGCCCGGCTGTACGCGGCGCAGTTCGCGCAGGCGGTGGCCGAGGTCGACTAGCCGGACCTCGCCGTCGAAAGGGGTGCCCTCGGAGGGGGGCACCCCTTTTCGTGCTCAGCGCATCCGCAGGGGGCGCGCTCAGTCGAGGTAGCCGCGCAGTTGGTCGGCGAAGGCGTGGTCGCGCAGTTTGTTGAGCGTCTTGGACTCGATCTGGCGGATCCGCTCGCGCGTCACGCCGAAGATCCGCCCGATCTCCTCCAGGGTGCGCGGGCGGCCGTCGGCGAGGCCGTAGCGGAGCTGGACGACCTTGCGTTCGCGTTCGCCGAGGGTCGACAGCACGGCTTCGAGGTGCTCGCGCAGCAGGAAGAACGCGGCGGACTCCACGGGGGAGGCCGCGTCCCCGTCCTCGATGAGGTCGCCGAGGGCGACGTCGTCCTCCTCGCCGACGGGCGCGTGCAGGGAGACCGGCTCCTGCGCGAGGCGGAGCACCTCAAGTACCCGTTCGGGGGTCAGTTCCAGGTGGGCGGCGACCTCTTCGGCCGTGGGCTCGTACCCGCGCTCCTGGAGCATGCGGCGCTGTACGCGCACGACGCGGTTGATCAGCTCCACGACGTGCACGGGCACGCGGATGGTCCGGGCCTGGTCGGCGAGGGCCCGGGACATCGCCTGCCTGATCCACCAGGTGGCGTAGGTGGAGAACTTGTAGCCGCGGGCGTAGTCGAACTTCTCAACGGCCCGGATCAGCCCGAGGTTCCCCTCCTGGACGAGGTCGAGCATGGTGAGCCCGCGGCCCACGTACCGCTTGGCCACGGAGACGACGAGCCGCAGGTTCGACTCGATGAGGCGGCGTTTGGCCATGCGGCCCATGACGACGAGCTTGTCCAGGTCCAGGGTGAGCTGGAGGTCGAGGCCGGTGGCGGCGGCGAGTTTCTCCTCGGCGAACAGTCCCGCTTCGACGCGCCGGGCGAGTTCGACCTCCTCGACCGCGGTCAGCAGCGGGATCCTGCCTATCTCGCGCAGGTACTGCCGGAACAGGTCCGCGGAGGGGCCCGCGCCGCCCGTCCCGCCCGCCCGGCCCGTACCACCCGTCCCGCCTTCATGGTCGCCGTCGTGCCCGCGCTGCTCGGGCACCTCCCCGGTCAGGTCGAGGACCTCCGGTTCCTCGGGCTCGGCGTCCACGACTTCGGCCTCCGCGTCGGCGGTTTCGTCGGCCTGGGCGGGGTGGCTCACGTTCACGGTCAGGGTCTGGGTCTGCACGGGGGCGACCTCCAGGGCTCCGAGGACGGGGGCACCGGATTTCAGTGTGGGGTACGACACATCGCAGCCACGAGGGGCGTGCGAGCACTTTCTGAGTCCGGTGCGTGACCGGATGGTTACCCCTCGCCGGGATGCCCGAAGCCGCCCGGACGCATGTCCGAGCGGGCCCACGGCTCAGGCGGGTTCGACGCGCACCGCGCAGGTCTTGAACTCCGGCATGCGCGAGACCGGGTCCAGGGCCGGGTTGGTGAGGGTGTTCGCGCGTCCCTCCCCCGGCCAGTGGAACGGCATGAACACCGTGTCCGCCCGGATCGTGTCGGTGATACGGGCCGGGGCGACCGCGCGACCGCGCCGCGAGACGACCGCCAGCGGAGCCCCCTCGGTCACGCCCAGCCGGGCGGCGAGGCGGGGGTGGAGTTCCACGAACGGGCCGGGGGCGGCCGCGTTGAGCTCCGCGACCCGTCGGGTCTGGGCCCCGGACTGGTACTGGGCCACGACCCGCCCGGTGGTGAGCAGCAGCGGGTACTGCGCGTCGGGGACCTCGGCCGCGTCCCGGTGCGCGACGGGCACGAAGCGGGCCCGGCCGTCGTCGGTGGCGAAGCGGTCCAGGAAGAGGCGGGGCGTTCCGGGCGAGCCCGGCGGGCAGGGCCAGAAGACGCCCTGTTCGGCTTGGAGGCGGGCGTAGGAGATCCCGGAGTAGTCGGCGGGGCCGCCTTCCGAGGCGCGCCGGAGCTCCTCGAACACCTCCTCGGGGGCGGTGGGGAAGCCCTTCTCCACGCCGAGCCGGGCGGCGAGGTGGTGCAGGACCTCCAGGTCGGTGCGGACGCCCGGCGGCGGGGTCAGGGCCCGGCGGCGCAGCAGGACGCGGCCTTCCAGGCTGGTGGTGGTGCCGTCCTCCTCCGCCCACTGGGTGACGGGGAGCACCACGTCGGCCAGTTCGGCGGTCTCGGAGAGGACGACGTCGGCCACGGCGAGGAAGTCCAGGGAGCGGATCCGGCCCTCGATGTGGGCGGCACGGGGCGCGGAGACCACCGGATTGGAGCCCATCAGCAGGAGCGCCTTCACCTCGGTGCCGAGGGCGTCGAGGAGTTCGTAGGCGCTGCGGCCGGGACCGGGCAGGCCGTCGGGGTCGACGCCCCAGACGGCGGCGACGTGGGCCCGCGCCGCCGGGTCGGTCAGCTTGCGGTACCCGGGGAGCTGGTCGGCCTTCTGGCCGTGCTCGCGGCCGCCCTGGCCGTTGCCCTGGCCGGTGAGGCAGCCGTAACCGGACAGCGGGCGCCCGGCGCGGCCCGTGGCCAGGCAGAGGTTGATCCACGCGCCGACGGTGTCGGTGCCCTTGGACTGCTGCTCCGGGCCGCGGGCGGTCAGCACCATGGCGGATTCGGGGGCGCAGAACATCCCCACCGCCTCGCGCAGTCGGGGCACGGGGACCCCGGTGATCCGCTCCACCAGCTCCGGCCAGTGCGCCATCGCGGCGGCCCGCGCCTCGGGCCAGCCGCTGGTGCGCTCGGCGATGAACGCCTCGTCGGTGCGCCCTTCGGCGACGACGAGGTGGAGCAGGCCCAGGGCGAGGGCGAGGTCCGTCCCGGGGCGGGGGGCGAGATGCAGGTCGGCTTGTTCGGCGGTGCGGGTGCGGCGCGGGTCCACCACGATCAACGTGCCGCCGTTGTCCTTGAGTTCCCGCAGGAAGCGCAGGGCCGGAGGCATGGTCTCGGCCAGGTTGGAGCCGACGAGGATCACGCAGCCGGTGCGGGGGACGTCCTCCAGCGGGAAGGGCAGGCCGCGGTCGAGGCCGAAGGCCCGCTGGTGGGCGGCGGCCGCGGAGGACATGCAGAACCGGCCGTTGTAGTCGATCTGGGAGGTGCGCAGGGCGACGCGGGCGAACTTGCCGAGCGCGTAGGCCTTCTCGTTGGTCAGCCCGCCGCCGCCGAAGACGCCGACGGCGTCCGGCCCGTACGAGCGCCCCGTGCGGGAGAGGCCCTCGGCGACGGCGTCCAGGGCCCGCTCCCAGGTGGCCGGCTCCAGCCGTCCGGTACGGCCGCGCACCAGCGGCTGCGTCAGGCGCACCCGCGAGGAGAGCACGGCCGGGGCGGTACGTCCCTTGCCGCACAGGGCGCCCCGGTTGACGGGGAAGTCGGGCCGCTCCTCCACCTCGACGCCGCCGTCCGCCCCGGCGCGCAGGTTCATGCCGCACTGCAGGGCGCAGTAGGGGCAGTGCGTGGCGGTGACGGGTCCGGCGGTGTCATCGGTGTGCATACGGCCACCGTGCGCCGCCGGTGTTACGCGGACCGCCCCCTCGCGTTACGGCCGGGGGTTCTCCCCCTCAGCGCGCCTCCCGTCCCCCGGTGAGGCGCCCGCCCCCGGCCCGGCCAGTGGCCCCGGTCCGTGGGCGGGGTCCGTGGGCGGGGTCCGGGACGGTCAGTGGCCGGTCAGGTGCTTCACCGTCAGGCCCGCCGTCCACCCGCCGTCGACCGCGAGTTCGGCGCCCGTGATGTAAGCGGAGGAGTCGGACAGGAGGAAGGCGACGGCCGCGGCGATCTCCTCGGGGGCGCCGACGCGGCCGAGCGGGGTGCCGGGGTAGTTGCCCTCGCCGGCCCGGATGCCGACCGGGGCGGTCATCGGGGTGAGCGTCATGCCCGGGTGGACGGAGTTGACGCGGATCCGGGCCTCGGCGAGCTCGACCGCGCCGATCTTCGACAGGCCGCGCACGCCCCACTTGGAGGCGCCGTACCCGGCGGTCAGCGCCAGTCCGGTCAGGCCCGCGGCGGAGGAGATGTTGACGACGGAGCCGCCGCCGGCGGCGCGCAGCAGCGGGATGGCCGCCTTGATGCCGATGAAGGTGCCGACCAGGTTGATCTCGACGACCCGGCGGAAGTGTTCGACGCTCTCGTGCTCCAGGAACTGCCCCGTGGCTATGCCCGCGTTGTTGACGAGGCCGTCGAGGCGGCCGAACTCGGCGGCAGCGTACTCCAGCGCCGCCGCCCAGTCGTCCTCGCTCGTCACGTCGTGCCGCAGGAAGCGGGCCGCGGGCCCCAGTCCGGCCGCCGTCGCGGCGCCCTCCGCCTCCAGCACGTCGGTGACCAGCACCCGGCCGCCGCCGTCCACGACGGCCCGCGCGGCGGCCGCGCCCAGCCCCCGGGCGCCTCCGGTGATGACGACGGCCTTGCCGCTCAGGTCCGGCGCGGTGCCCACGGTGCCCCCCTAGGTCTAACAATCCGTGCCAGTCTGTCAGAGGGCCAGCGCCCGCGACACCCCGTCCTCCTTCGGCCCCAGGAACGTCGGGCGCGGCTTGAACACCGCGTCCAGCGCCGCCTTCCCGGCGGCGAAGACCTCGCGGGCGCCGCCGTAGTACCAGGTCGCGTCGTGCACGTCCGCCACGCCGACCCCGTACGAGTCCACCCCGGCCGCCTGGCACAGGGCCACGGCCCGCCGGATGTGGAAGCCCTGGCTGATCAGCACCGCGCGGTCCACGCCGAAGATCCGCCGGGCCCGCACGCAGGAGTCCCAGGTGTCGAACCCGGCGAAGTCGCTGACGATCCGGTCGTCCGGGACCCCGTGGCGGGTCAGGTAGGCGCGCATCACGTCCGGCTCCGAGTACCCGGTGCGGCTGTTGTCCCCGGTCACCAGGACGACCTTGACCTTCCCGGCGCGGTACAGCTCGGCGGCCGCGTCGAGCCGGTCGGCCAGGTACGGGGTGGGCCGCGAGCCCAGCAGGCCCGCGCCGAACACCACGGCCACCGGGGCGGCGGGCGCCCGGGCCGTGCTGCCGAGCCGGTCGGCGGCCACCGCGTGCGTCCACGCCGAGGGCAGCAGCGCCAGCACGCACAGCATCATCACGGCCCGGACGGCGCGCCGCCTGGCCCGCACCGTGCGCGGCAGCAGCCCCCGTACCCCGCCCGCGATCCTGCTCAGGCGCGCTCCGCCCATGAAGTCCCCCCTGGTCTCGGCTGGTTCGGCTTTCACCGGTTGCCCTGGTCGTCGCCCGGTCTCGCCGGTCAGGACGCGGTCCGGGCCGGTGCGGTTTCACCCGCCTGCGGGCCGCGCCCCGCCGCGCCCGCTGTGAGCAGCCGGAAAAGACCCGTCACGGGGGCGCAACGCGGCGGCAACCTGCGCCCCGCAGGATCGGTTCATGACGGAGCCCGCGCACCCTCCCGAATCCCCTCCCTTCCCGCTTCCCCCCCGCCACCGCCGCCGAGCTGCTGACCCGGATCACCCTCCAGCTCGGGGCGCAGCTGGACACCGTGCGTCCGCCGGGGGCCCGGACCAACGGAGTCCCCGCATGCAGCCCACCCTCGTCGCCGTCGCCCACGGCAGCCGTGACCCGCGCGCCCTCCGCAGCGTCCGGGCCCTGCTGGAGCGGGTCCGCGAGCTCCGCCCCCGTCTCGACGTCCGCCTCGGGCACATCGAGCTGAACCGGCCCCTGCTCGGCGAGACCCTCGACGCCGTCGCCGGGGACACCGTCCTCGTGCCGCTGCTGCTGAGCCGCGGGCACCACGTCAAGCGGGACCTCCCCACGGCGGCCGCCCGCGCCGCGCACTTGCGCACCCGGGTCGCCGCCCCCCTCGGCCCGCACCCGCTGCTGGCCGAGGCCCTGTACGAGCGGCTCCTGGAGGCCGCCTGGGCGCCCGGGACGGCGGTGGTGCTGGCGGCCGCCGGTTCCCGCGACCGGGACGCCGCCGAGGACACCCGCCGCACCGCCGCACTGCTGTCCGAGCGCCTCGGCGGGGTGCCCGTCGTAGCGGCCTACGCCTCCGCCGCGAGCCCGGCCGTGCCCGACGCCCTGCGGGCCCTCGCCGCCCGCGGCCACCACCGGATCGCCGTGGCCTCGTACTTCACCGCCCCCGGCCGCTTCGCCGCCCAGAGCGCCGCCGCCGCGACCGGACCGGCCGCCGCACCGCTCGGCGACCACCCGGCCCTCGCCCGTCTCGTCCTGCTGCGCTACGACCAGGCCCTCGCCCGGCGCCGCACACCGCTGGAACTGGCCACCGCGTAGCGGAGCGCCCGGCTCCGGGGCACCCCGGATCACCCGCATTGTCGGCTCTTCCGGTTAACGTCTGAGCATGGAAGGCATGCAGAGCACGACCCGCACCGACCCCTACGAGCCTGCCGACACCGAGCGCTGGGCCGCCGAGCCCGACAAACGGCCCGGCCGCACCGCCTTCCAGCGGGACCGCGCCCGCGTACTGCACTCCGCCGCGCTGCGCCGCCTCGCCGGCAAGACGCAGGTCGTCACCCCCGGCACCCGCTCCTACGACTGGGACGCGAGCCCCCGCACCCGCCTGACCCACTCCCTGGAATGCGCCCAGGTGGGCCGCGAGCTGGGAGCGGCCCTCGGCTGCGATCCCGATCTGGTGGAGGCCGCCTGCCTCTCCCACGACATGGGCCACCCACCCTTCGGGCACAACGGCGAGGAAGCCCTCAACGAGTTCGCCAAGGACTGCGGCGGCTTCGAGGGCAACGCGCAGTCGCTGCGCCTGCTGACCCGGCTGGAGCCGAAGCGTTTCGTGCCCGATCCGGCGACGGGTGGACTCGTCAGCGTCGGCCTCAACCTGACGCGGGCCGCGCTGGACGCGGCCACCAAGTACCCGTGGCCGCGCGGTGGGCACCCCACCGACCCCGACTCGGTGAAGTTCGGCGCGTACGAGGACGACCTGCCGGTCTTCGCCTGGCTGCGCCGGGGCGCTCCCGCCGACCGCAAGTGCTTCGAGGCGCAGGTCATGGACTGGGCGGACGACGTGGCGTACTCCGTCCACGACTTCGAGGACGGTCTGCACGCCGGGCACCTCGACCCGAACATGCTCTTCGCCGAACCGGAGCGCGATGCGATCTGGCGGGTCGCGATCGGCCGGTACGTGCCCGCCGACACCGCGCCGGAGGAGCTGCGCGAGGCCCTGGACCGGCTGATGGAGCAGGAGTGGTGGCCGCACGGCTACGACGGCTCGGCCGTCGCCCAGGCCCGGCTCAAGGACGCCACCAGCCAGCTGATCGGCCGTTTCTGCCTGGCCGCCGAGGCGGCGACGCGGGAGGCCTACGGGTCGGGGCGCCTCACCCGGTACGCGGCCGAGCTGGTCCTGCCCCGGGAGGCGCGCAACGAGTGCGCCGTCCTCAAGGCGGTCGCGGACCTGTACGTGATGCAGCGCGACGAACAGGAGCGGCTGCGCGCGGACCAGCGCATCGTCCTGGCCGAACTCGCCGAGGCGCTCAGCGCCCGCGCACCCGAGGGCCTCGACCCCCAGTTCCGGGCGATCTTCGAGGAAGCACCCGACGACAAGGCGAGGAAACGCGCGGTCATCGACCAGATCGCCGCCCTCACCGACGCCTCGGCCCGCTCGTTGCACGCCCGTCTCACCAGGCGCCCACGACGCGCCGAAGGGTGAGCTGATCGGGCCACTCCCCCTTCACGGGGCAGGCTCGGTGCGGGACGCTCGCATGTGGCCGCATGTGGCGCAGAGGTTATGAGGAGGCATCAGGTGGTCGACGCACACCGGACGTTCGTCATCGTCGGCGCGGGTCTCGCCGGGGCCAAAGCGGCCGAGACCCTGAGGTCCGAGGGGTTCACGGGCAGGGTGATCCTGATCGGGGACGAGCGCGAGCATCCCTACGAACGCCCTTTCCTGTCCAAGGGGTACCTGACGGGCAAGGAGGAGCGCGACAGCGTCTTCGTGCACGCGCCGTCCTGGTACGCGGGCGCCGACATCGAGCTGCACCTGGGTCAGCCCGCCGTCCAGCTGGACCGGTCCGCGAAGAAGGTCGTCCTCGGTGACGGCACGGCGCTGCACTACGACAAGCTGCTGCTGGCCACCGGGGCCGAGCCGCGCCGCCTCGACGTCCCGGGCACCGGTCTGGTGGGGGTGCACCACCTGCGGCGCCTCGCGCACGCCGAGCGGCTCAAGCAGGTCCTGGTCGGGCTGGGCCGGGACAACGGCCACCTGCTGATCGCGGGCGCCGGCTGGATCGGCCTGGAGGTCGCGGCGGCGGCCCGCGGGTACGGCGCCGAGGTGACGGTGGTCGAGCCGCTGGCCACACCGCTGCACGCGGTGCTCGGCCCGGAGATCGGCCGGCTCTTCGGGGACCTGCACGCCGAGCACGGCGTCCGCTTCCACTTCGGCGCGCGGCTGACCGAGATCGTCGGGCAGGACGGGATGGTGCTGGCCGCCCGGACCGACGACGGCGAGGAGCACCCGGCGCACGCGGTGCTCGCCGCGATCGGCGCGGCGCCCCGTACGGCGCTCGCCGAGAGCTCCGGGCTGGCGCTGGTGGACCGGGAGCACGGCGGGGGGATCGCGGTCGACGCGTCGCTGCGCACGTCCGATCCGGACGTCTTCGCCGTCGGGGACGTGGCGGCCGCCCACCACCCGGTGCTCGGGACCCGGCTGCGCGTCGAACACTGGGCGAACGCGCTCAACGGCGGTCCGGCGGCCGCGCGGGCGATGCTGGGCCAGGAGGTCTCGTACGACAGGGTTCCCTACTTCTTCTCGGACCAGTACGACGTGGGCCTGGAGTACTCGGGGTACGCGCCGGTGGGCGGCTACGACCAGGTGCTGATCCGCGGCGACGTGGGCAAGCGGGAGTTCATCGCGTTCTGGCTGTCGCAGGGCCGGGTCCTCGCCGGGATGAACGTCAACGTGTGGGACGTCACCGGGCACATCCAGGCCCTGATCCGCTCCCATGCGCCGGTGGACCGGGAGAAGCTGGCGGACCCGTCGGTTCCGCTGACTTCCCTGGTGGCGGCGGAGGGGGCCTGACGGGTTTGTCGGCGCCCGGCCGTAGACTTCATGCGTGGCAGGACGGATCAACGACGACGACGTGAAGGCGGTACGGGACGCGGTCCCGATCGACGCCGTGGTCTCCGACTATCTCCAGCTGCGCAACGCCGGCGGCGGAAACCTCAAGGGCCTGTGCCCCTTCCATGACGAGAAGTCCCCGTCCTTCCAGGTCAGTCCGAGCAAGGGGCTGTACCACTGCTTCGGCTGCCAGGCGGGCGGGGACACCCTCGACTTCGTCATGAAGATCGACCACCTCTCCTTCTCGGAGGCGGTCGAGCGCCTCGCCGGCCAGGCGGGCATCACCCTGCGGTACGAGGAGGGCGGCTACACCGCCGGTACCAGCGGCCGCGGCGAGCGGATCCGGCTGGTCGAGGCGCACAAGGCCGCCGCGCAGTTCTACGTGGACCAGCTGGGCGGCGCCGAGGCGGAGATCGGCCGGAAGTTCCTGGCGGAGCGGGGCTTCGACCAGGCCGCGGCCGCGCACTTCAGCGTGGGATACAGCCCGGCCGGCTGGGACCACCTGACCCGTTTCCTGCGCGGCAAGGGGTTCAGCGACAAGGAGCTGATCACCTCCGGCCTGGCCCAGGACAGCCGCAGCGGGAAGCCGATCGACCGGTTCCGGGGGCGGCTGATGTGGCCGATCCGGGACATCAGCGGCGAGGTCGTCGGCTTCGGCGCGCGCAAACTGCGCGACGACGACAACGGCCCCAAGTACCTGAACACCCCCGAGACGGCGATCTACAAGAAGTCCCAGGTGCTGTACGGCATCGACCTGGCCAAGAAGGAGATCGCCAAGACCTCGCGGGCCGTCGTGGTGGAGGGCTACACCGATGTGATGGCCTGCCACCTGGCCGGGGTCACCACCGCGATCGCGACCTGTGGCACGGCCTTCGGCGGGGACCACATCAAGATCCTGCGCCGGCTGTTGATGGACAACGCCACGGCCGAGGTGATCTTCACCTTCGACGGGGACGCGGCGGGCCAGAAGGCCGCGCTGCGCGCCTTCGAGGACGACCAGAAGTTCGCCGCCGAGACCTCGATCGCGATCACCCCGGGCGGGATGGACCCCTGCGACCTGCGGCTCGCGCAGGGCGACGCCGCCGTGTCGGGGCTGGTGGAGTCGCGGACCCCGCTGTTCGAGTTCGCACTGCGGCACATCGTGTCCCGGCACAACCTGGAGAACCCGGCGGGCCGGGCGGCCGCGCTGGACGAGGCGGCCCCCGTCGTCGCCCACATCAAGAACATCGCGATCCAGCACGAGTCGGCGGTCCAGCTGGCGGGGATGCTGGGCATCCGCGACGAACAGTTCGTGGTCAAGCGGGTCGCGCAGCTCGCCCGCTGGGCGCGCGAGCGGGGGGGCCAGCCGCAGCACGGTGGCCGCGGCCGGGCCTACGAGGCCTCCCCGGCCCCCGCCCCGGCGGCGGGCGGCCCGGCGCTGAACCTGCGCAGCCCCGCGCACCGCACGGAACGCGAGCTGCTCAAGCTGGCCCTGCAGAGACCTGCCCTGGTCTCCCCCGCCTTCGACGCCTACGGGCTCGACGAGTTCACCGCCCCGCCCTACGCGGCGGTCCGCCAGGCCATCCAGGACGCCGGCGGCGCCTCCCTGGGCACGGAGGACTACCTGGCGCGGGTCCGTGAGGCCGCGCCCAACGACACCGTGCGCGCGCTGGTCACGGAACTCGCGGTCGAAGCCATCCACGCGAAGACGGTGGACGAGGTCTACGCCGGGGTCCAGCTGGTGCAGGTGCGGCTGCGCGCCGTGGACCGCCGGGTGCACGAGATCCAGGGCACGCTCTCGCGCCTGGGGGCGCAGGCTCCGCCGGAGCAGCTGGCGGCGGTCCAGGAGGAGCTGTGGGTCCTCCAGCAGTACGGGCAGCGGCTGCGCAACCGCGGGGCCGAAGGGCTGTGACCGCCGGCCGTCACCCCGCCCGGCCCGGGACGAGCCAGTCCCCGCCCGGGATCTCGGTCCCGGAGCGGGCGAGCGAGCGGGCCAGCGGTGCGGCGGCCAGGTACACCCAGGCCAGGACCGGGGTGCCGTCGGGGCGCAGGGCCTCGCGCGCGACCCGGTCGTAGACGTTGCCCGGGCGGCCCGGCCCGCGGTACTCCTCCAGCATGTCGAGCGCGACCAGCAGCTCGGCGTAGGCCTCGGGCGCGGGGGTGATCAGCTCGCCGTGTATCCCGGGGCCGGGACGCGCGACGGCGTACGGGTACCCCGGGCCCTCGTACAGCGCGGCGTCCGGCAGCAGGGCCGGTTCCTCGGCCGCCGTACGGCCCCGCAGGAACAGGTCGTGGTTGACCTCGCCGGGCCGCAGGGTCCCGTACACGAAGAACGGCAGTGCGGCCGCGGCGGTTACCGGCCGGTCGAGCGGTGTCACGAGGCCCTCCCAGAACTCTGCCGCGACGGCGCCGGTCGCTCCGCCCGCGCGGGGCCTCAACCGTACGCACCCCCCGCCGCCCGGCGTAAGCCCGCGCCACGTTCCGCCCCCGCGTCCCGCACCGCGCCGGGCGCGCGGCACCCGGCCGGTACGGGCCGCGCCCGTGCGGTACGGGCCAAGCCCGGCCGGTACGGGGCCCGCCCGTGCGGGGCAGGCAAGGGCAGACCTGGACCGGCAAGGGCCGACCCGCCGGTGGGACAACGCCCGCGCAGTACGTACCGCGCCAGGCGGGTACGGGGCATGCCCCGTGCGGTAGCTGCCACGCCCGTGCGGAACGGGGCGCCGCCCGTGTGGGGCAGGCCCGGGCCGACCTGGACGGGCACAGGCTGAACCGTCGGTCAGGGCAACGCCCGCGCAGCATGTGCCGCACCCCTCTGTACGAGCCGAGCCCGGTCGGTAGGGGGCACGCCCGCCGGCCAGCGCCAGGCCGGGCGTGCCGCACCCGGCCGGTGCAGGCACGGGCCGACTGGATGGGCACGGACCGACCCGTCGGTGGGGCAACGCCCGCGCTGTATGTGCCGCGCCCGGCCGGTACGGGCCCCGCCGGCGGGGTACCCGCGCGCCCCCGCGTACGCGCCACACCGGGCCGGTACGGGCCACACCCACGAGGTACGGGCCACACCCACGAGGTGCGGGCCACGCCCAGCCACCAGTCGGTACGGGCCACGCCCGCGCCGGGCCACGCCCAGCCGGTACGGGCCACGCCCAGCCGGTGTGTGTCGCGCCCGCGCGGTACCTCCTGCGGCCCTGCGTACGGGCCACGCCGCGCGCGGAACGGGCCACGCCCGGCCGGAGCGGGCACGGCGCGGGTCGGCCCGGATCGGCACGGCCCCGGCCCCGACCCCGGCAGAGCCGGCGGCAGCGGCCCGGCGTTCGTGTCACCCGGACGGGCAGGGTCCCCCGGACGGCTCAAGCGGGCCCGTGTGAGCTGCGGGAACACCGGCCCGCAGGGCGGACCTGACGCCGCATCAGGAGGCGGGGGGCGGGTCGGCCGGGTTATCTCGGGAACACGACCCCGCGTTCCCAGGAGCCCCCATGCGCCGCCGCACCGCACACGTGCTGACCGCCACCGCGCTGACCGCCGTCGCCTTCGCCGGCCCGGTCGCGGGCGCGGTCGCCGCCGCGGAACTCGGCATGCCCGGCTTCGCGCCGGGCGACTTCGCCCCGCTGGAGGTATGGCCGAAGTCCGCCTCCCCGGGCGTGACCGTGACGGTGAACACCAGCGCCTGTGGCCCCTCCGGCCACGCCGAGGGTGATGCCACCACCGTCGGCGGGGGCCGCTTCAAGCTGCTGCCGGGCACCCGCAAGGAGGTGGTCACGGGGCAGTTCCAGGTCGCCCGCGACCTCCGCCCCGGCACCTACGACATCGGCGCGACCTGCGCGAACGGCAAGTTCGCCACCGGCGACCTGGTCGTCACCGACCGTGGCCCGCAAGGCCACGTACGGACCGGGGTCGGTGGTGGCACGACCACCACCACCGACCCCGCCAAGATCACGGCGGGAGCGGTCGTGCTGACCGCGGTCGCCGTCGGCGGTACCTGGCTCCTGCGTCGCCGGGCGAGCGGCACGCGGAGCTGACGGACCCCCGCGGCCGTGGCCGCGGTCCGAGCGGTACCGTCCCCCGTCGCCCGCCCCGCGAGGTCCCCCCGTTCGCGGGGCCGGGCGACGGCCAGCCATACGCACGGGAAGCGAGCACGAGGGGGCAGGCATGGTGGGCACCTCCGGCGTCGCCGGCCGCGGCGGGCTCCTGGCCCTCGCCGCCTGCGTGGGCATCTGGCTCGTCGGCAGCGGCTCGGGGGAGAGCGTCGGGCCTCCGCTGCCCTCCCCCGCCGAGGCGCTGAGCGCGCTCAGCGGTCAGGCCTCGTACGCCGGGAGCATCGCCCCGCTGACCGGCTCCCCGCCCACCCGGATCCGGATCCCGTCGATCCGCGTCGACGCCCCGCTCACCGGGCTGGGACTGCAGGCCGACGGCAGCCTCGAAGTCCCGCCGCCCGCCCGGCGCGACCTCGCGGGCTGGTACCGCGAGGGCACCACACCCGGCGCCACCGGCACCGCCCTCATCGCGGGCCACGTCGACAACGCCGCCGGCCCGGCCGTCTTCTACCACCTGGGCGCGCTGCGCCGCGGGGCCACGATCGAGGTGGCGCGCGCGGACGGACGTACGGCCGTGTTCACCGTCCACGCCGTCGAGGTGTACGACGCCAAGGCCTTTCCGGACTCCCGGGTGTACGGGCCCTCGCCGCGCGCCGAGCTCCGGGTGATCACCTGCGGGGGCGCGTTCTCACCCCGCACCGGGTACGAGGGCAACGTCGTCGTCTTCGCCCACCTGACGGGCACGTACTAGACCCCCGTCCGGGCGGTCTTGCCGGGCCCGGGCCCGGCGGGGCGGGTACGCCTCAGCCCCACTGCTCGATGCCGAGTTTGACCACCAGCGCCCCGACCACGGTCAGCAGCACCGTCCGGACGAACGCGGTGCCCTTGGTGAGCGCCATACGGGCCCCGATCATGCCCCCGGCCAGGTTGAAGGCCGCCATCAGCGCGGCCAGTTGCCACAGCACCATCCCCTGGTACGCGAACATCGCGAGCGCCCCGGCGTTCGTGCAGCAGTTGACGATCTTGGCGGTGGCGGAGGCGGTCACCAGGTCGAGGTGGAGCAGCGCGGTGAGGGCGAGGACCAGGAAGGTGCCGGTGCCGGGCCCGATGAGTCCGTCGTAGAAGCCGATGCCGAGCCCGGCCAGACCGATGGCGAGCAGCACGCGCCGGCGGCTGACGGGCGCGGTGGACGCGGCCGCGCCGAACCCGGGCTTGAAGATCACCACCACGGCCACGACGACCAGCACCGCCATGATCAGCGGGCGCATGGCGTCCTTGCTGATCCCTCCGGCCAGCGCGGCGCCGCCCATCGAACCGGCGAGCGCGGCGAGGCCGATACGGACGGCGAGCTTCACGTCCACCGGCGCCTTGCGGACGTACGTCACGGCCGCTCCGGTGGTGCCGACGATGGCCACCGCCTTGTTGGTGCCGAGGACGGCGGCGGGCGGCGTGTGGGGCAGACCGAGCAGCAGGGCGGGCAGGAGCAGCAGTCCGCCGCCCCCGACCACCGCGTCGATCCAGCCGGCCGCCGCTGCGGCCACGCACAGCACGATGATCATCGTGATTGATATGTCAGGCACGCCTCCGACCCTATGGAGCGGTTGGCTGCGATGGCCACGGATGCCCGGAAACTTGCGCAAAGGTTGAGGTTCGAAAGCCTCACGGGCCTGCCCGCTCCGTGCTGAGGTGCGCGTTCCGTCCGGGTAACAGCGGCGATGCGGCGGGGAAACAGCGGCCCCGCACGCTCGTTCCATGACTTCGGATCAGCGTGTGGTGGTGATCGGCGGCGGCCTGGCGGGCCTGCGCTGCGCGGCGCGGCTGACCGCCGGGGGTGCCGCGGCCGTCACGGTGCTCGGCGAGGAGCCGCACGCCCCGTACAACCGCGTGCTGCTGGCCGAGATCCTCGCCGGCCGGTACGCCCCCGAGGTGATCGCGCTCCCGGAACCCGGTCCGGCGCTGCGCCGGGGCGTGCGCGCGGTCCGCGTCGACCGCGCCGAGCGGGCGGTGCACTGCGACGACGGGGCGGTGCTCGGGTACGACACCCTCGTCCTGGCCACCGGCTCCAACCCGGTCCTCCCGCCGCTGCGCGGCCTGTTCGAGCCGGACGGCCGGGAACTCCCCGAGGGGGTGCACGCGTTCCGCACCATGGATGACTGCCTGGCCCTCTCGGCGGCCGTACGCCCCGGCCTGCGCGCCGTGGTGATCGGCGGCGGTCTCCTCGGTGTCTCGGCGGCCCGCGCCCTCGCCGCCCGGGGCGCCCAGATAGTGCTCGCGCAGCAGGCCGAGCGATTGATGGAACGACAGCTGGACGCGGCCGCCTCGGCGCTGCTGGGAGCCCACCTCACGGCCCTCGGCATCGAGATCCACACCGAGTGCCGGGTGCGCGGCCTGACGAAGGCCGCGGCCCCCCGCCCCGGTGCCGGAACCCGGGTCACCGGCGTCGAACTCGCCGACGGCTACCGGCTCGACGCCGAACTCGTGGTGCTCGCCTGCGGGGTGCGCCCGCGCACCGGACTGGCGCGGGCCGCCGGTCTGGAGGTGCGGGGCGGCATCGTCGTGGACGACCGGCTGCGCACCAGCGACCCCCGCATCCACGCCATCGGCGACTGCGCCGAGCACGACGGCCGGGTCTACGGACTGGCCGGGGCGGCGTTGGAGCAGGCGGACGCCCTGGCGGCCGCCCTGACCGACACCGGCGGTCCCCTCGGCACCTATACCGGCACCCGCGCGCTGACCCGGCTCACCCTCACCCCCGGCGACGGCGCCGGCAACGGTGACGGCGGCTCCCCCGGCGGCGGTGCGCCCCTGGACCTCGCCGCCTTCGGGGAGCCGACCCCGCTGCCCGGCGACGACGTCATCCGCCTCGCCGACGCCACCCGCCGGACCTACCGGCAGGTCGTCGTACGCGGCGACCGCCTGGTCGGCGGGGTCCTCCTCGGCGAACTGTCCACCGTGGGCGCCCTCGCCCGCTCCTGGGAGGACGGGGAAGCGCTGACCGACTTCTCGCACCTGCTCACCGACGACGGAGGCTCCTGATCATGGCCGCAGTCCCGCCCACCCCCGCACCCGCCCCCGCCCTCGTGCTCGTCGGCCACGGCATGGTCGGCCAGCGCTACCTGGAGGCGCTCGCCGAGCGCGGGGTCACCGCCACGCACCGGGTCACCGTCCTGTGCGAGGAGCCCCGGCCGGCCTACGACCGGGTCCACCTGACCTCCTACTTCTCCGGCAGCACCCCCGAGGACCTGTCGCTCACCCCCGACGGGTTCATGGCCCGGCACGGGATAGACCTGCACCTCGGCGACCCCGCCGAGAGCATCGACCGCGACGCCCGCACCGTCACCTCCCGCTCCGGGCGGGTCTTCCCGTACGACGTCCTCGTCCTGGCGACCGGCAGCTACCCCTTCGTGCCGCCCGTGCCCGGCAAGGACGCCCCCGGCTGCTTCGTGTACCGCACCATCGAGGACCTCCTCGCCATCGAGGCGTACGGGAAGGGCCGCAGCAGCGGGGCCGTCGTCGGCGGCGGACTCCTCGGACTGGAGGCCGCGGGCGCCCTGCAAGGCCTGGGGCTGGCCACCAGGGTCGTGGAGTTCGCCCCGCGCCTGATGCCCGTGCAGGTCGACGACGGGGGCGGCGCCGCACTGCTGCGGACCATCGAGGCCATGGGCCTGAGCGTCCACACCGGCGTCGGCACCCAGGAGGTCCTCACCGGCGAGGACGGCTCGGTGAGCGGGATGCGCCTTTCCGACGGCTCGACCGTCCCGGCCGACCTGGTCGTCTTCTCCGCCGGCGTCCGCCCCCGGGACCAGCTGGCCCGCGACGCCGGTCTCGCGGTCGGCGAGCGCGGCGGGATCGCCGTCGACGCCCGCTGCCGCACCTCCGACCCCGCCGTGTACGCCATCGGCGAATGCGCGATGGCCGTCGACGGCCGCGTCTACGGCCTGGTCGCCCCCGGCTACGACATGGCCGAGACGGCCGCCGACGACCTGCTCGGCCGTGAGCGGGAGTTCACCGGGGCCGACCTGTCCACCAAGCTCAAGCTGCTCGGTGTGGACGTGGCCTCCTTCGGCGACGCCCACGGAGCCACCCCCGACTGCCTCGACGTCGTCTACTCCGACTCCCGCTCCGGCGTCTACAAGAAGCTGGTCGTCTCTCCCGACGGCGTACTGCTCGGCGGGGTCCTCGTCGGTGACGCCGACGCCTACGGGCTGCTGCGCCCGCTCACCGGCAGCGTTCCGCCGGTCCTGCCCGAGCAGCTGGTGCTGCCGGCCGGCATCGGGCCGGCCGCGCAGCTCGGCCCGTCCGCGCTGCCCGACACGGCGGTGATCTGCTCCTGCCACAACGTCACCAAGAAGGAGATCACCGCCTTCACCTCCCTGCCCGAGGTCAAGAAGTGCACCAAGGCCGGCACCGGCTGCGGCGGCTGCCTCAAGGTGATCGGGCAGCTGCTGCCCGCCGCCGCCGACAAGGGGCTGTGCGGCTGCTTCCCGTACACCCGCGCCGAGCTGTACGAGATCGTCCGCACCCGCCGCCTGACCTCCTACCGGGAGATCCTCGACGGCCACGGCCGCGAGGAGGCCCGCGGCGGCGAGGGCTGCGAGGTCTGCAAGCCCGCCGTCGCCTCGATCATCGCCTCGCTCGCCGCGACGCTCGGCGCGAGCGGATACGTCCTGGACGGGGAGCAGGCGGCCCTCCAGGACACCAACGACCACTTCCTGGCGAACATGCAGCGCAACGGCTCGTACTCGGTCGTCCCCCGTATCCCGGGCGGGGAGATCACCCCCGACAAGCTCATCGTGATCGGCGAGGTGGCCCGCGACTTCGGCCTCTACACGAAGATCACCGGTGGGCAGCGGATCGACCTGTTCGGGGCCGCGGTCGACCAGCTCCCGCGGATCTGGGCGCGGCTGGTGGACGCCGGTTTCGAGTCCGGGCACGCCTACGGGAAGGCACTGCGCACGGTGAAGTCCTGCGTGGGCCAGACCTGGTGCCGCTACGGGGTGCAGGACAGCGTGCGCATGGCCATCGACCTGGAGCTGCGCTACCGGGGCCTGCGCGCCCCGCACAAGGTGAAGTCGGCGGTGTCCGGCTGCACCCGCGAGTGCGCGGAGGCGCAGAGCAAGGACTTCGGCGTCATCGCCACGGCGAACGGCTGGAACCTCTACGTCGGCGGCAACGGCGGGGCCAGCCCGCGTCACGCCGATCTGCTGGCCCAGGACCTCTCGGACGCCGAACTGGTCCGTCTCATCGACCGGTTCCTCATGTTCTACATCCGCACCGCCGACCGGCTGGAGCGGACCTCGACCTGGCTGGAGCGGCTGGAGGGCGGGCTGGACCACCTGCGGGACGTGATCGTGCACGACTCGCTCGGCCTGTGCGCCGAGCTGGAGTCGCTGATGGCCGACCACGTCGCCCACTACCGGGACGAGTGGGCCGAGACCCTCCGGGACCCCGAGCGGCTGCGCCGGTTCGTGTCCTTCGTCAACGCCCCCGGCGCCCCGGACCCCAGTGTGCGGTTCGTGCCGGAACGCGACCAGGTCAAGCCCGACCTGACCGTACTGACCCTTGAGCCCGTGGGAGGCGACCGGTGACCATCGAGCTGGAAGTGAACGGCGGCTGGGTGACGGTGTGCGAACTGTCGGAGCTGACCCCGGGGCGCGGGGTCGCGGCCCTGTTGCCCGACGGGAGCCAGGCCGCGGTGTTCCTGGACCGCGGGGGACGCCCGTACGCCATCGGCAACCGGGACCCCTTCACCGGCGCGCAGGTGCTCGCCCGGGGGCTGGTGGGTGCGGTGACGGGACGCCCCTTCGTGGCCTCGCCGCTGCTCAAGCAGCGGTTCGACCTGGAGTCGGGGCGCTGCCTGGACGACGAGGAGGTGGCGGTCCGGACCTATCCGGTGCGGACCTATCCGGTGCGGACCGCCGTGCCCTCGCCCGTATAGGGCCGCCGGGGGGGGGACTACTGGGCCTGGATCGCCGCCGGGTCCATCCACATGATCTCCCAGGTGTGGCCGTCGAGGTCCTCGAAGGCCCGCCCGTACATGAAGCCGTGGTCCTGTGCGGCGCGGGGCTCGGTGCCGCCCGCGCCGACGGCCGCGTCGACCAGCGCGTCCACCGCCTGGCGGCTCTCGGCGCTCAGGCACAGCAGGGCCTCGGTGGTGGTGGAGGTGTCCGCGATGGCCTTGTGGGTGAAGTCCTTGAACCGGGCCTCGGTCAGCAGCATCGCGTAGATGGTGTCGCTGATGACCAGGGAGGCGCCGTTCTCGTCGCTGAACTGGGCGTTGAAGGAGTAGCCGAGCTTGCCCCAGAAGGCCTTGCTCGCCTCCAGGTCCTTGACGGGCAGGTTGACGAAGATCATGGTGGCGGACATCTCGGTCCCTCTTCTCTCGCGGGGGTGCGTTTTCTCTCGCCGTGGTGCGTTCGAAGGGGTAGACCGGGCGGCCCCGGAAAACTCATCGCCCGGGGGAAAGGATTTTCCGGCCCTTCCCCCGGGCGCCCGTCCTCCTACGGTGCGGGCCGCCACCGCCGTCAGGACGCCACCGCACCGCCCTTGAGCAGCGCCGCCCCCAGCGGGGTCACCGTGTGCAGCACGGCGTTGCCCCGGCGCAGGGTCGTCACCAGGCCCGCCTCCCGCATCACGCAGGCGTGCTGGCTCGCGGAGGCGAGCGACACCCCCGCCCGGCGGGCCAGTTCGCTGGTGGTGGCTCCGTCGCCGATGGCCCGCAGCACCACCGAGCGGGTGTGCCCCACGAGCTTGCCCAGGGTCCGCTGGCGCTGCTCCTCCGCCGGGCGGGCGGCCTCCCCCTGGGCGGGGGCCGAGGCGAGCTGCGCCGCCGCCGGGTAGACCAGGACCGGCGGGAGCTCCGGGTCGTGCAGGGTGACGGCCGTGCGGCGGCAGAAGAAGGACGGCTGGAGCAGCAGCCCGCGCCCCCGCAGCCGCACGTCCCGGTCCACGGGGTAGTCGCACTCCAGGACCGGCGCCCGCCAGCGCAGCATCGGCGGCAGCGACGCGAGCAGCTCGTCCGCGCCGCCGTCCAGCAGCGCGCGGCCCCGGGCCGCCCGCTCAGCCTCGATCTGGGCCTGTATGTGGGTCCAGTAGGGCTCCACGGCCACGCGGTGGTACGCGCGCAGCTCGCCCAGCAGCCTCGGCATGTGCTTGGGCGCGTCGTCTATGAACTCCCGCAGCCGGCGCGGGACGAGGGTGTCGCCCGCGCCGCTCGCGCCCGGCGGCATGCCGAAGGCCGCGCCCATACGCGCTCCCGCGCCCATCAGCGACAGCTCGCGCCGTATCCGCTCGGGGCGCAGGCCGCGCAGCGCGTCGAGGCCGACGTCCCACCCGTACTGCCCCTCCACGGGTGTCAGGAAATCGGGGAAATAGCCGCGCCCCGGTATCAGCGCACCCAGCAGTCTTGTTTCACTATTCAACCGGCTCCGGGTTTCCGTACGCCATTCACCGAACAACCGGGCATCACGCCGGTCCCTTAAACGGTGAAAGCTGAGAATCGTTTCCCACAACGCATCGGGACGTCCTGCCATCCGTACGCGTGCGAGGTCCACTCCCGTGAAATGGATACGAAGCACCGAACCCCCACCTGTGCAACCGCAATCCCCCCGCCCCATGAGTATGCACGCCGTCACACGTGGTCACCACGCCCTTTCAGCCACAGTTGAAACCCCTTTCGGCAGGAGCGTGACAACCGAAATCCTGTACTCCGCCAGGCACACTCCAGTGCGACCGAAACGCTCCGTGAAGGCCGTGGGGGGCTTTGCGGGGCCTGGCGGTCGGTCGCACCGGGAAGCGCCGACGTGCCTGGCGATAGGCGGCAGGCGGTGGACGGGTGGGGATCCGTCCACCGCCTGGTGCCGTAAAGGCGACTTGGTTGAATACGGGCCTTAAACGCAAAGCAGGCTGCGCCCGCTTCCGGGGGTCAGGGAAACCGGAAGCAGGGCGCAGCCTCAGGAACCGGTGCCGCCCGGCCGGGTTCGTGCCCGGCCGAGCCGCGCCGGAACCCGGCACGGGGGGGCTCAGCGGCTGTCGGAGCCCTTCGACTCGGCGGCCGCGCGGCCGGCCTCCAGACGCGCCACCGGAATCCGGAACGGCGAGCAGGAGACGTAGTCGAGACCGACCTCGTGGAAGAAGTGCACCGACTCGGGGTCGCCGCCGTGCTCGCCGCAGACGCCGAGCTTGAGGTCGGGACGGGTGGCCCGGCCGGCCTCGACCGCGCTGCGGACCAGCGAGCCGACACCGTCCTTGTCGATGGTCTCGAAGGGCGAGACACCGAAGATGCCCTTCTCCAGGTACGCGGTGAAGAAGCTGGCCTCGACGTCGTCGCGGGAGAAGCCCCACACCGTCTGGGTCAGGTCGTTCGTACCGAAGGAGAAGAACTGCGCGGCCTCGGCGATCTGGCCGGCGGTCAGCGCGGCGCGCGGCAGCTCGATCATCGTGCCGATGGTCAGCTTGAGGCTGGTGCCGGTGGCGGCCTCGACCTCGGCGATGACCAGGTCGGCCTCGTCGCGGACGATCTCCAGCTCCTGGACGGTGCCCACGAGCGGGATCATGATCTCGGCGCGCGGGTCGCCCTTGGCGTTCTTGCGCTCGGCCGCGGCCTCGGCGATCGCCCGGACCTGCATGGCGAACAGACCGGGGATGACCAGGCCGAGGCGGACGCCGCGCAGACCCAGCATCGGGTTCTGCTCGTGCAGCTTGTGCACGGCCTGGAGCAGGCGCAGGTCGTTCTCGTTGGCGTCCTTGCGGGACTCGGCGAGGGCGACGCGCACCGACAGCTCGGTGATGTCGGGCAGGAACTCGTGCAGCGGCGGGTCGAGCAGGCGGACGGTGACGGGCAGCCCGTCCATCGCCTCGAACAGCTCGACGAAGTCCTTCTTCTGCAGCGGGAGGAGGGCACTGAGTGCCGATTCGCGCTCGTCGTCGGTGTCGGCCAGGATCAGGCGCTCGACCATCTCGCGGCGCTCACCGAGGAACATGTGCTCGGTGCGGCACAGGCCGATGCCCTGGGCGCCGAAACGGCGGGCGCGCGAGGCGTCCTCGGCGTTGTCGGCGTTGGCGCGCACCCGCAGCCGGCGGACGCGGTCCGCGTACGCCATGATCCGGTGCACGGCGGCGACCAGCTCGTCGGCGTCGTCGGCCCCGGCGTGCATGCGGCCCTCGAAGTACTCGACCACGGGGGACGGTACGACGGGTACCTCGCCGAGGTAGACCTTGCCGGTGGAGCCGTCGATGGAGACGACGTCGCCCTCTTCGACGACCGTCCCGCCGACCGTCATGCGGCGGCGCTTGGTGTCGACTTCGAGGTCCTCGGCGCCGCAGACGCAGGTCTTGCCCATGCCGCGGGCGACGACGGCGGCGTGCGAGGTCTTGCCGCCGCGGGAGGTCAGGATGCCCTCAGCGGCGATCATGCCGTCCAGGTCGTCCGGGTTGGTCTCGCGGCGGATCAGGATGACCTTCTCGCCGGAACGGGACCACTTGACGGCCGTGTACGAGTCGAAGACGGCCTTGCCGACCGCCGCGCCCGGGGAGGCGGCGATGCCGCGGCCGAGCATGGTGGTCTTGGCGGACTCGTCGAAGCGCGGGAACATCAGCTGCGCCAGCTGGGCGCCGTTGACGCGCTGGAGGGCCTCGGCCTCGTCGATCAGGCCCTGGTCGACGAGCTGGGTGGCGATGCGGAAGGCGGCGCCGGCGGTGCGCTTGCCGACACGGGTCTGGAGCATCCACAGCTGACCGCGCTCGATCGTGAACTCGATGTCGCAGAGGTCCTTGTAGTGGGTCTCCAGCGTCTCCATGATCGTCATGAGCTGGTCGTAGGAGGCCTTGTCGATGGTCTCCAGGTCCGCCAGCGGGACGGTGTTGCGGATGCCCGCGACGACGTCCTCGCCCTGGGCGTTCTGCAGGTAGTCGCCGTAGACGCCCTGGTGGCCGGTGGCGGGGTCACGGGTGAAGGCGACGCCCGTGCCGGAGTCCGGGCCGAGGTTGCCGAAGACCATGGAGCAGATGTTGACGGCGGTGCCCAGGTCGCCGGGGATGCGCTCCTGGCGGCGGTAGAGCTTGGCGCGGTCGGTGTTCCAGGAGTTGAAGACCGCCTCGACGGCGAGGTCCATCTGGTCGCGGGCGTCCTGCGGGAACTCGCGGCCGGCCTCCTTCGCGACGATCTTCTTGAAGGCCTTGACCAGCTTCTTGAGGTCGGCGGCGTCGAGGTCGGTGTCGACGGTGACCTTCTTGGCGGCCTTGGCCTCGTCGAGGGCGTCCTCGAAGAGCTCGCCGTCCACGCCGAGGACGGTCTTGCCGAACATCTGGATCAGGCGGCGGTAGGAGTCCCACGCGAACCGCTCGTCGCCGGCCTGGGCGGCGAGGCCGGCCACGGACTCGTCGGAGAGGCCGATGTTGAGGACGGTGTCCATCATGCCGGGCATCGAGAACTTGGCGCCGGAGCGAACGGAGACCAGCAGCGGGTCGTCCGACTGGCCGAGCTTCTTGCCCATCTTCTCTTCGAGGGCCGCCAGGTGGGCGCTGACCTCGTCGCGCAGCGCGGCCGGGGCCTCGCCGCTTTCGAGGTAGACCTTGCAGGCCTCGGTGGTGATGGTGAAGCCGGGAGGCACCGGGAGACCAAGGTTGGTCATCTCGGCGAGGTTGGCTCCCTTGCCGCCGAGAAGGTCCTTGAGGTCGCGGTTTCCCTCGGTGAAGTCGTAGACGAACTTCTGATCTTTGTTTTCCGACACGGGTCTCGACTCCTCGAGGACTCGGGTGGCTGCCCTGACGGCCAGGAACATACCCAGATCGAAGGCGTCTGGGTATGTCCACTTAGGCGTCATGAGGCTGTAACCACCCGTGTGCCAGCCAATCGAAAGTAACCGATAAGTAATGCCGACGGGCGATGAGCGTTCACATCCCGAAGGGTGAAGGGGCTCCTGAGGCCTGTTCCCGCTCGGATGAGCGATCATCGATACATTTGCGTTCAAGTCTTGAACGAACAAAGGATGGCACCCAGTGCCACCCTTTGAAAGTCTTACCCGTGACTTAACTGCTCATCTGAGCGAAACCTCTCCCATGCGTGGCGTATATCACGCTACACCGAGGGCGATTTGTCGGCTGCTGTCAGCCTCCGGAGGTGTCCAGCTCAGCGTCCTCGCTGATGCCGGCGCAGTCGTACGGATCCTTCAACCAGCCCTCGGGCAGGACAACCCGGTTGTTTCCGGACGTCCGGCCGCGCGGGCCGTCCGCGCTGTCCGGCCAGGGCTGGTCCAGGTCCAGCTCGCTCAGATGAGCGTCCAGTTCGGCGAGGGAAGAGGTCACCGCCAGCTTCTGGCGCATCTCGGATCCCACGGAGAATCCCTTGAGGTACCAGGCCACGTGCTTACGGAAGTCGATCACCCCGCGCGCCTCGTCGCCGATCCACTCCCCCAGCAGCTGGGCGTGCCGGTGCATGGTGGCCGCCACCTCGCGCAGCGTCGGCTTGTGGAAGTCCTCGGGACGCCCCTCGAAGGCCGCGACCAGGTCATTGAACAGCCACGGCCGCCCCAGGCAGCCGCGCCCCACGACCACTCCGTCACAGCCGGTCTCGCGGACCATGCGCAGCGCGTCCTCGGCGCACCAGATGTCGCCGTTGCCGAGCACCGGGATCTCCGGCACGTGCTCCTTGAGGCGCGCGATGGCGTCCCAGTCGGCGGTGCCGCCGTAGTGCTGGGCGGTGGTGCGCCCGTGCAGGGCGATGGCGGTGGCGCCCTCCTCGACGGCGATCCGGCCGGCGTCGAGGTAGGTGAGGTGCTCGTCGTTGATGCCCTTGCGCATCTTCATCGTGACGGGCAGGTCGCCGGCGCCGGCCACGGCCTCGCGCAGGATCGCGCGCAGCAGGTTCCTCTTGTAGGGCAGGGCGGAGCCGCCGCCCTTGCGGGTGACCTTGGGGACCGGGCAGCCGAAGTTGAGGTCGATGTGGTCGGCGCGGTCCTCTTCGACGATCATGCGGACCGCCTTGCCGACCGTCGTGGGGTCGACTCCGTACAGCTGGATCGAGCGGGGCTTCTCGGTCTCGTCGAAGTGGATCAGCTGCATGGTCTTCTCGTTGCGCTCGACCAGGGCGCGCGTCGTGATCATCTCGCTGACGAACAGCCCCTTGCCGCCGCTGAACTCGCGGCACAGGGTGCGGAACGGGGCGTTGGTGATACCGGCCATGGGTGCGAGCACCACCGGGGGCTGCACGGTGTGCGGGCCGATCGCGAGGGGCGGGGGGAGCGTGGTCATCCCCCCATTGTCGCCCAGCCTGGCACCGTCCCGCAGTTCATTAGTTAGGCGTACTATCGGAGTCATGCGAACCCTGAGCCCCAGGCGACGCAGCCTCGTGCTGGCGATCTGCTGCATGAGCCTGCTGATCGTGAGCCTGGACACCACCGTTCTGAACGTCGCCCTCCCCTCCATGCGTCGGGAGTTGCACGCCTCGGTGGCCGGCATGCAGTGGACGATCGACGCCTACACGCTGGTCCTGGCCTCGCTCCTGATGCTGGCGGGGTCCACGGGAGACCGGATCGGACGCCGGAAGGTGTTCAGCACCGGCCTCGTCGTCTTCACGGCGGGCTCCGTGCTGTGTTCGCTGGCACCGAGCCTGGAGTGGCTGATCGCGTTCCGGATGATCCAGGCGGTGGGTGGCTCGATGCTCAACCCGGTGGCCATGTCGATCATCACCAACACGTTCACGGACCCCAAGGAGCGCGCCCGCGCCATCGGCGTCTGGGGCGGGGTCGTCGGCATCTCGATGGCCGCCGGTCCGCTGGTCGGCGGCCTGCTGGTGGACTCCGTCGGCTGGCGGTCCATCTTCTGGCTCAACCTCCCCGTCGGGCTGGCCGCCCTCGCCCTGACCCTGCGCTACGTCCCCGAGTCTCGGGCCGACCACCCGCGCCGCCCGGACCCGGTGGGACAGCTGCTGGTCGTGGCGCTGCTCGGGTCGGTGACGTACGGGATCATCGAGGCGCCGTCGGCCGGCTGGAGTTCGCCGGCCGTGCTCGGCTGCGCGGCGCTCGCGGTGGCGGCCCTGGCGGGGCTGCTGACGTACGAGCCTCGGCGGCCGGAGCCGCTGATCGACCCGCGGTTCTTCCGCAGCGCGCCGTTCAGCGGGGCGACGGTGATCGCGGTGAGCGCCTTCGCCTCGCTGTCGGGGTTCCTGTTCCTGAACACCCTCTACCTCCAGGAGGTACGGGGTCTGGACGCGCTGCACGCCGGGCTGTACATGCTGCCGATGGCGGCTCCGGCCTTCCTGTGCGCGCCGCTGTCGGGGCGGCTGGTCGGCGCGGTGGGGCCGCGGTTGCCGCTGGTGATCGCGGGGGTGGCGATGGGGCTGAGCGGGCTGCTGTTCGCGGCGTTCGCGGCGGAGGGGTCGGACCCGCTGATGTTCGCCGGGTACGTGCTGTTCGGGCTCGGCTTCGGCATGGTCAACGCGCCGATCACCAATACGGCGGTGTCCGGGATGCCGCGCGCCCAGGCGGGGGTGGCGGCAGCGGTGGCGTCGACCAGCCGGCAGACCGGGGGGACGCTGGGGGTGGCGGTGATCGGCGCGGTGCTGGCGGCCGGCCTGGCGCAGGGCGTCGGCTTCGTCGCCGCGGCGCGGCCGGCCTGGTGGATCATCACGGTGTGCGGGGTCCTGGTCCTGGCGACGGGCCTCGCCACGACGGGCCACTGGGCCCGGCAAACGGCCACCCGCACGGCCGACGCCCTGAACGAGGCCGTCCTGTCGCGCAAGTAGCACCGCCGGCACCACGGCGGCCGCGACCCCGGCTCCGGCCCCGACCCCGGCCGGTGATCACGTACCGGGCCGGATCGCGCTCGCCTCGGCCGCCTGCAAGGGGCTCTCCTCCGCACCACTGCGACGGCCCGAACCGCGCCGCTGAGCGTTCCGGAACGTCCCGTCGCCCCGGGGACCGTGTCGGCCCCGGTGCTCACACGCCGCTGAGCGGCGCGATCGGGTGGCGCCACCGTCCCCGCCACCCCCTACCACGGCCCGGGCCCCCACAGCCCGTCTGATCCCAGCGGTGCGACGCGGACCGGCCCCGTCACCGCCCCGATCCCGGCCCGACAGCCCTGGGCGCGCGTTGAGCGCGCGACGCGAACTGCCCCGCCGGGGCCGCCACCATCGACCGTCACCGTCACTACGGCGACGGCCCGAGTCCCCAGCCCCGCCGAGCGGTGCGACGCGGCCCCGTCCCGCTCGCCGGGGCCGGCCCCTGCGCCGGGCGCCACGTTGCCGACAACCCCAAGCCCCGTACCGCCCGGCACCCGGTACAGGCGAAGCCCACCAGCGGCACCCGACAGCACGAGCCCGGACACCTCCCCCGGCGTCAGCCTGGGGTCCCCGTCGGCCGGTCCTTTCGCCCTCCCGCCCGAGGGGGGGCTGACCAGCGCGCCCGCCCGCCGGTCGGCGGAGCCCCGGCAGCGGCCCGCCGCCGGTCGCGCAGACCCTGGCAGCCGGACGACTCCGGCGCCCGCCCCGCAACACTGACGAGTGACAGATATTGAAATCTGTCACTCGTCATGCCATTCTCGTTCCATGACGACGAACGAGACCACACCGACGACCACCACCACGACGACCCTCGGCACCACCGGCCCTGCCGTCTTCCCGATCGGCCTCGGCTGCATGGGCATGTCCGCGCTGTACGGCGAGAGCGATCGCGCCGAGTCGATCGCCACCATCCACGCCTACCTCGACGCCGTCCCCGACGGCGTGGACGCCCTGCTCGACACCGGCGACTTCTACGGCATGGGCCACAACGAGCTGCTGATCAACGAGGCCCTGCGCAGCGCGCCCGCCGCGCTGCGAGAGCGGGCACTGACCAGCGTGAAGTTCGGCGCCCTGCGGACGGTCGAGGGCGGCTTCACCGGGGTCGACGGCCGGCCCGAGGCCGTGAAGAACTTCCTCGCCTACTCGCTCCAGCGCCTCGGGCGGGAGCACATCGACATCTACCGGATCGCCCGCCTGGACCCGGCGGTGCCGATCGAGGAGACGGTCGGCGCCATCGCCGAGGCGGTCCAGGCCGGGCACGTGCGGCACATCGGCCTTTCGGAGGTCGGCGCGGACACCCTGCGCCGGGCCGCCGCGGTCGCCCCGATCGCGGATCTCCAGATCGAGTACTCGCTGCTGTCGCGCGGCATCGAGGCCGAGATCCTGCCGACCGCTCACGAGCTCGGCATAGGCATCACCGCGTACGGGGTGCTGTCCCGAGGCCTGATCAGCGGCCATTTCAGCCGTGACCGGCAGCTGGCCCCGGGTGACTTCCGCGGCATGAGCCCCCGCTTCCAGGGCGAGAACCTCGACCGGAACCTCGATCTGGTGGAGGCGCTCCGCAAGGTGGCGCAGGAGCAGGGCGTGAGTGTCGCCCAGACCGCCATAGCCTGGGTGCTCGCGCAGGGCAGGGAGCACCAGGTCGACATCGTGCCGCTGGTGGGCGCCCGGCGCCGGGACCGGCTGGAGGAAGCACTGGGTGCCCTGGACGTGGAGCTGACCCCTGCCGATGTGGCCGCCATCGAGGCGGCGATACCCGCGGGGGCCGTGGCCGGCGAGCGTTACCCGGCGGAGCAGATGGCCCATCTGGACAGCGAGCGCTGACCTGGCGGTACGGTCGTACTCATGCCCTCCGCTGCTGCCGAACCCCTGACCCCCGAGCGCATCCTCGAAACCACCGAGGAAGTGCTGCGCCGCTTCGGCCCGACCAAGGCGACCGTGGTGGACGTGGCGCGCGCGCTGGGCGTCAGCCACGGCAGCGTGTACCGGCACTTCCCCTCGAAGGCGGCGCTGCGCGAAGCCGTTACCGACCGCTGGCTCGCCAAGAGCGTCGTACAGCTGGAGGAGATCGCCTCGGCGCCCACCGCCTCGGCGCCCTCCAAGTTGGAGGCCTGGCTGGAGGCACTCTTCGAAGCCAAGCGGCACAAGGCGGGCGACGACCCGGAGCTGTTCGCCACGTACACGGTGCTGCTGGCCGAGAGCAGCGGGGTGGTGGATCACCATCTCAGCGAGCTGATCGGACAGTTGACCCGGATCATCGCAGAGGGTGTGGCGGACGGGACGCTGGCCGCGGAGGACGTACCGGCCGCCGCCCGCGCGGTGTTCGACGCCACCGGACGCTTCCATGATCCGCAGTACGCGGCCGACTGGCTCTCGCCCACGATCATCGCGGAGTTCGAGGCGGTCACCTCGCTGGTCATCCGCGGCCTGCGGGCCTGACCAGCCCCTGGCCACGCCCCTGACTCGCCCCCGTACCACCCGGCCCGCCCGGCCCCCGGACGCCGGGGCGTAGCCGCCCACCCGCGCCCCCTGCGCCGGACTGGCTCATTCCGCACGGACTTGGTGATCATTTGGCCGGGGGGCCCTGTCGCGGGCCGCACGCCTGGCCTAGGTTCCCCCCGAACACATCATCAGGTATTTCTCAGGGGGAAGCATGTCCACTACGCAGCCACAGGTCAGCCGCCCGGCGCCACCCGCCCGGTCGGGCAGGGCTGCCGCGGTCGGCTGGATCCTGACCATCGGTCTCAACGTGGTCGCACCGATCATCACGTACAACCAGCTTCACGACCACGGCTGGAGCGAGTTCGGCGCGCTGTTGATCAGCAGCGCCTGGCCGGTACTCGACAGCGCGATCAGCGTGGCCTGGCGGCGCAAGCTCGACGAGTTCGCCATCGTCACGCTGGTGTTCATCGTCATCACGGCTGTCGTCTCGCTGGTCGGCGCGCACTCGGCCCGCGCGCTACTGATCAAGGACTCGTGCGTCACCGGGCTGTTCGGGCTGCTGTGCCTGGCGACCCTGCTCGCCCCGCGCCCGCTGATGTTCTACTTCGGCCGCAAGTTCGCCACTGACGGCACTCCCGAGAGCACCGCCTGGTGGAACGGCCTGTGGCAGTACGAGGGCTTCCGCCGGACCTTGACCGTCATGACCACCGTCTGGGGTGTGGGGTACCTGGCCGAGGCCGCGGTGCGGGTCGCCCTGACGTACGTCCTGGACACCGACACGATGGTGACCATCAGCCCGATCATGATCTACACGGTGCTCGGCCTGCTGGCCCTGTGGACCGCGCGCTACGGCAAGCGTTCGCAGGCGGAGGGCGAACGCCGCGCCGCGGAGGCGGCCGCCGCCGCCCGGGCAGCGGCCGCCTGACGGCAGCGGCAGACAAAAGACCGGTGGCCCGGTGCGCGATCCGCGCGCCGGGCCACCGGTCTTTCAGGCGGGAACTAGCAGCCGAGGAGGCGGCTGCCGAGGTAGCTCTGGATCTGGTCCAGGGAGACGCGCTCCTGCTTCATGGTGTCGCGCTCGCGCACGGTCACCGCGTTGTCGTCCAGGGTGTCGAAGTCGACGGTCACGCAGAACGGCGTGCCGATCTCGTCCTGGCGGCGGTAGCGGCGGCCGATGGCGCCCGCGTCGTCGAACTCGATGTTCCAGTTCTTGCGCAGGTCGGCGGCGAGGCCCTTGGCCTTCGGCGACAGCTGCGGGTTGCGGGACAGCGGCAGGACGGCGACCTTGATCGGAGCCAGGCGCGGGTCGAGGCGCATGACGGTGCGCTTCTCCATGACGCCCTTGGCGTTGGGGGCCTCGTCCTCGTTGTACGCGTCGAGCATGAAGGCGAGCATGGCGCGGTTGACACCGGCCGCCGGCTCGATGACGTACGGGGTGTAGCGCTCACCGGCCTCCTGGTCGAAGTAGGAGAGGTCCTGGCCGGACGCGGCGGAGTGGGCCTTGAGGTCGAAGTCCGTGCGGTTGGCCACGCCTTCGAGCTCGGAGAACTCGTTGCCACCGAAGTTGAAGCGGTACTCGATGTCGGCGGTGCGCTTCGAGTAGTGGGACAGCTTCTCCTTCGGGTGCTCGTACCAGCGGATGTTCTCCTCGCGGATGCCGAGGTCGCGGTACCAGTTCCACCGCTCCTGCATCCAGTACTCCTGCCACTGCTCGTCCTCGCCCGGCTTGACGAAGAACTCCATCTCCATCTGCTCGAACTCGCGGGTGCGGAAGATGAAGTTGCCGGGGGTGATCTCGTTGCGGAAGGACTTGCCCATCTGCGCGATGCCGAAGGGGGGCTTCTTGCGCGAGGTGGTCTGGACCTGGGCGAAGTTGGTGAAGATGCCCTGGGCGGTCTCGGGGCGCAGGTACGCCTTGGAGCCGGTGTCCTGGGTCGGGCCGAGGTGGGTCTCCAGCATGCCGGAGAACTGCTTCGGCTCGGTGAACTGGCCCTTCACACCACAGTTGGGGCAGTTGATGTCGGCGAGACCGTTGGCCGGAGGACGGCCGTGCTTGGCCTCGTACGCCTCTTCCAGGTGGTCCGCACGGTGCCGCTTGTGGCAGGAGGTGCACTCGGTGAGCGGGTCGGAGAAGGTGGCGACGTGGCCGGAGGCCTGCCACACCTCGGGGGCCAGGATGACGGAGGAGTCGAGGCCGACGATGTCCTCGCGGCCGGTGACCATGGCCTTCCACCACTGGCGCTTGATGTTTTCCTTGAGCTCGACGCCGAGCGGACCGTAGTCCCAGGCAGCCCTGGAGCCGCCGTAGATCTCACTGCACGGGAAAACGAAGCCACGGCGCTTGCTCAGGCTGACGATGGTTTCGATCTTGTCGGCGGCCACGGTGCTCTCTTCATTACGAGGACGAACGGCGAAGCCTTTAGGTTACCGGCGCCCGCACCCCCGCTATCAAATCGGGACCCCCTTCAACGGCCGTGCCAGGGCCGCCCCACCAGGGTTTTTGACAACCGTTTCCATCTTTGATGAAAATGGATGTCATGAACGTACGACGCCTCATACCGACGGCCGCCCTCGCCGGAGCCGTGGCCCTCGCCGCGACGGCCCTCACCGCCTGCTCCGGCGACAGTGCCGCGGGGGGCGGCAAGGACGGCAGACTCGGCGTGATGGCGTCGTTCTACCCGCTGCAGTACCTCGC
Source organism: Streptomyces sp. NPDC051578 (assembly GCF_044454045.1). Lineage (NCBI taxonomy): Bacteria > Bacillati > Actinomycetota > Actinomycetes > Kitasatosporales > Streptomycetaceae > Streptomyces > Streptomyces sp. NPDC051578. The sequence continues at coordinate 665,850 of NZ_JBITDH010000001.1, forward strand.
CGAACAGATCGGCAAGGACCACGTGCAGGTCACCACCCTGACCAAGCCGGGCGTCGAACCGCACGACCTGGAGATCACCCCGAAGCAGACCGCCCGGCTCGGCGAATCCGACGTGGTGCTCTACCTCAAGACCCTCCAGCCCGCCGTCGACAAGGCGGTGGAACAGGCCGGCGTGAAGAACACCGTCGATGCCGCCGCCCTCACCAAGCTGGAGAAGCACGCCACCTCCGGCCACCAGGACCACGCGGCCGAGGGCGAAGAGGAAGGTCACGAGCACGGCGAGGCCGGCGCCGACCCCCACGTCTGGCTCGACCCGAACAAGTACGCGGAGATCGCCAAGGGCGTCGGCGCAGTCCTGGAGAAGGCCGACCCCGCCCACGCGGCCGACTACAAGAAGAACACCGACGAACTGCTGACCAGGCTGACCGCCCTGGACGCCGAGTACAAGAACGGCCTGGGCGCCACCGCCTCCAGGACCTTCATCACCACCCACGCCGCCTTCGGCTACCTCGCCGAGCGCTACGGCCTGGACCAGGAGGGCATCTCCGGCGTGGACCCCGAGTCCGAGCCCAGCCCGGCCCGGATGAAGGACCTCCAGGCCATCGCGAAGAAGGACAATGTGTCCACGGTGTTCTTCGAGAGGCTGGCCAGCGACAAGACGGCCAAGACCCTCGCCGCCGACACGGGCCTCAGGACCGACGTCCTCGACCCCCTTGAGGGGATCACCGACACGTCCCAGGGCGCCGACTACTTCGAGGTCATGCGGTCCAACCTCAAGAACCTGCAGAAGGCGCTCGGCGCCAAGTGATGACACCCGCAGCAACGGAGGCGCGAGCCATGCCCATGGAGTCCGGTACGGCCGCATCGGCGGCCGAGCAGCCCGTCATATCCCTGCGCGGGGCCACCGCCTCGCTCGGCTCGCGCCCGGTGCTGCGCGGGATCGACCTCACCGTCCGCCGCGGCGAGGTCGTCGCGCTCCTCGGCGCCAACGGCTCGGGCAAGTCCACCGCCGTCCGCGCCGTGGTCGGCCAGGTCCCGCTGAGCGACGGCACGCTGTCCCTCTTCGGCACCGACTTCAAGCGCTTCCGGCAGTGGTCGCGGATCGGCTACGTCCCCCAGCGCACCACCGCCGCCAGCGGCGTCCCCGCCACCGTCCGGGAGGTCGTCTCCTCCGGCCGGCTGGCCCGCTCCCGCTTCGGCCTCCTGCGCAAGGCCGACCGGACCGCCGTGGAGCGCGCGCTGGACCTCGTCGACATGAGCACGCACGCCGACGCCTCCGTCAACGCCCTCTCCGGCGGGCAGCACCAGCGCGTGCTCATCGCCCGGGCACTCGCCGTCGAACCCGAACTCCTGATCATGGACGAGCCCATGGCCGGGGTCGACCTGGCCAACCAGGAGGTCCTGGCCAAGGCCGTACGGCGCCAGGTGGTGGCCGGTACGACCGTCCTGCTCGTGCTGCACGAGCTGGGCCCCCTGGAGCCGCTGATCGACCGGGCCGTGGTCCTGCGCGACGGCTGCGTCGTGCACGACGGTCCGCCCCCGCAGGCCGTCGGCCAGCACGCCCTGCCCGGCCACGACCACGTACACCCCCACGCGGCGCACGACGCCGAGCCCCTGCGGACGGGACTGCTGAGCTGATGGACCTCCTCCACTACCCCTTCATGGTGCGTGCCCTGATCGCCGCCGCCCTCGTCGGCATCACCGCCCCCGCGATCGGCACGTACCTCGTCCAGCGCCGCCAGGCCGTCATGGGGGACGGCCTCGGCCACGTCGCCATGACCGGCGTCGCCCTGGGCTTCCTGCTCCACACGAGCCCGGTGTGGACGGCGACGCTCGTCGCCGTACTCGGCGCGGTCGCGATGGAGATGATCCGCTCCCGCGGCAAGACGAGCGGCGACGTCGCACTCGCGATGCTCTTCTACGGCGGCCTCGCAGGCGGCGTCATGATCATCAACATGGCTCCGGGCGGCTCCACGGCCAACCTGCTCAGCGCCATGTTCGGCTCGATCACCACCGTCTCCACCCAGGACGTGACCGCCGTCGTGATCCTGGCGGCGTTCGTCATCGCGGTGACCATCGGCCTGCGGCGGCAGCTCTTCGCCGTCTGCCAGGACGAGGAGTTCGCCCGGGTCACCGGCCTGCCGGTGCGCGCCCTGAACCTGCTGATCGCGGTCACCGCCGCGATCACCGTCACCGTCGCCATGCGCATCGTGGGCCTGCTGCTGGTCAGCGCCATGATGGTGATCCCGGTCGCCGCCGCGCAGCGCCTGACGCGCGGTTTCGCCGCCACGCTGGGCGTGGCCATCGCGATCAGCCTGACCGTGTCCCTGACCGGGACGGCGGCGACGTTCTACATCGACGTGCCCTCGGGGGCCACGATCGTGCTGCTCGCCATCGGCGTCTTCATGGCCATGACGGCCCTGTCCACCCCGCTGGCGCGGCGCCGGGCCAGGGCGGCCCGGGTGGCCGAAGAGGTCTGCACGCGCGACGACGTGAAGGTCTAGCCGGTCGGCAGCCTGGCACAATGGGGCGAGGCCGATACGAGGAGGAACCGGTGGCGACTGCGCCTGGCGAGACCGCGCCAGTACGAGGACGATCCACCCGGCAGCGCGCCGCCGTGGCCGCGGCGCTCGACGAGGTGGACGAGTTCCGCAGTGCCCAGGAGCTGCACGACATGCTCAAGCACCGCGGCGACTCCGTGGGCCTGACCACGGTCTACCGCACCCTCCAGTCCCTCGCCGACGCCGGCGAGGTGGACGTGCTGCGCACCAGCGACGGCGAATCCGTCTACCGGCGCTGCTCCACCGGCGAACACCACCACCACCTCGTGTGCCGCAAGTGCGGCAAGGCCGTCGAGGTCGAGGGCCCGGCGGTGGAGAAGTGGGCGGAGGCGATCGCGGCCGAGCACGGCTACGTGAACGTCGCCCACACGGTGGAGATCTTCGGCACCTGCGCGGACTGCGCGGCCGCCGCTTCCTGACGCGCGTCTTGCGGGCGGGGACCGTTCCCCCGCCCGCAAGACGCGGACGGGGTCAGCGGGACGCGCCCGGCTCCGGCTGGTTGGGGACCGCGCCGCCGAAGCGGCGGTCGCGCTGGGCGTACTCCAGGCAGGCCCGCCACAGGTCGCGGCGGTCGAAGTCCGGCCACAGCACGTCCTGGAAGACCATCTCGGCGTACGCGCTCTGCCAGATCAGGTAGTTGGAGGTGCGCTGCTCGCCGCTCGGGCGCAGGAACAGGTCCACGTCCGGCATGTCCGGGTAGTAGATGTACTTCGCGAAGGTCTTCTCGTTGACCTTGGAGGGGTCCAGCTTGCCCGCGGCCACGTCCCGGGCGATCGCCTGCGCCGCGTCCGCGATCTCGGCGCGCCCGCCGTAGTTGACGCAGAAGTACAGGGTCATCGCGTCGTTGTCGACGGTCTGCTCCTGTGCGATCTGGAGCTCCTGGACGACCGACTTCCACATCTTCGGCATCCGCCCGACCCAGCGGATGCGGATGCCCAGTTCGTTCATCTCGTCCCGGCGGCGCCGGATGACGTCCCGGTTGAAGTTCATCAGGAAGCGGACTTCGTCGGGCGAGCGCTTCCAGTTCTCCGTCGAGAAGGCGTACAGGGACAGGTTCTTGACGCCCATCTCCAGGCAGCCCTTGAGCACGTCGAGCACGACGCCCTCGCCCACCTTGTGGCCCTCGGTGCGCGGCAGCCCGCGCTCCTTGGCCCAGCGGCCGTTGCCGTCCATGACGACCGCGACGTGGTTCGGGACGAGCTCGCCGGGGATCTTCGGCGGGCGCTCACCGGACGGGTGCGGCTCGGGAACCTTGTACTCCCGGCGAGAGCGTCCCAGAATCCCGCGTCGTGCCATGTGTCCAGCTCCTATTTCTCGACGTATCGCAGGGAGCGTAGCCCGCGCTCCAGATGCCAGTGCAAATAGGCCGAGACCAGCCCGCTGCCCTCCCGCACGTGACGCGCCTCGCAGGCGTCCGCGTGACCCCAGTCGCCCGTCAGCAGCGCGCTGAGCAGGGCGATGGCCTCCGACGAGGGTACGACGCTGCCCGGCACCCGGCAGTCCCCGCATATGACCCCGCCCGCAGCGACGGAGAAGTGCCGGTTGGGGCCGTGGATGCCGCACTTCGCGCAGTCCTCGAAGCTCGGCGCGTAGCCGTTGACGGCCAGCGAGCGCAGCAGGAAGGCGTCCAGGATGAGGTGCGGCTCGTGTTCGCCGCGCGAGAGCGTGCGCAGGGCGCCGACGAGCAGCAGGTACTGCTGGACGGCCGGTTCGCCCTCGTTCTCGGTGAAGCGTTCGGCGGTCTCCAGCATCGCGGTGCCGGCGGTGTAGCGGGCGTAGTCGGTGACGATGCCGTTGCCGTACGGGGCGATGATCTCGGTCTGGGTGCACAGCGGCAGGCTGCGGCCGACCAGCTCGCTGCCGCGCGCGAAGAACTGCACGTCGGCGTGGGAGAAGGGCTCCAGCCGGGCGCCGAACTTGGACTTCGTACGCCGTACCCCGCGCGCGACGGCCCGTACCCGGCCGTGACCCCGGGTGAGGAGCGTGATGATGCGGTCCGCCTCACCCAGCTTCTGGGTGCGCAGCACGATGCCGTCGTCGCGGAACAGACTCATGGGCCCATTGTCCCCTGCGCGGGGACCCGCGCGGGGCCGTCGTGCGGCGAAGCCGTCGCGCAGGGACCCGCGCGGGGCCGTCGTGCGGCGAAGCCGTCGCGCAGGGACCCGCCGTGCGGCGGCCGCTACGGGGCGCGGACCGCCGACAGCAGCCGGGAGACCTCGTCGGCGCCCATCCGCAGCGCCGCGCCCACGGTCGCCAGCACCTCGCGCTCGGCCGGGATGTACGGCCCGTCCGCGAGGGCGATCCGGGCGCCCTGGAGCAGGAGCGAGGCCCGCCCCGGTCCGGCCAGGTGCGGCGCGAGGGGTTCCAGCGCCTCGTGGAGTTCTATCGACAGCGCGGCCCCGCAGCACTCCGGTCCGTCGTACAGCCCGAGCCGCCCCTCGTCGGTCGCCAGGGCGTCCACCACGGACTCCAGCTGCTCCTGGGTGCAGTCCTGGAACCCGGCGCCCCGTACGGCCGCCACGGCCGCCTCCAGGGCGCTGCGCGATGTGGTCCCGCCGGCGGCGAGGACGGCCAGCGTCACGGTGTGCACGGCGTCGCGCAGCATCGCCGAGAAGCGGGTGGTGGTCAGGTGGTCCAGCACGTCGGTGCCGAAGCGCTCCTTGCAGGCCTGGCACTCGACCACCGGCCCGGCGGATCCGCGCGGCAGCAGCGGCACGCCGAGGACGGCGAAGCGGCGGCGGCCGGTGCGCCTGCGGTAGTTGCGGTCACCGCCGCAGCCGGGGCAGAAGAACTCCCCGTCGGCCACGGTGCTCCAGGTGGTACGGATGCCCCATACGGTCAGTTTCCGGCCGTCCCCACCCCGAACTGGCAGCACGTCGCACCTCCGTATGCGGACCCCACGGCACCATCGCCGGGTGGGCGTGATGTTAGCCACATCCGTGAGTGTGTGTCAGGCGTGTGACAAGACAACCTGGCCCCGGAACCGGAGTTGGCCGGTCTGCGCCCCTGCCGCGAGGTGCCGCGGCGCCCGGGAAAAGCGGAACCCCGCGCCTCCGTGGGGAGGTGCGGGGTTCGCCGGCGGAGCCGGTGGGACCGGGTGGGATCAGCGGCCCGCGCGGTTGACGGCGGAGATGACCGCCTTCAGGGAGGCGCGGGTGGTGTTGGCGTCGATGCCGATGCCCCACAGGACGCGGCCGTCGATCGCGCACTCGATGTACGAGGCGGCCACGGCGGAGGCGCCCTCGCTCATCGTGTGCTCGGTGTAGTCCAGCAGGCGGGCGTCGACGCCGATGCCAGCCAGCGCGTCGAAGAAGGCCGAGATGGGACCGTTGCCGGTGCCGGTCAGGACGGTCTCGACGCCGTCGACCACCGCCTCGACGGTCAGCGTGTCGATGCCGTCCTTGTCGGTCGCCGTCGAGCCGGAGCGCAGCTGGATGCGGCCCCACGGGTTCTCGGGGTTGGGCAGGTACTCGTCCTGGAAGACCGACCAGATCGCCTTCGGCGTGACCTCTCCGCCCTCGGCGTCGGTCTTGGCCTGGATGATCCGCGAGAACTCGATCTGCATGCGGCGCGGCAGGTCCAGCTTGTGGTCGTTCTTGAGGACGTAGGCGATGCCGCCCTTGCCCGACTGCGAGTTGACGCGGATGACGGCCTCGTACGAGCGGCCGACGTCCTTCGGGTCGATGGGCAGGTACGGCACGGCCCACTCGATCTCGTCCACGGTCTTGCCGGCGGCGGCCGCGTCGGCCTCCATGGCGTCGAAGCCCTTCTTGATGGCGTCCTGGTGGGAGCCGGAGAAGGCGGTGTAGACCAGGTCGCCCGCGTAGGGGTGGCGCGGGTGGACCTCCATCTGGTTGCAGTACTCGCTGGTGCGGCGGATCTCGTCGATCTGCGAGAAGTCGATCTGCGGGTCGATGCCCTGGGAGAACAGGTTCATCCCCAGGGTGATCAGGTCGACGTTGCCGGTGCGCTCGCCCTGCCCGAACAGGCAGCCCTCGATGCGGTCGGCGCCGGCCATCAGGGCCAGCTCGGCGGCCGCCACGGCGGTGCCGCGGTCGTTGTGGGGGTGTACGGAGATGCAGATGTGCTCGCGGCGGGTCAGGTGGCGGGCCATCCACTCGAAGCGGTCCGCGTGGGTGGAGGGCGTCGAACGCTCCACGGTGGCGGGCAGGTTCAGGATGATCTCGCGGCCCTCGGCCGGCTGCCAGACGTCGCAGACGGCCTCGCAGACCTCCAGGGCGAAGTCCAGTTCGGTGTCGGTGAAGATCTCCGGGCTGTACTGGTAGCCGAAGGTGGTCTCCGGGCCCAGCAGCTTCTCCGCGTACTCCATGACCAGGCGGGTGCCGTCGACGGCGATCTGCTTGATCTGCTCCTTGGAGCCGCGGAAGACGACCCGCCGGAAGGTCGGGGCGGTCGCGTTGTACAGGTGCACGGTGGCGCGCTTGGCGCCGACCAGCGACTCGACGGTCCGCTCGATCAGGTCCTCGCGGGCCTGCGTCAGTACGGAGATGGTGACGTCGTCCGGGATCGCGCCCTCTTCGATGATGGAGCGGACGAAGGCGAAGTCCGTCTCACCGGAGGAGGGGAAGCCGACCTCGATCTCCTTGTAGCCCATGCGCACCAGCAGGTCGAACATCTCGCGCTTGCGGGCGGGGGTCATCGGGTCGATCAGCGACTGGTTGCCGTCGCGCAGGTCGGTGGACAGCCAGCGGGGGGCCTTTTTGATGCGGGCGTCCGGCCAGGTGCGGTCCGGGATGTCCACCTGCTCGTAGAAGCCGTACTTGTGGACCGGCATCCCGGAGGGCTTCTGCGTATGGGTCGCGTTCGTGATGGGCGTGGGGCGACCTGCGAAAGTGTGCTGACTCATGGCGTGGGGCTCCTCGCGTGTCCGCGTGTAGTTCGCTGGGACGGCCGACGGCGGTCGTAAATCCGCAACACCAAACTCCGCGGGGAGGGGGCCGGCCTACGACTACAGACCCTCGCCGCGGCAGCTAAGGAGAAGCAGCCCGAAACGCATGATGGGCCGAGCCTAGCCGAGCCGCGCCGTAACGCGAGGACCTGTTTCAGTATGCAAGACCTCTCGGTCCGTTTTGTACCCCTTTGTGAGTTAAGACTCCCTCTACACCGGCACAGTCACGGAATGTCCGGTCGATCCGTCAACGCGGTGCGACGGCTTTCAGACAACCGAATGAATCATGGTCGCGATTAGTGACAGCCCCGTCACGCACTGCCACATTGCGCACATGGATGCCACTCTTCGCCCCTCACACCCGGCCTTCTGCACGGTCGTGCCTCCCCACCTCCTCGACCGGATCGCCCGCTCCGGGCACCTCCGCCGCGCCGACACCGCCCAGCGGACCCTCGAACACGACGCCGCCCTGCGCACCCGCCGCCGGATCACCACCGTCCGGGGCATCGCCCCGGCCCCCGCCGCGCCCGTGTCCGACGAGCCGGAGCGGACGGTGTACGACGCCGGGCACCGCACCCGGCTGCCGGGCACGAAGGTGCGCGGCGAGGGCGAGGAGGCGACCGGCGACGCGAGCGTCAACCGCGCGTACGCGGGGCTGGGAGCCACGTACGAACTCTTCCTCAAGGGTTTCGGGCGCCACTCGATCGACGACGCCGGCCTGCCGCTGGACGCGAGCGTCCACTACGGCGAGGACTACGACAACGCCTTCTGGGACGGCCGCCAGATGGTCTTCGGCGACGGGGACGGCGACCTCTTCCTCGACTTCACGGTGTCGGTGGACGTGATCGGGCACGAGCTGACCCACGGCGTCACCCAGTACACGGCCAACCTCGAATACCGGGGCCAGTCGGGCGCGCTGAACGAGTCGATGTCGGACGTGTTCGGCTCCCTGATCAAGCAGTACTCGCTGGGGCAGACGGCCGACCAGGCGGACTGGCTGATCGGCGCCGGCCTGCTCGGACCGGCCGTCACCGGGGTGGCGCTGCGCTCGATGAAGGCACCGGGGACCGCGTACGACGACGACGAGCTCGGCAAGGACCCGCAGCCCGCGACGATGGACGGCTACGTCACCACGCACAGCGACAACGGCGGCGTGCACATCAACTCCGGCATTCCCAACCACGCGTTCTACATCGTGGCGAGCGAGCTGGGCGGCAAGGCCTGGGAGCGGGCCGGACGGATCTGGTACGACACGCTGACCGGCGGCGAACTGGCCCCGGACGCCGACTTCGCCGGCTTCGCCCGGCTCTCCACGGCGGCGGCGGTCGCCCGGTACGGCGAGGGCGGCGCGGAACACCAGGCGATGCAGAAGGCGTGGTCGGCGGTCGGCTTGGGGTAAGAGGCCCGACATGCGGATTCTGGTGGTACGGACGGGCGGCTTCGCGGGCATCGAGCGCCGGGCCGAGGTGGACACCTCGGGCCGGCCGGACGAGAACGAGTGGCAGGCCCTGGCGCTGCTGGCGCTGCGGCCCGGTCCGCCGGGGCACGGGCCGGACCGTGTGCGGGACAGGTTCTCGTACCGGATCACGGTGGACGGGCGGACCGTGTCCTGCGCGGAGCCGTACCTCTCGGAGGCCCAGCGGAGCCTGATCATGCGGGTGCTCAAGGAGGGCGCGTAGCGGCGCCGGTCCGGAAATCGGATGACCGGCACCCGCGGCTTTGTTTGGATGGCCCGATGACCACTCAAACGATCTTGACTTCGCTGGAGCAGTACTACGACGCGGTGCCGCGCGCGGGCGGCGCCCGGGCGGAGGACTTCGGGCCCCTGACCCTCTTCGTCCAGGAGGGCGACGGCTGGGCGTACTACGCGCGGCCCACGCTCGGCGGCGCCGAGGTCTCGGTCGCGGACGTCGAGCGGGTCCTGGCCCGACAGCGGGAGCTCAAGGTGCCCGAGGCCTTCGAATGGGTGGCCGAAAACAGCCCCTCCCTGCGCGCGTCGGTGGAGGCCGCGGGGCTCCACGTCCACGCCCACCCCCTCATGGTGCTGGACACGGCCGAACCGCTCCCGCCGCAGCCGGGGGCGGCCGAGGTGCTCGACGCGGACGACCCCCGGCTGGCGGCGGCCCTGACGGTGCCGATGCTCGCCTTCGCGGCACGGGGGACGGCGGTCGGCGAGGCCGGTCCGGCGGAACTCGCCGCGGCGACCGCGGATCCGGCGGTGGAGGTACGCCGGGCCTCGATCGCGGCGATGATCGCGTCGGGCCGCACCGTGATGGCAGCAGCCGAACGGGACGGGGTGGTGCTGTGCTCGGGCCAGTACAACCCGGTCGGCGAGGTGGCCGAGATCGTCGGCGTCGGCACCCTCCCGGCGGCCCGCCGCCAGGGGCTGGCCCTCGCGGTGACGGCGGCGCTGGTCACGGAGGCGCTCGCGCGGGGCATCCGGACGGTGTTCCTGTCGGCGGGCGACGAGGACGTGGCCCGGATCTACGGGCGGGCCGGCTTCCGCCGGGTGGCGACGGCCCTGATCGCGGAACCCCCGGCGGCCGACGGCAGCTGAGCGGGGGCGGGGCTTTTGCCGGAACGGCAAGGATGTTTGCCCGGCCTCGGCGGCCGGGCGGACCATCGGCGTAGCGCGATCGCACGTATCCGCGTACCACCGGAAGGAAGACGCCGATGCCCGCAGAAGCCGAGCACTCCGCACCCGCCGCACACTCCGCACCCGCCGAGCGCCCCGCGCACGCCGAACACCCGGCACCCGCGGACCGCCCCGCACCCGCACCCGCCGGAGACACCGCTCACCCCGTCGCCGAGGGCGGCGAGGAGTACTGGGACTCCCGCTACCGCGAGAGCGACCGCGTGTGGAGCGGCAACGCCAACGCCGTCCTGGTCCGGGAGACCGAGGGGCTCACCCCCGGCCGCGCCCTGGACCTCGGCTGCGGCGAGGGCGCCGACGCGGTGTGGCTGGCCCGGCAGGGCTGGCGGGTCACCGCGACCGACATCTCCGGCGTCGCCCTGGAGCGGGCGCGGGCCCACGCGAAGGAGGCCGGCGTCGGCGACCGGGTCGACTGGCAGCGCCACGACTTCGCCGTGTCGTTCCCGGACGGAGAGTTCGACCTCGTCTGCGCCTGCTTCCTGCACTCCTACGGGGACTTCCCGCGCGAGCGGATCCTGCGCAGGGCCGCCGCGGCCGTCGCCCCGGGCGGCGTCCTGCTGATCGCCGGCCACGCGGGCTGGCCGGCCTGGCACGAGCACCCCGACCACGGCGTGCACTTCCCGACCCCGGACGAGGTGGTGACCTCGCTGGAGCTGCCGGAGGGCCGGTGGGAGGTGCTGCTCGCGGAGGAACACGAACGCGTCCAGACCCGCCCCGACGGCCGCCCCGGAGCACGGATCGACAACGCGGTGAAGGTCCGGCGACTGCCGTAGGCGCGCAGACCCGCAGCGGCTGCGCGGATCGACGTGCTGCGGCCGGCGGGTCGCCCGCCCGGCGCATGGACGTGCTGCGGCCGGCGGGTCTCCCGCCGGCCGGCCGACGGACGCGGTCCGTCGAAGATCAGAAGCCCAGCTTGCGCAGCTGCTTGGGGTCCCGCTGCCAGTCCTTCGCCACCTTCACGTGAAGGTCGAGGAAGACCGGCGTGCCGAGCAGCGCCTCGATGTGCTTGCGCGACTTCATCCCGACCTCCTTGAGGCGGGAGCCCTTCGGGCCGATGATGATGCCCTTCTGGCTGGGCCGCTCGATGTAGACGTTCGCGTGGATGTCGAGCAGCGGGCGGTCCGCCGGACGGTTCTCCCGGGGGATCATCTCCTCCACGACCACCGCGATCGAGTGCGGGAGCTCGTCGCGCACGCCCTCCAGCGCGGCCTCGCGGATGAGTTCCGCGACCATCACCATCTCGGGTTCGTCGGTGAGGTCGCCCTCGGGGTACAGCGGCGGGCTCTCCGGCAGCAGCGGCGCGATGAGGTCCGCCAGCAGCTGGACCTGGCTTCCGCCGACCGCCGACACGGGGACGATCTCGGCCCATTCGAAGCCGAGCTCGGCGCCGAGCTGGTGGATCGCCAGGAGCTGCTCGGCCAGCTGCTTGGACTCGACCAGGTCGGTCTTGGTCACGATGGCGATCTTGGGGGTCTTCTTGATCCCCGCGAGTTCCTTCGCGATGAACTTGTCGCCGGGGCCCAGCTTCTGGTCGGCCGGCAGGCAGAAGCCGATGACGTCGACCTCGGCCCAGGTGGTCCGTACGACGTCGTTGAGGCGCTCGCCGAGCAGGGTGCGCGGCTTGTGCAGGCCGGGGGTGTCCACCAGCACCAGCTGGGCGTCGGGGCGGTGCACGATGCCGCGAACGGTGTGGCGGGTGGTCTGCGGCCGGTTCGAGGTGATCGCGACCTTGGTGCCCACGAGCGCGTTGGTCAGGGTCGACTTCCCCGCGTTGGGGCGGCCGACGAAGCAGGCGAAGCCCGCGCGGTGCGGGGCGGTGGGCTCGGGGGAACGATCGCTCATACGGGCCATTCTCCCCGATGCCGCTCCCAGCGCCGACCAGGCCACGGCCGCGAGGGCCGGAGCGGCGGCCGGAGCGGTCGCGAGCCGGGGGTGCCGCGCGTCGTCGGCGGTGCCTTCGGCGCTCGCTCCGCCTGGCCCACTCCAGGGCGGGCGGATCGGCCCACCGGCCGCTCGGGCGCACCTCCTGGCCGGGCACAGCTCCGTCGGCGGGCCGCCAGGGTCCGGCCGGCCGTGCCGGTGGCGGTGAGGACGGCTCGGGGCCTGAGGGTGACGTTGCCGAGGTTGCGCAGGGTGTACGTGATCTGCGTCCCGTTGCCGTCGGCGCGGAGCCGGACGTCCCGGACGGCGAGCGCGGGGGCGGTGGGTCCGGGGGCCCGGGGGTAGAGCGGACGGCGACGGCCCGCCGCACCCCGATGCCGGGGGCGGGCTCGTCGTCCAGGGCGACGACGGCACCGGGGTGGTCCCCGGCCTCGGCCCGGCCGGGGACGGTGACGGTGACGGTGACGGTCAGGGCGACGTCGGCCGAGCCCGTGGCCGGGACGGTCACCCGGTCCGGTCCGGTCCAGGCGCCGGTGGCGCGGCGCGGCTCGTCGGGGCGGCGCACTGCGAAGCCGCCGTCGCGGGCGGTGCTGTGGGCGTCGGCGGCGTAGAGGCGGAAGGTGCGTGGCCGGTCGGTGCGGTGGGTGACGGTGACGCCGTCCCGGACGGCCGCTCCGGGGGCGGCGGCGAGGTAGCGGTACGGGCGCTGCCCGACGGCGTGGTCGGCGGGCATCGGACCACTCCCCGTTGCCGGCGCCCCGGGCCGTCCCGGCGGCGCCCGGCAGCAGCGCGCCGAGCAGGGCTGGGGCGTCCGGCACCCACCGCGCGGCGGCGCCGGTCACGACAGGGTCAGCGTCAGCACCGCCGTGTACGCCCCGGGCGGGGTGTACGGCGGTACCCGCAGCTCCACGCCCGCGTCGACGGTCAACGTGCCGCCCACCACCGCCGCGTCGGGGGCCGAGGCGAGGACGGCGCCCTCCGCGCCCACCACCCCGGGGCTGCCGGGCGTGCACCGGCTGGGGCTACCCGGAGCCGCCGCGCAGGCCAGCGTCCACGACAGGGACGCCCCCGGGATGCGTACGCCGCCCGGCCCCGTGAAGTCGGTGACCCCGCCGACCAGGGACCATCCCGCGGGGCCGCCCCGGGCGTCCTTGACGGTGACGGTGCCGATCCGGCCGGGAGCCGCGCCCCCGTCGCCGTACGGGACGCCGCCCAGGGTCACGGAATCTCCGGCCTGCGTCATAGCCAGCAGGCCCGGCTCCACCACCGCCGTCACCTTCTGCGCTCCGGGCGGAACGGCGACGACGGCGATGACCGTGTACGCCGCGACGCCCGAGCCCCGCTGCGCCGACCACCCGGTGCCCTCGTACGCCACACGCTCGTCGTTGCCCTTTCCCGGACGGGCAGCTCCGCCCGGACCGTGCCCGCCCGTCGGCCGTGGTGGCCACCCGGTCGGCGGCCCTGGCGCGGCCCGCCACGGTGCCGGCCGCGCCCGGGGCGAAGCCCGCACCCGTGACTTCGACCGCCGCGCTGGGTTTCCCGTCGGCGGAGCCCCGCGCCAGGGTGCGCAGGTTCGCCGTCGGCAGCGGGGTGGCGGTAGGCGCTCCGATACGGGCGCGCGCCCGGGGCCGTTCAGGGGCGGGAGGCGGGAGAAGTCAATGTGCGGATGCCCCACCGGCTGATGGACCGTCAGAGGGTGGCGGCGATCCGGAGTCCGTGCCCGCCCGGAACGTCCTGCGGTACGCCGTCGGGCTGACCCCCAGCGCCGCCCGTACGTGCTTGCGCAGCGACTGCGCCGTCCCGAACCCCGTCTCCCGCGCCACCTGTTCCATCGGCAGCTCCGTCCGCTCCAACAACCTGCGGGCCCGCTCGACCCGTTGCGCGACGATCCATTCGCCGGGGCTCACCCCGGCCTCCTCGCGGAACCGGCGGGTGAACGTCCGTACCGACACGGCCGCCTGCCGGGCCAGGTCGCTCAACCGGATCGGCTCGTGCAGCCGCTCCAGCACCCAGGCTCGCGCGGAGGTGGTGCTGGCCAACTGCGGCTCGGGCACCGGGCGCTCCGTGAACTGGGCCTGCCCGCCGTCCCGGTGGGGCGGCACCACCGTCCGCCGGGCCACCTCGTTGGCGACGGCGGCGCCGTGGTCGCGGCGCACGATGTGCAGGCACAGGTCGATGCCGGCGGCGACCCCGGCGGAGGTGAGGACGTCACCCTCGTCGGTGTAGAGCACGTCCGGGTCGACGAGCACCCGGGGGAACAGCCCCTGGAAGTGCGTGGCGGAGGCCCAGTGCGTCGTGGCGCGGCGGCCGTCGAGGTACCCGGCGGCGGCCAGCACGTAGCCGCCCGTGCAGATGGAGACGAGCCGGGTGCCGGGCCTGATGTGGGTCAGGGCGGCGGCGAGTTCGTCCGTCAGCCTGCCGTGCTCGTACACCGGCCCGAGCTCGTACGAAGCCGGCACCACGACCGTGTCGGCCGTGGCGAGCAGCTCCGGTCCGTGCTCGACGTCGATCGCGAAGTCGGCGTCGGTGGGGACCGGTCCCTCGGACAGGCCGCAGGTGAGGATCTCGTACAGCGGGCGGCCGGCCGGACCCTTGGCGCGGCCGAAGATCCGGTGCGGGATGCCGAGCTCGAAGGGCAGCAGTCCGGCGAGGGCGAGGACGACGACGCGGTGCGTACGGGGCTCCATGGCCCGATCGTAGCGAAGCATGTCGTTCAGGCCACTGTCGTGGAGTTCCCCGTGGCCGGAAGCTGTCCTCGTGACCCAGACAGCACCCGTACCCGCCCCCACCGCCGGCCCCCTTCCCGCCCCCCGCCGGCCCGGACGCATCCACCGCGCCTGGTTCGCGGCGGCCGTCGCCTTCGTGACGATCGTCGGTTCCGCCGCGTTCGCGTCGCTGCCCGGGCTGCTCATCGAGCCGCTGCACGAGGAGTTCCACTGGTCGCGCGGCACCATCGGCTTCGCCGTCTCCGTCAACCTCGCCCTGTACGGGCTGACCGCACCGTTCGCCGCCGCGCTGATGGACCGTTTCGGCATCCGCCGGGTCGTGGCGCTGGCCCTGCTCGTCATATCCGGCGGGGCGCTCGCCACGGTCTGGATGACCGCCGCCTGGCAACTGGTCCTGCTGTGGGGCGTGCTGGTCGGCCTGGGCAGCGGCTCGATGGCCATGGCGTTCGCCGCGACCGTGACCAACCGCTGGTTCACCGCCCGCCGGGGGCTCGTCACCGGGATCCTGACGGCGGCCGGGGCCTCCGGGCAGCTGCTCTTCCTTCCGCTGCTGTCCTGGCTCGTGGAACAGCACGGATGGCGGCCGGCCGCGGTGACCGTCTCACTGGCCGCGGT
The DNA here is from genome assembly GCF_044454045.1 of Streptomyces sp. NPDC051578. NCBI lineage: Bacteria > Bacillati > Actinomycetota > Actinomycetes > Kitasatosporales > Streptomycetaceae > Streptomyces > Streptomyces sp. NPDC051578. The sequence continues at coordinate 681,195 of NZ_JBITDH010000001.1, forward strand.
GGTCGTCGTGCCGTTCGTGTGGCTGCTGCTGCGCGACCACCCCGCCGATGTGGGGCTCGCGCCGTACGGAGGCACGTTCGCGGCCAAGCCCGAGCCGGTCAGGGGCGCGGCGGGACGAGCGGTGTCGGTGCTGTTCAAGGCGGTCCGGACGGGACCGTTCTGGCTCCTGGCCGGCACCTTCGCGATCTGCGGCGCCACGACGAACGGGCTGGTCCGCACCCACTTCGTGCCCGCGGCCCATGACCACGGCATGCCGGTGACGGCGGCGGCCGGGCTGCTCGCGGTGGTCGGCGTGTTCGACGTGGTCGGCACCATCGCCTCCGGCTGGTTCACGGACCGCTTCGAGCCGCGCCGGCTGCTGGCCGTGTACTACGCCCTGCGCGGGGTCTCGCTCCTGTTCCTGCCGATGCTGCTGGCGCCGTCCGTGCACCCGCCGATGGTGTTCTTCATCGTCTTCTACGGCCTGGACTGGGTCGCGACCGTGCCGCCCACCATCGCGCTGTGCCGGGAGCAGTACGGGGAGGACAGCGCCATCGTCTTCGGCTGGGTGCTGGCCTCGCACCAGGTCGGCGCGGCCCTGGTGGCCTTCTTGTCCGGCCTTGCACGCGACGCCTTCGGCTCGTACGACCCCGTCTGGTACGCGGCGGGCGCCCTGTGTGCGATGGCCGCCCTGATGGCGATGGTCATCCGCCGCCGGTCCGGTGCCCCGGCCCCGGCCGCGTCCGCGGCCGCGGCCTGACGGGGCTGCCGCGCACGGCCCGGACGCCGACGGGTCCCCTACGCAGGCCCCCAGGGCCCCGGCACCCGTTAGACCCGCGCCGGCCTGCCGGACGCCGGCTCGCCCCGGCCGCCACCCGGGCGGCCGGGGCGACGCGGGCCTTGACGACGTCGCCATCTGCGCCGCCGCGCTCCACCGCCCGCCCCGTGCGTCGGCGGGGCCGCCCGTCCTGGCACCAGCCGGCACCAGCGGGACCGTGCAGCGGCCGGTCACTGGCGCCACCCTGCGGGCCGTCGAGGTCGCCCCCGCCTCCATCCCGAGCGGCCTGCCGCATCGGCGCCATCGCGACCGCGCCGATGCGGCCCTCGGTGGCTCACGCTCCGGTCCCGCCCCTGGGCCAGGGGTTTCCCCGGCGGCTGCTCCGGCGCCCCGTCCCTGCGGCCCGGGCCGCCGGGCAGCGCCGGCCCGCGGGGTTCGTGCGCTTGGAGCTGCCGGGCCGCCCGGCCCGCACCGCACGGCAGAGGCCGGGGCAGGGCCCGGCCCGCCGGGACGGTGCACCCGGAGCTGCCGGTCCGCCCGATCCGCCCGGACGGCGGGAGGCGTCAGCCCGCCGGGGTGGTGGACTTGAGGGTGCCGTCCGGGGCGGCCAGGAGCACCGGGGTGCCCGGGCCGCCGAGGTCCCGGACCGCCGCGCGGTCGGCGTCGGCCGGGGCGTCGGCCGCGCTCACCACGGCGGCCGCCTCCAGGGACCGGGCCCCGCTCGCCACCGCCATCGCGACCGCCGTCTGGAGGGCGCTGAGCTTGAGGGAGTCCAGCTCCACCGTCCCGGCCACGTACGTGCGGCCCGTCTCGTCACGCACCGCCGCTCCCTCCGGCACCCCGTTACGGGCCCGGGCGCTGCGCGCCAGCGTGATGATCTTGCTGTCCTCGGGGTCGATCCCGGTGTTCTCGCTCATGGTCGAAAGCATAGGGACCGCGCCCCGCCCGGCCGCCCGCACCCACCCTCAGGGCCGGTCCAGCCGCAGCCGCTCCGCCCTCGGCAGCCCGGCGACGACGAGGTCGTACGAGTCCTCCACCAGCTCCCGCACCAGCTCGTCCGGCAGCCCGCCGACCGTCACCGTGTTCCAGTGCCGCTTGTTCATGTGCCAGCCCGGTACGATCGCCTCGTGCTCCGCCCGCAGCCGCAGCGCCGCTTCCGGCTCGCACTTGAGGTTGACCTTCAACGGCTCGGCGTCCAGCGCCGTCAGCGCGAACACCTTCCCCAGCACCTTGAACACCGACGTCTCGGGCGTGAACGGGAACTCCTCCACCGCCGCGTTGAAGCCCAGGCAGAACGCGCGCAGCTCGGCCGGCGTCACGGCGCCACCTCCCCGTCCTCGTCGGACTCCTCCAGCACCGGCTCCACCAGCACCGTCACGATCTTGTTCCGGCGTCCGGCCGGGGATTCGGCCGTCAGCCGCAGCGGCCGCCCGTCGGGCAGCTCCACCACCGCGGACGCACCCGCGATCGGGACCCGGCCCAGCGCCTTGGCGAGCAGTCCACCGACCGTCTCGACGTCCTCGTCGTCGAAGGCCTCGACCTTGAACAGTTCCCCGAGGTCGGTGATGTCCAGGCGCGCGGTGACCCGGTAGCGGTCGTCGCCCAGCTCCTCGACCGGCGGCAGCTCGCGGTCGTACTCGTCCGTGATCTCGCCGACGATCTCCTCCAGGATGTCCTCGATCGTCACGATGCCCGCCGTGCCGCCGTACTCGTCGATGACGACGGCCACGTGGTTGCGCACGGACTGCATCTCGCGGAGCAGGTCACCCGCGTTCTTGGTGTCGGGCACGAAGACGGCCGGCCGTATCGCCGTCGAGACGAGGTCGGACTCCGCCTCCCGGCTGATGTGCGTCTTGCGGACGAGGTCCTTCAAGTAGACGATCCCGACGATGTCGTCCTCGTTCTCCCCGGTCACGGGGATGCGCGAGAAGCCGGAGCGCAGCGCGAGCGTCGTCGCCTGGCGGACGGTCTTGTACCGCTCGATGCACACCAGGTCGGTACGGGGCACCATCACCTCGCGCACGAGGGTGTCGCCGAGTTCGAAGACCTGGTGCACCATCCGGCGCTCGTCGTCCTCGATCAGCGACTCCTTCTCCGCCAGGTCCACCATCGCCCGCAGCTCCGCCTCGGAGGCGAACGGCCCTTTGCGGAAGCCCTTGCCGGGGGTGAGCGCGTTGCCGAGGAGGATCAGCAGCTGCGGGACCGGGCCCATGACCCGTGCGAGCGGGACGAGTACGTACGCGGCCGCGGTCGCCGTGTTCAGCGGGTGCTGGCGGCCGATGGTGCGCGGGGACACCCCGACCGCCACGTACGACACCAGCACCATCACGGCGATGGCCACGAGCAGCGCGGTCCAGTTCTCGCCGAACTCGTTCAGGCACACGTAGGTGACGAGGACGCCCGCCGCCATCTCGCAGGTGACGCGGACCAGCAGCGCCACGTTCACGTAGCGGGTGGGGTCCCCGGTGACCTGCGCCAGCTTGGCGCTGCCGCGCCGGCCCTCCCGTACGGCCTGCTCGGCGCGGAAGCTGGAGACGCGGGCGATCCCGGACTCCGCGCAGGCCGCGAACCACGCCACGACGACCAGCAGCACCGCGCCGCTGATCAGCTGCGGGGCGCCGGTCACGAGACGGTGGGGGCGGGGGACGGGCCGGTCAGGCCGCGCTCACCGCGCCAGCCGTCGACGATGGCCGCCTGGAGGCCGAACATCTCGGCCTTCTCGTCCGGCTCCTCGTGGTCGTACCCGAGCAGGTGCAGCACCCCGTGGACGGTCAGGAGCTGGAGCTCCTCGTCCATGGAGTGCTGCGTCGGGGCTTCCTCGCCCTGCCGCTTCGCCACCTCGGGGCAGAGCACGATGTCGCCGAGGAGCCCCTGCGGGGGCTCCTCGTCGTCCTTCGCCGGGGGGCGCAGCTCGTCCATCGGGAAGGACATGACGTCAGTGGGACCGGGCAGGTCCATCCACTGGATGTGGAGCTGCTCCATCGCCTCCTCGTCGACGACGATGACGGACAGCTCGGACAACGGGTGGATCCGCATCCGGGTGAGCGCGTAGCGGGCGATGTCGAGGACCGCCTGCTCGTCGACCTCGATCCCGGACTCGTTGTTGACGTCGATCGACATGGTGCGCTGAGTTCTACTTCCGCTGGTAGCCGTTCCGGGACTGCGGGGAGTCCTGGCTGTCGTCGTACTTCTCGTACGCGTCGACGATACGGCCGACCAGCTTGTGCCGGACGACATCCTCGGAGGTGAGCCGCGAGAAGTGGATGTCCGGCACCCCGTCCAGGATCTCCTGCACCTGGCGCAGGCCGCTCTTGGCGCCGCCCGGCAGGTCGATCTGCGTGATGTCCCCGGTGACCACGATCTTCGAATCGAAGCCGAGGCGGGTCAGGAACATCTTCATCTGCTCGGCGGTCGTGTTCTGCGCCTCGTCCAGCACGACGAAGGCGTCGTTGAGGGTGCGGCCGCGCATGTACGCCAGCGGCGCGACCTCGATGGTGCCCGCCGCCATCAGGCGGGGGATCGAGTCCGGGTCGAGCATGTCGTGCAGGGCGTCGTACAGCGGGCGCAGGTACGGGTCGATCTTGTCGAACAGGGTGCCCGGCAGGAAGCCGAGGCGCTCGCCCGCTTCGACGGCGGGGCGGGTCAGGATGATCCGGCTGACCTGCTTGGACTGCAGGGCCTGGACCGCCTTGGCCATGGCGAGGTAGGTCTTGCCGGTACCGGCGGGGCCGATGCCGAAGACGATGGTGTTCTTGTCGATGGCGTCGACGTAGCGCTTCTGGTTGAGCGTCTTGGGACGGATGGTCCGGCCGCGGCTGGAGAGGATGTTCTGGGTGAGCACCTCCGCGGGGGTCTCGTCGTGGCCGCTCTCGCCGCCGTTGCCCTTGCCGTTCGCCTTGAGCATGGCGATCGAGCGTTCCACTGCGTCCTCCGTCATCGACTGCCCGGTGCGGAGCACCAGCATCATCTCGTCGAACAGGCGCTGGATCAGGGCGACTTCCACCGCGTCGCCGATCGCGCTGACCTGATTGCCCCGAACATGGATGTCGGCCTTCGGGAAGGCGTTCTCGATGACGCGCAGCAAGGCGTCACCAGAGCCCAGCACGGTCACCATCGGGTGCGTGGCCGGTACGGTGAAGTGGGCTCGCGCCTGCCCCGGCGCTGGGGTACGGGCTGTCGGTGTCTGAGTCATGGGCCGGCACTGTGGCCTGCGCATACCTCCCACTGAGGGGTCGCGCCGATCGTCGACCTCCGGACTACCAAGGGTACGACTCCCCGGCGCCATCCCCGAGGGCTTTTCCGGGCCGTACGAGCGTCTCCCCGGCCGGCGGCTACACGGTGGGCCGGAAGCCGATGGTGGGGACGGCGCGGCGGCGGGGGCCCGGCGGCGCGCCCGGGGGGACCAGGGCGTCCAGGAAGGCGTACCGCTCCCGCAGGTCCGCCGGGGCCGCGCGCCACCAGTGGGAGACCTCCGGCCAGCCCGGGGCCGACAGGGAGCCGCCGAACTCCTGCACCGACAGGGCGGCCGTGAGCCCGGCGAAGGCCAGCCGGTCCGCCAGCGGCCAGCCCGCCAGGGTGCCCGTCACGAAGCCGGCCACGAACACGTCGCCGGCTCCGGTGGGGTCCAGGGCGTCCACCATGATCCCGGGGACCTCCGCCGTCTCCCCCGTGCGGCCGTCCACCGCGCAGGAGCCGTCCGCACCCATGGTCACCACCGCCACCGGCACCTTCTCCGCCAGGGCCCGGGCCGCCGCGCGGGGGCATTCGGTCCGGGTGTAGCGCATGGCTTCGCCCGCGTTCGGCAGGAAGGCCTCGCAGTGCTCCAGGTCCGCCAGGGCCCCGAGGTCCCAGCGGCCGCTCTCGTCCCACCCCACGTCCGCGAAGACCCGCGAACCCTGCTGGGCGGCCTGGGCGATCCACTCCTCGCCGCCGCCCGGGCCCAGCGAGGCCACGGCGGCCCGGGTGCGCGGCGGGCACTGGGGGAAGCGGCCGGGTCCCGTCGGGAGGGGGGCCTCGTGGCCGTGGGAGACCATCGTGCGCTCGCCCTCGTACGCCATGGAGACGGTGACGGGGCTGTGCCAGCCGGGGATCCTGCGGGACATCGACAGGTCGATGCCCTCGCCCTGCTCCAGCGCGTCCCAGCAGTACTCGCCGTAGTGGTCGTCGCCGAAGGCCGCGGCGAGCGAGGTGCGCAGGCCGAGCCGGGCCAGTGCCGCGGCCATGTTGGCGACCCCGCCGGGACTGGAGCCCATGCCGCGGGCCCAGGACTCCGTGCCGCGGACGGGGGCCGAGTCCAGGCCGGTGAAGATGATGTCGAGGAAGACCGTGCCGGTGAGGAAGACGTCGCAGCCCGGTTCTTGGGGATCGCGCACCGGGCCGAGCGGGTCCAGTCTCGCTTCGGGGCTGGTACGGCTTTCCCGATTGGTCACGATGCGCTCCCCTTCCGTGCGTGTGCGGCCGCGATGTGGACGGCTCGCGCCCGGGCCTGCGGCGGACAGTCGTCGTCGGTGCCCGAGCGCGGACGAACCAGAACCCAGTGTGACGTACGTCACCACATGAGCGCTCGGATCCGGCCGTAGCCGAGCGGGCTCGACAGGCCCTAGGCGCGCCTGGGCAGGGCGACCCGTACGAGGTCCGCGGCGATCGTCAGCTCGCCCTCGAACCCGGCCGCGCGCGCCTGCCGCTCGAACTCGGCGGGGTCGGAGTAGCGCTGCGAGAAGTGCGTCAGCACCAGGTGCCGGACCCCCGCGTCCCTGGCCACCCGGGCCGCCTGTCCGGCGGTGAGGTGGCCGTGGTCGGTGGCCAGCGCCACGTCCTCGTCCAGGAACGTCGACTCGATCACCAGCATGTCGCAGTCCTCGGCGAGCGCGTCCACGCCCGCGCACAGCCGGGTGTCCATCACGAAGGCGAAACGCTGTCCCCGCCGGTGCTCGCTGACCTCGTCCAGCGTGACGCCGCCCAGGCTCCCCTCGCGCTGGAGCCGGCCCACGTCCGGCCCCTTGATCCCGTGCCGCGCCAGCAGCTGCGGCACCATCCGGCGCCCGTCGGGCTCGGTGATCCGGTAGCCGAACGACTCCACCGGGTGCGAGAGCCGCCGGGCCTCCAGCGTGTACGGGGGCCCCTGCGCCAGCGTCCCGTCCCCCGCCACCGGCTCCTCGCGCAGCGCCACGGTCTCCCGGTAGGCGGTGGCGTAGCGGAGCCGGTCGAAGAACTTCTGCCCGGAGGCCGGGTAGTGCGCGGTGACGGGGTGCGGGACCTGGTCGAGGTTGATCCGCTGGATCACCCCGGCGAGACCGAGGCTGTGGTCACCGTGAAAGTGGGTGACGCAGATCCGGTTGATGTCGTGCGCGGCGACCCCGGCGCGCAGCATCTGGCGCTGGGTGCCCTCGCCCGGGTCGAAGAGGATGCCCTCGCCGTCCCAGCGCAGCAGGTAGCCGTTGTGGTTACGGGCCCGGGTGGGGACCTGGCTGGCGGTCCCCAGGACCACGAACTCGCGTACGGACACCGGTTATCCGGGGGGCCACTGGAGGCCGCGGCCGCCGAGGACGTGCGCGTGGGCGTGCCAGACGGTCTGGCCCGCCCCGGCGCCGGTGTTGAACACGATCCGGTAGCCGTGGTCGGCGACCTTCTCGTCGGCGGCGATCTGCCCGGCCTCACGGAGCACGTCGGCGGCGGTCTCCGGCTCGGCGGCGGCGAGCGAGGCGGCGTCGGGGTAGTGCGCCTTGGGGATCACGAGGACGTGCGTGGGCGCCTGCGGGTTTATGTCCCGGAAGGCGACGGTCGTCTCGGACTCGCGGACGATCGTCGCCGGGATCTTCCCCTCCACGATCTTGCAGAACAGGCAGTCCGCCTGCGGTTCCCCGGCCATTGCTGCGCCTCTCGTGACGTTGATCGGTCGGGGCATCGTAACCGGCGTCGTGATCCCCCGGCTCATGACCTGCTCGACCGCCTCCGGGCGGGCGGCCTCAGGACCAGCGGCCCGTGCGGGCCAGCAGGACCGCCGTCGCGGCCGTACCGGCGGTGGAGGTGCGCAGCACCGAGGCGCCCAGGCGGTACGGGTGGGCCCCGGCCGCCGCGAAGGCGGCGAGTTCCTCCGGCGAGACCCCGCCCTCGGGGCCGACCACCAGGACGATGGAGCCCTCGGTGGGCAGCTCGGCCGTGGCCAGCGCGCCCGAAGGGGTGTCGCGGTCCTCGTGCAGGACCACGGCCAGGTCGGCTTCGGCGAGCAGCGCCGCCACCTGCTTCGTGGACAGGGCTTCCGCGACCTCCGGGAACCGCACCCGGCGGGACTGCTTGCCCGCCTCCCGGGCGGTGGCGCGCCACTTGGCCAGGGATTTGGCGCCCCGTTCGCCGCGCCACTGGGTGATGCAGCGCGAGGCCTGCCAGGGGACGATGGCGTCCACGCCGGTCTCCGTCATGGTCTCGACGGCGAGCTCGCCGCGGTCGCCCTTGGGCAGGGCCTGCACGACGGTGATCCGGACGGCCGGTTCGGGCTCCTCCTGGACGGACTCCAGGTCCATGACGACGAGGCGGTCCTTGCCCTCGGTGGCCTTGACGACGCCCTCCGACCAGTGGCCGCGCCCGTCGGTGAGGACCACGTCCTCACCGGGGTTCAGCCTTTTCACGGAGACCGCGTGACGGCCCTCCGGGCCGTCCAGCACGAACTCCGGCCCCGCGGGGACCTTGTCGACCACGAACACCGGGGCCGTCATGACGCTCTCCTCATCTGCATGACCTTCAACGCACTCTGTGCCTCGACGAGTTCCGCCGCCAGCACCTCCACCAGTTCCCCCGCCGGCAGCGGCCGCGCCAGCCGGTGGCCCTGCCCCGCCCACAGCGCCATGCCCTGCGGATCCCCGGCGGCGGCCGCCGCCTTGCGCAGTCCCGAGGTCAGGTGGTGGACCTGCGGGTAGGCCGCCGGGGCGTACGGGCCGTGCTCGCGCATGAAGCGGTTGACCAGACCCCGGGCGGGCCTGCCGGAGAAGGCCCGGGTGAGTTCCGTGTGCGGGAACAGCGGGTTGGTCAGCGCCCTCTTGTGCAGGGGGTCGGCGCCGGACTCCGGGCAGGGCAGGAAGGCCGTGCCGAGCTGGACGGCCGCGGCGCCCGCCGCGAGCAGCGCCGCGATCTGCGCGCCGCGCATCACCCCGCCCGCCGCGACGATCGGCAGGGCCACCGCTTCCCGTACCGCCGCGACGAGGACCAGCAGGCCTACGCCCGCCGTGCCGTCGACCTCCGGGTCGTCACGGTGGGTGCCCTGGTGGCCGCCCGCTTCGACGCCCTGGACGCAGACCGCGTCGGCGCCCGCGGCCTCGGCGGTGCGGGCCTCCTCGACGCCGGTCACGGTGACGACGGTGTACGTCCCCGCCTCCCGCAGCCGGGTGAGGACCGCGGCCGGGGGGCAGCCGAAGGTGAAGGACACCACCGGGACGGGGTCTTCGAGCAGGATGGCGAGTTTGGCGTCGTAGCCGTCGTCGCAGCTGCCGACGATGTCGTCCGCCGCCAGGGACACCTCGTACCAGGTCGCCTCGCCGGCCAGCTGCCCCCGGTACGTCTCGACGGCCGCCGGGTCGACGTAGCCGGTCTGCGGCATGAGCAGGTTGACGCCGAAGGGGCGCCGGGTGAGCGCGCGCAGCCGCTTGATCTCCTGGTACATCCCGTCGGCGGTCTTGTAGCCGCCGGCCAGGAAACCGAGCCCGCCCGCCTCGCACACGGCGGCGGCGAGCGGCGGACAGGAGGCACCGCCCGCCATGGGGGCCTGCACGATCGGGTAGGGGGAGAGACCGTTCGGCGCGGTGGACATGCCCTGCATCGTGCCACGTCCGGCGCACCGGGCCGAATCACCGCATTCGCCTGGCATAGTCCGCTTCCCGGCGCGGGCCCGGGAAGGCCGCGAGCCCGGCCGGGGTGTTCCCCGGGCCGGGCTCGTACGCGGTGCGGCGGGCCGGTCAGCGGCCGTTGAACGCGTCCTTGAGGCGGCTGAACAGACCCTGCTGGCCCGGCGCGAACTGGCCCATCGGCCGCTCCTCGCCACGCAGCTTCGCCAGCTGGCGCAGCAGCTCCTCCTGCTGGGCGTCCAGCTTGCCCGGGGTGGTGACCTCGACGTGGACGATCAGGTCGCCCCGGCCGCCGCCGCGCAGGTGCGTGACGCCGCGGCCGTGCAGCGGGATGGCCTGACCGGATCCGGTGCCGGGCCGGATGTCGATCTCCTCCAGCCCGTCCAGCGTCTCCAGCGGGCACTTGGTGCCCAGGGCCGCCGCCGTCATGGGGATGGTGACCGTGCAGTGCAGGTCGTCCCCGCGCCGCTGGAAGGTCGGGTGCGCCAGCTCGTGGATCTCCACGTACAGGTCGCCGGCGGGGCCGCCGCCGGGGCCGACCTCACCCTCCCCGGCCAGCTGGATCCGGGTGCCGTTCTCGACACCGGCCGGGATCTTGACGGTGAGGCTGCGGCGGGAGCGCACCCGGCCGTCGCCCGCGCACTCGGGGCACGGGGTCGGGACGACGGTGCCGAAGCCCTGGCACTGCGGGCAGGGCCGCGAGGTCATGACCTGGCCCAGGAAGGACCGGGTGACCTGCGAGACCTCGCCGCGGCCGCGGCACATGTCACACGTCTGCGCGGAGGTGCCGGGGGCGGCGCCCTCACCGGAGCAGGTGGTGCAGACGACGGCCGTGTCGACCTGGATCTCCTTGGTCGTCCCGAAGGCCGCCTCGTCCAGCTCCAGGTCCAGGCGGATCATGGCGTCCTGGCCGCGGCGCGTGCGCGAGCGCGGTCCGCGCTGCGAGGCCTGGCCGAAGAAGGCGTCCATGATGTCGGAGAAGTTGCCGAAGCCGCCCGCCCCGAAGCCGCCCGCGCCGCCGCCACCGCCCGAGGAGGACAGCGGGTCGCCGCCGAGGTCGTAGACCTGCTTCTTCTGCGGGTCCGAGAGGACCTCGTAGGCCGCGTTGATCTCCTTGAAGCGCTCCTGCGTCTTCGGGTCCGGATTCACATCCGGGTGGAGTTCACGCGCCAGGCGACGGAAAGCCTTCTTGATCTCGTCCTGCGATGCGTCGCGGCGCACGCCGAGAACGGCGTAGTAGTCCGTGGCCACTTACGACTCCGCCAGGATCTGTCCGACGTAACGTGCCACTGCGCGTACCGCTCCCATCGTTCCGGGGTAGTCCATGCGGGTCGGTCCGACCACGCCGAGTTTGGCGACTGTTTCGCCGCCCGAACCGTAACCGACCGAGACGACGGACGTGGAGTTCAGTCCCTCGTAGGCATTCTCATGCCCGATCTTCACGGCGACCCCCGACTCACTGGCCTCGCCCAGCAGCTTGAGGAGCACGACCTGCTCCTCCAGCGCTTCCAGCACCGGCCTGATCGTCAGGGGGAAGTCATGTCCGAAGCGCGTGAGGTTGGCGGTACCGCCGATCATCAGCCGTTCCTCCGCCTCCTCCACCAGCGTCTCCCTCAAGGTCGCGAGGACGGCCTTGACCGTCGCCCGGTCCTCGGCCTCGAAGGACTCCGGGAGGTCTTGCACGAGCGGCGGTACGTCGGTGAACCGACGGCCGACGACCCGGCTGTTCAGGCGCGCCCGCAAGTCGGCGAGCGAGGTCTCCGCGAACGGGGTCTGGCAGTCGACGAGCCGCTGCTCGACCCGCCCGGTGTCGGTGATCAGTACGAGCATCAGGCGCGCGGGCGCCAGGGAGAGCAGCTCCACGTGCCGGACGGTGGAGCGGGTCAGGCTCGGGTACTGGACGACGGCGACCTGCCGGGTGAGCTGCGCGAGCAGCCGTACGGTGCGCCCCACGACGTCGTCGAGGTCGACGGCGCCGTCGAGGAAGTTCTGGATGGCCCGGCGCTCGGGCGTCGACAGCGGTTTGACCCCCGCCAGCTTGTCGACGAAGAGCCGGTAGCCCTTGTCGGTGGGGATGCGGCCGGCGCTGGTGTGGGGCTGGGCGATGTAGCCCTCTTCCTCCAGCAGGGCCATGTCGTTGCGTACCGTCGCCGGGGAGACGCCGAGCCGGTGGCGCTCGGTGAGCGCCTTGGAGCCGACCGGCTCCTCCGTCCCCACGTAGTCCTGGACGATGGCGCGCAATACTTCGAGCCTGCGTTCGCTGAGCACTCGTGCACACCTCCAGTGCGGTGGGTCGTCGCTGCGGTCGTTTTTCGGCCGGCCCGGGACGGGCCGCTGGCACTCTGCGCTTCCGAGTGCCAGACATCCCCCGGCCAGTGTACGGCCGGGTAGTACGCCGCGGGCAAGGGCGGCCCGCCAGGGTAGCGTCCCCGCATGGACGTACGTTGGGAAGAGGCGGGCTGGGAACGGCTGACCGGGCGGTCCGGAAGGCGCCGACTGCCGGTGTGGGACTGCACGGTGGGGCTGGTGGTGGGCGATGAGTCGGTGCTTCTGGTCGACCCCGGCTCCTGCGTCCGCGAAGGCACGGCGCTGCGGGCGGAGGCGGAGCGGCTGACCGGTCGCCACGTGACCCATATCGCATTCACGCACGGACATTTCGACCACGTCCTCGGCGGCTCCGCCTTCCCGGAGGCGGAGTTCTACGGCGCGGTCGGCCTGGACACGCACCTCGCGCTGGACCGCGACGAGCTGCGGCAGGACGCGGTCCGGCAGGGACTGGAGCCGGTGGAGGCCGCCGAAGCGGCACGGGCGCTACCGCTGCCCCGGCACCTGGTGTCGGGCGAATGGACGCTGGAGCTGGGCGGGGTGCAGGTGCTGCTGGCGAACGTCGGGCCGGGGCACACCCGGCACGACCTGGCGGTCTTCGTGCCCGGCGAGCGCGAGGTCGTCTTCTGCGGCGACCTCGTGGAGGAGTCGGGCGAACCCCAGGCGGGCCCGGACGCGGTGCCGGCGCGGTGGCCTGCGGCGCTGGACCGGCTGCTCTCGCTCGGCGGGGACGACGCGCTGTACGTGCCGGGTCACGGAGCGGTGGTGGACGCGGGCTTCGTGCGTGGGCAACGCGCCACACTGGCGGGCCGGTTCGGCGTGTCGGACGCGTGAGCGCGGGCTCTTGCGTACCGTCGGCCGGATGCGTGAGTACTCCCCCGATCTGACCCCGCAGTGGAAACGCGCCAAGGCCGTGCCCCAGGTGGCGGCCGACCCCGGCCTGGTGGTGGAGGTGGCGGGCACCGACTTCTGCGGCGCGGTGGTGGGCTGCGAGGCGGGCACGGTGACCCTGGAGGACCGCTTCGGCAAGCGCCGCGCGTTCCCGCTGGAGCCGCGCGGGTTCCTCCTGGACGGCGCGGTGGTCACCCTGACCCGCCCGGCCCGCGCGGCGGCGGTGCCCACGCGGACGGCGTCGGGCTCGGTGGCCGTCCCCGGGGCGCGGGCCCGGGTGGCGCGGGCGGGGCGGATCTACGTCGAGGGCCGCCACGACGCGGAGCTGGTGGAGCGGGTCTGGGGCGACGACCTGCGGATCGAGGGGGTGGTCGTGGAGTACCTGGAGGGCATCGACGACCTCCCCGCCATCGTGGCGGACTTCGCCCCGGCGCCGGACGCCCGCCTGGGCGTGCTGGTCGACCACCTGGTGCCGGGTACGAAGGAGTCCCGCATCGCGGCGTCGGTGACGTCCCCGCACGTGCTGGTGGTGGGCCACCCGTACGTGGACGTCTGGCAGGCGGTGAAGCCGTCGGCCCTGGGCATCCCGGCCTGGCCGGTGATCCCGCCGGGCCAGGACTGGAAGACGGGCATCTGCCGCGCGCTCGGCTGGCCCCCGAACACGGGCGCGGCCTGGCAGCACATCCTGTCCCGCGTCACGTCCTACAAGGACCTCGACCCCACCCTCCTGGGCGCGGTGGAACACCTCATCGACCACGTCACGGCCCCGGCCGGCGCTTGATGCGCGGGCCGGGCAAACCCAGCCCCGCCGACGCGAGGCGCAGGCCGGGCAATCCAGCCCCGCCGACGTGAGGCGCAGGCCGGGCAATCCAGCCCCGCCGACGTGAGGCGCAGGCCGGGCACAACCAGCCCCGCCGACGCGAGGCGCGGGCCGGGCACAACCAGCCCCGCCGACGCGAGGCGCGGGCCGGGCACAACCAGCCCCGCCGGCGTTTGAAGCGCGGGGTCCGGGGCGGAGTCCCGGAAAGCCCGGCGCAGCCGGGGCCGCGCAGCGCGAGGGCGCCGCACCCGGCAAGCCCGCCGGGCGACCCCGCACCCCGCCGCCCAGCGTCAGCCGCCCCGCGTCAGTCGACCAGGTCCCGGACCACCGCGTCGGCCAGGAGCCGCCCGCGCAGCGTCAGCACGGCCCGCCCGGCCTCGTACGGCCCCGGCTCCAGCAGCCCGTCCGCCAGGGCCCGCCGGGACGCCTCCCACCCCGCCTCCGCGAGCAGCGACAACGGCACGCCGTCCACCAGCCTCAGCTCCAGCAGGATCCGCTCCACCCGCCGGTCCTGCGGCGACAGCAGCTCCCGCCCCGCCCCGGGCGACCGCCCCTGCGCCAGGGCGGCCGCGTACGCGCCCGGGTGCTTCACGTTCCACCACCGCACCCCGCCCACGTGCGAGTGCGCGCCCGGCCCCGCGCCCCACCAGTCCGCGCCGCGCCAGTACAGCTCGTTGTGCAGGCACCGCCCGGCCTCCGAGGTGGCCCAGTTGGACACCTCGTACCAGTGGTACCCCGCCTCCGCCATCACCGCGTCGGCGATCAGGTACCGGTCGGCGTGCACGTCGTCGTCCGTCATCGGGACCTCGCCGCGCCGGATCCGGCGAGCCAGCTGCGTGCCTTCCTCCACGATCAGCGCGTAGGCGCTGATGTGGTCGGGGCCCGCCCCGAGCGCCGCGGACAGCGACGCCCGCCAGTCCTCGTCCGTCTCCCCGGGCGTGCCGTAGATCAGGTCCAGGTTCACGTGCTCGAAGCCCGCCGCCCGCGCCTCGGCGACGCACGCCTCAGGCCGCCCCGGGGTGTGCGTACGGTCCAGCACCTTGAGGACGTGCTGCTTCGCGCTCTGCATGCCGAAGGAGATCCGGTTGAACCCGCCCGCCCGCAGCTCCGCGAGGTACTCCGGGTCCACGGACTCCGGGTTGGCCTCCGTGGTGATCTCCGCGTCGGGTGCCAGACCGAACTCGTCCCGGATCGCCGCGAGCATCCGTACGAGGTCGGCGGCCGGCAGCAGGGTCGGCGTGCCGCCGCCCACGAACACGGTCCGCACGGCCCTGGGGTCGTCCCCGAGCACCTTGCGGGCCAGGCGGACCTCGTCGATCAGGGTGTCGGCGTAGTTCTCCCGGGAGGCGAGCACGCCTCCGGTACCCCGCAGCTCGGTCGCCGTGTAGGTGTTGAAGTCGCAGTAGCCGCAGCGCGTGGCGCAGTACGGGACGTGCAGGTAGAACCCGAGCGGCCGGTCGCCGGCACCCGCCAGGGCGTGCGACGGCAGCGAGCCGTCTTCGGGCATGGGTTCACCGTCGGGCAGTGCGGAAGGCATGTGCCCATTGTCCCGCACTGCCCCAAGGTCGTTTACGCCTCGTTGGCCCCGGCGTACATCTCGTCGATGAGGTGCTTGAACTCGCGCTCGACGACCGGCCGCTTCAGCTTCAGGCTGGGCGTGAGGTCGCCGTGCTCGACGTCCAGGTCGCGCGGCAGCAGCCGGAACTGCTTGATCGTCTGCCAGCGCTGGAGACCCTCGTTGAGGGTCTGTACGTACGTCTCGATCAGCCGGTTGGTCTCGGGCGCGGCCGCGACCTCGGCGTACGTCTTGCCCTCCAGGCCGTGCTCCGCCGCCCAGGTCAGGATCGCCGGGCCGTCGAGCGCGATCAGCGCCGAGCAGAAGTTCCGGTCCGCGCCGTGCACGACGATGCTGGAGACGTACGGGCAGATCGCCTTGAACTGGCCCTCGACCTCAGCCGGGGCCACGTACTTGCCGCCCGACGTCTTGATCAGGTCCTTCTTGCGGTCGGTGATGCGCAGGTAGCCGTCGGGCGAGAGTTCGCCGATGTCGCCCGTGTGCAGCCAGCCGTCCGCTTCCAGCACCTCGGCGGTCTTGTCGGGCAGCCGGTGGTAGCCCTGCATGATGCCGGGGCTGCGCAGCAGGATCTCGCCGTCGTCGGCGATGCGGACCTCGGTGCCGGGGAGCGGCTTGCCGACGGTGCCGGTGCGGTAGGCCTCGCCGGGGTTGACGAAGGAGGCGGCGCTGGACTCGGTGAGCCCGTAGCCCTCCAGGATGTGGATGCCGGCGCCCGCGAAGAAGTAGCCGATCTCGGGCGCGAGCGCGGCGGAGCCGGAGACGGCGGCGCGCAGCTTGCCGCCGAACGCCTCGCGCAGCTTGGAGTAGACGAGCGCGTCGGCGATCTTGTGCTTGGCGGCGAGTCCGGCGGGGACCTTCATGCTGCCGGTGCGCCGGTAGTTGTCCTGGCGGGTCTTCGCGTACTCGCGCGCCACCCCGGCGGCCCACTTGAAGATCTTGTACTTGGCCCCGCCCGCGGCCCGGGCCTTGCCGGCGGCGCCGTTGTAGACCTTCTCGAAGATGCGCGGGACCGCCGCCATGTAGGTCGGCTGCACCACCGGCAGGTTCTCGATGATCTTGTCGATGCGGCCGTCGACCGCGGTGACGTGCCCGACCTCGATCTGGCCGGAGGTGAGCACCTTGCCGAAGACGTGGGCCAGCGGCAGCCACAGGTACTGGACGTCGTCCGCGTGGATCATGCCGGTGGCCACGGTCGCCTTGGCCATGTACGACCAGTTGTCGTGCGGCAGGCGCACGCCCTTGGGGCGGCCGGTGGTGCCGGAGGTGTAGATCAGCGTGGCGAGCTGGTCCGCGCCGATGGACGCGATCCGCTCCTTGACCGCCTCGGGGTGCTTGGCGAGGTACTCCTTGCCGCGCGCCTCCAGGGCGTCGAGGGAGAGCACCCAGCCGTCGGGGTCCCCTTCCGCTTCCAGCGCGTCCCCGGCGTCCAGGACGACGACGTGGGCGAGGCCGGGCAGGTCGGCGCGGTGCGCGCGGGCTTTGGCCAGCTGCTTCGCGTCCTCGGCGATCAGGACCCGGCTCTCGGAGTCGGCGAGGATGAACGCCGACTCCTCCGCGTTGGTGCTGGGGTAGATGGTGGTGGTCGCGGCGCCGGCGCACATCACGCCGAGGTCGGCGAGGATCCACTCGACCCGCGTGTTGGAGGCGAGCGCCACCCGGTCCTCGGCGCCAAGGCCGAGGTCGAGGAGGCCGGCGGCGATGGCGAACACCCGGTCGGCGGCCTGGCCCCAGCTGAGCGACTTCCAGTCGTCGGGCCCGCCGTTCGCCGAGGGGACCGGGTAGCGGTAGGCCTCCCCGTCCGGCGTGGCGGCGACACGCTCAAGGAAGAGGGCCGCCACGGTGGGCGGGCGGTTCTCGATCAAGGTCTGTGTGTCGCTCACGACATCCTCCGGACCGGTCCACGCGGCAGCGTGGGCGTGGGGCGCTTGGGGCTGGCGGGGTGGGGACCTGCGCACGTGCTGTTGGCGAGTTTGTGACTGGCGAGTAACCATCGAGCAGTGATCAGACTAAAGGCCGCCCGGCCCGCGCGTAAGGGGCGGCGAGCGGCCGGTTCATAACGAAACGGGCCCACATGCGTCCACATGTGGGCCCGTTTGTCACGACGGGGGTCGTCCGTCGGCTACTTCTTCTTGCCGCCGGACTCGTCGCTGGAGAGGACGGCGATGAAGGCCTCCTGCGGGACCTCCACGGAGCCGACCATCTTCATCCGCTTCTTGCCTTCCTTCTGCTTCTCCAGCAGCTTCCGCTTACGGGAGATGTCACCGCCGTAGCACTTCGCGAGGACGTCCTTGCGGATGGCGCGGATGGTCTCGCGGGCGATGACGCGCGAGCCGACGGCCGCCTGGATCGGCACCTCGAAGGCCTGGCGCGGGATGAGCTCGCGCAGCTTGGCGACGAGCCGCACGCCGTAGGCGTAGGCGGCGTCCTTGTGGCAGACGGCGGAGAAGGCGTCGACCTTGTCGCCGTGCAGCAGGATGTCGACCTTGACCAGGCTGGAGGACTGCTCGCCGGTGGGCTCGTAGTCGAGGGAGGCGTAACCGCGCGTCTTGGACTTCAACTGGTCGAAGAAGTCGAACACGATCTCCGCGAGAGGGAGCGTGTAGCGGATCTCGACCCGGTCCTCGGAGAGGTAGTCCATGCCGAGCAGCGTGCCGCGACGGGTCTGGCAGAGCTCCATGATCGCGCCGATGAACTCGCTCGGGGCGAGGATCGTGGCCCGCACGACCGGCTCGAACACGTCCGAGATCTTGCCCTCGGGGAACTCGCTCGGGTTGGTGACGGTGACTTCCTTGCCGTCCTCCATGACGACGCGGTAGACCACGTTCGGCGCGGTGGCGATCAGGTCGAGGCCGAACTCGCGCTCCAGGCGCTCGCGGACCACGTCCAGGTGCAGCAGCCCGAGGAAGCCGACGCGGAAGCCGAAGCCGAGCGCCGCCGAGGTCTCCGGCTCGTACACGAGCGCTGCGTCGTTGAGCTGGAGCTTGTCCAGGGCCTCGCGCAGGTCCGGGTAGTCCGAACCGTCGAGCGGGTACAGGCCCGAGAAGACCATCGGCTTCGGGTCCTTGTAACCGCCGAGGGCCTCGGTCGCGCCGTTGTGCAGGCTGGTGATCGTGTCACCGACCTTGGACTGGCGGACGTCCTTCACGCCGGTGATGATGTAGCCCACCTCGCCGACGCCGATGCCGTCGGCCGGGGTCATCTCCGGGGAGGAGACGCCGATCTCCAGCAGCTCGTGCGTGGCGCCGGTGGACATCATCCGGATGCGCTCGCGCTTGTTGAGCTGGCCGTCGACGACGCGGACGTAGGTCACCACGCCGCGGTACGAGTCGTAGACCGAGTCGAAGATCATCGCGCGGGCGGGCGCATCCTTGACGCCGACCGGCGCCGGGACGGTGGCGACGACCTTGTCCAGCAGCGCGTCCACGCCCAGGCCGGTCTTCGCCGAGACGCGCAGCACGTCCTCGGGCTGGCAGCCGACCAGGTTCGCGAGCTCCTCGGCGAACTTCTCCGGCTGGGCGGCCGGCAGGTCGATCTTGTTGAGGACCGGGACGATCGCGAGGTCGTTCTCCATCGCCAGGTACAGGTTGGCGAGGGTCTGCGCCTCGATTCCCTGGGCGGCGTCGACGAGCAGGATCGTGCCCTCGCACGCCGCGAGGGAGCGCGAGACCTCGTACGTGAAGTCGACGTGACCGGGGGTGTCGATCATGTTCAGGATGTGCGTGTCACCCTTGCCCGGGCCCTCGGTGGGCGCCCAGGGCAGACGGACCGCCTGCGACTTGATCGTGATGCCGCGCTCACGCTCGATGTCCATGCGGTCGAGGTACTGGGCGCGCATCTGCCGCTGGTCGACGACGCCGGTCAGCTGGAGCATCCGGTCGGCGAGGGTCGACTTGCCGTGGTCGATGTGCGCGATGATGCAGAAATTGCGGATCAGCGCCGGGTCGGTACGGCTCGGCTCGGGCACGTGGCTGGGGATCGCGGGCACGCAGTGTCCTGATTCTCGGGTCGTATATCTCGTAGATGCAGAGTCCCATGGTCCCATGGACGGCGCAGTGCGCTCGGTTTGGGCCGTTCGGAGCGTGCCTGGTAGCCTGGGCAGCTGTGTCTCGTATGGCCTCTCACCGTCCGGGACACAATCCGAAGATCAAACTCTGAACCTGAAAAGGCTCTTTCGTGGCGAACATCAAGTCCCAGATCAAGCGGAACAAGACGAACGAGAAGGCGCGCCTGCGCAACAAGGCCGTCAAGTCTTCGCTCAAGACCGCGATCCGCAAGGCCCGTGAGGCCGTGGCCGCCGGTGACGTCGAGAAGGCCACCGTGGCTTCCCGCGCCGCCGCGCGTGCGCTCGACAAGGCTGTCTCGAAGGGTGTCATCCACAAGAACGCCGCCGCCAACAAGAAGTCGGCGCTGGCCACCAAGGTTGCCACCCTCCAGGGCTGAGCTCCTGATGTGATCGCCGGGTAGGGACCCAGCGGGCCCTCTCTCCCGCTCCTGACCGGCAACCGCGCCGCACGCGAAGCGTTCGCCACGCGGGTGCGGCGCACCCAGAAGTACCGAAGGCCCCGACCGCCACCCTTCCCCAGGGCCGGCCGGGGCCTTCGCGTTGCCCCCGCGCACGGGCCCGACGCCCGAGCCGGTCAGCGGCGGGGCCCGGGTACCGGCCCGGTCAGCGGCGGGGCCGACCTACGAGCCCGGTCCGGCGGGGCGGACGTCCGGGCCGCATCTCCGGCGGAGCCGAGGTCCGAGCCCGGCCCGGCGGGGCGGACGTCCGGGCCGCATCTCCGGCGGAGCCGAGGTCCGAGCCCGGCCCGGCGGGTCCGACGTACGAGCCCCCGACGGCGGGGCCGGCCTACGAGCCCCGCTCAGCGGCGGGACCGACGCCCGAGCCGGTCAGCGGCGGGGCCGGCCTACGAGCCCGGTCTTGGCGAAGCCGACGTACCGGCCACATCTACGCGGAGCCGAGGTCCGAGCCCGGTCCCGGCGGGACCGACGCCCGGGCCGCATCTACGGCGGAGCCGGCATACGAGCCCCTGTAAGCGGCCGGGCCGACGTGCGGGCCACACCGACGGCGAGCCGGCCTACGAGCCCCAGCAGCGGCCGGGCCGACGTACCGGCCATACCGACGGCGGAGTCGAGGTGCGAGCCCGGCCCGGCGGACCGACGTACGAGCCCCCCAGCGGCGGGGCCGGCCTACGAGGCCGGGCAAGCGGCGGGGCCGATGCCCCAGCCACACCGACGGCGGAGCCGTCTTCGGGGCGCCGTAAGCGGCGGGGCCGGCATACGAGCCCCACTCAGCGGCGGGGCCGACGTACGGGCCGTATCGACGGCGGGGCCGAGGCGACGGACCCGGCGGCAGGAGGCGAGCCGGAAGAGCCCCTCGCAGGGGCGGGGACGAGCCGACGAAGGAACCCGGTCGGTGGCGGGACCGAGGCCGCCACGCCCCTCGCACCGGCACATCGACGGCGACAACGGGGACGGCACGCCCACCCGGCCGAGCGGTGGCCGGTCAGGGCGGTCGGGTGCGCTGCCGCTGCCGGCTCGTCGGCCAGGCCCGACCGCCGACGCCCGACGTACCGCGCACCGAAGCGGGCCGGCCGACCGCCGAGCCTGACCCCACGCGGCGGAGACGGCCACACCGGCCACCGGCACCTGGGAGGCGGCTCCCGCGACGGAGTCGGCCCCGGCACCGCCTCCGGGCGGCCCACCGGCGATGGCCCGCGCCGACCGGCGGGATCCGGAAGGGGACCTAGCGGTGGTGGGGGCGGGCTGCGCGGGCGACCGCTACCACCGCCTTCTCCAGGGCGTACTCCGGGTCGTCGCCGCCGCCCTTCACCCCCGCGTCGGCCAGCGCCACCGCACGCAACGCCTCCGAGACGCCGTCCGCCGACCAGCCCCGCATCTGCTGCCGGACCCGGTCGATCTTCCACGGCGGCATCCCCAGATCCCGCGCGAGGTCGCCCGGACGGGCCCCGCGCGGGGCGGAGGCCAGTTTCCCGATGGCCCGGACGGCCTGGGCCAGGGCACTCGTGATCAGCACCGGGGCCACACCGGTGGACAGCGACCAGCGCAGCGCTTCGAGGGCCTCCGCCGCCCGCCCCTCGACCGCCCGGTCCGCGACGGTGAAGCTGGAGGCTTCCGCCCGGCCCGTGTAGTAGCGCCCGACCACGGCCTCGTCGATGGTGCCCTCGACATCCGCGCACAGCTGCGCCGCCGCGCTCGCCAGCTCCCGCAGGTCGCTGCCGATCGCGTCGACCAGGCTCTGGCAGGCCTCGGGGGTGGCCGAACGACCCAGCGTCCGGAACTCCCCCCGCACGAACGACAGCCGGTCCGCGGCCTTCGTCATCTTCGGGCAGGCGACCTCCCGGGCGCCGGCCTTGCGCGCCGCGTCCAGCAGGCCCTTGCCCTTGACGCCGCCCGCGTGCAGGAGGACGAGGATGATCTCCTCGTACGGCGCCGCGAGGTACGCCTTGACCTCCTTCACCGAATCGGCGGATAGGTCCTGCGCGTTGCGCACGATCAGGACCTTGCGCTCCGAGAAGAGCGAGGGGCTGGTCAGCTCGGCCAGCGTGCCGGGCTGGAGCTGCTCGGAGGCGAGGTCCCGTACGTCGGTGTCGGCATCGGCGGCCCGCGCCGCCGTCACCACTTCCCGTACGGCGCGGTCGAGCAGCAGGTCCTCCTGCCCCACCGCGAGGGTGAGCGGGGCGAGCGGATCGTCGTTGGGGTTCTTCCTGGTGGCCATCGCCTCCAGCATCCCACGCCCCACCGACAGTCCCCCTCCCCCGATCCCCGGCCACGACCCCGTCCCGGAGAATGGCCGGGTGAACGTGCGACATGTACTGGTCCTGCCCGACCGCGACGCCGCCGAGGAGGTGGCGACCGAGGTCGTCGACCGCTTCGGCCTGCCCGAGGAGCCCCAATTGGTCCGCGACGCCCTCGCCGGCGAGGACGACGCGGAGGACGCCCAGTGGCTGGTCGTCATCGAGGACCCGCAGGAGAAGCTCGATTCCGCTTCGCTGGACGACCTCGCCGCCACCTACGACGGGTGGTTGGAGGCTCCCTGAGCCCCGCCCCTGCCCCCTCAGGCCTTGTGGACGATCTGGACGTCCAGCTCGACCTCCACGCTCGCACCGATCGCCGCGACCCCGTGCGCCAGCACCGACTGCCAGTTGAGCGCGAAGTCCTCGCGGTTCAGTGCGGCAGTCGCACGGCAAGCGGCCCGGGGCTCGCCCTGGAGGCCGGTGCCGTTGCCCAGGTACTGGGTGTCCAGGGTCACGGAGCGGCTGACGCCGTGGAGGGTGAGGGCACCCGCGACGGCCCAGCGGCTGCCACTGCGGTGGATGAAGCGCTCGCTGTAGAACTCGACCGTGGGATGGCGCGCCGCGTCCAGGAAGTCGGCGGAGCGCAGGTGGTCGTCCCGCATCCGCAGCCCGGTGTCGATGCTCCCCGCGTCGATGATCACACGCATGGAGGAGTCCTCCATGCGCTCGGCAATCCGTACCGCGCCGGCGAAGGTGGTGAACCGTCCGTGGATCCGGGCGAAGCCGATGTGCCGTGCGGTGAAGCCGATCGAGGAGTGCGTCGGGTCGAGTTCCCAGTGTCCGGGCGCCGGCAGCCGCGGCGGCTCCACCGCGTCGAGGACTATCTCCGCGGTGCCGTGCTGCGCCGGGTCCCCGACCAGCGTCGCCCCGTGGAAGGGTGCGTAGCCCTCGGCGGTGACGGAGAGCCGGTACTCCCCCTCCGGTACGGCCGCGTTGAAGCCGCCGTACGGGTCGGTCTCCCCGCTGACGACCCTGCGGCCTATCGGATCGGTGACTTCGAACTTCGCCTGGCGCACCGGCTGGTGGACCGTGTCGAGCACCCGGCAACTGAGCAACCGGGCCGTTGGCGGCAGCGTCAGTGTCGCTGCCGTATGGGAGGCGGCGCTGCCGCCCGCCTCCGTCCCCCGTCGGCGTCCGAACATGGTTGATGCACCCCCGTGCAGTGTGGACTTTGACCGTGTTGGCGAAAACGCATTCGATCATGCTGTCGGGTTGTGGGCAAACAGAGGGGTCGAGCCCGGTATGCCCGCGCCGTTCGCGCCGCCGCCCGGCCGGAAACGCCCGTAGCCCGGGGCCGCTTCCCGCGACGGCCACGCTGCCGTCGGTGTCGGTGCGCAGGACGACCGTGCCCATCGCCCGCAGCCTGGCGAGCGTAGCGGGTGCGGGATGTCCGTACCGGTTTCCGGCGCCGACCGGGACGAGCGCGATCCGTGGTCGGACCCGGGCCTGGAGCGTGGGGTCCTGGTGCACGGAGCCGTGGTGGGCGACTTTCAGCACGTCCACGGGCCCCAGTTCCGGGTGATCCCTCAACAGGGCTTGCTGGGCGAGTGGTTCGAGGTCACCGAGGAGGAGCAGGGTCAGTCCGGACGTTCGCACCAGCAGGGCGACGCTCGCGTCGTTCGGTCCCTGCGTCGGCAGGCCCGCGGGCGGCGGCCACAGCACCCGCCACTCCAGCGGCCCGGTCCGGCGCCGCTCGCCGGAGACGGCGGGCATGACGGGCACCCCGGCGCCGGCGGCCGTGCGCCGGACGAACTCGGCCTGGCCCGACGGCTCCTCCAGTGTCGTCGTCTGGATCGCGCCCACGGTCCGGCCCCGCAGCACCCCGGCGAGCCCGCCCACGTGATCGGCGTGGAAGTGCGTCAGCACGAGCAACGGGATCCTGCGCACCCCCAGGCTCCGCAGACACGCGTCCACCGGCCCGGCCTCGGGCCCCGCGTCCACGACCACCGCCGTGCCCGGTCCCACGGCGAGCACGGCCGCGTCCCCCTGCCCCACCGCGCACTGGACGTAACTCCAGCCGGGCGGCGGCCATCCTTTGAATGTACGAACGAGCAGTGGCGGCCTGAGTACGGCGGCGAGCAGCGCCACGGCCAAGGCGGAGCAGAACCACCACCTGCGCCCCCATCGGGCGCACAGGCCGGCTACGCCGACCGTGGCGGCGGCCAACAGCGCACCGCCCGCCCACCCGTCGGGCCACGCCAGCTCCGCCCCGGGCAGTCCCGCCCCGGCGCGCGCCACCCCGGCGATCCACCCGGCCGGCACCCCCGCGCACCAGGCGAGGAGCTCCGCCGCCGGCATGCACAGCGGAGCCACGGCGAGCGTCGCGAAGCCGAGCACCGTGGCGGGACCCGCCGCCAGTTCGGCCAGCAGGTTGCACGGCACCGCCACCAGGCTGACCCGGGCGGAGAGCACCGCGACCACCGGGGCGCACACCACCTGGGCGGCCGCGGCGGCCCCCAGCGCATCGGCGAGCCCCGGCCGCACGCCCCGTCGTCGCAGGGCCTCGCCCCACCGCGGCGCCAGCATGAGCAGCGCCCCGGTTGCCAGCACGGACAGCAGGAACCCGGTACTGCGGGCCAGCCACGGGTCGTACAGCACCAGCAGCAGAACGGCCGCGGCCAGGGCGGGGACCAGGGACCTGCGCCGACCGGTGGCCAGGGCCAGCAGGGTGATCGCCCCGCAGGCGGCGGCCCGCAGCACACTCGGTTCGGGCCGGCACACCACCACGAAGGCCAGCGTCAGCGCCGCCCCGCACAGAGCAGTCGCCCGCAGCGAAAGCCCCAGGCGCGGGGCCAGGCCGCGTCGCTCGGCGTGCTGCGCGGCCGCCGGAGGTCCGATGAGCAGGAACAGCACCACGGTGAGGTTGGAGCCGGACACGGCCAGCAGGTGCAGCAAGTCGGTGGCACGGAACGCGTCGTGCAGATCGGGCGGCACCCGGGACACGTCGCCGACGACCAGGCCCGGCAGCAGCGCCCGGGCGTCGGCCGGCAGCCCCCGCGTCGCCTCCCGCAGCCCGGCCCGCAGGGTTCCGGCGAGGCGCTGCACCCCGTCCGGGCCACGGATCACCCGCGGCGGCGCGTTCCCGGCCGGGCGGAGCAACGCCACCGCCCGCTCCCCGCCCCGGCCCGGGGACAGCCGCCCCACCACCTCGACCCGTGTCGAAGGCTGCAGCCCCGCCCAGGCCGGGTGCCCGGCCAGCACCCGCACCGGAGTCCGGACCGCGGTCCGCGCCCCGTCGGGGCCGGTCACCCGGGTCACCACCGCCTCCAGCGTCACCATCGGCGGCCCGCTCCCGCGTCCGACGCTGCGGGGGTCGGAACCGACGGCGACCTCCGCCAAGACCCGGGCGTGCTCCCCGGCCAGTGCGAGAACGGGACCGGCCCGCGCCTCGGCCCGCTGGAGCCCGGCCACCCCCGCGCCGGCGCCCGCGCAGAGCAACCCGGCGGCAGCAGCCGCGGCCACCCCCCACAGCGGACCGGGTCTGCGGCGGCCGACCAGCAGCAACAGCCCCGCCGCGGCCACCGCCAGGACCACCCCGGCGCCGGTCCAGGCGGCTGGCACGTCGAGGCAGACGGCGGCCGCCGCCCACGCGGCCAGCGCCGGTCCGGCGAGCCGCAGGTCCATCGCCCCGGGCCCCTCGGGGCGGTTCATGGCCGCACCAGCTTGCGCAGGTCGGAGAACCGGCGTTCGCCGATGCCGTTGACCTGCCGGAGTTCCTCCACGGAACGGAACCCGCCCCGCGCCGTCCGGAAGTCGACGATGTGCTGCGCGAGCACCGGGCCCACCCCGGGCAACCCGTCGAGCTGCGCGACGGTGGCGCTGCCGAGGCTCAGCGGGCCGCCGCCGGACCCGGGCCCCGGACCGCCGCCGCCCCCCGCCGGGGGCTGCGCGGGTGCGCCCACCACCACCTGTTCGCCGTCCACCAGCACCCGGGCCCGGTTCAGCCCGGTCGTGTCGGTGCCCGGCCGCACTCCCCCGGCGGCGGCCAGGGCGTCCTCCACCCGCGCACCGGCGGGCAGTGTCCGCACCCCCGGCTCCCGGACCTTGCCGCTGACGTCCACCACGACCCGGTTGCCTCCCGTGGGGGCCGTGGCCGGCGGCCCCGGGGCCGGGGCGGGTACCGAAGCAGGGGCGACCACCGCCGGGGCGGTCACCGGCCCCGGCCGCGCCGACCAGTACTGCTGGGCGGCGAAACCCACCCCCGCGACCAGCACCACCGCGAGCGCCGCCACCGTCCGCGGCTCCACCCCGCACCGCGCCTGGACCCACACCGGCAGCCGCTCCCGCACCGCGAGCCACCGCGCGCCCCGCCCCTCCATCGGGGCCGCTACCGCCCCGGCCACCGCCTCGGGGCCGGCCACGACGCCGGGCACGCGGCCCCGGACCTCGGGCACAGGGTCGGGCACGGCGGCGGGCACGCGGCCCCGGCCCTCGGGCACGGGGTCAGGAACGGGGTCGGGCACACGGTCAGGAACGGGGTCGGGCACACGGTCAGGAACGGGCTCGGGCACAGGGTCGGGAACGCGCTGGGGCACGGGGTCAGGAACGGCGTCCGGCACGGGGTCGGGCGGCGGCGCCGTCAGGATGGCTTCGGCCCGGCGCCGCACGGTCGCGGGATCGGGGTACGGCTGCCGTCGGCGGTCGCGGAAGCGTCCGTCGGACCGGCGGGGACGACCGGGGCCACTGGTGTCGCCGGCTCGGGAGGGGGACGAGGTGTGCGTTCGTGGAGTCATGCCTCGACGTTAGGGACCTCTCCCGATCCTCGTTCGGAGGCTTCAATTCCGGTGGATGACCGGGCCGTTGTGGATAACCCGGTCACCCGTTCCGGTGACCCTCAGGGCCATTCCGGGCCGCCGGACGCCGCCCCGACCGACCGGGCCGGGCGAACCCCGGCAACCGTCAGCGCGGCGAGACGACGGCCGCCAGCAGACCCGGCCCGGTGTGCGCGCCGATGACCGCGCCGACCTCGCTGACGTGCAGCTCGACCAGCCCGGGCACCCGCTCCCGGAGCCGTTGGGCGAGGTTCTCGGCCCGCTCCGGGGCCGCGAGGTGGTGCACCGCGATGTCGACACTGCCCGAGCCGGCGCGTTCGACGGCAAGTTCTTCGAGGCGGGCGATGGCCTTGGACGCCGTGCGCACCTTCTCCAGCATCTCGATCCGCCCGCCGTCGAGCGTGAGCAGCGGCTTGACGGCGAGCGCCGAGCCGAGGAGGGCCTGCGCGGCCCCGATCCGGCCCCCGCGTCGGAGGTAGTCGAGGGTGTCGACGTAGAAGTACGCCGACATGTCGGCGGCCCGCTTCTCCGCGGCGGCCACGGCCTCGTCCACCGAACCGCCGGTCTCCACCACCTCGGCGGCGGCGAGCGCGCAGAAGCCGAGGGCCATGGCCACCATGCCGGTGTCCACGACCCGGACCGGGACCGGGGCGGTCTTCGCGGCGACCACGGCGGCGTCCCAGGTGCCGGAGAACTCGGCGGAGAGGTGGAGGCTGACGATGCCGGTCGCGCCGGCGTCGGCGGCGGCCCGGTAGGCCCGGGCGAAGTCCTCCGGGCTCGGGCGGGAGGTGGTGACCGAGCGGCGCTTCTGGAGGGCGAGGGCGAGGCTGCGGGCCGAGATCTCGGTGCCTTCTTCGAGCGCCTCGTCGCCGAGCACCACGGTCAGGGGGACGGCGGTGATCCGATGCCGCGCCATCGCCGGTTGGGGCAGGTAGGCCGTGGAATCGGTGACGATCGCGACATGGCGGGACATGAGCGGGAGGTTACCGCCAGCGACCCCCCTCCGGCAGCACGAGCCCCTCACCGAGCCCTTTCGCACGCAGCCGCCGGCCCGTCCCGGGCGGACTTCACACACTTCGCCCCACGCCTCGGGCGCGCGATACCCGGCGCCACCGCCCTGCCGCACTGCACCCGCGTCGGACCCGTCCCGGGCGGACTACACAGACGTCAACCGGCGTCCGGCGCGCGGCGCCCGGCGCGCCGCACTGCCGCTCCCGGCCCAGCCCCCGCCCCGACCCAGCCCCCATCCCGGCCCTGCCCGGCCCTGCCCGGCCGACAAACCTCGCGCCCGAGCAGCGTCACGACGCGCGGCACCGGCCCACCGACCGCCCGTCATTCCGCCCCCGCCCCCCAGCCGCCCCCAGCCACCCTCAGGCCGTCGTCTCCGGCCTCGGCGTCTTTCTCGGCGCCTTCTCCCAGGGCTGGCGCTGAGGCCGGGAGGCCCGGTTCAGGGCGGCCGGCCCCGGCTCCTGGAGGCCGTCGGAACGGCCCTCCGGCCCGGTCGCCGCGCCCCAGGGCGCGGCGCCCGCCGCCAGGTCGTCCACCGACTGCCGCGACCAGTCGCTCAGCGCGCCCGACTCCACCTCGATCTGCGCCGACAGCACCGAGAGGTCGTCCTCCGCGAAGCGCCGCGCGCGTTCCCGCGCCGCCCACCGCAGGGAGTCCGCCGACTCCGTGATCTTGCGCGTGCGCTCCCGCAGGTCGGGCAGGCTCGCGGCGATCCGCTTGCGGTCCGGCTCCTGCTCCAGCCGCTTGAGCTCGGCGTCCAGGTCGTGCCCGTGTTCGCTCAGCCGCTCGAAGAGGCCGATCGACTCCCTCAGCGAGGCGTCCGTCTGTACGCCCTGGTACAGCGCCTGCTGCGTCGCCCGCATCGAAGTCCGCAGGTCGAGCCTCAGCTGCGCCAGCCCCGCGGTGACACCCACCTGACCGAGGCTCCTTGCCCTGAGGGTCGTGTCCTCCACCGTCCGCCGGGCCTGCGTGATCGTCCGGTCCACGCCGCGCTTCGCCGCGCCGACCGCCTTCACGGTGGCCCACACCCCCAGCCCCAGGACCGCGAACAGCACCACCAGGGCAAAGATGACCAACGCGCCCGCCTCCATGAGGCTCCCTTCCCCTGCCTATTCCGTCCCTTCCACCGTAAACGCAACGGGCAGGCCGGGGGTTCCATTCGAACCCCCAACCTGCCCGTACGGGAAGACCCCTACACCCGGGTCACGACCCTCAGATGACGATGTTCACCAGCTTCGGCGCGCGCACGATCACCTTGCGGATCTCCGCCCCGCCCAGCGCCGCCACGACCGCCTCGTCGGCCAGCGCCAGCTGCTCCAGGTCGCCCTCGGAGACCGTGGGCGGAACCTCCAGGCGGGCCTTGACCTTGCCCTTGACCTGGACGACGCACGTCACGCTCTCGTCCACCACGTACGCCGGGTCCGCGACGGGGAAGTCCTGGTGGACCACCGAGTCGCTGTGGCCCAGCCGGTGCCACAGCTCCTCCGCGATGTGCGGCGCCAGCGGCGCGACCAGCAGCACCAGCCGCTCGGCGACCGAGCGCTCCAGCGGCCGGCCGGCCTTCGTCAGGAAGTTGTTCAGCTCGGTGATCTTCGCGATGGCGGTGTTGAAGCGCAGCCCCGCCAGGTCCGCGCCGGCCCCGTCGATGGCCTTGTGCAGCGCGCGCAGCGTGTCCTCGGCGGGCTCGGCGTCGACGACCGTCACCGCGCCCGTCTCCTCGTCCACGATGTTGCGCCACAGGCGCTGGAGCAGCCGGTACTGGCCGACCACGGCCCGCGTGTCCCACGGACGCGACACGTCCAGCGGACCCATCGCCATCTCGTACAGGCGCAGCGTGTCGGCGCCGTACTCCTCGCAGATCTCGTCCGGCGTGACGGCGTTCTTGAGGGACTTGCCCATCTTGCCGTGCTCGCGCTTGACCGGCTCGCCCTGGTAGAAGTAGCCGCCGTCACGCTCCTCGACCTCGGCCGCGGGCACGTACACGCCGCGCGCGTCGGTGTACGCGTAGGCCTGGATCATGCCCTGGTTGAACAGCTTGTGGAACGGCTCGGCGGACGAGACGTGACCCAGGTCGAACAGCACCTTGGACCAGAAGCGCGCGTACAGCAGGTGCAGCACCGCGTGCTCGGCGCCGCCCACGTACAGGTCGACGCCGCCGTGCGGGGCGCCTTCGCGCGGGCCCATCCAGTACTGCTCGATCGCCGGGTCGACCAGCGCCGATTCGTTGTGCGGGTCGAGGTAGCGCAGCTCGTACCAGCAGGAGCCGGCCCAGTTCGGCATGGTGTTGGTCTCGCGGCGGTAGCGCTTGACGCCCTCGCCGCGGCCCAGGTCCAGCTCTACGTAGACCCATTCCTCGTTGCGCGAGAGGGGGGTCTCGGGCTTCGACGCGGCGTCGTCGGGCTCGAAGGTGCGCGGCGAGTAGTCCTCGACCTCCGGCAGCTCCAGCGGCAGCATCGACTCGGGCAGCGGGTGCGCGACGCCGTCCTCGTCGTAGACGATCGGGAAGGGCTCGCCCCAGTAGCGCTGGCGGCTGAACAGCCAGTCGCGCAGGCGGAAGTTGACGGTGCCTTCGCCGATGCCGCGCTCGGCCAGCCAGTCGGTGATGCGGGCCTTCGCGTCGACGACGCCCAGGCCGTCCAGCGAGATGCCCTCGCCGGTGGAGTTGACGATCGTGCCGTCGTAGGAGGAGAACGCGTCGTCCCACTCGGCCGGGTCGGCGTCGCGGTCGTCGGAGGGCTCCACGACGCAGCGCATCGGCAGTTCGAAGGCGCGGGCGAACGCGAAGTCACGGCTGTCGTGCGCCGGGACGGCCATGATCGCGCCGGTGCCGTAGCCCATCAGGACGTAGTCGGCGATGAAGACGGGGACCTGGGCGCCGCTGACCGGGTTGGTGGCGTACGCGCCGGTGAAGACGCCGGTCTTGTCCTTGGCCTCGGCCTGCCGCTCGACGTCCGACTTGGCCGCGGCCTGCTTGCGGTACGCGTCCACGGCCTCGCGCGGGGTCGCGGCGCCGCCGGTCCACACCTGGTGGGTGCCCTCGGGCCACGCGGCCGGGACGATCTTCTCGACCAGCTCGTGCTCGGGCGCCAGCACCATGTAGGTGGCGCCGAAGAGGGTGTCGGGGCGGGTGGTGAAGACGGTGATCGCGTCGGCGCCGACGGGGAAGTCCACGCGGGCGCCTTCGCTGCGGCCGATCCAGTTGCGCTGCTGGAGCTTGATGGCCTCGGGCCAGTCCAGCGCGTCCAGGTCGTCCAGCAGGCGGTCGGCGTAGGCCGTGATCCGCATGTTCCACTGGCTGAGCTTGGCCTTGAAGACGGGGAAGTTGCCGCGCTCGGAACGGCCGTCGGCGGTGACCTCCTCGTTGGCGAGTACGGTGCCCAGCCCCGGGCACCAGTTCACGGGCGCGTCCGAGGCGTAGGCCAGCCGGTACTCGTTCAGCACGCCGGCCCGCTCGCCCGCGTCCAGCTCCGCCCAGGCACGGCCGCCGGGGACCTCGCGGGAGCCGTCCTCGAAGGCGGCGACCAGCTCGGCGATCGGGCGGCCCTTCTTCGCGTCGGCGTCGTACCAGGAGTTGTAGATCTGCAGGAAGATCCACTGCGTCCACTTGTAGTAGTCCGGGTCGATCGTCGCGAACGAGCGGCGCTTGTCGTGACCGAGCCCCAGCCGACGCAGCTGGACCTTCATGTTCTCGATGTTGGCCTCGGTGGACACGCGCGGGTGCGTGCCGGTCTGCACGGCGTACTGCTCGGCCGGCAGGCCGAAGGCGTCGAAGCCCAGGGTGTGCAGGACGTTGTGGCCGGTCATCCGCTGGTGGCGGGCGAAGACGTCCGTGGCGATGTACCCGAGCGGGTGGCCGACGTGCAGGCCCGCACCCGAGGGGTACGGGAACATGTCCATGATGAACTTGCTGGGCCGCGCGACGAGCGCCGCCGTCTCGGCGGAGTCGGTCCCGGCCAGGTCACCGGTGGGGTTCGGGGCCTCGTAGGTGCCCTCCGCGTCCCATACGTCCTGCCAGCGTGCCTCGATGTCGGCGGCCATGGCAGCCGTGTAGCGGTGCGCCTCGGCCGCCTCGGGGGCCGGGGTGTTCGTCTCGCTCATGATTTCTGAAGCTCCATCGATCGTCTCTGCCGTCTCTGCCTGCCCAAACGAAAAAACCCCTCGCACAGGAGGGGACGCCGCGCCGATGCCGACCGTCTGGAAGGGTCGGTACTGATCAGCGCGGCTCGGTAAGCAGAAGGCGTACGGCACGCATGGCGTCAGGGTACCGCAGCGGCCCCGACACCCGCTCGGGCGTTCCGCACAACGAGAAGCGGGCCACCCGATCCGGGTGGCCCGCTTCTTCACTGTGGAGCTAAGGAGAATTGAACTCCTGACCTCCTGCATGCCATGCAGGCGCTCTACCAACTGAGCTATAGCCCCTCGTACTGCTTGGTACCGCTTGCCGTTTCGGTTTCCCTTGCCGGTTCCCCTTGGCGACGTCCCAAACATTACACGGTCATGGCCCTGGTCCAAAAATCGGTTTCCGCCCCACCGGAGCCGTGGCCGAAATGTACCGCTACGTCCGTTTCCTCACGCCTTCGCGAACTGGTAGAACCGCTTGAGCGTGCAGTGCTCGTCGAGCAGCCGGCCGTAGATCGGCTCGCCCTCCAGCTCGCGGTACGTCTCGATGGGGTCGCCTTTTATGATCAGCGCCCGCGCGCATTCCTCGCACCAGTACTGGTAGTCGGGGTTGACCGGCTCCATGTCCCGCACGATCGGCGTGCCGTTGTTGCACCAGTCGCACCGCCGCCGGTGTGCACCCATCCGTCAGCGACTCCCTCCCGCGTCGGGCCGTCGTGTCCCCTCCGGCCGTCCGATTCTGCCATGCCGGTACGGGCCGGGTCAGCAAGCACAAAAGGAACAAACGCAAGTATCCCGCCCCCTGTTGGGGACGGGATACCGATTGTGGAGCTAAGGAGAATTGAACTCCTGACCTCCTGCATGCCATGCAGGCGCTCTACCAACTGAGCTATAGCCCCGCTCTGCGCCGCGCTCCCCCGTTTCCGGCGTTCCGCGCTGCGAACAAGAAGAACTCTAGCCTGTGACCAGCCGGAAAGTGAAATCCGGCCGTGGGCCCGCACCGACGTGCCCGGTGCGCCCGCGCCGACGTGCGCCGCGGCCCGCACCGACCTGCTCAGTCGTCGTCGCCGAGCACCGGCTCCGGCAGCGTGCCGGCGTTGTGCTCCATGAGGCGCCAGCCGCGCGCGCCCTCGCCGAGGACGGACCAGCAGCAGTTGGTGAGCCCGCCGAGGCTCTCCCAGGAGGACGGGTCCAGCCCCAGCAGACGGCCGATGGTCGTACGGATCGTCCCGCCGTGGCTGACCACCACCAGCGTGCCGCCCTCGGGCAGCAGGTCGGCGTGGCGCAGCACCACCGGCGCGGCCCGGTCGGCCACCTCGGTCTCCAGCTCGCCGCCACCGCGCCGTACGGGCTCGCCGCGCTTCCACGCCGCGTACTGCTCGCCGTACTTGTGGAGGATCTCCTCGTGCGTGAGCCCCTGCCACTCCCCCGCGTACGTCTCGCGCAGCGCCTCGTCGTGCTCCACCGCGAGGCCGGTGACGGTGGCCAGCTCGGCGGCCGTGTCGGCGGCGCGCCGCAGGTCGGAGGCGACGATGGCGTCCGGCTTCATCGACGCGAGCAGCCGGGCGGCGCGGCGCGCCTGCGCCACACCGGTCTCGGTCAGCTCTATGTCCGTGGAGCCCTGGAAGCGGCGCTCCAGGTTCCATGAGGTCTGTCCGTGCCGCCAAAGGACGATCTTCCGGCCGGTGCGACCGCCGTTGCCGTCCGAAGCGGCGGCCGGTGCGGTCGAGGCGGCCGTACCGGTCGTGCCCGTGTCGGTCGTGCTCAGAACAGATCACCGTCCAGTTCGTCGTCGCCCTGCGCCTCGCGCAGCTTCGCGTGCTCCTCGGCCTTGCCGATGGTGAGCTTGGCGTCCTCGGGGAGCTCGATCTCGGGGCAGTCCTTCCACAGGCGCTCCAGCGCGTAGAAGACCCGCTCCTCGCTGTGCTGGACGTGCACGACGATGTCGACGTAGTCGAGCAGGATCCAGCGGGCGTCGCGGTCGCCCTCGCGGCGCACCGGCTTGGCGCCGAGTTCCTTGAGCAGGCGCTCTTCGATCTCGTCCACGATCGACTTGACCTGGCGGTCGTTGGGCGCGGAGGCGAGGAGGAAGGCGTCGGTGATCGACAGCACGTCGCTGACGTCGTACGCGATGATGTCGTGCGCGAGCCGGTCGGCCGCGGCCTGGGCGGCGGCGGTGATGAGCTCGATGGAGCGGTCCGTGGCGGTCACTGGCCATGCTTTCGGGTTGGCGGGCAGATCCTCTCAAGGGTCTCATGTACCGCCGACACCGCCCGCGCGGAACGTTCCGCGCGGGCGAAATCACAGCTCAGGGGCCGGGCGGGACCGGCCCGCAGCGGCTCAGGACGCCTTGTAGTCCTTGCCCAGCACCACCACGACGTCCGCGTTCACCGCGCTGTCGGCCTTCTTGACCGCCGTCTCCGGCAGCCCCAGCGTCTTGGCCACCTCGATCGCCTTGGCCCGCTGCGCCTCGTCCTGGTAGGTGATCTGCGAGAGCGCCGCGCTCTTGTCGGCCTTGCCGCCCTCGACGAGCGTGTAGCCGCCGTTCAGCAGTGCCGCCTTCGCCGCGAGCTGCGCCTTCTCGTCCCCGGTGGCGTCCTTGAGACCGATCCGGGGAGCTGCGCCGGGGACCGCCGCGGCGGAGCCGCCGAGGATCTCGTCGACCGCCTTCTTGCCGGCGTCGTCGCCGAGGCCGCCGTCCGGCTTCACGGGGAGCACCACGGTGCGGTACGCGCCCACCTTGGCGTGCTCCCCGATCCGCGACAGCAGGGCGCCCAGGTTCTGCGCGTTCAGCGCCGGGTCCAGGATCTGGCCCATGCTCTCGACGGTCACCGCCGCCGCCTTCGGGTCGGCGGGGATCTTGCGCAGCACGGCGTACAGCACCTTGCCGAGCCGCTCCAACTGCTTGGTCTCCGGCTCGCCCTGGGCGCGGTGGGTGGCGTAGGCGACGGCCATCGCACCCGTCAGGCTCTGCTTGGCGCCCTGGGACACGGCCG
This sequence comes from Streptomyces sp. NPDC051578, assembly GCF_044454045.1. NCBI lineage: Bacteria > Bacillati > Actinomycetota > Actinomycetes > Kitasatosporales > Streptomycetaceae > Streptomyces > Streptomyces sp. NPDC051578. The sequence goes on from NZ_JBITDH010000001.1 coordinate 716,111, forward strand.
GGGTCTTGGCCTGCTCGTCGGCCGGGACGGCGGTGTCGGTGTCGACCTCGATGCCGCCGACCAGCTCGACGAGCCTCTCAAGGAAGGGGGTGTCCAGGCGCCAGGTGCCGCCGATGCGGGTGCCGAGGACGGAGTCGAGTGACTCGCGGGTGCCGATCCCGCCGTCCTCGACCGCCTTGGACAGGGGCTGGGCGGTCCCGTCCTCCTTGGGGACGTTCAGGGTGTTCGGCAGCAGGACGGTGGCGCCCTGCTTCGTGGTCACGTTGTCGACGAGCAGCAGCGTGGAGGAGCCGCCCTTCTTCGTGTTGAGCACGTGGACGACGATCATGTCGCGCTTCTGGGCCCCGGTGGCGGCCGCGGACTTCTTCTGACCGCCGGGCCCGTCGAGGAAGGGGAGCTCGCCGGCGTACCAGAGGTAGCCGGCGCCGCCGACGACGAACAGGGCGAGGACGGCGATCAGCGCGACGATCCGGTTGCGGCCGCGGCGGCGTGCCTCTTCGCGGCGCTCGGTGCGGCTCTCGGTGAAGGCGAGCCAGTCGATGACGTCCTCGGACTCCTCGTCCGGCTGGTCGATGAAGGCGAACATCTCGGTGCGGTAGTCCCGGCCGACCCCGGTCTCGGCCCCGGTCTCGGCCTCGGGGGCGGCCCGTCGCGGTTCGGGGACCTGGGGGGCCGGCCGCGGGTCCGGGGCCGGCTGCCGTGCGGCCTGCTGCGCGGGCACCTGCTGCTGGGGCGCCGGACCCTGCGGGGCCTGCTGCTGGGGGATCCACTGCTGGGCCTGCTGCGTGTCGTACCCGTAGCCGGGGGCGTACTGCTCCTGGCCGTACGTCCCGCCCTGGGCGGCGTGGTCCTGGGCGGCGGACGGCTGCTGCGGGTAGGGCTGGGGTGCGTAGCCCTGATGGTCGTAGCCGTACGGCTGTTCGTACGCGGGAGCGGGGGCCTGGGCGGGCGCAGGCCCGTACACCGGCCGACCGTACGGGTCGTAGCCGATGAGCTGCTGCTCCTGGGCGGCGTACGGGTCGTACGGATCCTGTCGGTCGTTCACCGCGGGCCCCTCTCCTGCTGAACCGGAAGCTCAGACTCCCCGGTACAGCTCACGCTTGTCGATGTAGCGCACGACACCGTCCGGCACCAGATACCAGACGGGGTCGCCCTGCGCGACGCGCGCCCGGCAGTCGGTGGACGAGATCGCCAGCGCGGGCACCTCGACGAGGGAGACACCGCCCTCGGGCAGCCCGTCGTCGGTCAGCACGTGGCCCGGCCGGGTCACTCCGATGAAGTGCGCGAGGGAGAACAGCTCCTCGGCGTTGCGCCAGGTCAGGATCTGGGCGAGGGCATCGGCACCGGTGATGAAGAACAGGTCCGAGTCCTGGTTGAGGGCGCTCAGGTCCCGCAGCGTGTCGATGGTGTACGTCGGCCCGCCGCGGTCGATGTCGATACGGCTCACCGAGAACTGCGGGTTCGAGGCCGTCGCGATGACCGTCATGAGGTAGCGGTCCTCGGCCGGGGACACGACGCTGTGCGACTTCTGCCACGGCTGGCCGGTCGGTACGAACACCACCTCGTCGAGGTGGAAGAGGGCGGCCACCTCGCTGGCGGCCACCAGGTGTCCGTGGTGGATCGGATCGAATGTCCCGCCCATCACGCCGAGGCGGCGCTTGACCGGGCCGGTAGGCGTTCCCTGCTCTCCCATGAGCGCAGAGCCTACTGGCCCGGCGGCGCGTCCCGGACCCGCGTCCGAGCGTGCGCACGGGGGCTCGGGCGGCCGGGCGGTGCGCTCGGACAACGGGTCTAGCGGTCGCGGTTGAGGCGCGTGGTCACCCACAGCAGGAGCAGCAGCACGAAGAAGGCGCCGCCACCGGTCAGGTAGGGGCTCAGGCTGTCGTGGTTGCCGCCGTGCTGCTCGGCACCCTCCGAGGCGAGAACGACCAGGTTGTGGGTGGTGGTGGAGAGGCTCATCAGGCAGGTACCTATCGAGTCGGGAGGGAGCGGAGACTTCCCTCACATCGTATGCGGGGGCCCCGGGCACCCTCACGCCGACTCAGGCGTTGGAGAGGATGGACGCGAGCACAGCAGGTCTATCCAGGGGGAGGACGTCATGACGAACACCGGATCCGAGAAGGTACCGGCCCGGAACCGCAGGAGGTTCCCCGGCATCTCGTCGCGGGCGTACGAGCATCCGGCGGACCGCTCGGCGCTGGTCGCGCTGCGCAAGCTCAGCGGGTTCGACACGGTGTTCAAGGCCCTCAGCGGGCTGCTGCCGGAGCGGAGCCTGCGGCTGCTGTTCCTGTCGGATTCGGTCCGGGTGGGCGAGACGCAGTTCCCCCACCTGCACGGGATGCTGCTCGACGCCTGCTACGTCCTGGACCTGGAGCAGGTCCCGCAGATGTACGTGCAGCAGGACCCGAAGCCGAACGCGATGTGCATCGGGCTGGACGAGCCGATCATCGTGGTGACGACGGGCCTGGTCGAGCTGCTCGACGAGGAGGAGATGCGGGCGGTCGTCGGCCACGAGGTGGGCCACGCGCTGTCCGGGCACGCCGTGTACCGCACGGTCCTGCTGTTCCTGACGAACCTGGCGCTCAAGGTGGCCTGGATCCCGCTGGGCAATGTGGCGATCATGGCGATCGTCACCGCGCTGCGGGAGTGGTTCCGCAAGTCGGAGCTGTCGGCAGACCGGGCCGGGCTGCTGGCGGGGCAGGACGTGCACGCCTCCATGCGCGGGCTGATGAAGCTGGCCGGCGGCCACCACCTGCACGAGATGAACGTGGACGCCTTCCTGGCGCAGGCCGAGGAGTACGAGGAGAGCGGCGACCTGCGCGACTCCGTGCTGAAGATCCTCAACGTGCTGCCGCGTACACATCCCTTCACGACGGTGCGGGCGGCGGAGCTCAAGAAGTGGTCGCAGAGCCGGGACTACCAGCGGATCATGGACGGCCACTACCCGCGGCGGGACGAGGACAAGGACACCTCGGTGGGCGACTCCTTCCGGGAGTCCGCCTCGCACTACGCGGACTCCGTGCGCAGCAGCAAGGATCCGCTGATGAAGCTGGTCGGCGACATAGCCGGCGGTGCGGGCGACCTCGGCGGCAAGCTCCGCGACGTGTTCACCGGCTCGGGTTCCGGCGCGGGCGGCGGTACGGCGGCGGGCGGTGCCGGCCGGGACCAGAAGGGTGCGCAGGGCGACGGGGACGGCAGGGGCGGGGCTACGGAGCAGTAGCCGCGGCGGCCGGGCCTGGCTGTCGCCTGGGGTCCGCCTTACGGCGCAGTCGCGCCCGAGGCGTCCGGGGGTGGGGGCGTCGCCATTACGCCGCACAGCCCCGCCGTGCGCCTCGGGTGGCCGCTGGCGTACGGGTCGCTGGCCGGCGGGCCGACGGTGGTGGGCTCGGCTCCCGCGAGCAGCGGGCGGAAGCCGCCCGCCGGGTCGGTGGCACAGTCCTCCGGCCCGGCCATCACGTACGCCGAGACCAGCTCCGCGCGCCGGGCCGTGAGGTCCGCCCGGTCGAAGCGCAGCCGCAGCTCGCGCCGGACGGTGAAGAGCGACGCCCCGTCAGCGGCGGCCGGGGAACCGGTGGCGGGACGGACCGCGTAGACGAAGGTGTGGTCGCTGGTCACCTCCAGCGCGTCGGGGGCGACCTCCTCGAAGCCGAGGGTGCCGTTCACCCGCACGCGTGAATCGGCGAGGGCGGCGGTGGCGGGGTCGAAGCGGACCAGCCACCCGGTGGCGGCGTGCCGGCCGTCCCCGGAGGGCGAGGTCATGCTCTGGTCGAACTGGGACTGCTGGGCCGGGTCGAGCAGGACCCGTACGGACCGGGAGGCGGTGCCGGCCAGGACGTCCGGGTCCAGCGAGGACTGCACCAGGTAGTCCTTCGCGATGGACAGCGCCGCGACGATCTGGCTGTCGCTGAAATGCGGGGTGCGCCGCACGGCGGGCAGGCTGATCCCGGCCGCCCCGACGGCGTACTGCGCCGCCGGGCTGTTCGCGTACAGGTCGGCGGGGCGTCCGCCGGGCACGGGGGCGCTCGGCGCGAGCGGGACGACGACGCTGCCGAGCGGCTGGGCGTCGCCCTGCGGCGTGGGGACGTACGGGTTGCGCAGACCCATGTACACGGCGGCCGCGAAGGCCGTGGCGATGAGCAGGACGAGCAGCATGCCCTGCCGGGCGCCCCTGCCGGGGGTGCCGGTGCGGTGCCCGGGGCCGCCGGCCGACCAGAGGGAGCGACTGCGTACGGCCCGGGCGTGCTCGCCCATGCGTTCCTCGGCGGAGTACTCCTGGAGCCGGGCGGCGCGCACGAAGTCCTCGTCGAACACGACGGAGCGGTACTCGTCCGCCCGGAAGTCGTCATCGCCCCCGCCGATGCCGTCGGGGGTGCCGTTGGGTGGATCTCCTGGAACGGCCATCGCTTCTCCCCGCTGTCCCCGCTGTAGAGAAGCCCCCGGCTCCGGTCACGCGAGTGGGGTCGTGCTCAAGGGGTCGTACTTTCAGGGTTGGCGGCCGACGGGGTACGTAAACGCACCCGCGCCGGTGACTTCGCGCAGCGGGGTACTGGCCGGGGCCGGGGCGGGGTCCGAGTCGGCTTCGGCGCTCCGGTACACCGCGCTGAATGCCAGGGCGACCATGCCGAGTCCCATGACGACGGCGAGCATCCAGGCGACCGGACGGAGCCAGGGCGAGCGTCCGCGGTAGGGCCGCAGGCGGCCTCCGTAGACGCCGTAGGGGCCGTCCGGGTAACCGTGGCCGTAGCCGCCGTACTCCCAGCCGGGCTCATCGAGGCCGTAGGCGCCGGGAGGGCCGTACCCGTACCCGTCGTAACCCTCGTAGTCGTCATCGCCGGTGCGGCCGCCGGCCACGCGCGCGGCCTCCGCGGCCTCGGCGCGGGCCCGGTCGGCGGCTCGCTGGCGCTCGGCCGCGCTCGGTTCGTGAATCTCGGCGTCCCGGACGAAGGCCTCGTCGAACACCACGGAGGCGAAGTCCTGATCCGCGCCTCCGCGGTCGTCGTCGGGCTCACCGTCGTCCGGGAACGGCTTGCCCCCCACGTCGTCCGGCACGGGACCAGCGTAGACCTGGGGGGCTGCTTTGGGCAGGGTGTGAGCGGAAATCCGGCCACACCGCGTGGCCCGGTCGGCTACCGGACGTGACCGTCGCCGGTGACGATGTACTTGGTGGAGGTCAGCTCGGGAAGGCCCATCGGGCCGCGGGCGTGCAGCTTCTGGGTGGAGATGCCGATCTCCGCACCGAAGCCGAACTGACCACCGTCGGTGAACCGGGTGGAGGCGTTCACGGCGACCGTGGTCGAGTCGACCAGCTGGGTGAAGCGGCGGGCGGCGGCCTGGGAGGTGGTGACGATCGCCTCGGTGTGCCCGGAGGTCCAGCGGCGGATGTGGGTGACGGCCTCGTCGAGGGAGTCCACGACGGCGGCCGCGATGTCGTACGACAAGTACTCGGCGGCCCAGTCCTCGTCGGTGGCGGGCAGCGCGGTCACCTTGGTGCCTTCGGCGTACGAGAGCACCTCGCCGTCCCCGTGGACGGTGACGCCGGCGTCCGCGAGGGCGTCCAAGGCCAGGGGCAGGAAGGCGGCGGCGATGTCCCGGTGGACCAGGAGCGTCTCGGCGGAGTTGCAGACGGAGGGCCGCTGGGCCTTGGAGTTGACGAGGATGTCCACCGCCATGGCGAGGTCGGCCTGGGCGTCGACGTAGACGTGGCAGTTGCCGGTACCGGTCTCGATGACCGGGACGGTGGACTCCTCGACCACGGTCTTGATGAGGGAGGCGCCGCCGCGCGGGATGAGGACGTCGACGAGGCCGCGGGCGCGCATCAGCTCGCGGACGGAGTCGCGGGACTCGCCGGGCACGAGCTGGATCGCGTCCGCGGGCAGGCCGGCGGAGACGATGGCGTCGCAAAGGATCCCCACGAGGGCGGAGTTCGAGGCGTAGGCGGAGGAACTGCCGCGCAGGAGAACGGCGTTGCCGGACTTGAGGCAGAGGGCGGCGGCGTCGACGGTGACGTTGGGGCGGGCCTCGTAGATGATGCCGACGACGCCGAGCGGGACGCGGATCTGGCGCAGGTCGATGCCGTTGGGGAGGGTCGAGCCGCGGACGACCTCGCCGACGGGGTCGGGGAGGGCGGCGACGTCGCGCACGTCGGAGGCGATGGCGCGGACGCGCTCGGGGGTGAGGGTGAGGCGGTCGACGACGGTCTCGCTGGTGCCGGCCGCGGCGGCCTTGGCGGTGTCGACTGCGTTGGCCTCGACGATCTCGGCCGTACGGGCCTCCAGCGCGTCCGCGATGGCCAGGAGGGCGGCGTCCTTGGCGGACCGCGGGAGCGGGGCGATGACTGCGGCGGCAGCCTTGGCGGCCTGCGCGGTGGCGGTGACGGGGCTGAGGGCGTCGTACGAGGTCATGCGGCCCAGGGTAATCCCCGGCCGATCGGCGCCCGCCGGGATTCCACCCCCCGAGACGCGCCCGCCGCGGGGCGCCGCCGCCCTCTCTGTAGCGCGCGGCAACGCCGGCCGGGCGGGGGCCGTAGCCGGGGGCTGAGCGCGGCCCTTGGGGGCGGCCTGGGCCCCCGGCCCCGTTCCGGCGGCCGGGGCCGCTGCGCGGGCCTTCTCCCCGCCCCGCCCTTTCACCGTTTCCCGGACTCCGCCCGGACCCGCGCCTCACACGCCGGCGAGGCTGGAACCGCCCGGCCGTTACCCGGGCTCCGCCCGACCCGCGCCTCAAACGCCGGCGAGCTGGAACTGCCCCGCCGGACACGAACGCCCGCGGGGCTGGAAAGGCCCCGGCGGACGCGAACGGCGGCGCGGCTAGTAAGGGTGGACGCCGACCGGGTGGGCCGGGGGTGGGCCGTAGCCCTCCGCGACGCGCTGGTGGTAGGTCGAGCGGTCGATGACCTCCAGGCCGACGATCTCCCACGGGGGCAGCCGCGCCGACGAGCGGTGCTCGCCCCACAGCCGCAGGGCGACGGCCGCCGCGTCGTGGAGGTCGCGCGCCTCCTCCCAGTACCGGATCTCCGCGTGGTCATCCGCATACCGGCTGGTCAGCAGAAACGGGTGATCATGAGCGAGCTGTTCCAGCCCGCGCCGCACCTCGCACAGCGGGGCCGGCTTGCCGGAGACGCTCAGGGTCACGTGCCAGAGACGGGAGGTGTCGCCCTGGTCCCCGCCTCCGCCGCCGTCACCGTCCCCGGTGCCGACGCTGGTCAGCGCTCGTCTCACCAGCCGCCTCCTGTCTGCTGCGCCACACCCCGCGGGTCCGTCTGCCTCTCACAGTTGACCAGTCCTTGGCCAGCCGTGCGGCGGTTTTACCGAACCTCAGCCCTCCAGCAGCACCAGATCGTCCCGGTGGACGACCTCCCGCTCGTACGCGGGTCCGAGCTCTCGCGCGAGCTCGCGGGTGGATCGTCCCAGCAGCCTCGGGAGTTCCTTGGCGTCGAAGTTGACCAGGCCCCTCGCCACCGCCCGGCCGTCCGCGGAACGCAGCTCCACGGGGTCCCCCGCGACGAACTCCCCTTCCACCGCCGCGATTCCGGCGGGCAGCAGGGAGCTGCCGCGCTCGGTGACCGCGCGCACCGCCCCGTCGTCGAGTACGAGGTGCCCCTGCGGGGTCGAGGCGTGCTGGAGCCACAGCAGCCGGTCCGCCGAGCGGCGGCCCGTCGCGTGGAAGAGGGTGCCCGTGCCGCGCCCGGCGAGGGCGTCCGCCGCCTGGCTGGCGGAGGTCAGGACGACCGGGATCCCGGCCGCCGCCGCGATCCGGGCGGCCTCGACCTTGGTGACCATGCCGCCGGTGCCGACGCCCGCCTTGCCGGCGCTGCCGATCGAGACGTGGGCGATGTCCTCGGGGCCGCGCACTTCCTCGACGCGGGTGGTGCCGGGCAGGGACGGGTCCCCGTCGTAGAGGCCGTCGACGTCGGACAGCAGGACCAGCAGGTCGGCACGGACGAGGTGGGCGACGAGGGCCGCCAGCCGGTCGTTGTCGCCGAAGCGGATCTCGTCCGTGGCCACGGTGTCGTTCTCGTTGACGACGGGCAGCGCCCCCATCACCAGGAGCTGGTCCAGGGTCCGGTAGGCGTTGCGGTAGTGCGCCCGCCGGCTGGTGTCGTCGCTGGTGAGCAGTACTTGGCCGACGCGGATGCCATAGCGGGCGAAGGAGGCGGTGTACCGGGCGACGAGCAGGCCCTGACCGACGCTCGCGGCGGCCTGCTGGCGGGCCAGGTCCTTGGGGCGGCGGCGCAGCCCGAGGGGGGAGAGTCCGGCGGCGATGGCACCGGAGGAGACGAGCACTATCTCCTTCTCGCCGCCGCTGCGGGCCTTGGCCAGTACGTCGACCAGCGCGTCCACCCGGTCGGCGTCGAGGCCGCCCGCCGCGGTGGTCAGCGAGGAGGAGCCGACCTTGACCACGATCCTGCGCGCGTCCACGACGCTCTGCCTAGCCGCTGACACGTCTTCCCCTTGCCCCTTGCCCACCTGATCCTTGCATCCTCAATCTACGGGGTGGCCGGACCGGGCCGCGCGGCGGTTTCAGAGCGTGGACCGGCTCCGCGCGGGCTGCTGCCCGGCCGCGCGGACCGCGCCGGGGACGAGGATCTTGCGGGAGAGCAGGAAGGTGAACGGGATCGCCACGACGGCCGCGACCAGCGGCGCGATCCGGGTGTCCATCCCGGCCCAGGTGACGAGGGCGTAGAGCCCGGCCGACTGGATCACGTAGTTGGTGACGTTGGTGAGCGGGAAGAGCGCGAACTTCTTCCAGGTCGGCCGGGTCCGGTAGGTGAAGTAGGTGTTCATGAAGAACGAGCCGACCATCGAGAGCAGGAAGGCCAGGGTGTAGGCGGCGAAGTACGGCATCCACGGGTGCAGGAGCAGGTAGATGCCGAAGAAGGTGCCGGTGTTCACCCCGCCCACGAGGCCGAAGCGCAGGACCTGGCCGAGCTGCTCGCGGCGCGTGCTGCGGTCCGGGCCGGGGCCGGGGCCGCCGGTGCCCGGGGTTTCGTCGGCCGTCATCCGCGACTGCGCTCGACGATCACGGCCTCGGAGGCGGCGCCCCCGCGCTCGGTCCGCGCCCGCCCCGCGCCGTGCGCCTCCTTGACCAGGAAGTGGGGCCTGCGCTTGGTCTCGTAGTAGATGCGGCCGATGTACTCGCCGATCAGCCCCAGCATGATCATCTGTACGCCGCCGAGGCCGGTGATGAGCGCGACCAGGGTGACGTAGCCGGGTGAGTCGACCCCGTGGGTCATCGCCATCACCGTGATCCACAGCGCGTAGAGCCCGGTGAGGCCCACGAGCGACACGCCGAGCCAGATCCCGATCCGCAGCGGCCGGTTGTTGAAGGAGATCAGGCCGTCCATGGCGTAGTTCAGCAGCGAGCCGAACTTCCACTTCGTCTCGCCGGCCTCGCGTTGGGCGTTGCGGTAGTCGAAGTGGACGGTGTCGAAGCCGATCCAGGAGAAGAGCCCCTTGGAGAAGCGGTTGTACTCCGGCAGCGACAGCAGCGCGTCCACGGCCTGGCGGGAGAGCAGCCGGAAGTCGCCGACACCGTCGGTGAGCTCGACGTCGACCCAGCGGTTGACGCCGCGGTAGTAGAGCCGGCTGAGCGCGGAGCGGACCTTCTTGTCCCCCTCGCGGGTGCGCCGGGCGATGATCTGGTCGTGCCCCGCCCGGTGGTAGTCGAGCATGGTGGCGATCAGCTCGGGCGGGTGCTGGAGATCGGCGTCCATGATCACCACAGCGTCACCGGTGGCCTCGCGCAGGCCGGCGAGCATGCCGGCCTCCTTGCCGAAGTTCCGGCTGAACGAGACGTAGCGCGTCTGCTCCCCGTGCTCCGCGGCGATCTTGCGGAGCTTCTCCAGGGTGCCGTCGCGGCTGCCGTCGTCGACGTAACAGACCTCGTAGGTGACGGGGAGTGCGTCCAGGACCCTGCGGATCTCGGCGTCGAAGCTGTCGATGACGGCTTCTTCGTTGTAGCAAGGGACAACTACCGACAGCTTGGTCATGAACACTTCCTGCTGGGTCCGAACGGGTGATTGTCGGCGACCGGACCCGCCACACACCTCTTCCTCAGAAGTATGCACGGCTGGGGCGGCCTGCCGGAGTCGGGCGTGACACACGGTAGCTTTGACGGGCGGGGGGTCCCCCCGGACGGAGTCCGGGGGCGGAATGGAACAAAGGGATCGAGGTGCACGTGCCTGACGTCTCCGTGGTCGTCATCGTCTATAACGACGCAGAGCGTCTGTCGACAGCCGTCCAGTCGGTTTTGGACCAGACCCTTCACGGGGTCGAAGTCGTGATCGTGGACGACTGCAGCAAGGACCGGTCCTACGCGGTCGCCCAGGAACTGGAGGCCGCGCACCCGGGCAGGGTCCGCGCCTTCCGCCTGCCGGAGAACAGCGGCGGCTGCGGCGCGCCCCGCAACCACGGCGTCCGGCAGGCCACCGGCACCTACGTCATGTTCCTGGACAGCGACGACGTACTGGAACGCAACGCCTGCCGCAACATGGTGGCCGCAGCCGAGCGGACCGACTCCGACCTGGTCTCGGGCATGTGCGTCCGCGTGCACCTGGACAACCGGTGGGGCAAGACCACCGAGTGGTACCCCTGGATCTACTCGCGCACCCGCACGCTGGAGTCGATCACCGAGTACCCGGACCTGCTGGTCTACGACACCCTCTCCACGAACAAGTGCTACCGGCGCGCGTTCCTGCTGGAACAGGGCCTGGAGTTCCCGGTCGGCATCCACTACGAGGACCTGCTGTTCTCCGCGCAGGCGTACGTCGCCGCGCGCCGCATCACGCTGATCCCCAACCACGTCTACTTCTGGAACGTGGTGGAGAAGGCGGCGGCGAAGTCGATCAGCAACCGGCGCCACGAGATCGCGAACTTCGTCCACCGGATGGAGATCCACCGCCGCGTCGACGAGCTGCTGGCCGCCAAGGGCCACACCGACATCAAGACCGCCAAGGACGCCAAGTTCCTCAAGCACGACCTGGTGCTGCACCTGCGTGACCTGCCCCTCCTGGGCGACGCGTACCGCCAGGAGTTCGCCCGCCTGGCCAACGGCTACCTGGCCGGCATCGACCCGGCCGCGTACGACAGCGTCAACCACCTCCAGGCCATCTGCGCCTACCTGCTCGGCAAGGAGGACTGGGACAACCTGCTCCCGGCCGCCGACGCGATGACCAACAAGGGCCGCCTCACGTCCCCGCTGGCCGAGCGCGACGGCCGCGTCTACTGGTGTGCCCGGCACCTCGACGACGCCGAGGGCCGCCGGATACTGGACGTCACCGAGCAGGGCTTCCACACGACCCCGCTCTCCTCGCTGTCCCTGGGCAACCGCCTCACCTCCTACGAGGACGACGGGCGCGGCACGGTCACGCTGTCCGGCAGCGTCGTCAACCCGCTCGGCCGCATCGCGGAGGGGCAGGAGCTCAAGGCCACGCTCGAATTCCGCGCGCGGCGCCAGATCGGGGTGCGCTCGTTCAGCTTCCCGGCGACAACCGTGCGCCACGCCGGTGACACGATCGAGTGGACCGCGACCGCCGATGTCGCGGGCACCGTCCGCCCGCTCGGCATCATCGACGCCGTCTGGGACGTCCGGCTCAGGCTGACGGCCGGCGGCGACCGGATGACCACCCGCGTCTCGGTCGGCGGGGTCGACCTGGAGTCGGCGGCCCGGCTGCGCGTGCGGCCCCGGCTGACCCGGCTGGTCTCCGACCGCTTCGAGCCGGAGGTGACCAAGAAGGGCAACCTCTCCTACGTCCTGACCGCCGAGGGCGCCGCCGCGCAGCGCACCCGGACGCTGATCGACAGCGCCATGCACGGCAAGGCCGCGGGCGTGGTCAAGCGCGGCCTGCGCAAGGCGCTGCGGGCCCGCCGCAACATCGGCTCGGGCGAGCAGAAGGTGAAGGTCTACCACGAGGTCTTCTCGAAGCTGCCGCTCAAGAAGGGCACCGTCGTCTTCGAGAGCCACATGGGCAAGCAGTACAGCGACAGCCCGAAGGCGATCTACGAGGAGATGGTGCGCCAGGGCGTGCCGTTCGAGGCGATCTGGTCGTACGCGGGCGCCAAACCGACCGGCTTCCCCAAGGAGGCCACCTTGGTCCGCCGCTGGAGCTGGCCGTACCTGCGGGCGCTGGCGCAGGCCGAGTTCTGGGTCGACAACCAGGGCTTCCCGCTGGCGCTGACCAAGCGCTCGGGCACCACGTACATCCAGACCTGGCACGGCTCCGCGCTCAAGCGGATGGGCTTCCACGAGCCCCGCACCAAGGCCCAGGGGAAGGCCGGACAGGACCGCTTCCAGGCGGCCGTGGACCGATTCGACCACTTCCTGATCCGCTCCGAGCACGACGCCCGGACCCTCGCCAAGGGCTTCCGGCTGCGCGACGAGGTGCTGGAACGCACCGGTTACCCGCGCAACGACGCCCTGGTTGAGGCGCACCGCGCCGAGGTGCAGAGCGGGGAGCGGGTGCGCGGGCCGCTCGCCGCCGAGCTGGGCATCGACCCGGACAAGCGGGTGCTGCTGTACGCGCCGACCTTCCGGGCGGGCGTCGACGGCTCGGTGGAGAACTTCACCTTCCCCTTCGACGTGGAGGAGTTCGCGGACCGGCTGGGCGAGCGTTTCGTCCTGCTGGTTCGGACGCACTACCTCAACAGCGTCTCGCTGCCGCCGTCGGTCGCGGGCCGGGTGATCGACGTCTCCCGGCACCACGACATCACCCCGCTGCTGGCGCTCGCCGACGGCCTGATCACCGACTATTCGTCGGTGATGTTCGACTACGCGGTGCTGGACCGGCCGATGCTGTTCTTCGCCTACGACTACGAGGCGTACTCGACGGACATCCGCGGCACCTACTTCGACCTCAAGGAGAAGGCTCCCGGGCCGGTCGTCGCCACCGCCGACGAGCTGATGCAGGCCGTCTCCGCCTTCGACGAGGCCGACGCCAAGTACGCGGAGGCGCGCCAGCGCTTCCTCACCGAGTTCGGCGAGTACGACCGCGGGGACGCCGCCCGCCGGATCATCGAGAAGTTCTTCACCAGGAGCGGCAAGTGAGCCAGCAGACCGCCGCCGGACCGTCCGAGGCGCCCGCGCCGGACGGCCGTGACATCTTCCTCGTCTCCAACAGCGTGGACGAGCTCGGCGGTGTGACCACCTGGTCGCACCAGATGGCCCGGCTGTTCACCGACCGCGGCCACCGGGTGCACGTCATCGGCATCGCGCCGATCGAGGAGGAGCTGCGGCAGAAGTTCCCGCCGGACCTCCCGTACGAGACGACGACGCTGTACGCGACCCGTCCCCCGTCCGCGCGCCGGCTGACCGGCCTCAAGGGCCGGCTCAACGCCCCCGAGCGGCGTCGCCAGGCCGCGCGCCGCGCGGGGATGCGGGCGAAGGCCGAGACGCTGAACTCCCTGTTCCGCGCCGCCCGCCCGGGCGCCGTGGTCATCGTCACGCAGGTGTGGGCGATGGAGTGGGTGGCGCTCGCCGACACCAAGGGGCTCACCGTCATCGGGATGAGCCACGAGTCCTTCGAGGCGAGCCAGAAGTCCTCGCGGGGCGACCGGGTGCGCCGCTTCTTCAAGGACGTCGACCGGCTGCTCGTGCTGACGCCCGAGGACGCGGACCTCTGGATCCGGGCGGGCGTGCAGAACGTGGACAGCATGCCGAACCCGCTGCCGTTCATGCCGGACTCCCCCGCGCCGCGCACGGAGAAGGTCGTCGCGAGCGTCGGCCGCCTCGCGTTCGAGAAGGGCGTGGACCTGCTGCTCGACGCCTGGGCGGACGCCGCGCCGCGCCACCCCGACTGGGTCCTGCGGATCTACGGGGCGGGCGTGGAGGAGCCGAAGCTGCGGGCGCACGCCGCCGAACTCGGCATCGAGGAGTCCGTGCGGTGGATGGGCAGCACCGACGACGTGCTGGGCGCGCTGCGCGGGGCTTCGGTCTTCGCGCAGGCCTCGCGGGCCGAGGGGTTCCCCATCACGCTGCTGGAGGCGATGGCCACGGGCCTGCCGGTCATCGCGTTCGACTGCGCGCCGGGCGTGCGGGAGATCGTGCGGCACGGTGAGGACGGGCTGCTCGCCAGGCTCGGCAACACGATGGAGCTGGCCGGGCACCTGGACGTGCTGATGAGTGACGGCGCCCTGCGCGACCGGCTGGGCGACACCGCGTTCCACGACGTCCGCCGGTACTCCAGTGCCGAGATCACCGACCGCTGGGAGGCGCTGTTCTCCTTCCTGGAGCGCTGACCCCTCACCCGCGTACAACGAAGCCGCCCGCCCCGGATCCGGGGCGGGCGGCTTCGTTGTACGCGGGCGGGTCCTAGCGGCCGGCGTGGTCGAGGGCGCCCTCGCGGTTGGCCTCCCAGCCGGCCCAGGCGGAGGTGATCATCTCGCGGACGTCGTGCTTGGCCTTCCAGCCCAGCTCGGCGGCGATCTTGTCGGCCGAGGCCACGACCTTCGCCGGGTCTCCGGGGCGGCGCGGGGTGACCACGGGGGCGAGGTCGTGCCCGGTGTGGGCGTTCATCAGCTCGACCATCTCGCGGACGGAGACGCCTTCGCCGCGGCCGATGTTGACGGTGAGGTCCTGGTACTGGCCCTGCGCGCCCCACTCGGCGAGCTTGCGGGCGGCTACTACGTGGGCGTCCGCCAGGTCCTCGACGTGGATGTAGTCGCGGATGCAGGTGCCGTCCGGGGTCGGGTAGTCGTCGCCGAAGATCCGCGCGCCCTCACCGGCGCTGTAGCGCTCGAAGACCATCGGCACGAGGTTGAAGACGCCGGTGTCGGCGAGCTCGGGCGTCGCGGCGCCCGCCACGTTGAAGTAGCGCAGGCAGGCCGTGGAGATGCCATGGGCCTTCCCGGCGGCGCGGACCAGCCATTCGCCGGCCAGCTTGGTCTCGCCGTACGGGCTCAGCGGCAGGCAGGGGGTGTCCTCGGTGACCAGGTCGACGTCCGGCATGCCGTAGACGGAGGCGGAGGAGGAGAAGAGGAAGTTGCGGATCCCCGCGGCGGCCACGGCCTGGAGCAGGACCGTCAGGCCCTGCACGTTCTCGTTGTAGTAGTACAGCGGCTTCTCGACGGACTCGCCGACCTGCTTCTTGCCCGCGAGGTGCACCACGCCGGTGATCTTGTGCTGCGCGATGGTCTCGTCGAGCGTCAGCCGGTCCAGGACCGAGCCGATCACCAGCGGCACGCCCTCCGGCACACGGCTTTCGTCGCCCGTGGAGAGGTCGTCGATGACGACGACCTTCTCTCCCGCGAGCAGCATCGCGCGGACGACGTGCGCGCCGATGTATCCGGCGCCACCGGTGATCAGAAATGTCATGCCTAGTCTCCCGAGTCCTGTCTGTCCTGTGGTCTTGCCGTGCCGGCCCTGCCCGAGCGGACCGCGTCCTGCGCCCGTGCCGGCCGCGCCGGTCAGCCCGGCGTCGGCCCGGCCTTGGCCTTCGCCCTGGCCGTGGCCCTGCCGAGCCGGTTGCGTACGAAGCTCAGCGCACCCGCCGCGCCCGGCGCGAGCCGGACCGCCAGCGAGCCGCCGGCCGTGCGGTACGGCTGCGCCAGCAGAACACCGTACCGGCTGCTGGGCAGCGCGCGTCGGCGAAGGAGGCCGTCGAGGGGGCGCGGGGAGGTGCTCAGGGAGCTCCCGTCGGCACATTCCACGCCGATCTGCACGCCCCAGGCCTGCATCCCGCGCTGTCCCTGGCGCCGCCCGGCGTCCGCCAGCGGGGTGAGGCGGAACGGTACGTCGCAGACCCAGCCGTCGCCGTCCTCGGCCGGGCGCAGCTCCACCGCGGCCCCCCGCACGGGTTCCCCGCCCGAGCGCGGCAGGAACACCGGCCGGGCGGTGCGCGGCCCGGCGGCGGCGAGGCGCCCGTACAGGTCGTGCACCCGCAGGCGGAGCCCCGAGGCGCCGGCCGCCCGGGCGTCGACGGTGACGGGCAGCGCCCCGGTCGGCAGGTCCGCCAGGCGGTCCAGTTCGACGGGCAGTTCCTCGCTCCACACCGGCATCCCGTCGGCGGAGGTCGCGTACGGGGGCTCCAGGCGCGGGGGTTCGGCGGCGAAGCGGGCGAGCCGGGCCAGGTCTGCGGGCGGGGTCGCGGTGGCGCGCAGCACCCGTACGATCCAGCGGGCGTGCGCCCCGGCGGCCTCGATGTCGGCGTCGGCGAAGCCGGCCAGGTACTCCCGCGTCATGGTCCACCAGGCGGCCCGGTACTCGGGGTCCGGGCCGATCTCGCGCAGGTACATGCGCAGGTCGTACTCCAGGAACTTGACCTGGCAGGCGCGGCCCAGCTCCGGTGAGGATTCGGCGAGGATCCGGGAGGCGGTGCGGTGGGCCTCGATCCGCGAAGCCCAGTTGCCGACGTCCTTGCGGTCGAGGGAGATCGACACCTGCGCGGCGCCGCGGCGCACGTGCCAGACGTAGACGAGGTCGCCGATCACCGCGACGCGCGGCTCCGCGGCCAGCACGCGGGCGGTGAAGACGAAGTCCTCGTAGCGGAAGCGGCCGTCGGGGAACCGGATGGCGTGCTCGTCCAGGAAGGCGCGCTCGTAGAGCTTGTTGACGCACAGGGTGTCGCGGACCAGCTCGGTCCGCTGTGCGGGCCGCTCGATCACATCGCCGGGGGTGTACAGGTCCGGCACCCACGGCACGTCGTGGTGCTGCGGCAGCTCGCGCCGCACACACGCGCCCACGGTCACGGGCGTCTTGTGTTCCCGCGCGGCGCTGACGAGGGCGTCGGCCGCGCCCGGCGGCAGGACGTCGTCGCTGTCGAGGAACAGGAGGTACGGGGCGGTCGCGGCCGCGATCCCGTCGTTGCGCGGCGTCCCGCAGCCGCCGCTGTTCTCGGTGCGGTGCAGGACCCTCACCCGGGGGTGCAGGGCGGCCAGCTCGTCCAGCACCCTGGCGGTGTCGTCGGAGGAGGCGTCGTTCACCGCGACGACCTCGGCGACCACCGGGCCCTGGGCGAGAGCCGAGGTAACGGCCTCGCCCACGAGCCCGGCGTCGTTGTACGCGATCACCACGACGGAAACGGTGGCGGCATTGGTGCTGGTCACCCAGTGGATCCTAGGCGACCCGGGTAAAGGCCACTTCAACAGGACCGGTCACCGGCAGGTCAGAAGGGACGGAATTCGTCGTACTCCTGCTGCGCGGAGTCGCCGCGCTTGGCGTCACGCTCCTTGCGGCGCTGCGTGGCCGGGCGCGGGGCCTCCATGCGGTGGTCCTCGCCACGGCGGCCCAGCATCTCGGCGCCGGCCATCATCGTCGGCTCCCAGTCGAAGACGACGGCGTTCTCGTCGGAGCCGATGGCCACGCCGTCACCGGCGCGGGCGCCGGCCTTCTTGAGGGCGTCCTCGACACCGAGGCGGTTGAGGCGGTCGGCGAGGTAGCCGACGGCCTCGTCGTTGTTGAAGTCGGTCTGGCGGACCCAGCGTTCGGGCTTCTCGCCGCGCACGTTGTAGACGTCCTCGGCCTCGTCGTAGCTGACGGTGAAGCCGGAGTCGTCCACGGCCTTCGGGCGGATGACGATACGGGTCGCCTCCTCCTTCGGCTTGCGGGCGCGCGCCTTCGCCACGACCTCGGCGAGGAAGTAGGAGAGCTCCTTGAGACCCGTACGGGCGACGGCGGAGACCTCGAAGACCTTGTAGCCGCGGGCTTCCAGGTCGGGGCGGACCATGTCCGCGAGGTCCTGGCCGTCGGGGATGTCGACCTTGTTGAGGACGACGAGCCGCGGGCGCTTCTCCAGGCCGCCGCCGTAGATC
The DNA here is from genome assembly GCF_044454045.1 of Streptomyces sp. NPDC051578. NCBI lineage: Bacteria > Bacillati > Actinomycetota > Actinomycetes > Kitasatosporales > Streptomycetaceae > Streptomyces > Streptomyces sp. NPDC051578. The sequence continues at coordinate 733,849 of NZ_JBITDH010000001.1, forward strand.
TTGAGCTCTTCCTCGATGACGTCGAGGTCGGCCACCGGGTCGCGGTCGGACTCCAGGGTGGCGGTGTCCAGTACGTGCACCAGCACCGAGCAGCGCTCGACGTGGCGCAGGAACTCCAGGCCCAGACCCTTGCCCTGGCTGGCGCCGGGGATCAGACCCGGGACGTCGGCGATGGTGTAGACGGTCGAGCCGGCCGTGACCACGCCCAGGTTCGGGACGAGGGTGGTGAAGGGGTAGTCCGCGATCTTCGGCTTGGCGGCGGAGAGCACCGAGATCAGCGAGGACTTGCCGGCGCTCGGGAAGCCGACGAGGGCCACGTCGGCGACGGTCTTGAGCTCCAGGACGATGTCGCCGGTGGTGCCGGGGACGCCGAGGAGCGCGAAGCCGGGCGCCTTGCGGCGCGCGGAGGCCAGCGCGGCGTTGCCGAGACCGCCGCGGCCGCCCTCGGCGGCGACGTACGTGGTGCCCTGGCCGACGAGGTCGGCGAGGACGTTGCCCTGCTTGTCGAGGACGACGGTGCCGTCCGGCACGGGCAGGACCAGGTCCTGGCCGTCCTTGCCGGAGCGGTTGCCGCCCTCGCCGGGCTTGCCGTTGGTGGCCTTGCGGTGGGGGCTGTGGTGGTAGTCGAGCAGGGTCGTGACCGCCTGCTCGACCACGAGGATGACGTCTCCGCCACGGCCGCCGTTGCCGCCGTCGGGGCCGCCGAGCGGCTTGAACTTCTCCCGGTGAACGGAGGCGCAGCCGTGGCCCCCGTTACCCGCGGCGACGTGCAGCTCGACGCGGTCCACGAAGGTGGTCATGGGTGTTCCTCCAGATACATACGGGAAATGTCCCGGGCAGTCCGTATTGCTACCACTGCCCATTAAACGTGGTCTATATGACCAACGCGCCGAGGGCGGACCTCTCTTCCCGGCTCGCGCCGGGAAGAGCTGAGATCCGCCCTCGGGAAGTTACGTACCGCTGATCAGCAGGAGCTGGATCAGGCAGCCGGAACGATGTTGACGACCTTGCGGCCACGGTGCGTGCCGAACTCGACCGAACCGGCCTGCAGCGCGAACAGCGTGTCGTCGCCACCACGGCCCACACCCGAACCCGGGTGGAAGTGGGTGCCGCGCTGGCGGACGAGGATCTCGCCGGCGGAAACGACCTGACCGCCGAAGCGCTTCACGCCGAGCCGCTGGGCATTGGAGTCGCGCCCGTTCCGGGTGGACGATGCGCCCTTCTTGTGTGCCATGTCTCAGTCCCTCTTACTTCGCAGCCGTGGGGATACCGGTGACCTTGATCGCCGTGTACTGCTGACGGTGACCCTGGCGACGGCGGTAGCCGGTCTTGTTCTTGTAGCGCAGGATGTCGATCTTGGCGCCCTTGTGGTGGTCCACGATCTCGGCCTGGACCTTGATCCCGGCCAGCACCCACGGGTCGCTGGTCACGGCGTCGCCGTCGACAACGAGCAGGGTCGAGAGCTCGACCGTGTCGCCAACCTTGGCAGTGGAAATCTTGTCAACCTCAACGATGTCACCAACAGCAACCTTGTGCTGGCGACCACCGCTGCGCACGATGGCGTACACGCGGATCTCTCTCTCACTCGGGACGGATGCTCCTGAAGCCAGCCGCTCACATGGGCCGGGGCCCACGGTGATCCGGAATGGACGAGCGGCCTCTCCAGCGGGCGGTGCCCGGCCGGAGGAAGGTGCTCAGGAGCGCGACGCGCACTAGACGTCAAATCGTCTAGGACATGCCGACGGTCTAGGTTACGGGGCAGGTTCCGGGGGGTCAAACCGGCCCCGCAAGGCCTCGGGCCCCGCCGAGCGGCGGGACCCCGGGCTTACGGCGATCAGGCTTCGGCGGGGGCCGAGACCGACGGCGGCGTCTGCTGCTCGGCAGCCGCGGTCTTCTTCGTCGCCCGCTTGGCCGGGGCCTTCTTGGCCGCCGTGGTGGCCGTGGTGGCCTTCTTGGCGGCCGTCTTCTTCGCGGTGGCGGTCTTGGTGGCCGCCGCCTTCTTGGCCGGAGCCTTCTTCGCCGGGGCCTTCTTCGCCGCGGTGGTGGTCGCCTTCTTGGCGGCCGTCTTGCGGACGGCCTTCTTGGCGACCGGAGCGGCTTCCTCGGCCGGCTCCGCCTCCACCGGCGCCTCGGCCGGGGCCTGCGGCTCCGCCGACGGCGTCTCCACGACCAGGACGGCCGCCTCGGCCGCGCCCGCCGGGGAACCGGCCGGGGCGGTGGCCTTGCGGGTCGCACGGCGACGCGGACGGGCCGGAGCGGCCTCGGCCGCGGGCTCCGCCGGGGCCTGCGCGACGACCGGCGCCGGCGCGGACCCGGGCTCGACGACCGGCTCCGCCACGGGGGCGGGCTCGGGCTCGGCCACGGCCTCGACCACGACCTCCGGCTCGGCCGAAGCCGCCGGGGCACCCGCCGGAGCGGTGGCCTTGCGGGTCGCACGGCGACGCGTGCGGCCCTTCGGAGCCTCCTCCACCGGCGCGGCCACGACCGTCTCGGAGGCCTCCACGGCCTCCGCGACGACCTCGGCGGCCGGCTCCAGGACGGTGTCGGCCGGCTCCAGCGCCGGCTCGTCCTCGATGACCGGGGTCACCGGGGCGGCCACCTCGGCCGGAGCCTGCGCCGGAACGGCGGCCGCACCGCGCGGGGCGCCCGCCGGAGCGGTCGCCTTGCGGGTGGCACGGCGACGGTTGCGCCGGCCGCTGATGCCCGCGGCGGCCTCCGCCTCGGCCGGGCTGCTGTACAGCTCCTCGCCCGCGACGAACTCCGGCTCGGGCAGCGCGCGCGGAGCCGCGACCTCGGCCGCGACCTCCGCCTCCGTCTCGGCCTCGTACTCGTCGGCGTCGATCGTCAGCTCCGTGCCGACGGCCTCGACCTCGTGGTCGTGCTCGTGACCGCGGCCACCACGACGCTTGGCGCGCTTGCCGTTGCCGCCGCCGCCCGCCGAGGTCGGGACGTCCATGTGCACGATCACACCGCGGCCGTTGCAGTGGACACAGGTCTCGGAGAAGGACTCCAGCAGACCCTGGCCCACCCGCTTGCGGGTCATCTGCACCAGACCCAGCGAGGTGACCTCGGCCACCTGGTGCTTGGTCCGGTCACGGCCCAGGCACTCCAGCATGCGGCGCAGCACCAGGTCCCGGTTCGACTCCAGCACCATGTCGATGAAGTCGATGACGACGATGCCGCCCAGGTCGCGCAGCCGCAGCTGGCGCACGATCTCCTCGGCCGCCTCCAGGTTGTTCCTGGTGACGGTCTCCTCCAGGTTGCCGCCCTGACCGGTGAACTTGCCGGTGTTGACGTCGATGACGATCATCGCCTCGGTCTTGTCGATCACGAGGGAGCCGCCCGAGGGCAGCCACACCTTGCGGTCGAGCGCCTTGGCGAGCTGCTCGTCGATCCGGTACGTCGCGAAGACGTCCACCTCGGAGGTCCAGCGCGACAGCCGGTCCGCGAGGTCCGGCGCCACGTGGGACACGTAGCCGTGGATGGTCTCCCACGCCTGGTCACCGCTGACGATGACCTTCGAGAAGTCCTCGTTGAAGATGTCGCGCACGACGCGGACGGTCATGTCCGGTTCGCCGTACAGCAGGCTCGGCGAAGACGTCGTGATCTGCTTCGACTTCTTCTGGATGTCCTCCCACTGGGCCTGCAGACGCTCGACGTCACGGCGCAGCTCGTCCTCGCTCGCACCCTCGGCGGCGGTGCGCACGATGACGCCCGCGTCCTCGGGGACGATCTTCTTGAGGATGGTCTTGAGGCGGGCGCGCTCGGTGTCGGGCAGCTTGCGGCTGATGCCGGTCATCGAGCCCTCGGGCACGTAGACAAGGTACCGGCCGGGCAGCGAGACCTGGCTGGTCAGGCGGGCGCCCTTGTGACCGATCGGGTCCTTGGTGACCTGCACCAGGACCGACTGGCCCGACTTGAGGGCGGACTCGATGCGGCGCGGGCCGTTGGCCATGCCCAGCGCCTCGAAGTTGACCTCACCGGCGTACAGGACGGCGTTGCGGCCCTTGCCGATGTCGATGAAGGCGGCCTCCATCGACGGCAGCACGTTCTGGACCTTGCCCAGGTAGACGTTGCCGACGTACGAGGTGGCTTCCTCCTTGTTGACGTAGTGCTCGACGAGCACGTTGTCCTCGAGGACGCCGATCTGGGTGCGCTCGCCCGACTGGCGGACGACCATCACGCGCTCGACGGCCTCACGGCGCGCCAGGAACTCGGCCTCGGTGATGATCGGGACGCGGCGGCGGCCCTGTTCGCGGCCCTCGCGACGGCGCTGCTTCTTCGCCTCCAGACGGGTCGAGCCCTTGATGGACTGCACCTCGTCGGACGGCTCGGCCTTCTCGCGGGCCGGACGCGGCTCGCGGACCTTGACGACGGTACGGACCCCGTCCTCCTCGGCCGCCTCGACGTCCGTGCCGCTGTCACCGCTGCGACGGCGGCGGCGACGACGGCGACGGCTGGAACTGGAACCCAGGGCGCCGCCCTCCTCCTCCTCGCCCTCGGCGGAGTCCTCGTCCTCTTCCGCCTCGTGCTCGGCGGCCTCGGTGCCGGCCTCGTCCTCGGCGGACTCGTCCAGGTCGGCGGCCTCACCGCGGCGACGGCGGCGGCCACCGCGACGGCGGCGACGCGACGGACGCTCGCCGTCGGTGTCCTCGTCGTCGAGGTCGGCGGCCTCGGCCTCCGCCTCGGCGTCCTCGGCCTCGTGCAGTTCTACGTCGGCCAGCGAGACGGGCGCCGACTCGGCGGCCGGGGCGGCCTCGACGGCGCCACGGCCACGGCGGCGGCGACGGCCGGCCGGCTGCGGGGCGGGAGCAGCGGCGGCTTCGACCTCGGCCTCGGGCTCCTCCTCCTCTTCGGCTTCCTCGGCCCGGGAGGCGGCGGCAGCGGCCGCGGCGGCCATGGCTGCGGTCTCCGGGGTCTGGAACATCGGCTCGGCGAACACCGGGGCCTGGAACACGGCCACGGCGGGGCGCGCGGCGCGGCGGGCGCCACGGGACGCCGGGGCCGGGGCGGCGGGCGCCTCGGGCTCGGCGGCGGGGGCGGCCGGTGCGGCCTGCGCGGAGGCGGCCGGGGAGGCGGAACGGGTAGCGCGGCGGCGGCCGCCGCGCTTCGGGGAGTCGACGGCGTCGGCGACGGTGACGGTGGCCTTGGCGGCGACCGGCTCCTCCACGGCGGGCACGGCTTCCTCGGCCGCCGGGGCCTCCGGGGCGGTCACGGCGCGGGTCGCACGACGACGGGCACGCGGGGCCGCAGCAGCGGGCTCCTCCACGGCGGGCACCGCTTCCTCGGCCGCGGGAGCGGGGGCCGCGGCCGGAGCCTCGACCACCACCTCGGCCACGGTGTCGGCGGCCGGAGCGGCCACGGCGCGGGTCGCGCGGCGGCGGGCACGGGCCGGGGCCGCGACCGGAGCGGCCTCCTCGGCGGGAGCCGCGACGGGCGCGGCGGCGGTGGCCGGAGCGGTCTCGGCGGCAGCGCCACCGGGCGGCCCGGCGGGCCTGGACGCGGCACGGCGGCGCCTGCGCGGCGGCAGGCTGTCACTCGGGGTCCCGCTGTCGGCGTTGCCGGCGGCGGTGGGATTGGTGTTCTCGGTTTCGTTGTCGAGCATGCGGGCGGTTCTCCCGTCACGCTCCCGGGCGCCGCGGCTGACATCCGGTCCGGCACGGCTCCACGCGCTGGGCGCGGAGCCGGCCTCCGGGGCGCGTTCGCCACACGGGAGCTCAGTTCGTGGCCGCCGGTTCCGTACGCGTTGTCGGTACGGCCTGGCGGAAGTCTTCAGGTCTGTGCGCTGCCCGACCCGGTTGGCTCCCGGGTGCCAGGGCGGCGCGACGATGACGTTCCTTACGCGGCGGGACCTTCCGGCGCCTTCGCGTCGGCTGCTACGGCGGCCGTGGGTGGGGCGGCCGTGACAGCCTCGCGGTCGGGCGCGAGCGGGTCGGTCACCGTGCCGGACTCCTCGTCGAAGAGCCCCTGCGCCAGCCTGGTCACCGCTGCGGGGACCGGCGGCGCCAGGTCGGCCACAGCGTGGAGACCGGACAGGACGTCGTCGGGTCGCACGGCAGGTGTCAGATGCCGAACAACCAGCCGCAGTATCGCACAGGCATTGTCCAGTGGCCTATCACCCGGAGCGGGATGCGCTTCGAGGCTGACCACCGCACTTCGGGTGTCGAAGGTCCGCATGCCGTTCTTGGTGCGGCGCTGGACCTCGACGGTCTCGGCGTCGAGGAAGGCGGTCACGGCCCGCTCGGCGTCCGCGAGGGCGACGCCGTCGAGGCGCAGCTCCCACACGGAGGCCGTGAGCCGTTCGGCCAGCCCGGAGGTCCGGGCCTCGACGGCGTCGACGATGTCGAGCCCGACCGGCATCGACTCGTCGAGCAGCTCGCGGAGCATCGCGGGGTCGCGGGGCTCGGCGAGGGCGATCTCCAGGTACTCGGCCTCACTGCCGGTGCCGGTGGGCGCGGCGTTCGCGTACGAGACCCGGGGGTGGGGGGTGAAGCCCGCCGAGTACGCCATGGGCACCTCGGAGCGGCGCAGGGCCCGCTCGAAGGCGCGCTGGAAATCCCGGTGGCTGGTGAACCGGAGGCGTCCGCGCTTGGTGTAGCGCAGTCGGATGCGCTGCACCACCGGTGCGGGGGGCGGGCCTTCGGGCTGTCGCTTGCCCAGTGGTTCTTCTCCTTGTGCGGGGCTCCGCGGCTCGCGCGTCGCCCTGAGGTCCGTCGACCCGCCGCGGCTCACCCCCGCTCATCGGGGCGGGGAGAACTCGGCGGCGGTCGCCGCGTCGGCGGCAGCTGTCGTACTACTCAGAGTACGCGCCCGTGACCTCGCCCGTTCCCCGGCCGGAGTACCGAACAGCATCCGCCGCACCTCGGCCCCGGCCTCGCGCACCGCGTCGCGGGCGGTGCGCCACACCGCTCGCACGACGTGCCCCACCGGCGTCAGCACGTACCGGTACACCTGCGAGAGCGGCCACCCGATGAGCACCCACCCCGCCCGGCGCAGCATGCGACCCGCCACGCCCCACGCCCAGGCGAGCACCATTCCGACCGGCCGCAGCACGTACCGGTACGCCCACCGGGAGACGGGCACGAGCACGTACCGCCAGAGCAGGTCGGCCGCCCACCAGGCGGCGAGCCCCAGGGGCCGCAGCAGGTACCGGTACAGCGCCGATGCCAGCGGCGCGATCAGGTACGCGTACAGCGCGCGCACGAGCGGTCCGAGCAGGTACCGCCACAGCGCCGTCCAGGGCCAGACGAAGACCAGTTCGAGCAGGAAGGAGACCACCCGTCCGAGCCCGCGCAGCACGGGCCCGAGCACGTAGGTGTACAGGGGCCCCAGCAGGTACCGGTCCAGGGCCCGCGCGGCGCCCGCCAGCAGCTCCCACACCACCCGTACGGGCAGTACGACGAGCACCGCCACGATCTTCACGGGCACCACCAGGCACCCGCCCCCCTGCCGCACTTCTCGTTCCATACCGTCGGGGACGCACGGAACCGGCCACCCGTTGCACCGGGGCCGCCCCTCGCCGGAGTCGCTCCGGAGCCCGCTGCCGCGGGAGGCTCATTCCCCACCCCTCGAACGACCGTGCCCCCCGCCGGATCCCGGCAGGGGGCACGTCACGGAGCGCGGGCTCAGATCACTTCACGACCGACAGCGGCAGCAGCTTCTTGCCCGTCGGGCCGATCTGGATCTGGGTGTCCATCTGCGGACACACGCCGCAGTCGAAGCACGGGGTCCAGCGGCAGTCGTCGACCTCGGTCTCGTCGAGGGCGTCCTGCCAGTCCTCCCAGAGCCAGTCCTTGTCGAGGCCCGAGTCGAGGTGGTCCCAGGGGAGGACCTCTTCGTAGGTGCGCTCGCGGGTGGTGTACCAGGCCACGTCCACGCCGTAGGCGGGCAGGGTCTTCTCCGCCGCCTGCATCCAGCGGTCGTAGGAGAAGTGCTCGCGCCAGCCGTCGAAGCGGCCGCCGGACTCGTAGACCGCGCGGATCACGTCGCCGATGCGGCGGTCACCGCGCGAGAGGAGGCCTTCCACGATGCCGGGCTTGCCGTCGTGGTAGCGGAAGCCGATGGAGCGGCCGTACTTCTTGTCGCCGCGGATCTTGTCGCGCAGCTTCGCCAGGCGGGCGTCCGTCTCCTCCGCCGACAACTGCGGGGCCCACTGGAAGGGGGTGTGCGGCTTCGGCACGAACCCGCCGATCGACACGGTGCAGCGGATGTCGTTCTGGCCGGAGACCTCGCGTCCCTTGGCGATGACGTTGACCGCCATGTCGCCGATCTGCAGGACGTCCTCGTCGGTCTCCGTCGGCAGGCCGCACATGAAGTACAGCTTCACCTGGCGCCAGCCGTTGCCGTACGCGGTGGCGACGGTGCGGATGAGGTCCTCTTCCGAGACCATCTTGTTGATGACCTTGCGCATCCGCTCGGAGCCGCCCTCGGGGGCGAAGGTCAGGCCGGAGCGGCGGCCGTTGCGGGTGAGCTCGTTGGCCAGGTCCACGTTGAACGCGTCCACGCGGGTCGACGGGAGGGACAGGCCCACCTTGTCGTCCGAGTAGCGGTCGGCCAGGCCCTTGGCGATGTCCGCGATCTCGGTGTGGTCCGCGGAGGACAGCGACAGGAGGCCGACCTCCTCGAAGCCGGTGGCCTTGAGACCCTTCTCGACCATCTCGCCGATGCCGGTGATGCTTCGCTCCCGCACGGGGCGCGTGATCATGCCGGCCTGGCAGAAACGGCAGCCGCGGGTGCAGCCGCGGAAGATCTCGACGGACATCCGCTCGTGGACGGTCTCGGCGAGCGGGACCAGCGGCTGCTTGGGGTACGGCCACTCGTCGAGGTCCATGACCGTGTGCTTGGAGACCCGGTACGGGACGCCCGACCGGTTCGGGGCGACGCGTGCGATGCGGCCGTCCGGCAGGTAGTCGACGTCGTAGAAGCCGGGGACGTAGACCTGGCCGGTCCTGGCCAGGCGCAGGAGGACTTCCTCGCGCCCGCCCGGGCGGCCCTCGGCCTTCCAGGTCCGGATGATCTCGGTCATGTCGAGGACGGCCTGCTCGCCGTCGCCGATGACGGCACAGTCGATGAACTCCGCGATCGGCTCGGGATTGAAGGCGGCGTGGCCGCCGGCGAGCACGATGGGGTGGTCGACCGTACGGTTGCGGGCCTCCAGCGGGATGCCCGCGAGGTCCAGCGCCGTCAGCATGTTCGTGTAGCCGAGCTCGGTGGAGAAGGAGAGCCCGAAGACGTCGAAGGCACCGACGGGGCGGTGGGAGTCGACGGTGAACTGCGGGACCTTGTGCTCGCGCATCAGCTCTTCGAGATCCGGCCACACGCTGTAGGTGCGCTCGGCGAGCACGCCCTCCCGCTCGTTGAGCACCTCGTAGAGGATCATGACGCCCTGGTTGGGCAGACCGACCTCGTACGCGTCCGGGTACATCAGCGCCCAGCGGACGTCGCACTCGTCCCATGCCTTGACGGTGGAGTTGAGCTCACCACCGACGTACTGGATGGGCTTCTGCACATGCGGGAGCAGAGCTTCGAGCTGTGGGAAGACCGACTCGGACATCACGCGACTTTCGTGAAGCGGGCAGGGGGCGACTCTCTAGCGTACCGCGCGGGCCGGCCGCCCCCCGCCGCGGTGATCAACGCTGCGGTCAGCGGCGGCGGGCGAAGGCGGCGCCCCGGGCGGAGGTCTTCTTCCACAGCTTCGGCAGCTGTCGTTCGTACCGTTCGGCGAGGGTTTCCTCGCGGCCGTACAGCAGGCCCCAGGTGAAGGCGGACTCCCCTGCCCCGGCGGCCTGGACGGCGAGACCGCGCAGGGCCTCGCGGGCGACGACGCTGTCCTGGTGGTCGCCGAGCAGGGTCTGCACCTTCTTGGTGGCTTTGGCCAGGCGTTCGGCGGGCTTGCCGAGGGCGGGGGCGGCGGCGTCCGCCGCGTAGCGGGCGCGTTTGGCCGCCTTGCGGGCTTCGTGCAGGGCGAGGTCGCGCTCGTGGCCGGCGCCCCGGGCGAGGGCGCGCTCGACCTTGCGGGCGAGCCGGTCGTGGTCGCGCCGTACCGCCTTGGCCAGGACCTTCGCGGCGGGGCGGGACGCGGCCTTGCGCAGGGGCGGGTCGGCCAGCAGGGCGTCGAGGGAGTCGAGGAGGGCCAGGTACCGCTCGCTGTCGAGGGCGGCGAGGGCGCGCAGGCGGGATTCGGTGCGGCGGGCGGTGTCCCAGATGCGCAGGCGGGCGCGGACGGGGCCCAGGAGCAGGGTGACGTCGAGTTCGCCGAGCCGGGTGTGCAGCCGTTCCCGGAGGACTTCCTGGTCGCGGTCCACGCCGAGTTCGGCGGCGAGCCAGCGCAGTTCGGCGCGCAGCGGGTCGGTGGCCGTGCGGTCGAGGACGCTGCGGTAGGTGGCGAGGGCGCTGCGCAGCCGGCGGGTGGCGACGCGCATCTGGTGGACGGAGTCGGGCAGGTCGCGGCGCACGGCGGGGTCGTGGGTGATCAGGGCGTCGCGCTGCTGACGCAGGTACGCGAGGACGCGCGCGCCGGCGGTGCCGTCGGCCGGGCCGGGTGCGGGCCGCGCGGGTGGGGCGGCGCCGGTCTCGGCGAGCGCCCGGGCCATTTTCGAGGGGGCGTCGCTGACCTTGAGGCCGGCTGTGCGGAACGTCTTCTCGACGGCGTCGAGCAGGGCGGGGTCGGCGCCGTCGGCGAGTTCGACCTCGACTTCGGTCCAGGCGGCGGTGGCCGGGCCCCGTTCGGCGGTGACGGTGTCGGTGCTCAGTTCGGCGAGCAGGGTTCCGTGGGCGTCGAGGAGGTGCGTGACCTTGCGCTTGGAGAGGAGCCGGACCTGCGGGGCGAGTTCGGCTTCGCGGGTGCGCGAGCGCAGGAGGGAGGCGAGGGGGCGGGGGACGGCCTCGTCGCCGAGGGGGGCCGCGATCTCGTCGCGGACGCCCGGGGAGACGGGGAGTTTGAGGTGCCAGCCCTCGTCCGCGCCGCCGGTGCGGCGGCGCAGGGTCAGGCCGTCGGCGGCGAGCCTCAGGTCGTGGGTGTCGTAGTAGACGGCGTCGAGGCGGGCGGTGCCCTGACGGCGCACGGCCGTGATCCCGGCCGTGCCCGTCAGGTCCGGCAGCCTCTTCGTCGCGGCCGAAGTGAACTCGAATTTACGTTCGATCTCTCGTTTCGTGTCCGCCATGCTTCGAACGTAGCCCTGAACGGATCACGACGTGAAAGGAAACGGGGGCTTGCCCGCCGATCGGCCGGATCAGGCCGATATCGGCCGCTGGACCCTGATCGACTGCAAGAGCCCCACCGCCACCCACACGGCGAACATCGACGATCCTCCGTAGGAGACGAACGGCAGCGGCAGCCCCGCCACCGGCATGATGCCCAGGGTCATCCCGATGTTCTCGAAGGCCTGGAAGGCGAACCAGGCGATGATCCCGGCGCAGACGATCGTCCCGTACAGCTCGGTGGTCTCCCTGGCGATCATGCAGGCGCGCCACAGCACCACGCCGAGCAGGACCAGTATCAGCCCGGCCCCGATGAAGCCGAGCTCCTCCCCCGCCACCGTGAAGACGAAGTCGGTCTGCTGCTCCGGCACGAACTGCCCGGTGGTCTGGGAGCCCTTGAAGAGCCCCGAGCCGGTCAGGCCGCCGGAGCCGATCGCGATCCGCGCCTGGTTGGTGTTGTAGCCGACGCCCGCCGGGTCGAGTTCGGGGTTGGCGAAGGCGGCGAAGCGGTTGATCTGGTACTCGTCCAGGATCCCGAGCTGCCAGACCAGGACGGCCCCGGCCGCGCCCGCGCCCATCAGTCCCAGCACCCAGCGGTTGGAGGCGCCGGAGGCGAGCAGCACACCGAGCACGATGACGACCATGACCATGACCGAGCCGAGGTCGGGCATCAGCATGACGATGCCCATCGGGGCGGCGGCCAGGCACAGCGCCTTCACGACCGTGCGGTGGTCGGGGTGTTCGAGGTCACCGGCGTCCACCCGGGTCGCCAGCAGCATCGCCATGCCCAGGATGATCGTGATCTTCACGAACTCGGAGGGCTGGAGGGAGAACCCGCCGCCGATCACGATCCAGGCGTGCGCGCCGTTGATGGTCGCGCCGAGCGGGGTGAGGACGGCGAGGACGAGCACCAGGGAGAGCCCGTACAGGATCGGCACCGCGCCCCTCAGGGTGCGGTGGCCGAGCCACACGGTCCCGATCATCAGCACCAGGCCGATCCCGGTGTTCAGGACGTGCCGCTCCAGGAAGTAGTACGGGTCGCCCTGGTTCAGGTTCGTCCGGTTGCGGGTCGCCGACCACACCAGCAGCGAGCCGATGAAGGACAGCGCGATCGCGGAGAGGAGTATCGGCCAGTCGAGCCGGCGCAGCACGGAGTCGCGCGCGGTGAGCCTGGCCAGCGCCCCCCGCTGCTCGGGCGCGTACCGGGAGACGGAGAACTTGTTGGCGGTCTGCATCGGTCCTCAGTCCTGCCTGGCGACGGGCGGCGCGGGCGGTCCCGCGAGTGGCGGCGGCACGTCCTCGGGGGACGGCGGTACGTACGGCTTGATCTCGGGGGCGTCGATGGAGCCGTCCGCCTGGATGGCGGGCAGCTGCGCCTGCGGCTTGGGGAGCAGGGCCTTGGCCAGGTCCTGCTTGCCTTCCATGTCGAGGCCGTAGATGGCGTTGTAGACGTTGCGCACGGCCGGCCCGGAGGCGCCGGAGCCGGTGCCGCCCTGGGAGATCGTCATCACGATCGTGTAGTCGTCGGTGAAGGTGGCGAACCAGGAGGTCGTCTGCTTGCCGTAGACCTCCGCGGTACCGGTCTTGGCGTGCATCGGGATCTGCTTCTGCGGCCAGCCGCCGAAGCGCCAGGCGGCGGTGCCCCGGGTGGCGACGCCCTCCAGCGCCCCCACCATCTGCTGCCGGGTCTTCTCGTCCATGGGCAGCCTGCCGTGCGCCTTGGGCCGGATCTGCCGGACGCGCTTGCCGTCGGCGCTGACGATCGCCTTGCCGATGGTCGGGTTCCACATGGTTCCGCCGTTGGAGATGGCCGCGTAGATGGTGGCCATCTGGATGGGGGTGACGAGCGTGTCGCCCTGGCCGATGGAGTAGTTGACGGCGTCACCGGCGCGCAGGAGGTTGCCTTCGAGGCAGTTCTCGTAGTTGAGCAGCTCGACGTAGGTGCCGCCCTTCTTGCCGGTCCTGCACCACTCGTCCTTGTTGGCCGCCCAGAACCGCTGCTTCCACTGGCGGTCGGGGACGCGGCCCGTCACCTCGCCCGGCAGGTCCACGCCGGTCTCGGCGCCGAGGCCGAACTTGTGGGCGGTCTTGAAGAAGATGTCGCCGGGGTGCTTGACGGGCTTGAGCCCGCCGTCCTTGAGCCACTGCTGGTGGGCGAGACCGTAGAAGACGGTGTCGCAGGAGACTTCGAGGGCCTTGCCGAGGGTGATCGAACCGTGGCCCTGGGACTCGAAGTTCCTGAAGACCTGGCCGCCGATGGAGTACGAGCTGGGGCAGGGGTAGCTGCCGTCGAACTTGTACCCGGCGTTGACGGCGGCGGTGGTCGGGATGACCTTGAAGATGGAGCCGGGGGCGGCCTGGCCCTGGATCGCCCGGTTCATCAGCGGGACGTTGGACTCCTTGGCGGTGAGCTTGGCGTAGTCCTTGGCGGAGATCCCGCCGACCCAGATGTTCGGGTCGTAGGTCGGGTTGGAGGCCATGGCCACGACGCGGCCCGTCTTGGATTCCAGGACGACGATGGCTCCGGCGTCGGCCTTGTAGGGGACGCCGGTGTTGCGGTCGATCTGCTTGCGCGCCTCGACCATCGCGGCGTTCAGCTCGTACTCGGCGACCGCCTGGACCCGGGCGTCGATGCTGGTGACGACGTGGGCGCCGGGGACGGCCGGGTCGTTCTTGGCCTCGCCGATGACCCGGCCGAGGTTGTCGACCTCGTAGCGGGTGACGCCCGACTTGCCGCGCAGCTCCTTGTCGTAGGTGCGCTCCAGGCCGAAGCGGCCGACCTGGTCCGAACGCAGGAACGGCGAGTTGGTGTTCTTGGCCTTCTGGATCTCCTCGTCGGTGACCGGGGAGAGGTAGCCGAGCACCTGGCCGGTGTTGGCGCCGCCGGGCGCCGGGTAGCGGCGTACGGCGGTGGGCTCGGCGGTGATGGCGGGGAAGTCCTCGGGGCGTTCGCGGATCTGGAGGGCCTGCTGGGTGGTGGCCTCCAGGGTGACGGGGATCGGCTGGTACGGGGAACCGTTCCAGCAGGGCTGGGGGGTCTTGGAGTCGCAGAGGCGGACCTTGTCCATGACGGCCTGCGGCTGCATGTCCAGCACGCCGGCGAGCCGGGAGAGGACGCCCTTGCCCTTGTCCTTCATCTTCATCAGCTCGGTGCGGCTGGCGGAGACGACCAGCCGCGTCTCGTTGTCGGCGAGCGGCACGCCGCGGTCGTCGAGGATCGAGCCGCGCACGGCGGGCTGGACGACCTGCTGGACGTGGTTGTTCTTGGCCTCGTCGGCGTACTCGGAGCCGTTGCGGATCTGGAGGTACCAAAGGCGTCCGCCGAGGGTGAAGAGCAGCGAGAAGACGAGCACCTGGATGATGACGAGCCGGATCTGCACCCGGGGGGTGCGGCCGGTCTCCGGAACGTTGGTCACGTCTGCTCCCCCCTCACAGCTTCCTGACGCTCTTCACACCTTTGACACCCTTTATGCGGCCGGCCCTGTTGGCGCGGCCGCGCGCCGTCCTGAGCCGCAGTCCGCCGCGCTGGCTGCCGATGCGCAGCCCCGTTCCCCCGGCCAGCCAGCCGGAGGACACGGCCTTGCCCTGGGGCGGTCCGCCGCCCGCTTCGACGGCCAGAGGGTCGTTCTCGGCGCGGCGGGCGAGGGCCATGACGAGCGGCACCGTGAAGGGCGCGAGGAGCAGGTCGTACAGCGTGGCGGTGAACAGCAGCTCGGTGAGGCCCACGTGCCGGGCGGCCGTGTCGCCGACGAGGGCGCCGACGCCCGCGTACAGCAGGGTGGAGCCGATCGCGGCGGCGACGACGGTCGTCAGCGGCCCCCACGCGGAGCGGAACCGCCCGTTGTCGGGGCGGACCAGGCCGACCAGGTAGCCGACGACGCACAGCACCAGGGCGTACCGTCCGGCGGCGTGGTCGGCGGGCGGCGCGAAGTCCGCGAGCAGACCCGCGCCGAAGCCGACGAAGGCGCCGCTGAGGTGTCCGTAGACCAGGGCGAGGGCGACGACGGTGAGCAGCAGCAGGTCGGGGACCGCGCCGGGGAGTTGCAGCCGGCCGAGGACGGTCACCTGGACGACGAGGGCGACCACGATCAGCGTGGCCGAGAGCAGGATCCGGTTGAAGCGCATGGTCGGTCGGCTCCTACTCGTCGGCCGGCTTGGCGGGGGCACTGGCGGACGCCGACGGGGTCACGGTGACGGTGACGGTCGGGGTGGGCTTCACTTCCGGCTTGGGCGGCAGGACGGTGTCGCGCGGGTCCTCGCGCGGCGGCATCACGACGACGCCGACGATGTCCAGGCGCGAGAAGCCGACGAAGGGACGCACCCACACGGTGCGGGTCAGGTCGCCGCGCGAGGGGTCGACCTTGACCACCTCGCCGAGCGGGACGCCCGGCACGAAGGGCTTGTTGCCGCGCGAGCCGAAGGTGACGAGCCGGTCGCCGGGGGCGATCTTGGCCTTGCCGTTGAGCATCTGGACCGACAGGGCGCGGTCGCCCTGGCCGGTGGCGAAGCCGAGTTCGCCGGTCTTCTCCAGCCGGGTGCCGACGGTGAAGTCGGGGTCGTTGGCGAGGACCACGGTGGCGGTGTCGGGGCCGACGGTCGCGACGCGCCCGACGAGGCCGTCGCCGTTGAGGACGGTCATGTCGCGTTCGATGCCGTCCTTGCTGCCGGCGTCGATGGTGACGGTCCAGGAGAAGCCCTGGGCCGCTCCTATCCCGATGACCTCGGCGCCCTTGATGCCGTACTGCCCGGCGCCCGCCCGCTTGAGCATCTCGTCGAGTTCGTGGATCCGGCTGCGGGTCTGGGCGTCGCTGCCGAGCTTCGCCTTCAGCGCGGTGTTCTCGCGTTCGAGCGTCTTGATGCGGTTGTGGCGCTCGTCGGAGTCCCGTACGGCGCCTATGGCGTGGGCGACGGGGTTCACGGCGGTCGCGACGCCCTTCTCCACGGGGCCGAAGACCGCCGCGGCGGCCTGCCGGGCGCCGTCGACCGGTGACTCCTCGCCCGCCCTGATGTCCACCGTGATCAAAGCGAACGCGATGGCGATCAGAAGCACCAGGAGCAGCCGGCTCTCTCGTGTGTCCCTCACGTGCGGCGGCGTGCCTTCCTCGTAGGTATTCGCGGTGCCGGAGCCGCTCCGACGGAGCCGGGGTTCGCACCGGACTGTGCCTGTATATCAACGATCCGCCGTACAGGCGCGGTAGCACCCGTACGGCGGATCCTTGTGTTCCACATGCCCCGTTACGGGGATTTGCGTCAACGCCGGGGCTGGGCGTCCAGGACCTGCTGGAGTGCTTCGAACTCCTCGACGCACTTGCCGGAGCCGAGGGCCACGGAGTCGAGGGGGTCCTCGGCGATGTGGATCGGCATGCCCGTCTCACGGCGCAGCCGCTCGTCGAGTCCGCGCAGCAGGGCGCCGCCGCCGGTGAGGACGATGCCGCGGTCCATGATGTCGCCGGAGAGCTCCGGCGGGCACTTGTCGAGGGTGGTCTTCACCGCGTCCACGATGGCGTTGACCGGTTCCTCGATGGCCTTGCGGACCTCGGCGGCGGAGATGACGACCGTCTTCGGCAGGCCGGAGACGAGGTCGCGGCCCCGGATCTCGGTGTGCTCGTCCTTGTCGAGGTCGTACGCCGACCCGATGGTGATCTTGATCTGCTCGGCGGTGCGCTCGCCGAGGAGGAGCGAGTACTCCTTCTTGATGTGCTGGATGATCGCGTTGTCCAGCTCGTCTCCGGCCACACGGATGGACTGCGCCGTGACGATTCCGCCGAGGGAGATGACGGCGACCTCGGTGGTGCCGCCACCGATGTCCACGACCATGTTGCCGGTGGCCTCGTGGACGGGCAGACCCGAGCCGATGGCGGCGGCCATCGGCTCCTCGATGATGTGTACCTGACGGGCGCCGGCCTGGGTGGACGCCTCGATCACGGCGCGGCGCTCCACTCCGGTGATGCCGGAGGGGACGCAGACCACGACGCGCGGGCGGGCCAGGTAGCGGCGCTTGTGGATCTTGAGGATGAAGTACCGGAGCATGCGCTCGGTGATCTCGAAGTCGGCGATCACGCCGTCCTTGAGGGGTCGTACGGCGACGATGTTGCCGGGCGTCCGGCCGATCATCTTCTTCGCCTCGGAACCGACCGCCAGGATTCCGCCGGTGTTCGTGTTGATGGCGACCACGGACGGCTCGTTCAGGACGATCCCCCGGCCCCTCACGTACACCAGCGTGTTGGCGGTCCCGAGGTCGATCGCCATGTCACGGCCGATGAACGACATGTTGTTCCCCTTGTTCCCCATGAGGAGCGTCTGGCCTTCCAGTTGATAGCGGCTGCTGTCAGGTCGGCGAGGTGGGTGTGTGGGTGGAGGCCCCATCGTAGTGCCGCGGGTACGGACATCGCGCGACGGGACTCCGGCAATCCCGCCGGAACGGATACCCGCCCCCTTAGTGGTGACGTCGTGTCCTGCACATGCGTTCCCGCTCGCCGCCCGTCATACCGAAGGGCGACCGAAATTACTTCGGTCGCCCCAGGTCATGAGCGCTATTTGGCTGATCTCGCGTCAGGGGCGACCGGCGCGCCGACGCCCGGGCACGGGTTCCGGATCGGATTCCGGATCAGCTCAGAGCGCGGGGAAGAAGAGCTTGAGCTCGCGCTCCGCCGACTCCTCGGAATCCGAGGCGTGGATGAGGTTCTCCCGGGTGATGGAACCGAAGTCACCCCGAATGGAGCCGGGCGCGGCGGCGATCGGGTCGGTGGGACCCGCCAACTGGCGGACACCCTCGATCACACGTTCGCCTTCGACGACGAGGACGACGACCGGACCGCTCGCCATGAAGCCCATGAGCGGCTCGTAGAAGGGCTTGCCCTTGTGCTCCCCGTAGTGCGTCTCCAGGGTCTCCTGGTCCAGCGTGCGCAGCTCCAGCGCGGGAATGGTCCAGCCGGCCTTCCGCTCGATGCGGCCGATGATCTCGCCGATCAGGCCACGACGGACGGCGTCGGGCTTGAGGATGACGAGGGTGCGCTGGGTCATGTGGTAACTCCTTGCGGCATACGGGTGCGGTCCGACGAGGCTACAGGGGGCCCGGGGGCGCCTTACGCCTCGGCCTGCGCCTCGCTCTGCGCCGCCCAGCGGGCCTTGGCGGCGTCGACCTTGCGGCCGTAGTGCACCGAGCACCACCACAGGCCGGCGAAGACCGCTCCCAGGAAGAACATCGTCGGGACGACGAACCCGCTGAGGACGAGCCCGATCTGCAGGGCCCAGCCGAGCTGCACCGCGCCGGGGCGCGACAGCATCCCGCACAGGAGCACGGACAGCAGCATCGCGATGCCGCACACCGTCCACACGGCCGCCTGGGTCAGGTCCGGGTCCTTCATGGCCACCAGACCCGCGAACCCGATCACGAAGAACTCGCCGATCAGCGTCGAAGCACACAGCGTGCGCATTCCTCAGCCCCTCTTCAGCAGCAGGCGGGCCTCGCCCACCGTGATCACGGACCCGGTCACCAGGACCCCGGCCCCACCGTATTCGGCCTCTTCCTCCGCCAGGGTGACGGCCGCCTCCAGCGCGTCGTCCAGCCGGGGCTCCACCTGCACCCGGTCGGGCCCGAAGACCTCGACCGCGATGGCCGCCAGCTCGTCGGCCGGCATCGCCCGGTGGCTGGAGTTCTGGGTGACGACGACCTCCGCGAAGATCGGCTCGAAGGCCTCGAAGACCCCCTTCACGTCCTTGTCGTCGCTCGCGCCCACCACGCCGATCAGCCGGCTGAACCCGAAGGCCTCGGTGACGGCCTCCGCGGTGACCTGCGCGCCCGCCGGGTTGTGCGCGGCGTCCAGCACCACGGTGGGGCTGCGCCGGACGACCTCCATGCGGCCCGGCGAGGTCACGGAGGCGAAGGCCCGGCGGACGGTGTCCGCGTCGAGCTCCCGGGCGTGCTCGCCGCCGACGCCGAAGAACGCCTCGACCGCGGCCAGGGCCACCGCCGCGTTGTGCGCCATGTGGGCGCCGTACAGGGGCAGGAAGATGCCGTCGTACTCGCCGCCCACGCCGCGCAGGGTCAGCATCTGGCCGCCGACCGCCACCTCGCGGGAGACGACGCCGAACTCCATGCCCTCGCGGGCGACGGTCGCATCCGCCTCGACGGCCTTCTTGAGCAGCACCTGCGCCGCGTCCACCGGCTGCTGCGCCAGGATGACGGTCGCGCCCTGCTTGATGACGCCGCCCTTCTCCTGCGCGATCTCGGCCGGAGTGGATCCGAGCCGGTCCGTGTGGTCCAGGCTGATCGGGGTGATCACCGCGACCGCGCCGTCGATCACGTTGGTCGCGTCCCACGAGCCGCCCATGCCGACCTCGACCACCGCCGCGTCGACGGGCGCGTCCGCGAAGGCCGCGTACGCCATCCCGGTGAGCACCTCGAAGAACGACAGCCGGTACTCCTCGGCGGCGTCGACCATCTCCACGTAGGGCTTGATGTCGTGGTAGGTCTCGACGAACCGCTCGGCGCTGATCGGCGCCCCGTCCAGGCTGATCCGCTCCATGATCGACTGCACGTGCGGGCTGGTGTAACGCCCGGTGCGCAGGTCGAAGGCGTTCAACAGGGCCTCGATCATGCGGGCCGTGCTGGTCTTGCCGTTGGTGCCGGTGATGTGGATGGAGGGGTACGCGCGCTGCGGCTCGCCCAGGACGTCCATCAGCGCGGCGATCCGCGAGACGGACGGCTCCAGCTTGGTCTCGCCCCAGCGGGTCGACAGCTCCTGCTCCACCTCCTGGAGGGCCTTCGCCACCTCCGGGTCGGCAGGGGCGGCGGGCACCTGCTCGCCCTGCGGCGCTCCGCCGTGTGCGCGCAGGGTGCGGCTCCCGGCCTCGATCACCGCCAGGTCGGGGTCGCGGTCGGACTCTTCCGCGACGATCCGGTCGAACTCCTCGATCGCTTCGAAGGGTCGGCCGAGGTCGTCGGGGCCGTGGCTGTCGGGCTGCTGCTCACTCACGGGGACCAGTCTACGGACGAGGACCCGGGGGACCTTCGGCCCGGCCGTTTCGGGACCTTCGGCTGCCGTCGCGACCGTTTCGTTATGCAAGCCTTGCGGCAGCAGATAGGGGAACGAATGCCGCAGGCCAGCACGGACGCCAGCAGGGGAAAGACGGCTTCCAGCCGTGACATAGGGATCGACCTGGGGACCGCGAACACCCTCGTCTACGCCCGGGGGCACGGGATCGTCCTCAATGAGCCGTCCGTGGTGGCGGTCAAGGCCGGTACGACGACGGCTCTGGCGGTGGGGACGGAAGCCAAGGAGACCATCGGCCGCACACCGGGTTCGATCACCGCGATCCGCCCGCTGAGGGACGGGGTGATCTGCGACTACGAGGCCGCCGAGGAGATGATCCGGCACTTCGTGCGCAAAGCGGTCCCCGGCCGCCGGCCGCGCACCCGGATGGTGATCTGCGTGCCGTCGGGGGTGACCCCCGTCGAACGGCGGGCCATCATCCACGCCTCCACCCGCGCCGGTGCCAGGTCCGTCCACCTGATCGAGGAGCCGATGGCGGCGGCGATCGGCGCGGGGCTGCCGGTGTCGGAGCCGCGGGGCTCGATGGTGGTCGACATCGGCGGCGGCACCTCGGAGGTGGCCGTCATCTCGCTGGGCGGCATCGTCACCTCGCAGTCGCTGCGCGTCGGCGGCGACCGGATGGACGCCGCGATCACCGACCACGTGCGCAAGGAACACGCGCTGCTCATCGGCGAGCGCACCGCCGAGGACGTCAAGGTCGCCATCGGCTCGGCGTGGCCGGTCCCGGAGCGGCCCGAGCTGGAGAGCCGCACGTACACCGTGCGGGGGCGCGAGAAGGTCGGCGGCATGCCGAGGACGCTGGAGCTGACGGCGCTCGACGTGCGGGCCGCTCTCGACGAGCCGGTCGAGGCGATCATCGCCGCCGTGCGCACCACCCTGGAGGAGTGTCCGCCGGAGCTGTCCGGTGACGTGATGGAGCGCGGCATCGTCCTGACGGGCGGCGGGGCCCTCCTGCCGGGCCTGGACCTGCGCATCGCCTCCGCTACCGGCATCCCGGTGTTCGTGGCGGACGCGCCGCTGGACTGCGTGGCGCTCGGCTCCGGCCGCTGCGTGGAGGACATGGACACCCTGGCCGGCCTGTTGGAACCGGCCAAGGCGTAAGGCGCGTCGCTCAGCCGCGCGGCAGGGTCGCTTCGACGACGTACGCGTCCTCGGTACGGGCCGCCGTCAGGGTTCCGCCCAGGCTGTGGACGCGCTCGGCCATGCTCGCCGTACCGGAGCCGGCCGAGACGGGGGCGCGGGCCGGGTTCCGGTCGGCGAGGGCGTTGGAGACGCGGATGCGCAGGCTCCTGGCGTCGGCGGTCACCGACACCTCGATGGTCTCGCCCCGGGCGTGCTTGGCGGCGTTGGTCAGGCACTCCTGCACCACCCGGTAGACGGCCGCCTGGCGCAGCGGCGACAGCTCCCGCGCCTGAGGGTCCATCACCAGCCGTACGGGCGAACCCGCCCGCCCGCTCTCCCGCGCGAGCCCTTCGAGCCCGTCCACGCCCGGGGTCGCCGCCCGCTCCCCGCGCTGCACGATGATGTCGTTGAGCACCAGGTGCGCGCGGCGCGCCGTGTCGGCGAGCTCCTCGAAGTCCTTCGCGTAGGCGCTCTCGCGGGCCCGCATCGACAGCACCTCCGAACGCACCGTCAGCAGGGTCAGCTCCCGCCCGACGAAGTCGTGGACGTCCCGGGCGACGGAGTTCCGCTCGTCCTGGACGGCCTGGAGGACCGCGGACTCGGCGCGGCGGGTGTCGAGTTCCCGTACGAGGTCGTGCCGGTAGGCGGCGATGCCGACCGCGGAGGCGAGCACCCCGATCGGCACGACCAGGCTGAGGAAGGCACTGAGGGTCTGCGCCCTCGGCTCGGGCCAGCCCGGCAGGCTGAACACCGCGAGCGCGAAGGCCACGTACCCGGCGGTGGCGAGGACCCCGGCCCGGCGGCCCCGGTAGCGGCCGACGGAGTACAGGGCGAACTGGATCAGCGTCAGCTCGTGCAGCCAGCCGATGAACAGCAGCGAGGTCAGGTACGCGGCCCAGGGCAGCCGCCTGCGTACCAGCAGGCTCGCACAGCCCGCGGTGAGGACGACGGCGGCCGCGGGACCGTTCAGGGAGTTGTCGGCGGCGGCGAGCCCCGGAAGGTCCAGCGCCATCAGGGCGAGGCAGCTCAGCGCCGTCAGGACGTCCAGCGCACGCGGTGACCCGGCCCAGCCCGCGGCGACCCGGCGGCCGGCGGCCACGACCCGGTGGAGCGCCGAGGCGACGGGCTTGACGTGCATGCCCTCCATCATGCGCGGTCGGCGGCGGCGATCGGACCCGGGCTGCGGGGCCCAGGGGTGATATCCGGCACTCCGACCGGGGGTGGGACACGGCGAAGGCGCCCACACCGGCCGACGGTGTGGGCGCCTTCGGGCGTCGCCCCGGACAGGGCCCGGGAGCGGCCGCTACGCCTGCGGGAGCCCGTCCAGCTGGGCCTGGATCCGGGCGATGTCCGCCTCGGCCTTGGCGAGCCGGCCCTTGATCTTGTCCACGACGTTGTCGGGGGCCTTGGCCAGGAAGGCCTCGTTCCCGAGCTTCGCCTGCGCCTGCTGCTTCTCCTTCTCGGCCGCGCCGAGGTCCTTGGTGAGGCGCTTGCGCTCGGCGGCGACGTCGATGGTGCCCGACAGGTCGAGCGCGACCTTGGCGCCGGCGACCGGGAGCGTCGCGGTGGCGTTGAAGTCGTCGCCCTCCGGCTGGAGGCGCAACATCTGGCGGATGGCGCCCTCGTGCGCGGCCAGCGCGGTACCGGCGAGGTCCAGGCGCGCCGGGACCTTCTGGCCCGGCTGGAGCCCCTGGTCGGCGCGGAAACGGCGGACCTCGGTGACCACGGCCTGGAGGTTCTCGATCTCGGCCTCGGCGGCCTCGTCGCGGAAACCGCTGTCCGAGGGCCACTCGGCGATGACGAGGGACTCGCGGCCGGTCAGGGTGGTCCACAGCGTCTCGGTGACGAAGGGGACCACCGGGTGCAGCAGGCGCAGCGTGACGTCGAGGACCTCGCCGAGGACGCGTCCGGAGACCCTGGCGCCCTCGCCGCCCGCGAAGAACGTCGTCTTCGACAGCTCGACGTACCAGTCGAAGACCTCGTCCCACGCGAAGTGGTAGAGCGCCTCGCTGAGCTTCGAGAACTGGTAGTCCTCGTAGAAGGCGTCGACCTGCGCGACCGTCTTGTTCAGCCGGGACAGGATCCAGCGGTCCGTCGCGGACATCTCCTCGGGGGCCGGGAGCTCGCCGTCGATGGTGGCGCCGTTCATCAGCGCGAAGCGCGTGGCGTTCCAGATCTTGTTGGCGAAGTTCCGGGACGCCTGGACCCAGTCCTCGCCGATCGGGACGTCGACACCCGGGTTGGCGCCGCGCGCCAGGGTGAAGCGGACGGCGTCGGAGCCGTACTTGTCCATCCAGTCCAGCGGGTTGACGGCGTTGCCGAAGGACTTCGACATCTTCTTGCCGAACTGGTCGCGGACCATGCCGTGCAGCGCGATGGTGTGGAACGGCGGGGTGCCGTCCATCGCGTACAGGCCGAACATCATCATCCGGGCGACCCAGAAGAAGAGGATGTCGTAGCCGGTGACCAGCACGGAGTTCGGGTAGAACTTCGCCAGGCTCTCGGTCTGGCGCGGCCAGCCGAGGGTCGAGAAGGGCCACAGGCCGGAGGAGAACCAGGTGTCGAGGACGTCGGTGTCCTGGGTCCAGCCTTCGCCGGCGGGCGGCTGCTCGTCGGGACCGACGCAGACGACCTCGCCCGCCGGGCCGTACCAGACCGGGATCCGGTGTCCCCACCACAGCTGGCGCGAGATGCACCAGTCGTGGAGGTTGTCGACCCAGTCGAAGTAGCGCTTCTCCATCTCCTGCGGGTGGATCTTGACCTTGCCGTCGCGGACCGCGTCACCGGCGGCCTGGGCGAGCGGGCCGACCTTGACCCACCACTGCATCGAAAGGCGCGGCTCGATGGTGGTCTTGCAGCGCGAGCAGTGGCCGACGGAGTGGCTGTACGGACGCTTCTCGGCGACGATCCGCCCGTCGGCGCGGAGCGCGGCGACGATGGCGGAGCGGGCCTCCAGGCGGTCCAGGCCCTGGAAGGGGCCGTGGACGGTGATGACGGCGTGCTCGTCCATGACGGCGAGGTTCGGCAGACCGTGGCGCTGGCCGATCTCGAAGTCGTTCGGGTCGTGCGCGGGGGTCACCTTGACGGCGCCGGTGCCGAACTCCGGGTCGACGTGCTCGTCGGCGACGACCGGGATCCGGCGGCCGGTGAGCGGCAGTTCGATCTCGGTGCCGACGAGGTGCGCGTAGCGCTCGTCGTCCGGGTGGACGGCGACCGCGGTGTCGCCGAGCATCGTCTCGGCGCGGGTCGTCGCGACGACGATGGACGCGTCGCCGTCGCCGTAGCGGATGGAGACGAGCTCGCCGTCGTCGTCCTGGTACTCGACCTCGATGTCCGAGATCGCGGTCAGGCACCGGGGGCACCAGTTGATGATGCGCTCGGCCCGGTAGATCAGCTCGTCGTCGTAGAGCTTCTTGAAGATCGTCTGGACGGCCTCGGACAGGCCCTCGTCCATCGTGAACCGCTCGCGGGACCAGTCGACGCCATCACCGAGACGGCGCATCTGGCCCGAGATCTGGCCGCCGGACTCGCCCTTCCACTGCCAGACGCGCTCGACGAACGCCTCCCGGCCGAGGTCGTGGCGGGACTTGCCCTCCTTGGCGAGCTCGCGCTCGACGACGTTCTGGGTGGCGATGCCGGCGTGGTCCATGCCGGGCTGCCACAGCGTCTCGTAGCCCTGCATGCGCTTGCGGCGGGTGAGGGCGTCGATCAGCGTGTGCTCGAAGGCGTGGCCCAGGTGCAGGCTGCCGGTGACGTTGGGCGGCGGGATGACGATCGTGTACGGAGGCTTTTCGCTCTTGGCGTCGGCGTCGAAGTACCCACGCTCTACCCAGCGCTCGTAGAGCTTCCCCTCTACCTCGGCCGGCGCGTACTGGGTCGGCAGTTCGGAGTCGGGGCTACTGGGTGTCTGCGTGTTCTCGGTCACGGGCACAGGATAAGGGCGGCCCCACCCCGGTTACGAATCCGTTCCGCCCTCCGGCCCGCCTGACCGGGGCATGACGGATCGGTGTGACCGGGCGCATGGACGTGATCACCGGGCAGCCGGCGGCGGCCCCTTCGGCACACCGCTGGGCGTCGTAGTTCCGTAACGCCTGGGGCCCCGGAGCCGGGACCCGCGGGAACCTCGGCCAAGATATGACCAACATAAGAAGTTCCTAAAGGGGGACGCGGGTCATGAGTTACAACCAGCCGGGGCCGTACGGGCAGCAGCCGCAGCAGCCGGGACCGTACGGCGGCCCGCCGCCGCAGCAGCAGCCGGGCCCGTACGGGCAGCCCGGCTACGGCTACCCGCAGCAGCCCCCGCAGCCGGGCTACCCGCAGCAGCCGGGTTACCCCCAGCAGCCCCCGCAGCAGCCGTACGGCTACCCGCAGCCGGGCATGCCCCCGCAGCCCCCGTACGGCGGCATGCCCCCGCAGCAGCCCCCGAAGAAGTCGAAGGCGGGCGCGGTGATCGCGGTGCTGGTCGTCCTCGGCGTGCTCGCGGGCGCCGGCTGGTACTTCACGAAGGGCGCCGGCTCCTCGGGCGCGGTGGCGGCGGACACGAAGGGCTACAAGCTGGCCTTCCCGGACTCGGTCGACGCGTACACGAAGAACAAGGACGCGGTCGGCACCGCGAACGGCGACGCCCCGCTGACGGCCGAACAGAAGACCAAGACAGAGGCCATCGGCATCAAAGACGCGCACCAGGCGGCCCAGCAGTACCTCGACGGCGTCAAGGGCAAGGCCAAGCAGATGACCGCGAGCGGCTTCTGGGGCCAGATAGACGATCCGGAGCGGGCTCTCGACGCCTACTTCGGCACGATCGGCGCGCCCAACCCGGAGACCGACAAGCTCGGCCTGAAGTACGAAAAGGTCGGCTCCCCCAAGGCGTTCACGCCGGCCGGGTTCAAGGGGGCGGTCATGAAGTGCGTCGAGATCAAGATGACCACGACGAAGCCCACCAAGCCCGGGGAGCCCAGCGCACTCGTGGTCCCCACCTGCGCATGGAGCGACCACTCCACCCTGGTCTCGGTGAACCACGTGGACCAGAGCACGATCCTGACCGGCGGCAGCCAAGGCAGCCTGGAGGACGTCTCCAAGCTGGCCGCCAAGCTCTACAACACCGCCCGCGTCAAGGCCTGACCGGCGCAGACGCGAAGGGGCGCCCCGGTTCTCCGGGGCGCCCCTTGGCGTATGTCCGTTGCGGCTAGGCCGACTTCTCCTGCGGGCCCTGGTCCTTCGGGACGATGCGCGGGACCAGCGTCGGGTTGACGTTGGAGCGGACCACATCGGCGGTGATGACCACGCGGGCCACGTCCTTGCGGGACGGGACCTCGTACATCACCGACATCAGGACCTCTTCCATGATGGCGCGCAGACCGCGCGCGCCCGTCTGGCGCAGGATCGCCTGGTCGGCGATGGCTTCGAGCGCCTCGCGCTCGAAGTCCAGCTCGACGCCGTCGAGTTCGAACAGCCGCTGGTACTGCTTCACCAGCGCGTTGCGCGGCTCGATGAGGATCTGGAGCAGCGCCTCGCGGTCCAGGTTGTGGACCGAGGTGATCACGGGAAGGCGGCCGATGAACTCGGGGATCATCCCGAACTTCACCAGGTCCTCCGGCATGACCTCCTGGAACTGGTTGCTCGCCTCGATCTCCCGCTTCGAGCGGATGGTCGCCGCGAAGCCGATGCCCTTGGCGCCCGCACGCGACTCGATGATCTTCTCCAGGCCGGCGAAGGCGCCGCCCACGATGAAGAGCACGTTCGTCGTGTCGATCTGGATGAACTCCTGGTGCGGGTGCTTGCGGCCGCCCTGCGGGGGAACCGAGGCCGTCGTGCCCTCCAGGATCTTGAGGAGCGCCTGCTGGACGCCCTCGCCGCTCACATCACGCGTGATCGACGGGTTCTCGCTCTTGCGGGCGACCTTGTCGATCTCGTCGATGTAGATGATCCCGGTCTCGGCCTTCTTGACGTCGTAGTCGGCCGCCTGGATCAGCTTGAGCAGGATGTTCTCGACGTCCTCGCCGACATAACCGGCTTCCGTCAGCGCCGTCGCGTCGGCGATGGCGAACGGGACGTTGAGCATGCGGGCCAGCGTCTGGGCCAGCAGGGTCTTGCCGGAGCCGGTGGGGCCGAGCAGCAGGATGTTGGACTTCGCGAGTTCGATCGCGTCGTCCCGGCCCTGCGCGCCGCCGTTCTCGCCGGCCTGGACCCGCTTGTAGTGGTTGTAGACCGCTACGGAGAGCGCCTTCTTCGCCGGCTCCTGGCCGACGACGTAGCTCTCCAGGAACTCGTAGATCTCGCGCGGCTTGGGGAGTTCCTCCCACCGGACCTCGGAAGTCTCCGCGAGTTCCTCTTCGATGATCTCGTTGCAGAGGTCGATGCACTCGTCGCAGATGTAGACACCGGGTCCTGCGATGAGCTTCTTCACCTGCTTCTGGCTCTTTCCGCAGAACGAGCACTTGAGCAGATCGCCGCCGTCACCGATGCGTGCCACGAGGTGCTTCCCCTTCGCCTGGGAGACGCCTGGTTCAGCGCTCCTGGTGCCTCATATCCGACGGTACCTTGCCGGGGGCCCCGAACGGGGCCCCCTTGACGTGGTTCACATCGCCGAATGCGACGGCGTGGCCACGCCAACTGGCGGCAAGGATCAGACCGCGGTGCTCTTGCGGGTGGAGACGACCTGGTCGATCAGGCCGTACGCCAGTGCGTCCTCGGCAGTGAGGATCTTGTCGCGCTCGATGTCGTCGCGGATCTTCTCGATCGGCGTGGTCGAGTGCTTGGCCAGCATGGTCTCCAGCTGGTCGCGCATGCGCAGGATCTCGTTGGCCGCGATCTCCAGGTCGGAGAGCTGCTCGCGGCCGGTGCCGCCCGACGGCTGGTGGATCAGGACACGGGCGTTCGGCAGGGCCAGACGCTTGCCGGGGGTACCGGCGGCGAGCAGCACGGCGGCGGCGGAGGCCGCCTGGCCCATGCAGACCGTCGAGATGTCGGGCTTCACGAACTGCATCGTGTCGTAGATCGCCGTCAGCGCGGTGAAGGAGCCGCCGGGGCTGTTGATGTAGATGGAGATGTCGCGGTCCGGGTCCATCGACTCCAGGCACAGCAGCTGCGCCATGACGTCGTTGGCGGACGCGTCGTCAATCTGCACGCCGAGGAAGATGATGCGCTCCTCGAAGAGCTTCGCGTACGGGTCGTACTCGCGCACACCCTGCGAGGTGCGCTCGACGAAGCGCGGGATCACGTACCGGTTGTCCACCTGAGCGCCGGTGTAGAGGCCGCTCGCGGGAGAAAGGTTGTTCATGTGCATCTGGGTGTTCACCATCCTGGTGGCGTTCTGCGGGCTGAGGCTTGCCTGGTGCGGTGCCGGGATCAGGCCCCGGTGCCGCCACCGCCGGGGACCAGGGACGCGGCGGAGATGATCTCGTCGATGAGGCCGTACTCCTTGGCCTCCTCCGCCGTGAACCAGCGGTCGCGGTCGCCGTCGCGGATGATGGCCTCCACGGTCTGGCCGGAGTGGTGAGCGGTGATCTCGGCCATCCGCTGCTTGGTGCGCAGCAGGTACTGGGCCTGGATCTTGATGTCAGAAGCGGTGCCGCCGATGCCGGCGGAGCCCTGGTGCATCAGGATGTCGGTGTTCGGGAGTGCGAAGCGCTTGCCGGCCGTACCACCGGTGAGCAGGAACTGGCCCATGGAGGCCGCCATGCCCATACCGATGGTGACGACGTCGTTCGGGATGTACTGCATGGTGTCGTAGACCGCCATGCCGGCCGTCACCGAGCCGCCGGGGCTGTTGATGTACAGGAAGATGTCCTTCTCCGGCTCCGCGGCCAGGAGGAGGAGCTGCGCCGTGATCTTGTTCGCGATCTCGTCGTCGACCTGCTGGCCGAGGAAGATGATGCGCTCGCCGAGCAGCCGGTTGTAGACATGGTCGCCGAGGCCACCACCGATGGACGGCTCACCCGCGGCGTAAGGCTTCAGATTCGTCACGTATCCACCTGCTCGTCTCCGACGGCCACATGCCGTCTCAGCGTCTCGTTCTGGGGCGCGGACCAGCCGGTGCGGACGATGTCCGCCGGCGTCGGGTAATCCCGTGCCCTCGTATTCATGGACCCTAACGCGCAGGTCGGACAACGCCATCCCGCTTCCCGAACTGTTCGCTCGGAGCGCAAGGTCCCGGGCCCTTTCCCACGGTACGGCGGAGGGCCCGGACGCGGTCGCGTCCGGGCCCTCCGGGGCATGCCGGGTGGACGGGGCCCGAGGCCCGCCCGGGGGTGTTACTTGGCCTCGTCGCCCTCGGTCTCGGCGTCGGCCTCGACGGCCGCCTCGACCGTCTCGGCGGCCGTCTCGACCTCGTCCTCGTCGTCGGAGAGGTCGACGACCTCACCGTTGGTGTCGACGACCTTGGCGGCCTCGACGACGACTGCGAGGGCCTTGCCGCGAGCGACCTCGCCGACCAGCATCGGGACCTGGCCGCCCTCGACGACCGCCTGGGCGAACTGGTCGGGGGACATGCCGGAGGACTGCGCGCGGCGCATGAGGTGCTCGGTGAGCTCCTCCTGGTTGACGCCCAGCTTCTCCTTGTTGACCAGGGCGTCCAGCAGGAACTGGGTCTTGATGCCCTTGACGGCCTGCTCGGAGGTCTCGGCGTCGAACTCCTCGACCGTCTTGCCCTGGATCTCCAGGAACTTCTCCAGGTTCAGGCCCATCTGGCCGAGCTGGTGGTGCTCCAGGTTGTGCTTGCGGGTCTGGACCTCGTCCGCGAGCAGCTTCTCGGGGACGGGGATCTCCGCGAGCTCCAGGAACTTCTCCAGGACGCGCTCCTGGGCCTGGGTGGCCTGGTCGTACTGCTTCATGTTCTCAAGGCGCTTGCGGCTGTCCGCCTTGAGCTCTTCGAGGGTGTCGAACTCGCTCGCCATCTGCGCGAACTCGTCGTCCAGCTCCGGCAGCTCGCGAGCGGAGACCTTGGTGACCTTGACGGTGACCTCGGCGTCCTTGCCCTCGGCGGAGCCGCCCTTGAGCTGGGAGGTGAAGGTGGCCTCGCCACCGGCCTCCAGGCCCTTGACGGCCTCGTCGATGCCGTCGAGGAGCTCGCCCGAGCCGATGGTGTAGGAGACGTCCTGGGCGACACCGTCCTCCAGCACCTCGCCCTCGACCTTGGCCTCCAGGTCGATCGTGACGACGTCGCCGTCCTGGGCGGCGCGCTCGACGTCCTTGGTGGACGCGAAACGGCCGCGCAGCTGCTCGACCGACTTCTCGACGTCCTCGTCGGTGACCTCGACGGCGTCCACGGTGACCTCGATGCCGGAGTAGTCCGGGATCTCGATCTCGGGGCGGACGTCCACCTCGGCGGTGAAGGCCAGCAGCTCGCCGTCCTTCAGCTCCGTGATGTCGACCTCGGGCTGGCCCAGCGGGTTCAGGTCGGCCTCGTTGACGGCCTCGGTGTAGAACTTCGGGAGGGCGTCGTTGACGGCCTCCTCCAGCACCGCACCGCGGCCGAAGCGCTGGTCGATGACGCGGGCCGGGATCTTGCCCTTGCGGAAGCCCTTCACCGTGACCTGCTGGTTGATCTTCTTGTAGGCCGCGTCGAGGCTGTCCTTGAGCTCCTCGAAGGGCACCTCAACAGTGAGCCGAACCCGAGTCGGGTTCAGGGTCTCCACGGCGCTCTTCACGGTTCGGTCTCCTTGTGGCTGACTGCTGGGGGTTCTGCCGTCGCGCTGCGATTCAGCGGTTCGGCGGATTCGGCCCGGCATCAGACACACGGGCACGCAGCTTGCATAGTAACCGCAAGCGGCAATCAGCCCACAACGCGATCACCGCGGCGATCTTCGGTGGGCGTGCCCGGGGACACTGTGTGGAGAAGGTGCTACTGGTCGGGGTGGCCGGATTCGAACCGACGACCTTCCGCTCCCAAAGCGGACGCGCTACCAAGCTGCGCCACACCCCGTCGGTGCGACACGTAGGGTACATGCCCGAAGACGGTCCGACACGCCGGTTCCCCACGGAACGCGCCCCGCACCGGGCCCCGCCCGCGGACGCCGCCACGACGGCGGACCGAAATGCGGTGTGCGATCCCCCCGCCCGACCCGCTAGTATGCTGTCCGTGCCGCGGTCCCCGGACCTGCGGCGCACGTATTGCGGGTGTAGCTCAATGGTAGAGCCCTAGTCTTCCAAACTAGCTACGCGGGTTCGATTCCCGTCACCCGCTCTTGTGGCCGAGGGCCGGGCGGAGGATGTTTCCTCCGCCCGGCCCTCCGTCGTTTTCGTGCCGGCTTGCCCCCCGGGGGCGCCCGGTCAGAGCTTGATGCCGGCGATGGTGTCCGCCAGGGAGTTCAGGAAGCGGTTGACGTCCGGGGCGATGGAGCTGGACGCCAGGAAGAAGCCGAAGAGGACCGCGACGATCGCGGGGCCGGCCTTGATGTGGCTGCCGCGGATCAGCACCACCAAAATGATCGCCAACAGAACCACCACTGACAGCGAAATGGCCACTACTGATCACACCTTCGGTCGTCCCCTGGTCGGCCTGGGGCGCTTGCCCCCACAAGGACCATCCTCCCACCAACCGGGCCCGGCTATCCGTCTCGTGACGAATCGCCATCGCGGGTTTTCCGCCAACGGCAGGTTCGGGCCGCACGTTTCGGGCGCGGGGCGGGGGTCAGGGGGTGGGCAGGCCGAGGAGCGAGCGGACATACGTGTACTTCGCGGACAGCCGGTCGCGGGTGGGGCGGTCCAGGACGGCGAGGCGGGCGGGGTCGGCGTTGTGCGCCAGGTCCGCCTCCTTGACCAGCAGGGCGCCCTCGGTGGCCAGGATGCGGGCCGTGTACTCCTCGACCGGCTCGCCCGGGATCTTCGTCAGCGCGAGGACCATGGCCTTGACCCCCTCGGGGAGGGCGGCCGTTTCCAGCCAGGCGGGGGTGAGGGCGTGGTCCTCGATCGCGTCGTGGAGCCAGGCGGCGGCCTGCTGCTCGGGCGTGCCGCCGCGCAGGCGGACGCCCTCGGCGACGGCGGCGAGGTGCTCGGCGTAGGGACGGCCGGCCTTGTCGGTCTGCCCCTCGTGCGCCGCGCGGGCGAGGGCCTCCAC
The DNA here is from genome assembly GCF_044454045.1 of Streptomyces sp. NPDC051578. Taxonomy (NCBI): domain Bacteria; kingdom Bacillati; phylum Actinomycetota; class Actinomycetes; order Kitasatosporales; family Streptomycetaceae; genus Streptomyces; species Streptomyces sp. NPDC051578. Next base: position 766,282 of record NZ_JBITDH010000001.1, read on the forward strand.
TTCGAGGAGGGTCAGGGCCCGGTCCGTCATGTGAGCTCCCTTGCTGCCGTACGGAGGGCCTGGGCGGCCCGGCGCACATCCGCCTCGGTGGTGCGCCAGTTGGAGAACGCGGCGCGCAGGGCGGGGGTTCCCGCGTAGACGGTGGGGGTGACGAACACCTCCTGCCGCACGGCCTCGCGGAGGGCGGTGAGACGGGCGGGGGTGGGGGCGTCGGAGAGGGTGAAGCAGACGACGTTGAGGCGGACGGGGGCGAGGACGGTGAGGGCCGGGTCCTCGGAGAGCTCGGCGCCGAGGGCGCGGGCGCAAGCGATGTCCCGCTCGACGATCTCCCGGTGGCCCTGGCGGCCGTAGGCGCGGAGGGTGAACCAGGCGGCGAGGGCGCGCAGCCGGTGGGAGTTCTCGGGGGTCAGGTGGACCAGGTCGGGGTGGTCGCCGAGGGGACCGAGGTAGGCGGCGGCGTTCTGGAAGACGCGGGCCTGGAGGTCGCGGCGGCGGGTGAACTGGACGGCGCTGTCGTAGGGGACGTTGAGCCACTTGTGCAGGTCGACGCAGACGGAGTCGGAGGCGTCGAGGCCGTCGGTGAGGTGGGCGTGGTCCGGGGAGAGCGCGGCGAAGGCACCGAAGGCGGCGTCGGTGTGCAGCCAGAAGTCGTGCCGGGTCTTGAGGGCGGCGATGGCGCGGAGGTCGTCGAAGTCGACGGTGTTGACGGTGCCGGCGTTGGCGACGACGACGGCGGGGCCGGGCGTGTCGGCCAGCGCCCGGTCGAGGGCGGCCGGGTCGACGGCCTCCCGGCCGGGGAGGGTGGGGACGGGGACCAGGGCGCGGCGGCCGAGGCCGAGGAGGGAGAGGGCCTTGGCGATGGAGGAGTGCGGGGCGCCGGACAGGACGCGGACGGGGCCGAGGGCTGCCGCGCCGTCGTTGGAGGGCGAGACGCCGAGGCGTTCGCCGAGCCACTCGCGGGCGATGGCGAGGCCGGTGGTGTTGGACATGGTGGCGCCGCTGACGAAGGTGCCGGTGTGGGCGGGCGTGAGGGCGAAGAGGTCGCGGAGCCAGGTGACGGTTTCGCGTTCGAGGTCCTGGCCGGCGCCGTCGAGGGCGGAGTTGCTGTTCTGGTCGTGGGCGGCGGTGAGCCAGTCGCCGGCGAGGGCGGCGGGGGTGGCGCCGCCGGTGACGAAGCCGAGGTAGCGGGGGCCGGCGGAGGCGGAGAGGCGGGGGGCCCAGCGGGTGCGGAAGGCGGCGAGGGTGGCTTCGGTGCCGGCGGGGGTGTCGGGGAGGGGTTCGGGGGTGAGGGGTGGCTCCGCCGGGGTTGGGGGGATCACGGGGCGGGTGTCGAGGGTGGCGAGGGCCTCGGCGGCGGCCTGGCGGGTGGCGTCGAGGAGGGCGGGGAGGCGGGCGAGGTCGGCGGCGAGGGTGGGGTGCATTGAGGCACGGTATGCGGGGGGTGGGGGGCGGGGGTGGGCCAATCGGCGGTGGGTGGCCTTCCCTGGGCGTGGGGGCGGGGTGCCGGGTATCCGTGGCTCCGCCGCGCCCCTAACACCGCGCGGGGTGCGGGGGTCCGGTGCCGCGCCGTGGCGCAAGCGGCCCCGGCTGCGCCGGGCCTTGCGGGGCTCCGCCCCGCGCCTCAAACGCCGGCGAGGCTGGAATTGCCGGCCCCGGACGCCGCGCCGGGGGGGGGTGCAGGGGTCCGGTGCCGCGCCGTGGCGCAAGCGGCCCCGGCTGCGCCGGGCCTTGCGGGGCTCCGCCCCGCGCCCCGCGCCTCAAACGCCGGCGAGGCTGGAGTTACCGGGCCCCGGACGCCGCGAGGCTGGAAATGCCGCGCCCCTAACACCGCGCGGGGTGCGGGGGTCCGGTGCCGCGCCGTGGCGCAAGCGGCCCCGGCTGCGCCGGGCCTTGGGGGGGGGGGGGGGGGGGGGGGGGCCGCGGGGCGCGCGGGGGGGGGGGGGGCCGAGGGGCGCGGGCCGCCCGCGTGCCCCACGCGCCCCCGGGGGCGCGGGGGGGGGGGGGCCCCCCCCCCCCACCCCGCGCCTCAAACGCCGGCGAGGCTGGGGATGTCGGCCCCAGCACCGCGAGGGTGGAGTGGCCGGGCCCCGGACGCCGCGAGGGTGGAGTGGCCGGGCCCCGGACGCCGCGAGGGTGGAGTGGCCGGGCCCCGGACGCCGCGAGGGTGGAGTGGCCGGTCGCGGATGACGGCGGGGCGGTCAGGGGGAGCGGCGGATGAGGAGGAGGGCGCGGTCGTCGTTGACGTCCTTGGCCACCTTTTCGATGAGGTGCCACGTCGCACCGTCCCAGCCGGCGGCCACGTAGCGGTCGGCTTCGCCCGTCAGGCGGTCGATGCCCTCGCTGATGTCGCGGTCCGCGGTTTCGACCAGGCCGTCCGTGAAGAGCATCAGGACGTCCCCGCGGCGGAGGTTCCCGCGGGCCGGGGTGAATTCCGCGCCGTCGTAGACGCCGAGCAGCGGGCCCTCGCCGGAGACCTCCCGCCAACGGCCGGTACCCGCGGAGAGCTGGAGGGCGGGGAGGTGGCCCGCGGAGAGGAGTTCGTAGTCCCCGGTCTCCAGGTCCAGGACGAGGTGGATGGAGGTGGCGAAGCCCTCCTCCCAGTCCTGGCGCAGCAGGTAGCCGTTGGCGGCCGGCAGGAACCCGTGCGGGGGCAGGGCGCCGAGCAGTCCGCCGAAGGCCCCGGAGAGGAGGAGGGCGCGGGAGCCGGCCTCCATGCCCTTGCCGGAGACGTCGGTGAGGACGACCTCCAGGGTCCGGCCGCCGTTCGTGCGGGCGGCCACCACGAAGTCCCCGGAGAAGGACTGGCCGCCGGCCGGCCGCAGGGCCATCTCGCGGTGCCACCCGGAGGGCAGGGACGGCAGCTTGCTCTGCACCCGGATCCGTTCGCGCAGGTCGAACAGCATGGTGCCGCCGCGCCGCCACGGCACGCCGACCCGGCTGCGGAACTGGGCGATGACCAGCCCGAAGAACCCGCAGGCCGCCACCACCAGCACCGTGCCGGGCGTGACCCGGGCCGGCCCCTCCGTGTACGGGCCCAGTACGAGCGCCTCCACGATCAGGGCGACGGCGGAGGCGGCGTACAGGGCGAGCAGGCTGGCCGGCCGCAGCAGCAGGCCGCCCGCCACGATCGGCAGGACGAGGGCCGACGGCGAGAACCAGACGGGCAGCATCAGTGTGCCGAACGCGATCGCGGGCACGGTCAGGAGCAGGCCCCCGAACGCGAGCCAGTCGGAGGCGTCACCGCGGAAGTAGTCGACGGCGGATTTGCGCAGCCCGGTGCGCGCCCGGTGCGACAGCATGCGCGTCCGGGCCATGAGCGTCTCCACACGTGCTCCGGCCATTGCTTCGGGACCCTATCCATCCTGGCTGTGCGCGCGCAGGGGTACCCCCGGACCTGGGGCCCGCCTAGGGGAGAAATCGCTTCGACTGGACGGGATTGCCCTGATAAGGATGCGCATATGGGTCTTGAGACGCGGGTATTGCAGGCTGATGAGTGGGATGTCTGGTACGACCACCTTGAACTGGCGTTCGGCGGTGTGCCCGAGTCCCCCGAGGAGCGTGAACTGTACAAGTCCCTCACGGAGTTGGAGCGTTCGCTCGCGGTGTGGGACGGCGGGGACTGCGTGGGTTCGGCGGGCGCGTTCAGCTTCCGGCTCTCGGCGCCGGGCGGGGTGCTGGTGCCCGCAGCGGGAGTCACGATGGTGGGCGTCGCGCCGACCCACCGCCGGCGCGGGGTGCTGACTTCGCTGATGCGCCGCCAATTGGACGACATCCGGGCGGGTGGTGAACCGCTCGCCGTGCTGACGGCCTCGGAGCCGGCGATCTACGGACGGTTCGGCTACGGCACCGGAACCTACGCGCTGGCGCTGGAGATCGACACGAGCCGGGTACGGCTCTGCGTGCCGCCGGGGACGGACGCGGTCCGACTGCGCCTCGTGGAGCCGGAGAAGGCCCTGGCCGACTGCGAGCGGGTCTACGCCGCCCTGCTCGCGCGGCGGCCGGGGATGCCCGCCCGGCAGCCGGGCTGGGAGCGCCAGGGGCTGCTCGACCCGGAGTCGCTGCGCGCGGGGGCCTCACCGCTCAAGTGCGTGCTCGCCGAGGGACCGGACGGGCAGGTGGCGGGCTACGCCCGCTACCGGGTGAAGCCCGAGTGGGAGCTGACCGGCGCGGCGGGGAAGGTGGAGGTGTCCGATCTCGACGCGCTGGACCCGGCGGCGTACGCGGCGCTGTGGCGCTACCTCTGCGGGATCGACCTGACCACGGCCGTGCGGGCCACCGGGCGCCCGGCGGACGATCCGGTGCTGCACCTGGTGAGCGATGTACGGCGGTGCCGACCGAACCCGCGCGACGCGCTGTACGTGCGGCTCGTGGACCTCGGGGCGGCGCTGGAGGCGCGCAGGTACGGGACGCCCCTGGACGTGGTCCTGGAGGTGGAGGACGCGTTCTGCCCGTGGAACGAGGGGCGGTGGCGGCTGCGCGTCGGGCCGGAGGGGACGGCGTCCTGCGTGCGCAGCGCGGACCCGGTGGACCTGGAGCTGTCGGTGCGGGACCTGGGCTCGGCGTACCTGGGCGGGATCACGCTGACCTCACTGGCCGGCGCCGGGCGCGTGCGCGAGCTGCGTCCGGGCGCGCTGGCGGCGGCCTCGCGGGCCTTCGCGGGCGATGTGGCCCCCTGGCTCCCCCACGGGTTCTGAATCGCCCGGCCTAGCGGATCTGGCAGCCCGGGCACCAGAAGAGGTTGCGGGCGGCGAGGCCGGCGGTGCGGATCTCGCCCCCGCAGACGTGGCAGGGCATGTCCGCCCGCCGGTAGACGTACACCTCGCCGCCGTGGTCGTCGACCCTGGGCGGGCGGCCCATGGCCTCCGGCATGTGCTCGTCGCGGACGGTGTCGATCCGGTTGTTCCGTACGCCTTCGCGCATGAGGGCCACGAGGTCGGTCCAGATGGCGTCCCACTCCGCCCGCGTCAGGTCTTTGCCGAGCCGGTACGGGTCGATGCCGTGCCGGAAGAGCACCTCGGCGCGGTAGACGTTGCCGACGCCCGCGATCACCTTCTGGTCCATGAGCAGCGCGGCGACGGTCGTACGGGAGCGGGAGATCCGCTTCCACGCCCGGTCGGGGTCGTCGCCCGGGCGCAGCGGGTCGGGGCCGAGCCGCTCGTGTATCGCCTTCTTCTCGTCCTCGCCGAGCAACGCACAGGCGGTCGGCCCGCGCAGGTCGGCCCAGTGGTCCTCGTTGGCCAGGCGCAGCCGGACCGTGTCGGTGGCGGGCGGGGCCGGGGCCGGGCCGAAGCCGAGCTTGCCGAAGAGGCCGAGGTGGATGTGGATCCAGGCGTCGCCGAGTTCCAGGAAGAGGTGCTTGCCGTGCGCCTCGGCGCTCTCCAGGGTGCGCCCGTCGAGCAGGGCGGCGCTTTCGGCGAACCGGCCCTGCGGGCTGCTCACCCGCACCGGGCGTCCGGCGAAGCGCGCGGTGTGGTCCTGGGCGAGGCGGTGGATCGTATGCCCCTCGGGCACGGCGGGGCTCCTCACGGCGACGAGCGGGAAGGCGGACGGGAAAAGCGGCGGGAAGGCGACGGAAGGCGGCGGGACGGACCGGCGGGCAGCAGGTCGGCCGGGCAGCCGGCAGGGCAGGCCGGGCCCGCCCACGGGGCCCGGGACGGCCGTGCAGCCGCAAAACGGCCCGGCAAGCCGCCGAAACGACCAGCAGCCTCGCAAACGGCCCGGCAGCCCCGCAAACGGCCGTGGCGCCGGGGGGGCGGCGGCCCCGCCCCGCGGGGGCGGGGGGTCAGCCCGGGGGGGGGGGGGGCGGGGTGGGGGGGGGGGCGGCGGGGGTGTGGGTTGGGGGGGGGCTGTTG
>NZ_JBITDH010000001.1:772143-1082609 GCF_044454045.1 Streptomyces sp. NPDC051578
GGGCCGGCGGGCCGGGCCCCCCCCGCGCCCCCCCCCCCGGCGCGCCCCCCCCCCCCCCCCCCGCGCCCCCCCCCCCCCCCCCCCCCCCCGCCCCCCCGCCCCGGCTGGAGCGTGCGATCAGCCCTGGGGGTGGTGGGCCGGGATCGGGGGGAGCTCGCCGGTGGTCTCGTAGGCGGTGAGCATGTCGATGCGGCGGGTGTGGCGCTCCTCGCCGGAGTACGGGGTCGCCAGGAAGGCCTCGATGAAGCCGACGGCCTCGTCCTGGGTGTGCATCCGGCCGCCGACGGAGATCACGTTGGCGTTGTTGTGCTCACGGCCGAGCTTCGCGGTCTCGACGCTCCAGGCCAGGATGGCGCGCACGCCCTTGACCTTGTTCGCGGCGATCTGTTCGCCGTTGCCGGAGCCGCCGATGACGATGCCGAGGCTGTCGGCGTCCGCCGCGGTCTTCTCCGCGGCGCGCAGGCAGAACGGCGGGTAGTCGTCGACGGCGTCGTAGATGTGGGGCCCGCAGTCGACGGGCTCGTGGCCGTTGTCCTTGAGCCAGTCCACGAGGTGGTTCTTCAGCTCAAAGCCGGCATGGTCAGATCCGAGGTACACGCGCATGGGTCGAGTGTGGCACGGCCGGCCTGGACTGCCGCTGGAGGGTGGCGGCGGGGGTGTGGCATGGGTCACTCGCCAAGCTCAAATTATGCCCAACAACCCAGACGGGACGGGGTGGGACGAAGGTCCCGGACTTTAGCCCCGGGCAACCTTCCGGAAGGAGGTCTTCCGTCTGGCGTTCATCTCAGGTTTCAATGCCGGGACTCGCAACCCGAGAACCTAAGGAATCGTCCATGAGCTCCACGACGACCCTTCAGAAGGCAGGCGACCCCTCCGGCACCCCCGGCGACGCCAAGCCCTCCGATGGTCTGAAGGCCGGTCTCAAGAACCGCCACCTGTCCATGATCGCCATCGGCGGCGTCATCGGAGCAGGACTCTTCGTCGGCTCCGGCGGCGGCATCGCCAAGACCGGTCCCGCCATCCTCGTGTCGTACGCACTCGTCGGAGCGATGGTCGTCTTCGTGATGCGCATGCTGGGCGAGATGGCCGCCGCGAGCCCGAACTCGGGCTCCTTCTCCGCTTACGCCGACCGCGCGCTCGGCCGCTGGGCCGGTTTCTCCATCGGCTGGCTGTACTGGTTCTTCTGGGTCGTCGTCCTGGCCGTGGAGGCCACCGCCGGCGCGAAGATCCTCGAAGGCTGGATACCGGCCGTCCCGCAGTGGGGATGGGCGCTGATCGTGATGGCGGTCCTGACCGTCACCAACCTCGGCTCCGTAGCCTCCTACGGCGAGTTCGAGTTCTGGTTCGCGGGCATCAAGGTCGTCGCCATCGGCGCGTTCGTGATCGTCGGCATGCTCGCCGTCTTCGGCGTGCTGCCGGGCTCGGACAACCCGGGTGCGGGATTCGCGCACCTCACGGACACCGGCGGGTTCATGCCCAACGGCTGGGGCTCGATCCTCACCGGTGTGCTGATGGTCGTCTTCTCGTTCATGGGCAGTGAGATCGTCACCCTGGCCGCCGGTGAGTCCGAGGACCCGCGCCGCGCGGTCACCAAGGCCACCAACTCGGTGATCTGGCGCATCGGCGTCTTCTACCTCGGCTCGATCTTCATCGTGCTGACCCTGCTGCCGTGGAACGACAAGTCGATCGTCGACAAGGGCTCCTACGTCGCCGCCCTCGACTCGATCGGCATCGCGCACGCCGGTCAGATCATGAACGTGATCGTCCTGACGGCCGTGCTGTCCTGCCTGAACTCGGGCCTGTACACCGCTTCGCGCATGGCGTTCTCGCTGGGCGAGCGCGGTGACGCCCCGAAGGCGTTCGCCAAGGTGAGCAAGAACGGTGTGCCGACCGCCGCGATCCTGGGGTCCGTGGTCTTCGGCTTCCTCGCCGTGTACTTCAACTACGCGTTCCCGGACACGGTCTTCGACTTCCTGCTGAACTCCTCGGGTGCGATCGCGCTCTTCGTGTGGCTGGTCATCTGCCTGACCCAGCTGCGGATGCGCCGGATCCTGGAGCGGGAGGCGCCGGAGAAGCTCACCGTCAAGATGTGGCTCTTCCCGGGTCTGACCTGGATCACCGCCGGCATGATCACCTTCGTCCTGGCCTACATGGTCTACGACAAGGACAACCGCGAGACCGTGATGCTGTCGCTGCTGGTCGCGGCGGTCGTCCTGGTGATCGGCGCGGTCCGCGACTGGCGCCGCAAGGCCGCCGGGGCCCACACGCCCGCGTAGTCCCGGGGAACCCCCCGCGCAGCAGCCCCGGACCACGCTCGTGGTCCGGGGCTGCTCCGTTTCGCGTACGGCGGCTCAGCGGCGGTCGAGGAGCTTCCACGTCGCGGGCAGCAGGCCCATCGCCAGCGCCGCCTTGACGGCGTCGCCGATCAGGAACGGGGTCAAGCCGCCCGCCACCGCCGCACCGAGGGACATCCCGGTGGACAGGGCCAGGTACGGGACGCCCACCGCGTAGACGAGGGCCGAGCCGAGCACCATCGTGCCCGCCGTGCGCAGGACGGAGCGGTCCGCGCCGCGCCGGGCGAGGGCGCCGACGACGGTGGAGGCGAGGAGCATGCCGAGCACGTAGCCGAAGGTGGCGCCGCCCGCGCCCGAGGCGCCGTGCGCGAACCACGGCACGCCGGCCATGCCGACGAGCGTGTAGAGCGCCATGGAGAGGAAGGAGCGGCCGGCGCCGAGCGCGGCGCCGACGAGCAGTGCGGCGAAGGTCTGTGCGGTGATCGGCACGATCAGGCCCGGCACCTTGACCGAGATCTGGGCGGCGACGCCCATGAGCGCGGCTCCGCCGACGACGAGCGCCACGTCACGGACGCGGCTCGCGGGCAGCAGGTCGGCGAGGACGGCGCCGGGCCGGGAGGAGACGGAAGCAGTGCTCATCAGGGGACTCCGCGTGGGGGTGATCGGATGACGGGACGATCATCGACGTTAGTCCGGGGCCGGGCGCCGCCCCACCGCCGCCAGGAACAAGCCGTACTGCGCGGTTTGGTGGGGAGTGGACAAAAACCCTTCCCCATACCAGAGTTGCAGTGATCCCCATCACGACCCACTAGAGACTCCACGTCCGTTTTGCGTAGACGAACACCCTCCGGCGAGACTGTAGGGTCCCTCCAATCTGCGCGAATCCCCCTCGCCACCAGGCCGAACGAGAGTACGAGCCCACCCTCATGCGCGACCGCCTGACCGACAAGCACGCCGCCCAAGCGGACGGGCTTTCCCCCGAACCCCCCGAACCCCTGAGCCACAGCCTCAAGCAGCGCCACCTGACCATGCTGGGTCTCGGCGGAGTGATCGGCGCCGGGCTCTTCGTCGGCTCCGGCGCCGGCATCTCGATCGCCGGACCCGCGATCATCTGCTCGTACCTGCTCGCCGGCGTCCTCGCAATGCTCGTGATGCGGATGCTCGGCGAGATGTCGGCCGCGATGCCCGCGTCCGGTTCGTTCTCCGTCTACGCGGAGAAGGCGCTGGGGCGGTGGGCGGGTTTCTCGGCGGGGTGGCTGTACTGGTTCCTGCTGGTCGTGGTGCTGGCCGTGGAGGCGACGGGCGCAGCGAAGATCGCGAACGGCTGGCTGCCCGCGGTCGACCAGTGGGTCTGGGTGCTGATCTTCATGGTGGTCTTCACCGTCACCAACCTGACCGCCGTGAAGAACTTCGGCGAGTTCGAGTTCTGGTTCGCGGCCCTCAAGGTCGCCGCCATCGTGCTCTTCCTGATCCTGGCGACGCTGGCGGTCTTCGGCCTGCTCCCCGACACCGACCCGGTCGGCGTGGGCAACCTGACGGGCCACGGCGGGTTCTTCCCCAAGGGCTTCGGCGGGGTGGTCGCCGGCATGCTCGCGGTCGTCTTCGCCTTCGGCGGCCTGGAGGTCGTCACCATCGCGGCCGCCGAGTCCGACGACCCGGCCCGCTCCGTCGCCCGCGCGGTGCGCAGCGCGGTGTGGCGCATCCTCTTCTTCTACGTCGGCTCGATGCTGGTGATCGTGACCCTGCTGCCCTGGGATTCGCTGGAGCCGGGGCAGAGCCCGTACGTGGCCGTGCTGGACTCCATCGGCATCCCGTCGGCCGGCCAGATCATGGAGATCGTGGTGTTCGTGGCGCTGCTGTCCGCGCTGAACGCCAACCTGTACGGGTCCTCCCGCATGGTCTTCTCGCTGGCCGAGCGGGGCGAGGCGCCCAAGGGGCTGCTCAAGGTGTCCGGGGGCGGGGTGCCGCGCCGCGCGGTGTTCGCGTCGGTCGCGTTCGGGTTCGTGTCGGTGGTGCTGAACCTGCTGTGGCCGGACACGGTGTTCCTCTACATGCTCAACGCGGTGGGCGCGGTGTTGCTGTTCGTGTGGGCGCTGATCGCGGTCTCGCAGCTGAGGCTGCGCCGGCGGATCGAGCGGGAGATGCCGGAGCGGCTGACGCTGCCGATGTGGTGCTTCCCGTTCCTCACCTGGGCGGCGCTGCTCGGCATGGCGGCGGTCCTGGTGCTGATGCTGTTCGACGATTCGGCGCGGCCGCAGCTGCTGTGGTCCTCCGGGGCGGCCGCGGTGGTGCTGGCGATCGCGGGCGTACGGGAACTGCGGGCCCGCCGGGCCTGACGCAGCCCTGCCGGGCACCGTATGAGCCTGCCGCCCGAGTCCACCACCCGAGCACCGCCCGGACCATCGCCCGGCCCATCGCCCGGCCCACAACCGGGCCCACTGTCCGCATGATGGACACGGCGCATCCGGTTATCGGACGGTGGGCAAGATGGCGCCATGAGTCAGAGCACCGCCGACGAGAGCACCACCGCCCCGCCCGAACAGCAGGCGCCGCCCGGGACCGGCCACGGATCGCCCCTCGCCGGCGGCCTCAAGCAACGCCACCTGTCCATGATCGCCCTCGGTGGGGTCATCGGCGCCGGCCTCTTCGTCGGCTCCGGCGCCGGCATCGCGGCGGCGGGTCCCTCGATCGTGCTCGCGTACGCCGTGTCCGGGCTGCTGGTGATGTGTGTGATGCGGATGCTCGGCGAGATGTCCGCCGCGAACCCCGCCTCGGGCTCGTTCTCCGTCCACGCGGAGCGAGCGATCGGCCCGTGGGCCGGGTTCACGGCCGGCTGGATGTTCTGGACGCTGCTGTGCGTCGGCGTCGCCATCGAGGGGATCGGTGCGGCGCACATCATGACGGGCTGGTTCCCGGGCACCGCGTCGTGGATGTGGGTGCTGCTCTTCATGGTGGTGTTCACCGTCAGCAACCTGACCGCCGTGAAGAACTTCGGCGAGTTCGAGTTCTGGTTCGCCGCCCTCAAGATCGGGGCGATCGCGCTGTTCCTGGGCCTCGGGGTGCTGGCCGTCCTGGGGCTGCTGCCCGGGACCTCCTCCCCCGGCGCCGCACACCTGGTCCACGAAGGCGGCTTCCTGCCCGAGGGGGTGGACGGGCTGCTCGTCGGCCTGCTCGCGTCGGTGGTCGCGTACGGCGGGCTGGAGACGGTGACGATCGCGGCAGCCGAGTCCGAGGACCCGGTCAAGGGCGTGGCCCGGGCCGTGCGGACCACCATGTGGCGGATCGCGATCGTCTACGTCGGCTCGATGCTGGTCATCGTCACGCTGCTGCCGTGGAACGACCCGGCGGTGGTCGAACACGGCCCGTACGCCGCCGCCCTGGACCACCTCGGCATCCCGGCCGCGGGCCAGATCATGAACGTGGTCATCCTGATCGCCCTGATGTCGGCGATGAACGCCAACATCTACGGCTCCTCGCGCATGGCCCACTCGCTGGTGTCCCGGGGCCAGGGCCCGAGGGCGCTGGGCAAGGTCAGCGGCGGTGTGCCGCGCCGGGCGGTGCTGGCCTCCTCCGGCTTCGGGTTCGTCACCGTGCTGCTGTCCTACTGGTACCCGGACACCCTGTTCGCCTGGCTGCTGAACATGGTGGGCGGGGTGATCCTCGTCGTCTGGGGCTTCATCGGCGTCTCCCAGATGGTGCTGCGCCGCCGCCTGGAGCGGGAGGCTCCGGGGAAGCTGGTCGTACGGATGTGGGGCTTCCCGTACCTGACGTGGGTCGCGCTGGCCGGGGTCGCCGGGGTGCTGGTCCTGATGGCCCTGGGCGAGGACACCCGGATCCAGGTCGTCTTCACGGCCGGACTGACGGCCGTCCTCGCGGTGGCCGGCCTGGTGCGCGGGCGGCGGACCGCGGCCGCCTGACCGATCCGCGGCAGCCGAGGCGCGTTCCGTGCGGGGCACGGGGCGCGCCTTCGTCGTGCGCGGCACGAAGGCAGGCGACCCTTACGTGCGTTCGGAAATAGATACTGTTAGCGTGCAGTTGCGCATTGGTTGCAATAAGCAGTTGGCACGCCGAGGGGACCGGAACACGCATGGCCATCTACACGCTTCCTGAGCTTCCGTACGACTACGCGGCACTTGAGCCGGTGATCAACCCGCAGATCATCGAGCTGCACCACGACAAGCACCACGCGGCCTACGTCGCCGGCGCCAACACCACGCTGGAGCAGCTGGAGGAGGCGCGCGACAAGGAGAACTGGGGCGCGCTGAACGGCCTGGAGAAGAACCTGGCCTTCCACCTCTCCGGCCACATCCTGCACAGCATCTACTGGCACAACATGGCCAGCCCGAAGACCGGCGAGGGCGGCGGCGAGCCGACCGCCGCCGACGGCGTCGGCGACCTCGCGGACGCGATCACCGAGTCCTTCGGCTCCTTCGCCAAGTTCAAGAAGCAGCTGACCTTCGCGGCCTCCGCCACGCAGGGCTCGGGCTGGGGCGTGCTCGCGTACGAGCCGATCAGTGGCCGTCTGATCGTCGAGCAGGTCTACGACCACCAGGGCAACGTCGGCCAGGCCTCGGTGCCGGTCCTGGTCTTCGACGCCTGGGAGCACGCCTTCTACCTGCAGTACAAGAACCAGAAGGTGGACTTCATCGAGGCGATGTGGAACGTCGTCAACTGGCAGGACGTCGCCAAGCGCTACGCGGACGCCAAGGCCAACACCCCGCTGCTGATCCCCGTCAAGGGCTGATCGGCGCCAAGGCCCGGCCGCCTCGTGATCGTCTTCTCAACCTTCACCGGCGGGCGTGTACAGCGGAAGACCCCCGTGAGGACGTGACTCACGGGGGTCTTCCGTATGCGGATCCGGGGCGCCTACTCGAAGACGGGCCCCCGGGTACGGGTGCGCTTGATCTCGTAGAAGCCCGGGGTGGACGCGACGAGCAGGGTGCCGTCCCACAGCCGGGCGGCGGCCTCGCCGCGCGGGGCCGGCGTCACCACCGGCCCGAAGAAGGCCACCTCGGCGCCGTCGGCGCCGGGCACGGAGATCACCGGGGTGCCGACCTCCTGGCCGACCCGGTCGATGCCGTCGTTGTGCGAGGCGCGCAGCACCTCGTCGTACTCGTCGGAGTCGGCGTAGGCGAGCAGCTCGGCCGGGAGGCCGACCTCCGCCAGCGCCTCGGCGATGACCTCGCGGGTCGCGCCCTTGTCCTCGTTGTGGATGCGGGTGCCGAGGGCCGTGTAGAGCTTGCCGGTGTACTCGTCACCGTGCTTCTGCTGGGCCGCTATGACCACGCGCACCGGCGCCCAGCCCTTCGGGCCGAGGATCTCGCGGTAGCGCTCGGGCAGCTCTTCGAGCTTGTTCTCGTTGAGGACGGCAAGGCTCATCACGTGCCAGCGGACCTCGATGTCGCGCACCTTCTCGACTTCGAGCATCCAGCGCGAGGTCATCCACGCCCAGGGGCAGAGCGGGTCGAACCAGAAATCGACCGGGGTCTTCCCGCGCACCTGCGTGTCGGCCATGTCTCTCCTCAAGTCGTTCACCCGAATCCGGTCACGTTGCCCCCTCCCCAACCGGCTCCGAGCCGCTCGCATTCCCCCCGTGCGAGGATTCGGCCAAGACCGCGATCACGCACGAAGGAGTGCAGGTGCCCGGAGAGAATCTGTCCCGTGACGAGGCCCGCGAACGGGCCGAGCTGCTGACCGTCGACGGGTACGAGGTGTCCCTCGACCTGAGGTCGGCGGTGGACGAGGCCGAACCGGCCGACGGCCCGCGGACCTTCCGGTCGGTGACGACGATCCGCTTCCGGGCCGCGACCGCGGACGGTTCCACGTTCGCCGACCTGATCGCCCCCTCGGTGAACACGATCACCCTGAACGGGCGCGCGCTGAACCCGTCCGCCGTCTTCGACGGCTCGCGGATCGCCCTGGACGGCCTCGCCACCGAGAACGTCCTGGTGGTCGACGCGAACTGCGCCTACAGCCGCACCGGCGAGGGCATGCACCGCTTCGTGGACCCGGAGGACGGCGAGGTCTACCTCTACACCCAGTACGAGCCGGCCGACGCCCGGCGGGTGTACGCCAACTTCGAGCAGCCGGACCTGAAGGCGCCCTACCGCTTCGAGGTCACCGCGCCCGAGGGCTGGCAGGTGTGGAGCAACGGGGTCGAGGAGTCCCGGGAGGGGCTGACCCGGCGCTTCGCCGAGACCGCGCCGATCTCCACGTACATCACCTGCGTGGTGGCGGGCCCGTACCACTACGTCACGGACACCTACACGCGCGGGGACCTGACGATCCCGCTCGGCGCGATGTGCCGCAAGGGCCTGGCGAAGCACTTCGACGCGGACGACGTCTTCCTCGTCACGAAGCAGGGCTTCGACCTGTTCCACGAGCTGTTCGACTACCCGTACCCGTTCGGCAAGTACGACCAGGCGTTCGTGCCCGAGTACAACCTGGGCGCGATGGAGAACCCGGGCATGGTGACTTTCCGGGAGGAGTACATCTTCCGCGGGAAGGTCACGCAGGCCTCGTACGAGCGGCGCGCGAACGTCATCCTGCACGAGATGGCGCACATGTGGTTCGGCGACCTGGTCACCATGAAGTGGTGGGACGACCTGTGGCTCAAGGAGTCCTTCGCCGACTTCATGGGCTCGTTCGGGCTGGTCGAGGCGACCCGGTTCGACCAGGCGTGGGTGACCTTCGCCAACAACCGCAAGGCGTGGGCCTACCGGGCCGACCAGCTGCCCTCCACGCACCCGATCACGGCCGACATCCCTGACCTGGAGGCCGCGAAGCTGAACTTCGACGGCATCACCTACGCCAAGGGCGCGGCGGTGCTCAAGCAGCTCGTCGCCTACGTCGGGCGGGAGGCGTTCCTGGAGGGCGCGCGGCGCTACTTCAAGGCGAACGCGTACGGGAACACCACCCTGGAGGACCTGCTGTCGGTGCTCGGGGAGGTCTCGGGCCGGGACATGGCCGAGTGGTCGCGGGCGTGGCTCCAGACGGCCGGTGTGAACGCGCTGGCGCCGGAGGTCACCTACGGCGAGGACGGCCGGATCGGCGAACTCGCGGTGGTGCAGGAGGGCGACGAGCTGCGCCCGCACCGGGTCGCGGTGGGCCTGTACCGGCTCGAGGACGGCGCCCTGGTGCGGTACGCACGCACCGAGGCGGACGTCGCGGGGGCGCGTACGGCCGTGGCGGAACTGGCCGGGCAGGAGCGGCCCGACCTCATCCTGGTCAACGACGACGACCTCACCTACTGCAAGATCCGCTTCGACGAGGGTTCGCTGGCGACGCTGCGCACGCACCTGGGCGACGTACGGGACCCCCTCGCCCGGGCCCTGTGCTGGTCGGCGCTGTGGAACCTGACGCGCGACGCCCTGATGCCGGCCCGCGACTTCGTCTCGCTGGTCCTGGCCCACTCCGGCCGGGAGAGCGACCTCGGGGTGCTCCAGATGCTGCACCACCAGGCCCTGACGGCCGTCACCCACTACGCGGCGCCCGAGTGGCGCGAGCAGGGCGGGCGGGTGCTGTCGGCGGTCGCGCTCCAGGAGTTGCGCTTCTCGGAGCCGGCGTCCGAGCACCAGCTGATCTGGGCCCGCTTCTTCGCGGCGGGCGCCACGACGGAGGGCGACTTCCAGCTGCTGCTCGGGCTGCTCGACGGTTCGGCGCGCATCGAGGGGCTGGAGGTCGATCAGGAGCTGCGCTGGGACTTCCTGCTGCCGCTGACCGCGCACGGGGCGGTGGACGAGGGCGTCCTGGCCGCGGAACTGGCGCGCGACGACACGGCGTCGGGCCGCCGCCACCACGTGCGGTGCCTGGCGGCCAGGCCGTCGGCGGCGGTCAAGGACCAGGCGTGGGCTGCGGTCGTGGAGTCCGACGCACTGTCGAACGCGCTGGTCGAGGCCACGATCGCGGGGATGCAGCAGTCTTCGCAGCGGGCCCTTCTGGCGCCTTACACGGAGCGGTACTTCGAGGCGATCGAGCGGGTGTGGGCCGAGCGGTCGATCCAGATCGGGATGGACGTGGTGAAGGGCCTGTACCCGGCCCTGCAGGACTCGGCCGCCACGCTGGAGGCGACGGACGCGTGGCTGGCGGCGCGCGAGTCGGCTCCGCCGGCGCTGCGGCGGCTGGTGATCGAGTCCCGGGACGACCTCGCCCGCGCGCTGCGCGCCCAGGCGTGTGACGCGGGCGCCGCCACCGGCGCCGCCGCCGTCGGATAGTCGCACAGAGCGCTTCCCGCCCGGCCGGGCCGGCCCTGCCCCAGCGCCGGACACCGGACGTCGTCGCCGGTGACCAGCCGGTCCGGGCGGGAAGCGAACGGCGGTATCGGCTTTCGAACGGCCGTACTTTAGTGCGGGCTTGTCCCGATTTGTCGACGGGAACGTAACAGGGGTTAGCGGGCCCCCGCAGTGCGGGAATCTCCGCCGCATGAACCACAACGCGCCCCTCCCCCTCACCCACCTCACCGGCAGCCGCCCCCGCGTGCTCACCCTCGCGCAGCTCCGCGAGCACGGCGTCAGCGCCTCCGACGCCGCCGGCCGGGCCTGGCAGCAGATCCTGCCGGGGGTGTTCCTGCTCCACCCCGGCCCCCCGACCAGCGAGGAGCGGCTGCACGCCGCCCTGCTGTACGCCGGGCGCCGCACAGCCGACGAGGCCATGATCACCGGGCTCGCCGCCCTCGCCCTGTACCGGTTCGGCGCGGCCCCCGCGCTCACGGCGCTCGCGGACATCGACGTACTCGTCTCGAACACCCGCCGGCTGCGGTCCACCGGCGGCGTCCGGATCATCCGCACGCACACCCCGCCCCGGCCGATGCAGGTGACCGGCCTGCCCGTCGCCCCCGTGGCCCGCGCCCTCGCCGACGCCGTCGCCCGGCTCTCCGACGCCGCTACGGTACGCCGCCTGCTGAGCGAGGCCGTCCGGGCGGGACACTGCGAACCGGCCGCCGTGGTGCGGGAGCTGACGGTGGCCCGGCTGCTGAACCGGCCGCACGTGGTCGACGCCGTCGAGTCCCTGCTCGCCGAGGGCCGGGCCATCGCGGAGGACCGGCTGTACCAGCTCGTACGGGGCTACGAGCTCCCGGAGCCGGTCTGGAACGTGGACCTGCGCCTGCCTGGTGGTCCCCACCTCGGCGGGGTCGACGCGTACTGGCCCGACCAAGCCGTCGCCGTCGAGATCGACACCCGGGCCCCCCGCCAGGGCGAGGACGAGCAGTGGTCGGAGACCGTCCGCAAGCGGGACGCCCTGGAACGGCTCGGGGTGACCGTCATCCACATCACCCCGCGCAAGCTGCGCGACTGGCCCGAGCAGCAGGCGGCGGTCGTCCGGACCGCGCTGACGGCGTCCGTCGACCGGGAGCCGGCCGCCTACCTGGTGGTCCTGCCCCGGTGATCCGGGAGCGCCGGATTGGCCGGGGAGTATTCCGGGGCGCTCCACAGCAGCCGTCCCGGATGCAGGCTCTGCACCGCCGACTCCACCACGAAGCGCACCCGCCGCTCGCCGCCGGCCCCGAACTCGGTCCGGGCCCGCCCGCTGAGCTGGAGCACCGCCCCGCTCTCCCAGTCGGGGAACAGCAGTCCGGCCCGGGGGTCGGCGACCAGGTTCCCCAGGGTCATGAACATCGCGTTGCCCGGGTAGTCCGGCCAGGACAGCTCGGCCGGCGAGTGCACCTCCACGAAGCCGGGCAGACCGCCCCGGTGGCTGGCGTCGGCCCCGTCGCGCCCGGCGGTGGTGGCGATGAAGAACGTGTCGGCGGCCCGGACGGCCCGCGCCTGGCCCGGGGTGAGCACGCCCCCGCGGCTGACGACACCGCTGCCCGTCCGCTCGCGCAGCAGGGGCCGGCGCTTCTGGAGGTACTTCGGGCAGTTGGCGAAGACCTGCTCGGCCGCCACCGCGAACCCGTCCGGGGTGGCCTCCAGGGTGCCGTTGAGGCGCATCCGGCGCCGGGTGCGCGGGTCGAGCGAGAGGGTGCCGACCGCGGTACCGGTGGTGGCGAGGGCCCCGGCCAGGGGGTCGCCTTCCGGCAGGCCGCCCTCGACCTCGATCCGGCGCCGCCCGGTGGCCCGTACGAAGCCGGGGACGCCGGTGAGCAGGGAGGCCCACAGCCGGCCCCCGCCGTCGGACGCGCCGACGACGAGGTGCGGCTGCTGGGCGAGGAAGGCGGCGGCCACCTCGCGGATGTCGGCGCCGATCGAGCGGCCGACGTGCTCGGCGAGGTCCCGGACACCGGCCTGTTCCTGAACGGCCAGGGAGCCCCAGTGGTACCCGGACATTAGAAGAATCCGCAGGTCGGGGCCCCGGGGGTGGGTACGGGAGCATCCTCGGCGCCGCTGGGGACGGAGATCTCCAGGCGGGTCCCGTCCGGGTCGTGGAAGAAGATGCCGCCCGATGCCGCTCCCTCGCGGTGGGCCACGACACCGTCGTGGGCGAACCGCACGCCGAGACGGCGCAGCCTGATCTCGTACTCCCGTACCTCCTCGACGGTCCCGGCGGACAGGGCCAGGTGGTGCAGGCCCGCGGAGGCCGGCTCGTACCCGCTCTCGGCCTGCTGCCAGAGCGTGAGGACGAGGTCGCCTCCCTGGCCGAGGAAGGCGAAGCGGCGGCCGTCCTCCTTGCCCTCGCCGAGGAGTTCGAAGCCGAGGGCGTCCCGGTAGAACGCGAGCGAGCGGGTGATATCGGTGACGTTCAGGCCCACGTGGCCGGTGCGCAGCGTGCTGATGACAGCCGTCACGGCTGCCCCCTTCCAGAGTTGTCCAGCGAGGTTTCTAACCTTCTAAATTCAACTTAGGGGTTACAGAAGGCGACGTCAACCGGTCACGTACGCTTGACGGGTTAGCGAAGGCCCGGAGACGGGTCGCGGACCGGGCGAGGAGGCCTTTCATGACGGCGCAGAGCCCGGCGGATCCGCGCCCGCTGACCGGCGAGCCGGTCTCCCTCGACCTGCTGAACACGCGCTGGATGATGGACGGCGAGGTCGCGGACCTGTTCGGCGGGGCCTTCGGGCTGAGCCGCCTGGAGGGGCTCGCCGTCTGGCTGGAGAGCAGCGGCCTGGCCGGCCGCTTCCGCGCCGACGCCCCGACCCTGGTGCACCTGCTGACCGCCCGCGAGTCGCTGGCCCGCGCGGTGGCGGACCCCGCCGACGAGGGCGCGCGCGCACTCGTCGACGCCGTGCTGGAGCACGGCCGGATCCGGGCCACGCTGACCGCCGAAGGGCCGGGCGAGCGGGCCGAGTTCACCGATCCCGCCTGGGGGCCGGCCTGGATCGCGGCCCGCGACTACCTGGAACTGCTGGCCTCCGCGCCCGACCGGATCCGCAAGTGCGCTTCCGAGACCTGCGTACTGCACTTCCACGACACCTCGCGCAACGGCACCCGGCGCTGGTGCTCGATGGCCGTCTGCGGAAACCGGGCGAAGGCCTCACGGCACTACGCGCGCACGCGCGTGCGCTGAACGGTCGGAAGTTGTCACACCGGCGGCGCGTCCGGGCGCAGGTTCACGCCTGACGCACCGCCGGAAAGTCGACAAGTCCACTCACCAACCCCTGCAAGTCGCCCCCCTATGCCCCGTTGCATCCCCGCTGGCGCATCCTCCGCTGTGGCGAGAGTCCGCCATGTCAGGTCTCGGTCAATGACATGTCTCCCCAAACAGTGGTCACTTGCGCAAGGCTGACCGGTCATCCGGCACCGAAATCCGGACCGTATCTTTCTCTTAGCCAGGGATGCTGATGACCCTCGAATCCCCCAGCTCCACAACCGGGGCAATACCGGCCTCCAGGCGCGTCGCCCGCGTCGCGGCGGCCGCAGGCCTGGTGGCCGCGCTCTGCGCGTCCGGGGCGATGCCCGTCTTCGCCGCGACGGGAGCCACCGACCCCGGCGCCCCGGCGGCGGTCAAGTCCGCGGACCAGAAGCTCGGTTCGTCCGACGCCGAACTGCTCCAGGACGCCAAGGCCAAGGGTGACGCGACCGTCACCGTCATGGTGGCCACCGCGCCCGGTCAGACCAAGCAGGTCGCCGACCAGCTGGGCGCCGTACAGGGCGCTTCGGTGGGCCAGACGAACGACAAGCTCGGCTACGTGCGCGCCACGATCCCCACCGGCAAGGCCGAGGCCGCGCTGAAGGAAGCCGGCAAGCTGTCCTCGGTCCACGCCATGGACCTCAAGCACGAGATCCAGCTGTCGGACCCGCGGCCGGACTCGGGCAAGGACGCCGGCGCGAGCCAGAAGACCGCGGCCGAGACCTACCCGGGGCCGGGCAAGGACACCCCGGCGAAGAACCCGTACAACCCGTCCTTCGAGACGGGCGCGGTCGACTTCGTCGCCCAGCACCCCGAGGCCGACGGCCGCGGCGTGACCATCGGCATCCTGGACTCCGGCGTCGACCTCGGTCACCCCGCGCTCCAGAAGACCACCACCGGCGAGCGCAAGATCGTCGACTGGGTCACCGCGACCGACCCGATCACGGACAACGACGGCACCTGGCGCGCCCAGATCACCCCGGTCACGGCCACGGGCGGCACCTTCACCGCCGCCGGTCAGAGCTGGAAGGCCCCCGAGGGCTCTTTCCAGTTCAGCCGCTTCAGCGAGTCGATCACCGCCACCGGTGACGAGAAGGGCGACGTCAACCGCGACGGGGACACGACCGACAAGTTCGGCATGCTCTACGACCCGGTCGCCGGCACCGTCCGCGTCGACACCGACCAGGACGGCGACTTCACGAACAACGAGCCGATGAAGCCGTACAAGGACGGCTACCAGATCGGCTACTTCGGCACGGACAACCCGGCGACCGACGTCGTCGAGCGCGTCCCGTTCGTGATCCAGATCCGCAAGGACGTCCCGATGGACCCGCTGGGTGGTGACTGGGTCGGCAAGAAGGCCGACTTCGTCAACATCGGCATCATCGAGTCCGAGCACGGCACGCACGTCGCGGGCATCACCGCCGCCAACAGCCTCTTCGGCGGCAAGATGAACGGCGAGGCGCCCGGCGCCAAGATCGTCTCCTCGCGCGCCTGCTCCTGGTCCGGCGGCTGCACCAACGTCGCGCTGACCGAGGGCATGATCGACCTGGTCGCCAACCGCGGCGTGGACATCGTGAACATGTCCATCGGCGGTCTGCCTGCGCTCAACGACGGCAACAACGCCCGCGCCGAGCTCTACAAGAACCTGATCGACACCTACGGCGTCCAGCTGGTCATCTCGGCCGGCAACGAGGGCCCCGGCCTCAACACGATCGGCGACCCCGGTCTCGCGGACAAGGTCATCTCCGTGGGCGCGGCGGTCTCCAAGGAGACCTGGGCCGCCAACTACGGCTCCGGCGTCACCAAGAAGTACGACATGTTCCCCTTCTCCTCGCGCGGTCCGCGTGAGGACGGCGGGTTCACGCCGACCATCACCGCCCCCGGCGCGGCCATCAACACCACGCAGACCTGGCTGCCCGGCTCCCCGGTGAAGGAGGCCGGCTACGGCCTGCCGGCCGGCTACTCCATGCTCCAGGGCACCTCGATGTCCTCGCCGCAGGCGACGGGCGCCAGCGCCCTGCTCCTCTCGGCGGCCAAGCAGCAGCACATGACCGTCACCCCGGCGAGCCTGCGCGTGGCGCTCACCAGCACGGCGAAGAAGATCGCCGACGTCCCGGCGCACGCCCAGGGCTCCGGTCTGATCAACGTCCTCGGCGCGTGGGAGTCCCTCCAGCGCGGCGCGAAGGCCAACGAGTTCACCGTCAAGGCGCCGGTCGACACCGCGATCGACCAGTTCCTCAAGACGCCTGGCTTCGGCACCGGCATCTACGACCGCGAGGGCGGCCTCAAGGTCGGCCAGAAGAAGGTGTACGACGTCGTCGTCACCCGCACCACCGGCGTCAAGTACGGCACCCGCCACAACCTGAGCTGGCGCAACGACGACGGCACCTTCAAGGTGGTCGGCGGCTACGACTACGTCACCCTGCCGCTGAACAAGCCCGTCACCATCAAGGTCGAGGCCAACGTCAAGTCGGCCGGCGTCCACAGCGGCATCCTCCAGCTGGACGACGAGACCACCGAGGGCATCGACAAGCAGGTCCTCGCCACCGTCGTCGCCTCGGCCCCGCTGGCCAAGCCGTCGTTCGCGCAGTCCCAGACCTCCTCGGTCCAGCGCAACAGCCACAAGTCGTACTTCGTGACGGTCCCGCAGGGCGCCAAGACCCTTGAGGTCGCCCTGGGCGGTCTCGCGGCGGGCAGCCAGACGCGCTTCATCTCGATCCACCCGTACGGTGTGGGCGTCGAGGACAGCGCGACGACCATGTGCTACCCGAACTACGACAACCCGGCGAACAAGTGCCGCCCCGACCTGCGCTCCTACGCCGACCCGACCCCGGGCGTGTGGGAGATCGAGGTCGAGGCGCGCCGCACGTCGCCGCTGCTCGACAACCCGTTCAAGCTGGACGTCTCGGTCCTCGGCGCCACCTTCGACCCCGCGGTCAAGGTGCTCCCCGAGGTCAAGCAGGGCGCCCCGGCACCCGTCCAGTGGAGCATCAAGAACGACGCCGCGGCGATCGCCGGCGGCAAGCTCCAGGGCGGCCCGCTCGGCTCCGCGAAGGTCGCCAAGCCGACCATCGCCGCCGGTGAGACCCAGACCACCGAGGTCACGGTCGGCGAGGGCGTCTCGCGCCTCGACGTCGCGATCGGCAAGGTCTCCGACGCCGCCGCCGACCTCGACCTCGAGGTCTACAAGGACGGCGTCAAGGTCGGCTCCTCCGCCGACGGCGACTCCGAGGAGGCCGTGAGCCTGCTCAACCCGGCCGCCGGCACCTACAGCATCAAGGTGATCGGCTACGCCGTCCCGTCGGGCAGCACCACGTACGACTACCGCGACGTGTACTTCTCGACCGCCCTGGGCTCCGTCCAGGTCGACGAGGCAGCCGCGGTGAACCTCGCCAACGGCGCGAGCGCGCAGGTCTCGGCGAACGTCCTGGTCAGCAGCCCGGCCCCCGAGGGCCGGCAGTTCTTCGGCCAGGTCCAGCTGCTGAACGGCCGCGGCACCGCCGCGGGCACCGGCAGCGTGCAGATCGACAAGGTCCTGCCGTAGTACGTACGACACCGGAGGGGCGGCGCTCGACCGAGCGCCGCCCCTCCGGGCGTTTCGACGCCGATGCCGGCGCCGACCAGGCGAAACGGTGTCCGGGGCGGGTCGGCGGCGGCCCTGTGACGGACTCGCCACGGTATTCGCGCGCAGAGATCGTCCGCACCTCGGACAATGGATTGGACAAGGTTCGTAGGACCGCACGCATGATGTCCTTATGCGCGCCCGCGTCGAACGCACACATGAGGGAGTCACCGTGAGGGTCGGAATCGTCGGAGCCACCGGACAGGTCGGCGGAGTCATGCGCGGCATCCTCGCCGAGCGGAAGTTCCCGGTGGACGAGCTGCGGCTGTTCGCCTCGGCCCGTTCGGCCGGTTCGACCCTGGAGTGGGAGGGCCGCGAGATCACCATCGAGGACGCCTCCACCGCCGACTACTCCGGCCTGGACATCGTGCTGTTCTCCGCCGGCGGCGCCACCTCCAGGGCGCTCGCGGAGAAGGTCGCCTCGCAGGGCGCCGTCGTGATCGACAACTCCTCGGCCTGGCGTGGTGACCCGGAGGTCCCGCTGGTCGTCTCCGAGGTGAACCCGCACGCGGTCAAGGACCGCCCCAAGGGCATCATCGCCAACCCGAACTGCACCACGATGGCCGCGATGCCGGTCCTGCGCCCGCTGCACGACGAGGCCGGCCTGACCGCGATGGTCGCCACCACCTACCAGGCCGTCTCGGGCTCGGGCCTGGCCGGTGTGGCCGAGCTCGACGGCCAGGTCAAGGCCGTGGCCGGCGAGGCCACCGCGCTCGTCCACGACGGCGAGGCCGTCGAGTTCCCCGAGCCGGGCGTCTACAAGCGGCCCATCGCCTTCAACGTGCTGCCCCTGGCGGGTTCGATCGTGGACGACGGCTCCTACGAGACCGACGAGGAGCAGAAGCTCCGCAACGAGTCCCGCAAGATCCTGGAGATCCCGGAGCTCAAGGTGTCCGGCACCTGTGTGCGCGTCCCGGTCTTCTCGGGTCACTCGCTCCAGGTCAACGTCCGCTTCGAGCGTCCGCTGAGCGTGGAGCGCGCCTACGAGCTGCTGGCGGACGCCCCGGGCGTCGAGCTCTCCGAGATCCCGACCCCGCTCCAGGCGGCGGGCAAGGACGCCTCGTACGTGGGCCGCATCCGCACCGACGAGACGGCGGAGAACGGCCTCGCGCTGTTCCTCTCCAACGACAACCTGCGCAAGGGCGCGGCCCTGAACGCGGTCCAGATCGCGGAGCTGGTCGCCGAGGAGCTCAAGCAGGGCTGACCGGGCCGCCGGTCCCACCCCCGCACCCGCCGAAGGGGCGGCGCCGCGAGCCGGCGCCGCCCCTTCGGCGTGCCGGGAGACGGCCCGGGTCCGGTCCCTGTTCGCCCGTGGATTACCCGGGCGCGCCGCCGCGGGGCCGCGTGGAAGGATGGGCCGGCAACGTCACCATCAAAGGAGATGACCGCGTGCCTGGCACGAATCTCACCCGTGAAGAGGCTCAGCAGCGGGCGAAGCTGCTCACCGTCGACTCGTACGAGATCGAACTCGATCTCAGCGGTGCGCAGGAGGGGGGCACCTACCGGTCCGTGACCACCGTGCGCTTCCGGTCGGCCGAGGCGGGCGCCGCGACCTTCATCGACCTCGTCGCGCCCTCCGTGCACGAGGCCGTCCTGAACGGCAAGGCCCTCGACGTGGCCGCCGTCTTCCGGGACTCCCGGATCGCGCTGGAGCACCTGGCCGCCGGCGACAACGAGCTCCGCGTCGTCGCGGACTGCGCCTACACCAACACCGGCGAGGGCCTGCACCGGTTCGTCGACCCGGTCGACCAGCAGGCGTACCTGTACACCCAGTTCGAGGTGCCGGACGCGCGGCGGGTCTTCGCCAGCTTCGAACAGCCCGACTTGAAGGCCACCTTCCAGTTCACGGTGACGGCTCCCGAGGGCTGGACGGTCATCTCGAACTCCCCGACGCCCGCTCCCGAGGACGTCAAGGACAACGTCTGGCGCTTCGAGCCGACCCCGCGGATCTCGACGTACATCACCGCGCTGATCGCCGGCCCGTACCACGCGGTGCACAGCTCCTACGAGGGCAAGGACGGGCAGTCCGTGCCACTCGGCATCTACTGCCGGCCCTCCCTCGCGGAGTTCCTCGACGCCGACGCGATCTTCGAGGTGACGCGGCAGGGCTTCGACTGGTTCCAGGAGAAGTTCGCCTACGACTACCCCTTCGCCAAGTACGACCAGCTCTTCGTGCCCGAGTTCAACGCGGGCGCGATGGAGAACGCGGGCGCCGTCACCATCCGCGACCAGTACGTCTTCCGCTCGAAGGTGACGGACGCGGCCTACGAGGTGCGCGCGGAGACGATCCTGCACGAGCTGGCGCACATGTGGTTCGGCGACCTGGTCACCATGGAGTGGTGGAACGACCTGTGGCTCAACGAGTCGTTCGCCACCTACACCTCGATCGCCTGCCAGGCCTACGCCGAGGGCTCGAAGTGGCCGCACGCCTGGACCACCTTCGCCAACTCGATGAAGACCTGGGCGTACCGGCAGGACCAGCTGCCGTCCACGCACCCGATCATGGCGGACATCCGTGACCTGGACGACGTCCTCGTCAACTTCGACGGGATCACGTACGCCAAGGGCGCCTCGGTGCTCAAGCAGCTCGTCGCCTACGTCGGCATGGACGCCTTCTTCAAGGGCGTGCAGGCGTACTTCAAGGCGCACGCCTTCGGCAACACGCGCCTGTCCGATCTGCTGGGCGCCCTGGAGGAGACCTCGGGCCGCGACCTGACCGCCTGGTCGAAGGCGTGGCTGGAGACCGCCGGCATCAACATCCTGCGCCCGGAGATCGAGACGGACGCGCAGGGCGTCATCACGGCCTTCGGCGTCCGCCAGGAGGCCCCGGCCCTGCCGGCGGGCGCCAAGGGCGAGCCCGTCCTGCGCCCGCACCGCATCGCGATCGGCCTGTACGACCTGCGCGACGGCCTGCTGACGCGCACGGACCGGATCGAGCTGGACATCGACGGCGGTCTGACGCAGGTGCCCGAGCTGGTGGGCCGCGCCCGTCCGGCCGTGGTGCTGCTGAACGACGACGACCTGTCGTACGCGAAGGTCCGCCTGGACGAGGTGTCCCTGTCCAACGTCACCGCCTACCTGGGCGACTTCACCGAGTCGCTGCCGCGCGCGCTGTGCTGGGCCTCGGCCTGGGACATGACCCGCGACGGCGAGCTGGCGACCCGCGACTACCTCTCCCTCGTCCTGTCGGGCATCGGCAAGGAGTCGGACATCGGCGTCGTGCAGTCGCTGCACCGCCAGGTGAAGCTGGCGATCGACCTGTACGCCGACCCGGCGTGGCGCGAGCAGGGCCTGGCCACCTGGACCGAGGCGACGCTGGAGCACCTGCGGGCGGCGGCGCCGGGCAGCGACCACCAGCTCGCGTGGGCCCGTGCGTTCGCGGCGACGGCCCGGACCGAGGGGCAGCTGACGTACCTGTCGGCTCTGCTGGACGGCTCGGCGGAGGTCGAGGGCCTGGTGGTCGACACCGAGCTGCGCTGGGCGTTCCTCGAGCGGCTGGTGGCGACGGGCGTGGCCGGCGAGGCGGCGATCGAGGCCGAGCTGGAGCGGGACGCCACGGCGGCCGGCCAGCGCCACGCGGCCACCGCCCGGGCGGCGCGCCCGACGGCGGAGGCCAAGGCGCAGGCCTGGGCTTCGGTCGTGGAGTCGGGTGACCTGCCGAACGCCGTGCAGGAGGCGGTGATCGGCGGCTTCGTCCAGTCCGACCAGGTCGAGCTGCTGGCCCCGTACACGCAGAAGTACTTCGCGGCGGTCAAGGAGGTCTGGGACACCCGCAGCCACGAGATCGCGCAGCAGGTCGCGGTGGGGCTGTACCCGTCCCTCCAGGTCTCGCGCGCGACGCTGGACGCGACGGACGCGTGGCTGGCCTCGGCCGAGCCGAACGCGGGTCTGCGCCGTCTGGTGTCGGAGGCGCGCGCGGGTGTCGAGCGCGCCCTCAAGGCCCGGGCGGCGGACGCGGCCGCCGCGTCCTGAGCCCCGTGTGCCCCGGCCCGCTCCGGCGGGCCGGGGCACACCCGTGTCCGCTCAAGCGGTGGCGCGCGCCGCGGCCGCGTCCCGCAGCGCCTCCAGGACCGGGGCCAGCGCCGGGGCCGACTCGGCTCCGCTGCGGGTGGCCGCGATGACGTGCCGGGCGGGGCGGTCGTGGGCCAGCACCCGTACGGCGGTGCCCGAGGCGCGTTCGGTCACCATGCGGGGTACGAGGGCCACCCCCATGCCCGCTTCGACCATCGCCAGGATCGCGCTCCAGCCGGACGCCGAGTGCGCCTGCTCCGGCACGAACCCGGCCGCCTCGCAGGCGGAGCGGGTGATCTGGGACCAGGGGCCGCTGCCGCCGTAGATCCACCGGTCCCCCGACAGGTCGGCCAGCCGCACGAGCGGTGTGGCGGCGAGGGGGTGGTCGGGCGGCAGCGCCACGTCCAGCGGGTCCTCCAGCAGGGTGACCCGGGTGAAGCGGGGGTCGCGGGCGGTCGGCGCGTGGGCCGCGAGGGACAGCGCGAGGTCGACGACCCCGGCGGAGAGCAGCTCGTAGGACTCGGCGGCCTCCGTCTCGCGCACCCGCACCTCCACCCCGGGACGGGTCCGGCGCAGGGCCGCGACGGCCGGCACCACCAGGGCGGGCACCGCGGTGGAGAAGGCGCCGATCCGTACCTCGCCGACGTCCCCGGAGAGGTACCCGGCGAGTTCCGCGTCGGCCCGTTCCAGCTGGGCGAAGACGGCCTCGGCGTGCCGCAGGACGAGGTGGGCGGCGTCCGTGAGCCGTACCCGCCGGCCCTGGGCCTCCAGGAGCGGGACCCCCAGCTGCCGGCCCAGGTTGGTCAGCTGCTGCGAGACGGCCGAGGGCGTCATGTGGAGCGCCCCGGCCGTCGCGGTCACGGTTCCCCGGTCGGCCAGCGTCCGCAGGATCCGCAGCTTCTTGATGTCCCACTCGGTCATGGGCCCGAACCTACCGGCGGGCACTCCCCAGCCCCACGCCCAGGAGGATCAGCGCCATGCACAGCAGCTGCGCCGGGCCGGTCCGCTCGCCCAGCAGGAGCAGTCCGAGACCGGCGACGCAGACCGGCTGGAGGTAGTAGACGACTCCGGCGCGGGCGGCGCCGATGAGCGAGACGGCCTTGTTCCAGGCGAAGAAGGCGACGGCGGAGGACATCACGCCGACGTAGAGCAGCATGCCGCCGGTGGCGGGGGTCAGCGGGAAGCCGCCCTGGACGGTGAGGGACACGGCGTAGGCGGGCGCCAGCATCAGGGCGCCGAGCACGAAGGTGGTGAGCAGGAAGGCCAGGCCGCCCAGTTCGGCGGGCTTGCGCTTGAGCAGTGCGCTGTAGGTGGCGAAGGAGAGGGCGGCGGCGAACATCCACAGGTCGCCCGCGGTGAAGTCGAAGCCGATCGAGCCGTCCCCGACCAGGAGCAGTACCCCGAAGGCGGCGAGCAGCATCCCGAGGACGCGGCGGGCGCCGAGCCGTTCGCCGCCGAGGCGGGCGTAGAGGGCCATGACGACCGGCGAGGCCGCCATGATCATGCCCATGTTCGAGGCGGAGGTGGTCAGCCCCGCCTGGTGCACGAGGGTGTTGTAGAGGGTGACGCCGAAGAGGGTGGCGAGCGCGGTGTAGCGCAGGTGGCGCCGGATCAGGGCCCGCTGCTGCCAGGCCTGGCGGGCGGCGAACGGGGTGACCGCGAGGGCGGCGATGACCCAGCGCCAGAAGACGGCCTGGACGGGCGGTACGGTCTCGGCCATTCCCCGGGTGGCGACGAAGCTGCCGGACCAGACGACCGTCGCGACCAGGGCCAGGAGCACGCCGAGGCCGGCGGCTCCCTTCTTCCCCGTGCCGGTGGACTGCTGTGCTGCTGGTGGGATGGTGCGGTTGCGGTCCAGGACGGCCACTGGGTGTCTCCCCCTCGGGATTCGGTCGACGGTTCGTGTGGCTACGGTCGCACCGGTCCAGCTGTCAGGTCCATCGAAATGTTCCGATCGGTCTTTTCAGCAGAAGTGAACGGTTCCGGGTTCAGGGCGGCCTGGGCGGCGGCGGCCCGGGCCGCGAACAGCTGGCCCGCGACGGTGGCCCCGAAGGCGATCGCCATGCCGACGAGCTGGACGGGGGAGAGCGCCTGCCCGAGGACCGCCCAGCCGATGACGGCCGCGGTGAGCGGGGAGAGCGGGCCGAGCAGGGTGACGGAGGTGGCGGAGAGCTTGCCGATGCCGCGGAACCAGAGCCAGTACGCGGTGCCGGTGTTGAGGAGCATCATGTAGCCGTAGCCCAGGAAGGCCTTGCCGTCGAGCGCGGGCGGGGCGCCTTCGACGAGGGCCGCGATGGGGATGATGATCAGCCCGCCGGCGGTGAGCTGCCAGCCGGTCATGGCCAGCGGTCCGACGCCGTCCGGGCGGCCCCAGCGCTTGGTCATCACGGTGCCCGCGGCCATGGAGGCGGAGGAGACCACACCCGCGATGATGCCGAGGAGGTCGAGCTTCGCGGCGGCGGTCAGCACCACCATGCTGACGCCGAGCGCTCCGGTGACGGCGGCGAGGACGGTGCGCAGGCTCGCCCTCTCGCCCAGGACCAGGGCGGCGAGTCCTACGACGAACAGCGGGCCGGCGCTGCCGAGGACGGCCGCGACGCCGCCGGGCAGCCGGTAGGCGGCGAGGAAGAGGAGCGGGAAGAAGGCACCGATGTTCAGCGCGCCGAGGACGGCGGACTTCCACCACCACTCGCCCTTGGGGAGGCGGCGGGACAGGAGGGTCAGCAGCAGACCGGCGGGCAGGGCGCGCATGACGCCGGTGAACAGCGGCCGGTCGGGTGGGAGCAGTTCGGTGGCGACGGCGTAGGTGGAGCCCCAGGAGATGGGGGCCAGGGCGGTCAGGGCGACGGTGGCGAGGCGGTTCACGGCTACTCCTCGGGGGTGGGACGGCTACGAGGTCGGGGACGAGGTCGGCGGGCCCCGTTAGGTTGCTTGTAAGTAGCTTAGCGCTAAGCTACTTTTCGTCAAGCGACTTTTGGTGATCGAAGAAGGAGAGGCCGGATACTGTGCTCATGACCGAGGCCAACAAGGACGCCGTCGACGCGATCACCGACCAGTGGCACGCGGTGCGACCGGACCTGAACACCGTCCCGATGGCCGTGTTCGGCCGCATCAACCGGATCGCCCGGGCCGTCAGCGAAGAGATGGAACGGACCTACAACCGCTACGGGGTCTCCCTCGGCGAGTTCGACGTGGTCGCCACCCTGCGCCGGTCCGGGGCCCCCTACACCCTCTCGCCGCGACAGCTTTCGGCCACGCTGATGCTCACCAGCGGCGGTATGACGGGTCGGCTGGACAAGCTGGAGAAGGCCGGACTGCTGTGCCGCAACCCCGACCCGAACGACCGGCGCGGGCTCCAGGTGACGATCACCGAGCGCGGGCTCAAGCTCATCGACGAGGCCGTCGCCGCGGGCCTGGAAGTGCAGCGCGCCGCACTGTCGGGGCTGGACGGCGAAGAGGTAGAGGCGCTCAGCGGGCTGCTGCGCAAGCTGATGGCGGGCGTCGGCTGAGCCTTACCGCGAGCCGCGATCCGTTCACCGGGGAGCCGTTCACCTGAGCCCCTCACCGGGGAGCCGTTCACCTGAGCCCCTCACCGGGGAGCCGTTCACCCTGAGCCCTTCACCGGGGAGCCGTTCACCGGCGCCGGGCACGACGAGGCGCCGGGGGTCGCGCGACCACCGACCACAGGTCGGCGTGCGGACCCCCGGCGCCCCGGAAGTCTTATGGGACCGCCCGTGCGAGGGCGGCCGGATCAGTCGGTCGGACGCTGCTTGCGCGACTTGTCGCCGACCATCACCAGACCCGCGATGACCAGGAACAGCACGATCGGCGTGGCCACGTACAGGCCGAGCGTCTCACCGATGCTCAGGCCCGGGCCCGGGTCATCGCCGTCGTCGCGGATCGCCGCGAGGGCGGGAGACGTCATCAGCAGCATCATCAGCGTCGTTCCGGCCGTGACGGCGCCGGCGCGCAGAGCGTTCTTCTTGTCCACGGTGCAAACGTAGCGAACACCTAAAGGGGGCGCGCGCCCGGGGGTGCCGTACGGGTGCGCGCGCCCGCCCGCACCGCGCTCAGCAGGGCGTTCGCGCGGGATGAGGCCATCAGCGCCTCCAGCGCCACCGGCCGTCCGGCCTCGTCGGCGACGGGCAGCCGCCAGTTGGGGTACTGGTCCCAGGTGCCCGGCAGGTTCTGCGGCCGCCGGTCCCCCACCGCGTCGGGCAGCCACACGCCGACCAGGTGGGCGGGCGTGCGCAGCAGGAAGGCGTACAGCCCGCGTACGGCGGCCTCCTCGCCCTTGGCCTCCAGGCCCATCCGGTCCAGCACGGCCAGCCACTCGGCGGTGTCGGCGGCGTCCTCGGCCCGTTCGGTGTCCACGGGCCGGGTCAGCAGGCCCAGGCGGTCGCGCAGTTCGACATGGCTGCCGGCCAGCTTGGCGGCGGTGGGAGGCAGGTCGTGGGTGGTGACGGTGGCCAGGCAGTCGGCCCGCCAGTCCGCCGGCTCCAGCGGCTGCCCCCCGCCCTGCCAGTCCCGTTCGAACCACAGCACCGACGTACCGAGCACGCCGCGCCGGGCGAGCGCCCGCCGTACCCCGTGCTCGACCGTGCCGAGGTCCTCGCCGATGACCAGGGCGCCGGCCCGGTGGGCCTCCAGCACCAGCACGGCCAGCATCGCCTCGCCGTCGTAGGAGACGTACGTGCCCTCGGCCGGCGGGGTGCCCTCGGGGATCCACCAGAGCCGGAACAGGCCCATCACGTGGTCGATGCGCAGCGCGCCCGCGTACCGGAACACCCCGCGCAGCAGGGCCCGGAAGGGGGCGTAGCCGCTCGCGGCGAGCGCGTCGGGGCGCCAGGGCGGCAGCCCCCAGTCCTGGCCGCGCGCGTTGAAGGCGTCCGGCGGTGCGCCGACGGTGGCCGCAGCGGCGTACGTGTCCGGCGCGGCCCAGACGTCCGCGCCCTCGGGGTGCACCCCGACGGCCAGGTCGTGGACCAGGCCGACCGTCATGCCAGCGTCCCGGGCGGCGCGCTGGGCGGCGGTGAGCTGAGCGTCGGTCAGCCAGGCCAGCCAGCAGTGGAACTCGGCGCCCCGGGCGGTCTCCGGCGCGTCCTCGGCGCCCTCGGGCCAGCGCGCCCGGTCGGTGCCGTACCGCTCGGCCAGCGCGAACCAGGTGGCGTGCCGGGCCAGTGCGGAGCCGCCCGCCTCCCGGAACGTGCGGAACCCGGCGTCCCGGGAGGGCTCGCGCGGGACCGCGTACAGGAGTTCCAGGGCGGCGCGCTTGAGCTCCCACACCGCGTCCCGGTCGATGAGGGCGCCCTTCTCCAACACCGCGCGCCGCAGCTCCCCGGCCCGGGCGGCCAGTTCGGCCAGCGCTTCGCGGTCGGGGCAGGCGGCGTACTCGGGGACGTCCTCGATGCGCAGGTAGACCGGATCGGGGAAGCGGCGTGAGGACGGCCGGTAGGGGGAGGGGTCGGTCGGGCTGCCGGGGACGGCCGCGTGCAGCGGGTTGACCTGGAGGAACCCGGCTCCGTGGGTGCGGGCCGCCCAGTCGGCCAGGGCGGCCAGGTCCCCGAGGTCGCCCATGCCCCAGGAGCGTTCGGAGAGCAGGGAGTAGAGCTGGACGAGCAGGCCGTGGGTGCGGCCGGGGGCGGCCGGGGCCCGGTCCGGGGCCAGGATCAGGGTGGCGGTGGCGGTGCGGCCGTCGGGGGCCTGGGCGGTCAGGCGGTGTACGCCCAGCGGCAGTCCGGGCCCCCAGGGCAGTTCACCGCCCTCCTCCAGGGCGACGCGGATCGCGGTGCCGGGCGGGAGTCCGGCCAGCTCGTCCGGGGCCGCTCCCGCCCAGCTGACGAGGACCGGGGGCAGCAGCCGGTCCGCCGCGGTCCGCTCCGCCGACGCCAACTCGGCCCGTACGGCCTGCGGGTCCCCGGCGGCCACCCCCAGCCGGCCGAGCGCGGCGACGACGGTGGTCCGCGGGACCCGCAGCGTGACGTCCTCGGCGGGCTGGTAGGAGGTGGCGACTCCGTGCAGGGCCGCGAGCCGGTCGAGGTCGTCCATGTGAGTCCCTGTCTGATCGCTGGGTGGTGGTCAGTCGCCCGCGCGGGTGGGTACGGAGGGCTCGCTCGTCAGCGCGGCCTCGTAGGTGAGCGGGGGTTCGCTGGTCAGGGGGGCGTACGCGGTGCAGCTGAGCGGCGGTTCGCTGGTCAGGGGGGTGCAGGGCACGTCCGCCGGACCGCTCTGGGCGCGGAGGTGGCGCAGGGGCGCGCGGGTGGCCGCGGGGTGGACGGTGGAGCTGCGGACGGGTCGGGCTTTCATGGAAGCACTCCTTCGCGCGGGTTCGTGGGACCGATGTAACACGCCCGGCGAACACCGCAGCACTACCCCGTCGGGCGCCCGGCATTCCCGGCGTAGCCGCCCACGATCACCGTCGGGCGCCGGCGCCTCCGCCGCGCGGACGGGGGGCCCGGCGCGTTCGTACGGGTGGGGGCGCACCGGGACGGGGTGGCTCCGTGCAGCTCAGGGGCGGGCAGCGGGCCGCCGCGGCCGCGGCCGCGGCGACCGGGACGCCGCTCGGCGGCTCCCCCGTGACCGGTCCGCCGGGCATGTGTGCGGGCCGCGCCGTACGAAGCGCCCAGCCGGCCGGGGGCCGGGGCCGTCCCGCGGCCGGACAGGTCCTGGATCCCCTCTCCGATGCTCCGCGAGCCGCCGTCAAGGGGCGGGGCCGCCCGCGGTGGGGGCCGGACCGACGAGCGGCTCGTGCGGCGGCCGGCTGGTACGGCGCCCGGCTCGTAAGGCGCCCGGCTCGTACGGCGCCCGGCTCGTACGGCGCCCGGGTATGCGGGAACCGCCCGGCCCGGCTTCACGGGCGCGCCGGGCGGAACCGGCCGTGGGCCCTACGCCCCTTGTGGCGCCCGCGCTATGACGCCGCCACCCCGATCCGGTCCAGTGCCGCCTCGGCCCCGAACGGCTCCAGGTACGGCATCCAACGGGGATCGCGGTGGCCCGTTCCGATGATGCGCCAGGCCAGACCGGACGGCGGGGCCGGCTGGTGGCGCAGCCGCCAGCCCAGTTCCAGCAGGTGCCGGTCGGCCTTGACGTGGTTGCAGCGGCGGCACGCGGCGACCACGTTGTCCCAGGCGTGCTGGCCGCCCCGGCTGCGCGGGACGACGTGGTCGACGCTCGTCGCGACGGCCCCGCAGTACATGCAGCGGCCGCCGTCGCGGGCGAAGAGCGCGCGCCGGGTGAGTGGAACGGGCCCCCGGTAGGGGACCCGCACGAAGCGCTTGAGCCTGACCACGCTGGGCGCGGGGACGGCTCTCGTCGCGCTGTGCAGGAAGGCGCCGGATTCCTCCAGGGAGACCGCTTTGTTCTCCAGGACGAGGACGAGCGCGCGGCGGAGCGGTACGACGCCGAGGGGCTCGTACGACGCGTTGAGGACCAGGACGTGCGGCACGGACTGCCTCCTTGTACGCCGGCGGCGCGTGGCTCGCGCCGGGACGATCTGCTCTCCAGTCTCCCCTTAGGGCTGGTGGAAGCGCCACCACGCGCTCGTAACGGGTCGGAGGTGTTTTCCGACACACCCGTTCCGTCCCCACGTGAGGCCGGTCTCTCCCTCGCGCACGGCGGCGGGGTCGGGGCGGCTGCCCCGTTAGTGTGGTCGGGTCGTCCGCTTTTCCCCCGCGGTCGGCCCGCTATGCCTGGAGGTTCCCCGCCGTGCCCTCGCCCGCCACCCTGCTACCGCTGGCAGACGACATCCCGACGACGACGGGTGCCGCCACCGAGAGCGTGACGAACGCCACGGACTTCATCGAGAAGAACTGGGCCGATTGGCTGGCCATGGGCCTGCGGATCCTGCTGATCCTGGTCATCGCCTTCGCCATGCGCTCGGTCATCCGCAAGTCGCTGACCAAGCTGATCAGCCGGATGAACCGGGGCGCCGAGGCCGTCGAGGGAACGGCGCTGGGCGGGCTGCTCGTCAACGCGGAGCGGCGGCGCCAGCGCTCGGAGGCGATCGGTTCGGTGCTGCGCTCGGTGGCCTCGTTCCTCATCCTCGGCACGGCCGTGCTGATGGTGCTCTCCCAGCTGCGGATAGACCTCGCGCCGCTGCTGGCGAGTGCGGGTGTGGCCGGTGTGGCGATCGGTTTCGGCGCACGGAACCTGGTGACGGACTTCCTGTCCGGCGTGTTCATGATCCTGGAGGACCAGTACGGCGTCGGCGACAAGATCGACGCCGGGGTGGCCTCCGGCGAGGTCGTCGAGGTCGGACTGCGCGTGACGAAGCTGCGCGGGGACAACGGCGAGATCTGGTACGTGCGCAACGGCGAGATCAAGCGGATCGGCAACCTCAGCCAGGGCTGGGCCACGGCGGGCGTGGCCGTGCAGGTCAAGCCGACGGAGAGCCTCTCCCGCCTGCGCGAGGTGGTCCAGCAGGTCGCCGACGGCATGGCGAAGGAGTCGCCGTGGGACGAGCGGCTGTGGGGCCCGGTGGAGGTGCTGGGGCTCGACGAGGTGCTGCTGGCCTCGATGACGGTGAAGGTGTCGGCCAAGACCATGCCGGGCCAGCAGTTCGCCGTGGAGCGCGAGCTGCGCTGGCGGATCAAGGAGGCGTTCGACGCGGCGGGCATCGGCATCATCGGCGGTCTGCCGGCCGCCGACGACGCCGAGGAGGGCGCCGCCGACCCGGCGGCCGCCGTCGCCCCGCCGTCGGCGCTGGCCAACCCGACCTCGGCGCAGTCCCTGGCCACCAGCCCGATCCCGCCGCCGGCCGCGCCGGGAAACCCCCGCATCACCAAGTAGTCCCGTAGCCCGCGTCGCTCGCGCCGCCGCCGCCTCACCGCTGCCCCGCAGGTCACAACCCGCGGGGCAGCGCCATTGACACGGCTCCGAAGGCAATAGGAAACTTACCTAACAGTTCACCTGCCGAGGGAGAGCCACCTCCATGCCCGCCGCCACCCCCGGAACGCCCAGCCTGCTGCGCGCCATGAACGACCGTGCCGCGCTGGAACTCCTGCTGACGCACGGACCGCTGTCCCGGACCCGGATCGGGCACCTGACCGGCCTGTCCAAGCCCACGGCCTCCCAGTTGCTGGCCCGGCTGGAGGCCGCCGGGCTGGTCGTGGCCACCGGCACCGACGGCGGCCGGCCCGGGCCCAACGCCCAGCTCTACGCCCTCAACGCCCGCGCCGCCCACGTGGGCGGACTCGACGTCACCCCCGATCGGGTGTCCGCTGCCGTCTGCGACCTCACCGGCGAGGTGGTCGGCAGCTTCGAACTGCCCTACCGGGAGGGCAGCGACGCCGTCGAGCAGGTCACCGAGGCGCTCGGCAAGGCCGTCGGGGCCGCCGGGCTCCGGCGCACGGACGTGCACCGGCTGGTCATCGCCACGCCTGGCGCGTTCGACCCGCAGACCGGCCAGCTGCGCTATGCCAGCCACCTGCCCGGCTGGCACTCCCCCACCCTCCTCGACGAGCTGGCGGCGGCCCTGCCGATGCCGGTCGAGTACGAGAACGACGTGAACCTCGCCGCGATCGCCGAACAGCGGCTCGGCGCGGCCCGCGGCCACGAGGACTTCGTCCTGCTGTGGAACGAGGAGGGGCTCGGCGCCGCGCTCGTGCTCGGCGGCCGTCTGCACCGCGGCTGGACCGGCGGCGCGGGCGAGGTCGGCTTCCTGCCCGTGCCCGGCCACCCCCTCGTCCGGCAGGTCACCCGCGCCAACACCGGCGGCTACCAGGAGCTGGCGGGCGTACAGGTGCTGCCCCGCCTCGCGCGGGAGCTGGGGATCGCGATGCCCGAGGGGTTCGGGGCCCCGGACGGCTTCGGAGCCCCGGAGGGCAGTCCGGCCGCAGGCGGCAACGCGGCCGCGGACCGTCCGCAGGTCGCCCTCGGCGTCGCCCTGCTGGAGCGGGCCGCCGCCCGGCCGCAGGGCGCGTACCTGCGGTTCCTCCAGTCGTACGCCACCGTCCTCGCGACCGGTCTGGCCTCCCTGGTCGCCGTGCTCGACCCGGAGATCGTGGTCCTGTCCGGGGCCGCGATCGCCGCGGGCGGCGAACCTCTGCGCGCGCTGCTGGAGGCCGAGCTCGCCGAACTGGCACCTTCCCGGCCCCGCCTGGTCCCCGGCGAAGTGCGCGAGCGACCCGTCCTGCGCGGCGCGCTGGAGAGCGCCCTGAGCACCACCCGCGAAGAGGTCTTCGACACCTCCCGCCGACGCTGACGCCCCGCGTCCACCCCCCACACGACCCCCACCTCCCGCGCCCCCAGGTCCCCACCCCGTCCACGGCACCCCCCACGGAAGTTCCTCACCCAGAGAGCGAGCCCCGCCATGCCCAGATCCGGACGCCCGACCACCGCCATCGCCGCCCTCGCGGCGATGACCGCCCTCGCCACGGCCTGTACGGGCCAGAGCGGCGCCTCCGCCGACGACGACCCGAACGCGCAGGTCACGCTCACCTTCTGGCACGGCTGGTCCGCGCCCGGAGAGGTCCGGGCGATCGAGGAGAACATCGCCCGGTTCGAGCGGGCCCACCCGAACATCACGGTCCGCGTCACCGCCGACATGACCGACGACAAGATCAACCAGGCGTTGCGCGCGGGCGGCGACAAGGCCCCCGACGTGGTCTCCTCCTTCACCACCGACAGCGTCGGCAAGTTCTGCAACTCCGGCGCCTTCGCGGACCTGAACCCCTTCCTCACCAAGTCCGGCGTCGACAAGGCGAAGGTGTTCCCCGGGACGCTGCTGGAGTACACGCAGTACAACGGCAACCAGTGCACCCTGCCGCTGCTGAGCGACGCGTACGGCCTCGTCTACGACAAGAGCGCCTTCGCGGCGGCGGGCATCACCGAACCGCCCAGGACGTGGAGCCAGTTCGCCGAGGACGCGCAGAAGCTCACGGTGGCGCGCGGCGACACCTACGACCGGCTCGGGGTGATGCCCACCTTCCACGGCTACGAGACGAAACCGACCCGGCTGGCCGCCCAGTGGGGCGGGACCTACTTCGACGCCCGGGGCAGGTCGAACCTGGCCCGGGACCCGGCCTTCGCGAAGATGCTGGCCGCGCAGAAGGACCTCGTGGACAAGCTCGGCGGCTACGAGAAGCTGGAGAAGTACCGCGCCACCTTCGGGGACGAATGGAGCGCCGAACACCCCTTCCACACCGGCAAGGTCGCCATGCAGATCGACGGGGAGTGGCGCCCCGCGATGGCGAAGGAGGCCGGCGTCCCCTTCGAGATCGGCACCGCACCGCTGCCCGTGCCGGACGACCAGGTGGCCGACTACGGCAAGGGCTATGTCTCCGGCACGGTCATGGGGATCTCGACGGCGAGCCGCAAGCAGAACGCCGCCTGGGAGCTGGTGAAGTACATGACCACCGACACCGACGCGGTGGTGGCCTTCGCCAACGCCATCCACAACGTCCCCTCCACGCTGGCGGCGCTGGCGTCGCCGAAGCTCCAGGTCACCCCGGAGTTCAAGACGTTCATCGACATCGCCCGCCACCCCCGGTCCGCCACCACCCCGGCCCAGGCGGACGGCGGTACCTACCAACTGACCTTCGAGGACTTCGCGTACCGGGTCGAGAAGGGCGACGTGGCCGACGTCCCGGCCGGGCTCGCCCGCACCGACCAGCAGATAGACACCGACATCGCGAAGGCCGAGTAGCCCGATGGCCACCCCGCACACCGCGCGGGCGAAGCGGCGCCGTTCGGCGCTGCGCACCGCCGCCTTCATGTCGCCCTGGCTGATCGGGTTCGCGCTCTTCTTCGCCTACCCGCTGCTGTCCAC
Source organism: Streptomyces sp. NPDC051578 (assembly GCF_044454045.1). Classification (NCBI taxonomy): domain Bacteria; kingdom Bacillati; phylum Actinomycetota; class Actinomycetes; order Kitasatosporales; family Streptomycetaceae; genus Streptomyces; species Streptomyces sp. NPDC051578. Next base: position 805,346 of record NZ_JBITDH010000001.1, read on the forward strand.
CGTGTACTTCTCCTTCACCAAGTACGACGGCTTCCGCCCGCCCGCCTTCAACGGTCTGCGCAACTGGACGTACGTGTTCACCGACTATCCGCTGTTCTGGCCGGCGATGCGCAACACGCTGTGGCTGGTCGTGGTGATGGTCGGCTGCCGGGTCGTCTTCGGTCTCGGCACCGGTCTGCTCATCACGAAGATCAAGACGGCGCCCGGGCTCTTCCGCACCCTGTTCTACCTGCCCTACCTCGCCCCGCCGGTGGCCGCGACGCTGGCGTTCGTCTTCCTCCTCAACCCGGGCACGGGGCCGGCCTCGGTGCTGCTGGAGGGCGTCGGACTGCACTCGCCCGGCTGGTTCACCGACGCCGACTGGTCCAAGCCGGCGCTGACCGTGCTCGCGGTGTGGGGCGTCGGCGACCTGATGGTCATCTTCATGGCCGCGCTGCTCGACGTGCCGAAGGAGCAGTACGAGGCCGCCGAGCTGGACGGGGCCGGCGCGTGGGCGCGGCTGCGGCACATCACCCTCCCGAACATCTCCCCGATCATCCTGTTCGCCGTGGTCACCGGGGTCATCCAGGCCATGCAGTACTACACGCAGCCCCTGGTCGCCGGGAAGGTGGCGGCCGGCGTGATCGGCGGCTCGGGCGAACAGTTCGAGCCGGGCTACCCCGACAAGTCCACGCTGACCCTCCCGCAGGTCGTCTACAACCTGGGTTTCCAGCGCTTCGACTACGGCGCCGCGTGCGCGGTCGCCCTCGTCCTCTTCGCCCTCTCCATGGCCTTCACCGCGCTGCTGATGCGCCGCCGTGGCGGACTGATCGGATCAGGTGACTGACATGGCCGTGACCACGACGGCGAGGGGCGCCGCCACCGAGCGGACCGCGCCCGCACCGCCCCGGCGCCGCCGGGGCGCGCTCGTCCACTGGGTGGCCGTACACAGCCTGGGGGTGGCCGCCGCCCTGTTCTTCATCCTCCCCTTCGTCTTCCTCTTCCTGACCTCCCTGATGGACGACCGGCAGGCCCTGACCCGCGACCTGTGGCCCCACGCCTGGCAGTGGGACAACTACGCCACGGTGTGGCGCACCCCCGGTTTTCTGACCTGGTGGCGCAACACGCTGCTGTACGCGGGAGTCGGCACACTGCTGACCGTGGTCTCCTCGCTACCCGTCGCCTACGCGCTCGCCACGTTCCGCTTCCGCGGACGGCGGCTGTCACTGCTGCTGGTGATCGCGATGATGATGCTGCCGCCGCAGGTGGTGGTCATCCCGATGTACCTGTTCTGGGCCAAGCAGCTCGACCTGTCCGGCACCCTGTGGCCGCTGGTCGTCCCCATGGCGTTCGGCGACGCGTTCTCCATCTTCCTGCTGCGCCAGTTCCTGCTGACGATCCCCGGCGAGTACCTGGACGCGGCACGCGTCGACGGCTGCGGCGAACTGCGCACGCTGCTGCGCGTCGTCCTGCCGCTGGCCAGGCCCGGGATCGCCGCCGTCGCGCTGTTCCAGTTCTTCTACGCCTGGAACGACTACTTCGGTCCGCAGATCTACGCCTCGGACAACCCGGCCGCCTGGACGCTCAGTTACGGGCTGGAGTCCTTCAAGGGGGCGCACCACACCAACTGGAACCTGACCATGGCGGCGACCGTGCTGGTCATGGCGCCGGTGATCGTCCTCTTCTTCTTCGCCCAGAAGGCGTTCGTCGAGGGAGTCACCCTGACCGGAGTGAAAGGCTAGCGACGATGAAACTCGCAGTGGTGGGCGGCGGTTCCACCTACACACCCGAGCTGATCGACGGCTTCGCGCGGCTGCGCGACACCCTGCCCGTCAGCGAACTGGTGCTGATCGATCCGGCCGAGGAGCGGCTGGAGCTGGTCGGCGCCCTGGCCCGGCGGATCTTCGCCAGGCAGGACCACCCCGGCAAGATCACCACCACCTCCGATCTGGACGCGGGCGCGGCCGGAGCCGACGCGGTCCTCCTCCAGCTGCGGATCGGCGGACAGGCGGCCCGGCTCCGGGACGAGACGTGGCCCCTGGAGTGCGGCTGCGTCGGCCAGGAGACGACTGGTGCGGGCGGGCTCGCCAAGGCGCTGCGCACCGTCCCGGTCGTCCTCGACATCGCCGAACGGGTCCGGCGGGCCAGCCCCGACGCCTGGATCATCGACTTCACCAACCCGGTCGGGATCGTCACGCGGGCGCTGCTGGGCGCCGGTCACCGGGCGGTGGGGCTGTGCAACGTCGCCATCGGCCTCCAACGGAAGTTCGCGGCGCTGCTGGGGGTCGACCCGTCCGGCATCCACCTCGACCACGTCGGCCTCAACCACCTGACGTGGGAGCTGGGCGTGCGCAAGGGCGGCCCCGACGGCGAGGACCTGCTGCCCGGGCTGCTCGCCGAGCACGGCGGTGCCGTCGCCGCCGACCTGCGGCTGCCGCGGGCCGTGCTGGACCGGCTCCGCGTGGTGCCGTCGTACTACCTGCGCTACTTCTACGCGCACGACGAGGTGGTCCGGGAACTCGGTTCGAAGCCCTCGCGGGCCGCCGAGGTCGCCGCCATGGAGCGGGAGCTGCTCGCCCTGTACGCCGATCCCGCCCTGGACGAGAAGCCCGCACTGCTGGCCGAGCGGGGCGGGGCGTTCTACTCGGAGGCGGCCGTGGACCTCGCGGCGGCCCTGCTGGGCGACGGCTCCGGCGCTTCCCCCGTCCAGGTCGTCAACACCCGCAACGCCGGGACCCTGCCGTTCCTGCCGGACGACGCCGTCATCGAGGTGCAGGCACGCGTCGACGACGCGGACGGCCCGGACGGCCCGGGGCCGGTGCCGCTGGCGGTGCCCCGGCTGGACCCCCTGTACGCCGGGCTGATCGCCCACGTCACCGCGTACGAGGACCTCGCGCTGGACGCGGCGCTGCGCGGCGGCCGCGAGCGGGTCTTCCGGGCCCTGCTGGCGCACCCGCTGGTCGGGCAGTTCGACCTCGCCGAGGGTCTGACGGACCGGCTGCTCGCGCACAACAGGGAGTACCTGGCATGGGCGTGAACCCGGCCGCGCCGCGCGCCGCCCCGCTCCCGGCCCCGCACGCCGCCCCGCTCCCGGCCGCCGTGCTGGCCGTCGACGCCGGGAACAGCAAGACCGACGCGGCTCTCATCGGCGCGGACGGCACGGTGCTCGGCACCGGCCGCTCCGGGGGCTTCCAGCCGCCCCGCACCGGGGTCGGGGCCGCCGTGGACGTGCTCGGGCAGGCCGTCGCCCAGGCGGCGGAGGCGGCCGGGCTGCGTGCCGGCGGCCCGTACGCGGAGCAGGTGTCGGCCTGCCTGGCCAACGCCGACCTGCCGGTGGAGGAGCGACGGCTCGCGGAAGCGATCGGCGCCCGCGGCTGGGGCACGGCGGCCGAGGTGCGCAACGACACCTTCGCCGTCCTGCGGGCCGGGCTGACGGCGCCCGGCGCTGTGTACGGGGTCGCCGTGGTGTGCGGGGCCGGGATCAACTGCGTGGGGGTGGCCCCCGACGGGCGGACCGCGCGGTTCCCGGCGCTCGGGCGGATCTCCGGCGACTGGGGCGGCGGTTCGGGCCTGGCCGGGGAGGCCCTGTGGTGGGCGGCGCGGGCCGAGGACGGGCGCGGCAGCCCGACCGGGCTGGCCTCGGCGGTGCCGGCACACTTCGGTTTCGCGACGATGGCGGGGCTGATCGAGGCCCTGCACCTGGGCACGGTCGCCTACGAGCGCACCCACGAGCTGGTGCCGGTGCTGTTCGCGGTCGCCGCGGCCGGGGACCCGGTGGCTTCGGCGGTGGTGGAGCGCCAGGCGCGGGAGGTGGTCGCCATGGCGTCGGTGGCGCTGGCGCGGCTCGGGATGCTCGGCGAGGAGGTGCCGGTCCTGCTGGGCGGCGGGGTGCTCGCCGCCGGACATCCGCAGCTGAACGGGGCGATCGAGGCGGGGCTGGCGGAAGTCGCCCCGCGGGCCCGGGTGTCGGTGGTGGTGGCCCCGCCGGTGCTGGGCGCGGGACTGCTCGGGCTGGACGCGGTGGGGGCGCCGCCCGAGGCGTACGGAAAACTCCGTGCCCATTTCGGGTGAACCTGCCCGCGGGGGCGGCCGGTCTGGAACCGTGACGGGAGCCCGGACGTATTGACGGTGAAGGGGAGACGCGAGCGGCAGCGGAAGCGGTGACCGAAGCGGCGGCGGCGCCGGACCGGGGGAAGGGTCGTCAAGATCCGGCACCTGGTGCTGTAGTTGACCGCCGATGCGGCCATACTGCTGCGACGGGTACTCCCGCGGTGACCGGACCGGGGGGCGCCCCGCCCGGCAGCCGGGGGGAAGTCATGACCGAGGGGGAGGTCACGGTGGCCATCACATCACGCGCGCCCGCGCCCGGCGGCGGTGTCTCCACGACGCCCGCCGCCGGACCGCCCGCGCCCGCACCGCCGGGGCCGCGCACCGCCTGGGCCGAGGGCGTCGAGCGGCTGCGCGCGGCCGCGACGACCGAGCCGGGCCGGCTGCGCATCATCGGGGCGGTACTCGCCTCGCTGGTCCTGCTGTTCGGCACGTCGGCGGTCTGGGAGGTCTCGGACCGGGTGACCGCCGCCGAGGACGTGGTGGGGCACAGCCAGCCGCTGAGCGCGGACGCGGCGAGCATCTACCGTTCCCTCGCGGACGCGGACACCGCGTCCTCCAGCGGATTCCTCGCGGGCGCCCAGGAGCCGCGCGAGGTCCGCGAACGGTACGAGAAGGACATCGCCAACGCGTCCCGGCTGCTGGTCAACGCGGCCGCCAACACCGACGCCGGCGGCGACTCCCGCAAGGAGATCGCGCTCCTCGGGCAGCAGCTGCCGCGCTACACGGGCCTGATCGAGCAGGCGCGGGCCACCAACCGCCAGGGTCTGCCGCTCGGCGGCGCGTACCTGCGGTACGCCAACGAGCAGATGAGCACGGTGCTGCTGCCGGCCGCCCAGCGGCTCTACGAGGCGGAGACGGGCCGGCTCTACAAGGACTACGACGACGCCCGTTCCTGGCCCCCGGTCGCAACGCTCACCGGACTGCTCGCGCTCGGCGCCCTGGTGTGGGCACAGCGGCGCAACTACCGCCGGACCAACCGCGTCTTCAACCACGGCCTCGTCGCGGCGACGGCCGCCGCGGCGGTGGTGCTGCTGTGGCTGACCGTCGGGCAGACACTGGCCCGGTCGGGTCTGAGTGAGGCCCGTTCCGGCGGGCAGGAGTCGCTGAAGGTGCTGAACGACGCGCGGATCGCCTCGCTCCAGGCGCGGGCCGGCGAGAACCTGACGCTGATCGCGCGCGGCGCCGTACTGGCCGAGGACAAGACGTCCGACAAGTACGACGTGGAGTTCACGAAGAACATGAAGGAGTTGGACTCGGGGCTGGCGACGGCGCTGCGGCTGGCCGATGACACCAGTGGGCGCCGGCCCGTCCAGCAGGCCCTGGACGGCGTGGCGCAGTGGAAGCAGCGGCACGCGGCGGCCCGGGAAACCGACATGCGCGGCGACTACGAGCTCGCGCTGCCGCAGGTCATCGGCGACAAGGACCACAAGGACAGCAGCGGGGCCTCGTTCGACACGGTGGACGCCTCCCTGGAGCAGGCCGTGGCCCATGAGCAGAAGCAGTTCACTCAGGCGGCCCGGGGCGGACTCGGGGCACTGGGCGGTCTGGCGTCGGGCTCGGCGGCCCTGGCGGTCGTCGGCGCGGCGGCCGCACTGCTCGGCATCGGTCGCAGGCTTTCGGAGTACAGGTGAGATCGATGCGGATACGCGCGGGACGGGACCAGGGGTACGGCGCCGACGGCAGCCCGGCCGGGGAGCCCACGGGCCCTGCGGCCGGCCGCACCGGGGCGGCCGCAGGGGCCGGGCGGCCCGGGGGCTTCCCGGCGCGTCGGCCCGTGCACCGGCTGCGCGGCTGGGGAGGGGTCGGCGCCATGGCGTTCGCCTGCGCGCTGACCGCGGCGGCGGTGCTGCTGCCGTTGGCCCAGGCCGCTCCGGACGCCGTCGGGCCCGGCGCGGTCCGCCCGCCCGCCACGATGGCGTTGGCTCCGGCGACCCCGGCCGACACCTGCCAGGACCCCGAGGCCAGCCTGCGGCCCGACGGGGTGGACGGCCCGGCGATCGAGCGGATCCGCAAGGCGGGCAAGCTCGTCGCGGGCGTGGACCAGAACAGCTTCAAGTGGGGCTACCGCAAGCCGGACGGCCACCTCGACGGCTTCGACATCGCGCTGGTCAAGGCCATCGCCAAGGACATCCTGGGTGATGAGAACGCCGTCATCTACCGGGCCATCCCCACCAGCCAGCGCATCCCCGCGCTCAAGGAGAACCGCGTCGACATCGTGGTGCGGACCATGACCATCAACTGCAAGCGGCTGGAGGACGTCGCGTTCTCGACGGCCTACTTCGAGGCCGGGCAGCAGGTCCTGGCGCCGAAGGGCTCCCCGATCACCGGGTACGACACCTCGCTGAACGGCCGCAAGATCTGCACCGCCGCCGGTTCCACCGCCGAGACCGCCCTCAAGTCCCAGTCCTACGGCGCGGTCCCGGTCTCCGTGGCCAACCAGCTGGACTGCCTGGTCCGGCTCCAGCTGGGCGAGGTGGACGGCATCATCACCGACAACGCCCTCGCGGCGGGCCAGGCGGCGCAGGACCCCTCCGTGCAGCTGGTCGGCTCGCCGTTCACCCGCGAGTTCTACGGGGTCGCGATGAACAAGGACGCCGGCGACCTGGTGCGCCGCGTCAACAAGGTGCTGGAGAACTACCGCGCGGGCGGCAACGACAGCCCCTGGATGCAGGCCTACCGCACCCACCTGGAGGCCGTGCTCCCGAACGTCACCGCACCGCCCGCGCCCAAGTACCGGGACGGCTGAGGCCGTGGCCGGATCGGGATCGGGATCGGGATCGCAGCCGTACGCGGGCGAGGAGAACGGGGAGAGCCGGGTGCGTCTTGCGCAGACGGGATCGGCAGTGATGGACCGCGACGAGGTCGACCGCGCGCTGACCCGCCTGGGCGCGGAGCACGAGGCCGTGGAGACCTCCCTGCTCGCGCTCCAGGACCATGCCGGGCGGCGGCTGCTGGAGGGCGCCGCGCTGACCGGGACCACCAAGGAGCGGTGGGCGGCCGCCGACGCGGCGATCACCCGGCTCTGGACGTACTTCGACGCCTACAGCGGCGCCTTGGCCGCGGCCCGGCAGATCCGCGAACGGCGGCGCTGGCCGAACCGCGAGGACCTCGTGGAGCTGACCGACCGGCTGCGGGGACCCGGTGTGGTGGTCGCCGGGGCCGGGGCAGAGGGGGCCGGGCTCGCGGAGCGGTTCTCCCTCGCGGAGCTGGTGCTCCGGATGAACGAGCTGTACGCGGCCTCCCTGGACGTGGTCGTGGCCGCCGACGCGGTCTGGTCGGTGCTGCCCGCGCGGATCGACCTGCTCGCCGCCGAGCTGCACCGGACCCGTTCGCTGGCGCGCTCCGTCGGCGTGCGTCCCGGTGAACACCCCTCGGGGGACGACCTCGAAGACATCACCGCCGAGCTGGCGCAGCTGCGGGAGCAGGTGATCGCGGACCCGCTCGCGTTCTGGGTCAGGACGGCGGGGAGTTCCGCCCCGGGCGGCGGCCGTCCGGACACCACCCGGTACGACCGGGCCGCGCGCGCCCTGGACGACGTACGCCGTGAGATCGAGGCGGTGCTGGCGGTACGGCAGGACGCCGAGCAGCGGCTGATGGCCGTGCGGGACGTCCTGTCGCGGGCCGACCGGACCCTCGCGGAAGCGCGGACGGCGCGCGGCGAGGTACTGGCGAAGATCGCCGCGTCGGAGGTCCCGGCCGTCAGCGGTCCGCCGACGGCGTTGCAGGAGCAGCTCTCAGCGGCGGCGGAGTACCGGCGCCAGGCACAGTGGCACCGGCTGTCCCCGCTCCTGGAGTCCCTGGAGGAACGCGCCGAGGACGAACTGCGCCGCGCGCGCGAGTCGCTGACGGCGGTCACGGCGCCGCTCGCGGTGCGGGCGGAGCTTCGGGGCCGGCTCGACGCGTACAAGGCGAAGGTCACCCGCCACGGCCTGGCCGAGGACCCGCTGCTGATGGAGCGCTACGACACGGCCCGGCGGATGCTGTGGAGCGCGCCGTGCGACCTGCGGGCCGCCGAGCAGGCGGTCCTGCGCTACCAGCGGGCGACGGCCGAGGCGCTGACGCCGCAGCCGCCATCGCCGTCGCCGTCGCAGGAGATGCCCCCCGCCGTGGGCGGGGCGGAAAGGGAAGACGGATGAGCCTGATCGGAACCGCGTGCGTGCGCCCCGGCTGCCCGGGGTCGTACGAGGACATGGGGGGCGGCGAGGTCTACTGCGACACCTGCGGGCTGGCGCCGATCGGCGCCGCCTCGGCGGGTGCGGAGGAACTGGTGTCGCCGCCCACCGGCATGACCAGCGCCGCGCGGCACGGCGATTCCCGCGGCTCGGGGCGCTCTTCGTCGGCGTCGGCCCGCTCCTCCCGGTCGGCGCGGTCCTCGCGGTCGTCCTCGTCACGGCGTTCGGTGTCGGGGCGGCTGTCGCGTTCGCTTCCCGGGACGGCCTCCAGTCGGTCGGTCTCGGTGCGCAGTTCGGGATCGGCCGGCTCGTCCTCGGGGCGCGGCCGGCTGGGGGCCGGACTGGTCGAGGTGCCGCAGGTGCCGCGACCGGACCCCTCGGCGGCCGTACTGGAGAACCCCGAGGTCCCCGAACGCAAGCGGTTCTGCTCCCGCTCGGACTGCGGGGCCCCGGTGGGTCGGGCGCGCGGCGACCGGCCGGGCCGGACGGAGGGGTTCTGCACCAAGTGCGGGCACCCGTACTCCTTCGTGCCCAAGCTGAACGCGGGTGACGTGGTGCGCGGGCAGTACGAGGTGGCGGGCTGCCTGGCCCACGGCGGCCTCGGCTGGGTGTACCTGGCGGTGGACAAGGCGGTCTCGGACCGCTGGGTGGTGCTCAAGGGTCTGCTGGACACCGGGGACCAGGACGCGATGGAGGCGGCGATCTCCGAGCGGCGCTTCCTCGCGGAGATCGAGCACTCCAACATCGTGCGGATCTACAACTTCGTGGAGCACCTGGACCAGCGGACCGGTTCGCTGGACGGGTACATCGTCATGGAGTACGTCGGCGGCAAGTCGCTCAAGGAGATCGCCAACGGGCGGCGGCGGCCGGACGGCCGGCGCGACCCGCTACCGGTCGAGCAGGCGTGCGCGTACGGCATCGAGGCGCTGGAGGCGCTCGGTCACCTGCACAGCAGGAACCTGCTGTACTGCGACTTCAAGGTCGACAACGCGATCCAGCAGCAGGACCAGCTCAAGCTGATCGACATGGGCGCGGTGCGCCGGATGGACGACGAGGAGTCGGCCATCTACGGCACCGTGGGCTACCAGGCGCCGGAGGTCGCGGAGCTGGGCCCGTCGGTGGCGTCGGACCTGTACACGGTGGCGCGGACCCTGGCGGTGCTGACCTTCGATTTCCAGGGCTACACGAACGTCTTCGTGGATTCGCTGCCCGACCCCGAGCACATCGAGGTGTTCCGGCGGTACGAGTCGTTCTACCGGCTGCTGGTGCGGGCCACGGATCCGGATCCCGGCCGCAGGTTCGCGTCCGCGCAGGAGATGGCCGACCAGCTGACGGGCGTGCTGCGGGAGGTCGTCGCGCTCCAGACGGGCCGGCCTCGCCCCCAGCTGTCGACGCTGTTCGGGCCCGAACTGCGGGTCCCCGACACCCGGTTGTTCGCGGACGAGGCGGGGACCGTCGCCGAGGCCGGGGCGTTGGTCCCGGCGCAGCGGCGGGGCGGGGCGGTGAACCGTGCCGTACCGGCGGGCCCGGCTCTGCGTGGCGGGCTCGCGGCGCTGGACGCCCGGGATACGGCGCTGGCGCTTCCGGTCCCGCTGGTGGACGCGGCCGACGCCAACGCCGGGTTCCTGGCCGGCCTGCTCACGGCCGCCCCCGCCGACCTCCTGGGGGCACTGGGCTCGGCACCGGCGGACTCCGCCGAACTGCGGCTGCGGGAGCTGCGGGCCCGGCTGGAGCTGGGCGAACTCGTGGTGGCGGGGGCGGCGCTGGCCGAGCTGGAGGTCCGGCACCCCGACGACTGGCGGGTGGTGTGGGCGCGCGGCATCGCCTCCCTGGCCACCGGGGACGACGAGATAGCCGCCCTGTCCTTCGACGCCGTCTACGACGCCTTCCCGGGCGAACCGGCCCCGAAGCTCGCGCTGGGGCTGTGCGCGGAGATCCTGGGGCAGTTGGACAACGCCGCCGAGTACTACCGGCTCGTCTGGATCACCGATCCCGGCTTCGTGAGCGCGGCGTTCGGGCTGGCGCGGGTGCAGCTCGCCTCCGGCGACCGGGCGGGGGCGGTGCGGACCCTGGAGTCGGTTCCGGAGGTGTCCATCCACTACACCGCCGCCCGGGTGGCGGCCGTACGGGCACGCCTGCGCGACCGGTCCCCGGAAGAGCTGCTGCTGCCCGACCTGGTGGCGGCTGCCGCGCAGGTGGAGGCGCTGGGGCGGTTCGGGCTGGACTCGGTGCGCAGGGAACGGCTTTCGGTGGAGGTTCTGGGCTCGGCCCTGGACTGGGTACTGTCGGGTAGCCGGGGTGCCGACCCCGGCCGGACCTCGCTGCTCGGCAGTCAACTGGACGAGCGGGGGCTGCGCTTCGGCCTGGAGCGCTCGTACCGCGTCCTCGCTCGGCTGGCGCAGCGGGGCGAGGAGAGGATCGAACTGGTGGAGCGGGCAAACCGTTTCCGTCCCCGGACGTGGGTGTGATTGATGTCGATGCATCGGCTGTCGGGCTGCCCCGGCTGCGCGGAGCCCCTGGAAGAGGCTGACCGTTTCTGCGGTGTTTGCGGCCACCCGGTCGGCCCCGACGCGGGCTCTCCCGGCGGGACGGCGTTGTCCGCCCCGGACCGCTCCGTCCCCCCGTCTGCCCCGGGCGCGCCTCGGGGCCCCGGCGCCCCGGCCGGCCCGACCCCCGACCAGCGCCCCGGCACCGGAACACACCCCGCCGCGAGCGGCCACCCCGCCCCCGGCGGGGCCGGCTCCCCGGCCGGCTACGGCCCGGGCGACCCGAACGCCGCCGGATACCCCGGCGGTTCGGCGCCCTGGGGGCCCGGCCGGACGGATGCCGCCTCCGGCGGGCCCGGCCACTACGGTGCCGATCAGGAGCGCAGCGAGTACGGGTCCGCCGGGGAGTACGCCGCCCGGGCGGTACCGGCATCCGCCGCCGGCAGGGGCCGGCCCTACGACCCCGAACAGGCCGCGCCCGCAGGCGGGTACGGCTCAGGGGTGCCCGCTCCGGGGTGGGGCAGCGTGACCAGCGCCGCCCCGACCCTGGTGGACGACGCCGGCGACTGGTCCGGCACCCCCTCCGACCCGGCCCGAGCCGCCGCCCCCTGGCAAGCGGACCCCGCCCAGGAGGCCGCGTACGCCGCCCCGCAAACAACCAACCCCGGCCAGGAACCCCCGTACGCCGCCCCGCAGGGAACCGGACCCGCCCAGGAACCCCCGTACGCCACCCCGCAGGGAACCGGCCCCGCCCAGGGACCCCCGTACGCCACCCCGCAGGGGACACCGGACGGTGGTACCGCCTCCGGGTCCGGTCAGGGCGGCCCCTGGCAGTCGGGCCCCGCTGAAGAGCCCTCATACGGCACCCCGCAGGGAACCGGCCCCGCCGAAGAGTTCCCGCACGGCACCCCGCAGGGGACACCGCAGGAGGGCGGGGCCGGATCGGGTGACGGGAAGACCTGCGTCGCCTGCCGGGCCGGACGGGTGGACACCGACGGGTACTGCGAGCACTGCGGGCACGCGCAGCCCCGCGAACGGGACCACCTCGAAGAGGAGCTCGGGAGCGTCGCCGCCGTCAGCGACCGCGGGCTGCGCCACCACCGCAACGAGGACTCCTTCGCGGTGGCCGCCACCGCCCTCCCCGACGGCTCCGCCGCCACCGTGGCCATCGTCTGCGACGGCGTCTCCTCCGCCAGCCGCCCCGACGAGGCCTCCGCCGCGGCCGCCGGCGCCGCCAACGAGGCCCTGCTCGAAGCCCTCCCCCGCGGCGCCCACCCGCAGGAGGCCATGCACGAGGCGATCCTCGCCGCCGCGGCCGCGGTGAACGCGCTCGCGCCGGAGGTACCCGGCGCCCAGAACGCGCCCGCCTGCACCCTCGTCGGCGCCGTCGTCAGCGGCGGCGTCCTCACCATCGGCTGGGTCGGCGACAGTCGCGCCTACTGGGTGCCCGACGACCGCGCCGCCCTGCCCCGCCGCCTCACCGAGGACGACTCCTGGGCCGCCCAGATGGTCGCGGCCGGGCTGATGGGCGAGGCCGAGGCGTACGCGGACGTCCGCGCCCACGCCATCACCGGCTGGCTCGGCGCCGACGCGTACGACCTCGAACCGCACACCGCCAGCTTCAAGCCGGACCACCCGGGTGTCGTCGTCGTCTGCACGGACGGCCTGTGGAACTACGCCGAGTCCGCGCGGGAGATGGCCGAGGTCCTTCCCCCCGACGCGGCGTTCCGGCCCCTGCACAGCGCGCAGGTCCTGGTGGGGCACGCCCTCGACGGGGGAGGCCACGACAACATCACCGTGGCCGTCGTCCCCTTCGCCGCCGCCCCGCCGCGACCCCCCGTCCACGCCGAAACGGAACCGGAAACGGAACCGACCTCCTAGGAGCCCACCGATGGCGAACTTCGCCAAGCCGAGCGCCCCGCGCTTCAGCGTGGAGGTGTACCAGAACGAGTTCCTCCCCGAGGGCGGCCGCGACGTCCACGCCATCGTCACGGTGACCTCCACCGGCGGCGCCACCGTCGCCCGTTCCGCCGCCCTCGCGCCCGGCGGCGCAGCCGTCGTGATCATGCTCGACTGCTCGGGGTCGATGGACCACCCGCCGGCCAAGATGCGCGGCGCCCGCGAGGCCACCGCCGCCGCCATCGACACGCTGCGCGACGGCACCTCGTTCGCGGTGGTCGCCGGTACCCACGTGGCCCGCGAGGTCTACCCCGGCCAGGGCCGTCTCGCCACCGCCGACTCCGCCACCCGCGCGCAGGCCAAGGAGGCGCTGCGCGGCCTCGGCGCCGGCGGAGGCACCGCCATCGGCACCTGGCTGCGCCTCGCCGACGGCCTGCTGCACGGGTCGACCGCGGCCATCCGGCACGGGATTCTGCTCACCGACGGCCGCAACGAGCACGAGGAGCCCGCCGTGCTGCGCGCCACGCTCGACACCTGCGCGGGCCGGTTCACCTGCGACGCGCGCGGCGTCGGCACCGACTGGGAGGTGAAGGACGTCACGGACATCGCGGGCGCGCTGCTCGGCTCCGCCGACATCGTGGCCGATCCCGCCCACCTGAGCGAGGACTTCACGCGCATGATGGAGAACGTCATGGGCAAGGAGGTGGCGGACGTCTCGCTGCGGCTGTGGACTCCGGTCGGCGCGGAGGTCCAGTACGTCAAGCAGGTCGCGCCCTCCGTCCAGGACCTCACCGACCGCCGGACCGGGGCCGGACCCCGCTCGGGCGACTACCCGACCGGTTCGTGGGGCGACGAGTCCCGCGAGTACCACGTGTGCGTAAGGGTGCCGGGAGCGTCCGTCGGCCAGGAGATGCTCGCCGCGCGGGCCATGCTGGTGACGCCCGGAGCCGCCGGCGAGCCGCCGGTCACGCTCGCCCAGGGGCTCGTCCGGGCGGTGTGGACGGACGACCTCGCCGCCTCCACCGCCATCAGTCCGCAGGTGGCGCACTACACGGGGCAGGCGGAGCTGGCGCAGGCTATCCAGCAGGGCCTGGAGGCGCGCAAACTGGGCGATGTCGACGGCGCGACCGCCAAGCTGGGGCGCGCCGTGCAGCTGGCGAGCGCGTCCGGGAACGCCGGCACTGCCGGACTTCTGGCGAAGGTGGTGGATGTCGTGGATGCGGCGGCGGGTACTGTGCGGCTGAAAGCGAAGGTCGCCGATGCCGACGAGATGACCCTTGAAACGCGTTCGACGCAGACCGTCCGAGTGAAGAAGACCTGAGAAGAACCTGACGCGATGACGCAGGGAGAAGGGGGAAGCGTCGCCATGCCGACCTGCCCGAACGGACACCGGTCCGCCTCCGACGACTGGTGCGAGGTCTGCGGCCACCGCATGGCTGCCGCTACGAGCGCCCCCGCGGCGCCCTCCTACGGCTACGGCTACCCTCCCACGGCCGGTGAGCCGACCGCGCAGGCCGAGCTGTGCCCGCAGTGCCGCACGCCGCGGGAGGCGATGGCGCCGTTCTGCGAGGAGTGCCGGTTCAACTTCCTGACCCGTACGCCGACGCCGTCCTCCTTCGCCCCGGACGCGCCGGCCGGCCCGGGCCGCGCGCCCGTGCCCCCGCCGCCGGTACCGGCGCCGCCGACCTTCTCCCAGGACCACTTCGAGTACCAGGGCTCGCGCCCGTCGCGGGTCAACCGGCCGGCCGAGCCGCTCCAGCGCGAGGACGACTGGCTGCTCCCGCCGCCGGCGCACGAGCAGCAGCCGCTGCGCCAGGAGTACGCTCCGCCGCAGCAGCAGCACTATCAGCACCAGGCTCCGCAGGAGTACCAGCAGCCCCAGCAGGAGTACGCGCCGCCGCAGCACCAGCAGCCGCAGCAACAGCCCCAGCAGCCGTCCTTCCCGTCGCAGGGCGGCGGGTCCTGGAGCGCGACGATCGGCCCGGACCGTTCGTACTTCATGGCGATGATGCAGCGCAGCGGCCCGGAGGCGGCCGGGCTCAACCTCCCCGCCTACTCCCCCGAGCAGCACCTCCCGCTCTCCGGCGGCCAGGTCACCATCGGCCGCCGCCGTGCCTCCACGGGCGAGTCCCCCGACATCGACCTGTCGGTGCCCCCGGAGGACCCGGGCGTCTCCCACCAGCACGCCGTGCTCGTCCAGCAGCCCGACGGCAGCTGGGCGGTGGTGGACCAGAACTCCACCAACGGCACCACCATCAACGGGGGCGAGGAGGCGATCCAGCCCTACGTCCCCATCCCCCTCGCCGATGGGGACCGCGTCCACGTGGGCGCCTGGACGACGATCACCGTCCGGCGCGGCTGAGTCCCGCGGGACTCAGACCGAGGCGGCTTCCCCCAGCGGCCAGACGTACGGGCCCTGGGGGTCGTCCAGCCAGGACCACTGGCCCTGCGGGGTGACCGTGACGCCGAACCGCTCCCGGCCCGGGCGGCCTTCCCGGCGCCACAGGTCCAGCCCCTCCCGGGGGTGCAGCGCGCCCCCGCTGAGGATCAGCATGAACTGGAAGCGCTCGTTCTCCACCAGCTCGTACGGGAGCGCCTCCTGCGCGGCCGCGGAGGGGGGCTCCGCCGCGGTGGCCCCGCGCAGGGGGACGAAGTAGGCCGGGGTGTGCAGGAAGCGGCCTTCTGCGAAGTCGGCGTCGCGGACGGTGAGCGCGATCAGGCCCGTCGACAGGGGCGCCAGGATGCGCGCCCCGGGCCGGCACTGGACGAGCCAGGCCGGCGGGATCAGCGGGAGGGTGCAGGTCACCAGGATCCGGTCGAAGGGGGCGCGGGAGGGACAGCCGCGCGCCCCGTCGCCGGTGACCACGGTCGGCCGGTAGCCGAGCTTGGCCAGGTGGGCCCGGGCGGACTGGGTGATCTCGTCGTCGAGGTCCACGGTGGTGACGTGCTCGTCGCCGAGCCGGTGGCAGAGCAGCGCCGCGTTGTAACCGGTGCCCGTGCCGATCTCCAGTACGTCGTCCCCGTCCCGCACGTCGAGCGACTCCAGCATCTTGGCCATCAGGGAGGGCTGGCTGCTGGAGGACAGCAGCTCGCCGTCGCGCAGCCGGGTCGCGAGGGGCGTGTCCGTGTACACCCCGCGCAGCCAGCGGGCCCGCCGCTCGGGGTCCGGGTCCTCGCCCCACAGCCGCTCGTGCCCGGCGCCGCGGCCGGTCCAGAAGTACGGCACGAAGACGTGGCGGGGCACCGCCGAGAAGGCCGCCCGCCAGTGCGGGTCCTGCAGGACCCCGGCGGCCGTCAGCTCCCGCACCTGGGCGGCGTGCGCGAGCTCGCGCACGTCCCGTCCTGTGGTGTGTCCTTGCATGCCTCCACTGTCCTGCCGGTCGGCGGCGAAGGCGAGTGGTGGTCGTCGGCCACGGGCACCGGCCGGTACCGGACGGCGGAGTCCTAGGACCCCGGTCCTCCGTCCGGGTGTCTGAGACGATGGTCGGGTGAATGACAATCCGCAGGGCACGGTCCAGGAGCAGACCTTCTACGAGCTGGTGGGCGGCGAGGCCACCTTCCGCCGGCTCGTCCACCGCTTCTACCAGGGCGTCGCCGAAGACCCGCTGCTGCGCCCGATGTACCCGGAGGGCGACCTCGGTCCGGCCGAGGAGCGGTTCGCGCTGTTCCTGATGCAGTACTGGGGCGGCCCGTCCACGTACAGCGAGAACCGCGGGCATCCGCGCCTGCGCATGCGGCACGCGCCGTTCCGGGTGGACGCGGCCGCGCACGACGCGTGGCTGGGCCACATGCGGGTCGCGGTGGACGAGCTGGGGCTGGCGCCGGAGCACGAGGCGCAGCTGTGGCGGTACCTGACCTACGCGGCCGCCTCGATGATCAACACGGCCTGACCGACGCGCTCGGAGCGACGGGGCTCCGCGTGTCGAAGCGGTGAGAGGGCGCGGTCAGACCGGCGCGGGATGACCGGCCGAGTGTGACCGGCACGGTGCGAGGTCTGCGCGGCGGGCTGAGGGGACGGCTCAGACCGGCCGGACCAGCAGGGCGCCGAGCCCCCCGCTCCGCCCGGGGCGCCGCAGGGCGACGGACCCGTACGGGGTGCGCAGCCGCAGCCAGCCGCCGGAGGTGAACAGCGCCACCGGCTCGGGGCGCCCGGGGACCGCCGCCTGGGCCGGGACGGTGGTGCGGACCGGCCGCAGGAAGCCGAGGGACTGCGCGGCGTGGACGGCGCGCAGCGGCAGCTCGCTGTCACCGAGGGTGCGGGACCAGATGTCCCGACCGATCCGGTCGCGTTCGGACCGGGTCCGGTGCTGCGGGGGCAGAGCCTCGTCACGGGAGCGGAACTCCGCCACGGCACCGGCCACGGCGGCCCGCATCGCCTCGGCGCCCGGCAGCCCGGGCACCTGCTCCCACCCGCCCTGGGGCGGCAGCACACCGGCCCACGGCGGCCCGGTGACCGGCCTCGGGACGACGGCGCAGGCAGCGCCCTCGTCCACGGACTCCAGCAGTTCACCAGCGGAGACCGTCAGGTCCAGCGGCCGCCCGACGGGCGCGGCGAGCCGCACCGTACGGATGGCCAGGACGTCGAAGGACGGCGGCCGCCCGAAGACGGCGAGCGCGCCGCCCTCCGCCCGGGCCTGCAGGCGGACGACGGCGGCGCGGTCGTAGTGCACCAGCCGGCCCAGGAAGGCGGCGAGGTCCGCCGCCTCCCCGGAATCGGCGAAGCGCAACTGCCCGTTCATGCCGCGATGCGCCCTTCACGGTGCTTCGGGGCGCCTGCCGGCACGGGCTCGTCGAGGTACTCCTCCAGGAAGCGCCTCTCCTCGGCCGTGATGCGGCGGGGCCGCCCCTCGGCGAGGTTGAACGGCACGACCACGGTTTCGGCGCGCACGTAGACCGTCTCCGGTGCGTCCTCGGTCGCCTCGTCCTTGACCTCGTAGCGGATGGTCAGGGACGCGGCGCCGATCCGGGTCACCCAGCTCTCGATGAGGACCGGCTCGTGACGGTGCACGAGGGGCAGCTTGTAGTCGATCTCGTGCCGGGCGACGACGGAGCCGCCCGTGAACGACTCGCTGCCCTCCCCCGGCGCCAGGCGGAACATGAAGTCGATGCGCGCCTCCTCCAGGTAGCGGAGGAAGACGACGTTGTTGACGTGCCCGAAGGCATCCATGTCCGCCCAGCGCAGCGGGCACCGGTAGTGGTGTCTGGCCATGGTCTCGGACCTCAGCCTCGGGTGAGCTTCTTGTAGGTGGCACGGTGCGGACGGGCCGCGTCCGGGCCGAGACGCTCGATCTTGTTCTTCTCGTACGACTCGAAGTTGCCCTCGAACCAGTACCACTTGGACTCGCCCTCGTAGGCGAGGATGTGGGTGGCGACCCGGTCGAGGAACCAGCGGTCGTGGGAGATGACCACGGCCGCACCGGGGAACTCCAGCAGCGCGTTCTCGAGCGAGGACAGGGTCTCGACGTCGAGGTCGTTGGTGGGCTCGTCGAGGAGGAGCAGGTTGCCGCCCTCCTTGAGGGTCAGCGCCAGGTTCAGGCGGTTGCGCTCACCACCGGACAGCACACCGGCCGGCTTCTGCTGGTCCGGGCCCTTGAAGCCGAAGGCGCTGACGTACGCGCGGGACGGCATCTCGACCTGGCCGACGTTGATGTAGTCCAGCTCGTCCGACACGACCGCCCAGAGGGTCTTCTTGGGGTCGATGTTGGCGCGGCTCTGGTCCACGTACGAGATCTTGACGGTCTCGCCGACCTTGATGGAGCCGGAGTCCGCAGTCTCCAGGCCCTGGATCATCTTGAAGAGCGTGGTCTTGCCGGCACCGTTCGGGCCGATGACGCCGACGATGCCGTTGCGCGGCAGCGTGAAGGACAGGTCGTCGATGAGGACCTTGTCGCCGAACGCCTTCGAGAGGTTGTTGACCTCGACCACGATCGAGCCCAGACGCGGGCCCGGCGGGATCTGGATCTCCTCGAAGTCGAGCTTGCGCATCTTGTCCGCTTCGGCCGCCATCTCCTCGTAGCGGGCGAGACGGGCCTTGGACTTGGTCTGACGCCCCTTGGCGTTGGACCGCACCCACTCCAGCTCTTCCTTGAGGCGCTTCTGGCGCTTCTCGTCCTTGCGGCCCTCGACCTTGAGGCGCGCGGCCTTCTTCTCCAGGTAGGTGGAGTAGTTTCCCTCGTAGGGGTGGGCGCGGCCGCGGTCGAGTTCGAGGATCCACTCGGCGACGTTGTTCAGGAAGTAGCGGTCGTGGGTCACGGCCACCACGGCGCCCGCGTACTTCGAGAGGTGCTGCTCCAGCCAGTTCACCGACTCGGCGTCGAGGTGGTTGGTGGGCTCGTCGAGGAGGAGCAGGTCCGGGGCCTCGATCAGCAGCTTGCAGAGCGCCACGCGGCGCTTCTCGCCACCGGAGAGGTTGGTGACCGGCCAGTCGCCGGGCGGGCAGCCCAGGGCGTCCATGGCCTGCTCCAGCTGACCGTCGAGGTCCCACGCGTTGGCGTGGTCCAGGTCCTCCTGGAGCTTGCCCATCTCGTCCATGAGCGCGTCGGTGTAGTCGGTCGCCATCAGCTCGGCGACCTCGTTGAAGCGCTTGAGCTTGGCCATGACCTCGGCCGCGCCGTCCTGGACGTTCTCCAGCACGGTCTTCGACTCGTCCAGCTTGGGCTCCTGCATGAGGATGCCGACGCTGTAACCGGGCGAGAGGAAGGCGTCGCCGTTGGACGGCTGCTCCAGCCCGGCCATGATCTTGAGAACGGTGGACTTACCGGCGCCGTTGGGGCCGACCACACCGATCTTGGCGCCTGGCAGGAAGTTCAGGTAGACGTCATCGAGAATCACCTTGTCGCCGTGCGCCTTGCGCGTCTTGCGCATGGTGTAGATGAACTCAGCCAAGAGAAACCGTCCGGCAGATCGATGGTGGGCAGATACACCCCATCTTGCCTGACGTCCATACCCACGGGCGAATGGGTAGGTCAGAGCCCCCTGAGCTGGGGCGGGGGAGGACGGGTGGACAACGCCTTACTGGCACTCGCCGGTACGACGATCGCGGTGGCGGGCACCCTCATAGCGCCCGTCCTGTCCCAGCGGCTCGTCGCGCGTGCCGAATCGCAGCGCTTCGAACGCCAGGAACGGGCGGCGGACGCCCAGTGGGCCCGCCAGCAGCAGGCCGCCGAGCTGGACAAACGACGCCAGTGCTACGTGACCTCGAACTCCGGGTACCGCCGCTACCGCATCGAGCTCATGAAGTACCTGTGGCTGGTCCACCGGGCGGAAGTCACCGCGGAGGCGCGGGCGGCCCTGGAGGAAGCCCGTCATGCGATGCACGCGGGCTTCGCCGAGGCGCAGATGACCGCCTCCGACGCGGTACTGGCGGAGCTGGATTCCATGTCGCGGACGCTCGCGCAGATCTATGACGGGGTCCTGCGCCTGGAGGAAGGCGATGCGGCACCGGACGGCTCCTTCGAGGAGCTGCGGGCCGCCCTGCTGCGGGCCAACGAACAGTGGACGGTCATGCGCGGCGCCATGCGGGCCGACCTGGGAGTGGCCCCACCACCGGCGTGAGCCGGCCCTGCGCGTGCAGCGTGTTTGAGGGCGTCCGGTGCGCACGTCAGAGGAGGCGGAGGAGGTCGGGCGCCTGATCCGCGAAGATCCCCGTCAGGATGTCGAAGAGGGTGGGGCCACGCCCGGCCCGGGCCTGGGCGAGCTCCTCGGCGACGCGTCCGCGGTTGGTGTGGTGGCAGCGGGCGAGGATGCCCTCCAGATAGCGGGCGGTCTCGGGGTGGCCGAGGGCCCGCCGGGAGGCGGCGTGGTCGCGCCACTCGAAGACGTACGAGCCGTCGTCGGGCGTGCCGAAGCCACCGCGGAGGCAGTCGGTCAGGCTGTCGAGGCCCCGGCCGAAGTAGCCGCCGGGGCCGTTGACGGCTTCGCCGAGCGCCGTCCAGAAGTCCTGGAGGGAGTGGACGCGCGCCCCGTCGATCACGTAGGTAGTGGTCACGGGGCGAGCGTAGGGGGTCGCGGGGCGGGCCTCAGTGGGGGCGGTAGACGGTGAGGGCGTGGGGCAGCGCGTCGAGGACGAGTGCCGAGGGGGCGTGGGCGTACTCCCCGTCGTAGGCCAGGGGCGTGCCCTCGGGGATGTCGGCGACGCGCAGGCTGCGCAGCTTGGTCGCGGTGTGGACGGGGGAACGGGTGAGGGGCCCGGCGAAGGCGGCGGCGAGGAGGCGGGGGCCGGGGCGGCCGCCGCCGTAGACCATGCGTACGTCGAGCAGCCCCTCGCCGAGGCTGTCGCGGCGCCGGGGCGTGGGGCCGGTGCCGTGGTAGGTGCCGTTGCCCGCGAAGAGCAGCCAGACCTTGCGGGGGCGGCCGGCGAGCCGTAGCGCCACGGGGTGCTCGGCCCGCAGCACCCGCCAGGCCGCCAGCAGCGCGGCGGGCCCGCCGCCGATCCGGGGCGCCCAGCGCAGCCGGTGCCGCAGCAGTTCGGGGTAGGCGCCGATGCTGAAGGTGTTCAGGAAGTAGCCGGACTCCGCGTGCCGCCCCTCGCCGGACCCTTGCCCGGAGTCGGAGTCCCGCCGGGCGGGGCGGGGGCCGGGGGTGAAGCGGCCGACGGCGACCCGGACCGCGTGGCCGTCGGCCAGGGCACGGCAGGTGTCCTCGGCCCCGGCGAGACCGAGGTCGAGGGCGAAGTGGTTGAGGGTGCCGCCGGGGAACACCGCGAGGGGGACCCCGGCGCGCAGGGCGGCCGTGGCGGCGGCGTTGATGGTGCCGTCTCCGCCGCAGATGCCGAGCACCTTGGAGCGGGAGGCCGCCGCGGCCAGTTCCGCGGGCAGGTCGGGGCCCGAGCATTCGACGAGCTCCGCCTTGGGCAGCCGGTCCAGTACGGAGTCCAGCCCGGCGCGGGCGGCCGTCCCGGAGTCGGTGTTCACCACGACGGTCAGCCCCGCCCCGTCGGGCAGCGCGGGAGCGCCGACCGCCCTGCGCTCATCACCCGGTACGGTCCGCGCCTCCTCCACGCCCCGCGCGATCCGGCGCACGACGAGTCCGGCGGCCACGCCGAGTGCGGCACCCGCCACCACGTCGGACGGATAGTGCACCCCCGTGTACACGCGGGAGAACGCCACCGAGGCGGCCACGGGTGCGAGGGCCAGGCCCCACCCCGGGGCCTGCGTCGCGACCCCGGTGGTGAAGGCGAAGGCGGAGGCGGAGTGGCCCGACGGGAACGAGGTGGTCCACGGCTGGGTGCTCAGGCGGCGCACGGTGGGCACCCCGTCCAGCAGCGGGCGGGCGCGGCGCACCGACCACTTGCCGACGGTGTTGATGGTCGCCGAGGCCAGCGCGAGCGAGGCCGCGCCGCGCAGCGCGGCCTTCCTGGAGCGGGTCGAGCCGAACACGCCGATCGCGGCGGCGGCCCCGCCCCACAGCACCCCGTGGTTGGCGGCCCGCCCGAGGCGCGGCAGCACCTGGTCGGCCCCCGGCCAGTGCCGCTGCGCCACCGCGTCGAACAGCCGCCGGTCCCACCGCGCGAACGCACCTTGCCAGGTCAGCCTCTGATCACCCATTGCCACCGCCTACCCGGCAACCCTGATCCGAATCCCCCTGCGCCCGAGGTCCCACCCGGCCCTCACCCGAGACCCCGCCCAGGCCGTAGTAGACCTCCGCCCGCGTCGTCGGGGCCGCCCCGCCGCGCGGCAGGACGCGGGCCAGGCCGCGGTCGGGCCAGGGGCTAGGGCTGGGCCTCCTCCCGCGCGTCCTCCTCGCCCTCCAGGGGGCGCTTGCGCAGGAGCAGCACCACCATGCCGCCCAGGACCACCAGGCCGACCGCCAGGGCCGCGATCACGGGGGTCGCCGCCGAGCTGCCGCTGGTGGCCAGGTGCTCCCCGTCGGCGGTGTCCTGCGGTGCGGACAGCGGCACCGCCGCCGCCCCGCCCATCGGGGTCGCCCCGGGCGAGGGCCACAGCGCGGTCGCGGTGGCGGCCGTAGCGGCGGCGCTGGAGCCGGCCACGATCTGCGCCTGCCCCGGGATCCCGTTGGCGAAGACCCGCCCGACCGGGACTCGGGTGGAGCCCTGGACGGTGACCGAGGCATGTCCGTCCGGTGTGCCCGGCGGTACCTCGAAGTAGAGCCGGGTCCCGTTGGTCGCGGTGGTCAGCGGCCGCCCCTCGGCGTCCACCACCCGCACGCCCATCGCCACGGCCGCCGCGTCCGGGGTGACCGTCACGCTCTGCGCAGCCGTCCGCACCGTGACCGGCCCCAGCCGGGCGCCCGTCGGCCCCGATACCGAGCCGGACACCTCTGCGGGGTCCAGTCCCAGCGACGCCGGCGGCTCCGGCAGCCGGCCCGCCTCCCGCTGGAGGTAGTCGGCCAGTTTCGCCGCCGCCGGGTCCGCCGCCTCGACCTGCGCACCGTCGGCCAGCCGCCAGATCGCCACCTGGGTCCCGGCCGCCGCGCTCTCCACCGTGAGGGAGCCGGCCCCGGCCGCCTTCGCGAGTCCGGCCAGGTCGTTGAGCTGCGGGTAGGAGTGCTCCAGCACCCAGCGGATGCGGCTCGCCTCCTGGTTGGCGGCGAGCGGGGTCCCGCCCCACCCGCTCTCGGTGTACCGGGCCTCGGGCTGCGCGAAGCCCGCCACCCCGACCCCGTACGTCTGGAGCATCCCGCCGCCGTCGACGCGCATCTCGTACAGCCCGGCCGGGATCTGCCGGACCGATCCGTCCCCGCCGCGCAGGACCGCCTGCCCGAACGTCTTCAGCCCGTCCAGCACGGCGCTCGCGCCCCCCGGGGTCCGCTCCGACGCCGAACCGGAATCCGCCGCTGCGGCCGCTCCCGGCGCGGCGGTGAGGGCCGCGGCCAGCAGGGCCACCGCCAGCGGCCGCCGCGCGCAGGCCCGTACGGAAGCACGCCCGTCGGCCGGAACCGGAACACCGGCCGACGGAACCGGAACACCGGCGGACCGCGCCGCAACACCCGCCGCCGGTGGGGCGGGAGGAATCCGCGGAGGGCCGGCGAGAGGATCAGGAGCAGGAACAACGGCGGGAGCAGGAACAACGGCTGGAGCAGGAACGGAGGATGCGGGAACAGCGATCGACACAGTCTTCCCCTTCGGGCCGAAGGCCCAGGTGCCCGTGAGTACCGGGTGATCTTAGCCCCCTCGAACATTCAGACCACCGCCGCCTTCTGATCGTCCATCAGAGACACGTCCGTCCTCACGACCCGGCGGAAGGCCGCCGTCCCGCGGTTGAGGTCGTGTCCGATGGCGACGGCATCGATGTCCGCGGAGAACCACCGCACGCCGTCCCCGTCGGGCGGGTCCTCCCGGACCCGCAGCCGCCCGTGCACCACGAGCGGCTCCCCGACCGAAACGGAACTGGCCAGGTTCAGCGCGAGCGTCCGTCGCGCCCACACCGTGTAGAAGCTGGTGGACCCGTCGGCCCACGCCTCCTTGCGCCGGTCGAAATACCGCGGCGTGACCGCGAACCGGAACCTCGCCGACGGACCCGCCGGCGTCTCCTTGAAGTCGATCTGCGTCGCCACATGGCCCACCAGCGTCACCAGGGTGTCGTTCATCCCGGCTCCCCCTCCCCCGCACCTCGCCCCCGTCCGGACCGTCCGCACGGGGTACGACCATGCTGGCCCGGCGCCCCCGATCCCGCCGGGACCTGTGGATTACTGGCGGGTTGTGGACAACCTCGCCACCGTCGCGTACTGCTCGCGCACCTCCCGGTACCGCAACAGCTCCGCCGCGACCGGCTCCAGCACCCGCGCCCGCCCGCAGCCGGCCGCCGCCTGCCGCAGCCGCCGTTCCGCGTCCTGCCCGTACCGCCGCGCCGGGCCCCGCGCCGCCATCGAGCAGGCCCATTCGACCAGCGGCCCGCCGACGATGCCCGCCACCATCAGCAGGACCGGCGGCATCAGGCGCGGTTCCAGGACCCCGATGATCTGCCCGGTCAGCCACGTTCCGCCGAAGATCTGGAGCAGCGTCATGGCCGCCTGCGCCAGTACCGCCGCCGGCCACCACTTGGGCCGCGGCGGCTTCGCCCCGGGTACGGCGACGGCCGCACCGAGGGTCACCGCGATCTCGTCCAGCGCCTCCGGCAGCCGTTCGGCCCCGCGCACCGCCGTCTCCCGTACCGCCTGCGCCCACGGATCGGGCAGCCCGACGGCCGCCTCGTCCGCGACGGTCCGTACCGCCTGCTCCACCCGCTGCCGGGCCGTGACCTCCTCCTCGGCCGGCGAGGGCCCGGCCCCCGGGGAGCGCCCGATCGCCGCGAGGGCGGCCAGCCCCGACAGGGAGCGCGGGGCGCGCCTGCTCTCGTACCAGCGCCACAGCCGCAGCCACGGCGTCCCGCACGCCTTCCCGGCGTTACGCCGCCAGGCCCGCTCGGCGGCGAGCCCGGCGGCGTACGCCCCGACCGCCTCCGCGAGCCGGTCCTCGAAGGCGGCGCGCGCCGCCTCCCCGATCTCGGGACCGGAGTGCCCGTCGGCCACGTACAGCGGGTGCAGGTGCGCCGCGGCCCGGTCGACATCGGCGGAGATCCGCCGGGTTGCGGCGCCCTTCTCCTGGGTGAACTGTCCAAGGAGCTCGCGCAGTTCCCCGACCCCTTCCCCGGTCAGCGCGGACAGGCCGAGGACGGTGGCGCCGGGCTCGCCGTGCTCGCCGAGCGCCATGCCGTCCTCGTCGAGCAGCCTGCGCAGGTCGTCCAGGACCAGGTCGACGGCGTCCGCGGGCAGCCGGTCCACCTGGTTCAGCACGACGAACGTCACCTCCGCGTGCCCGGCCAGCGGCCGCAGGTACCGCTCGTGCAGCACCGCGTCGGCGTACTTCTCCGGGTCCACCACCCACACCACCGCGTCGACCAGCGCCAGCACCCGGTCGACGTGCTCGCGGTGTGCGACGACCGCCGAGTCCAGGTCCGGCAGGTCGACGAGGACCATCCCGCGCAGCGCCTCGGCCTCCGGGGTCTCCCGGGGCCGGCGCCGCAGCCGGCCGGGGATCTCCAGCCGGTCGAGCAGCCCGGCCGCTCCGTCCGACCAGCTGCAGGCGATCGGTGCGGCGGTGGTGGGGCGGCGCAGTCCCGTCTCGGAGATCTGCACTCCGGCCAGGGCGTTGAAGAGCGTGGACTTGCCGCTTCCGGTGGCTCCGGCGATCGCGACGACCGTGTGCTGGGTGGACAGTCCGCGCCGCGCCGCCGCCTCGTCGAGCACGCGGCCCGCCTCGGCGAGGCTCTTGCCGTCGAGGATGCGGGTGCGCGACAGCCCGACGAGCTGGCGCAGCGCGTCCAGGCGGGTCCGCAGGGCCTGCGCCTCGGGGCTGGGCGGGGGCGCGGGCGCCTTGCCGCCGTCGTTGCCGGCTCCGGAGACGGCCCGGACGAGGGCGTCGTCGCTGTCGTCGCCGTCCGGGCCCTCGCCGGTGGGCTTGGGGCGCGAGCGTGCGATGAACCCGTCGTCCCAGCGTTCCTCGCTGCGGTCGGTCAAGGCGCCCACGGTGTCACCTCTCCTTCTGCAGTACGGACAACGCGGCGATCAGCTCGGCCTGTGGTTCGGGGGTCACTTCGAGGGCCTCCAGCGGGGCGAGCCGGCGGTCGCGTTCGGCGCGCAGGACCTGGTCGAGGTGGTCGCCGACGAGTTCCCCGCCCCGGTCGCGCAGCCGCAGGGCGGCCTGTGCGCCGATCCGTTCGGCGAGCTTCTCCCCGGCCGGCCGGGCCCGCTTGCCGCCGAGGAGGGCGGAGACGAGGAGGGCGGCGACGGCATCGGGGTCGGGGGCGGGCTGCCGGTCGAGTTGTGCGACCTCGTCCTCGGCCAGTTCCTCCAGCACGCGCCGCCAGCGGCGTACGGCCATGCCGATACGTTCCGCCGCTTCGCGGTCGGGGGTGGGCAGGGGCAGGGCCGCGGCGGCGGGCTCGCGCCTCCAGGCGTCGGCGATCCGCTCGTCCGCCGCGGCGACCGCGCACTGGAGCAGCGCGGCGAGGGACTCGGCCAGCGAGTCGAGCAGTTCGTCGGCGCTCGTGTCGAGGGGGTAGCCGCGCCAGCGGGTCAGGGCGTCACCGGCGAGTACGGCCCCTCGGTCGAGCCGGTTGCGCACCCGCCGGCCCTCGCGCTTGTACGCGTCCTCGACCGCGGCGGTCAGCCGTACGGCGGCGGCGTGCTGGGCGGCGACGGCGGAGGCGAGTTCCGGCATGCGGCGGCCGAGGGAGTCGAGCGCGCCGAGCGCGGTGCGCCCGACGGCGTACTGGCGGGCGGCCGGGTCCGTGGCGTGGTGGCTGAGCCACTCGAACAGCGGCGCGACGGCGCTGGCCGGCAGCAGGCCGCCCCCGCCGGCCGACTCGGGCAGCTCCGGGACCGTGAACCGCGGTACGTCGCCCAGCCCCGCCCGGGTGAGCAGCGCCCCGTACTGCCGTGAGACGTCGGCGAGCACCTGGTGCGGGACCCGGTCGAGAACGGTGACGAGCGTGGCCTTGTACTGCTTGGCGGTACGCAGGAGGTGCCAGGGGACGGCGTCGGCGTACCGGGAGGCGGTGGTGACCATGACCCAGACGTCGGCGGCGCAGATGAGTTCGGCGGCCAGCGTCCGGTTCTCGACGACGAGGGAGTCGATGTCGGGGGCGTCGAGGAGGGCGAGGCCGCGGGGCAGGGTGGAGACGGTCTCGATGCGCAGTTCGCGGGTGGCGTGGTGATGTCCGCGCGGATTCGTCCTTCTGGGTGCGGGGCGTACGTCCTCCTCGTCCTGCGGAGCCCATACGCGGGTCAGGTCGGGCAGGACCCGCATACCGGCGAACCAGTGGTGGTCGTCGGGGTGGCAGACGAGCACGGGGATGCGCGTCGTGGGGCGCAGGACACCGGCTTCACTCACCTGGCGGCCTACGAGGGAGTTGACGAGGGTGGACTTACCGGCCCCGGTGGACCCGCCGACGACGGCGAGCAGCGGCGCCTCGGGCGCCTTGAGCCGGGGTACGAGGTAGTCGTCGAGCTGCGCGAGCAGCTCGGCTCTCGTCTGGCGGGCGCGCGGGGCGCCGGGCAGGGGCAGCGGCAGACGCACGGACGCGACCCGGTCGCGCAGGGCGGACAGGGCATCGAGCAGCTGAGGCCGAACATCCAAGGTCACCACATGCGAAGAATGCCCAATTTAAGGCCATTTTTGAAGCTTATACGCCCTCTGCGCGCCGACCGCGACTCCAGCGGGACATCATGGACACGGCGGACGAGTGGGACGCAGGCATAACGAGTGCACAACACCCAGGGGCGGCGCGGCGCAAAAGCGATGCGAGAATCGCACCTGCCTGCGATTATCGGACCGCTTCACCGAACCTCCACATCGTGGCACGCGGGTGAAGCAACCGGGACAAGGCGACCGGAGCCCTATCCTTGACCCGGCACGGACCACAGTCCCACCCCCACCCAGGGGCTCCAGGCCACCACGGCCACCTTCCGGCCCCCGTAGCTCAGTGGATAGAGCAGGTGCCTTCTAAGCACTTGGCCGCAGGTTCGAGTCCTGCCGGGGGCACTCTTTCCACACAGTCGAAGCCCTCCCGCCGCGGAGGGCTTGTGTGCGGGCGGGGACACGCCCGGCGGTATGCGCCGGGGTCCGCCCGCCCGCCGGCCCCGCGCGCCGGACGCGGCACGCCGATCCGTACCCGACGTGTGTCATTTACAGCCACTACGGCCACGAAAGCCACGGTCCGTACGACCGCGGCAGCCACGGCCCGGCGGTCCTCGGCCGGAGCGGTCGGGCGGTCCTCGGCCGGAGCGGTCGGGCGGTCCTCGGCCGGACCGGTCGGGCGCCGGGGATCACGGCGTCGCCGGGGCCGGCTCCGGGAGGGGGGCGAGTTTGCGGACGGCGAATTCGCGGTTGGCGAGGGTCTGCTCGCGATGGGCCCCGGGGAGGTCGGGCAGCTCCAGCAGGCGGTCGCAGGCTTCGAGCGAGGCGGCATAGTCGCCCACCCAGTACGCCGTGATCGAGTACTCGAACAGCAGCCCCCAGCGGTACACCCACGGCTGGATGAAGAGCAGGTCGTCCGGGCGCGGCTTGTCGAGCGCGATCCGGACGAAGGCGTGCGCCGCGTGGTACCGGCCCATCCGGCGCAGCCGGCTGACCAGTTCGTAGCAGGCTTCGAGGCGCTGGGGGCGTGCCTCCCAGGCGCGCGAGAGGGCGTCCATGGCGGACGGCCAGTCGTCGGATTCGGCGCGCAGGATCCCGGACTGGAGGAGCGCGAAGTACACCTCTTCGGCCCAGCCGCCCATGCGTGCGCGCCGCTCGTACAGGGCGATCGCCTCGTCCGTGCGGCGCATGTCGCGCAGGGTCTGCGCCAGGTAGAAGACGGTTCGCGCGTTGCTGGGGTCGCGCTGCATCTCGGCGCTCAGCAGCCGCTCGTCGCGCTCGAACTTGTCGTGCTTGGAGCCGCCGTCGCCGTAGTCCTCGATGACGAGGGCGTCCAGGTTCTCCTGTGAGTGGCCCTGGTCGGCGGTCAGGTACTCGTGGGTGACGCCCTCGTAGCGCCAGGGGAGGTCGCCGCGGACCAGGCGCTTGATGCGGTACTCGGTCGGGCCCTCGTGGCGGAGCATGTAGGAGTCGGCCGTCAGCGGGGGGAGCGGGCCTTCGCGCCGGATGACCAGGTCGGCGTCGAGCAGGAGCAGGTAGTCCGCGCGGCCGCGGGCGTGGGCGATGTTCAGGCTCCGGTTGTGGCCGAAATCGCGGAAGGGCTCCTCGTGGAGTTCGCCGGGGATGCCGTGGAGCGCCGTGCGGATGAGCTGCTGGGTTCCGTCGGTCGAGCCGGTGTCGGAGATGACCCAGGTGTCGACCATGTCGCGGACGGAGGCGAGGCACCGTTCGATGACCTTCGACTCGTTCTTGACGATCATGCAGAGGCAGATGGACGGCTTCTTCACGGCATCACCATTTCGTGCGGTTCGGGCCGGGCGACCTGGCGACTTGCGACCTTAGGCACCGCTTCAAGACGACTGTGGGCGGCACGCCGAGGCGCACGGGCGGGTCAGCCAGGGACCTGCGGCCGTTGGAGGTGGGCTTGTAGGCCAATCCGTTAATCGGCCGACAAAAGCCTCAAGTCACTGCATCAGGACTCCGAAGACGGCAGGGGGAGCGTGAACCCGCCTCCCCCACACCACCTGATCCGGCTCGACAAGGAGCACACGAATGAGTCCTGGGCCCACGAACCGGTCCTGTCTTGGACCGCTTCCCCAACGCGGCACCTGGCTGAAAGGCGGCGTCGTCGCGTCGCTCGCCCTGCTGCTGACGGGAATCGCGAGTCCCGCGATCGCCATGGCGCCGCACGCCACGACCGCAGCCGCCATCCGGCTGCCGGGTGCGATGGCCGCCGACGACGACCACTGCCAGGGGCGGCCGCCGCACCACCACGAGGACGGCCCGCCGCAGGAGCAGAAGCAGCAGGCGCGGCTCGGCCAGCCGGGCTCCGAGAAGATGGTGCCCGGGCAGACGGCGGCCGGGCAGACGGCCAAGCAGATGGCTCACGACGATAGGTGTGAAGGCCCGACCGGGCCGACGGGGCCGACCGGCCCCGAGGGTCCCCCCGGACCGACGGGTGACACGGGACCGACGGGTGACACGGGTCCGACGGGCGAGACCGGCCCGACGGGACCCACGGGTGACACGGGGCCGGCAGGAACGAC
This sequence comes from Streptomyces sp. NPDC051578, assembly GCF_044454045.1. NCBI lineage: Bacteria > Bacillati > Actinomycetota > Actinomycetes > Kitasatosporales > Streptomycetaceae > Streptomyces > Streptomyces sp. NPDC051578. The sequence continues at coordinate 835,614 of NZ_JBITDH010000001.1, forward strand.
GGGTGACACGGGTCCGACAGGGGCCACGGGTGCCCCCGGCCCGGCGGGACCGGCGGGACCCGCGGGAGCGGCCGGACCGGCCGGCCCGCAGGGAGTGGCAGGGCCTGGTGGACCGGCGGGACCCGCGGGAGCGGCCGGACCGGCCGGCCCCCAGGGAGTGGCCGGGCCGGCCGGTCCGACGGGCGCCACCGGCCCGTGTTCCGACATCGACGCCTACGCGCCTTCGACGACCGAGGACTTCCAGGCGGTGCTCACGGGCGGCAAGACGTACGTCGGCAAGGCGACCTCCCTGGGCGGGACGATCGTCTGGCAGGACCTCACCAACACCACGGCCACCGCGGGCGACCCGGCGAACCCGAACTACCCGGCCGGTGTCTGCGGCATCGCCATCGAGGCGCGGGGCAACGACGCCTACGTCAAGGCGGTGACGGTGAACGGGACCGTGTGGCAGACGCACGGCGACATCCAGGGCAACACGTTCGTCTGGGACGAGGCCTGGGTCCAGCAGACGACCCCGACGCCGGTGGCGCTGCGGAACAAGAAGTTCGCGACGGCCGTGAAGCCCGCCGCCGGCCCCAAGGGCGCCGCGAGCCCCAAGGCCGCGCCGAAGGGCATGAAGCGCCCCTGACCCTCCGGGCCATGGCGCAACAGAAGTCGCAACAGAAGTACAGAGGCAGATCAGTAGTGCGGTGATGTGTGCTGTGTCCGCCGGTCCGCGGGGGACACAGCACACTGGCGCGTCCGGGACGGCTCAAGGGGCGGGGTTGACGGGGTCCCGGGCGACGGCCGTGCCCGGGCCGACGCCGAAGGTCTTGACGGCCTGGTAGTAGGTCCAGGCGGTGCTGAGGCAGGAGGCCTTGCGCGCCCCCGCGTAGTGGCCGCACACACGCTTCATGTCGGCGTGGAAGGCGTCGTCCAGCCGCGGCTTGTTCTCGCGGAAGCGGCCTGCCGCACCGTAGTTGCGGTAGCCGAAGTCGTGGCGGGCGCAGGCCATCCGGAACGGGAAGCCGAACGGGTCGTCGGGGGAGGTGGTGCAGTAGTCCGTCGTCCAGTCGAAGTCGTACGCGGCCCAGTCGCGCCGGTGCGCGCGCCCGTCGGCCCAGGCGTCGTAGCTCGCGGCGCCGGTCTGGGTCCAGTCGCTCAGGACCTGCGGCTTGTCGGCGGGGGGCGCGAAGGCGAGGAGACCGGCGGCCGCGGACACGAGGAGGGGGGTGAAGAGGCGCAAGGCGGTCCTTCGGGGGATGGCGGTCGGGGGCGGTACGGGCCGGCTACGGCTACGGCTACGGCTACGGCTACGGCTACGGCTACGGCTGTTCTAACGCGGCACTCACCCGCGGGTATGGGGTCGGCATCAGGGGGCGTGGCCGGCCGTGTACGCCTCAGGTATGACTGCGGGTCACTCGGTGGGGCGGGAGGTCGTCCGGCGCCGGGGAAGTCGGGGTGCTGTCGGCTTCGGGCTGTGACCGGGACCGTTCGTTCGGCGCGGGTATCGCGCAGGCACCGGGGAGGGCGAGGAGGTGAGCGCCTCGCGTAGGGGTGGGCGGCGCCCGGGAGACGGACACCGCTCTCAGGTATGAGCCCTGTCAGACTTCCGGCAGATTTCCGGTTCGTTCTGCGGAGGGACGCGCGATGGGGTCCCCCGGGCGAACACTTGCCGATATGAACCGCCGTCCGCTCGTCCTCGTCGCCGCCACAGCGGGAGTCCTGACCACCGCCGCCCTCGCCCTGCCCCACCTGCCGCCCAACCCGGTCTCCGAATCCTTGGGCGAGAGCCTGTTCAAGGAGAAGGGGAAGCACTTCGCGACCACCGCCGACGCGCCCACGCGTGGTGACCGGGCGTTCGCCCTGCCGAGCTGGGTACCGAAGGACGCCACCGACATACGGGTACGGGTGCGCACCGACGGCGAAGCCCGGCTGATCCGGTTCACGCTCGGCGCGACCCCGCTGGACGGCCCGCAGTGCACGGCGGGGACGCCCCACAAGGTCCGGGGTCCGCAGCTGAACGCCCGGTGGTGGCCGGGCGACACCCGGGGCGATGCGCGGCCCGAGTGCCGGGACCACTACCAGTACCAGGTCGCGGTACGCGGCAAGCGGGTCTACGCCTGGACCGACGGCACGCCGTCCCCGGGCGGCCTCATACCGCAGGGGACGACGCCCCCGGCGGTGCGGGCGTCCGCCCAGCGGTAGACCCTGATGGTCTGGCGGCGGCCTCGTCTACCCTCGTCAGGTGACGGTGTACGTGAACCAACTCGGCGGTGACCTACCGCGCGTCGGCCCGCCGCCCGAGGGCGGGGCCGTGATCGTGTGGGCCTTGGACACGGGCCGCGGTGTGGTGGCCGGGCACGCGGTGGAAGAGGCAGCGGCGGTACTCGACGCGGCGGAGCGGGAACGCGCCGGGCGGCTGGTGCGGCACACCGACCGGCACGCCTACCTGGCATCCCACCTGGGGCTGAGGGTGCTGCTCGGCGGTTACCTGGGGCAGGCTCCGGCGGACGTCTCGCTGATCCGCGAGGAGTGCCCCTGCTGCGGCGGTCCGCACGGGCGCCCGGCGGTGGCGGGCGGCGGGCTGCACTTCTCGCTGTCACACACGGCGGGGGTGGCCTACCTTGCGTTCGCCGCGATACCCGTCGGCGTGGACGTGGAGGGCACTCCGGGCCCGGCGGTCGTGACGGACGTGCTGAGCACGCTGCACCCGACGGAGACGGCGGAACTCACCTCGCTTGCCGAGGCGGACCGCCCGGTGGCGCTGGGCCGGCTGTGGGCCCGCAAGGAGGCCGTCCTCAAGGCCACGGGCGCAGGCCTCGCCCTCGGCGTGGCCGAACCGTACGTCGGCTCGGGCCCCACCCCGGCCCAGGTGACGGGCTGGAGCCTGCGCGACCTGACGGCCCCACCCGGCTACGCCGCCGCCGTCGCCCTGGCCAACCCTTAGCCCGCCTCCCGCGCGGTGCACCGCAAGGCGGAGAGACTCCCGCCCGGGCACAGGTACCGCCCCGGCCTGGGTACCGCCCGGGCCTGTGCAGGGCCGTCTCGGAAGGGACGCCGACGGGCGTGGCCGGCGCCTATCATCGCCCGCATGGATATCCGGCGGGCGCGGGTGGTTGACGAGTTGGTTGCCGCTGAGGGGCTGTTCGACGGGCCCGTGCGGGAGGAGTGGGCCGTGCGGTTCCTGGGGGCGCCCGGGCATCTGATGCTGATCGCGTACGTCGACGGCGTTCCGGCCGGCATGGTCTCCGGCGTCGAGATGACCCACCCCGACAAGGGCACCGAGATGTGCCTGTACGAGCTCTCGGTGGACGAGGGCTACCGGCGCCGCGGTATCGGCCGGAAGCTCGCCCTGGCCCTCGCCGACGAGGCCCGGGCGCGCGGCTGTTACGGCATGTGGGTGGGGGTCGACACCGACAACGAAGCCGCCTTGGCCACGTACGCCTCCGCCGGCGCGCGCGGCGAGGGCGTCTTCGCCATGCGCGGATGGCCCCTCTCCGACGCCCCGTAACCCCCGCGGCGGCGTGTCGGGGGCCACTCGGCGCACCCCCCGCGCGGCCGCCCCCCACCCGGCCGAACATCGCGGCATGACCGCATTCACCGCGCTGTTCCCGGCCGCCGCCCTGCTGACGACCGCCGCCCTGTCCACCGCTCCGGCCCCCGAGGCCCCCACCGCCCCCTACGTCGTGGTCCTCAAGGACGGCGCCACGCGCGCGCCGGCCGCCGCGGCCCGCGCCATGGCCGCGGCGGCGGCCGAGTCCGGCGACCAGGTCGTGGCCGTCTACGACACCGCCCTGAGCGGCTTCGCCGTCCGCACCACCCCCGCCCGCGCTTCCGAGCTCGCCGCCGACCCGCTGGTGGCGTACGTCGAGCCGGACACGGAGTTCCGGATCAGCGACACCCAGCAGTCCGCCCCCTGGGCCCTGGACCGGATCGACCAGCGCGACCTCCCGCTCGACGGTTCGTACACGTACGCCACGAAGGGCGAGGGCGTCACGGTGTACGTCGTCGACACCGGGATCAACACGCTCCACCAGGAGTTCGGCGGCCGCGCCCGAGCCGGCGTCAACGCGGTGTGGCTGGAGGGCGCCGACGACTGCAACGGCCACGGGACCCACGTGGCGGGAACGATCGGCGGGGCCACGTACGGGGTGGCGAAGGGGGTCTCACTCGTCTCCGTGAAGGTGGCGAACTGCCGGGGCAGCGGGCGGCTGTCGTCCCTCGTGAACGGCATCGACTGGATGGTGAAGGACGCCCTCAAGGCCGCGAAGGTGGCGAAGACGGCGAAGCCCGCGAAGACGGCGGCGGGCAACGGCACCGCCACCGCCCCCTCCCCGACCGCCCCCTCAGCCACCACCGCACCGCTCACCCCGACCACCCCCTCAGCCACCACCCCGCCGCTCACCCCGACCGCCGCAGCGCCCGCCGTCGCCAACATGAGCATGGGCGGCACCCGCAGCCGCGCCCTCGACGCCGCCGTCACCCGGGCCGTCGCCGCCGGGATCACCTTCACCGTGGCCGCCGGCAACTCCGGCAGGGACGCCTGCACCGGCTCCCCCGCCCGCGTCCCGGACGCCGTCACCGTCGCCGCCACCGACACCGCCGACCACCGCGCCGCCTTCTCCGCGTACGGCGCCTGCGTCGACCTCTCCGCACCCGGCGTCGGCATCACCTCGGCCTGGAAGGGCTCCACCACAGCCCTCGCCAGGGCCACGGGCACCTCCATGGCCGCCCCGCACGCGGCCGGCGTCACCGCGCTGATCCTGGCGGACGGGGTCCCCAGGACGCCCGCCGAGGTCACCAGGACCCTGCTGCGCAGCGCCGTCCCCGACCGGATCACCGGCCTCCCCGCCGGAACCCCGAACCTCCTCCTGCACACCCCCACCGCCGAATAGGACCCGTACTCACCGGCCCTGATGGGACATCAATGTCTGTGCGCTTCCCCGGAAGCCAAGTCATTGACTTCTCATCACCGCGACGCGTCAATGTCGGCCTCCGCACCGGCTCGTCCTCCCCCACACAGCGGGTGGGGGGAGGGTTCGTCTGACGAAGGAGTCGCGACCCAGTGAGTACAACGTTCCGACGAAGAGTGCTGGCCGGGGCGGGCGCGTTGTCCCTGGCCCTGACGGGCGGTGTCGTCGCCATGACGGGGACGGCCCAGGCCGCGACCAAGACGACCCCGGTGCCGGTGAAGTGCGTCGCCCCCGCTCCCCAGCCGGGCGCCAACGGCACCCAGGACTACACGATCACGGTGCCGGACACGGCGAAGGCCGGTCAGAGCGTGCCCATCACCATCGACCCGGGCGAGACCCCGGTCATCCCGATGTTCACCATCGACACGGTCAACACCATCAAGGCGAAGCTGCTCGTCGGCGGGGTCGCCCAGACGGTCACCAGCCCCGCCGTCCCCAGCCACCAAGAGGCCAACAAGAAGTCCGACCCGCCCGCGTTCAGCGGGACCATCACCATCCCGGAGGGCAGCGAGGGCACGACGCTGCAGATCACCATCGACCAGGTGGTCACGGACGCCGACCTCGGCGGCACCGTCTACACCACCACCTGCACCCCGGACCCGCGCCCCAGCGCCTCCGTGGGCTCCATCGCGGTCGAGGCGCTGCCCAAGGACCCGGTGACGACCAAGGTCACGCCCAACAGCGGCAAGGCGGGCACCGCCGTCTCGGTGACGGGCGCCAACTTCCCGGCCGGCCCCGTCACCTGCTCCGCGCTCCTCGCGGGTGCGGCCACCGGTGACACCGGCAGCGGCACGGCGGACGCGTCCGGCGCCGCCACCTGCGGCCTGACGGTGACGAAGAAGGCCGACGCGATCAGGATCGACGGCTCGGTCACCCCGTACAAGTCGTTCGTGTTCGTCGAGGACCAGGCGGGCGTCAAGAACCCCGTCGACGTCGAGGTGCTGCCCGGGCCGCTGGCGCTGGGCCCGAAGGACGGTCAGCCGGCCGTCAGTTTCGGCGCGGTCACCATCAACGGCAAGGCGCAGACGGTGTTCGGCGCGTTCAACGCCGCCACCGTGCAGGACTTCCGTGGCGGTTCGCTCGGCTGGGACGTCACGGCGACCCGTACGCCGTTCCTGAACCCGTCCACGGGCCACTCCATGGCCACGGCGCAGATCGGCATCCAGCCGTCCTGCACCGTGACCAACCCGGACAGCCCGAGCACCTGCACCGCGGGTGCGCCGGGGGCCATCACGGACACCCCGATGAAGATCGCCTCGCAGGCGGCCGGCGGTGACGAGCTGACGGGCGGCGAGTTCGCGGTGGGCGGTGCGGCGATGCTCCAGCTGCCGCCGTTCATGTTCGCCGACACCTACCAGTCGGTCGTGACCTTCTCGATCGCCTGATCCGTCGCCGTGGGGGTGGTGCGGCCGCGCGCCGCGCCACCCTTCCGGTCCGCCGAGACGCCCGGCCCGCCCGGGAGCCCCGGCCCGTCCGGAGCTTCCGGCCCGAGAGCTTCCCGTCCGAGTACGCGGCGCCCCGCCCAAGGCTGGAGACCCGACATGCGCCCCCGCACCCCCTCCCCCCGCGCCCTGCTCCTCGCCCTGCTGCTGCCCTTCGCCTCGCTCCTGCTCGGCGCGCCCGCCGCGATCGCCGCCGACAACGGCACCTGGGGGGTCTTCCCGACGCCGCCGCCGGGGGCGGCGACGACGGAGCGGGCGTACTTCTTCCACCAGGGCGCCGCCGGGTCCACCGTCAGCGACAGCGTGACCATCCTGAACTCCTCCGACCAGGAGCTGACCTTCCAGGTCTTCGCCGCCGACGCCGTGAACACGCCGGTCGGCGGCGCCTTCGCGCTGCTGCCGGTCGAGACGAGGCCCAAGGACGTCGGCGCCTGGATCGCCCTGCCGCCCCAGACGGCCCACACCGTCACCGTCCCGCCCAAGGGCCGCAAGGACGTCCCCTTCACGGTGAAGGTCCCCGAGGACGCCGCCCCCGGTGACCACGTCGGCGGGATCGTGGCGCTGAACACCGCGGTGGAGGGGGTCCGGCAGGACGGCAAGGTCCAGGTCGGCGTGAAGCGTTCGGTCGGCGCCCGCCTGTACTTTCGGGTGGCGGGGCCGGTTGCCGCGGGCCTGTCCGTGGAGGACGTGCGGGTCATCCGGGACGCGCCGCTGCTGCCCTGGCTGCGGAGTGCCTCCGCGAAGGTCTCGTACAGCCTGGTCAACCGGGGCAACGTGGTGGTCGAGCCGCGGGTGTCGGTGTCCGCCGAGGGGCTGTTCGGGCGGACGGTGCTGGACCGGCCGGCCCGCGACCTCAAGCTGGCGCTGCTTCCGGGCCGGCGGATCGAGCTGACCGAGGTGTGGCCGGACGCACCGCAGTCGGACCGGGTGCACGTCCGGGTCGAGGCGGCCGCGACCGCCTACCCCGACCTGCGCGCCCGGGCCGGTACGGACTTCACCGCCGTTCCCTGGCCCGCGGTCGGCGCCCTCCTGTTCCTCGCGGCGGCCGCCCTCGCCCTGCGCGCCGTGCGCCTGCGCCGGGCCGGCCCGCGGCCGGAACGGGGCTCGCCCCCCGCGTGAGGGTTGCGGAGGGCGAGCGGTCGGACGAAGGGGGCACCGCCAGGCCGTGAGTGGATGCGGCCGCCGGCGGTTTCGGCCGCCAGCAAATGCGGCCGTCAGTGGTTGCGCGGGAAGCCGAGGTCGATGCCCACCGGCGCCTCCGACGGGTCCGGCCAGCGGGTGGTGACGACCTTGCCGCGGGTGTAGAAGTGGATGCCGTCGTTGCCGTAGATGTGGTGGTCGCCGAAGAGGGAGTCCTTCCAGCCGCCGAAGGAGTGGTAGCCCACCGGCACCGGGATCGGCACGTTGACGCCGACCATGCCGGCCTGGATCTCCAGCTGGAAGCGGCGGGCGGCGCCGCCGTCGCGGGTGAAGATCGCGGTGCCGTTGCCGAACGGCGAGGCGTTGATGAGCGCCACGCCCTCCTCGTAGGTCTCGGCGCGCAGCACGCACAGCACCGGCCCGAAGATCTCGTCGCGGTAGGCGTCGGAGTCGGTCTTGACGTTGTCCAGCAGGGACAGGCCGATCCAGTGGCCCTTCTCGAAGCCGTCGACCGTGAACCCCGTACCGTCCAGGACGACGTCGGCGCCCTGGTCGGCGGCGCCCTTCACGTACGAGGCCACCTTGTCGCGGTGCGCGGCGGTGATCAGCGGGCCCATCTCGGAGGTCGGGTCGTTGCCGGGGCCGATCTTGATCTTCTCGGCGCGCTCGCGGATCTTCTCCACCAGCTCGTCGGCGATGGAACCGACCGCGACGACCGCGGAGATCGCCATGCAGCGCTCGCCGGCCGAGCCGTAGGCGGCGGAGACGGCCGCGTCGGCGGCCGCGTCCAGGTCGGCGTCCGGCAGCACCAGCATGTGGTTCTTGGCGCCGCCCAGGGCCTGGACGCGCTTGCCGTTGGCGGAGGCGGTGGTGTGGATGTGGCGGGCGATCGGCGTGGAGCCGACGAAGGAGACGGCCGCGATGCCCGGGTGGGCGAGCAGCGCGTCGACGGCCACCTTGTCGCCGTGGACGACGTTCAGGACGCCCGCCGGGAGACCGGCCTCGGTCGCCAGCTCGGCCAGCTTGTTGGCGGCCGACGGGTCCTTCTCGCTGGGCTTGAGGATGAAGGTGTTGCCGCAGGCGACGGCCAGCGGGAACATCCACATCGGCACCATCGCCGGGAAGTTGAACGGGGTGATGCCCGCGACCACGCCCAGCGGCTGGCGGATGGAGGAGACGTCGACGCGGTTGGAGACCGAGGTCGACAGCTCGCCCTTGAGCTGCGTGGTGATCCCGCAGGCCAGCTCGACGATCTCCAGGCCGCGCGCGACCTCGCCCAGCGCGTCCGAGTGCACCTTGCCGTGCTCGGCGGTGATCAGCTCGGCGATCGCGTCGCGGTTGGCGTCCAGCAGGGCGCGGTAGGCGAACAACACCTTGGTGCGGGCGGCGAGCGAGGACTGGCCCCAGCTCTGGAAGGCCTCGGTGGCGACCTGTACGGCCGCGTCGACCTCCTCGGCGGAGGCGAGCGAGACCTGCGTGGTGACCTCGCCGGTGGCGGGGTCGGTGACCGGGCCGTAGTTGCCCGACGCGCCCTCGACGGTCTTGCCACCGATCCAGTGGTTGACGGTCTTCATGTGCCTTGCTCCTTCACAGATGGCGACGTCGCTGCGCGGCTTGCCGGTCGTACTCTTCGCGGGCTGAGGCCGCCGCCGCACGGGTCGCGGTCTCGGCCACGGGAACATCCCACCACGCCTGTGCCGGGGGCGGGCCCGACACTGTGTCGGGTGTTCGGGTCTGCGTGTAGACACATGTGGGGCGGTCCGACGCCCGTGCCTCCACCAGGGCTTTTCGCAGGTCACGGACGGTCTCGGCGCGGATGACGGCCATCCCGAGGGAGGCCGCGTTCGCCGCGAGGTCCACCGGGAGCGGTGCGCCGGTGTAGGCCCCGCCGGCCGCCCGGAAGCGGTACGCCGTCCCGAAGCCCTCGCCGCCCACCGTTCCCGACAGGCCTCCGATCGAGGCGTAGCCGTGGTTGTCGAGGATGACGACCTTGAGCGGGACGCCCTCCTGTACGGCGGTGACGATCTCGGTGGGGTTCATCAGGTACGTGCCGTCGCCGACCAGCGCCCACACGGGCCGTCCGGGCGCGGCCAGCGCGGTCCCGATGGCGGCGGGGATCTCGTAGCCCATGCAGGAGTAGCCGTACTCGACGTGGTACTGGTCGGCGGACCGGGGCCGCCACAGCTTGTGCAGGTCCCCGGGGAGCGAGCCGGCCGCGTTGATCAGGATGTCGGAGGCGTCGACGACGGCGTCGAGCAGGCCGAGCACCTGCGCCTGCGTCGGGGCGGCGTCCTCGTCGGGACTCGCGTAGGCCTGCTCGACCAGTCGTTCCCAGCCGCGCTTGCCCTCTTTGTACGTCGCCTCGTACGAGGGGTCCACGCGGTACCCGGCGACGGCGACCCGGAGTTCTTCCAGGCCCACCCGCGCATCGCAGACCACCGGCCGGGCGGCGAGCTTGTGGGCGTCGTACGGGTCGAGGTTCAGCCCCAGGAAGCGGACGGCCGGGTTCTGGAACAGGGTCGCGGAGGCGGTGGTGAAGTCGGTCAGCCGGGTACCCGCCGCGATCACGAGGTCGGCGTCGCGGGCGAGGGCGTCGGCGGTGGCCGTGCCGGTGTGCCCGATGCCGCCCACCTCGGCGGGGTGGTCGAACGGCAGGGCGCCCTTCCCGGCCTGGGTGGCCGCGACCGGGATCCCGGTGGCCGCGACGAACTCCGCGAGGGCGGCCTGGGCGGCGCTGTGCCGGATGCCGCCCCCGGCGATGAGCAGGGGGCGCGCGGAGCCCCGTACCGCTTCGGCGGCGGCGGCCAGTTCGTCCCGGTCCGGGCGGGGCCGGCGCACCCGCCACACCCGCTCGGCGAAGAACTCCTCGGGCCACGCGTAGGCCTCGGCCTGCACGTCCTGCGGGAGCGCCAGGGTCACGGCGCCGGTCTGGACGGGGTCGGTGAGCACCCGCACCGCCTGGAGCGCGGCGGGGATCAGCGCCTCCGGGCGGGTGACCCGGTCGAAGAAGCGGGACACGGGCCGCAGGGTGTCGTTGACGGAGACGTCGCCGGCGTGGGGCACCTCCAGCTGCTGGAGCACCGGATCGGCGGGCCGGGTGGCGAAGGCGTCCCCCGGCAGCAGCAGCACCGGCAGCCGGTTGACGGTCGCCAGGGCGGCCCCGGTGACGAGGTTGGTCGCGCCGGGCCCGATGGAGGTCGTCACGGCGTGCGTGGACAGCCGCCCCGACTGCCGGGCGTACCCGACGGCGGCGTGCACCATGGCCTGTTCGTTGCGCCCCTGGAGGAAGGGCATCTCCTGCGGGCCGCTCTCCAGCAGTGCCTGCCCGATCCCGGCGACGTTGCCGTGCCCGAAGATCCCCCAGGTCGCGGCGAGCAGCCGCCGGCGGGTGCCGTCGCGCTCGGTGTACTGGCGGGCGAGGAAGCGTACGAGGGCCTGCGCCACGGTGAGCCTGATCGTGGTCATGGGCGGGGCTCCTGCGCTCGGTAGAAGGGCAGCCGGGGGTCGATGTCCGCGCCGGCCCAGGTGGACCGGATCCAGCCGTGGTCGGGGTGGTCGCGGATCAGCCACTCCCGCGGGCCTTCGGGGCCGGCCATGACGTTGAGGTAGTACATGTCGTGCCCGGGGGTGGCGATGGAGGGCCCGTGCCAGCCGTCCGGGATGAGCACGGCGTCCCCGGTCCTCACCTCGGTGAGGATGTCGGTCTTCCCGGCCGGGGAGGGGGTGACACGCTGGTAGCCGCAGCCGGGCGTGCCCTCGTGCGGCGCGATCTCGAAGTAGTAGATCTCCTCCAGCCTGGACTCCTCGCCGGGGCGGTGCTCGTCGTGCTTGTGGGGCGGGTACGAGGACCAGTTGCCGCCGGGGGTCAGCACCTCGACCGCGATGAGCCGGTCGCATGCGAAGGCGTCGGCGGCGGCGAAGTTGTTGACCTGGCGGGAGCACTGCCCGGCGCCGCGCAGCTCGACCGGCACCCGGCCCGCCGGCCCGTACCGGGCGGGAAGCACCCGCTCGCACCGCGCCCCGACGAGCGCGAAGCGGCCCCCGCCCGGGGAGGTGATCGAGGCACGGCCGTCGCGCGGGAGGTAGGCGAAATCGGTCACCGAAGCGAACACGTCCTCCCGGCCGCGGAGTTCGATCACCTGTGGATCGGGGGCACGGCAGGTGACGGCGCAGGCGCCCGCCAGCGGCAGGACGATCCACTCGTGGTCGCCGCAGGAGTGCTCGTGGCTCTCGCCGGGCGCGAGGTCCAGCACCCGCAGGGCCGTGGAGGCCATCGTGTGGGAGGCGCTCACCGTCACCGTTCCAGCACCTCCTCGACCTCCTTGGCGTACGGCATCGCCGTCGAGCAGGCCAGGCGGGAGGCGACGATCGCACCCGCCGCGTTGGCGAAGCGCAGCACCCGTTCCGTGTCCCAGCCCGCGAGCAGGCCGTGGCACAGCGCGCCGCCGAAGGCGTCGCCCGCGCCGAGGCCGTTGACGACCTCGACCGGCACCGGCGCCACCTCGACGGCCGTCCCGTCGCGGTGGACGGCGAGGACACCGGCCGGGCCGCGTTTGACGACGGCCAGTTCCACCCCGGCGGCCAGCAGGGCCCGGGCGGCCGCGTACGGCTCCCGCTCGCCCGTGGCGATCGCGCACTCCTCGGCGTTGCCCACGGCGACCGTCGCGTGCGCGAGGGCCCGCTCGTACCAGGGCCCGGGCTCCTCGCTCCACAGCATGGGCCGCCAGTCGAGGTCGAAGACGGTGGTCGCGGACTTCGAGCGGGCTTCGAGCGCCGCCAGGGTGGCGCTGCGGCTGGGCTCCGCGCTCAGGCCCGTACCCGTCATCCAGAACACCCTGGCGGCCCGCACCGCGTCGGCGTCGATCTCATCGGCGGCGATCTCCAGGTCGGGTGCCTTCGGGAAGCGGTAGAAGTACAGCGGGAAGTCGTCCGGCGGGAAGATCTCGCAGAAGGTGACGGGCGTCGGGTAGGCGGCCACTTCGCGCACCCACCGGTCGTCGACTCCGAAGGTCCGCAGCTCCGCGCGCAGGTACGCGCCGAAGGGGTCGGCTCCGGTCCGGGTGATCACGGCCACCCGCCGGCCGAGGCGGGCCGCCGCGACCGCGACGTTCGTCGGGGAGCCGCCGAGGAACTTGCCGAAGGTCTCCGCTTCGGCGAGCGGTACGCCGGTTCTCAGCGGGTAGAGATCCACCCCGATGCGCCCCATCGTGATCAGGTCGAAGCGATCCCCGTCCCCGGTGGTTCGCGCCGGGTCGAACGCGTCCTCGCCCCCGGTGGTTCGCGCCGGGTCGAACGCGTCCCCGTCCCCGCTGTCCGGTGCCACTGCTCCCACTTCCTCTCCCACAGCTCTTCCCCGTCCCCTTTCGAGCCTCGCACCCTAAGGTGGCCGCCATGACGTCCTCGCCGTCCCCGACTCCCCCGCCTTCCACTCCCCCGTCCTCCCCACCCGCGCTGACCCGTATCCGCGTCGGTTCGGCTCCGGACTCGTGGGGTGTCTGGTTTCCCGACGATCCCCGCCAGACGCCGTGGGAGCGTTTCCTGGACGAGGTCGCGGACGCCGGGTACGAGTGGATCGAGCTCGGCCCGTACGGCTACCTGCCCACCGATCCGGGCCGCCTCACCGACGAGACCGCCAAGCGCGGCCTGCGCGTGTCCGCGGGCACCGTCTTCACCGGACTCCATCACGGGCCGGGCGTGTGGGAGCAGACCTGGGAGCACGTGTCGCGGATCGCGGAACTCACCCGGGCCATGGGCGCGGCCCACCTCGTGGTCATCCCCTCGTTCTGGCGCGACGACAAGACCGGCGAGGTGCTGGAGGACCGGACGCTCACCGCATCGGGCTGGCGCGAACTGACCACACAGACCGAGCGGCTGGGCAGAGAGGTGCGCGAGCGGTACGGGCTGCGGATCGTGGTCCACCCGCACGCGGACACCCACATCGACACCCCGGAGAACGTCGCCCGGTTCCTCGACGCCACCGACCCGGAACTGGTCTCGCTCTGCCTGGACACCGGGCACTACGCGTACTGCGGCGGGGACAGCGTCCGGGCCGTCGAGACGTTCGGCGAGCGGATCGGCTACCTGCACCTCAAGCAGGTGGACCCGCGGATCCTCGCCGAAGTCGTCGCCGGGCAGGTGCCGTTCGGCCCGGCCGTGGCGCGCGGGGTGATGTGCGAGCCGCCTTCGGGGGTACCCGCGCTGGAGCCCGTACTCGCCGCCGCGCAGGCGCTCGGTGTGGACCTGTTCGCCATCGTCGAGCAGGACATGTACCCGTGCCCGCCGGACCAGCCGCTGCCGATCGCCCGCCGGACCCGTTCCTACCTGCGCTCCTGCGGCGCCCGCTGACCAGCAGACACCTCAAGGGGGACTTCCACATGACCAGCACGCTCGGCATCGCCGTCATCGGAGCCGGGAGGATGGGGGCCGACCACGTCCGGCGGATCGGCCGGACGGTCGGCGGGGCGCGGGTGGTGGCCGTGGCGGATCCGGACGGCGACCGGGCCAAGGAGGCCGTGGCGGGCCTGGACGGCGTGAGCGCGCACAGCGACGCCGCGGCGGCGCTCGCCGCGCCCGGCGTGGACGCCGTGCTGGTCGCCTCGCCCGGTCCCGCCCACGAGGAGGCGCTGCTGCACGCCTTGGCGCGTCGGCTGCCGGTGCTGTGCGAGAAGCCGCTGACCCCGGATCCCGCGGGGGCCCTGCGGGTGCTGGAGGCCGAGCGCAGGCTCGGCCGCAGGCTGGTCCAGGTGGGCTTCATGCGGCGCTTCGACGCCGAGTACGAGCGGCTGAAAGAGCTGCTGGACGGGGGCGGGATCGGCCGGCCGCTGTTCCTGCACTGCCGCCACCGCAACGCGTCCTCCCCCTCCTTCTTCACCAGCGACATGCTGATCAGCGATTCCGTGGTCCACGAAGTCGACGCCGCCCGCTGGCTGCTGGGGCAGGAGGTCACCGCGGTGACGGTCCTGTCCCCCACCCCTTCCTCGGCCGCGCCCGAGGGGCTGAGCGATCCGCGTTTCGTGCTGCTGGAGACCTCGGGCGGGGTCATCGTCGATGTGGAGATCTTCGTCAACTGCGGTTTCGGCTACCAGGTGCAGTGCGAGGCGGTCGGCGAGGCGGGCAGCGCCCGGATCGGGGACGCCCGGGCGATGGTCGTGCAGTCGGGGGGCCGGTGGGGCGGGGAGATCGCCCAGGACTTCCTCGTCCGGTTCGCCGACGCCTACGACCGCCAGGTGCGGCGGTGGGTGGCGGCGGCCGCGCGGGGGCGGATCGACGGTCCCGACGTGTGGGACGGCTACGCGGCCGCGGCCGTCTCCGAGGCGGGACTGGCCGCCGCGCGCAGCGGGGTGCGGACGCCCGTGGAACTCGTGGAACGGCCCGCGCTCTACCGCTGAGGCCCGCCGGCCGGCGCGCACGGCATGCCACCTTCCGTCGCGACGGCGTGCCGCTTCCGTCACGGAAGTCGCTTCCGTGTCACGCGTGTCCGCGTTACGCGGGTTTTCCGTCACAGACAATCGACAGGCACTGCCCCGCTGTCACCACGGGTCGTTCCCCGGGCACAACCCGAGTGATCGTCCGTCCGCGCCCCGGCTCCCCCGACGGCCTCCCGGCCGGCCCCAGCGGCGTGGACAAGGAGGTGTCGTTCATGAGCGACCGACAGCTGTGGTCGTACAAGGAGATCGCCGCCCACATCCGGGTCCAGCCGGACACGGTGCGCTCCTACCGCAAGCACGGACTGCTGCCGGCTCCCGACCATGTGGAGCACGGGAAGCCCTATTGGTACGACGATACGATCCGCGCCTGGGTGGCCCGCCGCCCGGGGAACCGGAACCGCCGCGGCGACTGAACCGGATCCAGCCGACGAATACCCCCTGGGGGTACACTTCGAGGTAATCGGGGAAGATGGTGTGAAGACGCCACGCCCGCGACCGACCCGCCCTCGAAGAGGAGAACGACATGAGCGCCGAGACGGACACCCAGACCACCACCGTCTACCGGGTGACCGGCATGACCTGCGGGCACTGCGAGGGCGCGGTGACCGCCGAGCTCTCGGCGCTGGCGGGGGTCACTTCCGTCAAGGCCGTCGCCGCGACCGGCGAGGTCACCGTGGTCTCCGCCGCCCCGCTCCAGGAGGACGCCGTGCGCGCCGCCGTGGACGAGGCCGGGTACGAGCTGGCGGGCCGGGCCTGAGGCGGGTAGCACCGCCGAAGGACCCTGCCGGGTCGTACGGGGACCACCCTCACCGGTCCCGTACGGCCCGGCCTTTCCCCTTGAAGCCGGAAACGAGCCGGAGATGAGCCGGAAATGAGCGGCAGCGCAGTGCACGAAGGACCGGTGGCGGTGGCCGGCGCCGCGGAAGTCGAGCTGGTCATCGGCGGGATGACGTGCGCCTCCTGCGCCGCCCGCATCGAGAAGAAGCTGAACCGGATGGACGGGGTCAGCGCCACGGTGAACTACGCCACCGAGAAGGCGAAGGTCTCGTACTCGGGTGACGTGCGGGTGGCCGACCTGATCGCGACGGTCGTCAAGACCGGCTACACCGCCGAGGAGCCCCCGCAGCCCCCCGCACCGGAGGCCGCCGCCGGCACCGGCACGGACACCGCCGCCGCGACGTCGGCGGACGCCGTCCCGGCCGACCCGGAGCTCGCCGCCCTGCGTCAACGGCTGCTGGTCAGTGCCGTACTGGCGCTGCCGGTCGTGGTGCTGGCCATGGTCCCGGCCCTGCAGTTCGACAACTGGCAGTGGCTGTCGCTGACGCTGGCCGCGCCCGTCGCCGTGTGGGGCGCGCTGCCCTTCCACCGGGCCGCCTGGACCAACGCGAAGCACGGCGCGGCCACCATGGACACCCTGGTCTCGCTGGGCACGCTCGCCGCGTTCGGCTGGTCGCTGTGGGCGCTGTTCTTCGGCCACGCCGGCATGACCGGGATGAGGCACGACTTCGACCTCACCGTCTCCCGCACGGGCGACGCCCTGTACCTGGAAGTCGCGTCCGGCGTCGTCACCTTCATCCTGCTGGGCCGCTACCTGGAGGCCCGCTCCAAGAGGAAGGCGGGCGCGGCCCTCAAGGCACTGATGGAGCTGGGCGCCAAGGACGTCGCCGTCCTGCGCGCCGGCCGCGAGGTGCGGATCCCGGTGGGCGCTCTCGCCGTCGGGGACCGGTTCGTGGTCCGGCCCGGCGAGAAGATCGCCACCGACGGCACGGTGGCCGAGGGCAGCTCCGCCGTGGACGTCTCCTTGCTGACCGGGGAGTCCGTCCCGCTCGACGTGGGCGTCGGCGACGCCGTGACCGGGGCGACCGTCAACATGTCGGGCCGGCTGGTCGTCGAGGCGACCCGCGTCGGTGCGCAGACCCGGCTGGCCCGCATCGCGCGGCTGGTCGAGGAGGCGCAGAACGGCAAGGCCCAGGTGCAGCGCCTCGCCGACCGGATCTCCGCCGTTTTCGTGCCCGTCGTCCTGCTGCTCTCCCTCGGGACCTGGGTGACCTGGCTGCTGATCACCGACGACGCCACGGCCGCGTTCACCGCCGCCGTGGCCGTCCTGATCATCGCCTGCCCCTGCGCCCTGGGACTGGCCACGCCGACCGCGCTGATGGTCGGCACCGGCCGGGGCGCCCAGCTCGGCATCCTGATCAAGGGGCCGGAGGTGCTGGAGTCGACCCGGCGCGTGGACACCGTCGTCCTGGACAAGACCGGCACCGTCACCACCGGCAGGATGACCCTGGCGGGGGTGCACCCCGCCCCGGGCGTCGACGAGCTGGAGCTGCTGCGCCTGGCCGGCTCCCTGGAGCACGCCTCCGAGCACCCCATCGCCCGGGCCGTCGCGGTGGGCGCCGCCGAGCGGGCCGGGGCGCTGCCGGTTCCCGAGGGCTTCGAGAACCTCGCCGGGCTGGGCGTACGGGGCGTGGTGGAGGGGCGCTCCGTCCTGGTGGGCCGGGAGCGGCTGCTGGCGGAGCAGGGCACCGCCGTGCCGGCCGCCCTCGCGGGAGCCAAGGCCGCGGCGGAGGCCGCGGGCGGCACGGCGGTGCTGGTGGCCTGGGACGGGCAGGCACGCGGGGTGCTGAGCGTGGCCGACGCGGTGAAGGGGACCAGCGCCGAGGCGGTGGCGCGGCTGCGGGCACTCGGCCTCACCCCGGTGCTGCTGACCGGGGACAACCGGGCCGCGGCCGAGGCGGTGGCCCGCGAGGTGGACATCGACGAGGTGATCGCCGAGGTGCTCCCGCAGGAGAAGGTGGAGGTCGTACGCCGCCTCCAGGCGGAGGGCCGTACGGTCGCGATGGTCGGCGACGGCGTCAACGACGCGGCCGCCCTCGCCCAGGCGGACCTGGGGCTGGCGATGGGCACCGGCACCGACGCGGCCATCGAGGCGGGCGACCTGACGCTCGTACGCGGCGACCTGCGGGTGGCGGCGGACGCGATCCGGCTCTCCCGCCGGACCCTGGCCACGATCAAGGGCAACCTCTTCTGGGCCTTCGGGTACAACCTGGCCGCGCTGCCGCTGGCGGCCTCCGGCCTGCTCAACCCGATGATCGCCGGTGCGGCGATGGCCTTCTCTTCGGTGTTCGTGGTGACCAACAGCCTGCGGTTGCGGTCCTTCCGCTAGAGGATCCCCTTCGCACTGCGCACACAACTCCTTCACAGGAGACGCAGATCACAGTGATTCGAACGTAACCATCGGGCAGATGCCCGGGTCTAATGGGGGTGATGCCAGGAACGTCTTGGGGGACGTTCACGGGAGGTCTTGGGGGACGTCCCGGGCATCAGCCGGCCGGGACACGTGCACCCCGGGGAGCTTTGAGCGGCCCTCCCGACCCGTGCGGGTCCCGGCAGAAACCCCGTCGGAGTGCATCAGGACCGCACTCCTCGCCGACACCCCGGCTCGGGTCCCGTGGGGGGAATCCGTTCCGGGGAAAGGAAAGCGCCCCGACCGTCGACCCGTGGGGGGATCGACGGCGGGGCGCTTTTCCTGTGCGCGGGCCCTTCCGGGCGGGACGCCGGCCCTTTCGGGCCGGGTGCCGGCCCGTCGGGCGTGAGGCGCCTCGGGTCAGCGGGCCTCGACCGGGACGAAGTCGCGCAGGACCTCGCCGGTGTAGATCTGGCGCGGGCGGCCGATGCGGGAGCCGGGCTCCTTGATCATCTCGTGCCACTGGGCGATCCAGCCGGGAAGGCGGCCGAGCGCGAAGAGCACGGTGAACATCTCGGTCGGGAAGCCCATGGCCCGGTAGATGAGACCGGTGTAGAAGTCCACGTTCGGGTAGAGGTTGCGCGAGACGAAGTACTCGTCGGCCAGCGCGTGCTCTTCCAGCTTGAGCGCGATGTCGAGCAGCTCGTCGCTCTTGCCGAGCGCCGAGAGCACGTCGTGGGCCGCCGCCTTGATGATCTTCGCCCGGGGGTCGAAGCTCTTGTAGACGCGGTGCCCGAAGCCCATGAGGCGGACGCCGTCTTCCTTGTTCTTCACCTTGCGGATGAAGGCGTCGACGTCGCCGCCGTCGTTCTTGATGCCTTCGAGCATCTCCAGCACCGACTGGTTGGCGCCACCGTGCAGGGGGCCCCACAGGGCCGAGATGCCGGCGGAGATCGAGGCGAACATGTTCGCCTGCGAGGAGCCGACCAGACGCACGGTGGAGGTCGAGCAGTTCTGCTCGTGGTCCGCGTGCAGGATCAGCAGCTTGTCGAGCGCGGAGACCACGACCGGGTCCAGGTCGTACTCCTGGGCCGGCACGGAGAAGGTCATGCGCAGGAAGTTCTCGACGTAGCCGAGGTCGTTGCGCGGGTAGACCACCGGGTGGCCGACGGACTTCTTGTACGCGTACGCCGCGATCGTCGGGAGCTTGGCCAGCAGCCGGATCGTCGAGAGGTGGCGCTGCTTCTCGTCGAAGGGGTTGTGGCTGTCCTGGTAGAACGTGGACAGCGCGCTGACCACGGAGGACAGCATCGCCATCGGGTGCGCGTCGCGCGGGAAGCCGTCGTAGAACCGCTTGACGTCCTCGTGCAGCAGCGTGTGCTGGGTGATCTCGTTGCGGAACGACGCGAGCTGGTCGACGGTCGGCAGCTCCCCGTTGATCAGCAGGTAGGCGACCTCGATGAAGGTCGAACGCTCGGCCAGCTGCTCGATCGGGTATCCGCGGTAGCGCAGGATCCCCTGCTCGCCATCGAGGTAGGTAATCGCGGACTTGTAGGCGGCGGTGTTGCCGTAGCCGCTGTCCAAGGTGACGAGCCCGGTCTGGGCCCGCAGCTTCGAGATGTCGAAGCCCTGGTCACCGACGGTGCTGTCGACCACCGGGTAGGTGTATTCACCGTCCGCGTACCGGAGTACTACAGAGTTGTCGCTCACGTCATCCCTCACCGACGTAGTGCCTCTTCTTCGAGGTGCCCTGACTGCCTCTACCTTCCCCCATTTGGCGCAGGAGAGTGCACTCGGGGTCGGCCTTTGGTGCTGTCTACGGCACTGAGTGCCGCCAACCTGAACATCCTGCCCCCTGCGCGCACAAGGCGGAACCCAAAATGATCGATCATTTAGGTGATGTTTCCCACCGGTATCCGGCCGGACAGCCTGGGGGCGACAGCCGTGTACCTCCTGCCTGCGGAAACGGTACGCACCGCCTGGCCGAGCGCCCTGCGTGACCCGACCAGAACGACCAGTTTCTTCGCCCTGGTCACGGCCGTGTAGAGCAGGTTGCGCTGGAGCATCATCCAGGCCCCGGTCGTGACGGGGATCACGACGGCGGGATATTCGCTTCCCTGGGACCGGTGGATGGTGACCGCGTACGCGTGGGCCAGCTCGTCGAGCTCGGAGAACTCGTAGGCGACCTCCTCGTCCTCCTCCGTACGCACCGTCAGCCGCTGTTCGTCCAGGTCAAGACCGGTGACGACGCCGACCGTGCCGTTGAAGACGCCGTTGGCCCCCTTCTCGTAGTTGTTCCGGATCTGGGTCACCTTGTCGCCCACCCGGAAGACGCGGCCGCCGAACCGCTTCTCGGGCAGGCCGGGCCGGGCGGGGGTGACCGCCTGCTGGAGCAGGCCGTTGAGGTTGCCGGCCCCGGCGGGGCCCCGGTGCATCGGCGCGAGCACCTGGATGTCACGGCGCGGGTCGAGGCCGAATCTGGCCGGAATCCGCCGTGCGGCCACGTCCACGGTGAGCCGGCCGGCCTCCTCGGTGTCCTCCTCGGGGAAGAGGAAGAAGTCCGGCAGGCCGTCGGTGATGGGCGGCACGCCGGTGTTGATCCGGTGGGCGTTGGTGACCACCCCCGACTGCTGGGCCTGGCGGAAGATCCTCGTCAGCCGCACGGCGGGCACCGGTCCGTCCTCGGCGAGCAGGTCCCGCAGCACCTCGCCCGCGCCCACCGACGGCAGCTGGTCCACGTCCCCGACCAGCAGCAGGTGCGCGCCCGGGGCCACCGCCTTCACCAGTTTGTTCGCCAGCAGCAGATCGAGCATCGAGGCTTCGTCCACCACGACGAGATCCGCCTCCAAGGGGCGGTCCCGGTCGTAGGCCGCGTCCCCGCCCGGTTTGAGCTCCAGCAGCCGGTGCACGGTGGAGGCGTCGGCCCCCGTCAGCTCCGAGAGCCGCTTCGCCGCCCGGCCGGTGGGCGCGGCCAGCACCACCTTGGCCTTCTTGGCCCGGGCCAGTTCCACGATCGAGCGCACGGTGAAGGACTTGCCGCAGCCGGGGCCGCCGGTGAGGACGGCGACCCGGCGGGTGAGGGCCAGCCGGACGGCGTCCCGCTGCTCCGGGGCGAGCCTGGCCCCGGTGCGGCCGGCCAGCCAGTCGAGCGCCTTGTCCCAGTCCACGTCCTGGAAGCCGGGCATCCGGTCCTCCTCGGCGTTCAGCAGCCGCCGGACCTGGCCGACCAGCGACAGCTCGGCCCGGTGGAAGGGGACCAGGTACACGGCGGTGAGCGGCGGGCCGCCCTGCGGATCGGGCACGGACTCCCGGACCACCCCCTCCGGATCGGCGGCCAGTTCGGCCAGGCACTCGATGACCAGCCCGGTGTCCACCTGGAGCAGCTTGACCCCGTCGGCGATCAGCCGTTCCTCCGGGAGGAAGCAGTGGCCCTGGTCGGTGGACTGGGACAGGGCGTACTGGAGCCCGGCCTTGACCCGTTCGGGGCTGTCGTGCGGGATCCCGACGGCCTGGGCGATGCGGTCGGCGGTGAGGAAGCCGATGCCCCACACGTCGGCGGCGAGCCGGTAGGGCTGGTTGCGGACCACGGAGATGGAGGCGTCCCCGTATTTCTTGTAGATGCGGACCGCGATGGAGGTGGAGACGCCGACGCCCTGGAGGAAGACCATGACCTCCTTGATGGCCTTCTGCTCCTCCCAGGCGGCGCCGATCAGCTTGGTCCGCTTGGGGCCGAGGCCGGGGACCTCGATCAGCCGCCCCGGTTCCTCCTCGATCACTTCGAGGGTGTCGGTGCCGAAGTGGTCGACGATGCGCTCGGCGATCTTCGGGCCGATGCCCTTGATGAGGCCGGAGCCGAGGTAGCGCCGGATGCCCTGGACGGTGGCGGGCAGGATCGTGGAGTAGTTCTCGACGCTGAACTGCTTGCCGTACTGGGGGTGGGAGCCCCAGCGGCCCTCCATGCGCAGCGACTCGCCGGGCTGCGCGCCGAGCAGGGATCCGACGACGGTCAGCAGGTCCCCGGCGCCCCGGCCGGTGTCGACCCGGGCGACCGTGTAGCCGCTCTCCTCGTTGGCGTAGGTGATGCGCTCCAGCACCCCCTCCACCACCGCAAGGTGCACTGCCTGCACTGCCCCGTCGCTCGTCATGCCAAGAAAGTACCGGCCGCCGCCGACAGGGCGGCGCGCCTGTGGACAAACCGAAGGGGGCCCGGCCTTGCGGCCGGACCCCCTCACGGTCACCCCTCCCGTGCCGGACTTCCCGATCCCCCCAGATCCCCTCCCGGAAGCGCCGACGCTCCTTACGACCCGTCCCGGCCGCCGGGGGTTGCACCCGGGGGCAGGTCTTTACTCCACCATTACTCGAAGGCGGTGTGCTGCACGGACGCGTCAGGGTGCGGGAGTGGCGGCGGCCGCCGCAGGCGCGGCCGCCGGACCGGCCGGCGCCGTACGGGCCTTCGTGCGCGCGGGGGCCAGCGAGGTGAGGCCCACCCCGCCGACGAGCAGGGCGGCGGCCAGCCAGCGCGGGCCGGAGATGTCCTCCCCGAGCACCAGCGCCGCCGACGACATGCCGAACACGGGGACCAGCAGCGAGAACGGGGCCACCGCGGAGGCCGGGTAGCGGCGCAGCAGGTAGCCCCAGGCGCCGAAGCCGAACACCGTCGAGATCCAGGCGACGTACCCGATGACGGCCACCCCCGACCAGTCCAGGGCGCGCAGCGCGGCCACGTCCCGCTCGGGGCCCTCCAGCAGCAGCGACAGCCCGATCAGCGGCAGCACCGGGACGGTGCACACCCACACCATGAAGTTGAGCGCGTCGGGCGGGGCGGCCTTGCGGGTCAGCACGTTGGACACGCCCCAGCAGGCGGCGGCCGCCACGACGAGCGTGAAACCGGCGACCGGCCCGGAGGCGCCCTGGTCCACGGCGGCGACCGCGATCCCGGCGAGCGCCACGCACATGCCGAGCATCCGCACCGGTCCGGGCCGCTCGCGCAGGACGAGGGCGGCGAGCACGGCGGTGAAGACGGCCTGGATCTGCAGGACGAGGGAGGACAGGCCGGCGGGCATCCCGGCGGCCATGCCGGTGAACAGCAGGCCGAACTTGGCGATGCCGAGGGCCACTCCGACGCCGAGGACCCACTTCCAGGCCACCTTGGGCCTGCCGACGAAGAACACGGCGGGCAGCGCGGCCACCAGGAACCTCAGGGCGGACAGGAGCAGCGGCGGGAAGTGGCCGAGACCGATCTCGATGACGACGAAGTTGAAACCCCAGACGGCGGTGACGAGTACGGCGAGTGCGGTGTGTACGGGACGCATGCTCCGAGCATCGGCGGCCGGACCATGTAGCACCAGCGCGGATCTCTTCCGCGATGGATGAAGCAACGCTTACGTCTCCCGGCCGCGCGGAGCTACCATCGCGCCATGCTCGACCTGTCCCGGCTGCGCGCCCTGCACGCCGTCTCCGTCCATGGCTCGGTCGCGGGCGCGGCGGCCGCCCTCGGCTACACCCCCTCGGCCGTCTCGCAGCAGATCGCCAAACTGGAGCGCGAGACCCGCACCACGCTGCTGGAGCGGCGCGGGCGGGGGGTCGCCCTCACCGAGGAGGCCCGCCACCTCGCCGATACGGCGCGGGAGTTGCTGGCGATCGTGGAGCGGGCCGAGACGACGCTGGAGGAACGGCGCGGGCAGCCGAGCGGGCTGCTGGCCGTGGCCGCCTTCGCCTCGGCCGCGCGCGGGCTGCTGCCCGGCGTACTGGCCGAGCTGGCCGCGCTGTATCCGGCGCTGGACGTCCGCCTGACGGAGGTGGACCCGCACCTGTCGGTGGACCTCGTGGCGCGCGGGGTCACCGACCTGGCGGTGGCGCACGACTGGGACATCGCCCCGCTCCCGGCCCCCGAGGGCATCGAGCAGGCGGTGATCGGGGACGACCACTGCGACCTGGTCGTACCGGCCGGGCACCCCTTCACCGCGCTCCCCGTGATCCGCCGGGCCGACCTGGGCGGCGAGCGGTGGGTGTGCCAGCCCCCGGGGCGGGTGTGCCACGACTGGCTGGTGCGGACCCTGCGCACGGCGGGGTTCGAGCCGGACATCGCGCACGTCGCCGAGGAGAACCACACGATCGTCGCCCTGGTGGCGGCGGGTCTCGGGGTGGCGGTCGTACCGCGCCTGGGCACGGGTGCACTGCCCGAGGGCGCGGTGGCCGTACCGCTGGAACCGGGGCCGGTGCGGCGGCTGTACGCGCTGTGGCGGACGGGCGCGGCCCGCCGCCCGGCCATCACCGCGGCCGTCCGCACCCTCCAGGCGCACTGGACGGCCCGGCCCCCGGCACCGCCACTGCTCCCGAAGGGCCACTTCCGGGGGACAGCGCGAGTGTCCGCGGCTCCGGGGACGTAGCCCGGCAGTAGGGTCCGGCGCGTGCCGAACCACGCCTCCCGCCGGACCCTGCTCACCGCGGCCGCCCTGGCCGCCGTCACGGCCACCGCACCGGCCTCCTCCGCCTCGGACGTCCGCAGCGCTCCTGAGGGCCCCTCCGACGGCGCCCCCGACGACCCGCGCCCCCCGGACTCCGGTCCCGACGGCCGGCCGGGGCGGTACCCGGACCGGGCGGAGCTGCGCCGGCTGCTGGAGGGGATGAGCCTCGCCGAGAAGGTCGGGCAGCTGTTCGTGTCCCGGGCGTACGGTCATCACGCGAGCGAGCCCGACGCGGCGGACGCGGAGGCGAACCTGGCGCAGTTCGGGGTGCGCACCGCCGCCGAGCTCGTCGCCCGCTACCACCTGGGCGGGGTCATCTACTTCGCGTGGGCCCACAACACCCGCACCCCGCAGCAGATCGCCGCCCTGTCGCAGGGCCTCCGGCAGGCGGCGACCGGCTCGGGCGCCGGTATCCCGCTGCTGCTGTCCACGGACCAGGAACACGGCGCCGTCGCCCGCATCGGCAAGCCCGCGACGCTGCTGCCGGGGGCGATGGCGCTCGGCGCCGCCCACCGCGGCACGGGTTCCACCGCCGAGGCCCGCCGGGCCGCGCGGATCGCCGGCGCGGAGCTGGCCGCGATGGGCATCCGGCAGGACTACGCGCCGGTCGCGGACGTGAACGTGAACCCGGCCAACCCGGTGATCGGCGTACGCTCCTTCGGCGCCGACCCGACGGCGGTGGCGGCGCTCGTCGCCGCCCAAGTCCGCGGCTACCAGGGCGCGGGGGTGGCCGCCACCGCCAAGCACTTCCCGGGACACGGCGACACCGAGACCGACAGCCACGTGGGGCTCCCGGTGATGCGGCACACCCGGGCCCAGTGGGAGGAGCTGGACGAACCGCCGTTCCGGGCGGCGGTCGCGGCGGGCGTGGACGCGGTCATGACGGCGCACATCGTCTTCCCCGCGCTCGATCCCTCGGGGGACCCGGCGACCCTCTCCCGGCCGATCGTGACCGGCATCCTGCGCGAACGCCTGGGCTTCGGCGGGGTGGTGGTCACCGACGCGCTGGACATGGCCGGGGTCCGCCAGAAGTACGGCAACGACCGGGTACCCGTCCTGGCCCTCAAGGCGGGCTGCGACCAGCTGCTGAACCCGCCCGACCTGGCACTGGCGTACCGGAGCGTGCTGGCGGCCGTCGAATCGGGCGAGCTGACCGTGGCCCGGATCGAGGAATCGGTGCTGCGGATCCTCGAACTCAAGGCCCGCCGAGGCCTGTTCGCCGCCCCCTACACCGCCGGCACGGAGCCGGCGGACGTGGTCGGGTCGTCCGCGCACCTGGCGGCCGCCGACGAGATCGCGGCCGGTACGACGACCCTGCTGGCCAACCCCGCCGGGGTGTTGCCGCTGCAGGCGGCGGCCGCGCCCCGGGTGCTGGTGACGGGCGCCGCCCCGCCCTCCCCCAGCGGTACCACCGGGCCCCCTACGGAGGTACTGGCGCGGGAGTTGCAGGCCCTGGGCTGCCGGGCCTCCGCCGTGGCGGCGGAGGCAGCGGTGGTGGCGGCGCCCGGCAACGCGGCGGTGGTGGTGTGCACGTACAACGTCCCCGAGGGCGACAGCCCGCAGCGGAGACTGGTGGCGGACCTGCTGGCCACCGGGGTGCCGGTGGTGGCCGTCGCGATCCGCAACCCGTACGACGGCGCCCGGCTGCCGGAGTGCGCCGCCGAACTGGCGACGTACTCCTGGACGGACGTGGAGATGCGGGCGGCGGCCCGGGTGATCACCGGTGCGCGGCGGCCCGTGGGCCGCCTCCCGGTTCCGGTGCCGGGCCGCTACCCGCTGGGCCACGGGCTGACGTACGACTGAGCGCGCACGCCGGGCCCGCGGCCCCGCCGGGCGGGGGCTACGGGCGCAGCTGCGCCTCGCGCGGCAGGTCCTGCCGGTCGAGCTGCGGGTCCGGCTTCGCCAGCGGCGTCGCCCGTCCCGCGTCGGTGAGGGCGGCGGCCGGCGCCACCCCGGCCCACTGGAGGATCCGCGCCGTCGCGAGGGTCCGCTCGCCGTCCTGGAGCTTGGCGACGTTGGCCCCGTGGTTGGCGCCCGGGGCGATCATCACGTAGCTGTCCTTCACGCCGTAGCCGAGGTGGAACGGTTCGGCGCCCCACGGGTCGTTCTGCCCGTACACGAACAGCATCCGCTCCGCGTGAGCGCGCACCCAGTTGTCGACGTCGGCCATCACCCCGGGCTGGAAGGTCATCGGGATGTCGCGCGGCACGAAGTCGCGCGGCGGCTGGTAGCCGTAGCGGGTCAGCCCCTTGAGGTGCGGCTGCTTGATGTCGGGCGAGCCGAGCTGCGTACCCGCCTGGTAGTAGTACGGCGTGTACGTCTCCAGTCCCTGGTCGGTGTAGGCCGAGAAGCCGGAGATGGTGTCGACGGTGTCCCAGATCTCCTGGTCGGAGGCGGTCGCCGCGGCCGGGATGCCGGCGCAGTCGGCGAGCAGGCTGTACTGCCAGAAGGCCCAGGTGTAGTCCAGCACCACGGCCTCGTAGGCCTTGTCGAGGGTGCCGACGGTGGTGAAGGTCCAGCCGTTCTCCGCGGCGGCGGCCGCGTACTTGGCCTCCAGCGGCTCGCGGCGGACGAGCGCCTCGCGCTGGACGGCGTTCAGCTTGTCGCGGCACTCCTTGGTGCCGACCTTGGCGAGGAACCGGTCGTAGGCCGAGTCCTCCTTGTTGTTGACGTCGTTGGGCGCGACGTAGGCGACGACGCCGTCCATGTCACGCGGGTAGAAGCGCTCGTAGTACGTCGCCGTCATACCGCCCTTGCTGCCGCCCGTGGCGATCCAGTTCTTGCTGTAGATCTTCTTCAAGGCGGTGAAGAGGCGGTGCTGGTCGCTGGCGGCCTGCCAGATGTCCAGGTCCGACCAGTTGGCGGGGTCGGGCCGGGACGGCGTGAAGAATCGATACTCCAGGGACACCTGGTTGCCGTCGACGATGGTCGTCGGCTCACTGCGGCGCGGGCTGGTGGTGACGTTGTAGCCGGAGGTGTAGAAGACGGTGGGCCGCGAGGTGTCCTTGTGGAGCAGGGTCAGGCGCTGCTTGAAGGTCCCCTTCGAGGGCCGGCGGTGGTCGATCGGCTGCTCGTAGGCGAGAACGAAGAAGCGGTACCCGGGGTACGGCTTCTCCTCGATCAGACTCATCCCCGGGATGCCGAGGATCTGGTCCTTGATGTCCGCGGCGGCGGCCGGCCGTGCGGCGGTGGCCGCCCGTTCCGTGGCATCGGCCGCTTGTGCCGTGGAGGCGGCCGCACCCGTGGTGCCGATGAGCACCACGAGCGACAGCAGCCATCCGAGCGTCTTGCGCATTCGCCCTCCCCTTGCGTTCACTTCGGTCGCGGTGAACCTAGCGGGGCCAACGCGCCTCTGAACAGACCACGTTGGGCCGCGGGGAAGCCGTCAGCACAGGATCCGGCCGGAATCGACCGATCCGGCCGCTACGTTCCCCCTTGCATACACGCAACGGCTGATCGCGCCGACGGTGACGGGGCGCGCGTAACGGGTGAAGCGCCCCGCATCGGCGACCGGGACACCGCCACGCGGCTGAACGCCCACCGCCATCCGGCGGCGCTCGCCCGGGTGGGAGGCGAGGTGGGCAGTGCGCCGCCGACGAGCCCCAGAGCCGCCGCGAACACCCCCGGGGTGCGCGCCCGCGCCCGCCGGGGCACCGACTACGACGCCCCGTCCCGCGGAAGGTTGCACCCCACAAGCGCGGTTCAGGCGGCCGCCCGCTCGTCCTCTCCCGCGAAGGTCCGCCACAGCTCGGCGTACCGGCCGCCGCGCGCGAGGAGTTCGGCGTGCGTACCGTCCTCCACGACCACACCGCGGTCGAGGACCACCACGCGGTCGGCGCGGGCGGCGGTCGTCAGGCGGTGGGCGACGACCAGGGTGGTGCGCTTGCCCGCGAGCCGGTCGGTGGCCAGGTTGACCTGCGCCTCGGTGGCCAGGTCGAGGGCGGCCGTCGCCTCGTCCAGCAGCAGGACGTCCGGGTCCACGAGTTCGGCGCGGGCCAGCGCGATCAGCTGGCGCTGACCGGCGGACAGGTTGCGCCCCCGTTCGGCGACGGTGTGCAGGTAGCCGCCGTCGAGGGTGGCGACCATGTCGTGGGCGCCGACCGCGCGGGCGGCGGCCTCCACTTCGGCGTCGCTCGCCTCGGGCCGCCCGTAGGCGATGGCGTCGCGGACCGTCCCCGGGAAGAGGTAGGCCTCCTGGGGGACGACGCCCAGCCTGTGGCGGTACGCCGTCAGGTCCAGCTCCCGCAGGTCGGTGCCG
Organism: Streptomyces sp. NPDC051578; assembly: GCF_044454045.1. NCBI lineage: Bacteria > Bacillati > Actinomycetota > Actinomycetes > Kitasatosporales > Streptomycetaceae > Streptomyces > Streptomyces sp. NPDC051578. The sequence continues at coordinate 864,490 of NZ_JBITDH010000001.1, forward strand.
TCGGCGGTGACCCGGCCGGAGGTCGGGTCGTAGAACCGGGCCACCATCTTGACCAGCGTGGACTTGCCGGCGCCCGTCTCGCCGACGAAGGCGACGGTCTGCCCGGCCGGTATGCGCAGGCTGATCCCGGCCAGCGCCTCGCCCTTCTCGCCGCGCTCCTCGGCGGTGCCGTAGGCGAAGCGCACGTCCTCGAAGGCGATCTCGCCGCGCAGCTCCGCCACCGGGCGCGGATCGGCGGGCCGGGGGGTGGTGGTCGGCTCGCGCAGCAGGTCCTGGATCCGTCCGAGGGAGACGGTGGCCTGCTGGTAGCCGTCGAAGACCTGGGAGAGCTGCTGGACGGGTGCGAAGAACAGGTCGATGTAGAGCAGGTACGCGACGAGCGCGCCCGTGGTGAGCGTCATGGCTTCCACCCGGCTCGCGCCGACGATCAGCACGGCGGCCGCGGCGCCCGAGGACAGCAGCTGCACGAAGGGGAAGTAGACGGATATCAGCCACTGGCCGCGGACCCGGGCCTCGCGGTAGGAGTCGCTGCGGCCGGCGAAGCGGACGGCTCCGTCGCCCTCGCGGCGGAAGGCCTGGACGATGCGCAGCCCGGCCACCGACTCCTGGAGGTCGGCGTTGACGCCGCTGACCCGGTCGCGGGCGAGTTCGTACGCGGCGACCGACTTGCGGCGGAAGACGACGGTGGCGACGACGAGGAGCGGGAGCGTGGCGAAGACGATCAGCGCCAGTTCCACGTCGAGGACGAGCAGGGCGATCAGGATGCCGAAGAAGGTGAAGACGGAGACGACGGCGGTGACCAGACCGGTCTGGAGGAAGCTGGAGAGCGCGTCCACGTCGGTGGTCATCCGGGTCATGATCTTGCCGGTCAGCTCGCGCTCGTAGTAGTCGAGCCCGAGGCGCTGGAGCTGGGCGAAGATCTTCACGCGCAGCGCGTACAGCACGCGCTCGCCGGTCCTGCCGGTCATCCGGGTCTCCGCGAACTGCGCGGCCCACTGTCCGATGACGACGGCCAGGGCCAGCCCGGCGGCCACCCAGACCGCTCCGAGCGCGGCCTGTTCGACGCCCTTGTCGATGCCGTGCCGGATCAGGATCGGCAGCAGCAGCCCGGAGCCCGCGTCCACGGCGACGAGGCCGAGGCTGATGGCGAGCGGCGCCCAGAACCCGTGGAGCAGCCGGCGCAGGCCGTAGCTTTCCTCGGGGGCCGCGGCCCGGTCCTCGTCGACGTCGGGCAGGTCGTCGGCGGGCGGCAGGGCGGCGACCTGCGCGAGCAGTTCGGGGGTGGCGGGGCTGCCGGCCGCGGGGGCGGGGAGGTCGCCCTTCGATTCGTCCTCGCGCCGCCACAGCTCGGGGGTGATGCCGCCGGAGACCCGGCGTTTGGCGTTGACCGGCTCGGAGTCGATCTCCGCCTCGATCTCGATGTCCCGTTCGATGTCACGCTCGAACTCGGCCATCGCGGCGGCCTCGGGGACGCGCGGCGAGGCGGCGCCGAGGGCTTCGGGGTCCGTCAGCAGCCTGCGGTAGAGGGGCGAGCGGCGTTCGAGTTCCTCGTGGGTGCCTATGTCGCGGAGCCGCCCGCGGTCGAGTACGGCGATCCGGTCGGCGAGCGCGAGCGTGGAGCGGCGGTGTGCGATGAGGAGGGTGGTGCGGCCTGCCATGACGGCGCGCAGGGCCTCGTGGATCTCGTGCTCGACGCGGGCGTCGACGGCGGAGGTCGCGTCGTCCAGGAGGAGCAGCCGGGGGTCGGTGAGGAGGGCGCGGGCGAGCGCGATGCGCTGGCGCTGGCCGCCGGAGAGGGTCAGGCCCTGCTCGCCGACCTTGGTGTCGTACCCCGCGGGCAGGGCCTCGATGAACCCCTCGGCCTGGGCGGCGCGGGCGGCGGCCCGTATCTGCTCCTCGTCGGCGGCGGGGTTCCCGTAGGCGATGTTGGCGCGGATCGAGTCGGAGAAGAGGAACGAATCCTCGGGCACCAGGCCGATCGCGCCGCGCAGGGAGGCGTACGTCAGCTCGCGCACGTCGTGGCCGCCGACGCGGACGACGCCCCGGTCGGCGTCGTAGAAGCGGGGCAGGAGCAGCGAGACGGTCGACTTGCCGCTGCCGGAGGAGCCGACGAGCGCGACGGTCTCGCCCTCCGCCATCCGCAGCGAGAACCCGTCGAGGACGGGCCGCTCGGGGTCGTAGCCGAAGCGGACGTCCTCGAACTCGACGGTGGCGGGAGCGTCGGCGGGCAGCTCGGTCGTGCCCTCCTCGATCACCGGCTCGGTGTCGATCAACTCGAATACGCGCTCGACGCCGGCGCGGGCCTGCTGTCCGACGGTGAGGACCATGGCCAGCATGCGGACGGGGCCGACGAGCTGGGCGAGGTAGGTGGAGAAGGCGACGAAGGTACCGAGGGTGACCTGGCCGCGGGTGGCCATCCAGCCGCCGAGGGCCAGCATCGCGACCTGCCCGAGCGCGGGTACGGCCTGGAGCGCGGGGGTGTACTTCGAGTTGAGCCGGATGGCCCGCATCCGCCCGCCGAACAGGCGGCGGCCGGCCTCGCGGAGCTTTCCGGTCTCCTGCTCCTCCTGTCCGAAGCCCTTGACGACGCGGACGCCGGTCACGGCCCCGTCGACGACACCGGCGACGGCGGCGGCCTGGCTCTGCGCGTACCAGGTGGCGGGGAACAGCTTCTTGCGGCTGCGCTTGGCGATGTACCAGAGGGCGGGGGCCATGAGGAGGGCGACGAGGGTCAGCAGCGGGGACAGCGCCAGCATGATGCCGAGGGATATCCCGAAGAGCAGGAAGTTCCCGATGGTCATCGGGAGCATGAAGAGCAGGCCCTGGATCAGCTGGAGGTCGCTGGTGGCCCGGCCGACGACCTGGCCGGTGGACAGTTCGTCCTGGCGGCGGCCGTCGAGGCGGGTGATGGCGCCGTACATCTCGGTGCGCAGGTCGTGCTGGACGTCGAGGGCGAGGCGCCCGCCGTAGTACCTGCGTATGTAGGTGAGTACGTACACCAGGAGGGCGGCGCCTATGAGCATCGCGGCCCAGGGGCCCATCGGCTTGCTCTCGTCGCCGATGACGTCGTCGATGATGGTGCGGGTGACGAGCGGTACGAGCGCCATGACGGCCATACCGGCCAGCGAGGACCCGAGCGCGAGCAGCACGTTCGCCTTGTACCGCCAGGTGTAGGCGGCCAGCCGTCGGCCCCAGCCCCGTTTTCCGCCTGCTTCCGTCTCCGCCGCCGCCACGTCGAGCCTCCCCGTCGATCCTGTCCTGCCGGAAGCGCCAACGCCCCGACCGGCGGATTTCATCCCGCTGCAACAATCGAACAGGGCTCCGCGCCAGGGCGCCGGGCGGCGTGGGCCGTTGGGGGGCGCGACGCCCAGTTCGGCGGAGGCGTCCGCGTAACGGGTGGTGAACTCGCCGGGCCCGCACCTACGGGCCGTCCGCGGTCAGCCGCAGGGCCGCCTGCTGGAGTAATTGGTGGTCTCCGAGCTGGTGACGAACGCCCTGAGACACTCCGGCGCGCCGCAGGGGAGGGACATCGGCGTCCGGCTCGCTCGGCGGGAGGGCGGGGTGCGCGTCGAGGTGTCCGACACCGGAGCCGTCGTCGACCTCGCGCCGCAGGCCACCACGGCCTGCGACGAGCGGGGCCGCGGGCTCGCGATCGTTGCGGCGTTGGTCGAGTGCTGGGGATGCCGCCCCAGGCCGCACGGCGTCGGGAAGGCCGTGTGGGCGGACGTGGGGCCCTCGTCGCGGGAGGGGCAGCGTCGCGGTGAGCCCCCGCAGCAGGGCGCCCGGGCCGTCACAGGTGGGTCGGGGCGAACATCTTGAGCGTCGTCGGGAGGACCAGGACCGAGGGGCCCGGGGAGGCGAGGGCCGTGGCGAGGTCCTCGCGGAGGGTGGCGGCCGAGGTGGTGGCGGCCGGGACGCCGAAGGAGGCCGCCAGAGCGACGAAGTCGGGGCCGGTGAGGTCCGTGCCCGTCGCGCAGCCGTACTCGCGCAGGATGCCGTAGCCGCCGTCGTCCACGATCAGCCAGGTCACGTCCAGCTCGTGCTGCTTGGCCGTGGCCAGTTCGGCGATCGAGTACATCGCGCCGCCGTCGCCCGAGACGGCCAGCACCGGGGTGCCCGGTTCCGCGACGCACGCGCCGAGGGCCGCCGGGAAGGCGTAGCCGAGGCCGCCCGCGCCCTGCGCCGAGTGCATGGTGTTGGGGTGCTTCGCGTCGAAGGCCGACCAGGCCCAGTAGGACAGGATCGTCATGTCCCAGAACGACGGGGAGCGCGGCGGCAGGGCCGACCTGACAGCGGCCAGCAGTTCCTGCTCCAGCGCCACGTCCTGCTCGGCGAGGCGGGCGCCGATCTCGTCCAGGACCGTGCGGACGCGGGCGGGGGCCGAGGGGTCCTCGCGTTCGGACACCGTCTCCAGCAGGGCCTGCAGCGCCAGCCGGGCGTCCGCGTGGATGCCGAGGCCCGGGTGGTTGGACTCCAGCTTCCCGAGGTCCGCCTCGATCTGGACGACCCGGCCCCCGGGGGAGAACGTGTGGTAGTTCGAGGACAGCTCGCCGAGGCCGGAGCCGACGACCAGGAGTACGTCCGCGTCCTCCAGGAAGTCCGTCATGTGGCGGTCCTCCAGCCAGGACTGGAGGGACAGCGGATGGGTCCAGGGAAAGGCTCCCTTCCCGCCGAAGGTGGTGACCACGGGCGCGTCCAGGCGTTCCGCGAGCTGCCTGAGCTTGCCGGCGGCGTCCGCGCGGATCACACCGCCGCCCGCGATGATCACCGGGCGGGAGGCGTTCGAGAGCCAGTGGGCGGCCAGGGCCGTCAGCTCGGGGCGGGGCGCCAGCTCGTGCGGAGTCGCGTCCATGCCGGTGACCTGCGGGATCACCGTCTCGGTCCGCAGGACGTCCTCCGGGATCTCCACCCAGACGGGGCCGTGCGGAGTGGTGAGCGCCGACTCCCAGGCCTGCGCGATGACGGACGGGATCTGCGACGGGGTGCGGGCGGTGTGGACCGACTTGACCACCTCGCGGAAGGAGGCGGACTGGTCGCGCAGCTCGTGCAGGTGGCCACGGCGGCCTCCGCCCAGGCCCGGGGACGGGACCTGGGAGGAGATCGCGAGGACCGGCGCGGAGGCCGCCGCGGCTTCGGCCAGCGCCGGCAGGGCCATCAGCGCGCCCGGGCCGGTGGACAGCAGCAGCGGGACGGCCTCGCCCGTGAGGCGGCCGTAGGCGTCGGCCGCGAACCCGGCGTTGTTCTCCGTACGCAGGGCCACCAGCCGCAGGTCGGAACGGCCCACCGCGTCGAAGACGGCCAGGGCGTGCTGGCCGGGCAGGCCGAACACGGTGGTGGCGCCGAGGGAGCGCAGCGTTTCCACGACCAGGTCCCCGCCCGTCCGCCCGGGCGGCGGCGCGAGGGCGGCCGCCGTCTGGGCTTCGGTGGGACGGAGTACCAGGTCGTGGTCGTGCGTCACGTCGGTTACTTGCCCTTCGCCTGCGCGATCTGTCGCGACATGATCGTGGTCAGCTCGTACGCGGTGTGCGAGGCCGCGACCGAGGTGATCTCGGCGTGATCGTACGCCGGGGCGACCTCGACGACGTCGGCGGAGACCAGGTTGCAGGACGACAGGCCGCGGATGATCTCCAGCAGCTCGCGGGAGGTCATGCCGCCCGCCTCCGGCGTGCCGGTGCCGGGCGCGTGCGCCGGGTCCAGGACGTCGATGTCGATGGAGATGTACAGCGGACGGTCGCCGATGCGCTGGCGGAGCTGGTCCGCGACCTCGTCGGCGCCGCGCCGGTAGACGTCGGCCGAGGTGACGATGCCGAAGCCCATCTTCGCGTCGTCGTCCAGGTCCTGCTTGCCGTAGAGCGGGCCGCGCGTGCCGACGTGGGAGAGCGCCTCGGTGTCGAGGATGCCCTCCTCCACGGCGCGGCGGAACGGGGTGCCGTGCGTGTACTCGGCGCCGAAGTACGTGTCCCAGGTGTCCAGGTGGGCGTCGAAGTGCAGCAGCGCGACCGGGCCGTGCTTCTTGGCGACCGAGCGCAGCAGCGGCAGCGCGATCGTGTGGTCGCCGCCGAGGGTCATCAGGCGGGAGCCGGCGCCGAGCAGTTCGTCGGCGGCGGCCTCGACCGTCTCGACGGCCTCGTTGATGTTGAAGGGGTTCACCGCGATGTCACCGGCGTCCGCCACCTGGGCGAGCGCGAACGGCGAGGCGTCCTGCGCGGGGTTGTACGGGCGCAGCAGGCGCGAGGCCTCGCGGATGGCGTTGCCGCCGAAGCGGGCGCCCGGCCGGTAGGAGACACCGGAGTCGAACGGGACGCCGACGACGGCCACCTCGGCGGAGCCGACCTCGTCCAGGCGCGGCAGCCGGGCGAAGGTCGCCGGGCCCGCGTAGCGCGGGATCCGGGAGGAGTCGACGGGTCCGCGCGGCTGCGTGCTCATGGGGGTGCCTTCCGGAGGGGGTGTGCGGTCCTTCGAGCGTAAGGGGACACCCGGGCGCGGCGAAGTGTACGTTTCATCCACCACGCCTCCACCGTATGTACGGAGTATCCATGCCGGATCAACCGCCGACCCCGGGGGTCGACCTCGCCGCCCTGCTCGCCGACCGGGAGCTGGGCCTGCGCGCACTGCACGCGGCCGAGGGCGCCCCGGGGCACGCCGCCGTGCACGCCGTGCACGCCTCGGAGATGGCCGACCCGTCGCCGTACCTGCTGGGCGGGGAACTGCTGCTCACCGCCGGGGCGCAGCTGGGGCCGGACGCCGACGGGTACGTGGCCCGGCTCGTCGCGGCGGGCGCGGCGGCGCTCGGCTTCGGGGTGGCGCCCGTGTACGAGGAGGTTCCGCCGGAGCTGGTGGCGGCGTGCGCGCGGCACGGGCTGCCGCTGCTGGAGGTCCCGCCGGGGACCCCGTTCACCGCGGTCGCCCGTACGGTGTGGCGGCTGATGGCGGAGGCCCGGACGCGTGAGCTGCGCCGGGTCACCGAGGCGCAGCAGGCCCTGGCCGCGGCGGCCGCCCGGCCGGATCCGGTCCCGGCGGTACTGCGCAGGCTGGCGGCGAGCCTGGGCGGACGGGTCGTGCTGCTGCGGGGCGGCCCGGGCGGCGGCGCCGATTCCGGGGAGGCGGGCCGCGAGGTCCCGCCGGGGGCGGCAGCCGCGCTGGAGGCGCTGCTCGCGCGGGTCGCCGCCCGGGGCGGCCCGGCGACGGCGACGGACTCCGCCGCGGGGTGGCAGCTGTCGGCGTACGCCCTGGGCGGCGCCCCGGGCCCGGGCGGCGCGGGCCCGAGCAGCCCAGGCCCCGGCAGCCCAGGCCCGAGCAGCGGCGCAGCCCCCGGCCCCGGCGGCCCGGCCACGGCCGCCGTCCCTCGCCCGGGCTCCGCCCCGACCCCGCTCCCCGCGCCCGTCCTCGGCGTCGCCGTCCCGGAGCGCACCCCCGGGGACCACGCCATCACCGCCATCGCCGCCGTCCTGCTGGGCCTGCTCACCACGCACCGCCCCGCCGGGACCGAGGCCGCAGCGCTGACCCGGCTGCTCCTGGACGGGGACCCGGCCGAGGCCCTGCCCCCCGGCCCCTGGCGGGTGGTCCACGCCCGGGGTGCGGGGGACCCGCGGGCCCTCGCGGGGGCGCTGGGCACCGTACTCCTGGACCCGCGCGGCCCGCAGCTGCGCCTCCTGACCGACCGGGATCCCGCTCCGCAGCCGGGGTGGCGCCTCGGCGTCAGCGCGCCCGCCCGCCCCGGGGCCCTGCCGGCGGCCGACACCCAGGCCCGCCGCGCCCTGGAGCGGGCCGAGGCGGCGCGCACCCCGCTGGTGCGGCACTCCGAGGCGGGCCTGCCCGGACTCGTGGACCCGGCGCAGGCCCGCGCGCACGCCGAGGCGCTGCTCGCGCCGCTCGGCCCGGCCCGGGCGGCGACCCTGCGCGGCTGGCTGGCCCACCACGGCAGCTGGGACCGCAGCGCCGCCGCCCTCGGCGTCCACCGCAACACGGTCCGCCAGCGCATCGCCCGCTGCGCCGCCCTCCTCGGCCGCGACCTCGATGACCCGGACGTGCGCATGGAACTGTGGTTCGCGCTACGTACCCTGGACAGCGGGGACAACTCGCCGGTAACTTAATCTGAGCAAGCGCTTAGACGTTTGCCATCAATCGAGCAACCACGACGGCGCGCAACCACCTCCGCGACAGCGGCGGCGGGTTAGCCGCAGAGGGAGGCCGGCCGTGCGCCGTACCGTTTTCAACGAGGACCACGAAGCGTTCCGCGAGACCATCCGCGCCTTCATCGAGGCCGAGGTCGTCCCCGTCTACGACGAATGGTTCGCCGCCGGCCAGGCGCCCCGCGAGTTCTACTACAAGCTCGGCGAGCTGGGCATCTTCGGCATCAACGTCCCCGAGGAGTTCGGCGGCGCGGGCCTGGACACCCACAAGTTCGAGGCCGTCCTCTACGAGGAGACCTCGCGCGCGGGCGTCAACTTCGGCGGCTCCGGCGTGCACGTACTGCTCGCCCTCCCCTACATCAAGATGCTGGCCGACGACGAGCAGAAGAAGCGCTTCCTGCCGAAGTTCGTCACCGGCGAGGAGATGTGGGCCCTCGCGATGACCGAGCCGGGCACCGGCTCCGACGTCGCGGGCATGAAGACCACCGCCAAGCTCTCCGAGGACGGCACCCACTACGTCCTCAACGGCGCCAAGACCTTCATCACCGGTGGCGTCCACGCCGACCGCGTGATCGTCTGCGCCCGTACCTCCGCCCCGCGCGAGGACGACCGCCGCTTCGGCATCTCCCTCTTCGCCGTCGACACCAAGTCCGAGGGCTACTCCGTCGGCCGCAAGCTGGACAAGCTGGGCCTGCGCACCTCCGACACCGCCGAACTCGCGTTCGTCGACGTCAAGGTGCCCGCCGAGGACCTGCTCGGCGAGGAGAACAAGGGCTTCTACTACCTCGGCGCGAACCTGCCCTCCGAGCGCTGGGGCATCGCCTTCGGCGCGTACGCCCAGGCCAAGGCCGCCATACGGTTCGCCCAGCAGTACGTGACGGAGCGCACCGTCTTCGGCAAGCCGGTCGCCCACTTCCAGAACACCAAGTTCGAGCTGGCCGCCTGCCAGGCCGAGGTCGACGCGGCGGAGGCCGTCGCCGACCGCGCGCTGGAGGCCCTGGACGCCGGTGAGCTGACGGCCGCCGAGGCCGCGTCCGCGAAGCTGTTCTGCACCGAGGTCGCGCACCGCGTCATCGACAAGTGCCTCCAGCTGCACGGCGGGTACGGCTACATGAACGAGTACCCGATCGCCCGTCTGTACGCCGACAACCGCGTGAACCGCATCTACGGCGGCACCAGCGAGGTCATGAAGTCCATCATCGCGAAGTCGATGGGCCTGTAAGGAACATCCGGGAACCGGGGGAATCCACGTCTCAGTCCCATGAACGAGGCACTGACGACGCTCCTCGATCTGCTCGACCTGGAGCAGATCGAGGAGGACATCTTCCGCGGGACCAGCCGTACGTCGCTGGTACCGCGGGTCTTCGGCGGACAGGTCGCGGCCCAGGCACTGGTCGCGGCCGGCCGGACCGTGGCCGCGGACCGCACCGCGCACTCCCTGCACTCCTACTTCCTGCGTGCCGGTGATCCCGGCGCGCCCATCGTGTACTCGGTCGACCGGATCCGCGACGGGCGCTCCTTCACCACGCGCCGGGTCGTCGCCGTCCAGCACGGGCAGCCGATCTTCCACCTCTCCGCGTCCTTCCAGACCTACGAGGAGGGGCTCGACCACCAGGCCGTGATGCCGCACGCGCCCGATCCGGAGACCCTGCCCACGGCCGCCGAGTCGCTCCCGCTGTACCGGGAGGTCTTCCGCGACCCGGGAACGGTGGAGCGGCTGATCGACGCCCGCGGCGCGGTGGACCTGCGGTACGCGACGACTCCCCCGTGGGGCTCGGTCGGGCAGCCGCGGGAGCCGCACTCGCAGGTGTGGTTCCGTACGGCCGACAAGCTCGACTCCGACGACCCCCTGCTGCACACCTGCCTGGCCACGTACGTCTCCGACATGACGCTCCTGGACTCGGTGCTGCTCGCGCACGGCCGGGGCGGCTGGGCCGTCGGCGACGTGGTCGGCGCCTCCCTCGACCACGCGATGTGGTTCCACCGGCCCTTCCGCGCCGACGAGTGGCTGCTGTACGACCAGGAGTCGCCCTCGGCGGCGGCCGGGCGGGGTCTGGGCCAGGCCCGCATCTGGACGCAGGACGGCCGGCTGGCCGTGACGGTCATCCAGGAGGGTGTCGTACGCGTCCCGCGCGGATAGCGGCCCCTACCGTCGCTGCATGGCCTCACAACCACCCGGACCACCCGGACCACCGGAAGCGACCGGACCACCGCGAGCGAGCGGGGCGGCGGAGTCCGAGAGCGTCGGGACGGTCGTCGTCGCGGTCGTCACCAACCTCGGCATCGCCGCCGCCAAGGCGGTCGGCGGGATCATCAGCGGGTCGAGCGCGATGCTGTCGGAGGCCGCGCACTCGGTGGCCGACACCGTCACCGAGGTCCTGCTGCTGGCCGCGCTGAAACGCAGCGCACGGCCGGCCGACGAGGCGCACCCGCTCGGGTACGGGCCGGAGCGCTACATCTGGGCGCTGCTCGCCTCGATCGCGACCTTCGTCGGCGGCGCGGTCTTCGCGGTGTACGACGGCATCCACACGCTGCTGCACGGCGAGGACCCGGGCGACCCGACGGTGTCCTACGTCATCCTCGCGGTCGCCTTCCTGCTGGAGGGCTACTCGCTGCTCGTGGCCTGGCGCCAGGTGCGCGGCGAGGCGGCGCGGCTGCGGGCCCCGCTGGGGCGGTACGTGAAGCACACCCCGGACACCGCGGTGAAGGCCGTCCTGCTGGAGAACGTGGCCGCGCTGATCGGCCTGGTCCTGGCGGCCGGCGGGCTGCTGGGGGCGCAGCTGACGGGGTCGGGGGCGTACGACGGCGTCGCGTCGCTGCTGATCGGGCTGCTGCTGGTGTGGGTGGCGTGGGAGCTGGGCCGCTCCAACGCGCAGTACCTGATCGGGCGGCCCCTGTCGGCGGCGACGCGCGCGCAGGTGCGGGAGGAACTGCTCTCGGTGCCGCACATCGAGGGCGTGCTGGAGCTGACCACGCTGGTGCAGGGGCCGGACGAGGTGCTGATCGCGGCGAAGATCGACTTCCACGACCTGGCTTCGGCCCGGCAGGTCGAGGCGGCGTGCGAGGACGCGGAGTCGCAGCTGCGCGAGCGCTGGCCGTCGATCCGCCGCGTGTACCTGGACCCGACGCCGACCCCGGCGGGACCCGGCCGGCAGCAGGTGACTCCACGGGCGAATCCATAGACTCGGGCACCATGCGGGGACATGTGCAGCAGATCGTCGTGGACTGTCACGAGCCGAAGGAGCTGGTCCGCTTCTGGGCCCGCCTCCTCGGCGGGGAACCGGTCCACCGCGGGCGCGGCTGGTCGCACGTGGAGCTGTCCGGGTCCGTGCGGCTCGCCTTCCAGCCGGTTCCCGAGGCGAAGACCGTGAAGAACCGCCTCCACCTCGACATCGCGGTCGACGACGTCGAGGCCGCCGCCGGCGAGGCGGTGGGGCTGGGCGCACGCCGCCTGGGCCCGGTGGTGACCGACGACCAGGGTTCCTTCCAGGCGATGCTCGACCCGGAGGGCAACGAGTTCTGCCTCGTCAGCCCTTGATGTGGTCGCGGGCGGCCGGGCGGGACTTGAGTTTGGCCCAGATGCCCGCCAGTGCGGCGATGTCCGCGTCGTCCAGGAGGTCGTCGAAGACCTCGGCGAGGACCTCGCGGCGGGTGGCGTCGGCCTCCTCGAAGGCGCGGTGGCCCGCTTCGGTGAGGGCGAGCCGGACCGAGCGGGCGTCGGTCGGGGACGGTATCCGCTGGATCAGGCCGCGGGCCTGGAGGGAGTCCGCGACGCGGGACACCTGGCTGCGGCTGAGCAGGGTCACGGCCCCGAGCTCGGAGGCGGCGACCGGTTCCTTCTGCGCGCGCAGCCACAGCATGACCTCGAACCAGGACAGCGGCAGGTCGTGGCGGCGCGCGAGCGCCTGGTCCACGCGGGCACTGAGCGTGGAACCCGCCCAGACGAGGCCGTAGAAGGCGTGGTCGCGGGGGGTGAATTCGCCCGGGGTGAGGTTGTTCTGCGCCATGGGGGCAAGCCTACCGGGAAGGAGGTTGCGTGCACACGCACACAAAGATAATGTGTGTGCACACGCACTTACGGTTCTACGAGGAGCTACCCATGACCAAGACCGTTCTCATCACCGGCACGTCCTCCGGCATCGGCCTGGCCACCGCGGTCGGCGCCGCCCGGGCCGGCTGGCACGCCGTGGCGACGATGCGCGACACGGGCCGGGCACAAGCGCTGCTGGAGACCGCCCGCGAGGCCGGTGTCGCCGACCGGGTCCAGGTCAAGCGGCTGGACGTGACGGACGCCGGGTCGGTGGCCGCCTGCGTGGCGGAGGTCGTCGCCGAGCACGGGCACCTCGACGCGGTCGTGAACAACGCCGGCGCCGGCTTCGTCGGCACCGTCGAGCAGCACGACATGGAGCAGGTCCGGTCGGTCATGGAGGTCAACTTCTTCGGCGTGGTCGAGCTCACCCGCACCGCACTCCCCCACTTGCGCGCCTCGGGCGGCCGGGTCATCACGGTGACCAGCGTCGGCGGAGTGGTCGGCCAGCCCTTCAACGAGGCCTACTGCGCGGCCAAGTTCGCCGTCGAGGGCTTCATGGAGTCCCTCGCCCCGGTCGCCGCGAGCACGGGCGTCCAGGTGGCCGTGGTCGAACCCGGCGCCGTCACCAGCGAGTTCGTGAACAACGTACGGCTCGACGTACCGGCCATGCTCGCGCAGGCGGGGCCGTACGCCCCGGCGCTCCAGGGCTACGTCGACCACGCCCTCAAGACCTTCGGCAGCGACACCGCCCAGACCTCGGAGCAGGCGGCGGCGCCGGTCGTCGGCGCCCTGACCGCCGAGAAGACGCCGTTCCGTATCCAGACCTCCGACTGGGCCCGCGACTTCGTCGCCGCCAAGCTCGCGGACCTCGACGGCTCGGCCGTCCAGGCCGAGATGACCGCCTGGCTGGGCTAGGCCGTCGCTCCTGGGGGGCGGGGCCCCGTCAGCTCAGGCCCGCCGCCGCCAGCAGGTACGCCACCACCGGGTCGTAGTAGCGCGGGTCGCGGACGTGGTCGTCCAGGGGTACCGCCACCTGGAGGGTGCCCTCCGCCTCGCCGAGGAACAGCGCGGGGTCGTTGCAGTCCGCGTAGCCCACCGCGTCCAGCCCCCGCTGCGCCGCGCAGCCCGCCCAGCCGTGGTCGGCCACGACCAGGTCGGGCAGGGGCCGGCCCGCGGCTTCCAGGCCGTCCAGGATGGCCGTCATCGGAGCCGGGGAGTGGGTGTGCCACAGCGTGGCGCCGCGCTCCAGTACGGCCACGTCCGCGAACTGCCACACCGAGCCCTCGTCGGCGGTCAGCCCCGGCGGGATCACCACGATCTCGCAGCCGGCCTCGCGCAGGGCGGCCGCCGTCGCGCGGTGGACGTCCAGGAGGCCGCCCGGGTGCCCGGTGGCCAGCAGGACCCGCTGGCGGTCCAGCGCCGCCTTGCGCAGCCGCGCCGCCATCCGGTCCAGGGCGGCGACGGTCAGTTCCGGGTCGATGGTGTCCTGCCCGTACCGGTGCTCCGCGTCGTCCACGACCCCGCACCGCTCCGCCATGACGGCCAGGACGTCCTGTTCGTCCGTCCAGCGGTCGCCGAGTTCCAGGCCGAGCCAGTAGTGCCGGTCGCCGTTGGCGAGCTTGCGGTAGTGGGAGAGGTTGTTCTCGCGCGCCGTCGCCACGTCGCCCGCGATCCGCGTACGGACCAGGTGGTCGATGAGTTCGGTGCGGTCCGGTGTCCCCACGGGCTGGGCGGGCGTCTCTATCGGCTTCGGCATATGGCTCATTGTGCCGCCGCCCCGCCGGAGGCGTCTGTTCCATTCCGACCAGCGGACACGGGGCGTCACCCCGACAGCGCCCCGAAGGCCCCGTTGGCCAGCCGCCGCAGCAGCGACTCGGTCGCCTCCCGGCCCAGCGCCGCCAGGTGCGGGGTGGAGTTCAGCAGGCCGAACACCGCGTGCACGGAGACCCGTACCTCCGACTCGCCCACCTCCGGGTGGAGCCGGCGCACGACCTCCACCCACAGCTCGACGTACTGCCGCTGGAGCTGGCGCACGAGCTTGCGGTCGGCGTCGCGCAGCCGGTCCAGCTCGCGGTCGTGGAGGGTGATCAGCGCGCGGTCGTCCAGCGCGAAGTCGATGTGGCCCTCCACGAGGGAGGCGAGCACCGCCGCCGGGTCCCCGGCCGCCTCCTCCACCCGGCGCCGGCCCCCGGTCAGGAGGCGTTCGCTGATCCCGACGAGCAGCTCGGCGAGCATGGCGTCCTTGCCCGCGAAATGGCGGTACAGGCCGGGTCCGCTGATGCCCACCGCGGCCCCTATCTCGTCCACGCCGACGCCGTGGAAACCGCGCTCGGCGAAGAGGCGGGCGGCCTCACTGAGGATCTGCTCGCGACGGGTGGGGGCGGCCGCTCTGGTGCTCATGGGAATCCATTCTAGACAGGGCCGTTAGCGCTCGTTAACCTAGGCCTCACAGGCGTTAACGCTCATTAACAGCGTGACCGGTTTCCATGGACCGAGCAAGGGAGCTCGACCGATGCAGCAGGCACCAGTGCTGACGAGCGCCGCGGACCCGGCGTCCGAGGCCTGGCGGACCAACGAGGCCGCCCACCGGGAACTCGCCGAGGGCCTGCGCGCCCGGCTGGAGGCGGCCCGCCTCGGCGGCGGCGAGAAGGCCCGTGCCCGCCACACCGCCCGGGGCAAGCTGCTCCCGCGCGAGCGCGTGGACACCCTCCTCGACCCGGGTTCGCCCTTCCTGGAGCTGGCCCCGCTGGCCGCCGAGGGCATGTACGGGGGCGCGGCCCCCGCCGCCGGGGTCATCGCGGGCATCGGCCGGGTCAGCGGCCGCGAGTGCGTCATCGTCGCGAACGACGCCACCGTCAAGGGCGGCACGTACTACCCGATGACCGTCAAGAAGCACCTGCGCGCGCAGGAGGTGGCGCTGGAGAACCGTCTCCCCTGCCTCTACCTCGTCGACTCGGGCGGCGCCTTCCTTCCCCTGCAGGACGAGGTCTTCCCCGACCGGGACCACTTCGGCCGCATCTTCTACAACCAGGCCCGCATGTCCGGCGCCGGCATCCCGCAGATCGCCGCCGTCCTCGGCTCCTGCACCGCGGGCGGTGCCTACGTACCGGCCATGAGCGACGAGGCCGTCATCGTCCGGGGCCAGGGCACGATCTTCCTGGGCGGGCCGCCGCTGGTGAAGGCCGCCACGGGCGAGGTCGTCACGGCGGAGGAGCTCGGCGGCGGGGAGGTCCACTCCCGGACCTCCGGCGTCACCGACCACCTCGCGGAGGACGACGCGCACGCGCTGCGGATCGTGCGCAACATCGTGGCGACCCTGCCCGCGCGCGGGGCGCTGCCCTGGTCGGTCGAGGCGCCGCAGGAGCCGAAGGTGGACCCGTACGGCCTGTACGGCGCGGTCCCCGTCGACTCCCGCACTCCCTACGACGCCCGCGAGGTCATCGCCCGGATCGTGGACGGCTCCCGCTTCCAGGAGTTCAAGGCGGAGTTCGGGCAGACGCTGGTCACCGGCTTCGCCCGGATCCACGGCCACCCCGTGGGCATCGTCGCCAACAACGGCATCCTCTTCTCCGAATCCGCCCAGAAGGGCGCCCACTTCATCGAGCTGTGCGACCAGCGCGGCATCCCGCTCCTGTTCCTCCAGAACATCTCGGGCTTCATGGTCGGCCGCGACTACGAGGCGGGCGGCATCGCCAAGCACGGCGCGAAGATGGTCACGGCGGTCGCCTGCACCCGCGTCCCGAAGCTGACGGTGGTCGTCGGCGGCTCGTACGGGGCCGGCAACTACTCGATGTGCGGCCGGGCGTACTCGCCGCGCTTCCTGTGGATGTGGCCCAACGCCAAGATCTCCGTCATGGGCGGCGAACAGGCCGCGTCCGTCCTCGCGACCGTCAAGCGCGACCAGATCGAGGGCGCGGGCCAGGAGTGGCCGGCCGAGGACGAGGAGGCGTTCAAGGCCCCGGTCCGCGCGCAGTACGAGGAACAGGGCAACGCCTACTACGCCACCGCCCGGCTGTGGGACGACGGCGTCATCGACCCCCTGGAGACCCGGCAGGTGCTGGGGCTGGCCCTGACCGCGTGCGCGAACGCTCCGCTGGGCGATCGCGGCTTCGGCATCTTCCGTATGTGACGTGAGGACCTCACTGATGTTCAGCACTGTTCTGGTCGCCAACCGGGGCGAGATCGCGGTACGCGTCATCCGCACGCTGCGGGAGCTCGGCGTGCGTTCCGTGGCCGTCTTCAGCGACGCGGACGCGGACGCGCGGCACGTCCGGGAGGCCGACACGGCCGTCCGGATCGGCCCGGCGGCGGCCGCCGAGAGCTACCTGTCGGTGCAGCGGCTGCTCGACGCGGCCCGCCGCACCGGCGCCGAGGCCGTCCACCCGGGCTACGGCTTCCTCGCGGAGAACGCGGGGTTCGCGGCGGCCTGCGAGGAGGCGGGCCTGGTGTTCATCGGCCCGCCCGCGAGCGCGATCTCGCTGATGGGCGACAAGATCCGGGCGAAGGAGACGGTGAAGGCGGCCGGTGTCCCGGTCGTCCCCGGCTCGTCCGGGAGCGGCCTGAGCGACGCCGAACTGGCCTCCGCCGCCGAGAAGATCGGCATGCCGGTGCTGCTCAAGCCCTCGGCGGGCGGCGGCGGCAAGGGCATGCGCCTGGTACGGGACGCGGACCTGCTCGGCGAGGAGATCGCGGCGGCCCGCCGCGAGGCACGGTCCTCGTTCGGCGACGACACGCTGCTCGTGGAGCGGTGGGTGGACCGGCCGCGGCACATCGAAATCCAGGTGCTGGCGGACGCGCACGGCAACGTGGTGCACCTGGGCGAGCGCGAGTGCTCGCTCCAGCGGCGGCACCAGAAGGTCATCGAGGAGGCGCCCTCGGTCCTGCTGACCCCGCAGCTGCGGGCGTCGATGGGTGCGGCGGCGGTGGAGGCGGCCCGCTCCTGCGGGTACGTCGGCGCGGGCACGGTGGAGTTCATCGTGCCGGGCGGGGACCCGTCCTCGTACTACTTCATGGAGATGAACACCCGGCTCCAGGTGGAGCACCCGGTGACGGAGCTCATCACCGGGCTGGACCTGGTGGAGCAGCAGCTGCGGGTCGCCGCCGGCGAGCCGCTCGGCTTCGGCCAGGCCGACGTCACCCTGACGGGCCACGCGATCGAGGCCCGCGTCTGCGCGGAGGACCCGGCGCGGGGGTTCCTGCCGTCGGGCGGCACCGTGCTGGCGCTGTCGGAGCCCTCGGGCGGCCCGGTGCGGACGGACTCCGGGCTGGCGGCGGGGGTGGACACCGGCTCCACCTACGACCCGATGCTGTCGAAGGTGATCGCGTACGGGCCGGACCGGGCGGCGGCGTTGCGGGTGCTGCGGGGGGCGCTGGCGGACACCGTGATCCTCGGTGTCCAGACCAACGCGGGTTTCCTGCGGCGTCTTCTGGCCCACCCGGACGTCGTCTCCGGCACCCTGGACACGGGCCTGGTCGAGCGGGACCTGTCCACCATGCTCCCCGAGGGCGTCCCGCCCGAGGTGTACGCAGCCGCGGCCCTGCTGTCCCTCCCCCACCCCGCCCCTTCCGGGAACCTGGGCTCCGCCGCGGACCCCGCGCACCGGACGCCGGCGGGGCCGGAGGGCGCCTGGGCCGATCCGTTCTCCGCGGGCGACGGCTGGCGGCTGGGCGGTACCCCCGCCTGGACGGTCCACCACTTCCGCCTCCCCGGCCAGGAGCCCGTCTCGGTCCGCACCCGCCGGCGCGGCACGGAACAGGAGCTCCTGCTCGGCGCCGCACCCGACGGCGCAGGGGTGAACCACGCCCCGCAGGGCCCCGGCGCACCGGTCCGCGGCCGGATCGTCGGCCGCACGGCCGACCGGCTGACGGTCGAACTCGACGGCGTGACCCACCGCTTCGCCCACGCCGCCTCCCCGGAGGGCGTCTGGCTCGGCCGCGACGGCGACTCCTGGCACGTCCAGGCCCACGACCCCGTCACCGCCGCCCTCACCGGCCGGGGCCACGCCGGCGCGGACACCCTCGCCGCCCCGATGCCGGGCACCGTCACCGTCGTCAAGGTGGCCGTCGGCGACCACGTCACCGCCGGCCAGAGCCTCCTGGTCGTCGAGGCCATGAAGATGGAGCACGTCATCTCCGCCCCGCACGCCGGGACCGTCACCGAACTCGACGTCACCCCCGGCACCACCGTCGCCATGGACCAGGTCCTGGCCGTGGTCACCCCGGACACCGAGGAGGAGGGCGCATGAACGGCCTGCCCATGACCTTTCCGGACCCGGACCTTCCGGCCCGCGTCCGCATCCACGAGGTCGGCGCCCGCGACGGCCTGCAGAACGAGCAGGCCGCCGTCCCGACCGCCGTCAAGGCCGAGTTCGTCCACCGCCTGGCCGCGGCCGGGCTGACCACCATCGAGGCCACCAGCTTCGTCCACCCCAAGTGGGTGCCGCAGCTGGCCGACGCCGAGGAGCTGTTCCCGCTCCTCGGCGACCTCGACGCGGCCCTCCCCGTCCTCGTCCCCAACGAGCGCGGCCTCGACCGGGCACTCGCCCTCGGTGCCACCCGGATAGCGGTCTTCGGCTCCGCCACCGAGACCTTCGCCGCGCGCAACCTCAACCGCACGGTCGCCGAGTCCCTCGCGATGTTCGAGCCGGTGGTGGCCCGTGCCAAGGAGCAGCGGGCCCACGTCCGCGGGTATCTGTCGATGTGCTTCGGCGACCCCTGGGAGGGCGCGGTCCCGCTCCCCCAGGTCGTCCGCACCGCCAAGGCGCTGCTCGACCTCGGCTGCGACGAGCTCAGCCTCGGCGACACGATCGGCGTCGCCACCCCCGGGCACGTCCGGGCGCTGCTGCGCGCCCTCAACGAGGAAGGCGTCGCCACCGACCGGATCGGCGTGCACTTCCACGACACCTACGGCCAGGCCCTCTCCAACACCCTCGCCGCGCTCCGGCACGGCGTGACCACGGTCGACGCCTCCGCCGGCGGCCTCGGCGGCTGCCCGTACGCGAAGAGCGCCACCGGAAACCTCGCCACCGAGGACCTGGTGTGGATGCTCGACGGTCTCGGCATCGAGACCGGGGTCGATCTGGCCGCCCTCACCGCCACGAGCGTGTGGATGGCCGAGCAGTTGGGCCGGCCCAGCCCCTCCCGTACCGTCCGCGCCCTCTCCCACAAGGAGTAACGAAGACATGTCCCTCGACCACCGGCTCACCCCCGAGCACGAGGAACTCCGCCGCACCGTCGAGGAGTTCGCGCACGACGTCATCGCGCCCAAGATCGGCGACCTGTACGAGCGGCACGAGTTCCCGTACGAGATCGTCCGCGAGATGGGCCGGATGGGCCTGTTCGGCCTGCCCTTCCCCGAGGAGTACGGCGGCATGGGCGGCGACTACCTCGCCCTCGGCATCGCCCTGGAGGAGCTGGCCCGCGTCGACTCCTCGGTCGCCATCACCCTGGAGGCCGGGGTCTCCCTCGGCGCCATGCCCATCTTCCGGTTCGGCACCGAGGAGCAGAAGCGGGAGTGGCTGCCGCGGATGTGCTCCGGTGAGATCCTCGGCGCCTTCGGCCTGACGGAGCCGGGCGCGGGCTCGGACGCGGGCGGCAGCCGCACCACCGCCGTCAAGGACGGCGACGAGTGGGTGATCAACGGCTCGAAGTGCTTCATCACCAACTCCGGTACGGACATCACGGGTCTGGTCACCGTCACCGCCGTCACGGGCCGCAAGGCGGACGGCCGCCCGGAGATCTCCTCGATCATCGTCCCGTCCGGCACGCCGGGCTTCACCGTCGCCGCGCCGTACTCCAAGGTGGGCTGGAACTCCTCGGACACCCGCGAGCTGGCCTTCGACGACGTGCGGGTGCCGCTCGCCAACCTGGTGGGCGAGGAGGGCCGCGGCTACGCCCAGTTCCTGCGCATCCTGGACGAGGGGCGCGTCGCCATCTCGGCGCTCGCCACCGGCCTCGCGCAGGGCTGTGTGGACGAGTCGGTGAAGTACGCGAAGGAGCGGCAGTCCTTCGGCCGGCCGATCGGGGACAACCAGGCCATCCAGTTCAAGCTGGCCGACATGGAGATGCGCGCCCACATGGCCCGCGTCGGCTGGCGGGACGCGGCCTCGCGGCTGGTGGCGGGCGAGCCGTTCAAGAAGGAGGCGGCGATCGCGAAGCTGTACTCCTCCACCGTCGCCGTCGACAACGCCCGGGAGGCCACCCAGATCCACGGCGGCTACGGGTTCATGAACGAGTACCCGGTGGCGCGGATGTGGCGGGACTCCAAGATCCTGGAGATCGGCGAGGGCACGAGCGAGGTGCAGCGCATGCTCATCGCGCGCGAACTGGGCTTCGCGGGCTGACGGTCGGTCCGTTCGCGCAGGCGTGCAGGTGAGGGGCCCCGACGGAAGTCAGGGCCCCCTTACCCACTCAAGCGAGGTTAGGCTAACCTTCCTTCGAGCGGCCCCCGTGGTCGCCCGGCACGCCTCCACGCACGAAAGCGGACATCGACATGCCCAAGTCCCGGACCTCCCCCTTCACCCGCCGCGGCCTGATCGCCGCCGGCGGAGCCCTCGGTCTCGTCGCGGCACTCTCCGCCTGCGGCGGCGCCGACAAGGCCAAGGACGGTGCGGGCGGACCGGACAAGGGCGCGGCGGCCTCCGGTCCCTGGAGCTTCAAGGACGACCTGGGCAAGGAGGTCACCGCCAAGTCGACGCCCAAGAACATCGTCGCCTTCACCGGCACCGCGGCCGCGCTGTCCGACTACGGCGTCAAGGTGAAGGGCGTATTCGGCCCCACCAAGACCGCCGACGGCAAGCCCGACGTCCAGGCCGGCACGATGGACATCTCCAAGGTCGAGATCCTGGGCAACGTCTACGACGAGTTCAACGTCGAGAAGTACGCGGCCCTGAGGCCCGACCTGCTCGTCACCAACACCTGGGACGGCTCCTACTGGTACGTCCCCGAGGCCTCCAAGGACAAGATCCTCAAGCTGGCCCCGGCCGCCGCGATCTCGGTGGGCGGCGACGCCACCCTCGACAAGTCGCTGGAGCGCACCGCCGCCCTCGCCAAGTCCCTGGGCGCCGACATGAACTCCAAGGCCACCGTCGACGCGAAGGCCCGCTTCGAGGCCGCCTCCGCCAAGGTCCGCGAGGCCACCAAGGCCAACCCGGGCATCAAGGTGCTCGTCGGTTCCGGCGCCGCCGACCTGTTCTACGTCTCCACCCCGAAGACCTCCGCCGACCTCAAGTACTTCGAGTCCCTCGGCGTCGAGTTCGTCATCCCCGAGAAGCTGGACGCGGGCGGCTTCTTCGAGAGCCTGAGCTGGGAGAACGCCGGCAAGTACAAGGCCGACGTCGTCCTCCTCGACAACCGCACCGGAACCCTGCAGCCCGAGGAGCTCAAGGCCAAGCCGACCTGGGCCGAGCTGCCCGCCGTCAAGGCCGGCCAGGTCACCGCGCGCGTGACCGAGCCGATCTACTCGTACGACAAGTGCGCCAAGATCCTGGAGGACCTCGCGAAGGCGATCCAGAACGCCAAGAAGGTCAGCTGACCTCGCTCCGTTCCGGCGCCGCAGACCAACTCCCTGGGGGACCCACCGCATGACCGCCACCACCACCGCCGGAGGAACGGACGCCGGCCCGGACGCCACCGGAGCCGTCGCGGATTTCCGCTTCTTCGCGCTCGAAGTGCTCCGCACGCGCCGCCTCGGCCACTCGTTCCTGCGGGTCACCTTCGGCGGTGAGTCCCTCGCCGGCTTCCGCTCGGGCGGCTACGACCAGAGCCTCTCGCTCTTCCTGCCGCCCCCGCACCGGGAACACACCGTGCTCCCGTCCACCGACGAGGACACCTGGTTCGGCGCCTGGCGCGCCATGCCGGAGGACGAGCGCCCGGTGATGCGTTCGTACACCGTGCGCGAGCAGCGGCGCACACCGCAGGGCGTGGACGAGGTCGACATCGACTTCGTCCTCCACGGGGACACGAGCCCCGCTTCCGCGTGGGCGGGGCGGGCGGTCACCGGCCGCCGGATCCTCGTGATCGGGCCGGCCGTCGCGCGGAACAAGTCCGTACGGTTCCAGCCCCCGGCCGACACCGACCTCGTCCTGATGTACGCGGACGAGACCGCCCTGCCCGCCGCGGCCGCGATCCTGGACCGGCTCGACTCCGGCAGCCGCGTCAAGGCCTGGTTCGAGGTACCGCATGAGGACGACCGCCTCACCCTGCCCACCTCCGCGGACGCGGACATCACCTGGGTGGTACGCGGCGCGGGCGCCGGCCGGGAGCGGACCGAGCGCCTGCTGGAGGCCGTCCGGTCGGGGGAAGTGCCCGACTGCGGGGCCCCGTACGCCTGGATCGCCGGGGAGTCCGGCACGATCCGCGCGGTGCGCCGCCTCCTGGTGCAGGAGCGAGGGGTCGACCGGCGCCGGGTGCGTTTCACCGGCTACTGGCGGCTGGGCGCGAGCGAGGAGGAGCTCCTCGCGGAGGCCTCTTCGGGCCAGGCGCCCAGCGAGGACCCCGGCGCGGCGCTGTAGGCCTCAACTCCCCTTATTCAGGACCCGTTTCAGAGGGCCCCGGCCGATCGGCCGGGGCCCTCCCTGTTTGGTGAAAAAATTAGGTTAGGCTAACCTAAGCAAGCAGTTCCGAGCTCTGCCGCCCACCCCCACTGCCCCTGTCCGGAGGAAAGTTGATGCGTTCGCATCTGCTCAATGAGACGACCGCGGACCTCTACCGGCGTTCCGTGACCGAAGGCGTCGACCGCGTCGCCGCCAAGCTGGCCACCACGGAACGACCCCACACCGGTATCTCCGTCGACGAACTCGCCCCGGTCATCAACGGGATCGACCTCGACAAGCCCCTCGAAGACCCCGCCGCCGCCCTCGACGAGCTCGAAGAGGTCTACCTGCGGGACGCGGTGTACTTCCACCACCCCCGCTACCTCGGGCACCTCAACTGCCCCGTCGTCATCCCCGCCGTGCTCGGCGAAGCGGTCCTCTCCGCCGTCAACTCCTCGCTGGACACGTGGGACCAGTCGATCGGCGGCACCCTCATCGAGCGCCGCCTGATCGACTGGACCGCCGGCCGCATCGGCCTGGGCCCGCGCGCCGACGGCGTGTTCACCTCCGGCGGCAGCCAGTCCAACTTCCACGCCCTGCTGCTCGCCCGGGACGAGGCGTGCCGCATCGCCCTCCAGCGGGCCCACGCCGAGGGCCGGGACCTCACCAAAGCCGAACTCCTGCCGCGGCTGCGCATCCTGGCCTCCGAGGCGAGCCACTTCAGCGTCCGCAAGTCCGCCGCCATGCTGGGCATGGGCTACGAGGCCGTCATCTCCGTCCCGGTCGACCTGAGCCGCCGGATGGACACCTCAGCCCTGGCCCTGGAACTGGAGAGCTGCGCCCGCGACGGCCTCGTACCGATGGCCGTCGTCGCCACCGCCGGCACCACCGACTTCGGGTCCGTCGACCCGCTCCCCGAGATCGCCCGCCTGGCCGCCGAGCATTCCACCTGGATGCACGTGGACGCCGCGTACGGCTGCGGACTGCTGGTCTCCCCCACCCGCCGGCACCTCCTCGACGGCATCGAGCACGCCGACTCGGTCACGGTCGACTACCACAAGTCCTTCTTCCAGCCCGTCAGTTCCAGCGCCGTACTGGTCCGCGAACGCGACACCCTCCGGCACGCCACCTACCACGCGGACTACCTCAACCCGCGGCGCATGGCCGAGGAGCGGATCCCGAACCAGGTCGACAAGTCCATCCAGACCACGCGCCGCTTCGACGCCCTCAAGCTCTGGATGACCCTGCGCGTGATGGGCGCCGACGGCATCGGCTCGCTCTTCGACGAGGTCATCGACCTGGCGGCGGCCGGCTGGCAGCTCCTCGACGCCGACCCCCGCTTCGAGGTCGTCGTGCGCCCCACGATCTCCACCCTCGTCTTCCGCTACGTCCCCGGGGGCGGCCTGCGCCCGGACCTGGTCGACGAGGCCAACCTCCACGCCCGCAAGGCCCTGTTCGCCTCCGGCGAGGCCGTCGTCGCGAGCACCAAGGTCGACGGCAGGCAGTACCTCAAGTTCACCCTCCTCAACCCGCAGACCACGACGTCCGACATCTCTGCCGTCCTCGACCTTCTCGCCGTACACGCCGAGCAGTACCTGGGAGCATTCCTTGCCGTCCACTCGTGAACCCCGTGACTTCATCGGCATCGGCCTCGGTCCGTTCAACCTGGGACTCGCCTGCCTGACCGCGCCGATCGACGAGCTCGACGGTCTCTTCATCGAGTCGAAGCCGCACTTCGAGTGGCACGCCGGGATGTTCCTGGACGGCGCGCACCTCCAGACGCCGTTCATGTCGGACCTGGTCACCCTCGCCGACCCGACCTCGCCCTTCTCCTTCCTGAACTACCTCAAGGACAAGGACCGGCTGTACTCCTTCTACATCCGGGAGAACTTCTACCCGCTGCGCGCCGAGTACAACGACTACTGCCGCTGGGCCGCCGACCGCCTCGACAACGTCCTGTACTCGACCTCCGTCACCGAGGTCACCTACGACGAGCGGGCCGGGCTGTACGAGGTCCACACCGACCGCGGCGAAACCCACCTCGCCCGCCGCCTGGTCCTCGGCACCGGCACCCCGCCGTTCGTCCCGGCCGCCTGCGAGGGCCTCGGCGGGGACTTCACCCACAACAGCGCCTACATGGACCGCAAGGCGCAACTCCAGCGGAAGGAGTCGATCACCCTGGTCGGCTCCGGGCAGAGCGCCGCCGAGATCTACTACGACCTCCTCAGCGAGATCGACGTACACGGCTACCGGCTCAACTGGGTCACCCGCTCCCCGCGGTTCTTCCCGCTGGAGTACACGAAGCTGACGCTGGAGATGACGTCCCCCGAGTACGTGGACTACTTCCACGCGCTGCCCGAGGAGACCCGCTACCGGCTGGAGTCGCAGCAGAAGAACCTGTTCAAGGGCATCGACGGCGAGCTGATCAACGCCATCTTCGACCTGCTCTACCAGAAGAAGGCCAGCAGCCCGGGGCCCGTCCCGACCACCCTGCTGACCAACACCTCGCTGAACTCGGCCGCGTACGACACCACGACCGGTACGTACACCCTCGGCCTGCGCCAGGAGGAGCAGGAACGTGACTTCTCCCTCGCCACCGAGGGCCTGGTCCTGGCCACCGGCTACCGCTACACGCTGCCGGAGTTCCTGGCCCCCGTACGTGACCGGCTGCGCTTCGACGGCCACGGCCGGCCCGACGCGGCCCGCAACTACAGCATCGACGTGACGGGCCGCGGGATCTTCCTGCAGAACGGCACCGTCCACAACCACTCCGTCACCTCGCCCGACTTGGGCATGGCCGCGTACCGCAACGCGTACATCATCGGAGAACTCCTCGGCCGCGAGCACTACAAGGTCGAGAAGTCCATCGCGTTCCAGCAGTTCGCCGCCCCGGAAGGCACCCTCGCATGAGCACCACCGAACTCCTCTTCACCCGTACCGATCCGGCCCTCGGCGATTTCGCCCTGCGCCCCCTGGACCCGTTCTCCGACGCGCAGCTGCTGCACGGCTGGGTCACGCACCCCAAAGCGGCCTTCTGGATGATGGGCGACGCCTCCCTGCCGGACGTGGAGCGCGAGTACATGCGGATCGCCGCCGCCGAGCACCACGAGGCCTTCATCGGCCTCCACGACGGCCGCCCCGCCTTCCTGATGGAGAAGTACGACCCGAGCCGGCTGGAGCTGGTCGGCCTGTACGACGCCCGGCCGGGCGACGTCGGCATGCACTTCCTGGTCGCCCCCAGCGACACTCCCGTCCACGGCTTCACCCGCGCGGTCATCACCACCGTCATGGCGGCCCTCTTCGCGGACCCGGCCACCCGGCGCGTGGTGGTCGAGCCGGACGTCCGCAACACCGCCGTGCACGCGCTCAACGAGGCCGTCGGCTTCACGGCGGAAGGCCCGGTGCGCAAGCCGGAGAAGGAAGCACTGCTGAGCTTCTGCACCCGCGAACAGTTCGAAGCGGCCATCCGGGAGGGGTCCATATGAGCCTCGCCGACGCCGTCGCCCACCTCTCCCCCGAGCTGTGGGCGCGCGCCAACCGCGCCCTGGTCCGCAAGGCCCTCGCGGAGTTCTCCCACGAGCGCCTGCTGACCCCGAAGCCGCTCGGCGACCAGCGGTACACGGTCTCCAGCGACGACGGAAGCGTGGAGTACCGGTTCCGCGCCGCCCTGTACGCGCTGGAGCACTGGGCGGTCGACGAGTCCTCGATCACCCGCCACCGGGACGGGGCCGAGCTCCCCCTCGACGCCCTGGACTTCCACATCGAGCTGCGCGAGACCCTCGGCCTGAGCGCGGAGGTCCTGCCGGTGTACCTGGAGGAGATCTCCTCCACCCTGGCGGGCTCCGGGTTCAAGTACACCAAGCCGCAGGTCTCCTCCGCCGTCCTCGCCACGTCCTCCTTCCAGGACATCGAGACGGGCATGACCGAAGGCCACCCCTGCTTCGTGGCGAACAACGGCCGCCTCGGTTTCGGCGTGCACGAGTACCTCGCGTACGCCCCGGAGGCGGCGAGCCCGGTCCGCCTGGTGTGGGTGGCGGCCCGCAAGGACGTCTCCACCTTCACCGCCGGTGCGGGCCTGGACCACGACTCGTTCATGCGCGAGGAGCTGGGCGAGGAGACCGTCGCGGCCTTCGCCGACCGCCTCGTCTCGCTGGGGCTCGACCCGGCGGACTACCACCTCTTCCCCGTCCACCCCTGGCAGTGGTGGAACAAGACGACGGTCACCTTCGCGGCGGAGATCGCGAACCGCCGCCTCGTCCTGCTGGGCGAGGGCTCGGACGACTACCTGGCGCAGCAGTCGATCCGTACGTTCTTCAACACCTGCGCCCCCGAGAAGCACTACGTGAAGACCGCCGTCTCGGTACTCAACATGGGCTTCATGCGGGGCCTGTCGGCGGCGTACATGGAAGCCACCCCGGCGATCAACGACTGGCTCCACCAGCTGATCGGGGCCGACGCCGTCCTGCGGTCGGTGGACTTCTCGATCATCCGCGAGCGGGCGGCGATCGGATACCACCACCGCCAGTACGAGAGCGCGACGGACCGGTACTCGCCGTACCGCAAGATGCTGGCGGCGCTGTGGCGCGAATCGCCGGTCGCCTCGCTGCGGGAGGGCGAGCGCCTGGCCACGATGGCGTCCCTCCTCCACCTCGACTCCGAGGGCAGGTCCTTCGTGGGCGCCCTGATCGAGGAGTCGGGGCTGCCGGCCGAGGAGTGGCTGGCCTCGTACCTGCGCGCCTACCTGGTCCCGCTCCTGCACTGCTTCTACGCGTACGACCTCGCGTACATGCCGCACGGCGAGAACACCATCCTCGTCATCGAAGGCGGCGTGGTGAAGCGGGCGATCTTCAAGGACATCGCCGAGGAGATCGTGGTCATGGACCCGGACGCGGTCCTGCCGCCGGCGGTCGAGCGGATCCGGGCGGACGTCCCGGAGGACATGAAGCTCCTGTCGATCTTCACGGACGTCTTCGACTGCTTCTTCCGCTTCCTGGGCCCGATCCTGGCGGCGGAGGGGATCTGCGAGGAGGAGGCCTTCTGGCGGGCGGTCGCCGACTGCGCCCACGCCTACCAGGAGTCGATGCCGGAGCTGGCGGACCGCTTCGCCCGCTACGACCTCTTCGCGCCGGAGTTCCAGCTGTCCTGCCTGAACCGGCTCCAGCTGCGCAACAACCGGCAGATGGTCGACCTCGCCGACCCGTCGGCGGCCCTCCAGCTGATCGGCAGCCTCAAGAACCCCGTCGCCCCCTTCGCGCGACGGTGAACCGGGCCGGGTGGATGTCGATACGGTCCCTCGACACCCACCCGGCCCCGGGCTTCGTGTCTCTTTTCCCCCCGCCGTCGGCCCCGTTCCGGCCGTGGCCGCTACGGCCAGGGGACGTCGGGAGCGCGGTAGTAGGCGATGTCCTGCGCGTCCAGGCGCGGGCCCTGCGCCGCCAGGCGGCGGCTGTACCCGGCCCAGTTGCGCGCACCCGCCGGGGACCAGCCCAGCTCCGCCAGGCCCAGCATCCGCGGGAAGGCCATGAACTCCCAGTCGGCCCGGGTCCCGATGGTCTCCGTCCACAGCGCGGCCTCGACGCCCAGCACCGCGGACTGCGGGACGCCGGGGAGGAAGGCCCCCGGGTCCCAGTCGTAAGCCCGCTTCACCGGGACGTAGCCCGCCCACGCCAGCCCCGGCTTGGTCGTGGTGTCGTACTTCATGTCCAGGTACAGCCGGTCCGCCGGGGACAGGATCAGCGGGTGGCCCGCCTTCACCACCTCCGCGAGGCGCTCCTTCTCCTTGGCCGGGGTCCCGCCGTGGCCCCAGTACTGGAGCACCGCCCCCGGCGCCGGCCGGGCCGCCGCCAGCTGGTGCCAGGCCACCACCGTCTTGCCGTGGCGGCCCACCACCTCCTGGGCCCGGTCCATGAACTGCGCGTACTGCGCCGCCGGGGTGGAGTGCGCCTCGTCGCCGCCGATGTGCAGGTAGCGGCCGGGCGTCAGCTCGGCGAGTTCGCCGAGCACGTCGTCGACGAACTCGTACGTCCGCTCCTTGCCGACGCACAGCGAGCTGAACCCGACCTTCGTCCCCGTGTACCGCTCCCGCGCCCTGCCGTCGCAGTTCAGTTCCGCGTACGAGGCCAGCGCCGCGTTCACGTGGCCCGGCATGTCGATCTCCGGCACCACGTCCACGTACCGCTCACCCGCGTAAGCCACCAGGTCCCGGTACTCGTCCTTCGTCCAGTGGCCGCCCGGACCGCCGCCCACCTCGCTGCCGCCGCCGTACTCCGCCAGCCTGGGCCAGGACGCGGACTCCAGCCGCCACCCCTGGTCGTCGGTGAGGTGCACGTGCAGCGTGTTCACCTTGTACTGCGCGAGCTGGTCCACGTACCGCTTGACCTGCTCGACCGTGAAGTAGTGACGCGCGACGTCGATCATCGCGCCCCGGTAGGCGAACCGCGGGGCGTCCGTGACCGTCCCGCCCGGCACCGTCCCCGCTCCGCGCACCGGCAGCAGCTGCCGCAGCGTCTGCCCCGCGTGGAACAGCCCGGCGGGGGTCCGGGCGGTGAGCGTGACGCCGTCCGGCCGGGTCTCCAGCCGGTAGCCCTCCGCGCCCAGTCCGGGCGCCCTCGCGTCCAGGCGCAGCCGCACCCCGTCCCCGTTCTCCGCGTCGACCACCGGCAGCCGCAGCCCGCTCGACCCGCGCAGTTGCTCCGCGAGCAGCTCCCCGACCCGGCGGACCTCCTCGGACGGGCCGGAGGTACGGATCACCGTGCCGGCCCCGAAGCGGTAGCCGGCGCCCGCCACCCGTACGGAGGCCGGCGCGGGCAGCAGCCGTTCGTAGGGGGTCAGCGCGGCGGCCGGGCGGCCGTCGGCCGGACCGGCGCCGGCGCCGGGGGCGGCGGCGCAGGACAGGGCGGCGCCGCCGAGGACGAGGAGGGTACCGAGCGCGCGTCGCAGGACTCTCATGCGCCCAGGTATAGGCCACCGGGGCCGTCAACACCGGTGGCAGAATCGCAAGATGGCGGAAATCATCCAGAAGGACGGCACATGGACCTTCGACGGCGACGCCGTGCGCATCGTGCCCGGCCGGGACAAGGACGTCGGCCCGCTGCGCCAGGCCCTCGGGGAACTTTCGGTACCGCTCCGCGCGATCGCCGGGGTCTCCTATGAGCCGGGCCGCAGGTCGGGCCGGCTGCGTCTTCGGCTCCGGGACGGCGCCGACCCGCTGACGCAGGGCACGGGCGGCCGGCTGCCCGACGCCGCCGACCCGTACAAGCTGAGCGTGGAGGCGGCCAGGTCCGCGGTCGCGGAGTACTTCGTGGACGAGGTGCGCCACGCGCTGCTGCTCGACCAGGTCGATCCCGGCCCGGCGGACGCGTACCTGCTGTGCGGGCCGCCGGTGCCGGTCACGGCGGAGGCGGGCGACTCGACGGTGTCCTTCGACGGCGACACGATCACGCTGGACTGGAACTGGACGGCGGAGGACGCCAAGCACTCGGCCGGCCCGAGCCGGTTCCGGGTGGCGGACGTACGGGCGGTGGACTGGGTCCCGGCGAAGGGCCTCTCGAATGGCTGGCTCCGGTTCACTCTGACGGGTGCGCAGGCGGCGCCGGCGCCCAAGTACGACCCGTACGCGGCGGAGCTCTTCGGCTTCGGCAAGAAGGAGCTGCTGACCGCGCTGGTCGCGGCGGCCGTGACCGTACGCCTCCCCCACCCGGCCGGCCACCGCCCGGCCGACCACGGACCGGCCGGACCGCACCTGACCGGGCCCCGCCCGTCCGGGCCGCACCTGACCGGGCCCCACCCGGCCGGAGCGCGCGGGGCCGTCCCGGCCTCGGCCTCCTCGTCCGACCACGACGTGCTCCTGCGTCGGCTGCGCGAGCTCGGCGAGCTGCACAGAGACGGCGTCCTCACGCCCGAGGAGTTCCTGACCGCAAAAGCCGCCATTTTGGGGCATTTCTGACCGAGCCTGACCGGAAGTAGACATTCCCCTGGTCCAGACCAGCCTGATCCTGCCCGTTTTCGGGCAGGATCTTTGCGTTCCAGCCCGCGGACCGTCAGTATCTACGGGTGCTCGACCGCCGCCCGTCGCATGACGACCTCGTCGACCACCTGGTGCGCAGCACCTCGCTGCAGCGAGGCGAAGCCGCCCGGGTGGTGCTCGACGTGCTCGCCTACTTCGACGAGACGACCGAGGCGTTCGTCCGTCGCCGCCACCGCGAACTGCAGTCCGGCGGCTGCGTCAACGCGGAGATCTTCGAACGCATCGCGGCCGAACTGCCGCACCGCGCCGTGGCACCCCCGGAGCTCTCGCTCCGGCAGCTGCGCCGCATCGTCTACGGGTGAAACCACGGCCCCACGGGGCCGGGCGGCCGGCCAGGGGGCCGGCCGGGCAGGAGCACGATCCACCGAACTTCAGGAGGGGCAAGACCGTATGTGCGGAATTGTGGGATACATCGGCAAGCGTGACGTCGCACCGCTGCTGCTGGAGGGGCTCCAGCGCCTGGAGTACCGCGGTTACGACTCCGCGGGCATCGTCGTCAACAGCCCGAAGTCCGCGGCCCTCAAGGTCGTCAAGGCCAAGGGCCGGGTCCGTGAGCTCGAATCCCGCGTGCCCAAGCGGTTCGCCGGCACCACCGGCATCGCCCACACCCGCTGGGCCACCCACGGCGCCCCGAGCGACATCAACTCCCACCCGCACCTCGACGCCGAGAACAAGGTCGCGGTCGTCCACAACGGCATCGTGGACAACGCCTCCGAGCTGCGCGCCAAGCTGGAGGCCGACGGCGTCGTCTTCGTCTCGGAGACCGACACCGAGGTGCTCGTCCACCTGATCGCCCGCTCCCAGGCCGACTCCCTGGAGGAGAAGGTCCGCGAGGCGCTCAAGGTCGTCGAGGGCACCTACGGCATCGCCGTCATGCACGCCGACTTCCCCGACCGGATCGTCGTCGCCCGCAACGGCTCGCCGGTCGTCCTCGGCATCGGCGAGAAGGAGATGTTCGTCGCCTCGGACGTCGCCGCGCTCGTCGCCCACACCCGCCAGATCGTCACCCTGGACGACGGCGAGATGGCCACCCTCAAGGCCGACGACTTCCGCACGTACACCACCTCCGGCACGACGACCACCGCCACGCCCGAGACCGTGGAGTGGGAGGCCGCCTCCTACGACATGGGCGGCCACGACACGTACATGCACAAGGAGATCTCCGAGCAGGCCGAGGCCGTCGACCGCGTGCTGCGCGGCCGCATCGACGACCGCTTCTCCACCGTCCACCTGGGCGGCCTGAACCTGGACCCGCGCGAGGCGCGCGGCATCCGCCGGGTCAAGATCCTGGGCTGCGGCACCTCGTACCACGCGGGCCTGATCGGCGCCGGCCTCATCGAGGGCATGGCGCGCATCCCGGCCGACGCCGAGCCGGCCTCCGAGTTCCGCTACCGCAACGCGGTCGTGGACCCGGACACCCTTTACATCGCGGTCTCGCAGTCGGGTGAGACCTACGACGTCCTCGCGGCCGTGCAGGAGCTCAAGCGCAAGGGCGCCCGCGTCCTCGGCGTGGTCAACGTGGTCGGCTCCGCCATCGCCCGCGAGGCCGACGGCGGCGTGTACGTGCACGCCGGCCCCGAGGTCTGCGTCGTGTCCACCAAGTGCTTCACCAACACGGTCGTGGCGTTCGCGCTGCTCGCCGTGCACCTGGGCCGCATCCGGGACCTGTCGGTGACCGACGGCAAGCGGATCATCGAGGGCCTGCGCAAGCTCCCCGCCCAGATCCAGGAGATCCTGGAGGGCGAGGAGGACATCAAGAAGCTGGCGGCCGAGTACGCCGAGGCCAAGTCGATGATGTTCATCGGCCGGGTGCGCGGCTACCCGGTGGCCCTGGAGGCCTCCCTCAAGCTCAAGGAGATCTCCTACATCCACGCCGAGGCCTACCCCGCCTCCGAGCTCAAGCACGGTCCGCTCGCGCTCATCGAGCCGGCGATGCCGACGGTCGCGATCGTCCCGGACGACGACCTGCTGGACAAGAACCGCGCGGCGCTGGAGGAGATCAAGGCCCGCAGCGGCCGGATCCTCGCGGTCGCCCACCGCGAGCAGGAGAAGGCCGACCACACGATCGTCGTCCCCAAGAACGAGGACGAGCTGGACCCCATCCTGATGGGCATCCCGCTCCAGCTGCTGGCGTACCACACCGCCCTGGCCCTGGGCCGGGACATCGACAAGCCGCGCAACCTGGCGAAGTCGGTCACGGTCGAGTAGGCACACCGCACGAAACGGGCCCCGGGGGACTTCCCCCGGGGCCCGTTCCCGTGCGTCCGCTACCCGGCCGCTACGGCGCCGCGCCGCGAGCCGCGGCCGACCGCCATCGGCCAGTGGGCCAGGGCGGCCGTCGCCCCGTACCAGGCCAGCAGCCCGCCCACCGCCGCCACCCAGCCGGCGACCTTGCCCAGTCCGCCGCTGCCCGCGAAGGAGCCCACCGCGAGGAGCACCAGGGAGAGGGTCAGCAGGCCGTAGACGCCCTGCCCGAACAGTCCGCCGGCCGCCCCCAGCGTCAGGGTGAGGGCCAGCAGGGCGAAGAGGACCAGGAACAGGCCGGCCGCGTGCGCCGACACCTTGGCGTCGGCTCCGCCCGCCCAGGTGAACCAGAAGGCCCCGAGGCCCGCGAACGCGGTCCCGTTGAAGCCGTTGCCGCCGCGGAACTCCAGGAGTCCGAGGACGAAGAGGGCGAGACCGCCCACGTACATCGCGAGGGATACGGAGTCTGCCGCGCTCACGCCGCTGATGATGCCGGTGTGGCCGATACCGAATGCGAGAAGGGTGAGACCCAGGGCTATGTGCCCGAGGGTCGAAGTCGAGGCCGTGCTTCCCGCAGAGACACCATTGTCCACGGCGGGCTCCCTTCGATCTGCAGTTGTTTGCTGCGTCCCAGCAGCATTTATCTACCCCTTACAAGGGGGTTCACAACCGCACAACCGACGAACGGAGTGTTACGGAATGACAACAACGGGTCGCTGTGCCCGCTTGGCCAGGCGCCCCGCCACCGAGCCGAAGATCCGGCCGACGATGCCGTGCGTGGAGCCGACCACGATGGCGTCCGCCGAGTACTCCCGGCCGACCTCCTCCAGCTCGTGGCAGATGTCGCCGCCCCGCTCCACCAGGATCCACGGCACCTCGGTCAGGTAGTCCGCGCAGGCGAGTTCCAGCCCGAGCACTTCCGTGCGGTGGTCCGGGACATCGACGAAGACCGGCGGCTCGCAGCCCGCCCACACGGTGGTGGGCAGCCGGTTGGCCACATGGACGATGATCAGACCGGATCCGGAGCGGCGGGCCATCCCGATGGCGTACGCGAGGGCGCGCTCGCTGGATGTGGAGCCGTCGAAGCCGACCACGACGCCGTGCCGGAAGGCAGGGTCGCACGGCAGGCGCGTCTGTTCCACCGCGCGCAGGTCGGCCGACGCGGGGTCGGCGAGGCGCTTGCGCTTGCGGTCCGCGGGTTCGGAGTATTCGTGACCGGCCATGGGTGTCTCGGCGAAGGGTCCTCGGGGAAGCGACGGGGGAGATTTCGGCGACGCACTGTGACGGAGCTCTGTCCGGGAAGCATCTTCCCAAGCCCTTACCCCTCAGGGTACGGCGACACCCTTGTCCTGCACAGGGCTTGCCGCCCTTGAGGAGCGTCCCAGGGAGCATGCCCGAGGGGCGGCGCGTTGGCAATGGCGACTGTCCCCTACAGCCAGTGACGAGAGCGCGGTGCGCCACCCGTGCGCGCAGTGACCGAGCCCCGCCGCCGCCGTTGGACACGGGTCCGACCGCCCAGGAAGAGCCCGCAGGGAGTACACCGTGCCCGGCCATCCGGATCACCCCGTCCAGCCCGCTCCGCCGACGCAGTCCGCCCGGTCCGCCGGACCGGGACACCGTTTCGCCCCCTCCGCCGTTCACCCGTCCGTGCGCTCCGCGCGGCACTCGCACGACGACCCGGCGGGTGAGGTGGTGCGCTGGGCCGCGTTCAGCTGCCTGCTCGTCCCCGTGGTCCTCGTCGTCTACGGGACGTCCTTCGGCGGGGCCGCCGTCGCGACGCTCGGCCTGGCGGCCGTCACCGCCGCCTGCCGGGTGCTGCTGCGGCACTCGGAGAAGGCGGAGCGGGCCGCGGCCCGGATCCGCTCCGAGGAGGCGTTCCCATCCGCCCACCGCGGCCGGCACTCGCGCAGCGGGGCCGGTTCGCACCGGGGCTGCCACTCCCCCGGACCGCTGTCCCCGCACGACTGACCGGTTCGCACGTACACACCCGGCTGTTTTCAGCCAACTTCCCGGCAGGGTCCGTTCCTTGCCGGAATGTCCCCCCAACCCCCCTACCACCAGCGACGACGGAGCGCCGGTGCGCCGTCGACCCCATGAGTACTGGCCATGGCCGGACCGAGCGCTTCCTGAACGGGTAGCGGAGTGGAACCCTTACTGATCGAATGCTTTTCGCCAAGTTGCCAAGTCGACATAGCGCTGCGTGCTGAACTTGTCACGCCGACACCACGGGACGCAGTAGATTCGATCATGTATTTACGGCGGGGGATCCACGTGCAAGGCCGAGGGGAAACGTGCAGGTGCGACCAGACCAAGGAGTCGCGACACCCAAGGGGGGCTTAGCGCCATGAGCCAGGATTCCACCGCAGTCGTCGCGGACGCGGGCCGGAAGCTCGCGGGGCGTCGCCGCAGGGAGATCGTCGCGGTGCTGCTGTTCAGCGGCGGACCGATCTTCGAGAGTTCAATTCCACTTTCCGTGTTCGGCATCGACCGGCAGGACGCGGGAGTTCCACGCTACCGACTACTCGTGTGCGCAGGTGAGGACGGTCCGCTGCGGACCACCGGCGGACTCGAACTGACCGCGCCGTACGGGCTGGAGGCGATCGCCCGGGCGGGCACGGTCGTCGTTCCGGCCTGGCGGTCCATCACGTCACCGCCGCCGCCGGAGGCGCTCGACGCACTGCGTCTGGCGCACGAGGAGGGGGCCCGGATCGTCGGACTGTGCACGGGAGCCTTCGTGCTCGCCGCCGCCGGTCTGCTCGACGGCCGGCCCGCGACGACGCACTGGATGTACGCGCCGACGCTGGCCAAGCGGTACCCGTCCGTCCACGTCGACCCGCGCGAGCTGTTCGTCGACGACGGCGACGTGCTGACGTCCGCGGGCACCGCGGCCGGAATCGACCTGTGCCTGCACATCGTGCGCACGGACCACGGCAGCGAGGCGGCCGGGGCACTGGCCCGCCGGCTCGTCGTCCCGCCGCGCCGCACCGGTGGCCAGGAACGCTACCTCGACCGGTCGCTGCCGGAGGAGATCGGCGCCGACCCGCTGGCCGAGGTCGTCGCCTGGGCCCTGGAACACCTCCACGAGCAGTTCGACGTGGAGACCCTGGCGGCCCGCGCCTACATGAGCAGGCGCACCTTCGACCGCCGGTTCCGCTCGCTCACCGGCAGCGCGCCGCTCCAGTGGCTGATCACCCAGCGGGTGCTCCAGGCGCAGCGGCTGCTGGAGACCTCCGACTACTCGGTCGACGAGGTCGCCGGGCGCTGCGGGTTCCGTTCACCCGTCGCGCTGCGCGGTCACTTCCGGCGCCAGCTGGGGTCCTCCCCGGCCGCCTACCGCTCCGCCTACCGGGCGCGCCGGCCGCAGGCCGACGTGCCGCACGTGGCCGAGCTCTCCGGTGGCCCGGTGCCGCACCAGCGCACCCCGCAGCGGGCGGCGGCGGCCCTGGCCGCGGCCGGTCCGACGGTCACCGAGCTGTACTCGCCGGGCCGGGTCCTGCGCGAGCACGCGTAGCCCGCAGCGCGGCACGTGACGGAGGTCCCCCACATCGGCGTCCCCGATGTGGGGGACCTCTGCGTCGCGGGACCCCCTAAGGTGGGGTTCATGAACGATCGCATGGTGTGGATCGACTGCGAGATGACCGGGCTCTCGTTGACGGACGACGCACTTATCGAGGTGGCCGCACTGGTCACCGACTCGGAGCTGAACGTGCTCGGCGAAGGCGTGGACATCGTGATCCGCCCGCCGGACGCGGCCCTGGAGACCATGCCCGACGTGGTGCGCCAGATGCACACCGCCTCCGGCCTGCTCGACGAGCTGGCGGGCGGGACCACCCTCGCGGACGCCGAGGCGCAGGTCCTGGCGTACGTACGGGAGCACGTGAAGGAGCCCGGCAAGGCGCCGCTGTGCGGGAACTCGGTCGGCACCGACCGCGGCTTCCTGCTGCGGGACATGGCCGCGCTGGAGTCGTACCTGCACTACCGGATCGTGGACGTGTCCTCGGTCAAGGAGCTGGCGCGCCGCTGGTACCCGCGGGCCTACTTCAACAGCCCGCCGAAGAACGGCAACCACCGGGCGCTGGCGGACATCAAGGAATCCATCGCCGAGCTGCGCTACTACCGCGAGGCGGTGTTCGTCCCGCAGCCCGGGCCCGACTCGGACACGGCGCGCACCATCGCCGCGAAGTACGTGGTCGCCGGCGAGTAGGAGCCGGTCGAGCGGCCCGGCGCGCGGGGCGCGGGGAAAGGGGGGAGCGAGCACCCTCCCGGACCCTGTACCCTTTTCTTCGGCCGGTCGCTCACACGACCGGACATGGTGGGTGTAGCTCAGTTGGTAGAGCACCTGGTTGTGGTCCAGGTGGCCGCGGGTTCAAGTCCCGTCACTCACCCTGTGGGAAGGCCCCGGTACGCGGAAGCGGCCGGGGCCTTGCGCATGCCGGGCGCGCCCCGGCGCCCTCAGGAGGATTCCCGGACCACCAGCTCGGTCGGCAGTACGACGGCGGCGTCCGCCGGCCCGCCCGCGATCCGCTCCAGCAGCACCCGCGCCATGGTCCGGCCCATCTCCTCGATCGGCTGGCGCACGCTGGTCAGCGGCGGGTCCATGTGCCGGGCCACCACCGAGTCGTCGAAGCCCACCAGCGCCACGTCCTGCGGTATCCGGCGGCCCGCCGCACGCAGCTCCAGGCGGGCGCCCGCCGCCATGACGTCCGAGGCGGCGAAGACGGCGTCCAGGGCGGGGCGCCGCTCCAGCAGCTCCCGCATGGCCCTGCGGCCGCCCTCCTCGGTGAAGTCGCCGGCGGCGATCAGCTGCTCGTCCGCGGGGCGCCCGGCGGCGGCGAGGGCCTGCCGGTAGCCGTCGAGCCGGCACTGGGCCCCGTACACGTCCAGCGGCCCGGTGATGGTGGCGATCGCCCGGCGGCCCCGCTCCAGGAGGTGGCGCACGGCCCCGGCGGCGCCCGCCAGGTTGTCGGAGTCCACGCAGGGCAGGGCCTCGTCGGCCGAGCGGCGCCCGCTGATCACCGTCGGTATGCCCAGCTCGGCCAGGAGTTCCGGCAGCGGGTCCCCGGCGTGTACGGAGACCAGCAGGACCCCGTCGACGCGGTGCCCGGACAGGTACTGCGCGAGGCGTCGGCGCTCCCGTTCCCCGCCGGCCAGGGTGAGCACGAGCTGGACGTCGGTCTCGGCGAGGGTGGCGCCGACGCCGCGCACCACGTCGGAGAAGTAGGGCTCGGCGAAGAAGCGGGCCTCGGGTTCGGGGATGACGAGGGCCACGGCGTCCGTACGGTTGGCGGCCAGCGCCCGGGCGGCACGGTTGGGCACGTACCCCAGCTCGGCGACGGCGGCCTCCACGGCGGCCCTGGTGCGGTCGCTGACCTTGGAGGACCCGTTGATCACCCGGGAGACGGTGCCGCGCCCCACACCGGCCCGGACCGCGACCTCCTCCAGGGTCGGCCGTCCCCCGCTGCGCCCTTGCCCGCTCATGGCTTCCTCCCGGCTGTGAATCTACCTCTTGACCGCCTCTTGACGGCGGTGGGAGCGC
This sequence comes from Streptomyces sp. NPDC051578, assembly GCF_044454045.1. Lineage (NCBI taxonomy): Bacteria > Bacillati > Actinomycetota > Actinomycetes > Kitasatosporales > Streptomycetaceae > Streptomyces > Streptomyces sp. NPDC051578. Next base: position 902,990 of record NZ_JBITDH010000001.1, read on the forward strand.
TCCCACACTGTGGCACACGACACCCGGCACGTCCCGTCCTTCCAGGAGGATCCTGATGCGAGCCCGATCCCGTCCCCGCCCACCGGCGCCCCTCGGGGCCCTCGCCGTCGCAGCCGCCGCGGCCCTGCTCCTCGCGGGCTGCTCCCAGGACCCCGCCGAACCCCCGGGGCAGGGCGCCCCGGCCGCCGGCAAGGCGACGACGACCCTCACCGTCGGGGTGTTCGGCGCGTTCGGGCTCAAGGAGGCCGGCCTGTACGACGAGTACATGGCGCAGAACCCCGGCGTACGCATCGAGCAGACCTCCATCGAGCGCAACGAGAACTACTACCCGCAGCTGCTGACCCACCTGGGCACGGGCAGCGGCCTGGCCGACGTCCAGGCCGTCGAGGTCAACAACATCGCGGAGATCACCGCCACCCAGGCCGACAAGCTGGTCGACCTCGGCAAGGCGCCGGGCGTGGACGAGGCGGCGTACCTGCCCTGGAAGTGGGCGCAGGGCACCGCGAAGAACGGCGCGACCGTAGGGCTCGGCACCGACATAGGCCCGGAGGGCATCTGCTACCGCAAGGACCTCTTCGCGGCGGCCGGCCTGCCCACCGACCGGGAGGCGGTCGGCGCGCTCTGGGCGGGCGACTGGAACAAGTACCTGGAGACGGGCAAGGCCTACAAGGCGAAGGCGGGCGACGGCAAGGCGTTCGTGGACTCGGCGTCCGGAGTGATGGCGGCCGTCACCGGCAGCAACGCCCAGCGGTTCTACGACGACCAGGGCAAGGTCGTCTACAAGACGAACCCGGCGGTGCGCGGGGCCTTCGACCTGGCGGCCCGGTTCGCCTCCGAGGGGCTGAGCGCGAAGCTCCAGCAGTTCACCCCGGCCTGGGACCAGGGCTTCTCCAACGCCAGCTTCGCCACCGTCTCCTGCCCGCCCTGGATGCTCGGCTACATCCAGGACAAGGCCGGCCCGGCGGCCGAGGACAAGTGGGACGTGGCCGCGGCCCCCAAGCCGAGCAACTGGGGCGGCTCGTTCCTGGTGGTGCCCAAGGCGGGCAAACACGCTCAGGAGGCGGCGAAGCTGGCCGCCTGGCTGACGGCCCCCGCGCAGCAGGCGAAGCTGTTCGAGAAGCGGGGGAGTTTCCCGAGCGCCAGCGCCGCGTACAAATTGCCCGCGGTGGCGGGCGCGCACCACGCGTACTTCGGCGACGCCCCGATCGGGGAGATCTTCGCCCGGGCGGCCGAGGGCGTGCCGGTGACGGTGGTCGGCCCGAAGGACCTGGTGATCGCGCAGAACCTGGCGGACGTCGGGATGCTCCAGATCGACCAGAAGGGCCGGTCGGCGCAGGAGGGCTGGGACGCCGCGGTGGCGGCGATCGACAACGCCCTGGACCGGTGAGGCGGCGGTGACCGACGAGACCGCCCTCCTGTCGCCCGCGTCCTCCCCCGCCGCAGGGCGGGACGCGGGCGGCCGCGGCCAGGTGTGGCGCTCGCGCCGCTACCGGTGGGACCTGCGCCTGAGTCCCTACGCCTTCGTGGCGCCCTTCTTCCTCTTCTTCACCGCCTTCGGGCTGTTCCCGCTGCTGTACACGGGGTGGGCGGCGCTGCACCGGGTGGAGCTGACCGACCCGGACGCGATGACGTGGGTGGGCCTGCGGAACTTCACCCGGCTGTGGGACGACGCGTTCTTCTGGAACGCGCTGCGCAACACGGTCACCATCGGCCTGCTGTCGACGGTGCCCCAACTGCTGATCGCGCTGGGACTGGCGCACCTGCTGAACCACCGGCTGCGGGGTTCGGCGTTCTTCCGGGTCGCGGTGCTGACCCCGTACGCGACCTCGGTGGCCGCCGCCACGCTCGTCTTCGTGCTGCTCTTCGGCCGGGACCACGGCATGGTCAACTGGGCGCTGTCCGCGGTCGGGTTCGGGCCGGTCGACTGGCAGAACGGCACGCTGGCCTCCCAGGTGGCGGTGTCCACGATCGTGGTGTGGCGGTGGACCGGCTACAACGCGCTGATCTACCTCGCCGCCATGCAGGCCGTCCCCGGGGACCTGTACGAGTCGGCCGCGCTGGACGGCGCCTCCCCGTGGCAGCAGTTCCGGCACGTGACGGTGCCCTCGCTACGGCCGACGATCTTCTTCACCTGTGTGGTGTCCACGATCGGCGCCACCCAGCTGTTCGGTGAACCGCTGCTGTTCAACGGCGGTTCGGGCGCCACGGGGGGATCGGACCACCAGTTCCAGACGCTGGGCCTGTACCTGTACGAGCAGGGCTGGGTGAACCTGCACCTGGGGCGGGCGTCGGCGATCGCGTGGGCGATGTTCCTGATGCTGCTGCTGGTCGCGGGCGCGGCCCGGCTGGTGCGGGGAGGTCCGCGGTGAAGGTCCTGCGCGCGGGGAAGCCCACGTACGTCGTCCTGGCGCTGTTCACCGCCGGTTCCCTCTTCCCCCTGGTGTGGACCGCGATCGCGGCCTCCCGCACCAACACCCGCCTCGCGCAGACCCCGCCGCCGTTCTGGTTCGGCGGGAACCTGGGCCGCAACCTGACGATCGCCTGGACCGACGCCCACATGGGCACCGCCCTGCTGAACACGCTGGTGGTGGCGGGCACGGTCGCGGCGGGCACCGTGCTGCTGTCGACCCTGGCGGGCTTCGCGTTCGCGCGGCTGCGGTTCCGGGGCAGCCGGGGCCTGCTGGCGCTGGTGGTGTCGACGATGCTGATCCCGCCGCAGCTGAGCGTCGTACCGCTGTACATGCTGATCGCGAAGCTGTCGTGGACGGACCGGCTGCAGGCGGTGGTCCTGCCGGCGCTGGTGTCCGCGTTCGGGGTGTTCTTCATGCGGCAGTACCTGGCGCAGGCGCTGCCGGTGGAGCTGGTGGAGGCGGCGCGCACGGACGGGGCGAGTTCGCTGCGGATCGTGTGGCACGTGGTCTTCCCGGCCGCGCGGCCGGCGATGGCGGTGCTGGGGATGCTGACGTTCGTGATGACCTGGAACGACTTCTTCTGGCCGATCATCGCGCTGACGCAGAACGGCAGCCCGACGGTGCAGGTGGCGCTGACGGGACTGGGCCGCGGCTACATCCCCGACCAGTCCGTGATCATGGCGGGTGCGCTGCTGGGCACGCTCCCGCTGCTGCTGGTGTTCCTGGTCTTCGGCCGCCGGATCGTCGGCGGCATCATGCAGGGGGCGGTGAAGGGTTGAGCACGATGGAGTTCCCCGAGGGGTTCTTGTGGGGCGCGGCCACGGCGGCGTTCCAGATCGAGGGCGGCGCCGAGCTGCGCGGCCCCTGCATCTGGGACACGTTCTGCCGCACGCCGGGCAAGGTCCGCGGCGGTGACACCGGCGACGTGGCGGCGGACCACCTGCGGCTGTGGCGCGAGGACGTGACGCTGATGGCCGAACTGGGCCTCGGCGCCTACCGGTTCTCGGTGTCGTGGCCGCGGGTGCGCTCAGGCGGGATCGGCTTCTACGACGCGCTCGTGGACGAGCTGCTCTCGCACGGGATCCAGCCCTGCCCCACCCTCTACCACTGGGACCTGCCGCAGGAACTGGAGGACGCGGGCGGCTGGCCGGAGCGCGGGACCGCCTACGCCTTCGCGGCCTACGCCGAGCAGGTCGGGCGGGCGCTGGGGGACCGGGTCGGACTGTGGACGACGCTCAACGAGCCCTGGTGCAGCGCCTTCCTGGGCTACGCCTCCGGGGTCCACGCCCCCGGCCGCACCTGTCCCGCCGACTCCTTGCGGGCCGCGCACCACCTGAACCTCGCCCACGGCCTGGCGGTGACCGCCCTGCCCTCCTGCGCGAGAGCCGGCATAGCGCTCAACCCGAGCGCGGTGCGGCCGCTGACCGGCTCGGCGGCCGACGCGGACGCGGCGCGCCGGATCGACGCCCTGGCGAACCGGATCTTCACCGGGCCGCTGCTGCACGGCGCCTACCCGCAGGACCTGCTGGAGGACACCGCCGCGGTGACGGACTGGGCGTTCGTGCGGCCCGGCGACGAGGCGCTGATCCGGCAGCCGCTGGGCTTCCTCGGGGTCAACTACTACACCCCGGCGGTGGTCTCCGCGTCCGCCGCCCCGGGCGCCCCCCGCGCGGACGGCCACGGCGCCGGCGGCCGCTCCCCCTGGCCGGGGGCGGACTCGGTCGCCTTCCACCAGCCGCCGGGCGAACTGACCGACATGGGCTGGTCCGTCGACCCGACCGGCCTGCACGCGCTGCTGACCCGCTTCGCCCGCGAGGCTCCGGGCCTGCCGCTGCTGGTCACCGAGAACGGCGCCGCCTACGCCCCCGACCTGCACGACCCCCAGCGCATCCGGTACGTGCGCGAGCACCTCGCGGCGGTCCACCGGGCCATCGCGGACGGCGCCCCGGTCGAGGGCTACTTCCTGTGGTCGTTGATGGACAACTTCGAGTGGGCCTACGGGTACGGCAAGCGGTTCGGCATCGTCCACGTCGACTACGGGACCCAGGTGCGCACCCCGCGCTCCAGCGCCCGCTGGTACGCGGGTGTGGCCCGCAGCGGCCGGCTCGACTGAACGGTGCGGCGCGGGCGGGCGTCCCGCCGCCCGTGCGCGGCGGCGGGACCCGGGTTCAGCGCCCGATGGCCTGGAGGCCCTTGGTCAGCTCCTCGGTGGTCATGACGGGACAGACCTCGATCTCGGCGCCCAGCTGGCTGAACAGCTCGTCGCCGATCGCCGGGAGCTGCCAGCTGTCCTGCATGTCGAACACGATCCAGCACGAGCGGACGCCCTCGGAGAGGCCGAAGTAGGCGGATTCGGGCTTGAGCATCTCCAGCAGTTTGCGCATGGCCTGGGGGAGAGCGCCGCTCTTGATCGATTCGTTGGTGGCGGCGGTGTCCATGTGGGCGCGGAGCATGACGCGCATCGGGGCCCCTTCGGTGGTGGTGGCTGGTCGGTCCTTCACGGCCACACTCGGGGCGGCCGGTGGGGGCGGCAACCCGGCCGCCGCCGTCCGGGGCGGCGCCACCACCGGATGCCGTCACCGGGTGCCGTCACCGGGTGCCGCTACCGCGTGCTGCGGCCCTTGCGGCGGCTGCGGCGGTCCTCGCCCCGCGTCCGGCCGTCCAGGGCGATCCACATCCGGACCTCGGTACCGCCCAGCACCGAGCGGCCCAGCCGGACGTCACCGCCCGTCGACTCCGCGACCCGGCGCACGATGTCCAGTCCGAGCCCCGTGGAGCCGTCCCGGCCGCCGTCGTTGCCGCGCCGCAGGGCCTCCTCCGGATCGGCGATCCCGTACCCCGCGTCCGAGACCAGGACGATGACGGCGTCCCCCGCGTCGTGCACGTCCACCGCGAAGGGGGTGCCCTCGGGGGTGTGCCGGAACACGTTGCCCAGCAGCGCGTCCAGCGCCGCCGCCAGCTCGGGCCGGGCCACCGGGATCCGTACCGGCCGGTCCACCCCGGCGAGGCGGACCTCGCGGCCCTCGTCCTCCGCGAGCGCCGACCAGAACGCCATCCGGTCCCGGATGACCTCCGAGGCGTCGCAGCCCGCGCCCGGGCCGCCGGCGACGGCCGGGGGGCGCTGCTCACGGGCGGTACGGATGATCGTGTCGACCTCCCGCTCCAGCTGCTCCACGGCCTCTCGGGTCTGCTCGGCGGCCGGGCCGTCCCCGAGGGAGGCCGCGTTGAGCCGCAGCACCGTCAGCGGGGTGCGCAGCCGGTGCGAGAGGTCGGCGGCCAGTTCCCGCTCGTTGGCCAGGAGTTCCACCACGCGGTCCGCCATCGCGTTGAACGCGACGGCCGCCGACCGCAGTTCCTTCGGCCCCTGCTCCGGCACCCGCACCCCGAGCCGCCCCTGCCCCAGCCGGTGCGCGGCGTCCGCGAGCCGCTCCGCCGGCCGGACCAGGCGGGCGCCGAGCCGGTCCGCGACCGCCACCGAGCCCACGATCAGCGCGAGCCCGACCCCGGCGAGGACCAGCCAGGCGGTGGTGACCCCGTTGCTGACCTCGCGCTCCGGCACGTAGATCTCGATCACCGCGATGTCTCCGGAGCCGAGCGCGGTCGGCTGGAGCAGCGCCGAACCACCGCCTCGCACCGTGGCGGTCGTGGCCCGGCCCATCCGCCGGGTCTCCTCCACGGCGTGCGGGCCCGCCCATCCCGCGCCGATGTCGACGGCCAGCCGGTCGCCGATCTGCGGGACGTGGACGGCCATCCGCTGGGCGGCGCCCATCTGCGTGGACTCGACCGCCTTGCGCAGCTGCACGGGGTCGGTGGTGATGGACAGGGTCGGCGCCATGCTCGCCGCCTGCCGCTCGGCGTTGGAGAACGCCCGGTCGCTGGCCATCTCCCGGACCACCAGCCCGAGCGGCACCGCGAAGGCGATGACCACCATCGCGGTGACGGCCAGGCACACCTTGACCAGCGCCCACCTCACGGCCGCCGCCTCACCGCGGGGGCTCCAGCTTCACCCCGACCCCGCGCAGCGTGTGCAGGTAGCGGGGGTTCGCGGCGGTCTCGCCCAGCTTGCGGCGCAGCCAGGACAGGTGGACGTCGATGGTCTGGTCGTCCCCGTACGCCTGCTGCCACACCTCGGCGAGCAGTTCGCGCCGGGCGACGACGACACCGGGACGTCCGGCGAGGAAGGCCAGCAGGTCGAACTCCCGGCGGGTCAGGTCCAGTACCGCCCCGTCCAGCTCGGCCTGGCGGCGCAGCGGGTCGATGGCGAGACCACCCACCCGCAGGACGCGCGAGGGCGGTTCGGCCCCCGCGGCGCGGGAGCGGCGCAGCACGGCGGCCATCCGGGCGGAGAGGTGCTCCACCGAGAAGGGTTTGGTGAGGTAGTCGTCGGCGCCGTCGTTGAGCAGGCGCACTATCTCCGCCTCGTCGTCCCGGGCGGTCGCGATGATGACCGGTACGTCGGTGATGCCGCGCAGCATCTTGAGCGCCTCGGACCCGTCGAGGTCGGGCAGGCCCAGGTCGAGGATGACCACGTCGAAGCGGTGGTGGGCGACTTCGCGCAGCGCCTCCAGGGCGGTGCCGACGCTGCGCACGGCGTGGGAGGCGTCGCTCAGGTGCCGGATGAGGGCGGAACGTACGAACTGGTCGTCCTCGACCACGAGCACACTTGCCATGGCGGCACCGTAGTCCATCCGGGCGACCGGGCGGGGTGTCGGTCCACGCTTGGGACGAGTGGTGCAGTATGTGCCCCGATGCACCGGGGACTTCTGCACGCGTTCGCCTGGACGCTCGCCACGGGGGCAGCGGTGACGCTGTCGTGGTGGGGCGTCCACACCGTCATGTCCGGAACGGCCTACGATCCCCCGCGCGCCGTTCCGCTGGCCGCGCTGCCGCCGGGCCCCTCCGCGCAGGGTTCGCAGGAGTCCTTGGCCCCGCCGCCGGACACGGCGACGCCCGCGCCCGCGTCCCCCTCGCCGTCCGCATCGGCGTCCGCGTCGCAGTCCGCTCCGGTGCCGCCCCCGCCGCCCGCCGGGAAGCCGAAGTCCTCGCCGCCGCCCCGCCGGGTGGCCGGGGACGAGGAGCTGGGGGACGTGAAGGGGTACACGGTCGACGGCGGCCGGGTGGTCTTCGACCTCGGCCCCTCCTCGGCCGAGCTGGTCTCCGCGACCCCGGCGGGCGGCTGGCGCATGCAGGTGTGGAAGCAGGACTACTGGATCCGCGTCACCTTCACCCTGGACGGCCGCGAGGTGTCGGTGTTCTGCACCTGGTACAACGAGGCGCCGCGCGTGCAGGTCGACGACCGGTAGGGGTACGTTCACCAGGGGCGAGGCGGGAGCTGGGCATGGGCGCTGGAGCGCGGTACGTCACGGAGCTGGTGGCGGCGTGCGAGCGGCACGGCGCCGGCCCCGCGATCGGCGCCGGTCCGGTACTGCTGACGTACCACGACGTGCTTGCGTGGACGTACCGGCTGGCGGGCGCCCTGGAGGGGCTCGGCGTGCGGCGCGGGGCCGGACTGGCCTGTGTGACGGCCGGGAACCGGCACGAGGCGCTGCTGGTGCGGCTGGCCGCACACCTGCTGGGGGCGCGGCTGACGCAGGTGAGCGTGGGTCCCGCCACCCACGGCCTGGACTTCCTCCTGCGGGACTGCGAGCCCGTCCTGGTGGTCCACGACATCCCGGTGCCGCAGACCGGGGCCGCGCGGGTCACCCTGGCGGCGCTGCTGGAGCGGGCCGCCGCCCGCGAGGCGCGGCCGGTGCCCGTGCAGGCGCGCGAGGGGGACGTGGCCCGGGTGACGTACACGGGCGGCACGACGGGCCGGCCCAAGGGCGTCGCGTCCACGTTCGCCGCGATGGCGGCCCGCGACGCCGCCCGCAGCGCGGAGACGGTGTACCTGTCGGTGACCTCGCTGGCCCAGCGTTCGGGGGGCCGCTGCCTGGAGCAGCTGCGGGCGGGCGGCCGGTCGCAGATCCTGGACGGCCCGTTCGTCCCGCGGGAGTTCGCCGCCGCGTGCCGGCGGCTGGGGCCCGTGTCCACGTACCTGACGACCTCCATGGTGTACCGGCTGCTGGACGACCCGGTGACCGCGGGCGGCGTGCCCGGGCTGGAGCGCGTCTCGTACGGGGATTCCCCCATCGCCCCCGAACGGCTGCGGCAGGCCCTGACCCGCTGGGGTCCGGGCGTGCGCTGGCGCCAGGGGTACGGGATGAACGAGGCCGGGGTCGTCTGCCGCCTCTCGGAGGCCGACCACGACGCGGCACGCGCCGGGCGCCCCGCCCTGCTGGGCTCGGTCGGGCGGCCCGCGCCCGGGGTGGAGGTGCAGGTCCGCGCGACGGCCGGGGCCACCGGCGAGGTGTGGGTGCGCTCCGCCACGGTGATGGCCGGCTACTGGAAGCAGCCCGGGCTGACGGCCGGGGTACTGCACGACGGCTGGCTGCGCACGGGCGACCTCGGCCACTTCGACGCGGACGGCTACCTGTACCTCGACGACCGGGTCAAGGACGTGGTGATGGTGGACGGGGAGAACATCTACTGCGGCCCCGTCGAGGCGGCCCTGACCCGCCACCCCGCGGTGTCCGAGGCGGCGGTGGTCGGCCGCCCGCACCCGGTCACCGGCGAACAACTCTGCGCCTTCCTCGTCCCGGCCCCGGGCCACGCCCCGAGCGAGGAGACCGCCGCCTCCGCCTGCGCGCTGGCGACGGCCGCCCTGTCCCCCGCCCACGGCCCCACGGCCGTCTTCTGGCTCACGGCCCTCCCCCTGACCGACCGCGGGAAGCCGGACAAGGGCCGCCTCCGCGAGGCCGCCGCCGCTCCCTGATCCGCGGCAGGCCGACGCCCCGGCCGGGGAGCCGGGGCCGCGCGGGCTCCGGGCCGCCCGACAGGGCCTACTGGAACACCGACGGCGGGGGCTGCGGGGAGGGGACGGCCGAGGCGTCCGCCACGGGGGCGGCGCCGCCGGCGAAGTCCGCGAGGGGGCGGCCGTGTTCCACCCGGCCCGGGTGGGGGTCGCTCGCGACCCGGCGAGTGAACTCCGCCACCGGGAGCTCCCGGTCGGCGGCCACGAGGACCGCGTTGCCGAAACGTTTGCCCCGCCACACCACCGGGTCGGCCGCGACGGCCAGTTCGGCGAAGCGGGAGGCGGCGGTGGCGATCTGGCCCCGCAGGTGGGTCAGCGGCGGACCGTCCGTCAGGTTCGCCACGTACCACCCGGTGGGCGCCAGGGCCCGGCGTACGTCGTCCAGGAACTCGGTGCTGGTCAGGTGCGCGGGGGTGCGGGAGCCGCTGAACACGTCCGCGATGACCAGGTCAGCCCAGCCGTCGGGCACCTTGGCCAGCCCGGCCCGCGCGTCCACCGCCCGGATGCGGACCCGCGTCTGGGGGTCCAGCGGCAGGTGTTCCCGTACGAAGGCCACCAGGGCGGCGTCGATCTCCACCACCTGCTGGGTGGAGCGGGGGCGGCTCGCGGCGGTGTAGCGGGCCAGGGTCAGGGCCCCGCCGCCCAGGTGCACCACGTTCAGGGGGCGGCGGGCGGGTGCGGCGAGGTCGATGAGGTGGCCGATGCGCCGCTGGTAGGCGAAGTCGAGGTGGAGGGGGTCGGCCAGGTCGACGTGCGACTGCGGGGCCCCGTCGATCAGCAGGGTCCACGCCCGGGCGCGCTCCCGGTCGGGTGCCAGCTCCGCGCGGCCGCCGTCCACCTGCCCGACGACCGCCTCGTCGGCCCCGCGCCGTTTGCCCTTGCTCTTGCCAGCCATGGCCCCAGTATGCCGGGCGGGCCAGCCCCGGGGGGCGTCTTGGCTGGTCAGGCCCTCAGCGGCAGTTGTCCGCCGCCTCGATGAGCCGGGCGGCCTCGCCGAGCGCGGCGCGCAGCACGACCGGGTCGGTGACCGGCCCCACCGCCTCCGGTGGCAGCAGCCAGGCCGTGGCCCCGGCTGCCGGCGGGGCGACGTCGGGGTCGCCGGGGAGGTCACCGCCGACGAGGTCACCGAAGCGCACGCCGCGCCCGTTGGTGTGCGTACAGGCACTGCCCGGAAGGTCCCAGGCGTCGGCGGTGCCGGGCGGGACGAGGAAGCCCAGGGTGTCGCCGGAGCCGTCGTGCAGGACGGGCCCGACCCCGGGGGCGGCGTGGCCGGTGGCCCGGCGGATGATGTCGACCGCCTCCAGACCCTGACGGGTGGGTACGGTCACCAGGTCGGGCGCACCGGCCGGTCCGCCCGCGGTCGCGAACGCACCGGCGGTCAGGGACGCGCCCGGCCGGGGCGCGGTGTTCGTTCCAGTGCTCTCCATGCCGCCCTCCATCAAGGGAACCCCTCCTCGATCCGCGTACGAGCCACTCCGCATGGGTTCAACGCGGCGGAACGTCAACGGGTGCGGCGCAACGTTGCCGCAAAGGATGGCAGTTCATGGCAGATCACGGGTGAGATATCCGTTTTGTAGGCAAACATCGCATGAACGGTCTTCCAGCGGCGGTACGTTCGTGCCCGCCGGGCACCAGTGTGTACAAAGCCCGAAGTCCAGAGAGGCCACGTCCATGGCGGCGTCCCCCCACTCACCCAATACCGCCTTCCGGCGGCTGCGCGGCGCCCACTCCCCCGCAGAGTTCGCGGCATTGGTGCGCCGCGCGGCACGCGAGATCGGCGAAACGGTTTCCTGCGACGCCCGTTACATCGGCCGGGTCGAATCCGGGGAGATCCGCTGCCCCAACTACGCCTACGAGCGGGTGTTCCTGCACATGTTCCCCGGCCGCACGACGGCGGATCTCGGGTTCTTCCCGCGCGAGTCGGTGCGCGGCCGTTCGGGGCGGCGCGCCCTGGCCGCGCCGCCCGCCCCCTCCCACCCCGCCCCCCGTTCCAAGGAGAGTGACGTGCTGCGTCGCGCGTTCATGGCCGGCGGCTCCGCGACCGTGGCGGCCGCGACGCTCGGCCTCACCCCGCTGCTCGGCGACTCGCGCCGGCCACCGTCCCGGGCGGGGGCGGCGGAGGCCGCCGCCGTCGAGGACGCCGTACGCCAGATCCGGCTCCTGGACGACCGGCACGGCGCCGACGCCCTGTACCGGCGGGCGGCCGAACCGCTGCGCGCCGCCTACGCGTTGCTCGACGCGGGGGCCACCCGCCAGTCGACCGAGGACCGGCTGCACGCGGGCGCCGGGGAACTGGCCGTCTCGGTGGGCTGGCTGGCCCACGACTCGGGCCGCTTCGAGGACGCCCGCTCACACTACGCGGAGGCCCTCGCCACGGCCCGGGTGGCGGGCAACCCGGCCCTGGAGGCACACGCGTTCAGCAACATGGCGTTCCTGGCCCGGGACTGCGGGCGGGCCCGCGAGTCGGTACGGGCCGCCCAGGCCGGCTTCCGCGCCGCGCGTTCACTGGGCTCCCCGCGGCTGCTCGCGCTCCTCTCGCTGCGGGAGGCGGGCGGCTGGGCGGGGCTGGGCGACCGGAAGTCCTGCGAGGAGGCGCTGACACGGGCGCACACCGAGTTCGCGCGGGGCGAGGCGGCCGCCGACCCGGAGTGGATGACCTTCTTCGGCGAGGCCGAACTGGAGTCCCTGGAGTCCCGCTGCTGGGCGGCGCTCGGGGAACACGCGCGAGCGGCCCGGCACGCCCGGCGCGCGGCGGACCTCCAGGACCCGCACTTCGCCCGGAACGTGGCCTTCTACACCGCCGAACTCGCCGGTGACCTCGCCAACGCGGGGGCGCCCGACGAGGCCGCCTGGGCGGGGGGCCGGGTGCTGGACCTGCTCGCCGCGGTGCAGTCGACGCGGATCAGCTCCATGCTCGCGACGACGGCCCGCGCCCTGCTCCCCCACCAGCGCTCCCCGCACGTGGCCGCCTTCCTGTCCCGCCGGGCGGCGCTCTGACGCCGCCGGGTCAGGCGCCGGGTCAGGCGCCGGGTCAGGCGCCGGGTCAGGCGCCGGGTCAGGCGCCGACATACTCGTACACCTCCCCGTCGGGGTGGCGCAGGACGGCCCGGCGCCCGTTGGGTGTGTCCGCCGGCGCCCCGATCAGCTCCGCCCCGGCCCCCACCCCGGCCGCCACGACCGCGTCGAGGTCGGCGACGGCGAGGGTGGCCGAGACCCCGGCGAACCGCGCCGCGACCTCCGGCGGCCCCGCGAACAGCAGGAACGGTCCGACGCTCGCCAGCTCCAGCCCGGCGAAGGCGAACCGGGCCGGCGTCTCGCCCGTCAGCTTCTCGTAGAAGGGCAGGGCCTGTTCGAGGTCGTCCACTCGGCGCCGCAGCACCACGGAAGTGATCGTCATGCGCCGATCTTCGCAGCCGGCCCGCAACAGCGGTATGACACAGGGAACTTGCCGGCGCCCTGCCGGGGAGGCGGCTCAGCCGTCGAGGTGCCCCGTGTCGTTCCAGCGTTCCAGTGCCGGGGTGCCGTAGGCCCAGCCCAGGACCGACAGGGAGGTGGGGTCGAGGCGGATGCGGGCGCCGAAGGAGGCCTCGAAGCCGAGCCAGCGGGCGGCGAGGGTGCGCAGGATGTGGCCGTGCGCGAAGACGAGGACGTCCCGCTCGGCCGACCGGGCCCAGGCGACGACCTCGTCCGCGCGGGCCGCGACATCGGCGACGGATTCGCCGCCCGGCGCCCCGTCGCGCCAGATGAGCCAGCCCGGCCGGACCGCCTGGATCTCGGCCGGGGTCATGCCCTCGTAGTCGCCGTAGTCCCACTCCATCAGCGTGTCCCACGCCTCGGCCCGCACCCCGAAGCCCGCGAGGTCGCAGCTCTCGCTGGCCCGGACCAGCGGGCTCGTGCGCACCTCCAGACCGCGCAGGCCCGACCACGGGTCCCCGGCCAGCCGCTCGCCGAGCAGCTTCGCGCCCCGCCGGCCCTCCTCCAGCAGCGGCACGTCCGTGCGTCCGGTGTGCTTGCCGAGCCGGGACCACGCCGTCTGGCCGTGGCGGGCCAGCAGGATGCGGGGGGCCATGTGCGTTTCTCCCGGTCGGGGTGGATGGACATACCGATGGACACAAGGACGTATCGGTACGGATGCGCCCGTCGCGCCCGTCCATCATCCCCGACGCGGTGACGGACCACCTCGCCGGGCGTCCCGGCACCCCGGCCGCACCATGCCCCCACCGGCCGCATCCCGGCACCCCGCCCACACCGACGCAGCCGGATTTCTGCCGTAGGGCCACGATTGTCAGTGGCGGATGGGACACTTCCGCCCGTGAGCTCCTACCCGCACAGCGTCCCTCCGCAGACGACACCGCAGATGACCCCCCTGCGGCAGCGGCTCGCCGACCTGCGCGGCCCCGCCGTGCCGCCCCGTCCGCTCGACGCCCGCGCGCTCGCCGCCCTCGCCGCCAACCCCGGCTGCGGCAGACGGGCCCTGCTCGACGGCGCCGGCGTGGACAAGACCGCCCTCGCCACGGCCCTCGGCTCGCCCTCCGCCTTCGGGCAGTCGCAGTTCGCCATCGTCCGGGGCAACTCCTTCGAGGCCAAGGTCAAGGGCGACGGCGGGGCGGAGCTGCTGCGCCTGGTCCACGAACACCTCGGCGCCGGGGCCGAGCCGCCCGGACCGGCCGCCCCCGTCCCCGACCTCACCGCCGCCGGACCGCAGGGACGCGCCGCCCGCACCGCCCTCGCGCTGCGCGAGGCGACCGCCGCCGGCGCCTGGACGCTGCTGGACCACCCGATGCTGGCCCTGGAGGTGGCGGGCTCCCCCGCGTACCTGGAGCCGGACGCCGTCGTGGTACACCCCGACGGCCGCTGGACGGTGGTGGAGATCAAGTCGTTCCCGATGATCGACGGGAGCGCCGACCCGGCGAAGGTCGGCGCCGCCGCCCGGCAGGCGGCCGTGTACGTACTGGCCCTGGAGGACACCGCTGGGAAGCTGCCCGGGGCCACCGTGGGCCACGAGGTGCTGCTGGTCTGCCCGAAGGACTTCTCCAACCTGCCCACCGCCGCGCCCGTCGACGTCCGCCGGGAGCGCTCCGTCACCCGGCGCCAGCTGGAGCGGCTGACCCGGGTCGAGGAACTGACCGCCCTGCTGCCCGAGGGTCTGAGCTTCGATCCCGCGCGCCCGGCCGAGGAGCTGGACCGGGCCGTCTCGGCGGTGCCCGCGGCCTACGCCCCCGAGTGCCTGGCCGCCTGCGAGCTGGCCTTCCACTGCCGGCAGCGGGCCCGCGCCGCCGACGAGGTGGGGGCGCTGGGCCGGTCGCTGCGGGCCGAGCTGGGCGGCCTGGGCACCGTCGGGGAGGCGCTGGCGGCCGCCGCCGGAGCCGGGCCCGCCGAGGACCCGACCGCGGCCGCGCTGCGCCAGGCCGCCCGGCTGCGGGCCGAGGCCCTGGCGCTCGCGCCCGCCCGCACCCCGTCGGAGGACTCCGCATGTCCCTGCTGAACACCCTCGCCCGGCTGGAGGCCGTCCGCTCGGGCCGGGCCCGGGCCCTGGCGACCGTACGGCACCGGCACCTGAGCGGGCGCCCGCTGGTCTTCGTACCGCTGACGACCTCCGGCGAGGCCGGGGCGCCGCTCGGCGCGCTCGTCGGCACCGACCGGGACGACCCGTGCCTGCTGGTCATACCGCAGCCCCGGGACCGGGACCTGCGCTGGGAGTTCCTGGCGGAACTCGCGCGGCAGGTGATGCCGTACATCGAGGCGTACGCCGATGCCGTCGAGCCGGCCGAACGCACCGAGACCGACCCCGCGACCGGCAAGCGGGTCAAGGTGGAGACCGAGCTGTGCGTGGACGCGCCGCAGCTGATCGTGCCGAGCCGGGCGGGCGTGGAGTACGTGCGGCTCCTCGGGCGGTCGATGCGGTTCCGGCGCACCGCGGAGGAGGATCCCGAGAACCCGTATCCGGTGCCCACCCAGGTGCCGCTGCTGGGGCGTTGGTTCACGCACCTCGCCGAACGCTCCCGGGTGCCGGGCTCCGCCCTCCTGCTGTCGGCCACCGAGCTGCTGGCCCGGCACTGGGCGACGGGGCAGAGCAGCGTCGAGGACCAGCACCTGGGCGCCCTGCTGGCCTGGATCGCCCCTCCGGGCGGTGAGGACGGCCCGGAGAGCGGCGCGGAGGCCGCCCTTCGCGCGGAGCTGGCCCGCGACCGGGACGGGCTCCTGCTGGTCCCGCCCGCCGGGCCCGCCACCGACCCGGCCTTCGACAACAAGCTGCTGGCCCCCGCGATGGCCCGCTACGACGCCGCGCGCGCCGCCGGTGACCCGGACGCCGCCGACCGCGCCGAGCGCACGCTGCGCGAGCTGGTCGGCGGGCAGCTGCGGCCGACCTGGGACGCGGTGTGGCGCTCGCTGGACCTGCTGCGCGCCCTGCCCGCCGGGGAGCGGACCGGGGAACGCTGGACCCGCGACCGCTGGTCGTACACCGCCCACCGCGACCGCGTACGGGCGGGTGAGCCGCCGCAGCCGCGCCGCGACGACGCGGTGACGGCCGCGCAGAAGCTGGCCACGCGGGAGACGGAGCAGGTGCGGCTCGACGCCCAGGAGGCGCTGGACGACCCCCTGGTGATGGCGGGGCGGCGCCTGGCGGGCGAGGCGTTCGCCGGCGAGGTCACCGAAGTGGTCATGGAGTGGAGCGAATCGGCGCGCCCGCGCCCGAGGCCGCTGGTGACGGTGGTCACCGAGGACCGGCCGCAACTGGCCGACGGGGGCGGCGGGAAGGTGTTCCGGTCACTGGACGGACGCCCGCAGGCAGCCGAGTTCGTACGCTTCGAAGGGGCCGGGGGGATCATGCTGCGGCTGCTCGACAAGATGGGCTCGGGCCGGGAACCGGCGCCGGGCACGGTGCCCGAGAAGGGCGACCGGCTCTGCTGGACGCTGTTCGAGCACGACGCGCGCGGCGGCCCCAAGCTGCCGGACCCGGAGCACACCCCCTGGACCCACGGCGGCCCGCCCGGATCGGCGACCGCCGCGCTGCCCCTCCCCGACCCCGTCACCGACGGAGACATCCTTTGACAGCCTTCGACCCGGGGGCCGCGGCCGCCCAGGCGACCGCCGCCATCCTGCACGACACGCTGCACGGCCCCGACCGGGGTGTCGTCGTCGACTCCCCGCCCGGGGCCGGGAAGTCCACGCTGGTGGTGCGGGCCGCCCGGGAACTCGCCGCCGCGGGGCGCCGGCTGATGGTGGTCGCGCAGACCAACGCCCAGGTGGACGACCTGGTGCTGCGGCTGCACGAGAAGGACCCGGGGTTGAAGGTCGGCCGGCTGCACAGCAGTGAGGGCGACGCCTACGACCCCGCACTGCGCGAGCTGCCCTCGGTCACCCTCTCGGCCAAGCCGGGGGACCTCGCGGAGCTGCCGGTCACCGTCTCCACGGCGGCGAAGTGGGCGTACGTGAAGGACGCCGAGCCGTGGGAGCACGCCATCGTGGACGAGGCCTACCAGATGCGCTCCGACGCGCTGCTGGCCGTGGCCGGGCTGTTCGAGCGGGCGCTGTTCGTGGGCGACCCGGGGCAGTTGGACCCGTTCAGCGTGGTCGGCGCCGAGCAGTGGGCGGGGCTGTCCTACGATCCTTCGGCGTCGGCGGTGTCCACCCTGCTGGCGCACAACCCCGGGCTGCCGCAGCACCGGCTGCCGGTGTCGTGGCGGCTCCCGGCGTCGGCGGCCCCGCTGGTCTCGCGCGCCTTCTACCCGTACAGCCGGTTCCGCAGCGGTACGGGCCCGGGCGAGCGGCGGCTGTCGTACGGGGTCGCCTCCGACGGGTCCGGCCCGGACCGGGTGCTGGACGAGGCCGCCGAGTCGGGCTGGGGCCTGCTGGAGCTGCCCGCGCGCCACACCCCGCGCACGGATCCGGAGGCGGTCGCGGCGGTGGCGCTGGTGGTCCGCCGGGCGCTGGACCGGGGAGCGGTGACGCAGGACGAGCACCCCGGCGGCCCGGCCCCGCTGACGGCGGACCGGATCGCCGTGGGCACCGCCCACCGTGACCAGGCGGCCGCCGTCCGTACGGCCCTGGCCGGCCTCGGCGTCACGGGCGTCACCGTGGACACCGCGAACCGCCTCCAGGGCCGCGAGTACGACCTGACCGTGGTCCTGCACCCCCTGTCGGGCCGCCCCGACGCCACGGCCTTCCACCTGGAGACGGGCCGCTTGTGCGTTCTGGCGTCCCGGCACCGGCACGCCTGCGTGATCGTGGCCCGCGCGGGCGTCGCGGCCCTGCTGGACGACCACCCGTCGACGGAGCCGGTCCAGCTGGGCGTGACGGTCAAGTTCCCCGACGGCTGGGAGGCGATGATGTCCACCTGGGACTTCTGGTCCGACCACCGCATCCCCTGGCGGCCCTGAGCCGTTGCCCGCGTGCCCGGACGGGGCCCCGACGGGCCCTGTCGGGGCGGGGGTTGACATACCGCCCGGGTGCGGCTTCCCGCAGGGCGCGGCGACGACCAGACTGGGGCGGACACAGCACCCACGCCCTACGGGAGTCCACCGCACATGACCCGCCTGCACGTCATCTCCGCCGCCACCCGCCCCACCTCCTCGGGCCGCCCGCTCGCCGCGTGGGTCGGTGAACGGGCCCGCGCACACGGCGGCTTCGAGGTCACCTCCGTCGACCTGGCCGAGATCGCCCTGCCCTTCCTCGACGAGCCCGAGTACGCCTCCAGCGGTGTCTACACCAACGCGCACACCCTGGAGTGGAGCGCCCTCGTGGGCTCCGCCGACGCGTTCGTGTTCGTCATGCCGATGTACAACGGCGGCTTCACCGCGCCCTTCAAGAACGCCATCGACTTCCTCTACGACGAGTGGCGCGGCAAGCCGGTCGCCCTGCTCAGCTACAGCGCCGGCCCCACGGGCGGCGCCCCGGCCGCCGAGATGCTGCTGCCGGTCCTGACCCGCCTCGGCATGCTCCCCACCGAGCGCCGGGTGGCCGTTCCCGGCATCAACGCCTTGGTCGGCCCGGAGGGCTTCCAGGCCCCCGAGGGTCTGGCCGACGAGCTGACCGGGATGCTGGACGAGGTCGCGGCGCTGGCGTCGGAGCCCGTCTCCGCCTGAGGCGCGCGGGCGCGAGTGCGCCCTTGCGGGACGTTGGACAATGGAGGGTGGCCCGGAAGGATTCGCGCGCAGCACACAGGAGGACAGGCATGGCAGAGCCCGAGCGGACCGAGCGGAGGCTGCGGCCCGCGCCGCTGCTCTTCGAGCCCTCGGAGGCGGCCTCGGACCCCGAGCACTTCTTCGACCTGGAGTCGATAGAGGACCCGCGGGAGCTGCTGACCCGCGCCACCGAGCTGACGCTGGCCTTCCGGGCGGCCCAGGACCGGGCCGTCGAGTTCCAGGCACTGGCGGCGGCCCAGCTGGCGGACCCGCGGCGGTTCGACCGGCTGCCCGCCTCCGAGATCGCGGAACGGGCGGAGTGGACCGAGGACTACGCCGTCAAGATGATCGAGTTCGGTGAGAGCCTCCGGCGCGGCGGCGGTCCGGACGAGGCGTAGGCCTGCCGTCCGGGGCATCTGGCATATGCGGCGCGCACCATACTCCGGGCGGCCCTGTCCTGTCCCGGATTTCGGTAACTCCGGGGAGTTGCCCCACTACCGGCGGTAGACCTGGGTCATGACGACCTTGACCGGCTGCCCCGCCCTCGAAGTCCGCCCCGCGCCCGCCACCCGGGTCACCCACGAGGGAGCCGCCTGGCTCACCTCGGCGTGCACCCACCCGCGCGGGGCGCTCGCGGTGTGGGAGGAGCGGCCCGCCACCCCGGCGGTGCTGCCCTGCGGGGTCGCGTTCGACGTCGTCAACGTTTCGCTCGTGCTCGGCCGGCGGATGCTCGACCTGCTCTGGGCCGAGGGCCCCGGCTGCGGGCCGGCCGCCGTGCACCGGGGCCGGCTGCTGCTCTTCGCCGCCCCCGGCACGGCCCATCGGCTGCCCGCCCTGCTCGCCTGGGAAGAGTGGGGTGCCGACACGGCGGCCCCGATCTGTCACGGCCCGGGCGACGCCGTCACCGTCCCGCCGCTCGTCGAAGCGCCCGGCCCCTCGCGCTGGCTGGTCGCCCCGGACTCCCGGCGCCCCAGGCTGCCGGGGCCCGACACGCTGCTGTGGGCGTTCCTGCACGCCGCCCGCCTGCAGGTATCGATTTTTCGTTCCGCCGATCGGGATGCTAATGTCTACGACGTCAGCAGGCGCCGCTAGCTCAGTTGGTTAGAGCAGCTGACTCTTAATCAGCGGGTCCGGGGTTCGAGTCCCTGGCGGCGCACAGACGGAAGAAGGCCCCCACGCGAGTGGGGGCCTTCTTCGTGTGCCCGGACGGCCACGCCCGTGCCGCTACGTCGTGATCTTGACCGTGTAGGCGCCCGAGGGGGTCCGGTCCGCCACCTCGATCCGGATCCGTTCCCCCGGCACCGTGAACGCCTCGCCCACTTCCAGTGGGGCGTCAGCCAACGGCGGGTAGACCGAGCGGTCCCAGCAGGCCTCCGAGTGCGGGTGGCCGTCCAGCACCTCGATCGGGCCGCCGCCCGAGGCCGCCTCGTTGCGGACGCGGTAGACCAGCACGCCCTCGGTGCAGGTGTCCCCGTCGTTGCCGGCGGAGCCGCGGGCCTCGACGGCGATGGCGCTGCCCGGGCCGGTGCGCACCACCGCGAGCCGGGTCCCGCCGGAGCCGCCCCTCGGGACGCCCTCGGCGATCGGCTGGAGGGTGTGCAGGGAGGTTCCCGACGGCACGCAGTCCACCTGGGAGGCGTCGAGCCAGCCCAGCTTCCACTTGTGCCAGGCGAACAGGTCCGGGGCCATCCCGAACTGGCTGCCCATGACGTCCCAGTCCCCGACGTACGTGTCCCAGTCGCCCTTGCCGTCCGTCGGCCGGTGGTAGAGGTCGGGCAGGTCGAAGACGTGTCCGGTCTCGTGCGCCAGGACGTTGCGGTCCGGCGGGTGCCGCTCGAAGACGGTGACGATCCGGCGCAGCTCCGTACCGTCGGCGACGAGGGGCCGGTCGAAGTTGACGACCTTGGTGGCGTCCGAGTCCACCCCGGGCGCGTTGGGGTCGGCGACGAAGTACACGACGTCGTACCGGCTGAAGTCCACCGCGGGGTCGGCGGCGGCGACCGCGTCGCGCAGGTAGGCCGCGCGGGCCTCGGGCGCCCAGTCGCGCCGTATCCCGTACGCGGTGGACGGCCTGGGCATCGCGATCCACTGCTTCTGCGGGTGCGGGACGAGCCGGAAGCGGCCATAGGAGGCGCGCTCGAAGAAGTCGCTGGTGGCGGGGAAGTAGTCGCCGGTCAGCTGGTCGGGGGTGACGGCGGTGCGGTGGTCGGGGAAGGAGAGGAAGACCATGACCGCGTTCAGGGTGCGCACCGGTTTGGGGTAGGCGCGGTTCCAGGTGTCCAGGCCGAGGGAGTGGTGGGCGGCCGTACGGGTCAGGGCGCAGGGGCCGGCGCCGGACGCGGCTGCCGCCGGGGTGGCGACGAGCGACATGGCGGCGACCGCCGCCATGGAGGTGAGAACCGCCGCGGCACTTCGGATGCCGGGATGGTCCACTCCCCCGGGTGTCTGCTGGGGCGGCACATCGACCTCCGGTGGTGGATTCATTCCATCTCGTCCACCTTGAGGCGATTGTCTTACTTATGCCCTGTTCCGGTGCCCCACATGAGTGAGCACTAGGGCAACTCGGTGACCCCCGGACTTCACGTGTCTCCCTACGGACCGTCACGAGCGGTCACCTGAGATCAATGACGGGCTCCGCGCGCTCACAGCTGCGCAGAAAC
Organism: Streptomyces sp. NPDC051578; assembly: GCF_044454045.1. Lineage (NCBI taxonomy): Bacteria > Bacillati > Actinomycetota > Actinomycetes > Kitasatosporales > Streptomycetaceae > Streptomyces > Streptomyces sp. NPDC051578. The sequence goes on from NZ_JBITDH010000001.1 coordinate 924,036, forward strand.
GATCAACCGAGGTCAGGCCGACGGACCGTCATCACGGCGTCATCCCGCCGAAGTCCGTCCCTCCACCCGGCGACGCCGCTGGATAGGGCCGTCCGGCAGCCTCTATGATCGGCACACTTTCCTGCACGGGACACTCACGAGCAATGCGGGAGCCAACGGTGAGCGGAACCTCAGAGGGGACCGGTTCGGCGGCCGACCGCATCCGATCGGCCATTACGGAGCGTCACCCAGCAGTGCCGGCCCTGCCGGGCATGTCGAGCGAGCCGGAGGTTCCGTCGATGCCGACGTCGCCCGCCCGGTCCGCGCCGGGAGCACGCGACTTCCGGGCCGCCTTCGACGCGGCCCACCTCGCGATGGCCGTGGTCGACCGCGAGGGCTACGTCGTCGCCGCCAACCAGGCCCTGGCCGCGCTCCTGGGCGCCGACCCGCACGAACTCGTCGAGCGGGCCGCGGCGGAACTGGTCGACCTCGCGGCGGAGGCCCGCACCTGGCAGGCCTACCAGGAGGTGCTCCGCGGGCGCCAGGCGCGGCTGCGCTGCACCCGCCGGCTCAAGCACCCCGACGGGCACTCGCTGTGGACCGAGGTGACGCTGGGGCCCGTGCCCGGAACCCGGGACGTCCTGCTGTCCGTTGCCGACATCAGCGACCGGCGCGACCTCCAGGCCCGGCTGCGCCATCTCCAGATGCACGACCCCGTGACCCGGCTGCCCAACCGGGCGCTGTTCTTCGAGCGGCTCTCCGCCGCCCTGGAGGCCGCCTCGTACGAGGACGGCGGCACGGGCCGGATCGGCCTGTGCTACCTGGACCTCGACGGCTTCAAGGCCGTCAACGACACCCTCGGCCACCGCGTCGGCGACCGGCTGCTGACCGCGGTCGCGGCCCGACTGACCCAGTGCGCCGACCAGTCCGGCTACGGGCGCACCAGCGGGCACCTGGTCGCACGGCTCGGCGGCGACGAGTTCGCCCTGCTGGTCGAGGACTCCACCGGCACCGAGCAGCTATCGGAACTGGCGCGCAGCGTACTGGCGGCCGTACAGGAGCCGTTCGACCTCGCCGGGCAGCGGCTGTCGGTGTCGGCGTCGATCGGCGTGGTGGAACGGGCCGCCGCCGGGACCTCGGCGACCGGCCTGATGCAGGCCGCGGACACGACCCTGTACTGGGCGAAGGCGGACGGCAAGGCCCGCTGGACCCTGTTCGACCCGGAGCGCAACGCGCACCGCATGACCCGGCAGGCACTCTCGTCCACGCTGCGCCCGGCCGTGGAACGGGGCGAGTTCGCGCTGGAGTACCAGCCGCTGGTGGACCTGGAGAGCGGAGCGGTGCGCGGGGTGGAGGCGCTGGTGCGCTGGAACCACCCGCAGTTCGGGACGTTGACGCCGAATCGGTTCATCGGAATTGCAGAAGAGGACGGCTCCATCGTCCAGCTGGGCCGGTGGGTGCTGCGGACCGCCTGCCGGCAGGCGCGGCGCTGGCAGATCGAGCAGCCCAGCGACGCACCGGTGTTCGTGTCGGTCAACGTCGCGGTGCGGCAGGTGTGGGACTCCGACCTGGTGGGTGACGTCGCGGAGATCCTCGCCGAGACGGGCCTGGCGCCGCAGCTGCTCCAGCTGGAGCTGACGGAGTCGGCGGTCATGGGTTCGGCGGGACGGCCCCTGCAGGCCCTCCAGGCGCTGAGCGACATGGGCGTACGGATCGCCATCGACGACTTCGGCACCGGGTACTCCAACCTCGCCTACCTCAGCCGGCTGCCGGTGTCGGTGCTCAAGCTGGACGGCTCCTTCGTGCGCGGCTTCCGCTACGAGGAGGGCGCCCACCCCAACCCGGCCGACGAGACCATCGTGGAGGCGCTGGTGCAGCTGGCGCACCGGCTGGGCCTGACGGTGACGGCGGAGTGCGTGGAGACGGCCGGCCAGGCGGCCCGGCTGCGCCGCGTGGGCTGTGACACCGGCCAGGGCTGGCTCTACTCCCGCGCGGTGGCCCCGGAACGCATCGCGGAGATGATCGGCACCCGCCCGCAGGAAACCGGGCCCTGAGGAGTGTCCCGCGCACGCCTGCGCCCCGCACCCCTGGCTGGGGTCGGGGCGCAGGGCCGCTCGGCGCGGGGTGGGGGGATCAGCAGGCGCCGAGGTCCTTCCAGACACCCCACTCACCCGTGGTGCCCGGGGTCTCGTTCTGCGTCCACCACTGGGCCTTGTACTTGCGGCCGTTGTAGGAGACCTCCTGACCACCGGTGTAGACCGTGCCCGCGACGTACGCCGGGGTCGAGCCGCAGCCCGTGGTCGGCGGCGTCGTGGGCGGAGTGGTCGGCGGGGTGGTCGGGGGCGTGGTGGGCGGAGTCGTCGGGGGCTGGGTGGAGCCGCCGAGGGCGGTGGAGATCTGGTTCAGCAGCGTGGCCTTGTCGTCCAGGCCGAGCAGCGAGTACATCATCGCGCCGGCCAGGCCGCGCTGCTTGCCGTAGTCGACCCGGGCCTGTACGGACCGCTGGTTGAGGCCGGTGAAGAACTCGCCGTCCTTGTAGAAGTACGAGGCCTTCGCCTGGTCGTCCCAGAAGGTGACCGCCGGGTTGTCGACGATGCCGCCGAGCTCCTTGTAGTTGGCGATGCCCGCCTGCTGGCTGGTGGGCCGGGCGGCGGACGGACCGGTCGCCGTCTGGGCGAGGCCGTTGGTGGTCCCGGCGGGGACGCCCTTCCAGCCGCGGTAGTAGAACTCGTAGCCGAGCGTCAGCTTGCCGGCGGGGAACCCGCCCGCGATGCCGTAGGCCGGGTTGCCGTCGAGCCAGGAGTCGATGGCGTTCTTGATGCTGTACTTCTCGGTGCCCGGTGCGATCGGGTCGGTCGGGTCGGCCGCCGAGGGGTAGAGCGGGGACTGGTGGTACGTCGGCCCGTCGCCGTCCCAGGCGCCGTGCATGTCGTAGGTCATGATGTTCGCGTAGTCGAGGTACGCGCCGATCTTGTCCGTCTCGATGTACTTGATCTTGTCCTGGCCTGCCGGGAGCGCCGAGGTCAGCAGGTACTTCTTGCCGCCGTTGGCCTGGCCGTAGGCGTCGAGCTGGGTACGGAACTCCTTGAGCAGCAGGGTGAAGTTCTGCTTGTCCTCGGGGGCGTAGTGGTTGCCGAGGTGGCCGCCCGCCGAGCCGGGGTACTCCCAGTCGATGTCGATGCCGTCGAAGATGCCGGCCGCGCTGCCCGGGCCTCCGTAACCGCCTTCGAGCGGCAGGTTGCCCTTGATGTACTGGTCGATGCAGGAGGAGACGAGCTTCTTGCGCGAGGCGTCGGTCTTCGCCGCGTCGCTGAAGTACTTCGAGTACGTCCAGCCGCCGATCGAGATGTTGATCTTGAGGTGGGGGTACTTCGCCTTGAGCTGCTTGAACTGGTTGAAGACGCCCACGATCGGCTGGTCCCACTTGTCGGCGACCCCGCTGACGCTGTCCGCCGCGCCGAACGACTTCTGGTAGTCGGCGTAGGAGTCGCCCGCGCCGTCGCCGGCACTGGCGTTGCCGTCGTCGCCCGCCGCCTTGTTGGCTTCGAAGCAGGTGAGATCGGTGGGGTGGATGTTGCCGAACGAGTAGTTGATGACGTCCAACTTGCCCGCTATGCCGCGGGTGTCGAGCTGCTTGGGGTAGAAGGCGTTCCCGTACACGCTCCACTGGTCGTAGTAGGCGATCTTGACGTTGCCCGCGGCCGCCGCGGTGGTGGTGGCGGTGCCCGCGGCCTGCGCGGTGCCGAGTCCCGCGAAGGCGGCCAGCGCTCCGGCTGCCAGCGCGGCCGTGGCGGCGGCCGCGATGAGGGGTTTACGGATGTGCATGAACTGACTCCGTGGGGGTGGGAGGGGATGCGTCAGCTTCGGGTGAGAGAAGTGATAGCGATCACTCCGCGCCCCAGTCAATGGTTTGGACCAAACAAGGACTAGACCACTTGGCGACCAAACCCGCTCGTCAGAGAGCTGGGCGCCCACGAAGAACCGCCCGCCACCCCGGTGACGAGCGGTTTAAGACTTCCCTAAGCCACGCTCCGGCAAGGTTTCGGCAACGAACCAGCCGAACCCCGTTCTTGTCGGCTCAAGCCGGAAGCGAGCCCTCCATGGGCATCCCGTACGCATCTGCTACGAGGGCGTACGAGCGCAACCGGGCCGCTCCGCCATGGGCGTTGGCCGTCAGCATCAGCTCGTCCGCCCCCGTCCGCGCGACCAGCGCGTCGAGCCCGGAACGGACCTCGTCGGGCGTGCCGTGGACGATGTTCGCCAGCCAGCCGTCCACGAACTCGCGCTCCGGCGGCGAGAACGGGTACGCGGCCGCCTCCTCCGGCGTCGGGACCAGACCGGGCCGGCCGGAGCGCAGCCGCAGCATGGCCAGTGCGCCCGTGAGCACCTGGGCCCGCGCCTGCTCCTCGGTGTCGGCGGCCAGCGCGGAGACCCCGATGACGGCGTACGGGGCGTCCAGCACCGCCGAGGGGCGGAAGCTCTGCCGGTACAGGTCGAGCGCGGGCAGCGTCCCGGCCGCCGAGAAGTGGTGGGCGTACGCGAAGGGCAGGCCCAGCTCGCCGGCGAGGCGCGCGCTGAACCCGGACGAGCCGAGCAGCCACACCGGGGGCCGCCCGACGGGACCCTGGACGGGACCGGGGACGGCATGGACCCGGGCGTAGGGGTGCCCGTCGGGGAAGTTGTCGTCGAGGAAGCGGATCAGCTCCCCGAGGCGGCGCGGGAACTCGTCGTGCGCCTCCTCCGCCCGCGCGGGCCCGCGCAGCGCGGCCGCCGTACCGGGGTCGGTCCCCGGGGCGCGGCCGAGGCCGAGGTCGATCCGGCCCGGGGCGAAGGCCTCCAGGGTCCCGAACTGCTCGGCGACCGCCAGCGGAGCATGGTTGGGCAGCATGACTCCGCCCGACCCGAGCCGGATCCGGGAGGTGTGGGCGGCGAGGTGGGCGAGGATGACCGCCGGCGAGGAGCTGGCCACCCCGGGCATGGAGTGGTGCTCGGCGACCCAGTGGCGGTGGTAGCCGCGGGACTCCGCCAGCCGGGAGATCGCCACGCTGGTGCGCAGGGACTCTTGCGCGCTGCCACCCGACCCGACGGTGACGAGGTCCAGCACCGACAGCGGCACCGGGGCCCGGCCCCGCGCCGTCCCGCGGACGGGGTCCGCGGGCGCCACGGAGTCCGCGGGCGCCATGAAGTCCGCGGCGGCCCCGCCGGACGCTGCGCCGGCTTCCGCTCCTGCGCCCGTTCGCGCGCCCAGCTCCGCCCCCGTACTCACGTTCGGGACCTCGGCCGCCTCCGCGCCCGCCCCGGTGTCCCCTGCGTCCCCGGCGTCACTCATCGTCGCTCCCGTCCCATGCCGCTCTCCTTCACGTCCGTACGAAGAATTCGAACCGTAGGCCGGGGCCGGGCATTCCCGGCAGACCGGGAAGATGGCATTGCCAGGGGCATATGCCATTCGGATACCTGCTGAACAAGCGACTTAATTGAGCCATCAATCTCCTCAACAGGCGCTCCGGATGGGCCGCTTGATGGCTATCGTGGTAGGGCAAGCGGTAACAACCTGGTAGGGGGAAACCGTGGCGCTGAAGCCCGAGCCGACCGCGCCGTTCCACTCGGTGCAGTACGCGCTTCGCGTACTCGAAACGATCGCGCGCCACACCGGTGGCGTGACGGACGCACAGATCGGGCGTGAGACCGGCCTGCCCGCGGCCCATCTCGCGCCCATGCTCCTCATGCTGCGCCGGGAGGGATACGTCCTGCAGGTGTCCGACGGCGCCTACGCCATAGGGGACTCACTGGTCCTGCTCGGCTCGGGGAGCGACCGGAAACAGGCGCTGCAGGAGAAGCTCCAAGAGACCCTGGACCGGCTGCGGGACTCGGTCGGCGCGGCGGTCTACATCAGCCGGTACGTGGACGGCGAGGTCCGCATCACGCAGTTCGCGGACAGCCCGCGCACCCCGAAGGTGCACGAGTGGGTCGACTTCCGCTCCGCGGCGCACGCCAGCGCGGTCGGCAAGTGCCTGCTCACCCAGCTCGACCAGAACGGCCGCCGCGACCACCTGGCCCGGCACAAGATCGCCCGGCTCACGTCGAAGACGATCGTGAACGAGCGGATCCTGTTCTCGAAGCTCGACAGCCAGCCGGCCACCGTCCCGGTGCTCGACCTCCAGGAGTACGCCGTCGGCACGGTCTGCGCGGCGGTGCCGATCACCGCCGGGGCCTCCGTCGGCTGCCTGGCCCTGTCGATGCCGGTCGAGCACGCGCACCGGCTGCGGGCCGCAGCGGACGCGCTGAACCGGAAGGCCGCGCCGCTGCTGCTGTCGCTCACGCTGTGAACCGGGGAGGGGCGGACCTGAGGCCGGAAAACACTTCGGGCGGTTCCCGGTGAACCGGGAACCGCCCGAAGTACAGGTGCGCCGCCAGGGACTCGAACCCCGGACCCGCTGATTAAGAGTCAGCTGCTCTAACCAACTGAGCTAGCGGCGCCTGACAGAGAAAATACTACCTGGTCCCGTGGGGTGCTCAAAACCAATACCGGTGCCGCCGGTGATCACGGCTGACCGAGAAGGACAGCGGTGATCACGACGGCGATCACCAGGTCGTGGTGACCTTGACCTCGCGCTCGGTCCGCACCCCGACCGTGCCCCGGTCGCCGAAGACCTCCCGGCGCCAGGCACCGAAGACCGCGGCGACCCTGCGGGCGTCCTCGCCCTCGCCCTTGCCGACCGCCCGGGTGGAGAAGGTGATCCAGGCCTCGGTGTTGTGGGCCGTCTTGCGGATCCTTACCCGGCTGACGCTGCCCGCGGGCATGAAGGTGTCCTCGTCGGCGCGGTGGCGGGCGTAGTACTCGTTGAAGTCGCGGGTCATGTCGTACCAGCCGTCGACCACCTGGCAGGCGGGGCCGCCGTCGGTGGGCGGCCCGGGGGTCCCGTCATCCTGGTCGGTCGGCGGGTTCGGCGGACCGCCCGTCTCCTCTTCGGTGGGGACGTTCGGGGTGGTCCCCGTCTCCTCTTCGGTCGGGACGTTCGGGGTGGTCCCCGTCTCCTCCTCGGTCGGGACGTTCGGGGTGGTCCCCGTCTCCTCCTCGGTCGGGAGGTTCGGCGCGCAGGTCGGCGGGGCCGGGGCGGCGGAGGGCGGGGCGGTACCCGCCACGCGCGTGCCGCATGCTGCGAGCAGCGCGCACAGCGCCCCGGCCGCCACCGTCCGGCCGACCGCGGCCGTCGTCGTCTTCGCCTTCATCGCACCACCCCCCTTGCCCCCTTTGGCGTTCAAGACGGGTGTCCGTCCCGGTCGGTTGCCTCAGCGGTCCAGGAGGTCCCGGCGGCCCTGGTTCTCGTACGCCGCCAGCAGCGTGCGCAGGCCCTTCTCGTCCAGGCGACGGTAGCCTTCGGCACCGGGCGGGCGCCACCAGACCGGTTCGGGGACGAGGAAACCCGCCCGGCGCAGGGCCACCCGGTGGATCTTGTTCGTCGCCGTCACCGGCAGCGCGTCGAGGACGCGGACGTACCGCGGGGCCATCTTCGTACCGAGGTCGGGCTGGGCGGCGAGGAAGGCCTCGAACGCGCGCGGGTCGAAGGCCGCGCCCTCGCGCAGGGCCACGGCGGCCATCACCTGGTCCCCCGCCACCTCGTCCGGGACCGCGTACACGGCGGCCGCCGAGGCCTCGGACCAGCGGGCGAGGATGTTCTCGATCACCGCCGCCGCCAGGTTCTCGCTGTCGACCCGCAGCCGGTCGTCGGTACGGCCCGCGAAGTAGAGGAACCCCTGCAGGTCACGGAAGAAGAGGTCCCCGGTCCAGTACCAGCCTTCGCGGGTGCGGGCCGCCTCCGCTTCCGGGTTGCGCCAGTAGCCCTCGAAGAGGCTGCGGCCCCGGTTGACCAGCTCGCCTATGGCCTCCTCCCCGTTCAAGAGGCGGCCCTGCCCGTCCAGTCGGGCCGGGGGGCACTCCTTGCCCGTCTCCGGGTCGATGACGGCGAGGTCGTCCCCGGGCGCGGCCCGGCCCAGTGCGCCCGCGGGGGTGCCGGGGGTCCGCTGGACGGAGGCGCCGCCCTCGGTCGCACCGTAGCCCTCCACCAGCCGGACCCCGAACCGCTCGGCGAAGCGGGCCGCGTCGACCGCGCCGGCCTCGGTGCCGAAGCCCAGGCGCAGGGTGTGGTCGCGGTCGTCGGGGCGGGGCTCGGTGGCGAGGAGGTACTGGACGGCCCGGCCGACGTAGGTGAAGTACGTCGCCCCGTGGGCCCGTACGTCGTCCAGGAACGCGGTGGCCGAAAACCGGCGGCGCAGCGCGACCGAGGCACCGCCGGCGAGGGCGGGCAGCCAGTCGGCGATGACCGCGTTGCCGTGGAAGAGCGGCATGCAGATGTAGTGCACGTCGTCCGGGGTGACCCGGAAGGTGCGGGCCAGGGAGGCTCCGGCGGCGGCCAGGCGGCCCTGGCTGCACACGGCCGCCTTGGGGGCGCCGGTGGAGCCGGAGGTGAAGTAGAGGAGGAGGCGGGATCCGGGGCCCGGGCCGCCGCCGAGGACCGCCTCGCCGGGGGTTGCGCCGACGAAGGGGGCGAGGAGGGCGGCGTACTCCTCGCTCCCGGTCACGAGGATCCGTACGCCGGGCAGGTCGAGGCCACGCAGCAGCGGGACGTGGGCGGGCTCGGTGACCAGGATCCGGCAGTCGGTGTGCAGGATGTCGCGGGCCAGCTCGGGGCCCCGCCGGGTCGGGTTGATCCCGGCGACGGCGGCCCCCGCGAGGGCCGCCGCGCCGAGCCAGAGGGTGAACTCCGGGGTGTTGTCGAGCAGCACCCCGATGTGCGGCTCCGCCCCCGGCGGCAGGAGGTCGACGAGCAGCGCGGCGCGCGCGGCGGCCTGCTGGGCGCTCTGGTGGTGGGTGAGGACGGTGCTCTCGTACCTCAGCCCGGGCCGGTGGTCGCCCCATTGGCGCGCTATGAGCTCCGCGACGGTTTCGGGTGTCGTCCGCATGCCGCCGGAGATTAGCTGACGCTGCGTCAGAATTGAACGTCAGAGCAGGCGTAGAAGGCCATCGGGGTGTCGTTGACCGTCCAGACCGCCAGGATCATGTGGCGGCCGGTCTTCCCGCTCGGCATGGTGCCCTGGTGGACGGTGGTCATGGCGGGGCGGGCGCCGTTGTAGGCGACGGTGAGGAAGGGCTGGGGGTCGAGCGAGGCCCGGGTGAGGGGCTTCTTCGGGTCCCAGCCGTTCTTGGTGACGTAGTACTTGAAGTCGGTGGTGGAGTGGTTGGCGGTGAACTGCCAGCGGAAGGAGTAGCTCTGGCCGCTGGTCACGTTCGTCGCGGGCCAGGTGCCGCCGCGCGGGTCGTCGAGCTGGGCGAACTCGCTGTGGCCGCCGGAGCAGATCTGGCCGTCGGCGGGGCCGGCGGCCGGGAAGCCCTTGTAGCCCTCGACGCTCTGCGGCTCCCACTGGATGGGGCCGCAGTCGGGGACGGCCTTGTTGGCGCACAGCTTCTGGCGGCTGATGGGGGTGTCGGTGTAGCCGTGACCGCTGGCGGTGGGGGCGCCGGCGAGGGTGACGGTGGCCAGGACGCCGAGACCGAGCGCGGCGGCGGACCGTTTGGGCATGCGGAGGAGACGCATGATGCTCCTTGGACGTGGGGGGAGTCAGGCGGGAGAGCGTGCGCACGCGGTGGGGATCGCGTTCGGGCCGATCGGATCGCAGGGTGCAGGTCTAGACCAAGTTCCAGATTATTGACGGGAGTTGGCCATGTCCATACCAAAGGGGGAACGGGTGGTCCGGTCGTGACCGGCCACCCGTTCCGCATTGGCGTCCCCTGTCGCTATTGGTCGGACCGCCCGGTGTAGAAGGCGACGGTCAGGTCCTTCACGAGGGCCTTGCGCTCGTAGTCGTCCAGCTCGACGATCCCGCGCGAGGTGAGCCGGTGCACGGTGTCGTCGACGGCGTCCACGACCGAACTCAGGACGGTGTCCCGGTGCTTGGCGTCGATCGCCGCGACACGGCGGCGGCGCATCGCCTCGGCGACCTCGGGGGCGTACTCGATGCGGGTGGGCTGGGCGGAGAACACCTCGATCCCGACGGCCTCGGTCTCGGCCGCCACCATCCGCGTCAGCGCGTCGCCGACCGCCTCGGCGTCGCGCAGGGTGGGGGCGTCCTCGTGGAAGGCGTCGGCGGGGAGCTGGGACAGGACCCGGGCCATGGCCGATTCCACCTGTTCGGCGAGGTACGCAGTGTGGTCCGCCACGGCGAGGGTGGCCCGGGCGGTGTCCTTGACCTGCCAGACCACCTGGACGACGACCTGGAGGGCGAGGCCGCCGGCGTCGACGGCGGGCATCGGCTCGCTGCGCCAGTGGCGCAGCCGTACGTCGACGCGACGGCGGAGCAGGAGCGGGCTGACCCAGGTGAGGCCGGTCCGCCGGACGGTGCCGCGGTAGCGGCCGAAGAGGGTCAGCACCCAGGCGTGGCCCGCCTTGGCGCGGCCGAGTCCGCCGAGGGCGAGCAGGGCCACGATGCCGAGGAAGGCAAGCGGGGGCCAGGAGGTGGCGGGCAGCCCGTGGTAGGCGCGGGGGGGCACACCGAAGGCCACGGCGAGGAGGTCGGGGGTGGCGCCGGCCCGCCAGAGCACGGCAGCGCAGCCGGTGAGGGCGAGGGCGCCGATGCCGACGGCGCACCAGCCCGGCAGGACGGGACCGCGGTGCTCGCGGAGGCCGTCGTCGCCGCGGGGGACGCGGCGGCCGGCGGGGGCCGGCTTGGCGGCCGGGGGCGCGGGGGGCTGCCGGCGCGGGTGCGGGGCCGGGAGGGCGGGGCGGGCGTGGCCGAGGAACGGCAGGTGTACGGGGACCTCGGTGACGGCCGTTCCGCGGGCGGGTTCTGGGGCGGGGGCGGGGGCGGGCTCGGGGGCGGGCTCGGGGGCGGGGTCGCGGGCCTCCTTGACCCCGGGGTCGATCACCCGCGCGACGGCCCGGGCCACGAGGTCGACGACGGACCTCTGCCGCTGCCCGGCGGCCCGGTACGCCCTGCCCTCCGCCTGTCCCCGCGCGGCGGGAATCCCTTCCGGATGCGCCCTCGCCTCTCCGGCCTCCGGGCCGCGCGCGCCCTCGACTCCCCCGGACCGATCGTGCCGCTCGTGGGCGGTATCGGCCTGCGACGCCGCGTCCTCGTGCCGCCCTGCGGCAGGCACCGCAGCCGCCGAGTCCTGCCCGGAAGCGGGGGCGGGTGCCGAGACCCGAGCCGAAGCCACCGCCGGGGCCGCCTCCGCCGCCGGGGCGTGGGGCGAAGCCACCGCCGGGGCGACCTCCCCAGCCGAGGAGCGAGCCGGAACCACCGCCGGGGCCGCCTCCCCAACGGGGGCCTGGGGCGAAGGCACCGACGAGACCGACTCCGCAACCGGTACCCCGGTCGAGGCCGGGGCGAGGTGCGGCGCCACCGCCGGGGCCGCCTCCGCCGCCGGGGCGTGGGGCGAAGCCACCGCCGGGGCGACCTCCCCAGCCGAGGAGCGAGCCGGAACCACCGCCGGGGCCGCCTCCCCAACCGGTACCCCGGTCGGGGCCAGGGCGGGGTGCGGTGCCGAGGCCGCGTCCTGCTCTTCCCCCCTAGCCGGAGAGGCGGACACGGCCGACGCCTCCATCCGGCCCGAAGGCACCGCCGGAGCGCTGCTCGGCGCCGGAACCTGAGCCGAAGCCACCGCCGGGCCGGACGCCCCGCCCGACGACGGGCCCGGCTGGGACGGGCTCAGGGCGGCATCCCCCGCCTGTGCCACCGTCCGGCCCGAAGTTGCGGGCCGACCCGGGGCGGGAGCAGGGGCCTGACGCGAAGCCGAGGCCGCTGCCGACACCTCGGCCCGGGCCTGGGATGCGGGCCCGGCCGGTGCCTCGGCCCGGGCCGAAGCCACCGTCGGGGCAGCCGCTTCGGCGGGCGACACGTCCCACTCCCGAGGCGGGCTCAGGGGCCTGGCCGGCGCCTCCCTCCGGGCAGAGGCGGGCCACGCCGGAACCGCCGCCGTGCCGCCCGAACCAGCCCCCGACGCAGAGGACGCGCTCCGCTCCACGGACGGACTCACAGGCGCAGCCGCAGCCGAGGTCGCCTGGTCCGCAGAAGCGGACCACCCCGTCCGGGCTGCCGACGCTGCCGAGGCGGGCGCGGCGGCCGGGAACTGCGCCGAACCCACCGCCGAGGCGGGCGCCCCGACAGACGACGAGCCGGGCTCCCGGGCCGAGTTCACGGGCCCGGCCGACGCCTCCCTCCGGGCAGATGCGGGCCACGCCGGAACCGCCGCCGTGCCGCCCGAACCAGCCCCCTGGGCGGCGGACGCGTTCCGCTCCACGGACGGACGCACGGGCTCGGCCGCAGCCGACGGCGCCGTCCGGCCCGAAGATGCGGGCCAGCTCGGGGCCGAAGCCGGGGCCGAAGCCGGGGCCGACGGCGCCGCCGATGCTGCGCCGGCAGACGAGAACTGGACCGGAGCCACCGCCGAGGCGGGCGCCCCGGCAGACGACGAGCCCGGCTCCCGGGCCGAGTTCGCGGGCCCGGCCGACGCCTCCCTCCGGGCAGAGGACGCGCTCCACTCCACGGACACGCCCATGTGCTCTGCCGCTGCCGAGGCCGGTGTCCCCATCCGGTCCGGAGCGGTGGACGGCGCGAACTGAGGCGGAGTCGTCGTCGAAGCCACCGCCGGGGCCGGGGCAGTCGCCCCGGCAGAAGAGGCGCTCAGGGCCGCGGCCGGAGTCGAGTCCGGGGCTTCCCTCCAGGCCGGAGGTGCGGGCCAGACCGGAGCGGCGGCGGGGGCCGAGCTCATGCCCGTACGTTCACCCGACCCCGGGGCGGGAACTGCAGTCCCGCCCAAGGCCGCCACACGGGCCGGGGGCTCGGGCGGAGTCATCGGGGCCGAGGCCGTCTGGATCGGAGCCGGGCCCAGGTCCTGGACCGGGGCCACCACCGGCGTCTCCGCACGGGCCGGGGTCCGAGACGGAACCACCGCCGGGGACGAGGTCACTGTCCGGTCCGCGACGGTCGGGACGTCCGTGCGGGCCGGGATCGGCGCCGAAGCAGTGCCCGGGGCCGGGGACGGAGACGGAGTCCCCGCCGGGGCCGTCGCCCGGGCAGGGATCAGGCCCGGGCTTTCAGCCGGCTTCGGGGCCCGTTCCTCCGTCCGTGCCACAGCCGGCGCCTCGGTCCGGGCCGGTGGAGCGGGCCACAGCGGAGCCGAAGTTCCCGTCCGGGCCGGGGTCGCCGTCGAGACCGCGCCCGAGGCCTGCCCCGCGCTCGGGACCGAAGCCACCGCCGAAGCGGCCGCCCGGGCCGGAGATGCCGCCCAAGCCGAGGTCGTGTGCACCCCCGGCGTCAAGCCCGCGCCCGGGACCGAAGCTCCTGCCGAGGTCGCCGTCCGGGAAGGGGACGGGCTCACGCCCGGGTAGTCCCCCGCGGCCGGCGTCAGTGGCTGGGCAGCAGCCGCGTCCGGCGTCGTGATCCCGCCCGCAACCGGGGCCTGGGTCCCGGTCGGAGCCACCGCCATGCCCGGGGCCGGAGCTCCCGCCGGGTTCGCCGCCCGGGCTGGCGACGGGCCCACGCCCGGGTATCCGCCCGGGGTTGAGATCGCGCTCGGGGTCCCGCCCGGCAGCGAAGCCGCCGAGGTCGCCGCCCCGGCCAGAGACGGGCTCGGGGCCGGGCAGTCACCCGGGGCCGCGGCCATGGCCGGGACCGAAGCAGCCACCGGGGCCGGAGCTCCCGCCGGGTTCGCCGCCCCGACCGGGACCGGAGCTGCGGTCGGGGGCACCGCCCCGACCGGGGCCGGGGCTGCCGTCGGCGTCGGGCGGTGGGTGGTCCAGCGGCCCGGGCGAGGGGGGCAGCCGGAATCGGCGGGCGGCCGCTTCGCCGCGGGGACGCGGAACGTGCCCGTCGTGGTCGTGGTGCGCGTGGGGTACATCGTTGCCTCCGTCATGCGAACAGCCGGCGCCAGGTTTCCGGGCCCGGATAGCCGTTGGCCAACGCCCCGCGCCAGCCCTGCGCGCGCTGGAACGCCTCTACGTTGCGCCGGTCGGCCTCGCCCCATACGGAGCCCGGGCCGGACGTGTAGTACGTGCCGAACCCCTTGGCCATCAGCTGCCGGCCGAGCGCGGCGACGGCGGGGCCGGACTGCCCCGGCCGGAAGGCCCCCGGCCCCGGGTAAGCGGGCACACCGCCCCCCGGGCCCCCCGGCACCGGGTGCGCGGGGTGGCCGCCGGGGCCCGGGGCGGCTTCCGGCGTCGGGACGATGTCGTTGCCCTGGCCCTGCACCAGCAGCCGCCACGTGTGCGCCCCCGGAATGCCGTCGGCTTCCGCGCCCGTCCAGCCCTGGGCCTTCTGGAAGGCCTGCGTGGCCAGCCGGTCCGACTCGCTCCACTTCGTGCTCGGCCCCTTGGGGTAGAACCGCCGCCCGCCCCGGTCGATCAGCATCCGGCCCAACCGCGCCACGTACTCGTTGTCCGCGCCCGGCCCGAACATCTTCGCCCCGGGGAAGGCGGACGGGGCGGCGGGCTTCGGGTCGTTCCCCGGCCCGTCGGGCAGTAGTCCGCCGGTCACCCCGGTGTAGCGGTACGGGAGGTACTTCGTCGCGTTGTTCCAGTACCCGTACGGCGTAGCCAGCTTGCGCGTCGTCGGGCGGGTCTGCTCGTAGGCGATGTAGCTCGTGCGCGTCTCGTCGACCCAGCCGCCGAAGAGGGTGACGTGCGAGCCGTTGTTGGGGTCGGAGGGGTTGTGGAAGAGGAGCATGTCCCCCGGCAGCAGCTCCTCCTTGGTGATCTTCTTGGCGAACTTGTCGAGGCTGCCGGTCCATTCGTTCGTGCCGAGGTTCCAGGCCATCGAGACGAAGCCCGAGCAGTCCTGCCGGTAGCCGTCCGACCAGTAGTCGGACATGCTGTACGGGACCTGCTCCTCCAGCCACACCTTCGCCCGGTTGATGATCGTCGAGCGGTCGATCCGCCTCACCGTCGCGGGCGCGCCCGGCCGGCCCGGCGGCTTGGCGGGGGATCCCTTCGGCCCGTGCAGCGGCGCCGGTCCGCCCTGCGGGGACCCGGGCCCGTCCGCCGACGGCCTCGGCGGCGTCGGCGTCGCAGGGACCGGCCTCGGCGGCGTCGGGGCCACCGGGACCGGGCTAGGCGCCGGGCGGGCCGCCGCCAGGGCGGTAGGGCCGCCACCGCTCAGCACCACACCCGCCGCGGTGGCCACCACCAGCGCGCGCCGGGCGCCGCGCGCGCCCGGGGGTGCGCCGTCCCGCAGGGCTGTGGCCCGGCCGCGCGCGAGGGTGCGGCGCCGGTGCACGCAGCCCAGGCAGCCGCAGTCGCCCGCGGGCTCGTACTCCTCGAAGACCGGCATCGGCATCGGCATCGGTGGCGCCGACTGCACATGCACCGGAGGCTGCGTCGTCATGCGTTCCGTCCACTCCCCTTGCTCGTCCACTCGTCCGGCCGGGCACGCATCTGGCGGGGCATCAGATTCGGCTCGGCCCAGACATATCGTGCACGACAAACCCCCCAAACATGGGTTAATCGGACAGCACGGGCGCGGCTGGTCCTGAGCACCCCCGCAGGTGGGGTAGAGTTTTCCCTGTCAGCAGGCGCCGCTAGCTCAGTTGGTTAGAGCAGCTGACTCTTAATCAGCGGGTCCGGGGTTCGAGTCCCTGGCGGCGCACAGACAGGAGAAACCCCCGCAGCGAAAGCTGCGGGGGTTTCTTCGTTCCGGCCCGCGCGGCGGCCCCACCGGCGCGGCGCCCCGACCCGCGCCGCGCCCCGGGACTCGCGCGGACGGCACCCCTCACACGGCCGTACCCGGCCCTGCCTTCACGCCCGTCAGGTAGGCGGCGACCACCACGTTCGCCGAGTACTCCTTGGCCTTCTTGTCGTACGTCCCGCCGCAGGTCACCAGCCGCAGCTCGGCGCGGCCCGCCACCTTGGGGCCGTACGCCTTCTGCGGGTCGAAGCCCGCGCGCTCGTAGACCCGTACGTCCTCGATCGTGAACTCGGCCACCGACCCGTCCGCCCGCACCACCCCCACCTTGTCGCCCCGCTGTACCGTGCTCAGCCCGTAGAACACGGCCGGCTTCGTGCGCGTGTCCACGTGGCCGACCAGCAGGGCGGTGCCGGGCCGGCCCGGCTGGGTGCCGGCGCTCCACCAGCCGACCGTGCCCGGGTTCTCGTACGGTGGCGGCTCGATCGCCCCCTCGCGGTCGAGGCCGCGCGAGATCACCGGCGCCTGGATGCCCAGGGACGGTACGTCGAGCCGCGCCGGCGGGGCCGCCGCCAGCGGGGAGTGCGCGAGGGGCAGACCGGGGACCGCCGCCCCGGCGCCACCGGCCTGCCCCCCGGGCGGTACGGGGACTCCGGTGATCTCCCGCCCCCACAGCCACAGCCCGAGCACCAGCACCGTCCACGCGGCGAACGTCAGCAGTCGGGAGCCGGCGGAGCCGCTGGGCCCCTCGTTCACCGGCGGGCCCTCACTCGCCGCTGCGACGGCGCCGCAGCGCCAGCGCCCTGCCCGCCACGGCCAGGGTGGCCACGGCGGCGAGGGCGGCGCCGATCAGCGTCTGGGGCAGCCCGGGGCCGTCGCCGCCGTGGTCCTTCTTCGCGGGCGCGGCCGCCAGCTCCGTCGTCCTGGCCGCCACGTCGGCGGCCATCGCGCCGCCGCCCGCGTGGACCGGCCAGACGGGCGAGTGGTGCGGGTCGGGGTGGTGGCTCCGCTCGCGGATCCGGATCGAGCCGCTGACCCGGCCGTCCCGCCCGTCGCACTTGACGTTGATCTCGTGCGAGCCGGCCTGGGCGTGCGGGGCGATGAGCGCGTCGCCCCACAGGGCGTGGCGGTCCTCGTGGCCGGAGGACAAGTGGACCTCGGAGACGAAGACGGAGGACCTGGCGGACGCCCAGCCTCCCTCGCAGCCCCGCACCTCCAGCTTGACCAGGTCGCCGGGCTCGGCGGGGTCCGGCCTGACCGAGACGCCACTGCGGCCCCAGTCCTCGGCGACGGCGGCGGGCGCGGTCACGGCGGTGAGGGCCGTCAGGGCGACGGCCGCACCGGCGGCACGGAGAGCGATCAGAGCACTGCGCATGGTGAACCTCCTCAACAAGGAGATTCACGCGCGGCGCGCCGCTCCGCATCCGGAGCGGCGCACCCTTGGACCGTACGAGTCAGCCGTACGCACCAAGGGACCGCCGCCGGGGAGGGCACGGCGGAGCCGCCCCCGGACCGCACGGGATCGGTTTACACCAGGTCGATCAGGTCGGCGATGGAGTCGACCGTCTTGGTGGGGCGGTAGGGGAACTTCTCGGTGTCCTCGATCGCGGTGAGGCCGGTCAGGACGAGGAAGGTCTGCATGCCCGCCTCAAGGCCGGCCAGTACGTCGGTGTCCATCCGGTCGCCGATCATCGCGCTGCTCTCGGAGTGCGCGCCGATCGCGTTCAGGCCGGTCCGCATCATCAGCGGGTTGGGCTTGCCCGCGAAGTACGGCTGCTTGCCGGTCGCCTTGGTGATCAGCGCGGCGACGGCGCCGGTGGCGGGCAGCGGGCCCTCGATGGAGGGGCCGGTCTCGTCCGGGTTGGTGCAGATGAAGCGGGCGCCGCCGTTGATCAGGCGAACGGCCTTGGTCATCGCCTCGAAGCTGTACGTGCGGGTCTCGCCGAGGACCACGTAGTCGGGCTCGTGGTCGGTGAGGATGTAGCCGATGTCGTGCAAGGCGGTCGTCAGGCCGGCCTCGCCGATGACGTACGCCGTGCCGCCCGGGCGCTGGTCGTCGAGGAACTTGGCGGTCGCGAGCGCCGAAGTCCAGATGTTCTCGACGGGAACGTGCAGACCCATCCGGTTGAGGCGGGCGTGCAGGTCGCGCGGGGTGTAGATGGAGTTGTTGGTCAGGACCAGGAAGGGCTTGCCGGATTCGCGCAGCCGCTTGATGAAGGTGTCGGCGCCGGGGATCGGGGTTCCCTCGTGGATCAGGACGCCGTCCATGTCGGTGAGCCAGGATTCGATCGGCTTGCGCTCTGCCACGGGACTGTTCTCCGCTCTGCGGGGCCTGTGACCTCCGGGTCTGTGACCTCCGGGGCCTCCGGTCCGTACCACCCTATCCGGCGCGGGCCGTGGGCGCGGGGGGCGTCCACGGCCCGGACGGGGAGGGCAGGAAGGGGGGGTCGGCGTCAGCCGAGTGTGACGTTGTCGACGGTCCAGTACCAGTTGTGGGCGCCGCTGTAGCGGAAGCGGACCTGTACGTCGGTGGCCCCGGCCGGGACCCGGAGGGTGAGGGACTCGCTCCTGGCGACGGCGTCGGCCGTGTAGCTCGTGACGACCGTCGGCGTACCGCCGTTGTAGGAGACCAGGACTTGGGCGCTCTGGCCGGCCTCGTGGCGGTAGTGCGTCTGGTGGCCGAGGTTCACCGTGGAACCGCTCGCGCCGCCGCTGACCGGCCACTTGGGGGTGATCAGCGTGGAGTCGAAGGAGCCGGTGTGGCTCCTGTCGTCCACTCGCTCGTGTCGTCCCACTCGCTCGTGTCGTCCCACTCGCTCTTGTCGTCCCACTCGTCGGAGTCGGCCACCGAGCCGGAGGGGCCGAGCAGCGCCATCACCTCGCCCGGCTCGACGGTGGGGTCGAGCCGGTCCAGGACGGTCGTGCCGTGGTAGGCGACCGAGACCGAGTCGAAGCGGATGCCGCTCACGCCGACTCCACCAGCAGGGCGGGCAGTTCGGCGACGGAGGCGAGGACGTGGGTCGCGCCGTTGGCGGTGAGCGCCTCACGGCCGTGGGCGCCGGTGAGGACGCCGGCCACGATCCCCGCGCCCGCGCGGACACCGCTGAGCATGTCGTACGCGGTGTCGCCCACGACCACGGCGTCCCGTACGTCGGCCACCGCGCCCGTCCGCAGGAAGGCCGCCAGCACCATGTCGGGGTAGGGGCGGCCGCGGCCGCCGGCGTCGGCCGGGCAGAGGGTGAGGTCGGCGAGGTCGCGCCAGCCGAGTGCGTCGAGGATGGCGTCCTGGGTGACGCGGGCGAAGCCGGTGGTCAGTACGACGGTGCGGCCCTCGGCGCGCAGCTTCCCGATGGCCTCGCGGGCGCCGGGGACCGGGGCGATGAGGCCGCCGTCGACGAGTTCCCCGTACGCCTCCTCGAAAGCCGCGTTGGCGCGCCGGGCGAGGTCCTCCGTACCGAAGAGGTGCCGGAAGACGGAGATCTTCGACTCGCCCATGGTGTCGCGGACGTACTGGAGCTTGGCGGCGTGGTCGGCGCTGCCCGGCTCGACGCCGAGGCGTTCGGCGGCGCGCTCGAAGGCGCGCTCGACGAGACCGCCGTCGGAGACGGTGGTGCCGGCCATGTCGAGGACGACCAGGCCATGGTTCCGGGTGGTGGTGGCGGTGGCGGTGTCTGTCATGTCGGTTACCAGCCCAGTTCGTTCGCGGTGGTCTCGGCTATCGCGGGCGAGCAGGTCATGCCGCGCCCGCCGGGTCCGGTCACCAGCCAGACGCCGTCGGCGACCTGCTGGCGGTGGACGACGCGGGTGGTGTCGGTGCACTGCGCGTACACGCCCGCCCACCGGCGCCGGATCCTGGGCAGCGGGCGGCCCAGGAAGGACTCGACCACCTCGGTGAGGTGCTCGTACGGGTCCTCGTCGGTGTCGAACGCGAACGGGTGCTCGTATTCATGGGTGTCACCGATGGTCAGCCCGCCGTCCCGGCGCTGGACCATCAGCAGCTGCATCTTGTGGGCGGCCGCGACCGGCGCCTGCGCCTGCCCGGAGTCGAGGGCGTCGAGGGCTTCCGAGCGGTACGCGGGGTAGTAGCGGAAGCTGTCGGCGTCCGCGACCGAGGTGGTCAGCGGCTCGCCGAGCGGGGCGGTCTGCATCATCTGGAGCCGGACGCGGCGCACGGGCAGGTCCGGGACCAGCTCGCGGACCAGGCCGGACAGCCAGGCACCGGTGGCGAGGACGACGGCGTCGCCGCGGTGGACGTCACCGTGGTCGTCGCGGACCGCGCCGGTCCCGATGACCTCGCGCACCTCGCGCCCGGGGAGGAAGGTGTACCGGCCGGTGGCGCGCAGGGCGTCGCGCAGGTGGAGCTGCGCCGTGCGCGGTTCCACGGCCGCGTCCCGCTCGCACCACAGGGCGGCCTCGAAAGCGCCGCGCAGCGCCGGGTTGATCGCCCGGGCCTCCTCGGCGGTGACCAGCTTGTAGCCGCGGGCGGCGGCGTCGGTGCGGGCCACGGCCGCTTCGGCGACCGCGCGTTCGCGGGGGGTGCGGACTGGGGTGAGGGAGCCGATCGCGCGGAAGCCCAGGCCGGGCACCTGTGCGCCGATCCGCTCCCAGAGCTCGCGGGCGCGCAGGGCGGTGTCGAGCTCCTCTCCCCCGGCCCGCCCGCTGATCCAGATCTGGCCGAAATTGCGCAGGGACGCGCCGCGGGCCTCGGCTTCCCGTTCGATCTGGACGACCTCGTGGCCGCGTTCGACTGCTTGCCAGGCGTGCATGGTGCCGACCACGCCGCCTCCGACGACTATGACTCTCACGCCGTCCACGGTGGGCGCGGCCCGGGGCAGGGAGAGGGCGGCGCGATGGCGGGCCGGTGAACAGGGCTCGACGCCTGGACTAGACCCGTTACCTTTCTGTGACAACACTACGTCCCCTTCGCTCGCTCTGGTGGGGAATGCCGAGGCTACTCGGGACGCAGGCGGGTCGTGAAGCTGAACCGGTCGCCTCGGTAGAGCGAACGCACCCGCTCCAGCGGGCGGCCGTCCTGGTCGCGGGAGAAGCGGTGGATGAGCAGCATGGGCAGCGCGGGCGGGGTGCCGATCAGCAGGGCTTCGCGGGGAGTGGCAAGGACCGTCTCCAGCTTCTCGTCGGCGTCGCCGAACGAGATGCCGAGGCGGTCGCGGAGGTACCCGTAGAAGGAGGAGTCCGGCTGGAAATCGCTGTCGAGTCGGGGCGCGCGGGCGACGCGCAGGTACGTGCTCTCCAGTCCGACGCGCTCGTCGTCGGCGAGCAGGACGCGCTCCAGGTGCCAGACCGGCTCACCGGTCTCGGCGCCGATGCCGCGGGCCAGCTCGGGCGGGCAGGGGAAACGTTCCAGGCCGATGAGGTGCCGGCCCGGACGACGGCCCTGGCGGCGCACGCCCTCGGTGTAGCTCGCGAGGGACAGCGGCTGCTCCAGCTTGGGCCCGGCGACGACGGTCCCGCGGCCGGAGCGGCGCAGCCGGCCCTCCAGCAGCAGCTCGCGCAGGGCCTGGCGGACGGTCTCGCGGGAGACCTCGTACTGCTCGGCGAAATCACGCTCGGTGGGCAGCAGGCCGCCCTCCCCGAGTTCCTCGACCAGGACGGAGATACGGGCCTTGACCGCGTAGTACTTGGGGATGCGCCCGTGCTCGGGGATGCCGGACCGCACGGCCTGCCCGGGGCGGTGGGGCTGGCTCTGGCTGAGATGTTCCACCCTCGGACTGTACGCGGACCAGGTGTACGTCAGTCCTCGGCGCGGGCCCGCAGCCGCCGGGCGCCGAGCAGCAGCCCGCCGCCGGTGGCGACGGTGGCGACGGCGGCCGCGGCCGACGCCCAGGGGCGGGGGCCGGTGTGCGCGAGCGAGCCCGCCTCGCCGGCTTCGTCCTCGGGCCCCTCGACGGAGAACCGGTAGCCGCCCGCCTCGCCGACCCAGTCCCCGTCGTCGCCCTTGCGCCGGACGACGGCGGCGTCGGCGAGGACCTCACCGTGCGGGGCGTCGGGGGCGAAGGCGAGGGAGACGCGGACGGTACGGGAGCCGCCGGCCCCGATGGCGAAGCCGGGAAACGCCTCGCCGTCGAACACGGCGATGATCTCGTCGCGGTCGCTGCGCTCCAGGGTGGCGGGGCGGGGGCCGTCGGGGGTCTCGAAGTCCATTTGGAGGTGGGCGGGGCGCAGGGTGCGGGCCTTGTCGGTGAAGACGACGACGGGGTGGATGGCCGTGCACTCGCCGGAGGTGGTGTTGGTCAGGTCCAGGTACCAGGTCTGGGGTCCGTCGCCGGTGCGGTACACGGCCGGGCCGCCGCGGATGCGGGCGCCGATGGGGAAGGCGCTGCTCTTGGCGTCCCCGCAGGTGGCTTTGGCGCGCGAGGGCAGCGCGGGGGCGGGGTGGGCCCCGCCGCCGTTGCCGACGTCGGCGGAGGCCGTGCCGGGCGCGAGGAGGGAGAGGAACACGGCGGCCAACAGGGCGGGAGGGGCAAGGGCTTCGCGCAGTCGCATGGAGGACCTTCGCAGCTCGCCGGACGGAAACAGTGATGATGCCGATGATCGGACGAGGCGACAATCACCCCGCCGCCCGCACTCTCCCACGCCCCACCCCCACCCCCGGCCCATCCGCGCGCGGACCCCCCACCATTACGCCTGATCGGACGCGGGGCCCCACCTCGCCCCGGCCTCATCCGGCCGGGTCACACCCAGCCCCGTGGGGGTCCCCCCGGACTAAGTCTGGGGGAGCTTGAGGCGCGGGGCCGGCAAACCCAGCCTCGTGGGGGTCCCCCGGACGGACTCTGGGGGAGTTTGAGGCGCGGGGTCCGGGGCGGAGCCCCGGAAAGCCCGGCGCAGCCGGGACCGCCCGCGCAACGGCGCCGCACCGAACCAGGCCAGGCCAGCCAGGCCGACCACAATCCAGCCCGCCCGGCACTTGAGGCGCCCGGGCCCGGGGCGGGGCCCCGGGGACCTCAGGCGCCCCGCCCGAACAGCGGGCCCAGCACCAGCTCCGCCGCCCCCTCCGCCACCCCCGTCCCGGCAACGGCGACGGCCACCGCCACTCCCGCCCGCCTCACCAGCACCGCCTCGACCCCCTCCACGAAGACCCCCGGCTCCGCCTCCACCACCCTCCCGCCCAGCACCACCCGCTCCACGTCCAGCAGCGCCACCACGTTCGCCGCCCCCTCCCCCAGCACCCGCGCCGCCCCCGCCAGATCCCCCCGCGCGAGCGCGGAGAGGCACAGCGCCTCGACGCACCCCCGCCCCCCGCACCGGCACGGCGGCCCATCCAGCTCCAGCACCTGGTGCCCGAACTCCCCCGCCAGCGAGCGCGGCCCCCGGAACACCGCACCGTCCAACCGCAGTCCCGCTCCCACCCCCGTCCCGACGTGCACGTAGACACAGTTCGCACCCCGCCCGTCCCCCGCCGCCACCGCCGCAACCCCCGCGTTGGTGTCCTTGTCCACCACCACCGGCACCTGCGCCCCCAGCCGCCCCGCCAGCACCTCCCGCAACGGGAACCCCTCCCACTCCGGGAACCCCGTCACCCGCCCCAGTACCCCGTCCCGCCAGTCCAGCGGGCCCGGCGCCGCGACCCCCACCCCGAGCAGCGGCGCCCCCGCCCCGCCCGCCTCGCGAACCCGCACGACCGCCCGTAGCACCGCCTCGACCGCCGCCACCGGCCCCGCCGCGAAGTCCAGCGGCCCGCGCCACCGCGCGACGACGCGCCCCGCCAGGTCCACCCGTACGGCCGTCAGCTCGTCCCGGTCCAGCTGCACCCCCACCGCGGACCGCGCCTCCGGTACCAGCCTCAGCAGGGTCCGCGGCTTGCCGCCCGTCGACGCGCCCCGCCCGGCCTCGGCGACCAGGCCCTCCGCCGCGAGCCGCGCCGTGATCTTGCTGACGGCCTGCGGGGTGAGCCCCGTACGACCGGCGAGGTCGGCGCGGCCCAGCCCGCCGGGCCCCGCCCCCCGCAGCAGCCCGAGGATCAGCGCCTCGTTGTGCCCCCGCACCACGGGCAGGTTGACCCCATTGCCCTGATGGCCCCGATTCACCCCGCCGTCTCTCCTTGCACTTACGCAACACTGTTGCCAAAGTATGACCCATGCCCCTGAACGCCACCTCCCCCCTCCGCGTCGGAATCATCGGCTACGGACTGGCCGGCTCCGTCTTCCACGCCCCTCTGGTCACGGCCACCGAGGGGCTCGTCCTCGACGCGGTCGTCACCTCCGACCCCGGCCGCCAGGCCCAGGCGCGCGAGGCCTGCCCCGGCATCCGGATCGCCGGCTCCGCCGCCGCGCTCTGGGACGGATCGGACGGTGCCGATCCCGTCGACCTCGTCGTCATCGCCTCCCCCAACAAGACGCACGTCCCGCTCGCCAGGGCCGCCCTCACCGCAGGCGTCCCCGTCGTCGTGGACAAGCCGCTGGCCGCCACCGCCGCCGAGGCCGACGAACTCGCCGCGCTCGCGGAGCGGACCGGCACCTTCCTGTCCGTCTTCCAGAACCGCCGCTGGGACAACGACTTCCTCACCCTGCGCCGGCTCCTCGCCGACGGCGAACTCGGCGACGTGCAGCGCTTCGAGTCCCGCTTCGAGCGCTGGCGGCCGCAGCTCAAGGGCGGATGGCGGGAGTCGGGGGCGCCGGAGGAGATCGGCGGGCTGCTGTACGACCTCGGCAGCCACGTCGTCGACCAGGCGCTGGTGCTCTTCGGTCCGGCCGTGCGGGTCTACGCGGAGACCGACGTGCGCCGCGCGGGCGCGGAGGCCGACGACGACACCTTCATCGCGATCACGCACGCCGGCGGGGTCCGCTCGCACCTGTACGTCAGCGCGACCACCGCCCAGCTCGGTCCGCGCTTCCGCGTGCTCGGCTCGCGCGCCGGCTACGTCAAGTACGGCCTCGACCCCCAGGAGGCCGCGCTGCGCGAGGGGCTCCGACCGGGCGGGGACGGCCAGGCATGGGGCGTGGAACCCGAGCACCTGTGGGGCCGGCTGGGCGCGGGCGAATCACCGCTGACCGGCGGCGGGACCCCGGTGCCGACCGCGCCGGGCGACTACCCGGCGTACTACGCGGCGGTGGCCGCGGCACTGCGCGAGGGCGGGCCGGCTCCCGTGACGGCCCGTGAGGCGGCGCACTGCCTGGCGGTCCTGGAGGCGGCCCGCCGGTCCTCGCGCGACGGCGTCACGGTGACGCTCTCCCCCGCCGACGCGGCGTAAGCCGCCCGGAGCCACGGCGGCCCGCCCACCGGCCCCCTCAAGGCGGCCGGCCGCCGGCCCCCTCAAAGCGGGTCGGCCGCCGGGCATTCTCAGCGCGGGTCGGCCGTGAGCACCGCAGGCCGGGACCGCCGCACAGCCACCCCACCCACCATGGGGCAGCCGGGAGCGCAGGCAGGCGGGAGGGGCGGGCCGCCCCCCGGGGGTCCGCCCCTCCCGCCGTCCTGCCCTTCCCGGCCGCCGGCTCGTTACGCGCCCTTGAACTCCTGGCGCTGACGACCGAGGCCGTCGATCTCCACCTCCACGACGTCACCGGCGCGCAGGTACGGCTTGGGCTCCGGCTGACCCATGGCCACGCCCGCCGGGGTGCCCGTAACGATGACGTCACCCGGGTACAGGGTCATGAACTGGCTCAGGTACCGCACGACCTCGCCGACCGGGAAGATCTGGTCCGAGGTGCTGCCGTCCTGCTTGAGTTCGCCGTTGACCCAGAGCCGGACGCCGAGCGCCTGCGGGTCCGGGACCTCGTCGGCCGTGACCAGCCAGGGGCCGAGCGGGGTGAACGTCTCGCAGTTCTTGCCCTTGTCCCAGGTGCCGCCGCGCTCTATCTGGAACTCGCGCTCCGATACGTCGTTGACCACCGTGTACCCGCCCACATGCGCCAGGCCCTCCTCGGCGGAGGCCAGGTAGCGGGCGGTGGCGCCGATGACGACGCCGAGCTCGGCCTCCCAGTCCGTCTTCACGCTGCCGCGCGGGATGAGGACGGTGTCGTCCGGGCCGACGACCGTGTCCGCCGCCTTGAGGAACAGGATCGGCTCGGCCGGCGGCTCGGCGCCGATCTCGGCGGCGTGCCCGAAGTAGTTCAGGCCGATGCCCACGACCTTGCCGATGCGACCGATCGGGGAGCCCACGCGCAGCCCTTCGGCGTCGAGTGCGGGAAGTTCCCCGGGCGCCGCCGCCGCGTCCCGTACCCGGGACAGCACGGAGTCGTCGGCGAGCAGCGCGCCGTCCACATCCGTGATCAGTCCGGACAGGTCCCGCAGGGTTCCGTCCTGGTCGAGCAGCGCGGGGCGCTCCGACCCGACGGGTCCGACACGCAGCAGCTTCATGGGCATTCTCCCGTGGTCGAGGGTGGTCGGCCCATGGGCATGCCCCGGGCCGGACGATGGGTTGCGGCCATCGGAGGATTGGCCGATCCTCCAAGATGTCCGGCCAATCTGCAAGACCCTGTTCACGGACTGGAACGCCACCCTCCGTCAGGCGCGCCCCGCACCCCGCTGTAGCCAGGCCCGCTCGGCGACCGACCAGGCGGTGGTCGTCAGCAGGTAGAGCCCGGCGGCGAGCGGCACCACGGCGGCGGTGATCAGCGTCCCGAACGACAGCAGGGGCAGCACGCCGCCCATCTTCCGCATCACCGCCTCCTGCTCGGCGCTCAGCACCGCCACTCCCCCGCGCGTGGCGGCCCCGGCCTTCGCCCCGGTCCCGGAAGCGCCCACCACCGCGGCCCGGCCGGTCCCCGCGCCGCGGCCGGAACCAGCGCCCCCGCCGACCCCCGCCCGAGCACCACGGCCGGAACCACCGCCGGCGCCACTGCCTTCACCCGCGCCCGCCACTGCGAGCGAGGACGCCAGCGCCGCCCGGCGCCCGCGTACCGCGCTCCAGGCCGCCACCGCCCCGATGGCCGCGAACAGCCCGAGGAACACCAGCCCCGGCGCCCCGAACACCCCGCCCTGCCCCAGCGCGTCGGCCCAGCGGTCCCCGAGGGGCGCGGCGAGCAGCCGGTGGCCCAGCAGTTCGTTGGCCGCCCCGCCGACCTCCGCCGAGGAGAACCCGCGGTACATCACGTAGAACACCGGCAGCTGCAACAGCGCGGGCAGGCAGCCGGCCAGCGGCGTCGCGCCGCGCACCGCCGCCCGGCTCAGCGGGTGCAGCGCGAGGCGTACGAGCACGGTGAACAGCACGATCGCCACAGCGGTCGCGGACTCGGCCAGAACCGGCTCCAACAGCCGGCCCAACTCAACGACAAGGTGGGTGAAAACGGACACGCGGGCCCTCCGAGGGGTCTCGTCGAACGTCGAAAGAGATGCATTTCGGCGTGACGACCCGCGAGGGGCGACGACATGATCAGTGAGCGGAAAATGGTGCCACGGCCAGGGCCGACCAGCGGCCCCGTCCTGATGTACTGCGCGCCCCTACGCGGCCGTCGGGACGAGGCGGCCGGGAGCCCGGGGCCGCGACCGGCCCGAGGCGTCGGGATCGCGCTGCGGCAGGAACGCCGTGCGCTGCTCGCGATCACGGATCGCGGTACGTATTCGGTGCGGCGGTACGGGGCGCACCCGGCTCGCCGCCAAAGCGGCGGCGGCCACCGCGACGGCGGCCGCGAGGGCGACCACCACTCCGGCCAGCACGTTCTCCCCGAGCAGCAGCCCGAGGAGACCTCCGAGCAGCAGCAGGGTCAGCAACAGCTCCTGCAAACGCCCGACCATGCCGCCCACCCCCTTGCGCTCAGCCCCTCGACCGTCAGTACGAACTACCCTACCGACACAACGCCCCGCCCCGCGCCGCAGTTCCCGTGATCACCGTTTACCGCGATCACCTTTTCAACGTCCCCCACACCACCAGCCGGTACTTGGAGGTGTACTCGGGCGTGCAGGTGGTCAGCGTGATGTAGGCACCGGGTTCGCTGTAGCCGTACCCCGGCTTCACCGCGCTGCGCGGCACCGGTGCCACCACGCCCGTGTCCCGCTCGGTGGTCTCGGGCAGGATCCGCCCCACCACGTAGGTGTACCTCTGCCCCCGCAGGTCGACCGTCACCTCGTCCCCCGCCCTGAGCCGGTTCAGGTACCGGAACGGCTCCCCGTGCGTGTTGCGGTGGCCGGCCAGCGCGAAGTTCCCCTCCTCGCCCGGCTGCGCGGTCCCGGGGTAGTGCCCGGCGTACCCCTTGTCGAGGACGGCCTTCTTGTCGATCCCCTGCGCGACGGGCACGACGAGCCCGAGGCGCGGGATGCGCAGCACGGCGTACGACCGGTCCCGCGCGGGCGCCCGTCCCGCAGGCGGCGCGGCCCCACCCGGGGCGGAGGGTGACGGCCCCGGCCCGGCCGCCGAAGGCGCCCCCGACGGTCCCGGATCGGGCTCGGGCCGCGCGTCCGCCTGCCCATCCGCCTCCGCGTCCGCATCCGCCTCAGCCGCGGGCGGGGCCAGGCGCCCCGGCTCCTCCCACCCCCGCTCCAGCGCCCGCACTTCCTCCCGGGCGCCCGCCAAGGCCTGCCGGTTGGTCCACCACATCTGGTGCACCACCAGCAACAACACCACCGCCCCCACCGTGACGGCCAGTTCGCCGGCCGCCCACAGCACCCCCGCGAGACCGGCCCGGCGCCCTCGCCGGCCGCTCCCCTGCACCACCACAGGTATGTGATCCCGCACGGGCGGCACCATAAGACCTCCCCCGTCAACTGACCAGCGGCAGTACGGTGTGAACCATGCGCCCCGACACGCCTGCCGAGCACATCGCCGAAGCCGAGCGCCTCATCCGCACGGCGACCCGCTACCCCGAGGACCAGGAGCCCTTGCTCCTCCAGGCCGCGGCCCACCTCGAACTGGCCGACGAACGGGAACGGGCAAGCGCGCTCTACGACCGGCTCCTCGCCTCCGAGCCCGACGACCCCCACCTGATCAAGGCGCTCCAAGCCTCGAACCTGTGGGAGTACGGCCACGAGGCCGAGGCCCGCGCCCTGATCCAGGGCATCCGTACGGCGGCCCCCGCCGACCCGGCCCCCTGGGAGGTCATCGCGGAAACCCTGGAGAACCACGACGAGTTGACCGCCTCGGAGGAGTGCTTCACGCAGGCGGCGACCCTCCTCATCCCGGAGAACACCCCCCTCACCCAGGCCACCACCGCCCTCCTCACGGGCCGCCACCGCGTCCGGCGCCTCCTCGGGCGCCCGCACGACGACTGGGACATGGTCGCGGACACCCGCCACATCGGCCCGATCCCGCTGGACGAGCTCCACGACCCGAAGCGCATCTGGGCCCTGGGCTCCGACGACCCGGCCGAGCTCCGCGCCGAGATCGCCCGCCTCCGCGCCGAACTGGGCGACCGCCGCGCCGCCCTCTCCCGCCCGTTCCCGGTGGCGATCCTCCACTGGCCCCAGCGCGAACTGGCCGAACTCCTGACCAGCTACCCGACGCTCGCCGCGGAGTACCCCTCGCACGAGCAGCACCTGGAACAGATCGAATCGTCCCTCCGCGCCCTGGCCGCCTCCGGCACCACCAACCTCGGCATCGTCACCGCCAGCGTCCCCTCGTACGAGGCCTTCGCGGCCTCCGAGAAGACCTCCCCGGCCTCCCCCAGCCTCCTGGCGGAATACGCCACCACCCTCGCCGCCCGAGGCAAGGCCACCCCCTGGCCCCCCACCCCCAGCTCCCCCTGCTGGTGCACCTCGGGCAAGCCCTACCCGGAGTGCCACGGCGCGAGCGAGGACTGACCTCCCTCACGGCCCGGCTTCTCCGTTCGAGCGGATCGCCTCGCCGCGACGACCTCCGCCACGCGTTCGGCTGCCTTCTCCACCGACTCGTGTTCCCAGACCCGCACCGCCAACCAGCCGGCCTCCGCCAGCCGGGCGTCGGTGTCGCGGTCGCGGGCCCGGTTTCCCTCGATCTTCGCGCGCCAGAATTCGGGATTGCTGCGGGGCCACGTGGCGTGGAGAGGGCAGCCGTGCCAGAAGCAGCCGTCCACGAAGACCGCGACCCGCGCCGGGCCGAACACGATGTCGGCTTCTCGTCGCACCCCTTTAACAGGGCGTCGGTGGACCCGGTACCGCAGCCCTGCGGCGTGCAGCGACCGCCGCAGGGCGATCTCGATCCCGGTGTTCTTGCTCTTCTGCCGGCTCATCCGAGCCCGGACGGCCGGGGTGCTTTCGAGGGGTTCCACTCCGCCATTCTCACGGAACGGAAAGCTCCAGCTGAACGTGGCCGCGGGCGGAGGCCGTTGGGGGGTGGGGGCGGGGGGTGGTGAGGGTCAAGAGGGCGCGGAGGGCGGCGATGACTTCGGTGGGGGTGTCGCGGATCATGGAGGGGGTGGCGCTGACCACCAGGACGCCGTGGGACTCCAGGCGCAGGCGGCGGCGGAGGGTGGCGTGCCAGGCGTCGCGGGTGTAGTGGTACTCGGCGGAGTCGATCTCCAGGGCGACGCCCTCGTCGGGCCAGTAGGCGTCCGGGCTGGCCAGGAAGGTGCCGTCCGGGGTGTAGAGGCGGGCGTTCCACAGCGGGGTCGGCAGGTCGGTCCCCGTGAGGGTGTCGCGGGCCCGGGCTTCGGCGACCGAGCGGACGCCGGCCAGGAGTTCCGACGCCGCCGAGCGGATCGCGGGGCGGCCCAGGAGGCGGGAGGAGCGCAGTTCGGCGTGCAGGTCGTGCGGGTGGCACCAGCCGGCCTGGACGACGTGGGCCAGGGTCGAGCGGATGCGGTCGGGGTCGTCGGCGCGGGCGGCGAAGTCGGCGGCCGCGCGGACCGGCCGGGTGCTCGGGATGCCGCGGACGGTGATGGTGCGCGGCCAGCGGGAGGTGGTCAGCGGGCGGACCCCGGGGGTGGCGGTGAGCCGGCGCGGGGCGCGGATCAGGACGTCGGCCGGGGCGTACGGAGCCTCGCGGATGCCGAGCAGGGCGAGCGCTGCGCTGCCGGTGAGGGCGGCCGTGTCGCCCGAGAGGGGGTCGGCGGTGGGCTCGGTGGCGTACAGGACGGCGGCGAGGGCGCGTTGACGGTGGTCAGGGGGGCCGGTCTGGAGGAGGTAGACCCGGGGCAGTAAGCGTTGCCAGGGGCCGCCCGGGCGGGTGCGGGAGGTGATCGTGCCGTCGGGTACTCCGGCGGCGGTGGTGAGCTGGTGCCGGGTGGCCAGGTTGAGCTGTCGCCGGGCCAGCCGCTGGGGCGTAGTGGTGATCATGGCGCGGGTATGCCCGCCCCCGGCACGTGATACCCCTGGTCAGCGGCTCGGGTGGTCCGGGGCCAGGAAGACGATGACGCCGGTCTCGGTGCCGGGGAGGGCGGCGACCTCGTGCCAGCCCAGGCGGCGGTACGTCGCCACCGTGTCCCGGGCCAGCCGGGAGGTCAGGAGCCAGGCGCGGCGGTCGGGGGCGTCGGCGGTGATCTCGGTGAGGAGGGCGCGTCCGGTGCCGCGGCCGCGCGCGTAGGGGCGTACGGCGAGTTCGTCTATCTCCAGCGCGCCGACGAGGAGTTCCTTGACCCGGCCGGGTCCGAGCTGCGCCGCGACCTGGCCGTAGGCGCGGTTCTTGGGGAAGGCGGCCGGGGTGAGCCAGGCGGTGGCGAAGCCGTCGATGCCGGCCGGGGACTGGGCGAGGGCGGTACGGAAGCCACGGCGCCTGGCGTCGGCGGGGAGGCGGTCCGCGAACTGGCGAATGGTTTCTTCGTCTTCGTTCCACGGCGGGGCGGAGAAGACGTCGGCGTAGGCGTCGACCAGTTCGTCCACGAGGTCGAGGACGGCCTGTCCGTAGCAGATCACGATGTCCGGGCTCCTGGGGCGCGTTGCGGGGATTTTCCCGTTTGTCTTTGGAGAGTGAATTTATGCGGTCCGGGTTCCACGGGCGGCGTATCAGGCGGATGCGGCGAGTGTGCGACAAATCCCCTCGGGCGGGTGGGCGGGTGTGGGCGCGGTTGTGGTGCCGTGGGGCGTGGGGCGGGGCGTGTCGTGGGGGGCGGCGGGCGCGTTGAGGGGTCGTGGACAGACTGCTTCGGGCCGTTGGGCGGGCCGCCCTCGCCTTCCTCCTCGTCCTCGGGGTCGTGGCGCTGCTGCCGGCCGCCGTGCGGGAGGCGGTGCCGGAAGGGGTGATCGGCGGGGCGGTACTGGTGCTGGGCGGGGTGGGGGCGCGGAGGGCCGTCAGACGGGCCCGTTAGCCTCGGGGCGTACGGAAACGGCCCGTACGGGTACTGCGGTACGGGTACTGCTGACGCGTAGGGAGTGGACATGGAGCGGGTACCGACCTCGATGGTGGCGGCGGCCGGACTGGTGGGCGGGTACGCGGTGGCCCGCTGGACCAAGAGGCGGCCGCTGGGCGGTGTGGTGCTGGGGGCCGCCGGGATCGCGGCGGGGCGGGAGTGGCACCGGCGCGGCGGCGTGCCGGCGGCGGCCGGGCTCGGAGCGTTGTACCTGGCCGGGTTCGCGGGGGCGCATCCGCTGGCGCGGAAGGTCGGGGCGTGGCCGGCCGTCTTCGGGGCGGCGGGGGTTGTGGCGGGGGCCGCGTGGGTCGTGGCCGACCGGCGGGGGTAGCGGGACGGCCTCGCGGGGGCGCGGCGCCGCCCCGCGGAGCGGACCTGGCTGCGCCGGACCTCCCGGGGCCCCGCCCCAGACCGCGCCTCAAACGCCGGCGAGGCTGAGAGTGCGACCCCGCGCCGCGAACCTTCCCGGGCTCCGTCCGGGGCGACCCGGGAGGCCCGGACTCGGCCCGGGACGCAGCCTTACCCGCGGCGCCGCCCCGCGGAGCGGACCTGGCTGCGCCGGACCTCCCGGGGCCCCGCCCCAGACCCCGCACCTCCAACGCCGGCGAGGCTGAACGTTCGACCCCGCGCCTCAAACGCCGGTGAGGCTGAAAGTGCGACCCCGCGCCTCAAACGCCGGTGAGGCTGAAAGTGCGACCCCGCGCCTCAAACGCCGGTGAGGCTGAAAGTGCGACCCCGTACCTCAAACGCCGGGGGGGCTGAACGTTCGACCCGCGCCTCAAACGCCGGCGAGGCTGGAGGGCGGCCCCGGGCCGCGCATTCCCCCGCGCTCCGTCCCGGAGGACCTGGCGCCGCGCCTCGGGCGTCGGCCGCCGGGGGCGGTAGCCCGGCGGCGGCGCGGCGGCGCGGGTGGGGCCGGGCGGGCTCTACGCCCCCAGGGCTCGCGAGACCGTGTAGATCAGAAGGCCCGCCAGGGCGCCCACCACCGTGCCGTTGATGCGGATGAACTGGAGGTCGCGGCCGATGTGGGCCTCGATCTTGCGGGAGGTGTGTTCGGCGTCCCAGGCCGCCACCGTGTCGGTGATGAGCGAGGTGATCTCCGTGCGGTAGGTGGTGACCACGTACACCAGCGCGCCCTCGATCCAGCCCTCCACCTTGGCCTGGAGCCGCCCGTCCGTCGCGAGCCGGGCGCCCAGGGACATCAGCGACGCCCGCACGCGCAGCCTCAGCTCGCTCTGCTCGTCCTCGGCCGCCGCGATGATCATCGACCGGATCGCGGCCCACGCCGAGGCGATCACGTCCTGCACCTCGCCCCGCGCGAGGATCTCCGACTTGAGGCGCTCCACCCGCTCCCGGGTCCGCGTGTCCGACTGCAGGTCGGCGGCGAAGTCCGTCAGGAAGCGGTCCACCGCGCCCCGCGCCGGGTGCTCCGGCATGTCCCGCATCTCCGTCACGAAGCGCAGCAGTTCCTTGTACACCCGCTCGCCCACCTTGCGGTCCACGAAGCGCGGGGTCCAGCCGGGCGCGCCGCCCTGGACGGCGTCCATGACCGAGTCCCCGTGCGTGACGAGCCAGTCGTGGGCCTTGGCACAGATCAGGTCGACGGCGCGGTGGTGACCACCGTCGGCGACGACCTTCTCCAGGGTCTTGCCGATCCCCGGAGCGATCTCGGCGCCCTCGGCCCGCCTCGTGATCGCCTCGCCCACCACGGCCTGCACGTCGGAGTCCCGCAGCACGGCCAGTGCTCCGCGCAGGGCCGTCGCCAGTTCCGCCGTGACCCGCTCCGCGTGCGCGGGGTCCGCCAGCCACGAGCCGAGCCGGCCGCCGATGCCGAGGGCGTGCAGTCGGGCCCGGACGACCTCCGCGGAGAGGAAGTTCTCGCCCACGAACTCGCCCAGCGACACACCCAGCTGGTCCTTCTTCGTCGGGATGATCGCGGTGTGCGGGATGGGCAGCCCCAGGGGCCGCCGGAACAGGGCCGTGACCGCGAACCAGTCCGCGAGCGCGCCGACCATGCCCGCCTCCGCGGCGGCCGCGACGTACCCGGTCCAGCCGCCCGCGCCGGTGTGCTGCGCCCACTTGGCCAGTACGTAGACCAGCGCGACCAGGGTCAGCAGCCCCGTCGCGGTGGTCTTCATCCGGCGGACCCCGCGCCGCCGTTCCTCGTCCGCCGCGCTGAACACGAAAGCGCCGCGCCCGACGGCCGCCCCGGCCGGGGCGCCGGCCGGGGCCCCGGCCCCGGCCTGGGTCCCGGCGGCCGGGGTCCCGCTCCCGGTCCGGGCCCCGGTCCCGGTCTGCGCTCCCGTGCGATGGTCCGCGTCGCGATGGTCCACGTCTTCCACGTGCTCCTGCCTTCCCCCCACGGCCGGTTTTGTCCGCATAGCATCCGACTCCCGAGCGGTCCGAGGAGTTCCCGGCGCGCCAGCACGCCGCTACGAGAGCCCTTACAGCTCCTTCCGGAGCGGCCCGCCGTCCACCGAGCCGGTCGCCTTGCCGCCCTTGGCCTTCTTGACGCCCTTCGGCTCCTTCACCCGTACCTCCACCCCGCCCATCAGGGCGAGCCCGGTCACCACCACGCGCGGTGCGCCCGGCTCCGGCTGCTCCGGGCCCTCGCGGTGGTCGAACGCCCCCATGAAGCCGATGCCCCGTACATCGACCTCCACGCCCGGCGGGACGGTGATCTCGATGCCGCCCATCACGGCGATGCAGTTGATCACGACCTCCGGCTCTGCGAAGTTCGCCTCGCGCAGGTCGAGCTCCCCGCCCCCCATCAGCGCGAACGCGTCGAACCGCGCCGGCACCGTCCAGCGGCCCTTGCGCTGGAACCCGGACATGACGGCGATCCCCGTCGACCAGGTGCCGTGGCCCCCGATGCGGTCCGCCCACGCCGACCCGGAAGCCGCACGCGCCACCCCGGCCCCCGGCGGCGCCGACGCCAGGGGCGCCTCGACACCCGGCTCCGGCAGGTCGCGGGTCAGCGGCTCCAGCTCCGCGTACGTGCGCGACTTGTAGGCCGCGTCGAGGCGCTCCTCGAACTCCTCCATGTCGAGCCGGCCCTCGGCGACGGCGTCGCGCAGCCGGTCCACCACCCGCTCCCGGTCCGCATCCGAGGCCCTCAGCTGCGGCAGCGCACCCCCGGCCGGCGGCTCCTGCGACATCGGAAGCTGCTTCTCCAGGGACGGCTTCCGCGCGATCGGAAGCTGCTCCCCCGGGGACGGCTCCTGCGGCAACGACCCCTCCGTCAACGGCTTCTCCGGCCGCTCCTCATTCATGGGACCAGACTATGTACTGGGCCCGGGCAGTTGTACGTCTCGTCCCCGTACCGGACCCCGGGGCCCACCCTGATTTCCCCCTACCCCCGCCCCGCGTACATCCGCGCGATGACCTCCTCGATGTCCGGCTCCCGCACCGACAGGTCCAGCAGCGGGTACCCCGCCGCCACGGCCGCCACCAGCGGCGCCGCCGACGCCTGCGCGGGGAACGCCAGCCACTGCCGCGTCCCCTCCACGCGCACCACCCGCGCCCCCGCCACCTCCAGCGGCGGAAGCTCCCGCTCCAGGTCCACCACCAGCGTCCGCTCGCTCTCCCCCGCCCCGCCCGCCGCGTGCAGCCCGCCCAGCGGACCGTCGTACATCAGGCGCCCGTGGTCGATCACCATCACCCGCTCGCACAGCTGCTCGATGTCCTGGAGGTCGTGCGTCGTGAGCAGCACCGTCGTCCCGAGTTCCGTGTTCAGCTGCCGCAGGAAGGCCCGCACCTTCGCCTTGCTCACCACGTCCAACCCGATCGTCGGCTCGTCCAGGTACAGCACGTCCGGATCGTGCAGCAGGGCCGCCGCGATGTCCCCGCGCATCCGCTGCCCCAGCGACAACTGCCGTACCGGCACGTCCAGCAGCTCCCCCAGGTCCAGCCGCTCCACGCAGCGCTCCAGGTTCGCCCGGTACCTCGCCTCCGGGATCCGGTACATCCGCCGCATCAGCCGGTACGAGTCCTTGAGCGGCAGGTCCCACCACAGCGTCGTGCGCTGCCCGAACACCACCCCCATCCGGTGCGCGAGGCGCATCCGCTCGCGGGCCGGGTCGACGCCCGCGACGCGCAGCCGGCCGGCGCTCGGGGTGAGGATCCCGGTCAGCATCTTGATCGTCGTGGACTTGCCCGCGCCGTTGGGCCCGATGTAGCCCACCATCTCCCCCCGGCCCACCGTGAACCCGATCCCGTCCACGGCCCTCACCTGCCGTTTCTCCCGGCGTACCAGCCCCACCCGGCGCCGGACCGTGAACACCTTCTCGACGCCGTCCAGCTCGATCAGTACGTCTCCCATGTCCTGTCCTCAGCTCCCCGTGCTCCGGTACGAACGAAGTCCCGCGCGCCAGGCCAGCGACGCGGGAACGAACACCGCGAAGGCCACGAGCGGGCTCAGGAACGCGACCCAGCCCGGCAACCCCAGCGGATCGGGCCGCCCCAGCACGTACAGCGCGGGCAGCCAGTTGACGAACGCCAGCGGGACGATGAAGGTGACCCCGCGCAGCAGCTCCTTCGCGAACACCGTCGGCGGGTACTCCAGCATCGTGCAGCCGCCGTAGGTGAAGGAGTTGACCACCTCCGCCGCGTCGCCGGCCGCGAACTGGAAGGCCGCCCCGGCCACCATCACCGCCGCGAAGATCGCCGTCCCCGCCAGCACCATCACCGGCACCAGCAGCACCTTCCCGGCCGTCCAGTCCACGTCGAGCACCGCCAGCGCCCACACCAGCACCCCGGAGCCCTGCGCGATCCGCCCGAGCCGGCGCAGCGCGAACCGGTCCGCCGCGACCTGCGCGAGCACCGGGACCGGGCGCACCAGCATGCTGTCCAGCGAGCCGTCGCGGATCCGCGTGCCGATCCGGTCGGTGTTGCCGAGCAGCAGGCTGGCCAGGCCCAGCGAGGTCGAGGAGGACCCGTACAGCAGGGCGATCTCGGGGAGCGAGAAGCCGGCGAGGACGTCCACGTGCATGAACATGATGGAGATCGCGGCGAAGTCGAGGAGGGTGACCGCCGCGTTCCCCACGGTGGCCAGCAGGAAGGACATCCGGTACGTCATGGCCGAGCGGATCCACATCGCGGCGATCAGGCCGTAGCCGCGCAGCCCCTCCAGCGCACGGTGGCGTTCCGGCTCCCGATCCCGCTCCCGCTCCCGCACCGCCGCCGGCGGCTGCTCCCGCTCACGCCCGAGCACCGCGTCAGCCACCCTGGACCACCACCTTCCGCGTCGCGGCCGCCTGCATCAGCCGGCCCGCGCCCAGCAGCGCCAGCGCCCACCCGGCCTGGAACGCGAACGCCCGTACCGCGGCGCCCGCGCCCGCCCCCTCACCCAGCAGGACGTCCATCGGCACCTGGAGCATCGCGGCCCACGGCAGCATCCGGACCACGTCACCGAAGCCGCCCGGGAAGACGGTGAGCGGCAGCAGCATCCCGGAGAAGAAGACCGAGACCAGACCGGCCATCATGTTGACCCCGGTGCCGTCCATCAGCCAGAACGCCGCCAGCCCCAGCAGGAACCGCACCGCGAAGCTCACCACCAGCCCGAGCACCACGGCCGCCAGGAACAGCAGCCAGCGCACCGGGTCGGCGGGCAGCGCGAGTGGGAAGGCGAGCGCCCCCGCCAGGACCGGGACCAGCCCGCGTCCCAGCAGCTGGAAGGCGGCCCTGCCCATGTCGGCCGCGAGCCACCACAGCTGGAGGTCGGCCGGGCGGTACAGGTCGACGGCGATGTCACCCGTACGGACGCGCTCCTGGAACTCCTCCTGGAACCCGCCGCCCATCAGAGCGGCGGCGGCCAGCAGCGACTGGCTGACCCAGATGAAGGCCAGTGCCTGCCCCTGGCTGTAGCCGCCGAGGCCGGGCCGCTCGTCCCACAGCGCCACGTACGTGTACGCGAGGATGAAGCCGAACACGGTGTTGGTGAACACGCCTGCCGCCGTCGCCGTCCCGTAGGTGGCGTAACGCCGGAACCCGCCGACCGCTACGGCCCCGTAGAGCCGTAAGCGGTGACACGCGTCCCGTACCCCCGCCCTCCGGCGTATGTCCCCGCTCCCCGTGCCGGCTTCCGTTTCCGTTTCCGCTTCCGCTCCCGGGCCCACTTGCTGGCGCACCGTATCCCTCCCCTTCCCAGGTCGTTCCTACGTCGGCCAAAGCGCGCGAGCTTAGTGCGGAGGGGCGAGCCACGCGACGGATTTACGCCCGTCCGAAGCACGCACATCGGCTATCAGGTAGACACCATTGGTACAGATGCGGATATGTCGTACACCGTCGAGGAGCCCCGGAGATGAACGACCAGTCACCACCCCCGGGCTGGACCCCTCGCGACCCCGACACCCCCCGAGCCGACGCCGGACCGCCACCGCCGCCCGAACCGGCGCCCGGCCCAACGGCCGGGCCACAGACCGGGGCGCAGGCCGGACCGCAGGCCGGGCGCAAGCGGAACCGGAAGCGGACCGGATGGCGCAGGGCCTTCCCCACCTGGCGCATGCTCCTCGGCGGCATCCTGCTCATCGCCCTGCTGATCGGCGGCGCCCTGATCGCCGGCTACCTCCTGGTCGACATCCCGCCCGCCAACGCCACCGCCACCGCCCAGTCCAACCTCTACCTCTACGCCGACGGCTCCCAACTCGCCCGTGACGGCGAGGTCAACCGCGTCAATGTCGCCCTCTCACAGATCCCCCGAACGGTGCAGGAGACGGTACTGGCGGCAGAGGACCGGGACTTCTACTCCGAACGGGCGGTGGACCCGAAGGCGATGCTGCGCGCCGCCTGGAACACGCTCGCCGGCAAGGGCACCCAGTCCGGCTCCACCATCACCCAGCAATACGTCAAGAACTACTACTTGGGCCAGGAACAGACGGTCGAGCGCAAAGCCAAGGAATTCTTCATCGCGATCAAACTCGGACGCGAGAAGTCGAAGGACTACATCTTCGAGGGATACCTGAACACGAGCTACTTCGGCCGGAACGCCTACGGCATCCAGGCCGCCGCCCAGGCCTACTACGGCAAGGACGTCGGCAGACTCACCACCACCGAGGGCGCCTACCTCGCCACCCTCCTCAACTCCCCCAGCGCCTTCGACGTCGTCGCCCACCCCCAGGGCCGCGGCCGCGCCCTCGCCCGCTGGAACTACGTCCTCGACGGCATGGCCAAGAAGAACTGGATGACCCCCGCCGAACGCGCGGCCGCCCGTTTCCCCGAACCCGGCAAGATCCGCCCCGCCGCCGGCCTCTCCGGCCAGCGCGGCTACCTCGTCGAAGCCGTCAAGGACTACATCGTCGAACACAAGATCGTCGACGACAAGACGCTCTCCGAAGGCGGCTACCGCATCACCACCACCATCGACAAGCGCCGCCAGAACGCCATCGTCGCCGCCACGGACAAGCAGCTGATCGGCAAACTCGACCCGCAGACCCACAAGGCCGACCGGGTGGTCCGGGCCGGCGGCGTCTCCATCGACCCCACCACGGGCAAGGTCGTCGCGATGTACGGCGGCCTCGACTACACCAAGCAGTACGTCAACAACGCCACCCGGCACGACTACCAAGTGGCCTCCACCTTCAAACCGTTCGTCTTCGCATCCGCCGTCGACAACGACGCCCGCACCCAGGACGGCCGCCGCATCACCCCCAACACCCTCTACAACGGCGACAACAAGCGCCGCGTCGTCGGGACCCGGATCCCCTACGCTCCAGAAAACGAGGGCCAGCAGTCCTACGGGGACATCACCGTCAACACCGCCACCGACCTCTCCGTCAACACCGTCTTCGCCCAGATGGTCGTCGACGTCGGCACCGACAAGGTCAAACGGACCGCCATCGCCCTCGGCATCCCCGAGGACACCCCCAACTTCGACCCCGGACCGGCCATGGCGCTCGGCACCCTCCAGGCCAGCGTCCTCGACATGACCCAGGCCTACGCGACACTCGCCGACCACGGCCGCCACACCCCGTACACCCTCGTGGACAAGATCAGCAAGGGCGACGAGGACATCCAGCTGCCCGATCGCGCCCCGCGCCAGGCCATCAGCCGCGAAGCCGCCGACACCACCACCTCCATGCTGGTCAGCGTCGTCGACAACGGCACCGGCACCGCCGCCCTCGCGGCCGGCCGCCCGGCCGCCGGCAAGACCGGCACCGCGGAACTCGACCGCTCCGCCTGGTTCGCCGCGTACACCCCCGACCTGGTCACGGTGGTCTCCGTGATGGGCCAGGACCCCGACACCGGCGCCCTCGAATCCCTGTACGGGGCACTGGGCGAAGAGCGCCTCGGCGGCGGCGGATACCCGGCCAGGATCTGGGCCCAGTACACGAAGACGGCACTGGCCGGCAGCGACCCCCTCGACTTCGACCTCGAACTCCAGGCGGGCGCGGCACCCTCCCCGCCGCCCTTCACGCCGAACAACCCGGAGCAGCCCCCGGGCACCACCCCCCTCCCGCCCGTCCCGCCCAGCCGACCCGGCCGCCCG
Source organism: Streptomyces sp. NPDC051578 (assembly GCF_044454045.1). NCBI lineage: Bacteria > Bacillati > Actinomycetota > Actinomycetes > Kitasatosporales > Streptomycetaceae > Streptomyces > Streptomyces sp. NPDC051578. The sequence goes on from NZ_JBITDH010000001.1 coordinate 964,323, forward strand.
CAGCGCCCCACGCCCCCGACGGGCGGGCAGGACCAGGGCGGACAGGACGGCGGCGAGACCACGGCGGGCCAGGACACGGGCGGCCGCACCGACGGCGGCCGCACGGACGGCGGCCAGGGCGACGCGGGCACCGACAGCGGGACCACCACCGGCACCACCGCCGGCAGCACCACGGGAACGGGCACGGGAGCCGGCCCGGGCGGGACCCTCGCGGGCACCACCGCCGGCGTCCTCGGCGGCACAGACGCGGCCCGCCGGCCCCGCCCACCGTCGCGCTACCTCGAATAGGCCGGGCCGCGCGCGGGTCGCGGTGAGGCGGCGGCCGTCAATGACCGGAGGTCGCCTTCAACCCCACCACCGCGACCAGCAGCAGGGAGATGAAGAAGATCCGGGCAGCGGTGACGGGCTCCCCCAGCACCGCCATCCCGAGCACCGCCGCACCGGCCGCGCCGATGCCCACCCACACGCCGTAGGCCGTACCGATGGGCAGCGTCTTCGCCGCGTACGACAGCAACACCATGCTCGCGACGATGCCGGCGCCCGTGAACACACTGGGCCACAGCCGGGTGAAACCGTCGGTGAACTTCATACCGATCGACCAGCCGACTTCGAGCAGACCGGCGACGAGAAGCAGAACCCAGGCCATGACAGGCACCTCCGGAACGAGAGCGGAACGGGGTGCGTCGTCTTTGCGTCCAGCTACCCGGTACGGCGCGTCTCGTCGGGGGTTCCCCACCACCGTAGCAAAGGGCACACGCGAGGGCCGGTGACCTCGGTCACCGGCCCTCGGGGGTTCCGATCGGCGGACGTCCCGGGCCGTCAGCGGCCCTCGGAAGGCCCTCAGCGTCCCTCAGAGTCCCTCAAGCGGTCACAGGTACAACCCGGTGGAGTCCTTCGACCCCTCCAGCCGCTCCGCGGCCACGGCGTGCAGGTCCCGCTCGCGCATCAGCACGTACGTCGCCCCGCGCACCTCGACCTCCGCCCGGTCCTCCGGGTCGTACAGCACCCGGTCGCCCGGCTCGACACTGCGCACGTTCTGGCCGACCGCGACCACCTCGGCCCAGGCCAGCCGCTTGCCTACGGCGGCCGTCGCGGGAATCAGGATGCCGCCGCCCGAGCGGCGCTCGCCCTCCGGCAGGTCGGAACGTACGAGCACACGGTCGTGCAGCATGCGGATCGGCAGCTTGTCGTGGGTGGTGGTGTTCTCGCTCACGACCCGAACCTACCCGCCCCTGCCCGACCGGCACCCCGCAGGGTCACCGGCGTCATCCGCGCTTGCGGCGCGCCGTCAGCACGAGCAGCCCCACCAGCCCCGCCGCCACCAGCGCGACCGGCACGATCCGCTCGATGCGGGGCGCCCCGTCCTCATGACGCAGACCACCCTTCACATCGGTGACCAGGCGGTTCACGGCCACGACGGCACGGCCGGCGGTGTGGTCGACCTTGGACGCGACCTTGGCCTTCGCGTCCCCGACGATCGTCTTCGGATGCATGCGCACGCCGATCTCGTCGAGCGTCTCGGCGAGCTGCTCACGGCGGCGGACGATGTCCGCCTCGATCTGTGCGGGGGTCCTGGCTTCCGGCACCGCGCTGCCTCCGTCGTCGTCGTGGTCGGTGTGGTCGGTCGTCGTGATCGGTCCTGCTCGGCCACAGGGGCGTGGCCCACCATGAACAGTCTGTCAGCTTAGTCTCGGACCGTACCGATCCCCTCCCGAGGAGACTGCTGACATGAGCGAGCGACTTGAGCCGGGCGACACCGCCCCCGCCTTCACCCTGCCCGACGCGGACGGCAACGAGGTCTCGCTCGCCGACCATAAGGGCCGCAAGGTCATCGTGTACTTCTACCCGGCAGCCCTGACGCCGGGCTGCACCAAGCAGGCGTGCGACTTCACGGACAACCTGGCCGTGTTGGCCCAGGCGGGTTACGACGTGATCGGCGTGTCGCCGGACAAGCCGGAGAAGCTGGCGAAGTTCCGCGAGCAGGAGCACTTGAAGGTGACCCTGGTCGGCGACCCCTCCAAGGAGGTCCTGACGGCGTACGGCGCGTTCGGTGAGAAGAAGCTGTACGGCAAGACGGTCACCGGGGTCATCCGCTCGACGGTGATCGTGGACGAGGAGGGCAAGGTCGAGCGCGCCCTCTACAACGTCAAGGCGACGGGCCACGTAGCCAAGATCATCAAGGACCTCGGCATCTGATCCCGCCCTTCCCCGCGCCAGCGGCCCGCACCCCCACCGGTGCGGGCCGCTCCGCTTGTAGGACGAAACCACCCGTAACCCCCCGACCACCCACCCCCCCCCGCTACTCCGTACGAGAGCCGCACGCGCGGCCGGAACGCGGAGGCAACAGATGGCGGTGCGGTACACCCGAGAACCGCTCGAACAGGCAGCCCGGGAGACATCGAACTTCGACGAGGCGGTGACCTGGTGCGGAGGCACCCCTACACCGGGCTCGCGCCGTTACCTACGGACGAAGATGGACGAAGCGGGCGTCGACTTCTCGCATTTCCCGAAGCAGTGGGTGCGGCATACGGAGCAACTCCTTCGGGAGCTGGTCGCGGCCTCGACCTCCGTCAGGGAGGTGGTCTCTCGGCTCGGCATCAGCCAAGTGGGCGGCGATCAAACGCACATCAGTCGCCGAATAGCGGCGCTGGGCATCGACACTTCGCACTTCACCACAGCCCGAAGGCAACACGCGAAGGGGCCCTCGCAGTCCGTCCTCGCGCTCCGGGCGCCCGAAGCCGGCCGGGTCCCGGGGAACGCCTCCAGAAGGCTCTCGTCGGTTCCGGTCTGCCCGAGGAATGCTCGGACTGCGGTGTGGGAGCTTCGTGGAACGGCAAGCCGCTCCGGCACGAAGTCGATCACGTCAACGGCAATTGGTGGGACAACCGGCCGGAGAACCTGCGCCTCCTCTGCCCCAATTGCCACGACAGACACCTACCGCGGCCGGAAGCGGAGGGGAGCCGCGTGAGCCGCCCGCGGTACACCCGCGAGCTGCTGTCCACCGCGACCCCGCGGGCAACCAGCCTCGTCGATCTGATGCACCGGCTCGACATGCCGATGGGCAGCGGGGCCCGCACTTACCTCAGCAAGCGGCTGGCCCACTACGGCATCGACGTATCGCACTTCGTCGACGAGCCATTGCCCGCACGAAGCCCGCAGTCGTACACGAGGGACCGGCTCACGGAGGCCGCGAGCCGGTCCCACTCCATCGCCAACATGCTCGCCCATATGGGAGTCGTGCCTTATGCCAGCGCTTTCGGGTACCTCCGAACGAAACTCGATCAGTACGGGATCGATACGTCGCACTTCACCGAGGGGCCAAGCGGCCGGGAGCGTCTCTTCCCTCGAGAGGAGCTCACACGGGCCGTCACCGTCGTGGTGCCCGAGCGCCCGCATCACCCCCGACCATTTCACCGGGCAGGGTCACATGACCGGTCGGCCTCCGCCGACCCGCAAACCGGCGGAGGACATCCTCAAGCAGCGTGAGAACGGTTCAGGCCGGGAGAAGACGGCCGTATTGCGCCGCGCCCTCGATGAAGTCGGTGTACCGCATGCTTGTGACGAGTGTGGAATCGGGGACACCTGGCGAGGCAAGCGCCTGGTGCTGGAGATCGACCACATCAGTGGCGACCGACTAGACAACCGGATCGAGAACCTCCGGTACCTGTGCCCGTCCTGCCACAGCCAGACGGCGACGTTCGCGACCCGCTCTCCCCGTACGGCACGAAGGAAGGCGCAGTAGAGTAGGCGCAGATGGGCCCGTACCCCAGCTGGCCAGAGGGCGCCGGTTTAGGTCCGGTGTGTCGTGGGTTCGAGTCCCACCGGGCCCACCCGTACGAAGGCCCCGTACGCGCGTATCGCGTACGGGGCCTTCTGCGTAGTTCGGTGGCCGCCAGGGCGTCAAGTCGTCAGGGCGTCAGGTCGTCAGGGCGTCAGGTCGTCAGGGCGCGGATGAACGGGACCAGGGCGCGGAAGGCCTGGCCGCGGTGGGAGATGGCGTTCTTCTCCGCCGCGGTGAGTTCCGCGCAGGTGCGGGTCTCGCCGTCCGGCTGGAGGATCGGGTCGTAGCCGAAGCCGCCGGTGCCCGAGGGGGTGTGGCGGAGGGTGCCCAGGAGGCGGCCTTCCACGACGCGTTCCGTGCCGTCCGGGAGGGCGAGGGCGGCCGCGCAGGCGAAGTGCGCGCCGCGGTGGGGGGCGTCGATGTCGGAGAGCTGGGCCAGCAGGAGGTCCAGGTTGGCCTTGTCGTCGCCGTGGCGGCCGGCCCAGCGGGCGGAGAAGATGCCGGGGGCGCCGCCCAGGACGTCGACGCACAGGCCGGAGTCGTCGGCGATGGCGGGCAGGCCGGTGGCGCGGGCCAGGGCGTGGGCCTTGAGGAGGGCGTTCTCGGCGAAGGTGACGCCGGTTTCCTTGACGTCCGGGATCTCGGGGTACGCGTCCGCGCCGACCAGTTCGTGCGGCAGGCCGGCGTCGGACAGGATGGCGCGGAGTTCGGTGACTTTGCCCGCATTGCGGGTGGCGAGGATCAGGCGGGTCATGGCGACCAGTATCGACCAGGGCCCGGCGCGGCCGCCGCGCCGGTGGGCGGTCAGCCGGGGGTGCAGACCTTGGAGATTTCCTCCGCGGCGTTGCCGACGGGCGTGATGTCCGGGGTGGCGTTGCCGTTGTCGATGGAGGTGCGGACGTTCGCGACGGCCGTCTTCATGGAGTCGATGGCCTTGCCCAGGTCGGCGTTGTCCGTCTGTTCGCCGATCTTCTTGAGGCTCGTCTCGATCTGGTTGAGGGCGTTCTGCGCGTCCTGCGGGCTGTTGCCGGCCTGGGAGACGGCCTGCTGGAGGTCGTTCGCGCCGTCGGTTATGGCGACGGCGGTGTTGGCGCAGTCCATCGCGGTGTTGAGGGTGTCGCAGGCGGAGAGCGCCGGGACGGCCAGGGCGGCTGCGGCGGCGATGGCCGCGACGCGGTGCGTGGGCTTCATTCGGGTCCCCCAGGGGCTCGGGCTCGGTGCAGGTGCGGCGGCCAGGTACAGGTGCTCGGGTACGTGGACGGGCGCACGGCTTTGACACCGTGCGCCCGTACCGGCGTAGACGCCGCGCCCGGCCCGGCGGTTGCCCCTCGAAGGAACGGCTTAGGAGGCGGCCAGGTCCAGGGCGCTGAGCTGGAGCGCCTGGAGGTCGGCGCAGCCGCCGGCAGCGAGGTCGAGGAGGGCGTTGAGTTCCTTGCGGTCGAAGGGCTCGCCTTCGGCGGTGCCCTGGACCTCGACGAAGCGGCCGTCGCCGGTGCAGACGACGTTCATGTCGGTCTCGGCCCGGACGTCTTCCTCGTAGCAGAGGTCGAGGAGGGGTTCGCCGTCGACGATGCCGACGCTGACGGCGGCGACGGTTCCGGTGAGGGGCTTGCGGCCCGCCTTGATCAGCTTCTTCTTCTGGCCCCACGCGACGGCGTCGGCGAGGGCGACGTAGGCGCCGGTGATGGCGGCGGTGCGGGTGCCGCCGTCGGCCTGGAGGACGTCGCAGTCCAGGACGATGGTGTTTTCGCCGAGGGCCTTGTAGTCGATGACGGCGCGCAGGGAGCGGCCGATGAGGCGGGAGATCTCGTGGGTGCGGCCGCCGATCTTGCCGCGGACGGATTCGCGGTCGCCGCGGGTGTTGGTGGAGCGGGGCAGCATCGAGTACTCGGAGGTGACCCAGCCTTCGCCGCTGCCCTTGCGCCAGCGGGGGACGCCTTCGCTGAAGGAGGCGGTGCAGAAGACCTTGGTGTCTCCGAAGGAGATGAGGACGGAGCCCTCGGCGTGCTTGCTCCATCCGCGTTCGATGGTGACCGGGCGGAGCTGTTCGGGCGTGCGGCCGTCGATGCGAGACATGCTGTCGAGCCTAGTCGGTGCGGGGGTACGGGAAGACCCCGTCCGGGTGGTTCCGGTACGGGGTCTTCCGTGCGGCCGTACGACCGTGCCGCGGTCCTGCCGTGCTGCGGCACTGCCGCCTGCCGTCCTGCCGTGCTGCGGTCCTGCCGTACTGCCTGCGAGGGAGAGCGGGTGAGCGGGTGGGCTCAGCTCACATCATGTCTTCGATGTCGGCGGCGATGGGGTCGGCGTCGGTGCCGATGACGACCTGGATCGCGGTGCCCATCTTGACGACGCCGTGGGCGCCGGCGGCCTTGAGGGCGGCTTCGTCGACCTTGCTCGGGTCGATGACCTCGGTGCGCAGGCGGGTGATGCAGCCCTCGACTTCTTCGATGTTTTCGATACCGCCGAGCCCGGCGACGATCTTCTCAGCCTTGGTGGCCATGTGTGTCTCCCTGCGTATGACGAAGAACGAGTCTCGGCGGCCGGATGCCTGGTTCGCCCACCCGGAGGTCCGCTTTGTCACGGTAACTCACGGTTGGCCCATCTATGCGAGCGCGTGCCCGGCACCTGCCGAATGATAACGATCAACATCCGTCCGCCGTGTGGGCCGGGGATGTGACCGCCTGGCAAGCGGTCTTGACAGTGGTCTACACCAGTGTGCCGTACGTGCCGCACCTGCCAAAAACGGGCCGGTCAGGGAGGACGCCGATGAGCGCGAACAGCGCCGCAGCCAGGCCGCGGCCCCAGTGGTGGAACGGGCTGTTCCAGGGGCTCCAGAAGATGGGGCGCAGCCTCCAGCTGCCGATCGCCGTCCTGCCCGCCGCGGGCATCCTGAACCGCCTGGGCCAGCCCGACGTCTTCGGCAAGGACGGGCTGGACTGGACGGACGTCGCCAAGGTCATGGCGGGCGCGGGCGGTGCGCTGCTGGACGCCGACCTGGGCCTGCCGCTGCTGTTCTGCGTGGGCGTCGCGATCGGCATGGCGAAGAAGGCGGACGGTTCGACGGCGCTGGCGGCGGTGGCGGGGTTCCTCGTCTACCGGGGCGTGCTGCACGCCTTTCCCAAGCCCTGCCCGGCGGGGACGAAGGACATCGGGGGCGGCTGCCTGACGCCGGCGGACACCTTCGCGGGGTACACGTACCAGAACCCGGGGGTGTTCGGCGGCATCGTGATGGGGTTGCTGGCGGCCTGGTTCTGGCAGCGCTACCACCGGGTGAAGCTGGTGGACTGGCTCGGCTTCTTCAACGGCCGCCGGCTCGTCCCGATCATCATGTCGTTCGTCGCGATCGCGGTCGCCGCGCTGTGCCAGTGGATCTGGCCGCCGATCGGTGACGGGCTGGAGAGCTTCTCGGACTGGCTGGTGGGTCTGGGGTCCTGGGGTGCGGGCATCTTCGGCGTCGCGAACCGGGCGCTGCTGGTGATCGGACTGCACCAGTTCCTGAACGTGCCGGTGTGGTTCCAGTTCGGTACGTACGTGACCCCGACCGGGGAGATCAAGCACGGCGACATCAACATGTTCCTGGCGGGTGACCCGCACGCGGGGCAGTTCCTGTCCGGCTTCTTCCCGATCATGATGTTCGCACTGCCGGCGGCGGCGCTGGCCATCACGCACTGTGCGAAGCCGCAGCGGCGCAAGGAGGTGGGCGGCCTGATGCTGTCGGTGGCCCTGACGTCGTTCGTCACGGGGATCACGGAGCCGCTGGAGTACTCGTTCCTGTTCGTCGCGCCCGCGCTGTACGCGGTCCACGCGGTGCTGACGGGTGCGTCGATGGCGGTGACGTGGGCGCTGGGGGTCCACGACGGGTTCAGCTTCTCGGCGGGTCTGATCGACTACGTCATCAACTGGGGGCTGGCGACGAAGCCGTGGCTGATCGTCCCGATCGGCCTGGGCTTCGCGGTGGTGTACTACGCGGTCTTCCGCTTCGCGATCACGAAGTTCGACATCCCGACGCCGGGCCGGGAATCGGACGAGGAGATCGAGGCGATGCAGGCGGAGGTCACCAAGGCCTGAGCGCCTGCGCTCCGCCCGGCCGAAGGGCCCCTGGATCCCGGGATCCGGGGGCTTCGTGCCATGTCCGGGGCCGGTCGCGCGGGCCGCCTGCGCCCCGGGGCGGGAGATGGCACGGGTGCGGGCGCCGGGTGTGGCCCAGGCCACAGGAAATCGAAGGTTCCTTATCTATCCCCGACCGTGCTACAACTGGTCTACACCATACATTGGTGTAGACCACGCGAGCACGCGAGCCTCTGGTGCTCCCGTAACCCCCTTTTTCGAGACGCCGCCGTCCCCCGGCTTGCCCCGGCGGCGCCTTGCCCACTGGAGGAAGTTGTGACCACGGCTAGCGCTGCCCCGGCAGCCGAGAAGAAGAAGGGCGCTGGCGTGATGGCCGTCATGCAGCGCATCGGCAGGAGCCTCATGCTCCCCGTCGCGGTACTGCCGGCCGCCGCGCTGCTCGTCCGTCTCGGTGACAAGGACATGCTCGGCGACCCCTCGCTGCCGACGTTCCTCACCAAGATCGCCGGTTACATGTCGGCCGGCGGCGGCGCGATCCTCGACAACATGGCGCTGTTGTTCGCCGTCGGCATCGCGATCGGCTTCGCCAAGAAGTCGGACGGCTCGACCGCGCTCGCCGCGGTGACCGGCTACCTGGTCTTCAAGAGCGTGCTCGCCACGTTCACCGACTCCAACCTCCCGAAGATCGCCAAGGCCATCGACGGCAAGGTCGTCATGGTCGACGCGCCGGTCGACGCGAAGGTTCTCGGCGGTGTCGTCATGGGCATCGTGGTCGCCCTGATCTACCAGAAGTTCTACCGGACGAAGCTGCCCGAGTGGGCGGGGTTCTTCGGCGGCCGCCGCCTGGTCCCGATCCTCTCCGCTTTCGCGGGTCTGGTCATCGGCATCGCCTTCGGCCTGATCTGGCCGGTCCTCGGCACGGGTCTGCACAACTTCGGTGAGTGGCTCGTCGGTTCCGGCGCGGTCGGCGCGGGCATCTTCGGTGTCTTCAACCGTGCGCTGATCCCGGTCGGCATGCACCACCTGCTGAACTCCTTCCCGTGGTTCCAGGCCGGCGATTACCACGGCAAGAGCGGCGACATCGGCCGCTTCCTCGCGGGCGACCCGAGCGCCGGACAGTTCATGACCGGCTTCTTCCCGATCATGATGTTCGCCCTCCCGGCAGCCTGCCTCGCCATCGTCCACTGCGCCCGCCCCGAGCGCCGCAAGGTGGTCGGCGGCATGATGTTCTCGCTCGCGCTGACCTCCTTCGTCACCGGTGTCACCGAGCCGATCGAGTTCACGTTCATGTTCATCGCCCCGGTGCTGTACGCGGTCCACGCGGTACTCACCGGTCTCTCGATGGCGCTGACCTGGGGGCTCGGCATGAAGGACGGCTTCGGCTTCTCCGCCGGCGCCATCGACTACCTGCTGAACCTGGGCAAGGCGACCAACCCGTGGGGCCTGGCCGCGGTCGGCCTGTGCTTCGCCGCGGTCTACTACGTCGTCTTCCGTTTCGCGATCACGAAGTTCAACCTCCCCACGCCGGGCCGCGAGTCCGACGAGGAGCTCGCCGAGCTGGCGAAGGCCGAGGCCAAGTAGGCCGGTCGGTCCCCCGTACGACGGAGCCCCCGCTCTCCCGGAAAGGGAGGGCGGGGGCTCCGTCGTGTGCCGCCGGGGCGTCAGACCTCGTAGACCGCGCCCGGCTGCGCGAGGTCGACCCGGCCGTCGTAGACCGCGCGGGCATCGGCGAGGTTGCGGGCGGCGTCCGTCCACGGCGGGACGTGGGTCAGGACCAGCCGGCCCGCTCCGGCGCCGGCCGCGTACCGGCCCGCCTCGCGCCCGTTGAGGTGGAGGTCCGGGATGTCCTCCTTGCCGTGCGTGAAGGACGCCTCGCACAGGAACAGGTCCGCGCCCTCGGCCAGCGTGGCCAGCTCCGGGCAGGCACCGGTGTCCCCCGAGTACGTGAGCGAGCGGCCGCCGTGCTCGACGCGGATCGCGTACGACTCGACGGGGTGGCACACCCGCTCCGTGCGGACCTGGAACGGGCCGATCTCGAAGGCGCCGGACTTGAGGGTCCGGAAGTCGAAGACCTCGCTCATCGAGCGCGCGTCGGGGACGTCGTCGTAGGCCGCCGTCAGCCGCTGCTCGGTGCCCTCGGGACCGTAGACCGGGATCGTGCCGCAGCGGCCGCCCTCGTGCCGGTAGTAGCGGGCCACGAAGTACGCGCACATGTCGATGCAGTGGTCGGCGTGCAGGTGGCTCAGGAAGATCGCGTCGAGGTCGTAGAGACCGATGTGGCGCTGGAGCGCGCCGAGGGCGCCGTTGCCCATGTCGAGGAGCAGCCGGAAGCCGTCGGCCTCGACGAGGTAGCTCGAACATGCCGATTCCGCGGACGGGAACGACCCCGAGCAGCCGACGACGGTGAGCTTCATGGAGCGTGAACCTCCGTGGACGGTCCGTGGACGGAATGCGGGCCGAGCGTGGGTCGAGCGTAAGGCGCGAAACCTCCGGTCGCTCCTCCGCGGCGGGCCGTTGTGGGGGGAATCACCTGTGCTGTCACCCGGGGGAGCGACACCGCGTACGGGCGTTGCCGCGCCGGGGGCGGGGGCCGCGGCTACGGTCGGGTTATGGACACGTCCTGGTGGCCGGCCGCGGTGGCGGTGGTCGCCGTCGTGGTGTTGGTGCTGCTGCCCCGGCCGGGTGTACGGGGCGCGGCGCGGCGGCGTGCGCCGGGGGCCGCGGGCCGGGTGCGGCCGGGTGAGCTGTGGTGTCTGGCGGACGGGCGGTCGTGCCTGGTGCTGGCGGTGGGGGCGCGGGGGCGGGCGCGGGTCGCGTGGATCACGGGGAAGTACGACGACCGGCGCGCCGGGGTGATCCCGTTGCCGCCGGGGGCCGGCGGGCGGCCGGGGCGGACGGGCTACCTGGAGGCGGACCGGCCCGCGGAGGTGTCGCCGGCCGAGTTCGACAGGCGGCTGGGCACGCTGGACCCGACGGTGTGGGACGAAGTCAAAGGACTGGGCGGAGGCTACGGGTGAGCGAGCCGGTGATCAGGGTGCGGCGGGTCTACGATCCCCCCGAGCCGGGGGCGGACGGCGACGGGGTACGGGTCCTCGTGGACCGGCTCTGGCCACGGGGGCTGGCGAAGGCCGAGGCGGCGGTGGACGAGTGGCCGAAGGCGGTGACGCCGTCGGCGGAGCTGCGGAAGTGGTACCACGGGGGCGGGGGGACGGAGGCGGAGTTCCGGGCCCGGTACGAGGCGGAGTTGGCGGAGCCGGAGGCGGTTGCGGAGCTGGAGCGGCTGCGGGGGCTGGCCGCGGCGGGGCGGGTGACGCTGCTGACGGCGGTCAAGGACCCGCAGGGCAGCCACGCGGCGGTGCTGGCGGAGCTGCTGGCGCGGTGAGTCCGGAGCCGGTCCGCCGGGCGGGCCGGGGCGGCCGGGCCGGGGCGGGGTGCCGCTGCACGGGGCCCTCCCCCACCCCGCCCCTTCCCGCAACCCGGCACCGCCCGGACCCGCGCCTCAAACGCCGGCGGGGCCGGGAAAGGACGGGCCGGATCCGCCCGGGCGGGATCAGGCCCAGAGCTGTCCCTGGAGGACCTCGATGGCTTCCTCGGTCGTGGCCGCCGTGTAGACGCCCGTCGAGAGGTACTTCCAGCCGCCGTCGGCCACGACGAACACGATGTCCGCCTGTTCGCCGGCGGCCACCGCCTTGCGGCCGACACCGATGGCCGCGTGGAGCGCCGCGCCCGTGGAGACGCCCGCGAAAATGCCCTCCTCGCGCAGCAGTTCCCGGGTCCGGGTCACCGCGTCCGCGGACCCCACCGAGAATCGGGTGGTGAGCACCGAGGCGTCGTAGAGCTCGGGGACGAACCCCTCGTCGAGGTTGCGCAGGCCGTAGACGAGGTCGTCGTAGCGCGGCTCGGCGGCCACGATCTTGACGCCCGGCACGTGCTCGCGCAGGTAGCGGCCGACGCCCATCAGCGTGCCCGTCGTACCGAGGCCCGCCACGAAGTGGGTCACGGACGGCAGGTCGCGCAGGATCTCGGGACCGGTCGTGGCGTAGTGCGCGCCCGCGTTGTCCGGGTTGCCGTACTGGTAGAGCATCACCCAGTCGGGGTGTTCGGCCGCGAGTTCCTTGGCCACCCGGACGGCGGTGTTCGAGCCGCCGGCCGCCGGGGACGGGATGATCTCGGCTCCCCACATCGTCAGCAGGTCCCGGCGCTCCTGGCTGGTGTTCTCCGGCATCACGCACACGATCCGGTAGCCCTTGAGCTTCGCGGCCATCGCGAGCGAGATGCCCGTGTTGCCGGAGGTGGGTTCCAGGATGGTGCAGCCGGGGAACAGGCGGCCGTCCTTCTCCGCCTGCTCGACCATGTGGAGCGCGGGGCGGTCCTTGATCGAGCCGGTGGGGTTGCGGTCCTCCAGCTTCGCCCAGATCCGTACGTCGTCGGAGGGCGAGAGCCGGGGCAGCCTGACGAGCGGGGTGTTCCCGACCGCCGCGAGGGGGGAGTCGTAGCGCATTACTTCGATCCGCCGGCCACGGCCGGGAGGATGGTGACGCTGTCGCCGTCCTTGAGCGCGGTGGAGATGCCGTCCAGGAAGCGGACGTCCTCGTCGTTGAGGTAGACGTTCACGAAGCGGCGCAGCTCGCCGCCCTTCGTGTCGTCGACGATGCGCTCCTGGATGCCCTTGTGGCGGGTTTCGAGGTCCGCGAAGAGGTCGGCCAGGGTGCTGCCTTCGCCCGTGACGGCCTTCTCGCCGTCGGTGTAGGTGCGGAGGATGGTGGGGATGCGGACCTCGATGGCCATGGCGGGCTCCAGTGTCGTCAAGTCGTCAAAGCGTGAAGGGGCGTGCGGAGGGGGCGTGCGGGGTCGAGTGCGCGTGGTGCCCCCGGCAGGGCTGTGGTGCTCGTGCTCAGGCAGCAGCAGGACAGATGGCGCTCGCGAGGCGGCACAGGTCGACGTGCAGCCGCGCCACGAGCAGCAGCGGCCTGCCGGGCGTCTCGTTGCTCACGTCGTGGGAAACCATGCGGTCATGTTAACGATTCCCGGTCCCCCGTTTGGAGTGTGATCCCGCATCGTGGACCCCCTGTGCTCACATGCTGGTCAGTAGGCTTCCACGACCTGCACTTCTTCCTCGGTGATCACTCCGTCGACGATGCGGTAGGAGCGGAACTGGAACTCGCCGAGGCCGTCGTGGTCGGCGGTGGAGACGAGCACGTAGTGCGCCGCGGGCTCGTTCGCGTAGGTGACGTCGGTGCGCGAGGGGTAGGCCTCGGTCGCGGTGTGCGAGTGGTAGACGATCACGGGGTCCTCGTCCCGGTCGTCCAGCTCCCGGTAGAGCCGCAGCAGGTCCTTGGAGTCGAACTCGTAGAACGTGGGCGAGCGGGCGGCGTTCAGCATCGGGATGAAGCGTTCGGGCCGGCCGGTTCCGGCCGGGCCGGCCACGACCCCGCAGGCCTCGTCGGGGTGGTCCTTGCGGGCGTGTTCCACGATCTGGTCGTACAGGGCCTGGGTGAGGGTCAGCATGAGCGACAGGATAAACAGACGGGCCCTCCCGTACCGAGGAGTGGTACGGGAGGGCCCGAATGGTGGACGGACGCCGCGGGGCGCCTGCGTCCGCCCGGCGTCTACTCGGCCTTGGTGAAGGCCGCACCGCGCGGGTTGCGGGACTTCATGAACAGGTACGAGACGCCCAGGATGACACCCCACAGGGGGGCGCAGTAGAGCGAGACGCGGGAGTCCTTGTCGGCGCCCATCATCACGATGACCATGCCGATGAACAGGAGCGCGAACCAGCTGGTGTACGGGGCTCCGGGCGCCCGGAACGGGGACTTCGGCAGGTCGCCGCGGTCGGAGGCGGCCCGGTAGCGGATCTGGCAGACGAGGATCATGATCCAGGCCCACATGCCGGAGATCGTGGCGAAGGAGACGACGTAGTCGAAGGCCTTGCCCGGCGCGACGTAGTTGATCCAGACGCCGACCAGCATCAGCGCGGCGGAGAAGGTCGTGCCGACGAGCGGGGTGCCGCTCCTGGTCAGCTTGGTGAAGACCTTCGGACCCTGGCCGTTGAGCGCGAGGTCGCGCAGCATGCGGCCGGTGGAGTACATGCCGGAGTTGCAGGACGACAGCGCGGCGGTGAGCACCACGAAGTTGACGATGGCGGCGCCGACGCCGAGGCCCATCTTCTCGAAGGCGGCGACGAAGGGGCTGACGCCGGGCTGGAACTCGTGCCACGGGACGACCGAAAGGATCATGATCAGCGCGCCGACGTAGAAGACGGCGATCCGCCACGGCACGGTGTTGATGGCCTTGGGGAGGGTCTTCTCGGGGTCCTTCGACTCGCCGGCGGTGACGCCCACCAGCTCGACCGCCAGGAAGGCGAACATCACGATCTGCAGGGTCATCAGCGTGCCGCCGATGCCCTTGGGGAAGAAGCCGCCGTCGTTCCACAGGTTGGCGACGGTCGCGGTGTCGGCGGCGTCGGAGAACCCGACGGTGAGGATGCCGGCGCAGATCAGGATCATGCCGACGATGGCGGTGACCTTGACCATGGAGAACCAGAACTCCAGCTCACCGAAGAGCTTCACGGAGATCAGGTTGGCGGCGTAGAGGACGACGGTGAAGATCAGCGCGTACGCCCACTGCGGGAAGCTGTCGTGCGTCCAGTACGACATGTACTGCGCGGCGGCGGTGACCTCGGTGATGCCGGTGACCACCCAGAACAGCCAGTACGTCCAGCCGGTCACGTATCCCCAGAAGGGGCCCAGGAACTGGCGGGCGTAGTCCGAGAACGATCCGGAGACCGGGCGGTACATGAGCAGCTCGCCCAGGGCCCGCATGATGAAGAAGATGACCAGGCCCGCGATGGCGTAGGCCAGGATCAGGCTGGGGCCGGCCTTGGAGATGGCCTTGCCCGCGCCGAGGAACAGGCCGGTGCCGATGGCACCGCCGATCGCGATCATCTGGATCTGACGGGCTCCGAGCGCGCGGTGGTACCCCTCGCCGCCACCCTCGGACCCGGCGTCCGCGCCGGGCTTCTTGTCGTGCTGCTCGACCTGCACAGAGGTCATGTCTGGTGCGCCTTTCTCCACGCCGACCCGCGCCTTCGATGGCTGCGGATCGGGTCCTCGATCCCCCCGGATACGGATGGAGTTGCACGCCGGCGATCAGCCGGTTCAAGCGAGCCGGGGGACATGGGTGGCGTCCCGTCGGCAGTCGTGAAGATTTATCACGTGCTTACGGGTGATCGAGAGGGCGGAATGTGACGCACTGCACAGCCAAACAAGGACATAGGTCCCGAAACAGATCAGATCACCGCATCGCGGTGATCTGATCGTTATCCGGATTTGAGCGTTCGCTGAGCGAACAGAGCCGCTACCGGGCGGGCGGTGGGCTCAGAGGGTCTCGATCAGGCTCTCCTGGAGCCCGCCGAGCCACAGGTACGCCATCACCATCGGCTTGCGCGGATCGTCGTCCGGCAGCCGGAACAGCGTCGCGCTCTCGTCGTCCTCGGTGATCTCCAGCCGGGCGGCGATGGTCAGGCGCAGGTCGTTGAGCGCACCGAGCCAGCGCAGCGGCAGCTCCCCGGTCAGCTCCAGTACGGCCGCCCCGTCCCCGGCCGGGGTGAGCCCGTCCAGGCTGCGGACGACGGCCAGCGCGTCCTCCCGCTTGCGGGTGCGCAGGTCGTTCTCGGTGAAGCGGCGGAACTCGGCCGAGCGGGCCCGCAGCTCCCGCTCCTCGGCGGCCGGGAGACCGCCCTGCGAGCCGTCACCGAGACCGTCCCGCGCGTCCGGGCCGGCCCCGTACGCGTCGGGGAACAGGCGGGCGAGCGCCGGATCGGACGGGGGCTCGGTCGGGCCGTCCGAGGCGAACAGCACGGCCAGCGGGTCGGCGTCCTCGGCCGGCTCCGGCTCGCCCGGCCCGATCAGCTCCAGCAGCTGCACGGCCAGGGAGCGCAGGATGGAGATCTCGATGTCGTCGAGCGCGATCGCGGCGCCGCCGCCCTGACGGGACTCGAAGGTGCCCATCAGCCGCGGTCCTGCGACAGCGTCGCCCAGAGCCCGTAGCCGTGCATGGCCTGCACGTCCCGTTCCATCTCCTCGCGGGTGCCGCTGGAGACGACCGCCCGGCCCTTGTGGTGGACGTCGAGCATCAGCCGGTTCGCCTTGTCCTTGGGGTAGCCGAAGTACGCCTGGAACACGTACGTCACGTAGCTCATGAGGTTGACCGGGTCGTTGTGCACCAGGGTCACCCACGGGACGTCGGGTTCGGGGACCGCGGAGGTCTCTTCGGCCGATTCGGTGCGTTCGATCTCAATGGGAGCAACACTCACCCGTCCCATGCTGCCACTGTGACGGGCCCGTCGCACAAACCGGCCCTACATCTCGTCACTCTGACGAGATGTGCGCTAGCATCCGTGACATGAACCCTGCGGACCTGGGCCTGCCGGTGGACGTGCCGTCGACAGCGCTCTTCACGGACCATTACGAGCTCACGATGCTCCAGGCCGCGCTGGCCAACGGCACCGCCGACCGGCGCTCGGTCTTCGAGGTCTTCACCCGGCGGCTGCCCGAGGGGCGGCGCTACGGCGTGGTGGCGGGCACCGGGCGGGTGCTGGACGCGGTCGAGAACTTCCGCTTCGACGGCGCCGTACTGGAGTTCCTGCGGGAGCGGGCCGTGGTCGACGCGCGGACGCTGGACTGGCTGTCCTCGTACCGCTTCTCGGGCGACATCTGGGGCTACCCCGAGGGCGAGGTCTACTTCCCCGGTTCCCCCGTCCTGCGGGTCGAGGGCAGCTTCGCCGAGTGCGTCCTGCTGGAGACCGTCGTCCTGTCGATCCTCAACCACGACTCGGCGATCGCCGCGGCCGCCTCCCGGATGGCCTCGGCGGCGGGCGGACGGCCGCTGATCGAGATGGGCGCCCGGCGCACCCACGAGCTGGCGGCCGTGGCCGCCTCGCGCGCCGCGTACGTCGGCGGCTTCACCTCCACCTCGGACCTGGCGGCGGGGTTCCGCTACGGGATCCCGACGGTCGGCACCAGCGCGCACGCCTTCACCCTGGTGCACGACAGCGAGCGCGACGCGTTCACCGCGCAGGTCGCCTCGCTGGGCAGCGGCACCACCCTGCTGGTGGACACGTACGACGTCGCCGAGGCGGTGCGCACGGCCGTGGAGGTCGCCGGGACGGGCCTGGGCGCGGTGCGCATCGACTCCGGGGACCTGCTGCTGGTCGCGCACCGGGTGCGGCAGCAGCTGGACGAGCTGGGCGCGAAGGGGACGCGGATCGTGGTCACCTCCGACCTGGACGAGTACGCGATCGCCTCGCTGGCGGCGGCGCCCGTGGACGCGTACGGGGTCGGCACGCAGCTGGTGACGGGCAGCGGGCACCCGACCTGCTCGATGGTCTACAAGCTGGTGGCCCGGGCCGTCTCGGCGGACCCCAAGGCGCCGCTGCTGCCGGTGGCGAAGAAGTCCTCGGGCGGCAAGACCTCGCTGGGCGGCCGCAAGTGGGCGGCCCGCAGGACGGACCCGGAGGGGGTCGCCGAGGCGGAGGTCGTGGGCGTGGGCCCCGTGCCGACGGCCCTGGCGGACCGGCAGCTGCTGGTCCAGCTGGTCAAGGGCGGCGAGGTCGTGGCCCGCGAGCCCCTGGAGGCGGCCAGGGAGCGCCACCTCGCGGCCCGGGCGGGCCTGCCGCTGTCCGCGACGCAGCTCTCGCGCGGCGAGGCCGTGATCCCGACGGAGTACGTCTAGGCCCCGCTCCCGCCCCGGCCCCGGCCCCGCGGCTTGCGGCTTGCGGCTTGCGGCTTGCGGCTTGCGGCTTGCGGCCGCAGGTTCGGGAAGGGGCCGGGTGGGGGAAGAGCCCGCCCAGCGGCAACCACATCGACCTAAGGACACGCGACATGCACCGCGCACTGATCGTCGTCGACGTACAGAACGACTTCTGCGAAGGCGGCAGCCTCGCGGTCACCGGCGGGGCCGACGTCGCCGCCGCGATCACCGAGCTGATCGGTCAGGCCACGCCGGGCTACCGGCACGTCGTCGCCACCCGCGACCACCACATCGACCCCGGTCCGCACTTCGCGCACCCGCCGGCCGCGCCCGACTACGAGAGCACCTGGCCGGTGCACTGCGTCGCCGGGACCGAGGGCGTCGGGTTCCACCCGAACTTCGCCCCCGCCGTGGCCTCCGGCGCGATCGCCGCAGTCTTCGACAAGGGGGCGTACGAGGCCGCGTACAGCGGGTTCGAGGGCCGCGACGAGAACGGCTCGGGCCTGGCCGACTGGCTGCGGGAGCGGGGCGTCACGGAGGTCGACGTGGTCGGCATCGCCACCGACCACTGCGTCCGGGCCACCGCCCTGGACGCCGCCCGCGAGGGCTTCCGCACGCAGGTCCTGCTCGACCTCACGGCGGGCGTCGCCCCCCACACCACCGCGCGGGCCCTGGAGGACCTGCGCACGGCCGGCGTGCGCCTCACCGGCGCCCCGGTGCTCGGAGGGGCGTAGCGGCGCCTACGCGCCCGGCAGGAGGGCGCGGATCGGGTGCCAGAGCTCTTGGGCGCGGTCCGGGGTGCAGCGCCACAGCAGGCCGTCCGGGTGGTGGAGGACGGCGGTGACCTCGTCGGGGGTCGGGGGGTGGGTGTTGCCCCGCAGGTAGACGGCGCGCATGCCGAGGTTCCGCAGCCTGGTCAGGGCGCGGGCCCGGTTCGCGGCGTGGACGAGCACGCGGACGTTCCCGTCCTCGCCGGACGGCCTCGGCAGCATGAGCGCGACCACCACGCTGCCGCCTGGCAGTCTGACGAATCCTCCACCGGGCATGATCTTCAGCTCCCCCGTCAATAAGACAACTTCCGACCCGCATCTAAACGCGATCGGCCGCCGCCCGCTAGGGGGCGACGGCCGATCATGTTTTGACCTGCAGTTTTGCCGGACTACTTGGCGGCGGGACCGACCTCGACCGTCATCTGGAGACCGTCGTACGGCTCCTTGACGATCTTGATCTTGGTGTTGGTGTCAGTGGTCTTCACCGAACCGGTCGGGTTCTCGTCGTAGAAGTACTTGCCCTTGTGGTCGTCGAAGACGAGGTTCGCGGGCTTCGGCTTGAGGAACAGCTCCTCACCGTTCTTGTGCAGGGTGAAGGCGTCCGTCGAGTACGCGCTGAACGTCGCGTCGTACGGCTGGATCTTGTTCCGCAGCAGGGTGCCGTCCGCCCACTTCATGGGCTTGGCGTTGGCGTCGATCGGCAGGATCAGACCCGAGCCCGGGTGCTGGCTCGTGTTGTTGTCCTTCTGGGAGGTGTCCCAGAGCCAGATCAGCAGACCGTCCTGGTACGGGTAGTGCTCCACCCAGTTCGGCTTGGTGTTGGCGAAGCCGAAGTTGTACGGGCCGACCTTGAGGGTCGAGTCGTACGAGACGTAGCGACGGTTCTCCGCCAGGTAGTACTGCGGGTACTCCTTGGTGAAGCCGGCGCCGACCCGGGAGAAGCCCTTGCCGGTCCAGCCGTTGTCGCCGTTCTCGGCGCCGTCAGTGAACAGCGTGGAGCCGTCCGCGGTGATGTCGATGGCGTCGGCGGTGAAGCCCTTGCCGCCCGCGCCGCCGTCCGTCTGGTAGCGGAAGCGGAGGTCGATCTTCTTGCCCGCGTAGGCGTCCAGCGGGAAGTTCAGCTGCTTCCAGGCGCCGGAGGCACCGGTCAGCGAGGGGGCGCCGGAGGCGTCGACCGGGAGGGCGGCGCCGTCGGCGGTGCCGGCGAGGGCGGTCCAGGTGGCGCCGCCGTCCGTGGACACCTCGGTGTACAGGAAGTCGTAGTCCTGCTCGATGTCCCACCAGCTCTTGAGGGACAGGGCGGCGGAGGACTTGCCGGTCAGGTCGACCGAGCGGGTCAGGGTGTTCTTTAGGTCGTCACCCATGTTGCTCCACCACTGCGAGGAACCCTCGGCGGGAGCGACGATGTCCGTCTTGACCTGCTTCTTCGGCAGCTCGACGAGCAGACCCTGCTTGTCCTTGGTGTTGTACTCGGCGACGCCCAGCTTGTGGGTGGACTTCGTCGCGGCCTTGGCCTTGTCGTAGTTCAGCCAGCCCAGCTGCAGCTTGCTCCAGGCGTCCATGTCGCCCGGAAGGTTGCCTATGGAGTCCTTGCCGTCGCCGAGCCAGGAGCCCGCCGACATCAGGGACCAGAAGCCGACGCTGTTGTCGCCGCCACCGCTGGTGTCGTACAGGTCGGGCAGGCCCAGGTCGTGGCCGTACTCGTGCGCGAAGACGCCGAGGCCGCCGTTCTCCGGCTGCATCGTGTAGTCGCCGACCCAGATGCCGGTGTCGCCGATCTGCGTGCCGCCGGCCTTGTTGTTCGCCGGGCCGGTCTTGCCGACGTCGGTGCCGTAGGCGTACCAGCGGTGCGCCCACAGGGCGCTGGTGCCCTGCACGCCGCCGCCGGCCGACTCGTCCTCGCCCGCGTGGACGATCTGGAAGTGGTCGATGTAGCCGTCGGGCTCGTTGAAGTTGCCGTCGCCGTCGTAGTCGTTGCGGTCCCACTGGTCGTACTGCGCCAGGGTCGCCTTGATCTCGGCGTCGGTCTTGCCGGCCTTCTTCTGGCCGTCGACCCACGCGTTGACGCCGTCCCTGACGGTGTCCCAGACGTTGGAGCAGTTCGTCTGGCCGCAGTAGTTCGAGCCGTAACGGGCCTCGTTGTACGGGATCTTGACCCAGTCGGCGACCTGGCCGTCGACCGAGTAGCGGCCCGAGGAGGTCTTCTCGTAGTAGGTCTTCAGCGAGTTCTTGCCCTGGCCGGTACCGAAGTACAGGTCCTGGAAGTAGTCGCGGCTGAAGTCCTTGCGCCAGGCCGTGCTGTTGTTCGTCGCGCGGTCGGGCTGCGCGATCGTGTTGTGTGCCGGGCCCGGGGTGCCGCCGTACTTCGGGGCCGGGGGCTTGGGGCCGTTCGGGCCGTCCGGGTCGTACATGGTCGTGTTGTCGACCTGGTCGCCGAACTCGACGAGGATCGTGAAGATCTTGTCGGTCTTCTCGCGGCCCAGCTCGACGTACTTCTTGTCGTCCAGCTTGACGACCTTGGAGGCCCCGCGCTGCTCGACCGCCTTCTTGCCGCTCAGCACCTGGTCGAGGGCGGCCTCGCGCGCCTGCGCCTGCTGCTTGCTGAACGGGCCGGGCAGGTCGTGCTGGACCTGCTCCTTGTTCGGAGCCGTCGGGTCCTGGCGTTCCGCTGCGGGCGCTGCGGCCCGGCTCGGGTCGGCCTGTGCCGTGGTGAGAAAGGCGCCCGAGGCCGCGGTGGCGGCCAGCGTCACGGCGACGGCCGCGGTACGCAGCGTGCGCCTTCTCGTGGAGTTGCCGGTCACTTGATGTCGTTCCCCTCCCGCGGCCGCAGCGTTGGTCGGAACGTCTCCAAAGGAGTGGGGGGTTCCGCGCGGCGCGCGTCTCAAGTGACGACATTTGACCGGAGAGAAGGGAGAAAAGACAGACCTTGACTTGTTCCTTACAACTGCACTATGCGGGCAGCTGGTTCCGCTATTCGGACGTTCGTCACCAGTCGGGGCGAAGGGTAGGTTCCCGCCCCCTGGGGGAACGCCGGCGGACCGGCGGAGGAACACCACAGGACGGCCGGATGACTGCCGGACAACTGCCGGGGAAATGCCGGAGGATGCACGGTTCGTGACGCCGTGCGCCCCCTGTGCTCCCGCGCGGGGCGACCGTTCGGTTAGGGCACGCTTACTGACGGTTCCGCTCGGGCATGCCCCGTCGTAGAGTCTTTTGCCGCGCGACGAGTTGAGCCGACTCTCCCTCACCGCCTTGAGGACGGATACCGCCATGCCGCGTCCGACTGCCGCACAGCTCGCCTACGGGTCCGCCACCGTCATCGTGTCGACGATCGCCATGCTGCTGCTGTCGCAGACCAGCACGGGGATCGGCATCGCGGTCATCTCCGCGGCCGCGCTCGCCCTCGGGCTCCTCGTCGCGCTCACGGTGCCGATCCCGCGCCGGCGCGGCCGGCACGCCGCCGGACGCTCCGGTGCGGGGCCGCAGGACTCCGCCGCCCCCGTCGAGGTCACGCCGGGAGCGCGGGTGCCCGAGCAGAGGGCCGCGTCCGAACACCCCGTGCACCACTGACGCGTACGCGTACGACGGTGCGGGCGGCCGGTCCCCGGGGGGCGGCCGCCCGCACCGGGCGCATGACGGGCCGCGGACTCAAGTGGTGCGGACCACCACGGTCTTCGCCACCTTGTCGTGCAGCCCCTGCTTGTACGGCTTGTCGATCAGCATCGAGATGATCAGCGCGAGCGGCCACAGGCAGAAGCAGCAGATCAGGGTCGGCACCCACAGCACCGCGCCCCGGCTGAGCGCGGCGCCGGACGGCGGCACGCTGCCGTCGTTGAGCATCGCGACGCGCAGGCCGAGCGCACGCTTGCCGATCGTCTGGCCGTGCCTCTTGGTGAACCACCAGTCGTAGCCGACGTACGCGATGATCGAGATCAGCGTCCAGAGCAGCCCGGTGCCGTTGTACGACTTGGTGATGACCTCGGTGACGTCCTCGCCCTTGCCCGTGTCGACGACGTACCGCCGCGTGCCGAACGGCAGCTGGATGAGGAACAGCGGGACCGCGACGATGATCAGGTCGATGATCCGCGCGCCGAGCCGCTTGCCGAAGTCCGCGAGCGGGGGCATGCCGGCGAGCGGGTCCGGCATCCCGTACGGGCCCCCGGCGCCGCCGCTGCCGTTGTACGGGCCCGGCGGAGGCGGGTAACCCCCGCCTCCGCCGGCTCCTCCGGGTCCGCCCGGGGGCGGGGGGTACCCGCCCGCGCCGGGCGGCGGCGAACCGTACGGCGAACCGCCCGACGGGGGCGTCGGCTCCTGGGGCCTCTTGCGGAACGGATCGTCCTCGGGCGGTTGCCCCGGCGGCGGCTGATCGGTGCTCATGGCCCGAGTCGACCCCGCGCGCGCGGACCCCGCAACGGGACGGCGTCCGTCCGGGGGGTGCCGCGACGACGGGGCAACCCTCAGCGGGACACGTAGGTCCCTGCCGCCTTGTCGTGCCAGGCCTGGCGGCGCGGGCGGTCGACCAGGCACCACAGGCCGCCCGGGAGGCCGAGGGTCGCGTACACCAGCCAGCGGCCCAGGGCCGCGCCGAAGGTGGGCGGGCGCCGGGTGGCGGTGGTCAGGACGCGGACGCCGAGCAGCTTCTTGCCCGGGGTGCGGCCCCAGCGGGCGGTGGGGGCGACCTCGTAGAGGATCCCGAAGAGCAGGACGGCGGCGAGTACGAGGCCCAGGTAGCCGGTGACGGTGGCGTCGAGCAGCCAGACGGTGGTGTGTCTGCCCATCCCCCGGGCGGCGTCGACCTTGGCCTCGATGTGGGCCGTCGCCCGGGGGACGAGGGGCAGGGCGGCCCCCGTCGCGACGGCTCCGAGCACGAGGGAGTCCAGGAGCCGGGCCACGCCGCGGCGGACCAGCCCGGCGGGGCGGACGGCCCGCTCTGCCATGCGTTCGAAGACGGCGTGCGCGGTGGGGAGCGGTGCCGGGGCCTGCGGGGCGGGAGCCTGCGGGGCGGGGACGGGTGCGGGGGCCTGCGGGAGGGGGGCCTGCGGGGCGGAGGCCTGGGGGGCGGGAGCCTGCGGGGCGGGGGCCTGGGGGGCGGGGGCCTGGGGGGCGGGGGCCTGGGGGGCGGGGTCACGCCGGGCGGCGACCGGCGCGGGCCGCGGGGGTCCGGGGGCCGGCCGGGGCGCGGTCACCACCGCACGGGGTCGCGCCGGGGCCGGGCGGGGGGCCTCGGCGGCCTCGGGCCAGGAGGAGGTGACCCCGGAGGGGGTGTCGCCGCCCCCGGGAGCCGCGGGCCACGCGGGAGCCGGGGCGGGGACGGACGGCGCGGCGGCGACGGCGGCCGGGGCCGGGACGGCAGCCGGGACGGTGACGGGCGGCGCGGCGGCCGGGGCGGCGGCCGCCACCGGCGACCGGGCCGACAGGATGCCCACCGCCTCCGCCGGGGTCTGCGCGGGGAACCGCTCCACGGGCGGCGCGGCCACCACCGCCCGGGCGGGCAGCGCCCCGGCCGGCTCCTCGGCGTGGCCCCAGGACACGCGGACGTCGCGCGGGCCGCCGAAGCCGGCCTGGTGCGCCGGGTCCGCCTGCCAGGCCGCCACCCCCGCCACGGCGGCGGCCACCGGCCCGGGCCCGCCCTCCGGCCCGGGCCCGGCGTCCGCATCCGAATCCGGGTCCCGGTCCGGGTCGGGGTCCGGCAGGGCCTCGGTCGCCGACGTCTCGTCCAGGAACACCGGACCCGTCTCGTCGGCGGGCGTGGCCGGCCTGCTCGTGCCCGGGACCCAGGCGGAGCCGTTCCAGTACCGGACGTACCCGGGGATGGAGGGATCGGGGTAGTAGCCCTCGCGGGCCGCGTGCTCGCCGTCACCAGGGGAGGCCGTCAATGTCCCCAACTCCGATCGTGGCTTGAGGCTTGTGAAGGGCAGGACCATAGCGAAGAACCTCCCTCCGGCCGGTCCGGTAACGGGAGAATCCAAGCCTTCGAGCGAATCCTTTCCCCAGCCGCCCCTTTTCGGTCATCCGACAGATTCAGGCCAATCTCCGCCGCACCGCGCGAAGTCGCGTCATACCCCGGCACACCGGGGCTCTCTCCGAACGCGGGGCCACGACCGGCCCCGCGCACCGCACGCGAGATCCGCAGAGAAGTGAGGCCGTCATGCACCACCCCGTCGTCGAGCGCGAGCTGGAACTCAAGCTGGTCATGTCCCCCGAGCGCAGCATCCCCGTCCCCGCCAGGCTGCTCTACCTGACCGACGACCCGTACGCCGTGCACATCACCTTCCACACCGGCTCCAGCGCCCCGGTGAACTGGACCTTCGCACGCGAGCTGCTGGTCGAGGGGGTGTTCCGCCCGTGCGGCCACGGAGACGTCCGGATCTGGCCCACGAAGTCCGACGACCGGTCGGTGCTGTGCATGGCGCTCAGCTCGCCCGACGGCGACGCCCTGCTGGAGGCGCCCGCCACCGCCGTGTCGGCCTGGCTGGAGCGGACCCTGCGCGTGGTCCCGCCGGGGACGGAGGCCGAGCGGCTCGGCCTGGACGCGGCGCTGGCGGAGCTGCTCACCCCGACCCCGGCGGACGACCTGTGGCTGCGGGACCCCTGGCCTTCGGACGAGTCGCCGGACGGGGACCGTTGAGGGCCCGCGCGTGAACGGCCCCCGGCGCCGGGCGTCCCGTCAGAACAGCTTGCCGGGGTTCAGCAGCCCCAGCGGGTCGAAGGCGCGCTTCAGGTTGCGCTGCACCTCCAGCCCCACCGGCCCCAGCTCGCGGGCGAGCCACTCCTTCTTGAGGACCCCGACCCCGTGTTCGCCGGTGATGGTGCCGCCCAGCGACAGCCCGAGGGCCATGATGGCGTCGAAAGACTCGCGGGCCCGGCGCGTCTCGTCCTCGTCGGCGGGGTCGAAGCAGACCACCGGGTGGGTGTTGCCGTCGCCCGCGTGGGCGCACACCCCGATGAGCAGGTCGTGCGTACGGGCGATCGCGGCGGTCCCGTCGAGCATCTCGGCGAGCCGCGAGCGCGGGACGCACACGTCGTCGATCATCGTCGCGGGCCGCAGGGCCTCCAGCGCGGTCAGCGACATCCGCCGGGCCTGGAGCAGCAGCTCCGACTCCGCCTCGTCCTCGGCCGGTACGACGGCGGTGGCGCCCGCGGCCGTGCACAGTGCACCGACGGCGGCGAGGTCGTCAGGCGCGTGCGGGGTGTCGAAGGCGGCGAGCAGCAGCGCCTCGGTGGTCTCGGGCAGGCCCATCTTGCCGAGGGCGTTGACCGCCCTGACGGTCGTACGGTCCATCAGTTCCAGCAGCGAGGGCGTCAGACCGGCCTCCATGACGGCGCACACGGCCTCGCAGGCCGCCGCGGCCGAGGGGAACTCGGCGGCGAGCGCGAGCTGCCGGGGCGGCGCGGGGCGCAGCGCGAGTACCGCCTGGACGACGACGCCCAGGCTGCCCTCGGAGCCGACGAACAGGCGGGTGACGTCGTACCCGGCGACGCCCTTGGCGGTGCGCCGGCCGGTGCGCAGCAGCCGCCCGTCGGCGAGGACCACGTCGAGGCCGAGGACGTACTCGGCGGTGACCCCGTACTTGACGCAGCACAGGCCGCCGGACGCGGTGCCGATGTTGCCGCCGATGGTGCACTGTTCCCAGCTGGAGGGGTCGGGCGGGTAGTACAAGCCCTGTTCGGCGACGGCGCGGGAGAGGACGGCGTTGACCACGCCGGGCTCGACGACGGCGATCCGGTCGACGGCGCTGACCTCCAGGATCCGGTCCATTTTCACCAGGGAGAGCACGATGCAGCCCTCGGAGGCGTTGGCGCCCCCGGACAGGCCCGTCCGGGCGCCTTGGGGGACGACGGGTACGCGCAGTGCGGTCGCGGTGCGCATGACGTGCTGCACCTGCTCGACGGTCCGGGGCAGGACGACGGCGGCCGGTGTGCCGGCGGCGCAGAAGCTCGCCATGTCGGTGGCGTAGGAGGCGGTCACCTGAGCGTCGGCCAGGACCGCTTCGGCCGGTAGTCCTTCGAGGAGCGCCTCGTGGAGCGCTGTGAGGAGGTCCGCGCGCGGTGGGGTGGAGAGGTCATCATCCATGGGGTCAGCGTGGCAGCTGGGGCCATAGGTGTGAACACGGACGCGACCTTCTTCGGACACCCCGGCGTACTCTTCATATTGACGCACAGTGAACGCATGGACCGTATCGACTACGCATCGGAGCAGGCCGAGCCGGCCGTGACGTTCACCGGCCGCAAGACGCTCGTGGCGGCCGCGGTCGCGGTGGTCCTGATCGTCGGGG
Source organism: Streptomyces sp. NPDC051578 (assembly GCF_044454045.1). Lineage (NCBI taxonomy): Bacteria > Bacillati > Actinomycetota > Actinomycetes > Kitasatosporales > Streptomycetaceae > Streptomyces > Streptomyces sp. NPDC051578. Next base: position 990,968 of record NZ_JBITDH010000001.1, read on the forward strand.
CCCTGGTGATCAGGCCGGCGAGGACGGGGGACGACGCGCGGCCGCCGGGGCCCGGCGAACGGGCGGCGGCGGCGATGGGCCTGGGCGCCCCGGCGGCGGCGGTGGACCTGACGGCGCTGGTCACGGACCGGGAGAAGTGGCTCGCGGGGCACCCCCGCGACGACGCGTCGTGGGCGGTGCTCGGATCGGCGTACCTGGAGCAGGCACGGCGCACGGCCGCCCCGGACTGGTTCCCGAAGGCCGAGGGGGCGCTGAAACGGTCGCTGGAGCTGCGGCCCGCGGAGAAGGGCAACCTCGACGCGATGACGGGCATGGGCGCGCTGGCCAACGCCCGGCGCGACTTCGGGACCGCGAAGAAGTGGGGCGAACTCGTACGGGCGCAGGCGCCGCGGCGCTGGACGGCGTACCCGGTGCTCGTGGACGCGTACTCCGGGCTCGGCGACTACAAGGCCGCGCAGAAGGCGCTGGAGCAGCTGGACGAACTGCACTCGGGGCTGGCGGCGTACGTCAAGGCCTCGCAGGTGTACCGGGACCGCGGCTGGCGCGAGGACGCGGTGATGGCGATGGAGCACGCGGCCGGGGCGGCGAAGGCCCCGGCGGAGAAGGCGTACGCGCTGTTCCGGCTCGGGGAGCTGTCCTGGGAGCGGGGCGACGCGGAGGAGGCGCTGGGCCAGTACGAGGCGGCGCTGCGGACGGACCCGGCGCAGGCGGAGGCGCTGGGCGGCCGGGCGCGGGCGCTGGCCTCGCTGGGGCGGGGCGGGGAGGCGGTCCGCGACTACCGGATGGCGCTGGGGCGGGCGGCGGTACCGCGGCTGCAGCTGGAGCTGGGCGAGCTGCTGGAGTCCCTGGGGCGGCCGGACGAGGCGCGGGCACAGTACGAGGCGCTGGGGGCGCTGGCGGGGCTGGAGGGCACGCAGCCGGTGAACGAGAACGTGGTGCTCGGGCTGTTCGAGGCCGACCACCGCGATCCGGAGGCGGCGGTGCGGCGGCTCACGCAGGAGTGGGGGCGGCACAAGAGCATGGAGGTCGCCGACGCGCTGGGGTGGGCGCTGCACAGGACGGGCGACGACGCGATGGCGCTGGAGTACGCGAAGAAGGCGACGGAACCGGGGCTGCGCAGCGCGGAGTTCTCTTTCCACCGGGCGATGATCGAGCGCGCCCTGGGCGACGAGGCGGGGGCCCGGCGGCACTTGCAGGAGGCCCTGCGGACGAACCCGGGCTTCTCGCCGGTGCGGGGGCCCTTGGCGAAGGAGGCTCTGGCCGCCCTGGCCCAGCCCCCGCCGGGCGGCCCGGAGAACATGCAGCCGACCACCCCCTGGGTCGCCCCGGACCTCCCGAAGGCCGCCCCGAAGCCCAAACCCGCCCAGCCGTCCCCGAAACCATCGTCAACGGCCTGAGACACGGGCCGGGAGCCCCGTTCGAGGCGCGGGCCGGGCAGATCCGGCCCCGCCGGCGATTGAGGCGCGAGGCCGGGCAGATCCAGCCCCGCCGGCGATTGAGGCGCGAGGCCGGGCAGATCCAGCCCCGCCAGCGATTGAGGCGCGGGGTGCGGGGCGGAGCCCCGCGCAGCCCGGCGCAGCCGGGGCCACTGCGCACGGCGGCCCCGCACGGGCCGACCGCATGCCCCGGCCCCGCCGCCCCCGTGAGGGGACCGGCGGGGCCGGGGCCACAGCTCGGCGCAACCGCAACCTACAGGTTGCCCCGCTTCTCCTGCTCCCGCTCGATCGCCTCGAACAGCGCCTTGAAGTTGCCCTTGCCGAAGCCCATCGACCCGTGCCGCTCGATGATCTCGAAGAACACCGTCGGCCGGTCCTGCACCGGCTTCGTGAAGATCTGCAGCAGGTACCCGTCCTCGTCGCGGTCGACGAGGATCTTGAGCTCGCGCAGCGTCTCCACCGGCACCCGCGTCTCGCCGGCCCACTCGCCCAGCGTGTCGTAGTACGAGTCCGGGGTGTCCAGGAACTGCACGCCCGCCGCCCGCATGGACCGCACCGTCGCCACGATGTCGTTCGACGCCAGCGCGATGTGCTGGACGCCCGCACCGCCGTAGAACTCCAGGTACTCGTCGATCTGCGACTTCTTCTTCGCGATCGCCGGCTCGTTGATCGGGAACTTCACCTTGAGGGTGCCGTCCGCGACCACCTTCGACATCAGCGCCGAGTACTCGGTGGCGATGTCGTCGCCCACGAACTCCTTCATGTTCGTGAAGCCCATGACCTTGTTGTAGAACGCCACCCACTCGTTCATCCGGCCCAGCTCGACGTTGCCCACGCAGTGGTCGATCGCCTGGAAGGTCCGCTTGGCCGGCGGCTCGACCATCGGGTCGACGGCGACGAAGCCCGGCAGGTAGGGGCCGGAGTAGTCCTTGCGCTCCACCAGCGTGTGGCGGGTCTGCCCGTACGTCGCGATCGCGGCGAGCACGACCGTGCCGTGCTCGTCCTTGACCTCGTACGGCTCGTCCAGCCCGCGCGCGCCGTGCTCGACGGCGTACGCGTACGCCGCCCGGGCGTCGGGGACCTCGATGGCGAGGTCGATCACGCCGTCGCCGTGCTCGGCGACGTGCTCGGCGAGGAACCGGCCGTGGTCCGTGGCCGCCTTGATGACGGAGGTCAGGACGAAGCGGGCGGAGCCGTTGGTCAGGACGTAGCTGGCCGTCTCGCGGACGCCGTTCTCCGGTCCGGAGTAGGCGACGAGCTTCATGCCGAACGCGGTGGAGTAGTAGTGCGCGGCCTGCTTGGCGTTGCCCACGGCGAAGACGACGGCGTCCATGCCCTTCACCGGGAAGGGGTCCGCCTCACGCGCGGTGGCCGGGGTGGTTTCGAGGTTCGCCAAAGACTCAGTCATGAGCGCAGAGTCCCGCCGATCCACAAGCTGCGCAATAGTTTCCGTTTCTGCTGTACAGATTGACCAGCGCGGGCAGAGGATGACTGAGAGATCTGTGCAGGATGACCACCAGCCGAGCCGTCCGGAGGCAGCCATGGGAATCGACGAACTGGACGGGCGTCTGATCGTGCTGCTGGCGCGCGAACCCCGGATCGGGGTCCTGGAGGCGTCCCGGCGGCTCGGCGTGGCGCGCGGCACGGCCCAGGCGCGCCTGGACCGGCTCCAGTCGAACGGGGTGATCCGCGGCTTCGGCCCCCAGGTCGACCCGGCGGCGCTGGGGTACCCGGTGACCGCGTTCGCCACGCTGGAGATCAAGCAGGGGCAGGGCGCCGACGTACGGGCCCACCTGGACGGGGTGCCGGAGGTGCTGGAGCTGCACACGACGACCGGCCAGGGGGACATGCTCTGCCGGCTGGTCGCCCGCTCCAACGCCGATCTGCAACGGGTGATCGACCGGGTGGTCGGCTTCGAGGGGATCGTGCGGGCGTCGACGGCGATCGTCATGGAGAACCCCGTCCCCTTGCGCATCATCCCCCTGGTGGAGCAGGCGGCTGCGGACGACTGACGAGCCGGACGACTGACCGGCCGGACGACTGACCGGCCGGACGACTGACCGGCCGACGGCCGATGAGCCTTACCTGCCAAGGGAGTTGGGCGCGAACCAGTTGCAAAGAAACCCTTGCAGAGAAGTCTTTGCAACTCTACCGTTGAGTCGTGCCCGAGACACCGGAAGTCCCACAGCCCCAGCTCCGCACCCTCGACGCCCGCTCGTTGCGCGGGCTCGCCCACCCGCTGCGCATGCGCATGCTGGCCGCGCTGCGCCACGAAGGGCCCGCCACCGCCTCCCAACTGGCCGAGCGGCTGGGCGAGTCCAGCGGCTCCACCAGCTACCACCTGCGCCAACTCGCCGCCTACGGCTTCGTCGAGGACGCACCCGAGCACGGCAAGGGCCGTGAGCGGTGGTGGAAGGCCTCGCACGACGGGACGCGGTTCGACGAGTCCCTGCTCTACGACGACGACCCGTCGACCCGCGGCGCGGCGGACCTCTTCCTGCACGAGATCGCGACGATCCACGCGCAGGAGGTGAACTCCTGGCTCGGCAGCGCCCAGGCGTGGTCCGTCGAATGGCGGCGCGGCTCCGACCTCAGCGACTTCACGCTGCACCTGACGGCCGAAGAGACCCTGGAGCTGATCCACAAGATGCACGACCTGGTGAACAGCTACCGCGACCTGCCGCCCGCGGAAGGCCGGCAGCCCGTCCGCGTCCACACGCACACCTTCCCCCGCGAAGACGACCGCACCCGGCGCACGGCATGAGCAGGCGCCCCTTCGCGGCGGTGCTGGCCGCCAACACGATCTCCATAGCCGGAAGTTCCCTCACCCTCATCGGCGTTCCGTGGTTCGTGCTCCAGACCACGGGCAGCGCCGGCCGGGCCGGTGTCGTCGCCTTCTGCGCCACCCTGCCCGTCGTCGTGGCGGCCCTCGTCGGCGGCCCCGTCATCGACCGCATCGGGCGCCGGCGCGTCTCCGCCGTCTCCGACCTGGTCTGCGCCCTGTCCGTGGCCGCGATCCCGCTGCTGCACTACGCGGGGGTGCTGGAGTTCTGGATGCTGTGCGCCCTGATGGCCCTCGGCGGCCTCGTGCACACGCCGGGCCTGACCGCCCGCGGCGTCCTGCTCCCGGACCTCGCCGAGCACGCCGGGACCACCCTCGCCCGCGCGGCCAGCCTCTACGACGGCGTCTCCCGCGGGGCCCGCATGATCGGGGCCGCGCTGGCCGGATTGCTGATCGCCGCGTTCGGGACCGAGTCCATCCTGCTGGTGGACGCCGCCACCTTCGGCGCGTCGGCGCTGCTGGTCACCGCTTTCCTGCGCGGAGTCCCGGCGGCCGAACCGCACCGCGCCGCCGGGAAGATCTCCTTCTCCGGCTACCGTGCCGAACTCGCCGAAGGCTGGGCCTTCCTGACCCGGTCGCGGCTGCTGCTGGGCATCACCGGGATGGTCATGATGACCAACGGCCTGGACCAGGGCTGGTCTTCGGTGCTGCTGCCCGTGCACGGCCGCGAGGCCCTCGGCGGCCCCACCGCGCTCGGCCTGATGGTGTCCCTCTTCGGCGGCTCCGCGCTGCTCGGCGCCCTGCTGTACGGGGCGTGGGGCGAGCGGCTGAGCCGCAGGGCGGTGTTCGCGGTGGCGTTCCTGCTGTGCGGGGCGCCCCGGTTCGCGGTGGCCGCCCTCACCGGCACCCCGCTGCCGCTCGCGGTGACGATGGTCCTGTCCGGGCTCGGGGCGGGCATGCTCAACCCGATCCTGTCCACGGTGGTCTACGAGCACGTGCCGGACGGACTGCGCAGCCGGGTCGCGGGGGTGACCACGGCCGGCTGCGAGCTGACGATGCCGCTGGGCGGTCTCGCGGCGGGCCTGCTGGTCGGCGGGTTCGGCGCCACCACGGCGCTCCTCGCCTTCGGCGGCGTCTACCTGCTGGCGACGCTGAGCCCCCTGGTCTTCCCCGCCTGGCGCGGCATGGACCACCCGCCGGCGCAGGCCGGCCGGCCGTCACCGGCCGGTCCGCCGTCGGCCGCCGGTCCGCTGTCGCCTGCCGGTCCGCCGTCACCGGCCGGTCAGACCGGGCCGGTCAGCAGGACGGAACCTGCTCCCCCCGGTTCAGCGCGCGAAGGGCGTCCACCGCACCCGTCAGCGAAGTGACGGGGACCAGCCGGAGCCCCTCGGGCAGTTCGGAGCGGGCGTCGGAGCACTCGGCCTTCGGGACGAGGAACACGCTCGCCCCGTCCCGTTTGGCGGCCTGCGTCTTGAGCGCGACGCCGCCGACCGCGCCGACCTCGCCCCCGGCGGTGATGGTTCCCGTACCCGCGATGACACGGCCTCCGGTCAGGTCGCCGCCGCTGCCGTCGCCGTCGAGCTTGTCGACGATGCCGAGGGAGAACAGCAGTCCGGCGCTGGGACCGCCCACGTCGGCGAGGTTGAGTTCGGCCTTCACCGTCCCGGGGTCCTTGTGCAGGAATCCGAGGGCGGCCTGGGAGGCGGTCGACTGGGACTTGGCCATTTCCTCCAGGTTGTGCGCCTCGATCTCCTTGTCGCTTCCGCCCGAGGGGTAGACGGACTCCCGGGGCATGACGGCCCGGGTGCTGTCGAACCACCGGGCGACCAGTTCGGGCAGCCGCACCGTCGAGGACGGGCCGGTGGCCTGGATGGTGGTCATCCTCAGCTGGCCCTTGGTCTCGCGGGTGGGGGCGCCGGTGAGGGCGATGACGGGCTTGCCGTCGCGGGCGCCGAGCACGTCGGCGGTGAGCCCCGGCTGGGCGATCACGAAGGGCAGCGGCGCGAAGGCCGCCACGGCGAACAGCCCGAGCACGGGCAGGGCGCAGACGGCCAGGGCGGCGGGACGCGGCAGACGTGTGAGGCGAGAGAGCACCCGGTCAATCTATCGGGCCGGTGCGAACGGCACGGAGCGCCTGCCCCGGCGCATGCCGGGGCCGCGCCCCGGCGGACCGGGACGCGGGGGGCCGGGCCGCCCTCAGCGCAGGGCGTCGGCGACCTCCCGGGCCGCGTCGACCACGCGCGGGCCGACCCGCTCGGGCACGGCGTCGGCCAGCATCACGACGCCGACGCTGCCCTCCAGCCCGGTGATCCCGACGAGGGGCGCGGCGGCACCGCTGGCGCCCGCTTCGAGTTCCCCGTGGGTCAGGGTGTACCCGGGCTCGGTGAGCGAGCCCTGACGGGCGGCCAGGATGGCGCGGCCGGCGGCCCCGCGGTCCAGTGGGTGGCGGAAGCCGGCCCGGTAGGCCACGTGGTAGTCGGTCCAGGTCGGCTCCACGACGGCCACCGCGAGCGCCTCGGTGCCGTCGACGAGGGTCAGGTGCGCGGTCGCCCCGATGTCCTCGGCGAGGGAGCGCAGCGCGGGCAGGGCCGCCTCGCGGACCAGCGGGTGGACCTGGCGCCCCAGCCGGAGCACGCCGAGCCCGACGCGGGCCCGGCCGCCGAGGTCACGGCGGACCAGGGCGTGCTGTTCGAGCGTGGCGAGCAGACGGTAGACGACGGTGCGGTTGACACCGAGGCGGTTGGACAGCTCGGTGACGGTCAGACCGTGATCGGTGTCCGCGAGCAGCTTGAGAACTCTGAGCCCTCGGTCGAGGGTCTGGGAGGTTTCCGCAGTCACGACGCCTCTCCCTCTTTCACTGGGCGGCGGTGACTCTCGCGGGGTGGAGCGCTGCCGGTCCCTCGGCGACGCACGGAGAGGCCGCCGGTTGCGGCCATGGCATGGCTCCGGCTGCGCTCCCGCGGCGGCGCTGCCACGGGGCGTTCGTTTCGGGGACAGTAGCGAGCAGGTCCGCTCAGCGGAAGGCCTCGTCCAGAATCCGGGCGCCTACCGCCGGTTTGTTCCGATTTTTTCTGACGCGTGTGTCAATTCGTGATGTCCCTGCACGCCAATGTGCTTTATTGCCTCACCGCATCCGGGTGGCCCACTCCTGGACCTTCTTGATCCGCTCGCGCAGCTGACCGGCCGTCGCCTCCGCGCTCGGCGGGCCGCCGCACACCCGGCGCAACTCCGTGTGGATCACCCCGTGTGGTTTGCCGCTCTGATGGACGTACGCACCGACCATCGTGTTGAGCGACTTGCGCAGTTCCAGCAGTTCCTTGTGCGAAACCACCGGCCGCCGGTCGGCGGGCAGCTCCAGCAGGTCCGCGTCCGCGTCCGGCTTGCGGCGGCTGTGCGCGATCTGCCGCGACTGCCGCTTCTGGAGCAGCATCTGCACCTGGTCGGGCTCCAGCAGTCCGGGGATGCCGAGGTAGTCCTGCTCCTCCTCGCTGCCGGGGTGGGCCTGCATGCCGAATTCGGCGCCGTCGTACAGCACCCGGTCGAAGACGGCGTCGGACTCCAGCGCCTCGAAGGACATCTGCTCGTCCTCGCCGGTGTCCTCGTCTTCCAGTTTGTTCGCCTCGTCCATTTCCTTCTCGGACTCGGCATAAGGGTCTTCCTCGCCCTGTTTCTTCGGTTTGTCGAGAACGTGGTCCCGCTCGACTTCCATCTCATTGGCGAATCCGAGCAGGTACGGAATCGTCGGAAGGAACACGGAAGCGGTCTCGCCGCGCCTGCGCGAACGCACGAAACGCCCGACGGCCTGCGCGAAGAACAGCGGCGTCGAAATGGTGGTGGCGTACACCCCGACCGCGAGGCGCGGTACGTCGACGCCTTCCGACACCATCCGGACCGCGACCATCCAGCGGTCGTCGCCCGCGCTGAAATCGTCGATCCGCTTCGACGCGCCCGTGTCGTCGGACAGTACGACGGTCGGCTTGGTGCCGGTGATCTCCCGGAGCAGCTTGGCGTACGCGCGCGCCGAGTCCTGGTCGGAGGCGATCACGAGGCCGCCCGCGTCCGGGATGCCCTTCCTGACCTCCGTCAGCCGCTGGTCGGCGGCGCGCAGCACGTTCGGCATCCAGTCGCCGCGCGGGTCCAGCGCGGTGCGCCAGGCCTGGGAGACGGCGTCCTTGGTCATCGGCTCGCCCAGACGCGCGGCGATCTCGTCGCCCGCCTTGGTGCGCCAGCGCATGTTGCCGCTGTAGGAGAGGAAGATGACGGGCCGCACCACGCCGTCGCCGAGCGCGTTCCCGTACCCGTAGGTGTAGTCGGCGGAGGACCGGCGGATGCCGTCGTTGCCCTCCTCGTACGAGACGAACGGGATCGGGTTGGTGTCGGACCGGAAGGGCGTACCGGTCAGCGCGAGCCGGCGGGTGGCCGGGTCGAACGCCTCCAGGCAGGCCTCGCCCCAGGACTTGGAGTCGCCCGCGTGGTGGATCTCGTCGAGGATCACGAGGGTCTTGCGCTGCTCGCACCGGTTGCGGTGCAGCATCGGGCGTACGCCGACGCCGGCGTACGTGACGGCGACGCCGTGGTAGTCCTTGCTCAGCGGCCCAGCGGAGTACTCCGGGTCGAGCCGGATGCCTATCCGGGCGGCGGCCTCGGCCCACTGCTTCTTGAGGTGCTCGGTCGGCGCGACGACGGTCACCTGCTGGACGACGTGGTGGTGCAGCAGCCAGGAGGCCAGCGTCAGCGCGAAGGTGGTCTTGCCCGCGCCGGGGGTCGCGACGGCGAGGAAGTCGCGCGGCTGGGTCTCCAGGTATCGGCCCAGCGCACTCTCCTGCCAGGCACGCAGCTTGCTGGCGGTACCCCACGGCGCACGGCCGGGGAAGGCGGGTGAGAGGTGGTGGGAGGCGGTAGTAGTCACGGTCTCCGGTTCGTCGCTCTCGGCAGTCGTACGTAGGACAACCGGGCCACCCTACCGGTGCGGGCCCGCCCCTCGGAGAGGGACAGGCCCGCGACCTCGCCGGGTGCGGCGAGCGTCACACCGGCGTGTCAGCCGGCGGACCGGGCCGACCCGCCCGCCGTCCCGGGAACGTCGAGAACTCCGCGGCGCAGGCCGCGCACGAAGCGCACGCCACGCACGAAGCCCCCGGCCGCGGCGGCGACGGCGGCGGGCGTCGCGACGGCGACGGCAGCGGGCGGACCCGGCGGCGACGGCAGCGGGCGGACCCGGCGGCGACGGCAGCGGGCGGACCCGGCGGTGTCATGCGCTTTCCGGCACCGGGTCCAGCCGGGTGGCGACCCACGCCCCGACCAGCGCCACGACGGCCATCGGCAGGAAGACGGCGACGAAGGCGGCGGGGTGCGAGACGGTCGCCCCGCCCGCGAGGCCGTGCGCCGCTCCCACCGATCCCCCGCCCAGCGCGGCGAACGCCGCCCCGCCCGCCGCGAGCAGCACCACGTTCGCCAGCCCGTCGGAGATCTGCAGCGCGGCGGAGTTGGCACCGGCCTCCTCCGGCGGGGACAGCTTCATCAGCAGCACGCCCGTCGGCCCGATGACCAGACCCATCCCGAAGCACCCCAGGCCCCAGGCCAGCGCCGGCGTCCACACCGGGACCCACGGCACCAGCACGGCCGGCGCCGTCGCGATGGCCACCGCCACCATCACCATCCCGGCCGCCATCAGCCGCTCCCGGTACGGCTCCACCCGCCCCTTGGACTGCACCCACGACCCGACCGCCCACGTCAGCCCGCCGAGCGCGAGCGAGAACCCGGCCATGGTCGGGCTCAACCCCCGCTGGGTGACCAGCATCAGCGGTACGAAGCTCTCCGCCGCGATGAACGCCCCCGCCGCCACCCCGCGCAGCAGCACCACCGCAGGCAGCCCGCGCCGCGCCCGGTACGTCCCGCGCGGCAGCAGCCCCAGCACCGCCGGCACCAGCAGGGCCGCGCCCGCCGCGCCCGGAAGCAGCGACAGCCACCGCAGGTCCTGGGCCGCGTACTGGAGCAGCCCCGCACCCGTCGAGATCCCGAGCGCGAGCCGGATCCGGCGGCGGTCGAACGGCTCGGGACCGTCCGCCGTCCGCACCGGGCCGCCCGCGGTCCGCCGGATCGCCGGCAGGGCCACGACCAGCGGTACGACGACCAGCGCGGGAATCGCCAGGAACACCCAGCGCCACCCGAGCCGCTCGGTCACCGTCCCGGCGGCCAGCGGGCCCACGATCGACGGCACGACCCAGCTCGCGGCGAAGGCGGCCATGATGGCCGGCCGCAGCCGCTCCTCGTAGGCCCGGCTGACGACCACGTACAGGGCGACGATCACCAGCCCGCCCCCGAACCCCTGCACCGCCCGCCCGACCAGGAACACCCCCATCACACCGGCGGTCCCCGACACCACCAGCCCGGCGGCGAAGGCCCCGATTCCGACGGCGAGCGGCCGCAGCGGGCCTTGCAGGTCGGCCCACTGACCGGCCAGCACCATGCCGAAGAGGCTGGTCGTGAAGTAGGCGGAGAAGGCGAAGGCGTAGAGCCCGACCCCGTCCAGCTCGCGGGCGGCGACGGGCATCGCCGTGCCCACGGCGGTGGCCTCGAAGGCGATCAGGAAGATGACGGAGACCATCCCGATGCTCAGCGCCCGGTAGGGCGGCGCCAGCACCCCGCCCTCGGGCTGCGGCGGAACGGCGGCACCTGCCTGTTGCGGCACGCGGGGTTTCAGGACGCTCATCGCCCCAGAGTAAGGCGCGTCCCCGGCTCTCGCCCCTGTCTTTTGGACCGACCCACCCCTCCTCCCCCGGACCTACGCCCCCGGCCCCTTGTGAACGCGGCATGACAGTCCCATTGCACCCCCGCCTGCCCCCTTCCCCGCCTCCCCCACCCCTCGTACGGTCGTCCCATCACCACCACCCAGCCGTGTGCCCGAGTGGTTGAGGGACTCGCCTGCAAAGCGAGTTACGCCGGTTCGATTCCGGTCACGGCTTCGCGAACGGCCGCCCGGGGACTCCCCCGGGCGGCCGTTGCCGTGCGCGGGCCCTACCGCGTGGGCGCGGCCTTCTCCTTGATCACCAGCTGCTCGGGCAGGTTCCCGTTGTTCTTGCAGCCCATCTCCTTGGCCAGCGCCCGGGCGGCGGAGTGGAGGATGGTGAGGTTGGCTTCGCGCAGCGCGCGGGGGTCGACGTTGGTGGGCGCCTCTCGGAGGCTGACACTCGCTTTGATCGGCACGGCTTTGTCCGGTCCCGCGAGCCGGTCACTCGCACAGTCGAAGTAAAGCCTTCCGTTGTCAGGGAGGACCAGGGCGTTGCGGCCCAGGTCGTACTCCCAGTAGTAGCCCTTGCCGCTCTCCGTGTGCTCGCCCGTCCGCGTTGACTCGTGCTCGATCTCGAACGACACGGAAAGGTCGTGGTAGTTCATGCGTTCATCCGGAGTAGCCCTGCACACTGTGCCCCCGAGCGACGCGCCTATTTTTGCGTAACCCCGCTCCAGAACGCCTGCCACCCACGCCACGTCCCCGACGTTCTTGGGAGGCTTGAACGGTGTGGCCCCTCCGGTCAGCAGTTCCAAAGCACGCACGGCATCCGGACTGAGCAGCCCCTCGGAACAGACCTCAGCGGCGAATACTTCACTTGGTCCGGGGTCCGGCTCCCCACCACCACTACACGCGGAAACGAGCACCCCTATGACAAGCAGGCCCGAAAGTATGCGGATCTTCGAGCCGGCCCCGGTCATTCGCCCGCCTTCTTCGGCTTCACCGGCTCATTGCCCATGTGCTGTTCGTTCGCCCACCCACTGTTGTATCCGGTCAGAAGGGCCTGGCGGAGCCGTTCGTCCAACGGGTCTGACGGACCCACCGGGTGCCGTTCGAGAAAGTGCTCCACCGGCCCGGATGCCGAGGCCTCGCCCTGGCTGTACACGCTCGCCTTGGCGTCGTGTGCCTTGCCGTCGTGGAGGTCCTTCTGCCGCTCGGCCTCGTCGTGGGACCAGTCACCAACGAGGTCTCCGGCCACCTGCTCCAGCGCACCGGTGCCGAGGTCGACCCCAAGTGGCACCAGAACAGCCGCCGCGCCCGCTGCGGCCGCTGTAGCCGGGAGGAAGGCGACGCCGGCAGCGATCGCCCCGGTCGCCGCGAACTCCACCCAGCCGGACCGCTTCTCCAAGGCCCTCTCGTAGCCATCGTTCCACTTGTCGGCGTCTTGCTGGATCTGCTTCGCGCGGGACTCGTCCAGGGCCCCCTGGAACTCGCCTCCTGTCCGGGCGATTTCCTCAAGACTGCTCTGGTTGAGCGTGCCGTCCGGCCCCACCTGGGCTTCCAGCATCGAGGCCGAGAAGACCGCCTCGGCACGGGACATCGTGAGGTAGGAGTCCGGGTACTGACCGAGGCTGCTCAGGAACTTCCGGGCATCTTCCGGCTCAAACGCCACATGCCCCTTCCCGCTCGAATCGAACACGCTATCCGGTGATTTGCCGCGCAACCCGTGGTTGAGATCGTCGATGTACCCCGCACCCATACGCCCGAGACTGTCGGCGAGTGTCTCCTGCTTCTTGAGCAGTTCCGCGTCTCCGCCGTACTTGACCACTGCATCGTGCATGATGCGCGCGCCCGCCTCGCTGCGGTGGAGGGCCGGATGAGGGTCGTCCCAGGCGTGGCCGAGGGTGGCGGCTTCCAGGGCGTGGCCCAAGGCGTCCGGCATGTACTTCTGGACCTTGGGGAGGTCATCCGGGTTGAAGCCCTCCATGTCGATGGTGGGGGTGTACTTCGCGTTGCCGAAGAAGTCGAGGTAGCTCTTGATCGGCTTCTTGTCAGCGCCCGTACCCAGGTCCGGGTGACCGGGCTTCTCCGTGCCGTCCCGGTTGTAGGCGTGCGGTTCGCCCTCCGGGTCGAAGAACCGGGACGCGGCGTCGGGGCTGTGCCCCAGCGCCTCCAGGAAGCTGGTCACCGGGTCGTAGCCGGCGCCGTTGACGCCGGAGGGGTTGAGCATGTTCTTGCCGTAGCCGTTGAGCTGCCGCGACTGGTTGAAGAAGTCGGGTTCCTTGGCGTGGATCTGGGTCGCGTGCTCGGCGATCGGCAGCAGGAACTTGGGGTCGTAGTTCCCGTACCGCATGATGCCGCCGAGCAGCTGGTAGCCGAACGGCGGGTTCTGGTCGTACCTCGCCAGCGGGATCCGCTCGGTACCGAGCTTGCGCAGCTCCAGCGCATAGCTGTCGGGGAGGTGTGGTTCCGACTTGGACTGCGTGGCTGTCGCGAGGTTCAGGCCCAGGTTCCGCTGCAGCTCCTGGACGTCCTTGAGGCGTTGCGCGTCCAGCTTCGCGTAGTCGTACGTGTCGGTGGACATCTGGCCGAAGAACTCGAGCGAACCCTTCGGACCGAGCGCACTGTAGAACGCGGTCGAGAACGCGGGTTTGGCGGAGTTGTCGGCCAGCAGTTCGTTGAGTTCCGCCAGCTCGGTGTGGGAGAGGTTGCGGCCCTTGTGCGCCAGGTCGGCGGCGTGGCCGGCCTGTTCGGCGGTGAGGCCGGCGTATGTGGGGCCGCTGAAGTTGTGGTCCTCGGCGATGTTCGCGTTGAGCAGGCGGGACAGCGACTGGTCGACGTCGTCGCAGGTGTCGATGATCGCGTCGACCTTCGCCTGCCACAGTGGCTGGTTCTCACGGACGGACTGCCGGTAGTCGGGGTCGTGCAGCGCCGCGCCGCGCTCGGCTTCGGAAAGGGGTGCCGGTGTCACCTTCCCTTTGCCGTCCACCCGGAAGCCGGCGGCGGGGGCCTCCTCCTCGGCGATCTTCTTCAGTTGTTCGCGGGAGGACTTGAAGGTGGCGTGGCCTTCGGTGAGGGCCTGGTGGATGCCCTTGGCCTCCTTCGCGGCGTCCTCGAACTCCTTGGCCGTCTTGTCGATGAAGGACCGGCCCACGCTCGCTGTGACACCGTGCCACTCGGCTTTGCCGGCTTTGGCCTTCATGCCGTTGCGGGCCGCCTCGGCGAGCTCGTCCAGCTTGGTGACCAGGGCGGCCCAGTCGGCGATCGCGGTCGCGAGCTGGTCGACGGGGGCGTTCAGGACGTTCTCGTACGACAACACGTGTCTACGTCGCCTTCCAGCGTGTGGAGCGGGCTACTTGAGGTACTCGTCGATCTTGGAGCTGGTGAACTCGGCGTAGAGCTGCTTCTCGTCCTTGCTGTGCGAGGCGAGGGAGTAGTTCAGGCCGTTGGAGATGGTCGCGCAGGCGGCGACGAGGGTCTTGACCTGGCTCTCCCAGCGGTGGGCGGCCTTGAGCAGGGCCGCCCCGCTGGCGAAGCCTTCTTTGGACAGTGCGCCGGCGGCTGCGGCGGTGGAGGTGTCGGCGTGCTTGCCGTCGGTGGACAGCCGTTCGTGCAGCTTGAAGGCTTCGGTGCCGATGGCGCCGATGTGGTCCTGGTTGAGTTCCAGGTCTCCGGCGCCGGCGCCGCTGTCGGGCGCGGTGGGTACGTGGTTGAGCCGCATGGAGACGTTGGCCGCGGCGGTGGCGCGCGCGGTCGCCCACTCTTCGTCGAAGGACATGCCGAACTCTCCTGGGGTGTCGGGGCGGGGTCCTCAGCGTCGCGAGCGCTGGATGACGACCGCGGTGACGGCGCCGCCGATGATCAGGCAGGCTCCGAGCCCGAGGGCGATCCAGGGCAGGGCACTGCCGGTGTCGCTGTTGCCCTTCTTCGCCTCGGGTTTGGGTGCGGGGTCGGCCTTGCCGCCGGGGGCGGCGGGGGCCGACGTGGGGGAGGCGGCTGCCGCGAGGTCCGGCAGCGGGTACACGTCGGCCGGTCCGGGATCGCCGGGCGTGGGCACGGCGATCCTCGGCCGTACGACGCCGTATCCGACGTAGTCGTTGCGCTGCACGCCGTCGGTGGGCTTCCCGGCGGTGTTCAGGAGGACGCGGAGGATCTGGTTGTTGGTCCAGTCGGGGTGGACGGACCAGAGGAGAGCCGCGGAGGCGGAGACGAGGGCGGTGGCCTCGCTTGTACCGCTGCTCTTACAAAGTCCCGTTCCACCGTCGCAGCCAGAAACGATGTCTTTCCCTGGCGCCGAAATGTCCACGTAACGGTTGTGCTGAGACTCCTTCATCGCCTCACCCTTGGCGTCGACAGCCCCGACACCCACCACTCCAGGCGTCGCCGCCGGCCAGATGACGTCCTCGTTACCGTCGTTCCCAACGCTGGCAAAAATCAATTTGCCTTTGCCGAGGGCGTACTTGACGGCACTGTCCAATTCGTTGCTTTGATTGATGCCGCCCATGGAAATGTTGAGAACCCTGGCGTCCGAATCCGCGGCAAAGCGGATGCCCTGAATCATCGAGCGGAAGGGGGCAGTGCCGTCACCACCGAAATCGATCCGCACAGGCAGAATTTTCACGCCGGGCGCCAAGCCAAAAGCGCTGTCCGCACCGCCGGGACCCTTTCCATTGCCCGCGATGACCGATGCGATGGCCGTACCGTGGTGGCTGTGGTCAGTTCGCTCGTCACCCGCGTAGCTTGCGGAAGCGAAATTCTTACCTGGCAGCACCTGACCCTCAAGTTCAGGGATGCGCTTTACGCCGGTGTCGATTACCGCAATGGTGACATCCTTGCCCGTGCTGATAGACCAGATGTCGTCGGCCTTCATGGCATCAAGATGCCACTGCGTGGACCTAACGGTCTCCGCCTGAGCCGGGGTCGCGGCGACCCCGGCCAGGAGGAGACCCACCACGGCTGAGGTCGCCTTCCGCATGCGCATCCCGTGCAACGTCCGTTCTGCTCAGTCGATCACTGGCGGCACAACAGGGCGATCCGCCTGCCAGGTTTCTTCGTCCTCGGCCAGGTAGTCAGGGCGGTCGCCTCCACGGCCGTCGCGCCGCTTACCCGGGGCATGATTGCCGGCGCCTGCGACTGGACCGGCTCCCGTCCCATTGCGGACGAGGCCTGAGCCGCCTTGGGTGAACGGTCGACCACCTGTAGCCGACGGGCCGCCGATGCCGGCCTGGCGGCCGCCGACTACGCCGCCCGGCTCCATGGCCAGTCGACGGCCCGCAGGTGCACCAGGGCCTCCGTGGGGGCCACTCACACCACTCCCCATGCCACCGCCCGTCATTCCGCGTCCCATCTGGGAACCCTCCGCGCCGATGACCGTACCGCGCGGAATGCCCGCGCTAGGCCCTCGAGGCGTCACCGGACGTCCGCCGACGATACCGGTCTCGCGCGGAGGCAATCCGAGGGTGCTGCTGGCCTTGCCTGGAGGCAGCGTCGGACGCGGGAATGTACCTCCGCCGACCGGCTTGGCCGAGCTGGTGGTCGGGGGAAGCGTAAGCGGGGGAACGACCTGTACAGGGGCAGGGCCGCCTCCCGGACCGACCGGCCCCGGGCCAGTCGGCGGATTGACCGTCGCTGGAAGGCTCGTAGGCGGAAGCGTGCCGACGGTGTTCAGGTCTACGTTGACGTTGCGGTCGGGAGCTGGCGGAAGGCCTCCGGTTGTCGGGGCCACAGTTGGGGGCAGTTGCGATCCGGAGTGCGGCTGGTATGCGGACTTACTTGCGCTCCCGCTGCTGCCCGGTGCCGATGTCGTATACCCGGTACCGAGGCCCGAGTCAGATCCATCGCTAGACCCTGTGCCGGGGCGCGCCACATCGGAGGAGGTGTAGGCATAGTCCCCGCCTGGTACAAAGTCCGCCGGCGGCGGAGGGAACGTCGGAGCCTGCGCCGCGTTCATGTTCCGCGTCGACTCGTCGTAGGACTCAGCCAGCTTCTTGAGCTGCTGCACCGCATGCAGCCGGTCCGTCTCCAGCTTCTGGGTCGCCAGCATGCCGATCTTCGCGGAGTCCGGGTCGTTGTGGAACTGGCGTGCAGCCTGCAGGTTCTCCTTGGCCGACGGGTCGACGCCCGGGGTCTTCTGGACCTCGTACATGTGCTGCGCGGCCAGGGTCATCCACTTCGCGGCACCCGAGCTGTAATCCGCCAGACGCAGCGTCGCGTTGCCCGCCGAGTTCACCCAGGTCTGGAAGGCCGTCGCGGCCTCGCCCTCCCAGCCCGACACCTTGTGGTGTTTCAGGTCCTCGCCGATCTCCTTGATGGCCTTGGCGGCCTCCTCAAGCTGCGTCGCCCGCGTCCGGACGATCTCCGGCTTGATCGAGGCGATCATCGCCATCAGCTGTTCGTGGCTGTAACCGTCGAAGCTCGTCACCATCAGATGTGGCCCCCAGACGTGCTCGGCTTGGGCGTGGGAGTGGTCTTGGGTGCGTCTGCGCCCCGAGGCTGCTGCTGTTGCGGCTGGTCGGGCTTGGCCGAGGGATCACGCTCGGCGACGTAGTGCTCCTTCGCCCGCTGGGCGATCGCCAGCATGCGCTGCCGCGTCTCCTCGTCCACGTCCGCGAACCCCTTGCCACCCGTGAGGATCGCGATCCCGAGGCCCTCGATCTGGTCCGCCAGGCCCTTCGACAGGGTCGTCAGCTGCGTGTGCACCGTCCCGTACGCCTTGAACAGTGCGTCCGCCTCCGCGAAGCCCGTACCCAGCGTTCCCGACGGCAGCGTGCCGTCCTGGAGCTTGTCCGGGTCGGCCTCGGAGCCGCTGAGCTTCTTGAGCTGGGCGTCGACCAGCTTCTTGAAGCCGTTCAGCGTTTCGTACTCGACTTCCAGCGCCTTCGCCTGGCGCATGATCGCGTCCGCCAGGCCGTTGCTCGCGCCGACGATGCCTGCCAGCCCGCCGTTCTCCTCCGCCACGATGGCCTCCCCGACTCCCCGTCATCCCCGTTGACCGCTCGAGGGCGTCCGCCCGCATCGCGTTCCCGCCCCCCGTTCGCACGCGTACGTGCGCCCTCGTGCCGATCACTCTAGCGACCGGCACCGACACCCCCAAGCACAGGGCTGGGGTCGAACGCAAGGGTCAACGCCCGTCAGGCTGTCAAGAGTTCGGCGCCGCCACCGCCGCCGATGGCCGGATCGGGAGCCTGTTCACCGGGCGGCCCGTCGCCGCGCGGACCGCCGAGGCGATCGCCGACGGGGTCGTCACCACCGGGACCGCGCTCGCCGCCTTCGCGCCGAACGGGGCCACCACGTCCCGCTCTTCGACCAGTTTGACGATCCGCACCACCGGGGCGTCCAGCGACGTCGGCAGCGCGTAGCCCGTCAGGTCGGGGTGGCGGATCATCCCCGCCACCGAGCGGAGGTTTTCGGTCAGCGCCGCGCCCACGCCCTGCGTGACGCCCGCTTCGATACGGGCCTCCAGCTGGGCGGGGTTGAGGATCCGGCCCACGTCCTGCGCGACGGCCAGTTCGACCACGCGCACCGAGCCGAGTTCCACGTCGACGTCGACCACCGCGCGGATCGCGCAGAACGCGAGGCCGACGAAGGCGTCCCCCTGGCCGTCCGCGTCCAGGGGTTCGGTGGGGTGGGGGCGGCACTGGGCCGTCGCCCAGAGTTCCTTGCCCGCCATCGCCTCCGCCACCGTGGTGGAGAACGCGCCGTCGTACGACGTGATCCGGCCGTCCTGGATCTGGAGGAGCTCCGTCGACATGCCCAGCTTGTGGGCCATCGGCTGGAGGAGCTGCGTGCGGACCATCTTCGCGGCCCGCTCGACCGCGCCCCCGGACACCCACGTGTGGCGGCCGTGCGCCGCCGGGCCGGCCGGCGGCTGGTCGGTGTCGACCGGTGCCGTGACCACCTCGTCCACGCCCAGGACCTCCTGGACGATCTGGCGGGCGAGCGTCGAGAAGCCCTGGCCGGTGTCGACGGCCGCGCAGATGACGGTGGCCGCGCCGTCCACGACCTTGACGGTGGCGGTGGAGACCTCGTCGGTCCCCTCGGCGCCGAGCATGTGCACCATGCCGACGCCGTACCCGACCCCCCGCCGCACCGCTCCGGGCTCGCCCGCGCCCTCCGGGCCGCCCGGCAGCAGCCACTCGTCCTCCGGGGCGTCCTTCGGGAGGGAGGGGAGCTCCACATCGCGTACGGCGCGCAGGAGTTCGGCGACCGGCGCCGGGCAGGTCACCGTCTGGCCCGTGGGCAGCAGGTCGCCCGTGGCCAGGACGTTGCGCATGCGGATCTCTGCGCCGTCGATGCCGAGTGCGGCCGCCAGCTTGTCCATCTGGCCCTCGTACGCGGCACACACCTGCATGGCGCCCTCGCCGCGCACGTGCCCGGACGGCGGGTTGTTGGTGCGTACCGCCCACCCCTCCACGAAGGCGTGCGGCACGACGTACGGACCGCACGCGAAGGCCACCGCCGCCGCGAGGGACTCCGCGGAGGCGTCGGCGTAGGCGCCCGCGTCCATCAGGATCTGGGCCTCGACCTTGACCAGCCGGCCCTCCGCGTCCGCGTGGTGGCGGTATCGCAGCAGCGTCGGGTGGCGGTGGGCGTGGCCGAGGAAGGACTCCTCGCGGGTGGCGGCCAGCTTCACCGGGCAGCCCGTGCGCAGGGCCAGGAGCCCGAGCGGGAGCTGGAAGGCGGGGTCCTCGCGGTCGGCCGTCGCGCCGGGGACGCCGGTGACGACGACCCGTACCCGGTCCGGTTCCAGGCCGAAGCAGGCGGCCGCCAGGTCGCGGTCGGTGTGCGGGTCGGTGGAGGCGGTGTAGATCTCCACGCCCCCGTCGGGCCTCGGTACGGCCAGCCCCGCCTCGGCGCCGATGGGCGCGGGGTCCTGGCGGCCGATCCGGTACAGCCCCTCGACGACCACCTCGCCGGTCGCCTCCGGGTCGCCGTAGCGCAGCGGGATGTGCCGGATCAGGTTGCCGTCGGGGTGCAGGGCGGGCGCGCCGAACGACTGCTCGGGGTCGGTCACCGCGTCCAACAGCTCGTACTCGACCGTGATGGCGGCCGCGGCGAGGCGCGCGGCGTCGGGGTGGTCGGCGGCGACGGCGGCGATGGGCTCGCCGTGGTGGCGGACCACGTCGTGGGCGAAGACGGGCCGGTCGGCGATCCGGCGGCCGTGGGTGGTGGCGCCGGGGACGTCGGCGTGGGTGACGACGGCGCGCACGCCCGGCATGGCCGCGGCGGCCGTGGTGTCGATGGAGAGGATGCGGGCGTGGGCGTGCGGGGAGCGGAGCACGGCGGCCCAGAGCAGGCCTTCGGCCCACAGGTCGGCGGCGTAGGGGAAGGTGCCCTCGGTCTTGGCGCGGGCGTGCG
The DNA here is from genome assembly GCF_044454045.1 of Streptomyces sp. NPDC051578. Classification (NCBI taxonomy): domain Bacteria; kingdom Bacillati; phylum Actinomycetota; class Actinomycetes; order Kitasatosporales; family Streptomycetaceae; genus Streptomyces; species Streptomyces sp. NPDC051578. Next base: position 1,011,270 of record NZ_JBITDH010000001.1, read on the forward strand.
CGGACGGGACGGAGACCCCGATCCCGCGCAGGACTTCGGGTTCCGTGTCCCCGGCGCCGGTCGGGACGCTCGTCGTCATCAGGGTGGTCGTGGCCGCGTCGTGCCCGCTCACGCCATGCCTCCGTTGTGGTGGATGCCGCCCTCGCCCGGTGCGGCCTGGTGCGGGATGCGCGGTTCGGCGCCGGCCGCGGATCCGTCGGCGGACGGGGCGGCGGACAAGGCGGTGGCCGAGGCGGTGGCCGAACGTTCGGCCACGACCTCGCGGACCGCTTCGATGACGCCCTTGTAGCCGGAGCAGCGGCACAGGTTGCCGCACAGCGCCTGCCGGGTCTCCAGCTCGCTGGGGGCGTGGTTGCCTTCCAGCAGGTCATGGATGGTCATGGCCATGCCGGGCACGCAGAATCCGCACTGCACCGCGCCCGATCTGCACAACGCCTGCTGCACGTCCGAGAGTTCCCCGTCCGTCGCGAGTCCTTCGACGGTGCGCACCTCGCTGGAGGCGGCCGTCGCGGCCGGGACCAGGCAGGACGCGACGAGCCGGCCGTCGACCTGCACCGCGCACGCCCCGCACTCACCCTGCGAGCAGCCGTCCTTGGCGCCGGCCAGCCCGAGGCGCTCGCGCAGCACGTACAGGAGGGATTCGCCGATCCACGCACCGGTGACGGGCCGGTCGGCGCCGTTGACGCGCAGGACGTACGAGGCGAGCGGGTGCTCGTGATGGGGGGCGGGGGCGCCGATGGGCGTTTCGTCGTACGTCGCATCCCCGGCCGGGAAACCCGCGGTGGTGTCCGCGCCCGGCAGTGCCTCGCCGCTGTCGGTGTTCCCCGCACCCGGCGCGAACGGCTCGGCGGCTTCGCCGGCCGTCCCCTGCGCGGCCCCGTCGAACCCGTGCCCGGGCTCCGGCTCGGGCCCGGTCCCGGACCCCGGCACGCCGAACCCGGCCTCCGGCCGCGACCCCGGCCCCGGCTCCACCCGGGTCTCAGCGGCGGTCTCCGGCGCGGCCGGCCCGGCCTCGGCCACCGGCGCGCCGAACCCGTGCCCGCGCCCGTGCAGATCCCCGTCCAGATCCCCGTCCAGGCCCCCGTCCCCGGGCCCCGGCTCCGCGCCCAACGGACGCGGCCGTTCCTCCTCGGCCGGCATCCGCGCGGCACCGTGGGCCGCCTCGATGTCCGGGGCGGCGTACACCGCGGGCTCCGGCTCCGGCTCCGGCTCGTCCGGCTGCGCCGGCACCGGCAGCGGCGTGCCCACGCCGGGCCCGCCCAGCACCCTGGGACCGCGCCCGAAAGCCGCCGAAGCCCCGGGCAGCCCCGAAGTCCCCGCGGCCGCGCCCGCCTCCTGCCCGCCCGGCAGCACGCCGGAGCTCAGGGAGTTGTCGTACGCCGGCGTCGCCCAGGGCGCGGCGGCGCCGCCCGGCAGGGTCGCCGGGGCCTGGCTCCAGTCCGCGGCCGCGGCGCCGGTACCGAACGTCCACTGCCCGGTGGCCTGCGGCTCCTCGGGCTGCGCCGCCTCGGGGAAGCGCCACTCGGCCGTGGCGCCCGGGTCCGTCCCGTGCCCGGAGTCCTGCCCGGGGCCCGCCTCGCCCCGCCCCGTCCCGCCCTGCGCCGCGTCGGCGAACGCCGCCGCCACGGAGGCCGGGAGCGGGATCGACGCGGGGATGGGCCCGCGCGCCGGAGCAGCGGCCTCGGCGGTGGTGGCACCGCCACCGCCGTCGGAGCCGCCCGCCTCGGGCCACGGCACGGGCATCGTCCAGGTGCCGGTGGCCGTGGGATCCGTACTGGCCGAGCCCAGCGGCACGATCATCGGCGGCGGCACGTACCCGTGCCCGGGCGCCGCCAGCGGCTCCCCGCCGTCGAGCGCGTCCAGCATGTCCTGCGGCAGCTTCACGAAGGCCGTGGCCTCGGAGTCGTACTCGCCGCCCTGCGGCACCGGCTCCCAGCCCCAGCCGGCCCCGGTGTGGCCCACGGCGTCCGCGGGGCCCACACCCCCGTTGGTTCCGCTCACGTTCTCGTTCCCACTCATGAGCTCAGCGCCCTCCCCAGGGCCCTCCGTGCCAGTACGGCCACCGTCCGCCGCAGATGCAGTACCCCGGCGGCCACCGGTTCCCCCTGGTCGGGCACGCAGGCGGCGGCGACGTACTCGCCGAACGCCTCCAGCGCCTCGGGGGCCAGGCCGCGTTCGCCGTCCCAGTCGATCAGGGAGGCCACCCACTGCTCGGCCTCCAGCGGCCGCAGCGGCATCGGCGCGACCGCACCGATCGCGCAGCGCACGCCCCGGCGCGCGGGGTCCAGTACGAGCCCCACGGACGCCACCGCGCGCCCCGGGCCCGTACGCCCCGTCGCCTTCAAGAACACCTGCGGCGCGTGCAGCAGCGGCACCCGCACGAAGCCGATCAGTTCGCCGGGCCGCAGCATCTCGCGCCCGGCCAGCAGGTGGGAGACCGGGATCTCGCGCCGGGCCACGCCCGATTCGCCGAGTCCGCCGGGCCCGACGATGACGAGGACCGCCTCCAGGGCCGCGAGCACGGGCAGCGCGTCACCGGTCGGCGCGGCCGAGGCGATGTTCCCGCCGAGGGTGCCGGCGTTGCGGATCTGCGGCGGTCCGGCGGCCCGCGCGGCGGCCGCCAGGGCCGGGATCAGAGCGGCGAAATCCGGCCGCCCCATCCGCGCGTGGGTGAGTCCGGCGCCGAGCAGCGCGTGGCCGTCCTGGTACTGCCAGCCGCGGATCTCGTTGATCCGGCCGAGGCCGACGAGTGCGGCGGGGCGCAGCAGGCCCGCGTTGACGGCGGCCATCAGGTCGGTGCCGCCGGCCACGGGCACGGCGGCGGGCATGGCGGTGAGTGCCGCGACGGCCTCGTCGAGCGAGGCCGGCAGTGTGACGGACTGCACCGCCTGAGGCCCCTGAGGCCCCTGAGATGAATGCGGTGTGTGCAGTGCATGCGGTGCGTGCGTGGTCAACCCAGCTGCCCCTTCCCGATGTCCCGGTCCCGGCGCTCACGCCTGTCCGCCGTACGGTACGTGCTCACCGCCGGGACGTGGCAACTCTGGCACATCTTCCGGGTCTCCCGGCGCGAGGGTCGCCCCTGCGGGACCGGCGCGCCCGCCGCCCTCGCCCTGCCCGCCCAAGTCCCCCGCTTTAGCCGGGTTTCGACCGAATCAGGAAAGAATTCCGACAAACACCTCAAGGTTTCCCAAGGTTTCCGAACAGGTCACAACGATTGCGAATCGCTGCGAACCGCCCCGTCCGGCCCCCCGGCGCCAACCGGTTGCCCGAGTCACACGATCGGGGGCTCCCCCTCGATCGGCCGCCCCAGCACGCCCGGGCGCCGCTGCCGGGGCAACGGGCCGCCGGGCGGCCGGTAGTCGACGCCGAGCGCGTCCAGCCGCGGGTAGTGTCCGGCCATCCGCGCCTCGAAGCCGGGCAGGTCCCGCTCCGCCGGCTCCGGCAGCCGCGACCACACCACCTCGGCGAAGGCGGCCAGCCGGGGGAACACCTGGTAGTCGACGCGGCTCTGGCTTTCCATCACCTCGGTCCACACGTTGGCCTGCGCGCCCAGCACGTGCGCCGCGGCTTCCGGCGACAGGCCGGGCGGAACCGGCTCGAAGCGGTACACGTCCGCCAGGGTCCGTACGTACCCGATCGGGACCGGCTCATCGGGCCCGGCCGCCTGGCGGTGGTCCAAGTACACCTGCTGCTCCGGGCACATCACCACGTCGTGGCCCGCCTCGGCCGCGGCGACGCCGCCCGCGTAACCGCGCCAGGAGGACACGGCCGCGCCGGGCGCGAGACCGCCCTCCAGGATCTCGTCCCACCCGATCAGCCGCCGTCCGCGTCCGGCGAGCCAGCGGTCGAAGTGCCGGACGAACCAGGACTGGAGGCCGTCCTCCCCGTCGAGCCCCAGCTCCCGGATCCGCCGCTGCGCCGCCGGCGAGGCGCGCCACTGCCCCTTGGGGCACTCGTCGCCGCCCACGTGCACGAACGGCGAGACCTCCACCGGGAAGAGCTCCAGCAGCTCCTCGAAAACCCCTTCGTAGAAGCGCAGTACGTGGTCCGAGGGGGCCAGGACGTTCTCGCTGACGCCCCAGTCGTCCCACACGCCCAGCGCGGCCGTGTCCACGACGTCGGTGTTGCCCAGCTCGGGGTACGAGGCGATCGCCGCCTGCGAATGCCCCGGTACGTCGATCTCCGGGACCACCCGCAGGTGCCGCTCCGCCGCGTACGCGACGATCTCGCGGATGTCGTCCCGGGTGTAGTGGCCGCCGTGCGGGGTCTCGTTCCACAGCGGCGAGGCGCGGTGGCCCCACCGGCTGCGCGGCCGCCACGCGCCGACGCGGGTGAGCCGCGGATAGCGCTCGATCTCCACCCGCCAGCCCTGGTCGTCGGTCAGGTGCAGGTGCAGGACGTTCATCTTGTGCGCCGCGAGCAGGTCGATGTAGCGCAGCACGCCGTCCTTGGGCATGAAGTGCCGGGCGACGTCGAGCATCATCCCGCGCCATCCGAACCGGGGGCCGTCCTCCACCGCCCCGTGGGGCAGTTCCCACACCCGCTCCGGCAGCGGTGCCCGCCGGAAGGCGTCGGGGCCGAGGAGTTGACGCAGCGTCTGGGCGGCCCAGAACACCCCGGCCGCCGCCCCGCCCGCCAGCCGCGCCCCGTCCTCGCCGATCGTGAGCCGGTACTCCTCGCCGGCCAGGCCCGGGTCCAGCTCCAGCCGTACGGCGCCCCGTGCGCCCGGCGCCGGGTCCGGGAAGGCGAACCCGGTGGCGGCCCCCAGCTCCCGGCGCAGCCAGCGCGCCACCCCCTCGGTCCCGGGCCCGGCGGCCAGCGCCGTCGCGGGACCGAGCGCCAGGCGCGGCCCCTGCTCGCGGAACTCGGCGCGACGGGGTGCGGGGATCAGGTCCATGGTCGGCCCTTCGCGACAGCCGGTCGCGCTGCGCGCAACACCCGGTCCGCGCAGCGCCGGTCGAGCCGACCCTACGGGTACGGCGCAGGCCCCCGGAAGCGCCGTGGCGCACCCGGGGGCCTGCGTCCGCGCCCGCCCGGGACCCGCCGCGCGCGCACGGCGCGGTGGGGTCCCGCGGTGGCGGGGGGGCTACTTGTCCTTGCCGCCCTTGTCCTTGTCGCCGCCGGCGCCCATGGATTCGTAGATCTCCTTGCACATGGGGCAGACCGGGTACTTCTTCGGGTCACGACCCGGGACCCAGACCTTGCCGCACAGCGCGACGACGGGGGTGCCGTCGAGCGCGCTCGCCATGATCTTGTCCTTCTGGACGTAGTGGGCGAAGCGCTCGTGGTCGCCGTCGCCGTGGGACACCTGCGGCGTCGGCTCTACGAGGGTCCCCGTACCAGTCCCGCGCTCGGGCTCAAGAGTGCTCATGAAATCCAGGGTACCGACCCTCGCGCGGGTCAGTTGAGCGACGGGTCGTCCGGATAGGTGGCGACCATCGCGAGGTCGCTGCGCTGGCGCCGCAGCACCGCGCGCCAGAGCCGTTCGGGGTCCGGGGAGGACACGTCGCCGGGCTCGGAGTCCACCACGTACCAGGCGCCCTCGCCCAGCTCGTTCTCCAGCTGGCCGGGCCCCCATCCGGAGTAGCCGGCGAAGATCCGCAGCGAGCCCAGGGCGGCCGCCAGCAGCTCCGGCGGCGCCTCCAGGTCGACGAGCCCGATCGCCCCGTGCACCCGGCGCCACCCCAGCGGCCCTTCCTCGCCCGGGATGACCGCGATCCCGAGGGCCGAGTCCAGCCCCACCGGGCCGCCCTGGAAGACCACCCCGGGGTCGCCGGCCAGCGGCGCCCAGGGCAGCAGGACGTCGACGACGCCCACCGGGGTGGGCCGGTTGAGGACGACGCCGAGCGAGCCCTGCTCGTCGTGGTCGAGCAGCAGCACCACCGCGCGGTCGAAGTTCGGGTCCGCGAGGGCGGGGGTGGCCACGAGCAGCCGCCCTGTGAGGGAGGACACCTCGGTCATGCGGACATGATCCCGCATATCGGCACCCGAAGGGGAGCCGGGGCGGGCATCCGGTCGCGGCGGGATCGGCACGGCACTTCGGAAAGTTCCCCGAACGGTCCACGAGGTGGCCCCGGACGGCCCCGGACGGCCCTGGACCCGCCCCGGACCCGCCCCGAACGGCCGCGAACGGTCCGGAACGCGACACTCCGCAACAGCGTGCGCACGGTGGGTGCCAAGCGGGTGGCTGTGCCTAATTGATGACAGTCCTACGGCCGCGTCGGCCTTACGAACAAGGGGGTGGTGCCCCTTACCCTTTTCACTGGCCCCTGCCCACACTCCCCCGATCACCGGGGAGTACCTCTTCGGAACGCGAGATCCATGACCGGCACTGACGATGTCCTGCTTGTCCACGGCGGTACCCCGCTCGAGGGCGAGATCCGTGTCCGCGGCGCGAAGAACCTCGTGCCGAAGGCCATGGTGGCCGCTCTGCTCGGCAGCGCGCCCAGCCGGCTGCGCAACGTGCCCGACATCCGCGACGTCCGCGTCGTCCGCGGCCTGCTCCAGCTGCACGGCGTCACCGTGCGCCCCGGCGAGGAGCCGGGCGAGCTGATCCTCGACCCCACGTACGTCGAGGCCGCCAACGTCGCCGACATCGACGCGCACGCGGGTTCCTCCCGGATCCCGATCCTGTTCTGCGGCCCGCTGCTGCACCGCCTCGGCCACGCCTTCATCCCCGGTCTCGGCGGATGCGACATCGGCGGCCGTCCCATCGACTTCCACTTCGACGTGCTCCGCCAGTTCGGCGCGACCATCGAGAAGCGCGAGGGCGGCCAGTACCTGGAGGCGCCGCAGCGCCTGCGCGGCTGCAAGATCCGGCTGCCGTACCCCTCGGTCGGTTCGACCGAACAGGTGCTCCTGACGGCCGTCCTGGCCGAAGGCGTCACCGAGCTCAGCAACGCCGCCGTCGAACCGGAGATCGAAGACCTCATCTGCGTCCTGCAGAAGATGGGCGCGATCATCTCCCTCGACACCGACCGGACCATCCGGATCACCGGTGTGGACGAGCTCACCGGCTACAACCACAAGGCGCTGCCGGACCGCCTGGAAGCCGCCTCCTGGGCTTCCGCGGCGCTGGCCACCGGCGGCAACATCTACGTCCGCGGCGCGCAGCAGCGCTCGATGATGACCTTCCTGAACACCTTCCGGCGGGTCGGCGGCGCGTTCGAGATCGACGACGAGGGCATCCGCTTCTGGCACCCCGGCGGTCCGCTCAAGGCCATCGCGCTGGAGACGGACGTGCACCCCGGCTTCCAGACCGACTGGCAGCAGCCGCTGGTCGTCGCGCTGACGCAGGCCTCCGGCCTGTCCATCGTGCACGAGACGGTGTACGAGTCGCGGCTCGGTTTCACCTCGGCGCTCAACCAGATGGGTGCGCACATCCAGCTGTACCGGGAGTGCCTGGGCGGCTCGGCGTGCCGTTTCGGGCAGCGCAACTTCCTGCACTCGGCGGTCGTGTCGGGCCCCACCAAGCTGCAGGGCGCCGATCTGGTCATCCCCGACCTGCGCGGCGGGTTCTCGTACCTGATCGCGGCGCTGGCGGCCGAGGGCACCTCCCGGGTGCACGGCATCGACCTCATCAACCGCGGCTACGAGAACTTCATGGAGAAGCTCGTCGAGCTGGGCGCCAAGGTCGAACTGCCGAACGGCGACCTCGTCTAGTCCCCGCGTTCACCGCCCGGGGCCCGCACAGGGCCCCGGGAAGGCCGAAGGGCGGCCACCCCCGTACGGGGGTGGCCGCCCTTGGCGGTTGTGCGTACCACTGCCGTCCCGAGGGCCTGTGCGGCCCTCGGCACAAGGGCGGTACTACTTGCCCTTGGCGGCTTCCTTGAGCTTGGAGCCCGCGGAGACCTTCACGCTGTAGCCGGCCGGGATCTGGATGGGGTCGCCGGTCTGCGGGTTGCGCGCGGTGCGAGCGGCACGGTGGGTGCGCTCGAAGGTCAGGAAGCCGGGGATGGTGACCTTCTCGTCGCCCTTGGCGACGATCTCGCCGACGGTCTCGGCGAGCGCGGCCAGAACGGCGTCGGCGTCCTTGCGGGTCACCTCGGCGCGCTCGGACAGAGCGGCCACCAGCTCACTGCGGTTCATGTTGTACTCCCGTGTTCAACTTGCCTTAGAGGCGTGAGATCGAAGCCGATGCTGCCAGGGCCCTCGGACAGTCCCCGGACCCGGGTCTGAACGTCAGACCCTCTCGCCCGGTTACGCATCCTGCCCCCACCAGCGGCGGGAAAGCCAATCCGGCACCCGCCAGGGTCACACGAAAAGCGCCACAGTCACGCCGCGGTGACGCTCCGTCCGCACCTGTCGTTCCGGTGGATGCGGACCGCGGGCCCCGCGGGCATCCCCGCAACCCTAGAGGCGCCCGGCCGGGCCCGCATCCCGCGACGCGCCGGGATCAGGCGGAGGTGGGTGCCGTCACAGAGGCCGAGGCGGCCTTGCGGACGGCTCCGGCGACCGCGCCCGCGACCTTGTCGTTGAACACCGACGGGATGATGTAGTTCGCGTTGAGCTCGTCCTCGCCGACGACGTCGGCCAGCGCGGTGGCGGCGGCCAGCATCATGCCCGTGTCCACCGTGCGCGACTGGGCGTCCAGCAGACCGCGGAAGACGCCCGGGAAGACCAGCACGTTGTTGATCTGGTTGGGGAAGTCCGAGCGGCCGGTGGCCACGACGGCGGCGGTCTGACGGGCGATCGCCGGGTCGACCTCCGGGTCCGGGTTCGCGAGCGCGAACACGATCGCACCCTCGGCCATGGCCGCCACGTCGTCGCCGTTGAGGACGTTGGGGGCGGAGACGCCGATGAAGACGTCGGCGCCGACCACGGCCTCCTTGAGGGTGCCCGTGTAGCCCTCGGGGTTGGTGTTGTCGGCGATCCAGCGCAGCGGGGAGTCGGCGGCGGCGTCGACCAGGTCGGGGCGGCCGGCGTGCACGACACCGTTGATGTCGGCGCTGACGGCGTTCTTCACCCCGGCCGCGAGAAGCAGCTTGAGGATGGCGGTGCCGGCCGCGCCGGCGCCCGACATGACCACCTTGACGTCGCCAACTGCCTTGCCCACCACGCGAAGTGCGTTGGTCAGGGCGGCGAGCACGACGATCGCGGTGCCGTGCTGGTCGTCGTGGAAGACGGGGATGTCGAGGGCCTCGCGCAGCCGGGCCTCGATCTCGAAGCAGCGCGGCGCGGAGATGTCCTCCAGGTTGATGCCGGCGAAGCCGGGCGCGATGGCCTTCACGGCGGCGACGATCTCGTCGCTGTCCTGGGTGTCGAGGCAGATCGGCCAGGCGTCGATGCCGGCGAAGCGCTTGAAGAGGGCCGCCTTGCCCTCCATGACGGGCAGCGCGGCCATCGGGCCGATGTTGCCGAGACCCAGTACGGCGGAGCCGTCCGTCACGACTGCGACGGAGTTGCGCTTGATGGTCAGGCGGCGCGCGTCCTCGGGGTTCTCGGCGATGGCCGTGCAGACGCGGGCGACACCGGGGGTGTAGATCATCGAGAGGTCGTCGCGGTTGCGGATGGGGTGCTTGGACGACATCTCGATCTTGCCGCCGAGGTGCATCAGGAAGGTCCGGTCGGAGACCTTGCCGAGGCTGACGCCCTCGATGCCGCGCAGCTTCTCGACGATCTCGTCCGCGTGCGCGGTGGAGGTCGCGGCGATGGTGACGTCGATACGGAGCTTCTCGTGGCCGGACGCGGTGACGTCGAGGCCGGTGACGGATCCTCCGGACGACTCCACGGCGGTGGTGAGCTGGGAGACCGCGGTTCCGCTCGCGGGCACTTCCAAGCGGACCGTCATCGAGTACGAGACGCTGGGCGCCGTTGCCATGGCCGTGTTCCTCTTCTGTTCCCTGGTTTTCCTGTACACAGGGCCCGCAGCACGGCAGGTGCGGCAGGACCTGTTGTCCGATCGTCCCACCTACCAGCCGGTAAAAGGTAACCAGCTACAAATTTCGGAAGAACTCTTCCACCATACGAGATTGGGGGTCGGCGCGGTAGCCCGGCCCCTACGCACGGCCCCCGCGCACGCGCAAGGGGCCTGCACGCACAAACAGGTCTGCCCCTCCGCGCGGGGCGGAGGGGCAGACCTGTTCTTCACGCTGAAACACCGACCCGCCATGCTCGCCTCGCGGCAAGTGGTCGCTCTAGGCGACGAAGGTTGGGCCCGGGGGCTTGGATCGAGCCGGTGTCGTACCCAGGCTAACAAAGGATCGCCGAAAGCGATCCCCCTCCCGGCAGTTGTCCCCGCCACCACACCCCTGGCCGCGGGCCATCCGGCCCAGTCAGCCGGCCTCCGCGGCCAGCAGCGAGGGCACGCCCGAGGCGTCGGGCTCGTCCCGGGGGGTGGAGACCACCGTCAGCTGCTGCGTCGCGCGCGTCAGCGCCACGTACAGCACGCGCAGCCCCGCCGGCGACTCGTCGGCGATCTCCGCCGGGGAGACGACCACCGTGGCGTCGTACTCCAGCCCCTTCGCCTCCAGGCTGCCGAGCGCCACCGCCCGCTCGCCGAGGTCCGCCAGCCACCCGGCGGCCTCCGCGCGCCGGTCCATGGCCACGACCACGCCGACCGTGCCGTCCACCTGCTCCAGCAGCCGCCGGGTCTCCTCCCGTACCGCCCGTCCCAGGTCGCCCCCGGCGGCCGTGAAGCGGGGCTCCAGACCCGTCGAGCGGACCGCCCGCGGCGGTTCCATGCCCGGCATCGCCCGGCGCAGCACCCGGGAGGCGACCTCCGCGACCTCCGCCGGGTTGCGGTAGTTCACGGTCAGCGTGAACCGGCGGCGCGGCCGGCTCCCCAGCGCCTCGTCACGCGCGGCGGCCGCCTCCTGCGGATCCGTCCAGGAGGACTGCGCCGGGTCGCCCACGACCGTCCACGTCCCGTGGCGGCCCCGGCGGCCCACCATCCGCCACTGCATCGGCGTCAGGTCCTGCGCCTCGTCCACGATGACGTGCGCGTACTCGGTGCGCTCCGCCGCGATCCGCTCGGCCCGCTCCCACTGGGTCTCCTCGCGGGTGGGCATCAGCTCCTCCAGCCCGCTGAGCTGGTCCAGCGGATCGAACTCCCGCTTGCGGCGGGGCCGCGCGGGCGCGCCCAGCAGCTGCTGGAGCTCGTCCAGCAGCGCCACATCGTGCACCGACAGCGGCCCCTTGCCGTCCGGGCCGGTCCGGCGCAGGGACCGGGCCAGCTGGCGGACCTCGCGCTGGTTCAGGTCCCGGCGCGACCAGCGCCCGAGCCTGCGCTCGTCTGCCATCGCGGCCAGCACCCCGCGCGGGGTCAGCTCCGGCCACCAGGCGTTCAGGAACTCGATGAAGGCGTCCTCGGTGGAGATGTCCTCGTCGAACGCGGAGCGCAGCTCGGCGGCCAGCTCCGGGTCGCTGTGCCGCCCGTTGGCGCCCGACTTCGCGTACAGGGCGTCCAGCAGCAGCTTGCGGGCCCGCGGACGCAGCAGGTTCACCGGCGCGGTGCCGCCGAGCACGTTCTGCCGGATGCGGTTCAGTTCGTCGGCCTCCAGCTCCTGGCGCCGCCCGAAGGCGACGACGCGCAGCCGGTCGGGGGCCCCGCCCCCACCGGCACCGCCGAGCTCCAGGGCCCCCCGTACGGCCTTGCGGAGCACCTTGAGCATCCGGGAGGAGCCCTTGATGCGGGCCACGGCCGGCTCGTCGTACGTGGTCGCCTCGGCCCCGTCGACGAGCGAGCCCAGCGCCCGGATGGCGACCTGCCCCTCCTCTCCGAGGGAGGGCAGCACGCCCTCGGTGTACGCGACGAGCAGCGGGGTCGGCGAGACGATGAGGATGCCGCCGGAGTAGCGCCGCCGGTCCTGGTAGAGGAGGTAGGCGGCGCGGTGCAGGGCCACCGCCGTCTTCCCGGTGCCGGGGCCGCCCGCGACTTCCGCGACGGACGCGGCGGGGGCACGGATCACCAGGTCCTGTTCGGCCTGGATGGAGGAGACGATGTCCCGCATGGAGTGCGTGCGGGCCCGCCCGAGCGCGGCCATCAGGGCGCCGTCGCCGATCACGGGCAGTTCCCGCCCGTCGAGGAAGGCGGTCACCTCGGGGCGCATCAGGTCGTCCTCGACGCCGAGCACCTTGCGGCCCTTGGAGCGGATCACGCGGCGGCGTACGACGCGGCCGGGATCCTTCGGCGTGGACCGGTAGAACGGCGCGGCCGCCGGGGCCCGCCAGTCGATGACCAGCGGCGCGTAGTCGGAGTCGAGCACGCCGATGCGCCCGATGTGCAGGGTCTCGGCGATGTCGGCGGTGAGATCGTCCCGGATCGCGTCGTCGGCGGGCTCCACCGAGGTGTACGCCCCGTCCGGGCCGCGTTCGCCGTCCTTGCCGAGGACCAGGTCGACCCGGCCGAACAGGAAGTCCTCGAACTCGTTGTTCAGCCGGTTGAGGTGGATCCCGGCGCGGAAGACCTGCGCGTCGCGCTCGGCGAGCGCGCCGGGCGTGCCGACCTGCCCGCGCTTGGCGGCGTCGTTCATCAGGAACTCGGCCTCGTGGATCTTCTCCTCAAGGCGTCGGTACACCCGGTCGAGATGCGTCTGCTCGACCGCGATCTCCCGATCGCGGACGGAATCCGCCGTGCTGTCGACAGCGGCATTCTGCGCGGCCACCAAGGCCCCCTTCTGACGTGCATGGGCGACCGTCAACCGTACGCGAAGCGGGGCCGGGTCCGCACGCCCGTTCCGGGACCGCGGGCCGATCGCCGCGTCCGGCGGGTCCCGCGCTACGCCGATCCGGCCGCCAGGACCCGCCGGCGGTGGCGGGCGACGCGTTCGCGGTTGCCGCACAGCTCGCTGGAGCACCAGCGGCGCCGACGGCCGCGCGAGGTGTCGAGGTAGACGCGGGCGCAGCCCTCGCCCTCGCAGACGCGCAGCAGCGCCCGGTCGCCGGGGTCGGTGAGCAGCTCGACGGCGTCCCGGGCGACGGCGGCGAGCAGCCCGGCGCACTCCACGCCGCCGCACAACTCCCGTACGAGTCGACCTTCTTGGTCCCGCACCGCACACAGCCCCGGGGGTGGACCGGCGGCCGCCGCGTTGACCCGGGCCAGGGCCTCCTCGTCGGGCGCGGCCCCGTACAGCTCGGCCCGTACGAGGCTCCCCACATCGGCCCGCAGCTGCCGGAACGCCCCGACCCAGTCCGGCCCGACCCGCCCCAGCGGCGTCCGGTCGGGCACCAGCCCGGCCCCGACCAGCCACAGCCGCAGCTCGTCGCCGTCCCGGATGCCTTCGGCGTCCCGCCGGGGGGCGGAGGTGGCCAGCAGGTCCAGACAGACCCGCCCGGAGTCGAACCACATACCGGTCACCGCCTCGGTTGCCGTGGGCCGCCACCCCAGAGTGCCCGTCAGCTGCGCCGGAGGCTAGGCCCTGTCGTCGAAGTTCCTCCCCCGACCACCGCCGGGAGTCCCCGGGCTCGCGACGCCGCCTCGGCGGCAGGAGCTAGAGGGCGGGCGGCGGATCGTCGTGCAGCAGCCGCTGGAACATGCGGTGGTCGCGCCAGGCGCCGTTGATGTGCAGGTAGCGCGGCGCGAGGCCGAACTGCTCGAAGCCCGCTTTGGCGAGGACCCGTTGGGAGGCCAGGTTGTCGACGAGGGTGCCCGCCTCGACCCGGTGCAGCCCGACCTCGTCGCGGGCGATCCGGCAGACCTCCACCAGGGCGGCGGTGGCCAGCCCCTTCCCGGCCCGCTCCCGGTCGACCCAGTAGCCCACGCCGCCGCTGCGGAAGGGGCCGAGCTCGATGCGGCCGAGGTTGACGGCGCCGACGGGCGTGTCGCCCTCGACGAGTACGAACGGCACCAGCCGCCCGGCGTCCCGGTCGGCCAGCAGCGCCTCGATCCGCTCCCGCTGCCCGGCCTCGGTGTAGAACCCCTCGGGCCGCCGCGGCTCGAACGGCGCCATGTAGGCCCGGTTCCGTGCCAACGCGTCGGCCAGCCCTGCGGCGTCGTCGACGGTGACGCCCCTCATCTCCACCCCGTTGATCATCACCGCGGCACGCTAACCCACGCCCGCGACCCGGATCCACCCCTTTGCGCCCCCGCCCGCGGCCCGTAGAACCACCCGCCTACGTCGGCAGCCCAGCCCCGCCGGGGCCTGAGGCGCGGGGCCGGGCAACCCAGCCCCGCCGGCGCCCGGGGCACGCGGTCGACAACCCAGCCCCGCCGGCGCCCGGGGCACGCGGTCGACAACCCAGCCCCGCCGGCGCCCGGGGCACGCGGTCGACAACCCAGCCCCGCCGGCGTTTGAGGCGCGGGGTCCGGGGCGGAGCCCCGGGAAGCCCGGCGCAGCCGGGAGCCCCCCAGGCCCGCGGGGCGCTACCGCAGACGGCCCCTCACCCCGCCGGAGGCACCCGGCCCGGGTCCAGCGACAGCCGGTACCCCCGCTTCACCACCGTCTGGATCAGCCTCGGCGCCCCCAGCGCCGCCCTCAGCCGCGCCATCGCCGTCTCCACGGCATGCTCGTCCCGCCCCGCCCCCGGCAGCACCCGCAGCAGGTCCCCCCGCGCCACCACCCACCCCGGGCGCCGCGCGAGCGCCGCGAGCAGCGCCATCCCGGCCGGCGGCACCGGCCGCAGTTCCTCGTCGACGAGCACCCCGTGGCCCCGGATCTCCAGCCGGTGCCCCGCCACCGGCAGCACCCTGGCCCGCCGCGGCAGCTCCTGGCACAGCACCTGCACCAGCGGCCCGATCCGGAACCGCTCCGGCTGCACCGTCGCCACGCCCTCCGCCTGGAGCGGCAGCGCCGTCACCGGCCCCACGCACGCCGACAGGACGTCCCCGCGCAGCGCCTCCAGGACCGCCTCCCGCATCCCGCGCCCGCCGGCCCGGGACAGCAGCGAGGCCGCAGCCGGGGCCGAGGTGAAGGTGACGGCGTCGACCCCGCCGGTGGCGACCGCGTCCAGGAGCCGGTCCAGCGGGCCCGGGTCCTCCGGCGGCATCCACCGGTACACCGGTACGACCACCACCTCCGCCCCGGCCGCCCGCAGCGTCTCCACGAACCCCGGCAGCGGCTCCCCGTGCAGCTGGAGCGCGATGCGCCGGCCGGCGACCCCTCCCGCGAGCAGCCGGTCCAGCACTTCCGCGAGGGACTCCGAGCCCGGCGACCAGGCCTCCACCAGCCCGGCGGCCCGTACGGCGCCCTTGACCTTCGGCCCGCGCGCCAGCAACTCGGTGCTGCGCAGCCGGTCGAGGAGTTGCTCGCCGATCCCCCAGCCGTCGGCGGCCTCGATCCAGCCGCGGAACCCGATCGCGGTGGTGGCGACGACCACGTCCGGAGTGCTCCGGATCAAGTCCTCGGTCGCGGCCATCAGTTCACCGTCGTCGGCCAGCGGCACGATCCGCAGGGCCGGCGCGTGGAGCACGGTCGCCCCGCGCCGGCGCAGCAGGGCGATCAGCTCGTCGGCGCGGCGGGCGGCGGTGACCCCGACCGTGAACCCGGAGAGGGGGCCGGCGGCCGTCTCCGCGGGGTGGTCCGTAGCGTCGTCCATAGTGGTGTCCTGCCTTGCCAAAGGGTCGTCACGTGTCCCGCTGTCCCGCTCAACGGACCCGAGCCTGCCAAAGCGCCGTGACGGACTCGGTTCATCCGTATTTCGCCGCCGTTAACCGCCGTTACACCGAGGTGAGCTGCCGCTTCGCCGTCGCCCCGGCCGCCCTGGGCGCCCCGGCCCCGGGCCGGCGAAGGTATACCGTCCACGTCACGGCGCAGCACACGGCGTAGAAGCCGAGGAAGGTGACGAACGCGGCGGTGCCCGATCCGGAGTCCGTGAACGCCTCGCGGAACACCAGGTTGATGGCGAGCCCGCCGAGCGCCCCCACCGCCCCGATCAGGCCCATGGACGCCCCCGAAAGCCGGCGCCCCCAGGCCGCGGCGTCCTCGCCCGTCATCCCGGCGGCCAGTGCCTTGGCCTGGAAGATCCCCGGGATCATCTTGTACGTGGAGCCGTTGCCGACGCCGCTCAGCGCGAACAGGGCCACGAACCCGACGAGGAACACCGGCAGCGACTCGCGGACCGAGGCGAGTACGACCACCCCCGTCGCCGCCGCCATCGCCACGAACGTCGCCAGGGTGATCCGGGCCCCGCCCAGCCGGTCGGCGAGCGCCCCGCCCACCGGGCGGGCCAGCGAGCCGAGCAGCGGCCCGATGAAGGTGAGGGAGGCGGCCTGCAGCGGGGTCCGGCCGAACTGGGTCTGCAGGACCAGCCCGAAGGCGAAGCTGTAGCCGATGAAGGAGCCGAAGGTGCCGACGTAGAGGAACGCCATGATCCAGGTGTGCGCGTCGCGGGCCGCGTCCCGTACGGCGCCCACGTCGCGGCGCACCGGCGCCAGGTTGTCCATGCGCAGGAAGGCCAGCGCCGCTGCCGCGACGATCAGCGGGACGTACGCGGCGAGCAGCAGCCGCGGGTGCCCGGCCCCGGCGGTGCCGATCACCAGCAGCGCGACGAGCTGTACCACCGGTACGCCGATGTTCCCGCCGCCCGCGTTCAGCCCGAGCGCCCAGCCCTTCTTGCGGAGCGGGAAGAAGGCGTTGATGTTGGTCATGGACGAGGCGAAGTTCCCGCCGCCCACGCCCGTCAGCGCGGCGACGGCGACGAACACCCCGTACGGCGTGCCGGGTTCCATCACCACGAGCGCGGCGACGGTCGGGGCGAGGAGCAGGGCCGCGCTGACGACCGTCCAGTTGCGGCCGCCGAAGCGGGCGACGGCGAAGGTGTACGGGATGCGCACGAGGGCGCCGACGGCGGTGGCGGTCGCGATGAGGAAGAACTTGCCCGCGGGGTCGATCCCGTACCCGGGGCCCATGAAGAGCACCATCACGGACCAGAGCGACCAGATGGAGAACCCGATGTGCTCGGAGAACACGGAGTACAGCAGGTTCCGTTTCGCGGTCCTCTCCCCGGTCTCCTTCCAGAACGTCTCATCCTCGGGGTCCCACCGCTCGATCCAGCGGCCCCTTTCGCGCGGTGCGGTACCACCGGTGCTCATCACACGCCTCCACAGCTGTCGCGTCCGTGGGAAGACCGTAGGAACGGCGCGTTTCCGCTCCGGTCCCCGGCTGATGACCGCCGGGCTACCTTGCTCTCACCCGCCGTCGGGGGCGTCTGTGAGCGCGGCCGGGCGCCAGGCGCCCGGGGGGACGTCGAGCCATCCGCGGTCCGCGGCGCCGGCGGCCGCGGCCTCGTGCAGGGCGTCGAGGCCGGGGTGGCTGAACCCCCTGCGCCACACCATCGACAGCGGCGACAGCGGCACCGGGTCCACCAGCGGCCGTTTCGCGCAGCCCGGCATGTCGGGGAAGTCGACGGTGACCAGTACCGGGTTGCGGGTCTTGGCCATGACCCGGCGGAACTCGTCCTTGCCGACGGCCACGGGCGCGGGCGGCGCCGGCGCGATGCCCCACCCGGCGAAGAGCTCGCGCGCGAGCCGTGTCCACTCCAGGGTCCGCGGGTTCCCGGCCCCGGCGTACACGGTCTCCCCGGCCAGCGCCGCCAGCGGAACCTCGGCGCGCCCGGCCAGCGCGTGCCCCTCGGGCAGCAGCACGGCGAGCGGCTCGTACCGTACGGGCCGGTGCACGAGGCGGGCGCACAGGGCGGGGTCCAGGCCGTCGGCGTACCCGAAGGACACGTCCAGGCGTCCGGCGGCGATCTCGGCGGCGGCGTGCGTGAGCCCGCTCTCGAAGCGGGCCATCAGTTCGACGGCGGGGGCGAGTTCGCGGGCGCGTTCCAGCACGGTGCGGGCGGTGCTCGGGCCGTCGGTGTTCAGGTCGACGAGCAGCGCCCGGGGGCCGGCGAAGGCGGCGGCCAGTTCCTCGTGCGCGGCGAGGACCTTGCGGGCCGGCGCCAGCAGCCGCTCCCCGTCGGCGGTCAGTTCCACGGCCCGCGTGGTGCGCAGGAACAGGGTGGTTCCGAGGAGCCGTTCGAGCCGCCGTACGTCCCTGCTCAGCGCTTGCTGCGCGACGTACAGGCGGGCCGCGGCGCGGGTGAAGTGCCGGTCTTCGGCGACGGCGAGGAACCCGCGCAGCAGCCGGGGTTCCACATCACGGGCGATCACCCCGGGAGACTAACAACACAGGGCGGTGAATGGCCCCGGAACAGGTGTTGGACCGCGCCGCGCGTCCGGCCGGAGGCTTTCCCCATGCCGTACGCCACTGCTTCCACCCGGATGACCGTCTCCGGCTCCACCCTTGTCCACGTCGCCCCGCCGCGCCCCCCGCAGCGCTCGGCCCGCGTCCCCGGCCCGTACCGGCGGCTGTTCGCGCTGCCCGGCGCGCGGGCCTTCACCGCCGGGAACCTCCTCGCCCGGCTCCCCATGGGGATGTTCGGGATCAGCGCGGTGATGATGATCGCCGGGCAGCGCGGTTCGTACGCGCTGGCCGGCGCCGTCACCGCGACCGGACTCGCGGCCACCGCCCTGGTCGCGCCCTGGACGGCCCGGCTGATCGACCGCCACGGTCAGGCCCGGATCGCCGTCCCGGCCACGCTGATCGCGGTCCTCGGCTCGCTCGCGCTGGTCCTGAGCGTCCGTACGCACGCGCCGGCCTGGACCCTGTTCGCCTCGTACGCGGCGACCGCCACCACTCCGAACACCGGCGGAATGTCCCGCGCCCGCTGGACGCACCTGCTGCGCGACTCCCCCGACGCGCAGCACACGGCGATGAGCTTCGAACAGGCCGCCGACGAGCTGTGCTACATGCTGGGCCCGGTCGTGGCGGCCTTCCTCTGCTCGGCCGTCTTCCCGGAGGCCGGCACCCTCACCGCGGGCGCCCTGCTCCTCACCGGCATGCTGCTCTTCGCCTCGCAGCGCTCCACCGAGCCCCCGGTGTCCGCCCTGCGCCCGCGCGGCTCGGCGCTGCGCGCGGTGGCGCCGCTGCTGCCGCTGTTCCTCGCCCTCGGCGTGATGTTCGGCGCGATGGAGGTCACCTCCATCGCCCACCTCGACGCCCTGGGCCTCGGCGCCGCCTCCGGACCGGTCCTGGCCCTCCAGGCCCTGGGCTCCTGCGCCGCCGGCCTGCTCTACGGTGCGCTGCGCCCGCGCGGCCTGACCACCTGCCTCGTGGCGCTGGCCGCGGCGATGGCCCTCCCCTGGGCGGCGGCGTCGGCGGGCTCCCTGCCGCTGCTGGCCGCGGCGCTGCTGCTGGCGGGCGTCGCCACCGCCCCGACGATGGTCACGGCGATGTCCCGCGTGCACCGTGTGACCCCGAAGGGCCGCCTCAACGAGGGCATGACCCTCGCGGTCACCGCGATCCTGACCGGCATCGCCCTCGGCTCGGCGACGGCCGGCCCCCTGATCGACCACCTCGGCCCCCCGGCCGCGTACGCACTGCCCCCGGCGGCCGCGCTCCTGGCCCTCCTCATCACAGCCCGCGGTCGGCGGACCCCGTAGTCGTACTGCTTTCCGGTACGTAAGCGGTACCATGTTCCTGTACGAACTACCTGGAGTGTGGACCATGTCGATAAGCGCCAGCGAAGCACGCGCGAGCCTCTTCCCCCTCATCGAACGCGTGAACACCGATCACGACCCGGTGCGCATCACCTCTCGTCACGGGGATGCCGTCCTCATGTCTGCCGACGACTACGACTCCTGGCAGGAGACCGTTTACCTGCTGCGCTCGCCGGCCAACGCCCAGAGCCTGATGGAAGCCGTCGCACGCGACCGGGCAGCGGCCCCCGTCGTCGCCAAAACGATGGACGAGTTGCGGGAGCTGGCCGGGGGCGAGGAGTGAGGAGCGTCCACTTCGACGCCGCCGCCTGGGAGGACTTTCTCTTCTGGCTGGCCGCCGACCGGAAGATGGCCCGCCGGATCACCCGCCTCGTCGGGGAGATCCAGCGTGACCCGTTCACCGGCATCGGCAAACCCGAGCCTTTGAAGGGCGACCTGTCGGGCTACTGGTCCCGCCGGATCGACGACGAACACCGCCTGGTGTACCGCGCCGACGAGAAGGAAGTGAAGATCCTCAAGGCCCGCTACCACTACTGACGCCGCGCGGAGCGAAGGGTCCGACACCGGGCAGTGCCACCGGCCCCGGGCCGGGCATGACGAAGGCCCCGCAGTCTCACGACTGCGGGGCCTTCGCCCACATGGGATGAGTGGAGATGGCGGGAATCGAACCCGCGTCCAACGGTGCAGAAGCAGGGCTTCTCCGAGCGCAGTCCGCTGCGCTTTTCTCGGCCCCGGAGATCACACGGACAAGTCTCCGACGGGCTCAGTCACTGTTTGGTTTCCCTCAGGCCCCCGTGACCGGGGCTAGAGGTTTAGATCCCTTATTGACGCCAGGATCCGGACCGGGACCACTTCCGGGCTGACGCTCCTCACAGAGGCTTCAGCTCACTGTTATTAGGCAGCGAGGGTGAAGCGGGAGTTATCGCTCTTGGTGTTGGCGATTATTTTTTGCGACATAGGGTTTACGAGATCATTGCCGCTTCCTCGGCTCGCTTCCCCTGCATCGACATCCGCTGTCGAAACCGATCATCCCCATGTTTTTTTGACAAACCGCGCCACCCGGGGGCGGTGCGGTGCTACGCACATGGTACGCGAAGTGGACCACGGGATGCCAGGCGATTAACCGCGTGCCCCCGCCGCAGCCGCACCGCGCCGGCTACACCGTGCCGCGCTGCTTGCGGCGGATCGCCGAGATCGCGCGGTTGGTCTCGCGGGTGTCCTGCTTCTCGCGCAGCGTCTGGCGCTTGTCGTACTCCTTCTTGCCCTTCGCCAGCGCGATCTCGATCTTCGCCCGGCCGTCCTTGAAGTAGAGCGTCAGCGGCACGATCGTGTGGCCCGACTCGTCGGCCTTGCGCTCCAGCTTGTCGATCTCCTCCCGGTGCATCAGCAGCTTGCGCTTGCGCCGGGCGCTGTGGTTGGTCCACGTCCCCTGGCTGTACTCCGGCACGTGCACGTTGTACAGCCAGGCCTCGTTGCCCTCCACCGACACGAAACCGTCCACGAGGGAGGCCCGGCCCTGGCGCAGGGACTTGACCTCGGTGCCGGTGAGTACGAGACCGCACTCGTAGGTGTCGAGGATCGTGTAGTCGTGCCGCGCCTTCTTGTTCTGGGCGATCAGCTTCCGCCCTTTTTCCTTAGCCATAGTGCGGTCATTTTCGCACTACGGACCCACCCCGAGGCCACCCAATACCCCGAGGGCCCGGTCTTCGGCGCCGTCACCGGCCGTCAGGTCGGGCGTGATGCCGCTCCCGTCGATGCTGCGGCCCTCCGGAGTGCGGTACGTGCCCACCGTCAGCTCCGCCACCGAGCCGTCCGGCAGCCGCGTCGGCATCTGCACCGCGCCCTTGCCGAAGGTGCGGGTGCCGACGGTCACCGCGCGGCGGCGGTCCTGGAGGGCGCCGGTGACCAGCTCGGCCGCGCTCATCGTGCCCCCGTCCACCAGCGCCACCAGCGGCCGCGCGGTGTCGCCGCCCGGCTCGGCGTACAGGGCGCGCTCGGAGCCGCGTACGCCGTACGTCGCCACGAGCCCCCCGTCCAGGAAGGCGGAGGCGGCCGTCACGGCCTCGGTGACCAGCCCGCCCGGGTTGCCGCGCAGGTCCAGCAGTACGCCCGCGCCGGGCGGGGCCGCGCGGACGGCGGCGCGGACCCGGTCTCCCGAGCCCCGGGTGAAGGAGGCGACCTTGATGACGGTGGTGCCGTCCGCGAGCTGCCGTACGGTCACCGGGTCGGCGCTCAGCCGTTCGCGGCGGACCGTCTCGGTGAGGTCGGCGCCGTCCCGGTTCAGGCCCAGTACGACGGGGGTCCCGGCCTCCCCGCGCAGCATGGCCACCACTTCGGTGACGGACAGCCCCGTCACCCGCCGGCCGTCCACGCTCAGCAGCCGGTCCCCGGCGCGCAGTCCGGCCCGTGCGGCGGGGCTGTCGGGCTGGACCCGGTCGACTTCGATCCGGCCGTCGCGGCGGCCCGCGGCCCACACCCCGACCCCGGTCCAGTGGCCGTCGAGGTCCTCGGCGAAGGCGGCGTACTCGTCGGGGTCGTAGACGGCCGCCCAGCGGTCGCCGCTGCGGCTGACCTCCTCCTCGGCGGCCCTCTTGCCCGACTTCCCCTCCGCGACGGCCTCGGCGACGGCCCGGGCCACGGCGTCCCGGTCGGAGGTGGCCGCCTCCCGGGGGGCCTCTGTCGCACCGGCCTGCGCACGGGCGGGCGGTAACTGCGCGGTGGCGTCCGCGCCCCAGCAGCCGGAGCCTGCGGCCGCGGTGACGGACACGATGAAGAGCAACGTCAAAGCGGCCCCGCGACGCAGGTCGCGGGGCCGGAGACAGTGGGCGGGGGGACCCGGCATGGCGCCGAGTCTAGGACAAGGCCCCCGCGGACACGGCGCGTTGGGCGTACGTCACACGGGGCGCTCGTCACACCCCCCGGGGGGCCGTCAGACCTTGAGGTACTTGCGCAACGCGACGAAGGCCGCCAGCGAGGGCATCAGCAGGCCGACGACCAGCACCAGCGGCAGCTTGGTGAGGACGGAGTCCCAGCCGATGAAGTTGATCAGTTCCAGCTTGTGGCGCAGGTCCACGCCGTGGTCGATCACGAAGTACTGCCCGGCGCCGAGCATCACGCAGGCGAGCCCCGCGCCGATCAGGCCGGCGACGGCCGCCTCCATGATGAAGGGCACCTGGATGTAGAAACCGGAGGCGCCGACCAGACGCATGATCCCGGTCTCCCGCCGACGGCTGAACGCCGAGACGCGCACCGTGTTGACGATCAGCAGCAGCGCCACGATCAGCATGATCATCATGATGCCGAGCGCCGCCCAGTTGAGCGTGCCCAGGAGGCTGAACAGGTTGTCGACCTCGGAGCTCTGGTCGGCCACCGACTGCACGCCGTCGCGGCCAGCGAAGGCCGAGGTGATGACCTTGTACTGCTCCGGGTTCTTGAGCTTGACCCGGAAGGAGTCCGGCATCTGGTCCGGGGTGACGACCGAGGCCAGCGCGGTCTGGCCGTACCGCTCCTTGTAGTGCTTGTAGGCCTCGTCGGAGGACTCGTACGTGACGCTCTGCACGAGGTCCATCTTCTTGAGGTCGGCCTCGATCTGCTGCTTCTGCTCCGGGGTCACCGCCCCCTTGGCGCAGGGCCCCTTGGCGACGGCCCCGGCGTCCCCCTTGGCGGCGGCGTCGGTCGCGGCGTCGGCGGCGTCCTTCGCGTCGCTCTTGTTGCAGAGGTAGACGGTGACGTTGACCTTGTCGTACCAGTACCCCTTCATCGCGCTGACCTGGTCGCGCATGAGCAGGGAGCCACCGAACAGGGCCAGCGACAGGGCCACGGAAATGATGACCGCGAAGGTCATGGTGAGATTGCGACGGAGACCGACGCCGATCTCCGACATGACGAACTGGGCGCGCATGGCGTCCTTTCAGTGCTGGTAGCCGTAGACGCCGCGCGACTGGTCGCGCACGAGACGGCCCTGTTCGAGTTCGATGACGCGCTTGCGCATCTGGTCCACGATCTGCTGGTCGTGCGTCGCCATGATCACCGTGGTGCCGGTCCGGTTGATGCGGTCCAGCAGCTTCATGATGCCGACGGAGGTCTGCGGGTCGAGGTTGCCGGTCGGCTCGTCCGCGATCAGCAGGGCCGGGCGGTTGACGAAGGCGCGGGCGATGGCCACGCGCTGCTGCTCACCGCCGGACAGCTCACCGGGCATCCGGCCCTCCTTGCCGCCCAGGCCCACCAGCTCCAGGACCTGCGGGACGGCCTTGCGGATCTCGCCGCGCGGTTTGCCGATGACTTCCTGCGCGAAGGCGACGTTCTCGGCCACCGTCTTGTTGGGCAGCAGCCGGAAGTCCTGGAACACGGTCCCCAGCTGGCGCCGCATGTGCGGGACCTTCCAGTTGGAGAGCTTGGCGAGGTCCTTGCCCAGGACGTGGACCTGGCCGTGGCTGGCCCGCTCCTCGCGCAGCACGAGGCGCAGGAACGTGGACTTGCCGGAGCCGGAGGAGCCGACGAGGAAGACGAACTCGCCCTTCGCGATCTCCAGCGAGACATCTCTGAGTGCGGGGCGGCTCTGCTTCGGGTAGGACTTGGAGACGCTGTCGAATCGGATCACGGGTGCACCACGGTCGCCGGGAGTAGGTGTGCGTGACCATACGCGAACGGGCGCGCGGTGTGGGCCCGGCATCCGGAGTTGCCCGATATGTCCCCGGGTCGTGGGGGAGCCGGGGAGTGATTGCCCGGACGGGCCGCGCCGAATGTCGCCGGAGCTGGCACAGTGGTAGGGGGAACGGACTCGTTCCCCGCGCCGTTGTACCAGTCGTACCAGGGGACGAGAGGAGGAGCGCATGACATATGACCGGCTCGTGTGCGCGAACTGCGCCGCACCCGTGAGCCAGGGCCGCTGCCCTGTGTGCCGGGCGAACCGGGAGCGCCTCCAGCAGGAGAGCCCCTTCGCAGGCCTGAATCCGATGACGCTCATCGCGCTGCTGGTGGTGCTGGTCGCCGCCCTCGCGATGGTGGCCAAGGCCGCGTAGCCGCGCAGTCCTCCGCCGCGTCCCGATCCCCTACGTGAGCGAATGCGCCGGCCGAGCGCGTCACCGACCGTGACCGCTCTTGACCGCTCGTGACCGACCGCGCACAAGCAAAAGGAAGGGCCCGGACACCTCGGGGTGTCCGGGCCCTTCGCACGTCCGGATGGTTACGCGGTCTGCTCCTGCTGCTTGCGCCAGCGGATCCCGGCCTCCAGGAAGCCGTCGATCTCGCCGTCGAGCACCGCCTGCGGGTTGCCGACCTCGAACTCCGTCCGCAGGTCCTTGACCATCTGGTACGGGTGCAGGACGTAGGACCGCATCTGGTTGCCCCAGGAGCTGCCGCCGTCCTTGAGGGCGTCCATCTTGGCCTGCTCCTCCTGGCGGCGCCGCTCCAGCAGCTTGGCCTGGAGCACGTTCATCGCGCTGGCCTTGTTCTGGATCTGCGAGCGCTCGTTCTGGCAGGAGACCACGATGCCGGTGGGCAGGTGCGTGATGCGCACCGCCGAGTCCGTCGTGTTGACGCCCTGGCCGCCGGGGCCGGAGGCGCGGTACACGTCGATGCGCAGCTCGCCCTCGTCGATCTCGACGTGGTCGCTGGACTCGACGACCGGCAGCACCTCGACGCCCGCGAAGGAGGTCTGGCGCCGGCCCTGGTTGTCGAAGGGCGAGATCCGCACGAGGCGGTGGGTGCCCTGTTCGACGGAGAGGGTGCCGTAGGCGTACGGGGCCTTGACCACGAAGGTGGTCGACTTGATGCCGGCCTCTTCCGCGTACGAGGTCTCGTACACCTCGGTGGGGTAGCCGTGCCGCTCGGCCCACCGCAGGTACATGCGCTGGAGGCGCTCGGCGAAGTCGGAGGCGTCGACGCCGCCGGCCTCGGCGCGGATGTTGACCAGGGCCTCGCGCTCGGCGTACTCGCCGGAGAGCAGGGTCCGGACCTCCATCTCGTCCAGCGCCTTGCGCACGGAGACCAGCTCGGCCTCCGCCTCCGCGAGGGTGTCCGCGTCGTCCATCTCCTGGGCGAGCTCGAAGAGCACCGAGAGGTCGTCGATGCGCCCGCGCAGGGTCTCGGTCTTGCGGACCTCGGCCTGGAGGTGGGACAGCTTGCTCGTGATCTTCTGGGCGGCCTCCGGGTCGTCCCACAGGGACGGCGCGGCTGCCTGCTCCTCGAGCACGGCGATATCTGCCCTCAGCTTGTCGAGGTCCAGGACGGCCTCGATCGACCCCATGGTCGAGGAGAGGGACTTCAGCTCTTCGGAAACATCGACGACTGCCACGGGTCCAGCGTAGCCGGTCCTCCGGCGGCACTCTCCGGCCAGGCCGGATCGGCCCGTACAGATCAAGGCGGGTACGGGCGTACGCTCACCGTATGACCGTTCTCCTCGTGAAGCGCCGCCATGTGGATCACATGCGTGTCACCACCACGAGCTGTCTGCCGCCGGACCTCGCACGAGCCTGATCAACACCGATCCGACTTCGGTCCTGTACGCGGCTACCCGGCCCCCGGCGCCACCCCTGCCGACGGCCTTCCCCACCCGCTGCCCCGCCATCTCCGGGAACAGGACCCCGTGACATCCGAAACGGAGCCGTCATGCCGTCCGCGCACCCCTCTCCTTCCGCTTCTCCCGCCGACACCTCCATACCCTCGCTCGCGGTCATCGACCTCTCCCGGGCGGACGACCCCGCCGAGCGCGCCGACTTCCTCAAGCAGCTGCACGCCGCCGCCCGCGACACCGGGTTCCTGTACCTGACCGGGCACGGCATCAGCGAGGCCGAGACCGCCCGCATCCTGGAGCTGACCAGGGCCTTCTTCGAACTCCCCGAGGCCGACCGGCTGGCGGTCAGCAACCTGAACTCGCCCCACTTCCGCGGTTACACCCGGATCGGGCACGAGCTGACCGGCGGCTCCTCCGACTGGCGGGACCAGCTCGACGTCGGCGCGGAGCGGCCCGCGCCGCTGCTGGGGCCGGACGACCCGGCGTACCTGTGGCTGGAGGGGCCCAACCAGTGGCCCGAGGCGCTGCCGGAGCTGCGCGAGGTGGTGCTGGACTGGCAGGCGCGGCTCGCCTCGGTCGCCCACCGGCTGCTCCGCGAGCTGCTGGCCTCGATCGGCGCCCCCTCGCACTTCTTCGACGCGGCCTTCGCCGACCGTCCCCACCTGCACACGAAGCTGATCCGCTACCCCGGATCGGCCCCGTCGGGCGCGGACCAGGGGGTCGGCGCGCACAAGGACTACGGGTTCCTGACGCTGCTGCTCCAGGACTCGGTCGGCGGGCTCCAGGTGGTGCGCGACGGGGGCTACGTCGACATCCCGCCGCGGCCGGGGGCGTTCGTCGTCAACCTGGGCGAGCTGCTGGAGATCGCGACGGAGGGCTACCTGACGGCCACCGACCACCGGGTGGTGAGCCCGCCCGGGGCGGTGGAGCGGTTCTCGGTGCCGTTCTTCTACAACCCGCGCCTCGACGCGGTGGTGGAGACGGTCCCGGGCGACTACCTGCGCGCGGCGCCGGGCGTGGCCCACGACGCCTCGAACCCGCTGCACGCGGAGTACGGCCGCAACGAGCTCAAGGGCTGGGTCCGCGCGCACCCCGAGGTGGCGCGCCGCTGGCACCCGGAGCTGGTCCGGGCCTAGGCCGTCTCTTCCGGATCTCGCCCGGCCCGCGCCGCCCGGCAACATCCGAAAGAGACGACCTCGCGGGAGCCCACCCCGCCGGGGCGGGGCCGCGTTCCCGGTGCCGCGGGGCTCGCGGGGCCCGTGGGGCGGGCGGTGCGGCTACGGCGTCGGTGGGGCCGAGTGCTTGGTGTCCTGGGAGGGGGGCTCGTCACCGGAGGTGGCCAGCCAGCCTCCCACGCCGAGCGCCGCGGCCAGGGCGACGGCCCCGGCCGTCAGCGCCAGGCGCCGTTTGCGGGCCGCTTCCGCGCGGTGGCGCGCCGAGCCCGGACGGTGGCCGCCGGCCGGGCGCGGCACCCGGGCCGTGCCCAGCGCGCCCCCCGCCAGTTCGTCCGGTCCCGGGACCCGCATCGAGGTGTGCGTGTCACGGTTGGAGTCGGTCGCCGAGCCGGGTACCAGCGGCACCACGCCCCGCCGCCGCGCCGGGTCGGCGGGGACGGCCTCATCGGCCTCCGCCGGCTCCGGCTCCGCGTCGTCGGGCTCGTCCACGTCCAGCGGCGGCATCCCGGCCAGCAGCGGCAGCAGGTCCCGCAGCCGGGCCGACAGCTCGGAGGCGCGCAGCCGCGAGGCCGGGGCCTTGGCCAGGCACTGCACCATCAGCTGCCACAGCTCGTCGGGGATCCCGGGCAGCGGGACCACGCTCTCGGTGACGTGCCTCCGCAGCACCGCGCCGGGGTGCCCGCCCCCGAACGGGGTGAACCCGGCCAGCAGCTCGTACAACACCGTGGCCAGGGCGTATATGTCGACCGCCGCCCGCGGGGGCAGTCCCTCCACGATCTCCGGAGCCAGGTAGTCCGGCGTGCCGATGATCCGGGTGCTGGGGGCCGGCGCCCGGCCCGTCCCGGCCCGCCTCGGCGAGTCGATCAGCTTGGCGACGCCGAAGTCGGTCAGCAGGGCGGGGTGGGCGCCGCCCGGGCCGAGCGGGCCCTGCATGTCGAGCAGTACGTTCTCGGGCTTGACGTCGCGGTGCACCACGCCCGCCGCGTGGGCGGCCGCCAGGGCGTCGGCGACGTCCGCGACGATGGCCACGGCCGCCTCGGGGGCGAGCCGCCGCTCGCGGTCGAGGCGCGTGCGCAGGTCCGTACCGCGGACGAGGTCCATGACGAGGGCGAGGTCGTTGCCGTCCACGACGAGGTCGCGGACGGAGACGACGTGCGGGTGGTCCAGGCCGAGCAGCGCGCTGCGCTCCTGGACGAAGCGTCCGACCAGCTCCTGGTCGGACGCGAGGTCCTCGCGCAGCAGTTTGACGGCGACGGGCCCGTCCGGCCCCTCGCCCAGCCACACCGTGCCCGCGCTCCCGCGCCCAAGGATCTGGTGCGCGGTGTACCGGCTGCCGATCTTCCGTGCCACGACTGCTCCCTCAGCGGCTGGCGTACGCACCAAAGCTACGCGGCCGGGTGCGGGTTTTAGGCCAGTAGGGGGTCCGATTCGCGGCGACCTTCACTTCTGCGGGCGAAATCACGCCCCAGAAGTCGACAAATCCACGAAGTCGGCACCAGCGCGGTCGTGACGGCGGTTCAGGACCCGCCGGCGCGGGCGGAGTCGCCGATGGTGGAGATCCAGTCGGCGGCGTCCGAGCCCCAGGACCACAACTGGTCCCACCAGCCCTTGCCGGTGCCGACCCACTCCTGGAGCGGGGTCAGCTCCCACACCAGCCAGCCCGCCACGAAGAACAGCAGGATCATCACCAGGCAGCCCTTGAGGCAGCCGAGCCCGGGGATCCGGACCGGGTTGGCGCTGCGGCGGCGCGGCTCGCGCGGCTCCCGGGGGGCCGGCGGCTGCGGCGGCGGGGCCTGCGGCCGGACCGGCTGCTGCCGGTACTGGGGCTGCTGCTGCGGAGGCTGCTGCTGGGGCTGCGGCTGGCGGTACTGGGGTTGTTGCTGCTGCGGCTGGTACTGCGGAGGCTGCGGCGCGTACTGCTGCTGGTGGTACGGCTGCGGCGGGGGCTGCTGGCGGTACGGGGGCTGCTGCGGGCGCTGCTGCGGCGGCGGGGGCGCCTGCCGCTGCGGGCGGCGGCGCAGGGGGTCGTCGTCCGGGCTGAGGTACTGCACCTGCGTCTGCTCGTTGCGGTCCCGGGCGGCCTGCATCTGCGACTGCCAGGGGTGCGGCTGGTCCGGCCGCTCGACCGGCGGCATGACGGAGGTCGCGTCCGCGGCCGGCGCCCCGGTGCTCGGCAGCACGGTCGTCGCGTCGCCCCCGCCGACCGGCGGCATCACGCTGGTCATCGCGTTGGGGTCGTAGGCGCCCATCGGGGACGGCGCGCCGGCGGGCAGCACCTGGGTCGGATCGGCGGAACCCGGCGTCGCCGGCACGGGCGCGGGCGAGGGGTCGGGCGCGAGCAGCGCGCCGACGCCGAGCGCGGCCTCCACCTCGGCGGGCGAGGAGTGCACGCCGATGCCGGAGGCGACCACGCGCAGGCCCCGCGCCAGGCTCTCGGCGCTGGGGCGCTCGTCGGGCTCCTTGCGCAGGCAGCGCTCGATGACGATCCAGAGCGCCTCGGGCACGTTCGGCGGGCGCTGCGGGTCCTCGCTGAGGTGGCGGTGGAGCACTTCGAGGGCGGTTCCGCCGGCGAACGGCGGTCGTCCGGTGACCAGTTCGTAGAGCAGGATCCCGGCGCCGTAGATGTCGACGGCGGAGGTCTGCGGGCGGCCCTCGGCGGACTCGGGCGCGACGTAGGCGGGGGTGCCGACGAACTCGTGCGTGCGGGTCAGGCCCGGGGAGTCGGCGAGGCGCGCGATGCCGAAGTCCGTGAGCATCGGCTTCATCTGGCCGTGGCGCTCGTCGAGGAGGACGTTGGCGGGCTTGAGGTCCCGGTGCACGACGCCGTCCGCGTGGCTGGCGGCGAGCGCGTCCGCGATCTGGGCGGTCAGCAGGCTCGCGGCGACGGGGCTGAACGGGCCGTTCTCCCGGATGTACTTGTGCAGGTCAGGACCGTCGATCAGGTCCATGACCAGGGCCAGCAGGTCGCCTTCGACGACGAGGTCGCGCGTGCGGACGATGTTGGGGTGCGTCAGGCGCAGCAGGACGGAGCGCTCGCGCAGGAAGCGCATGACGATGTCCGGGTCCTGGGCCAGCTCCTCTTTGAGGACCTTGATGGCCACGGTCTCGCCGGGCTGGCCGGCGACGGCCGCCTCCGCGCCGGCGGCCTCCCGCTGGCGGGCACGCCAGACGGTACCGGTGGCGCCGCGCCCGAGGGGCTCCTCAAGCAGGTACTTGCTGCCCACTGGCCGCACGTCTCGCGCTCCCCTGCTGTCGTGTGTCTGTCGTCTGGTTTCGGATGATTCCGACGCTGTCTTTTCCGGCCCACTCTAGGGGGTGTACGGGGGGAAGACGCCGGACGGCGGAGGTTGGTTGCCGTACATATGTGCGAAGGGTGAGATTTGCGGGGTATGCCGGAGGCGATTTTCGGCAGGCCGTTGACCTCATGTGTGCGATGAGCGCGCGGGAGGATGATCAATCAAGATCATTTATGGGTGGGGCCCGGGCGTGTTGTCGGTGACAGGTGCGAGGATGCACCCGTACGGAACGGCCGGGGCGGGAGCCCGGCCTTCCGGCAGACCTGACCGGACGACGCGTCCGTGCCGGGCGGGGGGTGATCGGGCGGACTGGCCCGGCCGTTCCCCTTCCCGGGCGCGCGCACCGTGCACTGCGCTCCGCGCAGAAGGGACCGCTGACGGCGATGCAGATCCGGCTGACCGTCCTCGGGTCGCGCAGCGGCCACCAGACCGCGACCGCGCCCGCCGGCTGTGACGTGCTCGTCACCGCGCCCCCCGGTACCGCGCTGGCCGCCGTGGCCTCGGCGCTCGCGGCGACCGTGGGAGGCCCCGACACGGGGGGCACGGTGGTGCTGTACGCGGGGGCCGAGCGGCTCGACCTCCAGCGGCGGATGCTGGGCGAACCGCCGTTGGTGGACGGGGCGGTACTGGCGCTGCACACGCCGGTGGCCGACGCCGTGCCGGCGCTGCCCGAGGAGGGGCTGGACGCCCCGCAACTGCGGGTGGTGGCCGGGCCCGACGCGGGCGGGGTGCACCTGCTGCACCCGGGAGCGGTCCGGATCGGGCGCTCGTCGGGCGCGGACGTACCGCTGGACGACCCGGACGTGTCGCGGCTGCACTGCGCGGTGACGGTGCAGGCCGACGGACGCGTGACGGTGGCCGACCTGGGCTCGACGAACGGCACGACGGTGGACGGGGTCCCGGTGGGTCCGCGGGCGGTCCCGCTGCCGCCGGGGGCGCTGCTGCGCATCGGCGAATCGACGCTCCGCCTGGCCGCGGGGGGCGAGCCCGTCCTGGCACTGACGCCGGACATGGAGGGCCGCCTGTCCCTCCCGTCCGGAACGTCCGCCCCCACCACCCCGTCCCCGGACCCCTACGACGCCGCGGCCCCGGCCCGCGCGGCGGGCCCGGCCGACCCCGGCGCGGGGCCCTACGGCAGTGCGGGGCCGGCTCACCCGGCCGGGGGCCCGACCGACCCCGGCGGGTCCTACGGCAGTGCGGGGCGTTACGAGGACACCGGCGCCGACGGGTACGGCTACCGCTCGGGGGCGTCCGGGAACGCGGGGCGGGGTGGCCCGCAGGGGCGAACCCCTGACCCCGCCCCTTCCCGAAACGGGGGCTCCGCCCCCGACCCCGCAACGGGGCCCCGCCCGGCCGGGGCGGCCTGGGCCGCCCAGGACGGCGGCGCGCCGCGCGCCCAGAGCGGCACCACCGCCGACGGCGGCCCCGGCGCCCCGGCGCCCCGCGGGCAGCAGCCCGCGCAGGCCCATCACGGCGGAACCGGCCCCACGTGGGCCACCCCCGCCCAGGACGGCGGAACCAGCCGTGCACGGCCGGCCGCCGAGCAGCATGGCGGAACCCCACGCACCGGTGGCCCTGCGTGGGCGGCCTCCGCGCCCCAGGAGGCCGGGCACCCCCAGGACGGCGCCACCGGCCGCGGCTCGGACGGGTTCGGCGCCCCGGCGCCCCGCGCGCCGCAGCCCGCGCAGGCCCACGGCAGCGGAACCGGCACCCCGGCGCCCGGCGCACCGTTCGCCCCGCAGCAGGCGGGCCGGCCGCAGGCCCACGACGGCCGCACCGGATCCGGGACGAGCGGAGCAGCAGGGGCGGATCTGGCCGCCCTTGGAGATGCGGCGGGCGGGCGGCGGCCCATGGTGGGGGCACCCGCCGCGGTGTGGCCCGTCGCCGGAGGCGGCCGGCGGCGGGGGATCGGCGCCTGGGCGCGGAAGTGGGTGCGCGGGGAGGACGTCGCCGAGGTGGCCGTCGAGGCCGAGGCGCCGGCCGCCGCGGCGCCCGCCGACGACGACCCCGCCGCGCTGCTGCTCGCCGCCCTCGGCCCCACCGGCCGGCTCTGGTCCCGCCCACCCGGCGCCCTCGACGTCGGGCTCGGCGCCGGCAGCCGCGTCGACCTGCGCGAGGCCGGCGCGCTCGGCATCGCCGGCCCCCGCGCCCGCCTCACCGGCGTGGCCCGTTCCGTGATCGCCCAGCTCGCCGCCCTGCACTCCCCGGCACAGCTGGAGATCGTGCTGCTCGCCATGGACGGGACCACCGACTGGAGCTGGCTGGGCTGGCTCCCGCACGTCCGCCCCGCCCACGGCCAGCACTGCCGCCTCCTGCTGGCCCATGACCGCGAGCAGGCCGCCGCCCGCACCGGCGAGCTGACCCGGCGCCTCGACGACAGCCCCCTCGGCACGGGCTGGGCCACCGCCGGGCCCGACGCCGTCCGCCGGGCCGCCGCGGCGTACGAGGGCCCGTACACCCTCGTCGTCCTCGACGGCGACCCCGGCACCGGAGCCCTCCGCGAGGTCACCTCGCGGCTGGCCTCCCACGGGCCCGCCGCCGGTGTCCACCTCCTCGCCCTCGCCGAGGCCCCCGCCGCCACGCCCGCGAACCCGCTCGCCGAGACGTACGAGGCCGCCTGCGCGAGCACCCCCGCCTTCCGGGCCTGCGGCGCGGTCGCCGTCCTCAGCGGCGAGGTCGCCACCGCCGTGCGGACCTTCCAGGTCAGCGGCGGAAAGCCCGTCCGCCCCGGCGAGACCGCCGTCGCCGACGCCGTCTCCGCCGCCTGGGCGGAGCGGTTCGCCCGCGCCCTGGCGCCCCTGCGCGCCGAGGCGGTCGCCGCGGGCGGCTACCGTCCGGCCGCCGCCAGCCTGCCCCAGACCTCCCGCCTGCTCGACGAGCTCGGTCTGGCCCGGGCCACCCCCGCCTCCCTGATGGCCCGCTGGGCGGCGGCGACCGGGCAGGGGCAGACCGTCGGCGGTCTCGCCGAGGTCGTGCTCGGCGCCGGCCGGCGCGGCCCCGTCGGCGTGGAGCTGGTCCACGACGGCCCGCACCTGCTCATCGAGGGGCCGCCGGGCAGCGGGCGTACGGAACTGCTGCGTTCCGTCGCGGCGTCCCTGTGCGCCGCGGCCCGCCCCGACCGGCTCGGCCTCCTGCTGATCGACGGGGCCGGCGGCGAGCGCGGCGAAGGGTTGCTGCCCTGCACCGAGCTGCCGCACGTCTCGGCGCACCTCGTGGCCTCCGACCCGGTGCGCATGCGGGAGTTCGCCCAGGCCCTGGGCGCGGAGCTCAAGCGCCGTCACGAGCTGCTGGACGGCGTGACGTTCGCCGACTGGCACGCCCGGCGCGAGGTCAGCGAGCTGATGGTGTCGCCCCGGCGGCCCTCTCCGCAGGAGGGCCGGACCGCCTCCTCGGGCACAATCGGCGGCGCCTCGTCCGGCACCATCGGCGGCGCCTCGTCCGGCACCATCGGCGGCGAGGACTCCCAGCGCACCGGGACCCTGCGGTTGCGCGCCTCCGCCCCCCGTACCGAAGTGGCCGCCGGGCCCGGCCCGCTGCCGCGCCTGGTGGTCCTCGTGGACGACTTCGACGCGCTGGTCGCACCCGGCCTCGGCAGCACGGGCCGTCCCGCGGCCGGTTCGGTGGTCCGGATCCTGGAAGGGCTGGCCCGCGAGGGCGCCCGGCTCGGGGTGCACCTGGTGGCCACCAGCGCCCGCCCCGACCGCACCGCCGGCACGGAACCGGCCCGGCTCGCCACCCTGCGGGTCGAACTCGACGCCCCCGACCAGACCGGCCCCGGCCGGGGCCTGCTCCACTACGGTGACGGCCGGACGGTCCCCTTCCAGGGCGGCCGCGTCACCGGCCGGATCCCCCGGACCGCCACGTCGAGGCCGACCGTGGTACCGGTCGAATGGGAACGGATGGGTGATCCACCGGCCCGCCGCCCCGTCCGCGAGCTGGGCAACGGCCCGACGGACCTGGCGCTGCTGGCCAGTGCCCTGGACCGCGCGTCGCACCTGGTCTCCGCGATACCCGTGCTGTTCCCGGCGGCCCCCTGAGACCGCCCCGCACCGGGCGTCACACCCCCACCCGGCCCCCTCAACCCCGTGACGCGGTATTGCGGGGGCGCGCCGCGCCGCGTAGACCTTGTGGCACGCAACACACCACGAGCACACCGGCATCGGGGGCAGAGCCATGCGCAGGCAGCACGGAACCGGCCACACGGGAGCCAACGGGGAGCGCCAGGGGTCACGCCGTACGAGGGCGCACGCCTGGGCGGCCCTGCTCGCGACGGGCGCGCTCGCGCTCACCGCGTGCGGCAGCGGCGGCGGTGACAAGGAGGACCCTCCGGCGGCCGGGGCCTCCGCGAGCCCGCGGGTGTCGCTGCCGCAGCTGACCGGCGAGAAGCTGGAGGTCGCGGCGGTCTGGACGGGCCCGGAGCAGGCCAACTTCACGAAGGTCCTCAAGGAGTTCGAGAAGCGCACCGGCGCCTCCGTCACCTTCGTCCCGGCCCAGGACCCGATCGTCACCTTCCTCGGTACGAAGGTCGCGGGCGGGCAGCCGCCGGACGTGGCGCTGCTCCCGCAGGTCGGGGCGCTGGTCTCGGCGGTGCAGAACAAGTGGGCCCAGCCGGTGGGTCCGGAGGCCAGGGCCGAGCTGGAGAAGAACTACTCGCAGGGCTGGAAGGCCCTCGGCGCGGTCGGCGGCACCCAGTACGGCGTGTACTACAAGGCCGCCAACAAGTCTCTGGTCTGGTACAACGCGAAGGCGTTCGAGGCGGCGGGCGTGCAGCCGCCGAAGACGTGGAAGGACCTGATCGCTGCGGCGGACACCCTGTCCGCGTCCGGCACCCCGGCGGTCTCGGTGGCCGGCGCGGACGGCTGGACCCTGACGGACTGGTTCGAGAACGTCTACCTGTCGCAGGCCGGCCCGGAGAAGTACGACAAGCTGGCGAAACACGAGATCAAGTGGACGGACGACAGCGTCAAGCAGGCGCTGACGACGCTCGCCGAGCTGTTCGGCCGAAAGGACTACCTGGCGGGCGGCCAGAGCGGGGCCCTGGCGACGGAGTTCCCGAAGTCGGTGACGCAGACCTTCACCGGCGGTGACAGGCCGGCGGCCGCGATGGTCTTCGAGGGCGACTTCGTGGCGGTGAACATCGCGCAGACGGAGGCGAAGGTCGGCAAGGACGCGCTCGTCTTCCCCTTCCCGGCGGTCGGCAGCGGCAAGGCGCCGGTCGTGTCGGGCGGTGACGTGGCGGTGGCGCTCAAGCCGTCCAAGGGCGCGCAGGCGCTGCTGACCTTCCTCGCCTCGGCGGACGCGGCGGAGATCCAGGCCCGCGAGGGCGGTTTCATCTCGCCGAACAAGTCGGTGGACCCGGCGGCGTACCCGAACGACATCCAGCGGGGCATCGCGAAGGCGCTGATCGCGGCGGGCGACGACTTCCGCTTCGACATGTCGGACCAGGCCCCCGCGGCCTTCGGCGGAACGCCGGGCGCCGGTGAGTGGAAGGACCTCCAGGACTTCCTGGCGAACCCGTCGGACGTGGCGGGCGCGCAGGCGAAGCTGGAGGCGGACGCGGCCAAGGCGTTCGGGAACTGACCCGGTGGCCGCCCCCGACGTCTCACGGGCGGGGGAGGCCAGGCGCCGCCGTCTCATAGCGGCGGCGTTCCTCCTCCCCGCGCTGGTCCTGCTGGGCGCGCTCGTCGTGCACCCCATCGGCTACTCGCTGTACCGCAGCCTCTTCGACCGCTCGGGCGACACCTTCGTGGGCGGCGACAACTACGCGGAGATACTGCGCGACGGCACGATCCGTACGGCGCTGCGGAACACGGCGCTGTGGGTGGTGCTGGCCCCGACCACCGCCACCGCCCTCGGGTTGATCTTCGCGGTGCTCACCGAACGGGTGCGCTGGGGGACGGCGTTCAAGCTGCTGGTGTTCATGCCGATGGCGATCTCGATGCTGGCGGCGGGCATCATCTTCCGGCTCGTGTACGACCAGGACCCGGACCGCGGTGTCGCGAACGCCGTGTGGGTCGGGGTGCACGACACCTTCGCGGAGTCCTCGGCCTTCCCGAAGGCCCGGCCGGGCCGGGACTCCCCGCTGGTGGCGGTCCCCGGCGGCGCGTTCGAGACCCGTGACCCGGTCCGGGCGGGCCGGGCCGTACCGGTCCCGCTCGTCGGGGTGGCCCCCGACGCCCTGCCGAAGGGCACCCGTACGGCCCGGCCTCCCGCCGACGAGCCCGGCAAGGTCACCGGGACGGTCTGGCAGGACTTCACCCGGGGCGGCGGCGGCCGTACGAACGCGGTCGACCCGTCCGAGCAGGCGCTGGCGGGCATGCGGATCGAGGCGGTCAAGGACGGCCGGGTGGTCGACAGGGCGACCGCCGGCCCGGACGGCACCTTCACCCTGTCCGCGAAGGCCGACGGGGCGCGGCTGCGGTTGCCCGCGTCGAACTTCCGCGAGCCGTACGCGGGGGTGGAGTGGCTCGGTCCGACGCTGGTGACCCCGGCGGTGATCGGGGCGTACGTGTGGATGTGGGCCGGGTTCGCGATGG
The DNA here is from genome assembly GCF_044454045.1 of Streptomyces sp. NPDC051578. Classification (NCBI taxonomy): domain Bacteria; kingdom Bacillati; phylum Actinomycetota; class Actinomycetes; order Kitasatosporales; family Streptomycetaceae; genus Streptomyces; species Streptomyces sp. NPDC051578. The sequence goes on from NZ_JBITDH010000001.1 coordinate 1,048,211, forward strand.
TGCTGATCGGAGCCGGGCTGGCGTCCGTGCCGCGCGAGCTGCTGGAGGCGGCGCGGGTGGACGGGGCGAACGAGTGGCAGGTGTTCCGCCGGATCACCGTGCCGCTGCTGGCGCCCGTCCTCGCGGTCGTCCTCGTCACCCTCGTCATCAACGTGATGAAGATCTTCGACCTGGTGTTCGTGATCGCGCCGGGCGCGGTGCAGGACGACGCGAACGTGCTCGCGCTCCAGCTGTACCGCACGTCCTTCGGCACGGACGCCGACCAGGGGCTGGGCAGCGCGATCGCCGTGCTGCTGCTGGTGCTGGTGGTGCCGGTCATGCTCTACAACATCCGCCGGATGCGCCGGGAGGCCCGCCGATGAGCGCCGCACCACGGTCCTGGTCACCGCAGGGCCTGGCCGCCCGGCTGGCCGGCGGAGCACTGCGGGTGTTCCTCGTCCTCGCCGGCCTGTTCTGGCTGCTGCCCACGCTGGGCCTGCTGATCTCCTCGTTCCTTTCGCCCACCGACCTGAACAAGGGCGGCTGGTGGCAGGTGCTGAGCGCGCCGTCGCGGCTGACGGCCGACAACTACGCCAACCTGCTGTCCAACGGGACGATCACCGGCTCGCTGCTGAGCACGGTCGCGATCACCGTGCCGGCGACCCTGCTCGTCGTCACGCTCGGCGCGCTCGCCGGGTACGCGTTCGCCTGGCTGGAGTTCCCCGGCCGCGACTGGCTGTTCCTGATCGTCGTCGCGCTGCTGGTGGTTCCCGTGCAGGTGGCGCTGATCCCGGTGTCGCACCTGTTCGGCGAGATCGGGCTGTTCGAGACCACGGCAGGGGTGGTGCTCTTCCACACCGCCTTCGGGCTGCCGTTCGCGGTGTTCCTGCTGCGCAACTTCTTCGCGGAGATCCCGCGCGAGCTGCTGGAGGCGGCCCGGCTGGACGGGGCGGGCGAACTGCGGCTGTTCACCCGGGTGGTGCTGCCGCTGGGCGGTCCGGCGATCGCCTCGCTCGGCATCTTCCAGTTCCTGTGGGTGTGGAACGACATGCTGGTGGCGCTGGTCTTCGCGGACTCCGCGCACCCTCCGGTGACCGTGGCGCTCCAGCAGCAGGTACGGCAGTTCGGCAACAACATCGACGTGCTCGCGCCCGGCGCGTTCTTGTCGATGGTGGTGCCGCTCGTCGTGTTCTTCGCCTTCCAGCGGCAGTTCGTGACGGGGGTGATGGCCGGCGCGGTCAAATGATCGCCGTGGCGCCGTCGCGCCGAGACGCCGTCGCGCAGCGCCCTTACCCGGCGGCGGCCTTGAGGCCCGCGACCACCGACCGCGCCAGCTCGTCCAGGTACGCCGCCGGTACCTTGTCCCGCACCACGACCTGCCGCCAGTACAGCGGGCCGATCGCCAGGTCCAGCGCCCGGCCCGGGTCCGTTCCCGCCGCCAGCTCACCGCGCGCGACGGCCTCGGAGACGATCCCCTGCGCCATGCTCCGCTCGCCCTCCAGCAGGGCGCCGCGCACCGCGTCGGCGATCTCGGGGTGGCGTGCGGCCTCCACCAGCAGGTCGGGGATCACCGCCGACGCCACGGGGTGGCGCAGCACGTGCGACATGACCTCCAGCAGGGCCCGTACGTCCCCGTACAGCGAGCCGGTCGCCGGTACCGGGAGCCCGTCGGCCGCGAAGGCGCCGACCAGGTCCAGCACGAGGTGGAGCTTGGACTTCCAGCGCCGGTAGACGGCCGTCTTGCCGACGCCCGCCCGCCGCGCGATGCCCTCGATCGACATCCGGGCGAAGCCGACCGTGGCGAGCTCCTCCAGGACCGCCGTCCGGATCGCCCGGGTGACGTCCTCGCGCAGGACGGCAGCCCCGGCGGGTGCGCGGCGGGCGGGGGCGGCGGGTGCCGAGGGCTCGGAGGCGGGTGCGGAGGGCTCGGTGGTCATGGGACAGAGCATAACGGCGCACGCCGCCACCACCCCGTCACGACGATACGGTTGCGTCTCAACGCCGGGGCACCTACTCTCGGCGTCACGACGATACGTAACCGTCCCGTCGGAACTCCGAAGCCAGAACCCGAAGCGCGAAGTGCGAAGTCCAGCAGTCCGACGTTCGACGTTCGCGTTCGAAGACCGGCGAGTCTCCCGTCGAAAGCGACCCCGTGACCGTGACCGTGCCCCCCGTGACCGCGCCGCCGCCCCCGACGGCGCAGGCCATGACTCCCGAAGCGCTGGCCGCCGCCCACGGCCTGACCCTCAGCGGCGCCCGCCCCTCCCTCCCCCGCTACGTCGCGCAGCTGTGGGAGCGCCGCCACTTCGTGACGGCGTACGCCACCGCCCGCATGCAGGCCACGTACAGCGCGGCCCGCCTCGGCCAGGTGTGGCACCTGGCCACCCCGCTGCTCAACGCGGCCGTCTACTACTTCATCTTCGGCGTGATCATGAACGCCGGGAACCGCGTCTCCGACTACATCCCGTTCCTGATCACCGGCGTGTTCGTGTGGGACTTCATCGGCAGTTCCATCAACGCGGGCACCCGCGCCGTCCACAGCAACCTCGGCCTGGTGCGCGCCCTGCACTTCCCCCGCGCGGCCCTTCCCCTGTCGACGGTGATCCAGCTCTTCCAGCAGCTGCTGGTCACCATGGGCGCCCTGGTCATCCTGCTGCTCGCCTTCGGCCAGATGCCGGCGCCGTCCTGGCTCCTCGTGGTGCCGGCCCTGCTGCTGGCCGCCGTCTTCTGTGCGGGCTGCGCCATGGCCATGGCACGCATCGGCAGCAAGAACCCGGACGTCAGCCAGCTGATGCCGTTCATCCTGCGCACCTGGATGTACTCGTCCGGCGTGATGTGGTCCATCGAGTCGACGCTCAAGTCCGACCACCTGCCGCACTGGGTGACCACGGCCCTCCAGCTCAACCCGGCGGCCGTCTACATCGACCTGATGCGCTTCGCGCTGATCGACAGCTTCAAGGCGCATTCGCTTCCGCCCCACGTCTGGCTGATCGCCGTCGGCTGGGCCCTGATCGCCGGCATCGGCGGCTTCGTCTTCTTCTGGAAGGCAGAGGAGGAGTACGGCCGTGGCTGACACCGCCATCCGCGTCCCCACCGTCATCGCGGACGATGTCCACGTCATCTACAAGGTGTACGGAACCGGCACCCGCAAGGGCGGCGCGACCGCCGCCCTGAGCCGGATCATCTCCCGCAAGCCCGCCCCCGGCGTCCGCGAGGTGCACGCCGTCAAGGGCGTCAGCTTCACCGCGTACAAAGGCGAGGCCATCGGCCTCATCGGCTCCAACGGCTCGGGCAAGTCCACCCTGCTCAAGGCGATCGCCGGGCTCCAGCCCGTGGCCCGCGGCCGCGTCTTCTCGCAGGGCCAGCCGTCCCTCCTCGGGGTGAACGCCGCCCTGATGAACGACCTGACCGGCGAGCGCAACGTCGTACTCGGCGGCCTCGCGATGGGCATGACCAAGCAGCAGATCCACGAGCGCTACCAGGACATCGTCGACTTCTCCGGCATCAACGAGAAGGGCGACTTCATCTCCCTGCCGATGCGCACCTACTCCTCCGGCATGGGCGCCCGGCTGCGCTTCTCCATCGCCGCGGCGAAGGACCACGACGTCCTGATGATCGACGAGGCGCTGGCCACCGGTGACGCCGCCTTCCAGCGCCGCAGCCAGGACCGCATCGAGGAGCTGCGCGAGAGCGCCGGCACCGTCTTCCTCGTCAGCCACGGCATCGGCACGGTCCGCGAGACCTGCGACCGGGCGATCTGGCTGGAGTCGGGCGTCCTGCGCATGGACGGCCCCGCCGACGAGGTCTGCGACGCGTACGAGGCGTTCAGCCGGACGGGCTGAGACCGCACCGCGCGCCGGAAAGCGAACGGCCCCGGGACAGGAGTCCCGGGGCCGTTCGCTTCACCGCTTTCAGGCGTGCGAGCGCAGCAGCGAACGCATCGTCCGCATCGCGACGGACAGGTTCGCCAGGTCGAAGTCGTCCGACCCGCGGATCTCGTCCAGGGTCGTCCGCGCCCGGCCGATGATCGCCGCGTTCCGCTCCTCCCACGCCTTGAAGCGCTCCTCGGGAGTCGCGTCGCCGCCGCCGGCCGCCAGCACGTCGGCGGTCAGCGCCGCGTGGGCCGCGAACAGGTCCTCGCGGATGGAGGCGCGGGCCATGGACTGCCAGCGGTCGGCCCGCGGCAGCTCGATGATCCGGTCCATCAGCTGGGTGATGTCCAGGCGGTCGGCGAGGTCGTAGTAGACCTCGGCGACGTCCAGCGGGTCGACGCCCGTGCGGTCGGCGATCGCGACGATGTCGAGCGTCGGGAACGCGGACGAGAAGCCGGCCACCTTGGCCGCCAGCTCCTGCGGCACGCCCTCGCCGGTCAGCTCGTCCATGATCGACTGGTACCACTCCAGGTCGGCGCCGCGCACCAGCTTGGGCAGCTCGGCCCAGACCTGGGTCACCCGGTCGCGGAACAGCTCGATGGTCCCGGTGATCTCCAGCGGCTGCGGCCGGTTGTTGAGCAGCCAGCGGGTGCCGCGCTCGACCAGACGCCGCGAGTGCAGCCGCACCCGGGTCTGGACACTGGCCGCGACCTTGTTGTCCAGCGCCTCGACCGCGTCCCAGACCTCGGCCATGCCGAAGATCTCGCGGGCCGCGAGCTGCGCCCGGACGATCTCCTCCGTGGCGGCCCCGGTCTCCTCGCGCAGGCGGTGCAGGAACGTCGAACCGCCGGTGTTGACGGTGTCGTTGACCAGGAGGGTGGTGATGATCTCCCGGCGCAGCGCGTGCGCGTCGATCTGCTCGCCGAACTTCTCGCGCAGCGGGGCCGGGAAGTAGGCGTGCAGCAGGCGGCGCAGGTACGGGTCGTCCGGCAGCACGGTGTGGATCAGCTCGTCCGCCACCGTGATCTTGGTGTAGGCGAACAGGACGGCCAGCTCCGGCTGGGTCAGGCCCTTGCCGTTGTTCAGCAGCTCGCGGATCTGCCGGTCGTTGGGCAGGAACTCCAGCGCGCGGTCCAGCAGTCCCTCCCGGCCCAGGCGGCGCATGAAGCGCTGCTGGGCGTGGAGCAGGCTGGGGGCCTGGGCGACGGCGTTGGCCAGGGCCACGTTCTGCGCGTAGTTGTTGCGCAGCACCAGTCCGCCGACCTCGTCGGTCATCTCCGCGAGCAGCGCGTTGCGCTGCTTGACGGTCATGTCGCCGTCGCTGACCACCGAGTTGAGCAGGATCTTGATGTTCACCTCGTGGTCGGAGGTGTCCACGCCGGCGCTGTTGTCGATGGCGTCGGTGTTGACCTTGCCGCCTTCGCCGCCGGCTCCGACGCGGGCGAACTCGATGCGGCCGAGCTGGGTCAGGCCCAGGTTGCCGCCCTCGCCGATGACCTTGGCGCGCACGTCGGCGCCGTTGACGCGGATGGCGTCGTTGGCCTTGTCGCCGACGTCGGCGTGCGTCTCGGCCGTCGCCTTGACGTACGTACCGATGCCGCCGTTCCACAGCAGATCCACGGGGGCCTGCAGGATCGCCTTCATCAGGTCGCCCGGGGTCATCTTGGTGACGCCGGCCTCGATCCCGAGGGCCTCGCGGACGTGCGCGTTGACCGGGATGGACTTCGCCGAGCGCGGGTGGACGCCGCCGCCCGCCGAGAGCAGCGCGGTGTCGTAGTCCGCCCACGAGGAACGCGGCAGGTCGAACAGGCGCCGGCGCTCGGCGTACGAGGTCGCCGCGTCCGGGGTCGGGTCGAGGAAGATGTGCCGGTGGTCGAAGGCGGCGACCAGGCGGATGTGCTCGGAGAGCAGCATGCCGTTGCCGAAGACGTCACCCGACATGTCACCGACGCCGACGACCGTGAAGTCCTCGGTCTGGGTGTCGTGGCCCAGCTCGCGGAAGTGCCGCTTGACCGACTCCCAGGCACCGCGGGCGGTGATGCCCATGCCCTTGTGGTCGTAGCCGGCGCTGCCGCCCGACGCGAAGGCGTCGCCCAGCCAGAAACCGTAGGCCTGCGCGACCCCGTTGGCGATGTCGGAGAACGTCGCGGTGCCCTTGTCGGCGGCGACGACGAGGTAGGTGTCGTCCTCGTCGTGACGGACCACGCCCTTCGGCGGCACGACCTCACCGGCGACCATGTTGTCGGTGATGTCGAGCAGCGCCGAGATGAAGATCTTGTACGAGGCGATGCCCTCGGCGAGCCACGCGTCACGGTCCACCGACGGGTCCGGCAGGTTCTTCGCGACGAAGCCGCCCTTCGCGCCGACCGGCACGATCACGGTGTTCTTGACCATCTGCGCCTTGACCAGGCCGAGGACCTCCGTACGGAAGTCCTCACGCCGGTCGGACCAGCGCAGGCCGCCTCGGGCCACCTTGCCGAAGCGCAGGTGGACGCCCTCGACGCGCGGGGAGTACACCCAGATCTCGAAGGCCGGGCGCGGCGCCGGCAGGTCCGGGATGGCCTGCGGGTCGAACTTCATCGACACGTACGCGTGCGGTTCGCCCGCGTCGTTCGACTGGAAGAAGTTGGTGCGCAGCGTCGCCTTGATGAGGGTCAGGAAGGAACGCAGGATGCGGTCCTCGTCCAGCGAGGCGACCTGGTCCAGGGCCCCGTCCAGCTCCTCCAGCATCGCGTCGACGAGCTCGGTGCCGGCGGTCTGCCGGGCCGGGGACATCCGCGCCTCGAAGAGCGAGACGAGCAGCCGGGTGGTGTGGACGTTGTTGCGGAGGGTGTCCTCCATGTAGTCCTGGCTGAAGGTGGAGCCGGCCTGGCGCAGGTACTTGGCGTACGCGCGCAGCACCACGGCCTGCCGCCAGGTGAGTCCGGCGCTCAGCACCAGGGTGTTGAAGTTGTCGTTCTCCGCCCGGCCCTGCCAGACCGCCGCGAAGGCGTCCTGGAAACGCTCGCGGGCGTCGTCGCCGAGGTGGGTGTCGCCGTTGCCCGTGGACACCGGCATCCGCAGACCGAAGTCGTAGATCCAGGCGTGGGTACGGTCGCTGCACCGCAGCTCGTACGGCCGCTCGTCGGTGACCTCGACGCCCAGGCGCTGGAGCACCGGCAGCACGGCGGACAGGGAGACCTGCTCGCCCTGCCGGTAGATCTTGAAGCGGCGCTCGCCGGGGCCCGCGCCGACCGGCTCGTACAGGGAGAGGTCGAAGTCCCGGTCGCTCTCGGACAGCCGCTCCAGGCGGACCAGGTCGGCCACGGCGGAGCGCGGCGAGTGGTCGGCCTTGTAGCCCTCGGGGAAGGAGTTCCCGTAGCGGCGCAGCAGCTCGGCGGCGCGCTCCTCGCCGGTCTCCGCGATCAGCGCCTCGCCGAAGCCGTCGGCCCAGGAGCGGGCGGCCTCCACCAGGCGGCCCTCGATGCGCTCGACGTCGGCGTCGGTCAGCGCGGGCAGCTCGGTGCCCTGCGGGACGCGGACGACGAAGTGGATGCGGGAGAGGATCGACTCGGTGTTCCAGGCGGTGAAGTCGACGCTGGTGCCGTTCAGCTCCTCCTGGAGGATCGCGATCAGGCGCAGCCGGACCCCGGTGGTGTACCGGTCGCGCGGCAGGTAGACCAGCGCGGAGTAGTAGCGCCCGTACTCGTCCTGGCGCAGGTACAGCCGCAGCCGGCGGCGTTCCTGGAGGTAGAGGACGGAGGTGACGATCTCGCGGAGCTTGTCGACCGGGGTCTGGAACAGCTCGTCCCGCGGGTAGGTCTCCAGGATCTGGAGCAGGTCGCGGCCGTCGTGGCTGTTGGGCGAGAACCCGGCGCCTTCGAGGACCTCGGCGACGCGGCGGCGGATCACGGGCACGCGGCGCACCGACTCGGTGTACGCGGCGGAGGAGAACAGGCCGAGGAAGCGGCGCTCGCCGACCACGTTGCCGTCGGCGTCGAACTTCTTGACGCCCACGTAGTCCAGGTAGGAGGGGCGGTGCACGGTGGCGCGGCTGTTGGCCTTGGTCAGCACCAGCAGCCGGTGCTCGCGGGCCTTGGCGCGCGCGTCGGCCGGCAGCCGGTTGAAGGACGGCGAGACGGGGTGCGCGTCCTCCTGGCCGTGGTGGACCGGGTCGGAGCGCAGGATGCCGAGGCCGGTGCCGGGAACGGCGGCCAGCGCGTCGTCGTCGACCAGGTTGTACTCGCGGTAGCCCAGGAAGGTGAAGTGGTCGTCGGCGAGCCAGCGCAGCAGCTCGCGGGCCTCTTCGAGCTCGTACTCGCGCAGGTCGGGCGCGGTCGGCTCGCCCGGCAGCTCGTCGGCGATGCGCAGCGCGGCGTCGCGCATCTTCTCCCAGTCCTCGACGGCCTCGCGCACGTCGGACAGGACGCGCTGGAGGTCGCCGGTGATCTGCTTGAGGTCGGCGCGGTCGGTCTCGCGGTCGATCTCCACGTGGATCCAGGACTCGACGAGGGAGTCGTGGGGGCGCGCGGTCTTGGGGCCGTGGGCGTCGCAGTCCGGGCCGAGGATCTCGATGAGCTTGCCGGTCAGGTCGCGGCGGACGACGACCTGCGGGTGGATCACGACGTGGATGCCGCGGCCCTGGCGCGAGAGCTCGTTGGTGACGCTGTCCACGAGGAACGGCATGTCGTCGGTGACGACCTCGACGACCGAGTGGCTGGAGGTCCAGCCGTTCTCCTCGACCGTGGGGGTGTGCACGCGCACCATCGCCTTGCCCTGCGGGCGCTGCTCGGCGAGCCGGTAGTGGGAGAGAGCGGCCCCGAACACGTCGACCGGATCCCGGTCCAGCAGGTCCTCGGGGGCGGTGTGCAGGTAGTACCGCTGGAGGTAGGCGAGCGTCGTGCCCGGATCGGGCCGCTCCCCTTGTTCGGACCCAGTCGGAAGTAGCCCCCCGGCCGGGCTGTTCTCAGCTACCCGTGCCGCCCGCGCGAGCAGCTCGGCCTTTGCTTCGTCCAGCTTGGTCTGCATGTCCTCTGGCTCCTGTCGCGCGCCATTGCGTGACGTAGGTGAAGGAAGGAATGACATAGCGCCGCGAGGCGGGGTGTCCGTTCGGGATCGACGCTATGCCGTCGAGAGAGGCCACCGGGAGGGAATCGGCCATGATCGGCGGTACGTCCCGGAAGCGGGGACCAGCGAAAGCCCGGGCACGGTCGTGCGCCGGGCGCGTGCCGGGGGTATCAGGACCCCCGATGGTTATCGCGCTGATCACGAGTACCAGGCTATCCCCCCTGACCCCCGACTCGTCACGAGCGGCTTCTGTACAAATCGGGGGGTGCATTTTTGCCGCTCTGGACAGCGACGGACGGCGGCGTCCGTGCAGGGTCCCGAACGCGGCCCGCGACAAGGCGTTATCCGGCCAGTTCCCGGGCCGTGGCCACGGCCTCCGCGAGGGTGTCCACGACGGGGACACCGGCCGATTCCAGACTGCGGCGGCTGTGCGAACCCCCGGTGTACAGGACCGCCTGCGCGCCCACGTGTGCGGCGGCGAGCGCGTCGTCCACGGCGTCACCGATCAGCACCGTACGGTCGGCGGTCACGCCGGCCGGCTCCAGAGCGGCCAGATGGCGTACGAGGTGGCCCGCCTTGGTGGTGTGCGAGGGCCCGGTACGCCCGTCGACGCGCAGGAAGTGCCGTTCGATGCCGAGGGTGCGCACGAGCGGCACCAGCTTCTCGTGGGGCGCGAGCGACAGCAGGGACTGCGTGGCGCCCGCCCCCTCCCAGTCCTGGAGCAGCTCCATCGCACCCGCGGCGAGCCCGACGGCGTCCGCCGCGGACCAGTAGTGCCGGTGGAAGGTCTCGTCCATGACGAGCCACTCGGCTTCCGTGGGCATACGGCCCATCAGCCGCTCGTAGAACTTCGTGACCGGTACGACGTACAGATCGCGGTACGTCTCCAGGGTGATCGGCTCGAAGCCGAACTCGGCGAACGAGGCGTTGGTGGCGGTCAGGACGGCGTCCACATCGTGCAGGAGGGTGCCGTTCCAGTCCCACACCAGGTGCGGATGCGCGCTCTGCCGGCTCACGGGAGCAGCCCCGGGATCTCCTGGACGCCGAACCACAGCAGCTCGTGGTCCTCGGCGCCGTCCACGGTGAAGCGGGCGTCGTCGTCCCCCCGGTCGGCGGCCTCCACGGCCCCGGCGGCCGCCTCGACGTCGGCCAGCGCGTCATCGGCGTCGACGTGTACGGCGGCGGCGACGGTCAGCCGTACCGGGTCGGCCAGGCTGACCTGCCCGAGGGTGGCCTCGTCCAGGCCGGGAACGGCGGAGGCGGCCTTGTCGTCGACGTCGACGGCCACGACGACGCGCTTGCGCGGGGCGGCCGGGTCGGCGGCGAGCAGCCGCAGCGAGGCCTCGGCGGCGCGGCTGAGGGCGGCGTACTCCAGCTCCTCGATGTCGTCGGAGACGTACCACTCGCGCAGCCCGGGCGTGACGGCGTACGCGCGCAGCGGCGCGGGGCCCAACTCGCCGGCCTTGTACACCGCGGCGAGCCCGGAGAGGGTCAGGGGGACGTACACGCGCATGGACGGCCGCTTTCGTTAGTCGGAAAACCCCCTCAGGATACGGCGACCGTCGCACTCCGCGTCCGACCGGGGGACGACTGCTGTCCCCCTTCGGGCGCGATCCACCGCCGGGGCCGCGTCCACCCGGCGCCACCGCCCGGGAACCCGGCGGCCGGACCGTCACCGGAGGGCGCCCCTGATAGGTGAACCGGCCGCGGCGTCCGGTCCGGTATCCCCGCGGTTGCGGAGCGTGACGAAGGGTCGCCACAGTCTCCTCGTACCTAGTGACCGCCCGGCATCCGCGAGGACCGGGCCCGGCCTTCTCGGGGACGACCGCCATGACCAGGACCAGGATTACCGCCCGCCCTCCGGGCCGCCGCGACCAGCACGCCCCCGGCGGCCGCCGCCGCCCGCGCGGGCCGCACGACTGGTTCGCGGAACGCCTGCTGGCCGTCCTCAGCGGCCGCCGCCCGGTCCACTCGCTCCTGGGCCACACGGTCGGCCCCGCGTACGAGCAGCTGGTCACCCTGGCCCCCGCGGGCCCGCTCCGCGACCGCCTCACCCCGGTCCTGCGCCACTGCGGCCGCTTCCACCCGGGCCCGGGCGTCATCGAAGCCTTCGCCCGCATCGCCACGGGCGACCGCGTCTCGGCCATGGCCTTCCGCCTCGAACAAGGCCCCGACCTCCGCTGGCGCTGCGCGGCGGTCGAAATCCACGGCCCCCGCTTCTGACGGCCGAACCCAGCCCCGGACGCCGGCCACATCCAGCCCCGCCGGCGCTTGCGGCGCGCCTCGCGGCCGAACCAAGCCCCGGACGCCGGCACATCCAGCCCCGCCGGCGCTTGCGGCGCGCCTCGCGGCCGAACCCAGCCCCGGACGCCGGCCACATCCAGCCCCGCCGGCGTTTGCGGCGCGGGGTCCGGGGCGGAGCCCCGGGAAGCCCGGGCGCAGCCCGGGACCGCCCCGCGCAACGGCACCGCACCGCGCGAACGCCGCCGGGGCCGGACACCCGTACAACGGTGTCCGGCCCCGGCAGACCAGCCAAGCGCGGCGGCGTTACTTCTTCCGGCGCCGCCCACCGGACGCCTTCTGCGCCCGCCTCCGCTCGGCCCGCGTCATCCCGACCCCGGCTTCGTCACCCTCCGCATCGCCATCGGCGTCGGCGTCGAAGTCGCCCTCGACGACCCCGCCCTCCCCGTCCACCGTCGGCGCGGAGAAGTGCAGCCGGTCCGGCCGCTGCGGAGCGTCCAGCCCCTTCGCCCGGATCTCCGGCTTGGCCGGCGCCGGCACGGTGTCCTGCACCGGAAGCTCCTCGACCTGCTGCTCCACCTGGACCTCCAGGTTGAACAGGTAGCCGACGGACTCCTCCTTGATGCCTTCCTGCATGGCGTTGAACATGTCGAAGCCCTCGCGCTGGTACTCGACCAGCGGGTCCTTCTGGGCCATCGCCCGCAGGCCGATGCCCTCCTGGAGGTAGTCCATCTCGTACAGGTGCTCCCGCCACTTGCGGTCCAGCACCGACAGGACCACGCGCCGCTCCAGCTCGCGCATGATGTCCGAGCCCAGCGCCTTCTCGCGCTCCGCGTACTGCTCGTGGATGTCGTCCTTGACGGACTCCGCGATGAACTCGGCCGTGATGCCCGCCCGGTCCCCCGCGGCCTCCTCCAGCTCCTCCACGGTGACCTTCACCGGGTACAGCTGCCGGAAGGCGCCCCACAGCCGGTCCAGGTCCCACTCCTCGGCGAAGCCCTCGACCGTCTCCGCGGCGATGTACGCGTCGATGGTGTCGTCCATCATGTGGCGGACCTGGTCCTGGAGGTCCTCGCCCTCCAGGACGCGCCGGCGCTCGCGGTAGATGACCTCGCGCTGGTTGTTGAGGACCTCGTCGTACTTGAGGACGTTCTTGCGGGTCTCGAAGTTCTGGGTCTCGACCTGCGACTGGGCGGACGCGATCGCGCGCGTCACCATCTTGTTCTCGATCGGCACGTCGTCCGGGACGTTCGCCATCGCCATGACCCGCTCGACCATCTGCGCCTTGAACAGGCGCATCAGGTCGTCGCCCAGCGAGAGGTAGAACCGGGACTCGCCCGGGTCGCCCTGTCGGCCGGAGCGGCCGCGCAGCTGGTTGTCGATGCGGCGCGACTCGTGCCGCTCGGTGCCCAGCACGTACAGCCCGCCGAGCTCCTTGACCTCCTCGAACTCCGCCTTCACCGCCGCCTCGGCCCGCTGGAGCGCCTCGGGGAGGGCGTGCGCCCACTCCTCGATGTGCTCCTCCGGGTCCAGGCCGCGCTGGCGCAGCTCCGCCTCGGCGAGGTCGTCGGGGTTGCCGCCGAGCTTGATGTCGGTACCGCGGCCGGCCATGTTCGTGGCGACCGTGACCGCGCCGCGGCGGCCGGCCTGGGCGACGATCGAGGCCTCGCGCTCGTGCTGCTTGGCGTTCAGCACCTCGTGCGGGATGCCGCGCTTGGAGAGCTGGCGGGAGAGATACTCGGACTTCTCGACCGACGTCGTGCCGACGAGGATCGGCTGGCCCTTCTCGTGCTTCTCCGCGATGTCGTCGACGACGGCGGCGAACTTCGCGACCTCGGTCCGGTAGATGAGGTCGGGCTGGTCCTTGCGGACCATCGCGCGGTTGGTCGGGATCGGGACGACACCGAGCTTGTAGATCTGGTGGAACTCGGCGGCCTCGGTCATGGCCGTACCGGTCATACCGGACAGCTTGGTGTAGAGGCGGAAGAAGTTCTGGAGGGTGATCGTGGCGAGGGTCTGGTTCTCGTCCTTGATGTCCACCCCTTCCTTCGCCTCGATCGCCTGGTGCATGCCCTCGTTGTAGCGGCGGCCGGCGAGGATACGGCCGGTGTGCTCGTCGACGATCATGACTTCGCCGTCGATGACGACGTAGTCCTTGTCGACCTTGAACAGTTCCTTCGCCTTGATGGCGTTGTTCAGGTAACCGACGAGGGGGGTGTTCACCGACTCGTACAGGTTGTCGATGCCGAGCCAGTCCTCGACCTTCGCCACGCCCGCCTCGTGGATGGCGACGGTGCGCTTCTTCTCGTCGACCTCGTAGTCGCCGGTCTCTTCGATGCCCTTGAGCGGGTTGCCCGGCTCGCCCTTGGTCAGGCGGGTGACGAGCTTGGCGAAGTCGGCGTACCACTTCGTCGCCTGGTCGGCCGGGCCGGAGATGATCAGCGGCGTGCGGGCCTCGTCGACCAGGATCGAGTCGACCTCGTCGACCACGGCGAAGTTGTGGCCGCGCTGCACCAGCTCGTCCTTCGACCACGCCATGTTGTCGCGCAGGTAGTCGAAGCCGAACTCGTTGTTCGTGCCGTACGTGATGTCGGCGTTGTACTGCTCGCGGCGCTGGGCCGGCGACATGTTCGCCAGGATGCAGCCGACTTCGAGGCCGAGGAACTTGTGCACCCGGCCCATCAGCTCGGAGTCGCGCTCGGCGAGGTAGTCGTTCACCGTGATCAGGTGGACGCCCTTGCCGGACAGCGCGTTCAGGTAGGCGGGGAGCGTGCCGACGAGGGTCTTGCCCTCACCGGTCTTCATCTCGGCGACGTAACCGAGGTGCAGCGCCGCGCCGCCCATGATCTGGACGTCGTAGTGCCGCTGGCCGAGGACGCGCTTCGCCGCCTCGCGCACGGTCGCGAAGGCCTCGGGCAGCAGGTCGTCCAGGCTCTCGCCGTCCTGGTACCGCTGCTTGTACTCGTCCGTGAGCGCCCGCAACTCGGCGTCGGAGAGGTTGACGAAGTCCTCTTCGATGGAGTTGACCTGGTCCGCGATGCGGTGCAGTTTGCGCAGGATCTTGCCTTCGCCTGCACGCATGAGCTTGTTGAAGACGGACACCGAGGTTTGTCTCCTTGCCGGTCGGGCCTGGCACTGGTTCGTACACGGGCACGGAGGGTGGGCCCCACCGCAACGGCCATCGTAAGCGAGGACGCGGTCGCGTCGGGAGGTCCGCACTATCCGCAGGGCACGGGTGCCCGGAATGAGAACGTACGGGGGGCACGGAAGGTGCCGGTGTGAGCGAAAACTGTTCGCCCGCGGCGCGGCGCCGCAGCAGAATCCGTTCATGGAGCCCACCACCTTGACCACGGAGCGCCTCGACCTGAGGCCCTTCACCCCCGCCGACGAGGACGAGGTGTACGCCGCCGCGCAGGACCCGGACATCCAGCGCTGGACCCTGGTGCCGTCCCCGTACGAGCGTGAACACGCCCGCGCCTTCGTGGGGGAGATCGTCCCGGCCGGCTGGCGCGACGACACCGGGTACAGCTTCGCCGTCCGGCTGGGCGCCGACGGGCCGCTGGTCGCGGCCGTCGGCGTCCACGTGCGCGGACCCGGGGGGTACGAGGTCGGCTACTGGACCGCCAAGGAGCACCGCGGCCACGGCTACATGACCGAGGCCCTGCTCGCCGTCGCCCGCTGGACCTTCACCGAGGTCGGCGCGGCCCGGCTCGAATGGCGCGCCGAGGCCGGCAACGCCGGCTCGCGGGCCGTCGCCGAAAAGGCGGGCTTCCGCTTCGAGGGGCTCCTGCGGGCGGGCCTCCTGCGCGCCGGCACCGCCCGGGACTGCTGGATCGGCGCCCTGCTCCCCTCGGACCTCGGCCTGTCCTCCGCGCTCCCGTACCTGCCCGCTGTCAGTGCCCCGTCCTAAGCTGCGGCCATGACGACCGCGCCGCCGCCGACCGTGTCCCTGTCCGCCGACGAGGCGCGCCGTATCGCCCTGCGCGCGCAGGGATTCCTCGGGGCGCCCGACCGCCGGGGCGGCGTGCGCGGGGTCCTGCGCCACCTGGGCGCCGTACAGCTGGACACGATCTCCGTGCTGGCCCGCTCGCACGAGCTGGTCCCGTACGCGCGCCTGGGCGCGGTGGGCCGCGACACCGTGGAGAAGGCCTACTGGTCCGACCGCCACGCCTTCGAGTACTGGTCCCACGCCGCCTGCGTCCTGCCCATCGAGGAATGGCCGCACTTCGCGTTCCGCCGCCGCGCCCGCCGGGCGCGCGGCCACCGCTGGCACATCCTCCAGGACAAGGAACGCTCGACCCGCGCCGTCCTGGACCGCCTCAAGGCCGACGGCCCGCTGACCTCCACCGAGCTGGGCGGCGCCAAGAACGGCGGGGAGTGGTTCGAGTGGTCCGAGACCAAGATCGCGGTGGAGTGGCTGCTGGACACGGGTGAGGTGGTCTGCTCCGAGCGGCGCGGCTGGAAGCGCGTCTACGACCTGCCCGAACGGGCCGTCCCCGACGCGCTGCTCCACGACGACCTGGACGACCGCGAGTGCCTGCGCCGGCTCGTCGCGCTCGCCGGACGGAGCCTGGGCGTCGGCACCCGCGCCGACATCGCGGACTACCACCGCCTCAAGGGCGACCAGGTCGACGCGGTGATCGCCGACTCGGGCCTGGTGCCCGTGGCGGTCGAGGGCTGGGGAAGGGCCGCGTGGGCCGACCCTGCGGCGCTCGCGACCGTCCCGCGCGGCCGCCACCGCACGACGCTGCTGTCCCCGTTCGACTCGCTGGTGTGGGACCGGGCGCGGACGGAGCGGATCTTCGGCTTCACGCACCGGCTGGAGGCGTACGTCCCCAAGCCGAAGCGGATACACGGCTACTTCGCGATGCCGCTGCTGGCCGCCGGCCGGCTCCAGGGCCGGGTCGACCCGGCCCGCGAGGGTTCCGCCCTGGTGGCCCGGCAGCTCTCCCTGACCAGCCCCAAGGCCGCCCGGCCCATGGCCGAGGCCTTGCTGGAGGCGGCGTCCTGGGTGGGCTGCGACTCCGTGCGCGTGGAGCGCGCCGGCACCCCGTCGCAGGCCGCGGCGGTCACCGCGGAACTGGCCGCGCTGGGCTGAGGCGGCTCCCGCCGCCCGGCACCCCAGCCCGGCTCCCGGGCCCGACTCCCGCCGCCCCGCGCCGCCGGCTACCTGATTTCGAGGATCTTCTCGCGCATCGCGTACACCACCGCCTCCATCCTGGAGTGCAGCTGCAGCTTCTCCAGGATGTTGCGCACGTGGTTCTTCACGGTGTTCTCGGAGATGAACAACTCCTTGGCGATGTCCCGGTTGTTCATCCCCGTGGCCACCAGCTTGAGGACCTCCAGCTCCCGGTCCGTGAGCCGGGGCGCCGGTACCAGCCTGCGCTCGTCCGTGCGCTGGATCATCGACTTGAACTCGGTCAGCAGCTTCGACGCCATCGACGGGCTGATCTGCGACTGGCCGTCCGCCACCGCCCGGATCGCCGTCGCGACCTCGTCCGTCGAGATCTCCTTCAAGAGGTACCCCGTCGCGCCCGCCTTGATCGCGTCGTAGAGGTCCGCCTCCTCGTCGCTGATCGTCAGCATGATGATCTTCGCGGAGGGAGCCACCTCCTTGATCGTCGTGCACGCCTCGATGCCGCCGCGCCGGGGCATCCGTACGTCCATCAGGACGATGTCCGGCAGCAGATCGGCGGCCTTGTCCACCGCCTCCGCTCCGTCCCCGGCCTCACCGACGACCAGGATGTCCTCCTCCTGGGCGAGGACGATCTCCAGCCCGCGCCGGAAGAGGGCGTGGTCGTCCACCACGAGCACCCGGATCGGCTCCCCGGTGGATCCGGCGGCCCCGTCGGCCGGGGCGTCCGTACGGCCGTCCGCCACGCGCCCCGCCTCACGACAGCCCGCGCCGTCGTCACCGCGTACCGGCCCGAAGCTGTCCGCCATCGTTCCTCCCCCTGCATGTGCCGAGCTTGACCTGCGCATCCGCCCACCGCCCGGGCTACCGCCCGTGCCGCCTGTCGGGCCAAGGCGACGGGCTGGGCCGCCGCCTGACTGCCCGCCATGATTCCATGCCCCGGCCCCGGGGAGGGGCTCCGTCGGAGGGCCGACTGGCTCATACGCGTCATACAAGTGCCCCCGCGGAGGCCGGAACGGCACTCCACGGGGGCACGGTTCGAACACTCAGCCGCCGAGCGATCCGCCGGCGCCGCCGCGCGGTTCCTCCGTGCTGGAGGCGCCGTCGGGATTGACGTGGATGACGCCGTAGTCATAGGCGTGACGCCGGTAGACGACGCTGGGCAGCTTGCTGTCGGCATCGACGAACAGGTAGAAGTCGTGGCCGACCAGCTCCATCTCGTACAGAGCCTGGTCGAGCGACATGGGTGCGGCGGAGTGGGTCTTCTCCCGGACGATGAGCGGGCCTTCGCCCTGTACCTCCAGGGACCCGATCCGGGTGGTCGGGACCCCGTCCGTCCGCTCCTCGGAGACCGGCTCCCCGTTGCTGTTGAGCTGTGCGACGCCCGGCACGACGTCGGCGACCTCGGCCGCCGAGAGCCGGCCGCTGCCGCGGCGGGTGTACCGCTTGTCGTGCTGCTTGCGCAGCCGGGCCTCCAGCTTGTCCTGAGCCAGGTCCAGCGCCGCGTAAGGGTCTGCTGCCGCGGCCTCCGCCCGGATCACCGGGCCCCGCGAGTGCAGGGTGATCTCCACGCGGTCGGAACGGTCGGCCTGGCGCGGGTTGTGCTCCTTGGACACCTCGACGTCCAAGCTGATCACCTTGGCGTCGAGCTTCTGGATCCGCTCGGGATTCAGCTTCTCGGCCACGTGCTTGCGGAACCGCTCGGGCACTTCGGTCTTGCGGCCCTTGACGACGATGTCCACGCAGAACTCCGTTCCCGGATAGCTCCGCCTTTCGGGGCGAAGCGTCTCCCTTTCGCACCAGGCTCCGGTGAACACCAGAGCCTCGGACTTGGCGACTTTCACCTCCTACTCCCCCATCGGCAAGATCTACATCCCACCGACTTCGGAGCAGGGAGACACCCTCTGACACGAAGATTCAAAAACGGGCGGGTCGGTGCTCCGATGACGTGGGGCCCAAGGATCGCCAGTCCTCACCACCGAACATATCTCTCTATGCCGGTTGTCGGCACCCGCTGCCGGAACATACCTCCGTTCAGTTCTGTTCAGCTCGCTTTTTCCTCTTGTGCACGTCCTGGGCATCTCTTGTGTCTTCTCACGAGGCGCCTTCCCCCCGGGTTCCACATCTATGCGATCTACGCGCCGGTTTCCCCGTGCGGAGGGCATGGCGACGGCAGGCCCGGCCGAAAGGCGTCCGCCGGTGCCGCCACCACCGCCGCCCCGGCCACCCGCAGCCCTGCGGCCCGCAGCGCCCGCGCCGCCTCCGCCAGGGTGGCGCCGGTCGTCATCACGTCGTCCACCACCACGATCCGCGCACCGCCCGCCAGCCGCATCCCGGCCGGGCGCACCTCCAGGGCCCCGGCCAGGTTCTCCCACCGCTCCCGGGCACCCAGACCCGCCTGGTCCGCGACCCGGCGCCGCAACCGCAGTACGGGGGCCACCCGCGCGGGAACACCGGCCCCGCGCAGCCGCGCCGAGGCCGCCAGCGCGATCCGGCGCGCCGGGTCGTGACCGCGGGCGCGGGTCTGGCGGCGGGTGGAGGGCACCGGGACGAGGGCCAGCTCCCCCGCCTCCCCCACCCCGCCCGCCCCGCCCCGGCCGCCCGGGCCGGCCGGGCCGGCCGACAGCACGGCAGCAGCCAGCGCGGCGCCCAGGGGGCCCGCCAGCGGGAGCGCGCCGCGCTCCTTGTGGGCCAGCACGACCGCCCGTACCGGGCCCCCGTACGCCGCGCCGGCGTGCACCACGGGCAGGGCGGCCGGGGCCGCCACGGGCCGCACCCGTCCGGCGCCGCCGCCCAGCGCGGCCCGGCAGCGGGCGCACAGCACCACCCTCGGCGCCCCGCACCCCGCGCAGTCGGCCGGCAGCACCAGCCCCGCCAGCTCCTGCCACCACCCCCGCATGCGTGGACTCTGCCGCCCGGCCGGGGCCGTCCGCCACCCCTGTGGACAACGGTGGACAACCCGCGGATGCGCAGCCCCCGCCCCCATCAGGGGCAGGCGAGGGGCAGCGCGGTTCAGCCCGGGTAGACCGGCGCGCGGCCGCCCGCCGCCACCGTGCGCCACTGCGCCCCCGGCGGCAGCCACACGATGCCGTCCTCGTCGGAGAACGCCACCACCGGCTTCTCCTCGTCCTCGGTCGTCGCGACCCCGGCCAGCCCGGAGGCGCCGGGCAGGCTCGCGGCCGCCGTGGACCCGTCGGACAGCATGTAGCGGGCCTGCATGACCCCGCCGCTCTCCCGGCCCACCACGAGCAGCCGGGCCCGCGGCCCCCAGCTCATCGCCATCACGTCCGCCATCTGCGGAGCCGCCGGCCGCAGCTCGCGCACCGACACCGGCGAGGCGTCCGCCCTGCCGTCGGGCCGCTCGATCCGCCCGGTGTACAGGTTCTTGCGGCTGCCGTCCTTCTCGACGAGCAGCGCGATGCGCACCCCGTCGGGAGAGGCCTTGAGCGCGGTGATCCGGCCGCCGTCCAGCCCGGCCACGTCCACCTTCTGCGGTGTCCCGGTGCCGCCGGGCACCCGCCACAGCCCCTGGTTCTGCGGGTCGAGGTCCGCGATCCACAGGTCGCCGTGCGTGTCCCAGCTGGGCGCGGTCAGCTTGCCGGTCCGGCCCGCCGGCAGGGGGACCGGCTGCGGCATCGGTCCGGCCGTCGTCATCGTCACCACGTACAGCCCGTGCCCGTCGTCGGAGACGACCGCGGCCCGCTTCTCGTCGTAGGTGACGGCCGCCGAGCCCACCTTGAACCCGGTGGCGGTGGCCAGCGGCCCCGGCACGAGTTCCGGCTTGTCCTGCTGCTGGTCCTCGGCCTTGACGTTGAGGGACATCCGTACGAGCCGGGAGTCCTTGTCGACGTAGTACTGGTGCTCGGGGCTCTGCGCCGGGTTGGCGAGCGCCACCGCGGCCGTGCGCGTCACCCAGCACAGCGAGGTCTTGCCGTCGGGCCGCAGCAGTTCCACGCGGTCAAGCCGGGACGCCGTCAAGTCCCTGATCGTGTAGAGGAGTTGGGTGGCCATCTTCTGGCACTGCGGCTGTGCGACGTTCTTCGCCTTGTCGTTCAGCGGCACGCGCAGCGTGTTCTGGCCGTCGTACGACAGGGACTTGGTGCCCGCGCGCAGTTCCGTCCCGGTGGGGAAACTGGAGGTGACGACGGGGGCCAGCCATTTGGAGGGTCCGGCGAGCAGCGACTGCACGGTCTGGGTGGTGGGGTCCATCCGGGAGTCGGGGTCGCTGCGCTGGCGCACGTACACCGGGTCGGCGACGAGCGTGCCGCCGGCGAAGTAGTACTTGTTGACGGGCTTGTAGATGCGCTGGAAGTCGGACTCGCTGAGGACGAGGCTGCTCGGCGGGGTCGCGATCCGCCACTGGTCCTTCTCCCGGACCAGTTGGAGCTCCTCCTCGTAGCGCACCCCGCCGGTCTCCGGCTGGTAGGCGCTGCGCTCGTCCACCGTCGCGAGCTTCTTGCCGGTGACCTTCCACCGCGTGTCCTCGGGCTCCTTGGTGCCCTGGACGGGGAAGCGGTCGAGGCCCGAGGAGAGCACGGTCACGGCCGAGCCGGGCTTCCAGTTCTTCGCGGCTTCCTGGGTGAGGTACTTGCGGGCCGTCTCCAGCTGGGGGTCGTCGCTGGTCATGGCCTCCAGGAAGCCGTCGACGATGTCGGCCGCGCTCGCGTTGTCGGCGGGCGGTACGCCGAACACCCGGACCTGGGAGTCGACGCCCTGCGAGGCCTGGACCTGACGGATCTCCCCGCTGTCGGGCATGGAGGCGCAGCCGGCGAGCAGCAGGGCGAGCGCGCCCAGCGCGGCGGGGGCCCGCACGGCCGCCGGCCGCGTCCTGCCCCGCCGGGCCTGTACGTGTGCCGGCCCGCGCTCAGCGTCCACCGGGTCCGTCCTCCTGTGCTGGCTGCTCGGCCGCCTGGTCGGCTGCCTGGTCGATGGGGCGTGCCACGACCCGGGCCCCGTTTCCGGGCAGCGCCGTCGGGTCTGCGGGGACGGGCATGGCGGTGGCGACCGCCGGGCGCGGCGGTATCGGGGAGCGGTCGGCGGGGCGGGGTCCGTCCCCCACCGCGCCCTGGGCGGAGCCGGCCCGCGCCGCCGCCTCGGCGGCGGCCCTGGCCCGGTTGGAGCGGGAGTCCTCCGGTTCCAGCGGGATCGGGGAGCCGCGCAGCGGTTCGTCGGCGGTGCGCGGCAGGGTGAGCCGGAACTGCGAGCCGCCGCCGGGCTCGCCCCACGCCTGGAGCCAGCCCCCGTGCAGCCGCGCGTCCTCGACGGCGATGGACAGACCGAGGCCGGTCCCGCCGGTGGTCCGCGCACGGGCGGGGTCGGCGCGCCAGAACCGGTTGAAGACGCGGGTGGCCTCGCCGGGTTTGAGCCCGACCCCGTAGTCGCGCACGGCGACGGCGACGGCCCCGCCCGCGGACGCGAGCCGGACCACCACGTCGCGGCCCTCCCCGTGCTCGACGGCGTTGACGACGAGGTTGCGCAGCACCCGCTCGACGCGCCGGGGGTCGGCTTCGGCGATGACGGGCTGGGTGTCGCCGAGGACCCGGATCCGGGTGCCCTTGTGCTCGGCCAGCGGTTCGGCGCCGTCGATGACGCGGCGTACGACGTCGCGCAGGTCTATGGGCTCGGCTTCGAGGGCGGCGGCGCCCGCGTCGAACCGGCTGATCTCCAGCAGGTCGGCGAGGAGGGACTCGAAGCGGTCGAGCTGTCCGGCGAGCAGTTCGGCGGAGCGGGCGGTGACGGGGTCGAAGTCGACGCGGGCGTCGTGGATGACATCGGCGGCCATGCGGACGGTCGTCAGCGGGGTCCGCAGCTCGTGAGAGACGTCGGAGACGAACCGGCGCTGCATCCGCGACAGCTCCTCCAGCTGCTGGATCTTGAGCTGGAGGTTCTGGGCCATCTTGTTGAAGGCTTCGCCCAGGCGCGCGATGTCGTCCTCGCCGGTGACCTTCATCCGCTCCTGGAGCCGCCCGGCGGAGAGCCGTTCGGCGATCCCGGCGGCCATCCGCACGGGCGTGACGACCTGGCGCACGACGAGCCAGGCGATGGCGCCGAGCAGCACGACGACGAACAGGCCGGCGGTGGCGATGGTCACCTTGATGAGGTTGAGGGACTCCTCTTCCTGGGTCAGCGGGAAGAGGTAGTACAGGTAGTACGGGTCGCCGTTGATGTCGGTGAGCCGTTTGCCGATGACCAGCGCGGGCGCGGGCGCCTTCTCCCCTGAGCCGGCGGTGTAGCGGATCTCGGAGAACGTCTTGAAGGTGCCGGTGGAGTGGTTGACGGCGCGGCGCAGGCTGACGGGGACGCTGGCGGTCGGATCGACGTTGCCGGACGCGCGGGCGCCCTTGACGCCCTGGGCGCCGGGCGCCGCCGGCTCTCCCGCCCCGGCGCCGAGCGCGGCGACCTCGAAGGCGGTCTGGCCACCGCTGGCCAGCTGCTTGACGAGGGAGTTCATCCAGGTGCTGGCGTCACGGCCGACCTTGTTGTCGGTGACGTCGGACCCGTCGGCGGCGAAGGGCGCGTTGGCCTTCTCCTGTGCGACCGCGAAGCCTCCGGCGGCCTGGCTCTGCGCGGCCTCCTCCTTGGCGTCGAGGAGGCCCTTGCTGACCTGGGCGATGACGACGAAGCCCAGGGCGAGGACCACGGTGAGCGAGAGCAGCAGGGTGGCGGCGACGACCCGCAGCTGGATGTTGCGCCGCCAGAGCCGGACAGCCGGAAGCAGCGGCCGGCGTACGAGGCGTACGCACAGCCGCAGCACGGGGCTGCCGGCCACTCGGTCCTTGAGCAGTCGGCCGCCCCGCAGGGCTCCCCGACGGGAGCCGCCCCGGGGCTTGCCGGGCTTCATGTCAGCTCGGTCCGGCCTTGTAGCCGACACCGCGGACCGTCACGACGATCTCGGGGCGCTCGGGGTCCTTCTCGACCTTGGAGCGCAGCCGCTGGACGTGCACGTTGACCAGGCGGGTGTCCGCCGCGTGCCGGTAGCCCCAGACCTGCTCCAGCAGCACCTCGCGGGTGAAGACCTGCCAGGGTTTGCGCGCGAGGGCGACCAGCAGGTCGAATTCGAGCGGGGTCAGGGCGATCGAGGCACCGTCGCGCTTGACGGAGTGCCCGGCCACGTCGATGACCAGATCACCGATGGCCAGCTGTTCGGGCGCCGGTTCCTCCGAGCGGCGCAGACGGGCCCGGATCCGGGCCACCAGCTCCTTCGGCTTGAACGGCTTGACGATGTAGTCGTCGGCCCCGGACTCCAGGCCCACGACGACGTCGACGGTGTCGCTCTTCGCCGTGAGCATGACGATCGGCACGCCCGACTCCGCACGGATCAGCCTGCACACCTCTATGCCGTCCCGTCCGGGCAGCATGAGGTCGAGCAGCACCAGGTCCGGCTTCGCCTCCCGGAAGGCAGCCAGTGCCTTGTCACCGTCCGCTACGAACGACGGCTCAAAACCTTCTCCACGCAGCACAATGCCGAGCATCTCGGCCAGCGCGGTGTCGTCGTCAACGACAAGGACTCGTCCCTTCATGGTTGACATCATCCCATTAGCTAATCGTTACCTGGCGGTGAGCTGTCCCACAGCCAAAAGGGCTGGAAATCGCCCCCCGGACCTGCGTGGCGATCAGGCCGACCAGTCTGCCCCGGATCCGGGCGACAATTGAAGGCGGTAGCGCACCGGATCTTGGCGGCCGCCCGGCCCGCTCCCCGTTCCCGCGTGGCACGATGGCAGCCGACCTGCGCCCCGCCGCAGCGGACGCACGTGAAGGAGCGAGATGAACGACTCTCCGGGCTGGGCTTCGCCCGGGTCCTCCCCGTCGGAAGGCGAGGGCGGCCAAGCCGGTCAGGGCGGCCCGGGCGGTCCGGGCACGCCTGAGGGCATACAGCCCCCCGCGCAGCCCCCCGCCGACTCCAAGTGGTCCGACACCCAGCCGCCTCCCGGGCAGTGGTCCAGCCCCGGCGCCGAGGCCCCCGCGCCCGCGCAGACGCCCCCGCCGCAGCCCCAGCAGGGCGCCGGCTGGGGATCGTACGGAACGCAGCCCGGACAGCCCGGGCAGTACGGCCACCCCGGACAGTACGGCTCCCCCTACGGCGGCCAGTACGGCCACCCCGGCGGCCCCTGGGGCCCGCCCCCGGCCGCCAAGCCCGGCGTGATCCCGCTGCGGCCGCTCGGCCTCGGCGAGATCCTCGACGGCGCGGTCAGCACCATGCGCAGCCACTGGCGCTCCGTGCTGTCCGTCAGCCTCGTCGTGTCCGTACTCACCGAGGTCGGCAGCCTGCTGGTCCGCAAGTACGGCCTGGGCGACCTCGCCACCGCCACGGCCGGCACGAGCGAGAGCCAGTTCCTCGGCGACCTGCGCGACACCTTCGTCCTCAGCCTCTCCAACGGCTTCATCCAGCTCCTCCTCGGCGTCCTCGCCACCGCGCTGCTCACCGTGATCTACAGCCGCGCCGTGATCGGCCGGCCCTCCTCGGTCGGCGAGGCCTGGCGCGAGGCGCGCCCCCGCCTGCTGCCGCTGATCGGACTCACCCTGCTCCTCGGCGCCGGCGCGCTCCTCCTCTTCGCAGTGCTGGTCGTGCCGGGGGCTCTCCTCGGCAGCGTCGGCCTCGCCGTCCTCGGGGCGCTCGTCGCCCTGGCGGTCTTCGTCTGGCTCTGGTTCCGCTTCCTGCTGGCCTCGCCGGCCCTGATGCTGGAGCGGGCCGGCGTCTTCACCTCGCTCAAGCGCTCCGCCAAGCTGGTCAACGGCTCCTGGTGGCGCATGTTCGGCATCACGGTCCTCACGACCGTGATCGCCGCCATCGTCTCGGGCATCGCCAGCCTGCCCTTCACCGTCCTCGCCCTGCTCTTCGGCTCCGGCGGCCTCAGCGGGCTCGCCGACGGCTCCATCGCGCAGTCCTGGTCGTTCCTGCTCATCAGCGGCATCGGCACCGTCATCAGCATGACGTTCGTCCTGCCCATGCAGGCGGGCGTCACCGTCCTGCTGTACATCGACCAGCGCATCCGCCGCGAGGCCCTGGACATCGAACTCGGCCGCGCGGCCGGCCTGCAGGGCTACGGGAGCACCGCCGGCGGCACCGGGTACGGAGGCTGACACACCGATGAGCACGGGGGGACTCATCGCCGTCACCACCGCCGCACCACCGGTGACGACCGGGCGCGACGCCGCCCGCGAGGCGGCGGAACGCGAACTGTCCAAGCCGCTGTACCACCAGAACGACCCCAGCCCCCTCCAGCGCGCCCTGGACCGGTTCTGGGACTGGCTCGGCGACTTCTTCGACCGTGCCTCCGGGGCGACCCCCGGAGGCACGCTCGGCCTGCTCGCCGTCGTCCTCCTGGCCGCCCTGGCCATCGGAGCCCTGTGGTGGCGGCTCGGCACCCCCCGCCGCACCGCCACCGGCGCCGCCGCGCTCTTCGGCGAAGCCGCGCGCACCGCCGCCGACCACCGCGCCGCCGCAGACGCCCACGCAGCCGCCGGCCGCTGGACCGAAGCCGTCCAAGAACGCATGCGCGCCGTCGTCCGCGCCCTGGAGGAACGCACCCTGATCGACCCGCGCCCCGGCCGCACCGCCGACGAGGCCGCCGCCGAAGCGGCCGCCCGCCTGCCCCACCACGCCGGCGACCTCCGCGCCGCGGCCCGCGCCTTCGACGACGTCACCTACGGCGGCCGCACCGGCGACCCCGACACCTACGGCCGCCTGCGCACCCTCGACCTCACCCTGGAACGCGCCACCCCGCTCCTGACGGGACCCACGGCATGACCGGCCCCACCTCCACCGCCCAGACCCCCCAGGACCCGGCCACGGCCGCCCCTCCCGCCACCGCGGCGATACCCCGGACCACCACCCTCTGGGCCCGCTCCCGGGGCTTCCTGGCCGCCCTCGGCGTCCTCCTGGCCGGCGGCGTCACCCTGGCCGCCCTCCAGTCCGACGGACACCACGGCCGCCTCGACCCCCGCTCCCCCGACCCCTACGGCAGCCGCGCCGTCGCCGAGCTCCTCAAGCAGCAGGGCGTCACCACCCGCGTCGTCACCACCGCCCAGGAAGCGGCCGCCGCCGCCGGCCCCCGCACCACCCTGCTGGTCACCGACCCCGACACCCTCGACGAGACCCGGCGGCGCACCCTGCGCGACGCCGCCGATCCCTCCGGCGGCCGCACCGTACTCCTCGCGCCGACCTCCGCGAGCCTGCCCGAGCTGGCCCCCGCCGTACGCGCCCACCCCTACTCCGGCCACGCCGCCCTCGACCCGGACTGCGCACTGCCCGCCACCCGCTCCGCCGGCCGCGCCACCACCGGGGACGGCCCCCGCTACAGCACCGACCTCACCGCCGCCACCGCCTGCTACCCCGACGGCGGCCGCGCCACCCTCCTCGTACTGCCCGCGCCCGCCAAGGGCGGCGACACCGTCCTCGTCGGCTCCGAGAGCATCCTGCTCAACCGCACCCTGGCCGAGGAGGGCAACGCCTCCCTCGCCCTCCAACTCCTCGGCAGCCGCCCCGAACTCGTCTGGTACCTTCCCGGCCCCGGCGACCAGAGCGCCCCGGACGCCTCCGAGGACAAGAGCCTCCTCGACCTCGTCCCGTCCGGCTGGACCTGGGCCCTGCTCCAGCTGTTCGTCGCCGCCGCCCTCGCCGCGCTGTGGCGGGCCCGCCGCCTCGGCCCCCTCGTCACCGAAGACCTCCCCGTCGCCATCCGCGCCTCCGAGACCACCGAGGGCCGCGCCCGCCTCTACCGCAGGGCCGGCGCCCGCGAGCGCGCCGCGACCGTACTGCGCACCGCGAGCCGCGAACGCCTCGCCGCGCTGGTCGGCGTACCCGCGGCCCAAGCCCACGAGGCCGCCACCCTGCTCCCCGCCGTGACCGCCCGGCTCACCGCCGCACGCACCACGGACCCCGCCACCCTGCTCTTCGGCACCACACCCCCCGACGACGCGGCACTCGTCGCGTTCGCCGACCACCTCGACGCCCTCGAAAGAGAGGTCCGCACCTCATGACGGCCACCACGGACAGCGCCCGTTCCTCCCTGGAAGCGCTCCGCACCGAGATCGCGAAGGCCGTGGTCGGCCAGGACTCCGCCGTCACCGGACTCGTCGTCGCGCTCCTGTGCCGGGGCCACGTCCTCCTCGAAGGCGTCCCCGGCGTCGCCAAGACCCTCCTCGTACGGGCGCTCGCCGCGTCCCTCGAACTCGACACCAAGCGCGTCCAGTTCACCCCCGACCTGATGCCCGGCGACGTCACCGGCTCCCTCGTCTACGACGCCCGCACCGCCGAGTTCTCCTTCCAGAACGGCCCCGTCTTCACCAACCTCCTCCTCGCCGACGAGATCAACCGGACGCCCCCCAAGACCCAGTCCTCCCTCCTGGAGGCGATGGAGGAGCGCCAGGTCACCGTCGACGGCGTCCCCCGCAAGCTCCCCGAGCCCTTCCTCGTCGCCGCCACCATGAACCCCGTCGAATACGAGGGCACCTACCCCCTCCCCGAAGCCCAACTGGACCGCTTCCTGCTCAAACTGACGGTCCCCCTGCCGTCCCGCGAGGACGAGATCGGCGTCCTGACCCGGCACGCCGCCGGCTTCAACCCCCGCGACCTGCACGCCGCCGGCATCCGCCCGGTGGCCGGGCCCGCCGAACTCGAAGCCGCCCGCACCGCGGTCGAGAACACCACCGTCTCCGCCGAGATCGCCGCGTACGTCGTCGACATCTGCCGCGCCACCCGCGAATCGCCCTCCCTGACGCTCGGCGTCTCCCCGCGCGGCGCGACCGCCCTGCTGGCCACCGCCCGCGCCTGGGCCTGGCTCACCGGCCGCGACTACGTCACCCCCGACGACGTGAAAGCCCTCGCCCTGCCGACCCTGCGCCACCGCGTCCAACTGCGCCCGGAAGCCGAGATGGAGGGCGTCTCCGCCGACGCGGTCATCTCCGCGATCCTGTCCCACGTCCCCGTACCCCGCTGATGGCCCTCACCGGACGCGCCGCGCTGCTCGCGGCCCTCGGCAGCCTCCCCGTCGGCATCCTCGAACCCAGCTGGACCGGCATGCTCGCCGTCAACGGCGCCCTGGGCCTGGCCTGCGCGGTCGACTACGCCCTGGCAGCGCCCGTCCGCACCCTCCGGCTGGCCCGCACCGGCGACACCTCCGTCCGCCTGGGCGAGCCCGCCGACGTCCACCTCACGGTCGCCAACCCGGGCGCCCGCACGCTGCGGGCCCGCGTCCGCGACGCCTGGCCCCCCAGCAGTTGGCCCGCCGACACCGAACCCGGCGCGTCCCGCCACGACCTCGTCGTCCCCGCCGGGGAACGCCGCCGCCTCACCACCCGCCTGCGGCCCACCCGCCGCGGCGACCGGCACGCCGACCGCGTCACCATCCGCTCCTACGGCCCCCTCGGGCTCCTCTCCCGCCAGGGCACCCACACCGTGCCCTGGACGGTCCGGGTCCTCCCCCCGTTCACCAGCCGCAAGCACCTCCCCTCGCGCCTGGCCCGGCTCCGCGAACTCGACGGCCGCACCAGCCTCCTGACGCGCGGTGAGGGCACCGAGTTCGACAGCCTGCGCGACTACCTCCCCGGCGACGACACCCGCTCCATCGACTGGCGCGCCACCGCCCGCGGCCAGAAGGTCGCCGTGCGCACCTGGCGCCCCGAACGCGACCGCCACATCCTCATCTGCCTCGACACCGGCCGCACCTCCGCCGGACGCGTCGGCGACGCCCCCCGCCTGGACTCCGCCATGGACGCGGCCCTGCTCCTCACCGCGCTGGCTACCCGGGCGGGCGACCGCGTGGACCTCCTGGCCCACGACCGCCGCCCCCGCGCCCAGGTCCAGGGCCGCTCGGCCGCCGACACCCTCCCCGCCTTCGTCAACGCCATGGCGACCCTGGAACCGGAACTCGTCGAGACCGACTCCCGCTCCCTCGTGTCCACCGTCCTGCGCACCGCCCCGCGCCGCTCGCTGGTGGTCCTCCTGACGAGCCTGGACGCCGCCCCCGTCGAAGAGGGCCTCCTCCCCGTCCTCCCGCGCCTCACCCGACGCCACACGGTCCTCCTCGCCTCGGTCGCGGACCCGCACATCGCGGAGATGGCCCGCTCCCGCGGCACCCTCGACGCCGTCTACGACGCCGCGGCCGCCACCCGGTCCCAATCCGAGCGCCGCCGCACCGCCGACCACCTCACCCGCCTCGGCGTCCACGTCCTCGACGCCACCCCCGAAACCCTCGCCCCCGCCCTCGCCGACACCTACCTCGCCCTCAAAGCCTCGGGCCGCCTTTGACGACCGTGCCGTCCTCCCGGGTGGGTCAGCGCTCGGTGACCCAGGTCACCCGGAAAGGGTGACAGGACGTTGTCGCGGGCAGCCGCGACCGTCGACCGCATGACGATCACCGATCAGGACTGCCTCCGGGAAACCCTGGCCTTCAACGACCACTTCGCCGCCGCCCGCGCGGACCGTCCGGCCCGCGAAGGAACACCGGGCACGGCGGCACTGACCCTGCTGCGACGCAACCGTCTCGGCGGCGACGCCCCACCGACGAGACTGCCGCAGGGCCGAGACCGGGTCATCGACGGCGCGGGGACCGTACGCGCCTTCGTGCCGGACCACATAGACGGCGTCTACCCCCACATCCACGGGGGCGGCTGGGCGTTCGGCTCCGCGGACGGGCAGGACGAGCGGCTCTGGCGCCTCGCCGACCAGGCACGGCTGGCCGTCGTGACACTGCTGCGCCTTCGCGACCGGCACGGCATCACCGGAGCCTTCCGGGCAGCCCATCTGCTCTTCGGTGCCTACGACCTGTCGATGACACCGAGTCAGCGCAGCTTCGGCAACCGCCGGTTGCTGAGCAACACCGAGAGCCTGCGGGGCGTCTACGAGCTGTTCACACCGGGGGTGGGCGAGGAGGAGCGCCGCAGCCCGGAGGTCTCGCCCCTGTTCGCGGACCTGACCGAGCTGCCGCCCGCCCGGATCGTCGTCGGCACCGAGGATCCGCTGCTGGACGACTCGCTCTTCCTGGCCGCATGCTGGCAGGCGGCCGGCGCGCCCGTGCGACTGGGCGTCATCGCCGGCGCGATGCACGGCTTCACCCTGTTCCCCCTGACCATCACCGAGCGGGAGCTACGGCGGGAGCGGGACTTCCTGGCCACGGCGTGGCGGTAGCGGCGGCGCCATGAACCCCACTGCCCGGCTGTACGCGCTGGTGGAAGAATTGCGCTCGGCAGCGCCGCCGCCGGTGACGGTCGCGGCTCTCGCCACCCGGTTCGAGGTGAGCACACGCACGGTGCAGCGGAACCTCCAGACGCTGATGGAGGCCGGAAAACCCGTGCGCTCCATACCCGGGCGAGGCGGCGGCTGGTCGATCGCCCCGGAGATGACCCTGCCCCCGGTCCATCTCACCGCCGATGAGGCATCGGCGGTGACCGCCGCGCTCGCCGCAGCCGGCGCCACCACTCCCTACGCGGGCGGCCCGCTCCGCAGCCCAGAAGATCATGGCCTCGGTCACCGGCCCCGCCTCCGCCGCGGCCCGGCACCTCGCCGCGCGGATCGTCTCGCTGCCGACGCGGACCGGCAGCTCTGTCCGCGACGCGGTCGAGCAGGCCCTCACTGACGGCACGGTACTGCGGCTGTCCTACACCGACGCGGCAGGCCGGGAGAGCCGGCGGACAGTGGAACCGGCCGGTCTCCTGACCGCCGACGGGCGCTGGTACCTCATCGCCTGGTGCCGCACCCGCCGCGCGGGACGTGGTTTCCACCTCGACCGCATCACAGCAGCCGTCCCGACCGGTGAACGGGCGCCATCCCATGACGTGGCCGACCTGCTACGCGGCTCGACAGCCGCCGACGCGGCCCAGCCCGCCGCACGGGCCCGCCTCACGGCCTCACCGTGAATGGAGACGGTGGAATTCAGACCGTGAAACGCCGTATGCCGTATGCGGGGTGAACGCAGAAAAGCCCCGCACCGGCCCCGAAGGGCTGGTGCGGGGCTTCCCGCAATAATTGTTCGGCGGCGTCCTACTCTCCCACAGGGTCCCCCCTGCAGTACCATCGGCGCTGAAAGGCTTAGCTTCCGGGTTCGGAATGTAACCGGGCGTTTCCCTAACGCTATGACCACCGAAACACTATGAAGTTAACCAACCGGAACACAACACGGTCGTTACTTCAGAACTAACACAGTGGACGCGAGCAACTGAGGACAAGCCCTCGGCCTATTAGTACCAGTCAGCTCCACCCGTTACCGGGCTTCCACATCTGGCCTATCAACCCAGTCGTCTACTGGGAGCCTTACCCTCTCAAGGAGGTGGGAATACTCATCTTGAAGCAGGCTTCCCGCTTAGATGCTTTCAGCGGTTATCCCTCCCGAACGTAGCCAACCAGCCATGCCCTTGGCAGGACAACTGGCACACCAGAGGTTCGTCCGTCCCGGTCCTCTCGTACTAGGGACAGCCCTTCTCAATATTCCTACGCGCACAGCGGATAGGGACCGAACTGTCTCACGACGTTCTAAACCCAGCTCGCGTACCGCTTTAATGGGCGAACAGCCCAACCCTTGGGACCGACTCCAGCCCCAGGATGCGACGAGCCGACATCGAGGTGCCAAACCATCCCGTCGATATGGACTCTTGGGGAAGATCAGCCTGTTATCCCCGGGGTACCTTTTATCCGTTGAGCGACGGCGCTTCCACAAGCCACCGCCGGATCACTAGTCCCGACTTTCGTCCCTGCTCGACCCGTCGGTCTCACAGTCAAGCTCCCTTGTGCACTTACACTCAACACCTGATTGCCAACCAGGCTGAGGGAACCTTTGGGCGCCTCCGTTACCCTTTGGGAGGCAACCGCCCCAGTTAAACTACCCATCAGACACTGTCCCTGATCCGGATCACGGACCGAGGTTAGACATCCAGCACGACCAGAGTGGTATTTCAACGGCGACTCCACCATGACTGGCGTCACGGCTTCAAAGTCTCCCACCTATCCTACACAAGCCGAACCGAACACCAATATCAAACTGTAGTAAAGGTCCCGGGGTCTTTCCGTCCTGCTGCGCGAAACGAGCATCTTTACTCGTAGTGCAATTTCACCGGGCCTATGGTTGAGACAGTCGAGAAGTCGTTACGCCATTCGTGCAGGTCGGAACTTACCCGACAAGGAATTTCGCTACCTTAGGATGGTTATAGTTACCACCGCCGTTTACTGGCGCTTAAGTTCTCAGCTTCGCACGCCCGAAAGCGCACTAACCGGTCCCCTTAACGTTCCAGCACCGGGCAGGCGTCAGTCCGTATACATCGCCTTACGGCTTCGCACGGACCTGTGTTTTTAGTAAACAGTCGCTTCTCGCTGGTCTCTGCGGCCACCCCCAGCTCACCAAGCATGTTGGATCACCAGTGATGGCCCCCCTTCTCCCGAAGTTACGGGGGCATTTTGCCGAGTTCCTTAACCATAGTTCACCCGAACGCCTCGGTATTCTCTACCTGACCACCTGAGTCGGTTTAGGGTACGGGCCGCCATGAAACTCGCTAGAGGCTTTTCTCGACAGCATAGGATCATCCACTTCACCACAATCGGCTCGGCATCAGGTCTCAGCCTTATATGAGGGACGGATTTGCCTACCCCTCGGCCTACACCCTTACCCCGGGACAACCACCGCCCGGGCTGGACTACCTTCCTGCGTCACCCCATCGCTTACCTACTACAAGTCTGGTTCGTCGGCTCCACCACTTTCCTTTCCCCGAAGGGTCCGGAACGGCTTCACGGACTTAGCATCGCCTGATTCGATATTGGGCGTTTCAAAGCGGGTACCGGAATATCAACCGGTTGTCCATCGACTACGCCTGTCGGCCTCGCCTTAGGTCCCGACTTACCCTGGGCAGATCAGCTTGACCCAGGAACCCTTAGTCAATCGGCGCACACGTTTCTCACGTGTGTATCGCTACTCATGCCTGCATTCTCACTCGTGAACCGTCCACAACTAGCTTCCGCTGCTGCTTCACCCGGCACACGACGCTCCCCTACCCATCACAGCAGGCGTTGGCCCTATTGCTGCAATGACACGACTTCGGCGGTACGCTTGAGCCCCGCTACATTGTCGGCGCGGAATCACTTGACCAGTGAGCTATTACGCACTCTTTCAAGGGTGGCTGCTTCTAAGCCAACCTCCTGGTTGTCTCTGCGACTCCACATCCTTTCCCACTT
Source organism: Streptomyces sp. NPDC051578 (assembly GCF_044454045.1). Taxonomy (NCBI): domain Bacteria; kingdom Bacillati; phylum Actinomycetota; class Actinomycetes; order Kitasatosporales; family Streptomycetaceae; genus Streptomyces; species Streptomyces sp. NPDC051578. The sequence continues at coordinate 1,081,641 of NZ_JBITDH010000001.1, forward strand.
AGCGTACGCTTAGGGGCCTTAGTCGATGCTCTGGGCTGTTTCCCTCTCGACCATGGAGCTTATCCCCCACAGTCTCACTGCCGTGCTCTCACTTACCGGCATTCGGAGTTTGGCTAAGGTCAGTAACCCGGTAGGGCCCATCGCCTATCCAGTGCTCTACCTCCGGCAAGAAACACACGACGCTGCACCTAAATGCATTTCGGGGAGAACCAGCTATCACGGAGTTTGATTGGCCTTTCACCCCTAACCACAGGTCATCCCCCAGGTTTTCAACCCTGGTGGGTTCGGTCCTCCACGAAGTCTTACCTCCGCTTCAACCTGCCCATGGCTAGATCACTCCGCTTCGGGTCTAGAGCGTGCAACTCAATCGCCCTATTCGGACTCGCTTTCGCTACGGCTTCCCCACACGGGTTAACCTCGCTACACACCGCTAACTCGCAGGCTCATTCTTCAAAAGGCACGCAGTCACGACGTTGCATGCAAGCATGCAACGCGACGCTCCCACGGCTTGTAGGCACACGGTTTCAGGTACTATTTCACTCCGCTCCCGCGGTACTTTTCACCATTCCCTCACGGTACTATCCGCTATCGGTCACCAGGGAATATTTAGGCTTAGCGGGTGGTCCCGCCAGATTCACACGGGATTTCTCGGGCCCCGTGCTACTTGGGAGATGAGCAAGCAAGCCGCTGATGTTTCGTCTACGGGGGTCTTACCCTCTACGCCGGACCTTTCGCATGTCCTTCGACTACATCAACGGTTTCTGACTCGCCGACCGGCCGGCAGACCGGTCAAGCTCATTCCCACAACCCCGCATGCGCAACCCCTGCCGGGTATCACACGCATACGGTTTGGCCTCATCCGGTTTCGCTCGCCACTACTCCCGGAATCACGGTTGTTTTCTCTTCCTGAGGGTACTGAGATGTTTCACTTCCCCTCGTTCCCTCCACACTGCCTATGTGTTCAGCAGT
>NZ_JBITDH010000001.1:1082707-1249895 GCF_044454045.1 Streptomyces sp. NPDC051578
GGTGCCAACTAATCAACGTTCCACCCATGAGCTGACCGTGCAGAACATTTGCCTGCAATCGGTACTGTGCTCCTTAGAAAGGAGGTGATCCAGCCGCACCTTCCGGTACGGCTACCTTGTTACGACTTCGTCCCAATCGCCAGTCCCACCTTCGACAGCTCCCTCCCTTACGGGTTGGGCCACCGGCTTCGGGTGTTACCGACTTTCGTGACGTGACGGGCGGTGTGTACAAGGCCCGGGAACGTATTCACCGCAGCAATGCTGATCTGCGATTACTAGCGACTCCGACTTCATGGGGTCGAGTTGCAGACCCCAATCCGAACTGAGACCGGCTTTTTGAGATTCGCTCCACCTCACGGTATCGCAGCTCATTGTACCGGCCATTGTAGCACGTGTGCAGCCCAAGACATAAGGGGCATGATGACTTGACGTCGTCCCCACCTTCCTCCGAGTTGACCCCGGCGGTCTCCTGTGAGTCCCCATCACCCCGAAGGGCATGCTGGCAACACAGGACAAGGGTTGCGCTCGTTGCGGGACTTAACCCAACATCTCACGACACGAGCTGACGACAGCCATGCACCACCTGTATACCGACCACAAGGGGGGCACTATCTCTAATGCTTTCCGGTATATGTCAAGCCTTGGTAAGGTTCTTCGCGTTGCGTCGAATTAAGCCACATGCTCCGCCGCTTGTGCGGGCCCCCGTCAATTCCTTTGAGTTTTAGCCTTGCGGCCGTACTCCCCAGGCGGGGAACTTAATGCGTTAGCTGCGGCACCGACGACGTGGAATGTCGCCAACACCTAGTTCCCAACGTTTACGGCGTGGACTACCAGGGTATCTAATCCTGTTCGCTCCCCACGCTTTCGCTCCTCAGCGTCAGTAATGGCCCAGAGATCCGCCTTCGCCACCGGTGTTCCTCCTGATATCTGCGCATTTCACCGCTACACCAGGAATTCCGATCTCCCCTACCACACTCTAGCTAGCCCGTATCGAATGCAGACCCGAGGTTAAGCCTCGGGCTTTCACATCCGACGTGACAAGCCGCCTACGAGCTCTTTACGCCCAATAATTCCGGACAACGCTTGCGCCCTACGTATTACCGCGGCTGCTGGCACGTAGTTAGCCGGCGCTTCTTCTGCAGGTACCGTCACTTTCGCTTCTTCCCTGCTGAAAGAGGTTTACAACCCGAAGGCCGTCATCCCTCACGCGGCGTCGCTGCATCAGGCTTTCGCCCATTGTGCAATATTCCCCACTGCTGCCTCCCGTAGGAGTCTGGGCCGTGTCTCAGTCCCAGTGTGGCCGGTCGCCCTCTCAGGCCGGCTACCCGTCGTCGCCTTGGTGGGCCATTACCCCACCAACAAGCTGATAGGCCGCGGGCTCATCCTTCACCGCCGGAGCTTTCAACCCCCACCCATGCAGGCAGGAGTATTATCCGGTATTAGACCCCGTTTCCAGGGCTTGTCCCAGAGTGAAGGGCAGATTGCCCACGTGTTACTCACCCGTTCGCCACTAATCCACCCCGAAGGGCTTCATCGTTCGACTTGCATGTGTTAAGCACGCCGCCAGCGTTCGTCCTGAGCCAGGATCAAACTCTCCATGAATGTTTACCCGTAATCGGGTGAAACACACACTTAGAGCGGGCCAGCCATGGTCGGAATAAGACCGGCTGACCACAACGTCCTCGCTGTGTTCGGTTGCCTGCAAGCACTCCACGAGGGAGCCCCACAGGACTTTTTCAAAGGAACCTCATCCACCGGAGTGGACGGGGTATCAACTTCTGGCGTTGATTTTTGGCACGCTGTTGAGTTCTCAAGGAACGGACGCTTCCTTTGTACTCACCCTCGCGGGTTTTCCTCCGGGCGCTTCCTTTGTTCTTCGTTTTGTTCTTGCGTTTCCGACTCTATCAGACTCTCTCGTGTCCGATTCCCGGTCGAAGCGGGGCTCGCTTTCAAGTTCTTCGCTGTCGCGTTTCCCTTTCCGGCGATTCCAACCTTACCAGACCATTTCCGCGCCGTTTCCAGCTCCGGATTTGAATTCTGCGGCCGTTGGATGGCCTTTCCCTTTCGGGTGGATCCAGACTTTATCAGGTCTCCCCGGGTCCGGTTCCCACCTCCCCGCGGGCGCCGTCCGGGCACACGTGTGTGTCGGGGGGCCGTACGAGGTGGAGACGTAAACGTACTGGAGCGGGCCCCCTCGTTGCAAATCGAGGGGAGCCCGCTCCTGTTCGGGTCGCTACCGCGAGGCTCAGACCTCGACGACGACCGGGAGGATCATCGGACGGCGGCGGTAGCCGTCCGAGACCCACTTGCCCATCGTGCGGCGGATGAGCTGCTGGATCTGGTGCGGTTCGGCGACGCCGTCGGCGGCGGCGCGGGCAATGGCTTCCTCGATCTTGAGGCTGACCGAGCCGAACGCGCCGTCGTCGATGCCCGAGCCGCGGGCCTGGATGTTCGGGCCGCTCACGACCTTGCCCGTGGTGCTGTCGACCACGACGTAGACCGAGATGATGCCCTCGTCACCGAGGATGCGGCGGTCCTTGAGGGAGGCCTCCGTGACGTCGCCGACCGACAGGCCGTCGACGTACACGTAGCCGGCCTGGACCTTGCCGGAGATCCGCGCCTTGCCGTCGATCAGGTCGACGACCACGCCGTCCTCGGCGATCACGATGCGGTCCTTCGGGACACCCGTGAGGGCGCCCAGCTCGGCGTTGGCACGCAGGTGGCGCCATTCGCCGTGGACCGGCATCAGGTTCCGCGGCTTGCAGATGTTGTAGAAGTACAGCAGCTCGCCGGCGGAGGCGTGGCCGGAGACGTGCACCTTGGCGTTGCCCTTGTGCACGACGTTGGCGCCCCAGCGGGTCAGGCCGTTGATCACGCGGTAGACCGCGTTCTCGTTGCCCGGGATCAGGGACGACGCCAGGATCACGGTGTCGCCGGGGACGATCCGGATCTGGTGGTCGCGGTTGGCCATCCGGGACAGGGCGGCCATCGGCTCGCCCTGGGAGCCGGTGCAGACCAGGACGACCTCGTGGGGCGGCAGGTCGTCGAGGGTCTTCACGTCCACGACGAGGCCGGCCGGGACCCGCAGGTAGCCCAGGTCACGCGCGATGCCCATGTTGCGGACCATCGAGCGGCCGACGAAGGCGACCCGGCGGCCGTACTCGTGGGCGGCGTCGAGGATCTGCTGGATGCGGTGCACGTGGCTGGCGAAGCTGGCCACGATGATCCGGTTGTGGGCGTTGGCGAAGACCGTGCGCAGGACGTTGGAGATCTCCCGCTCCGGCGGCACGAAGCCCGGGACCTCGGCGTTCGTCGAGTCGGAGAGCAGGAGGTCGATGCCTTCCTCGCTCAGCCGCGCGAAGGCGTGGAGGTCGGTGAGGCGGTTGTCCAGCGGCAGCTGGTCCATCTTGAAGTCGCCGGTGGCCACGACCAGGCCGGCGGGGGTCCGGATGGCCACGGCCAGGGCGTCCGGGATGGAGTGGTTGACGGCGATGAACTCGCAGTCGAAGGGGCCGAGGGCCTCTCGCTCGCCTTCCTTCACCTCAAGGGTGTAGGGGCGGATCCGGTGCTCCTGGAGCTTCGCCTCGATGAGGGCCAGCGTCAGCTTGGAGCCGATCAGCGGGATGTCCGGCTTCTCCCGGAGGAGGTAGGGGACGGCGCCGATGTGGTCCTCGTGGCCGTGCGTGAGGACGATGCCCTCGATGTCGTCGAGCCGGTCCCTGATGGACGAGAAGTCCGGGAGGATCAGGTCGATGCCGGGCTGCTCCTCTTCGGGGAAGAGGACGCCGCAGTCGACGATCAGGAGGCGGCCGTCGAACTCGAAGACGGTCATGTTGCGGCCGATCTCACCGAGACCGCCCAGGGGGGTGACCCGGAGGCCGCCCTTGGGGAGCTTCGGGGGCGGGCCGAGTTCAGGATGCGGATGGCTCAAAAGTCTCTCCTCACCACGCACGCCACGTACCTCGGAAGGCACGTGGCGCGCATGTCATTCGTGCACTTGCTTTTGTCTGGTGTGGTCTTGCTTGTTCAGTTGTGCGTGTTCGGTTGTGCTTGTTCAGTTGTGAAGTCTGTTGTCAGAGCTCTACCCCGCCGGCGGCAAGATCGATCTTGAGCTGCGCCGTCTCTTCGGCGGTCAGCTCGACCAGCGGGAGCCGCAGCGGACCCGCGGGCAGGCCCTGGAGGTTCAGCGCGCCCTTGGTGGTGATCACACCCTGGGTGCGGAACATGCCGGTGAAGACGGGGAGCAGCTTCTGGTGGATCTCGGCTGCCTTCTGGACGTCGCCGCCCAGGTGGGCTTCGAGCAGCGCGCGCAGCTCGGGGGTGACCACGTGGCCGACCACGGAGACGAAGCCGACCGCGCCGACCGACAGGAGCGGCAGGTTCAGCATGTCGTCGCCGGAGTACCAGGCCAGGCCGCTCTGGGCGATGGCCCAGCTGGCGCGGCCGAGGTCTCCCTTGGCGTCCTTGTTGGCAACGATACGGGGGTGTTCGGCCAGCCGTACGAGGGTTTCGGTGTTGATCGGGACACCGCTGCGGCCGGGGATGTCGTAGAGCATGACCGGCAGCTCGGTGGCGTCCGCGATCGCCGTGAAGTGCCGGTAGAGGCCCTCCTGCGGCGGCTTGCTGTAGTACGGGGTGACCGCGAGCAGGCCGTGGGCGCCGGTGCGCTCGGCCTGGCGGGCGAGCTCCAGGGTGTGGCGGGTGTCGTTGGTGCCGATGCCGGCGATCACGTGGGCGCGGTCTCCGACCGCTTCGAGTACGGCTCGTACGAGGTCGTTTTTCTCCGCGTCGGTGGTGGTCGGCGACTCGCCGGTGGTGCCGTTGACGACCAGGCCGTCGTTGCCTGCGTCCACCAGATGCACGGCAAGCCGCTGCGCGCCGTCGAGGTCGAGTGCGCCATCCGCCGTGAACGGCGTGATCATGGCGGTGAGGACCCGCCCGAAGGGGGTCTGCGGAGTCGAGATCGGAGCCATGGGTAACACGCTACTCGCTGCCACGCTGATGGTGTCCCCTCGGGGGACGTCAACAGGGTGCGGGTCCCCCATATGACTGCGGAGGGTGACGACGGGAGCGGCTGCCGGCGCGACCGGGTTGTTGGAGCCCGGCACTGCCTGCTCGGGGGTTCAAGCAGTGCCGGGTCCGTTTGATCAGCCTAGATGAACTTTCCGAAACGCCGCAATACGGACACTTGGGACTTGCCTTCGGACATCCGTGCGCGACGCGCCGTTCCCGGCCCTACGGCGCGACGCGACCGTTCGCGTTGAAGGCGGCGTAGGTGAGGGGCATGAGCCCCGCCCAGTGCTGCTCCATCTTCTCGCCGACCATCTCGATCTCCCGCTGCGGGAAGGACGGGGTGGTCGCCAGCTCGTGCTGCGTGCGCAGGCCGAGGAAGTGCATGAGCGAGCGCGCGTTGCAGGTGGCGTACATCGAGGAGAAAAGACCGACCGGCAGGACCGAACGGGCAACCTCGCGGGCCACGCCCGCCGCCAGCATCTCCTGGTACGCCTCGTAGGCCCGGCGGTAGGAGTCCTCCATGACGCGGCCGGTCAGTTCCTGCTGCGCCTCGGTGCCCTCGACGAACACGTACTTGCCCGGACGGCCCTCCTGGACGAGCTTGCGATCGCTGTCGGGGACGTAGAAGACGGGCTGGAGCTCCCTGTAGCGGCCCGATTCCTCGTTGTAGGACCAGCCGACGCGGTGGCGCATGAACTCGCGGAACACGAAGATCGGCGCACTGATGAAGAACGTCATCGAGTTGTGCTCGAAGGGGCTGCCGTGACGGTCGCGCATCAGGTAGTTGATCAGACCCTTCGAGCGCTCCGGGTCCTTCTGCAGCTCCTCCAGCGACTGCTCGCCGGCCGTGGAGACACGGGCGGCCCACAGCACGTCGGAGTCGGCGGCGGAGTGCTTCACCAGCTCCACCGTCACATCACTGCGGAAGCTGGGTTTCAGGTCTGTGGCGGCCGTATCGCTCACTGGGGTCCTTCCAAACGTGTCACACCTGGGGCGCGCCCACTCTACGGCGCCCGGCGAGGGTCCCTTCGCAGGCCCGAGGGGGGACGGACCGCACCGGGAGGGCCGACGGGCCGCCGGGTGAACGGACGGATGTCGCGGAATCCGGCACCTATCGGGGCGTTCACGCGTCCTACTGGGAGAAAGACCAGAAGGTCCGGTAGGTCCGCAGAGGCCGGCTGGACCGGCAGCACCGCCAACGGCCCCCGAGGCCCCGACCGCAAGGAGAGTCGCTTCCATGTTCCTCCGGCGCGAACCCGTCCCGTTCACCTTCGTCGCCGAGGCCGACCGATTCCGCAGTAACGTCACTCCGCCGCCGCGCGAGAGTCTGAGCAAGACTCAGCTCGCCGCCCGTACGCTGGTCGGACTGACCGTGGTGGCCGGGCTCGTCGGCTCGCTGCTCTTCGGCATGCCGGCACTGCAGCCCTACAAGGCACCCGGGAAGTCACAGCAGTCGGAGGCCTCCGAGGGGCGGTAGCCTCACGGGCACAGTCCAACCGAACGTGCATGTGAGTGAGGTACAGCCGTGCCCCTGCCCTTCTTGACGGCCGACGGCGTGACCGACGCCGACGAGCACGAGGACGAAGCCCTCCCCCACGAAGACCACGACCGCTGGCGCCGGCCCTACCGGCCCGGCCCCTGGCGGGTGGCGATCGCCGCGCTGCTGCTCCTGCTGACCGCCTTCATGCTGCTGGCCACGATGATCATCGCCTTCGCCGGGGCGTGGGGCGGCGCCGTCGGGTGCCTGGCCGCCGCGCTCGCGGTCCTGGGCGCGACGCTGCGCCTGCTGCTGACGGGCGTGTGGGTGAGCCGCCGGGGTCTGCGCCACGTGGCGTTCTTCCGGACGCGGTCGACCCCGTGGAGCGCCGTCGACCGGATCCGTACGGTGCAGCAGCCGGTGCGCCTGCTGGGGCTGCCGAGGACCGTACAGGGCCAGGCGTTGACGGTCTCCGGTCAGGACGGCTCGGGGCTGACGGTGCTGCTGACCGACCACAACGCCGACTTCCTGACGCGCGGCGAGGCCTTCGAGCGGGCCGCCGACGTGGTGGGGGCCTGGGCCGACGAGTACCGGGCCGTCCCGGTCTGAGGTGACGCGGCGGGCCGTCCCTTCCGGGGCGGCCCGCCGGAGCCCGTACGGGAGCGGTTCAGGCGGCTGCGCGCTGCGCGTCGTGCAGGGCGATCGCCCGCTGCATGGCCTTGCGGGCCCGCGGGGTGTCGCGGGCGTCGTGGTAGGCGACGGCGAGGCGGAACCAGCTGCGCCAGTCGCCCGGCGCGTCCTCGGTCTCGGCCTTGCGGCGTGCGAAGACCTCGTCGGCGGAGTCCCGCAGGATCCGGCCGTACTGGTCCCGCTCCAGCTCGTCCACGGGCAGCGCCCCCTCGGCCTCCAGCTCGGCGGCGAGCCGGTTGGCCTTGGTGACGAAGCGGGTGTTCATCCAGAGGAACCAGATCCCGATGACGGGCAGGACCAGGACCGCCACCCCGAAGGTGACGGTCAGCCAGGTGCCCTGCCGGAGCAGCATCAGGCCCCGGCTGCCGACCAGGACGAAGTAGACGACCAGGACGGCGGCCGTGATGAAGTACGTGATCTTCGCGCGCATGGGTACTACTGCCTGCTCATCAGCCGAGGTCGAGGAAGTGTTCCAGGCCGAAGGTGAGGCCCGGGGTCTGCGTCACGCGGCGCGCGCCGAGCAGGATGCCCGGCATGAAGCTGCGGTGGTGCAGGGAGTCGTGACGGAGGGTCAGGGTCTCGCCCTCCCCGCCGAGCAGCACCTCCTGGTGGGCCAGCAGCCCGCGCAGGCGGATGGCGTGCACCGGGACGCCGTCCACGTCGGCGCCGCGGGCCCCGTCGAGGGCGGTGGCGGTGGCGTCGGGCTGGGCCCCGAGGCCCGCCTCGGCGCGGGCGGCCGCGATCAGCTGCGCCGTACGGGTCGCGGTCCCGGAGGGGGCGTCGACCTTGTTCGGGTGGTGCAGCTCGACGACCTCGACGGATTCGAAGTAGCGGGCGGCCTGGGCGGCGAACTTCATGGTGAGGACGGCGCCGATGGAGAAGTTCGGGGCGATGAGCACCCCGGTCTCCGGGGAGCCGGCCAGCCAGGTGTTCAGCCGGGCGAGGCGGTCCTCGGTCCAGCCGGTGGTGCCGACCACCGCGTGGATGCCGTGGCCGACGAGGAAGTCGAGGTTCTCCATCACCGAGTCCGGGGTGGTCAGCTCGACGGCGACCTGGGCGCCGGCGTCCACCAGCGTCTCCAGCTTGTCCCCGCGGCCGAGGGCGGCGACCAGCTCCATGTCGTCGGCGGCCTCGACGGCCTTGGCCGCCTCGGAGCCGATGCGGCCCCGGGCGCCGAGTACCGCCACGCGCAGCTTGCTCATGTTCGCTTCCTTAGGTGCGTACGTGCGCACGTGATGACGTGCTCACGGGACTAGGCGACCGCTTCGTCGAGGCGGGCGGCCTGCTTCTCCTTGAGCGGCCCGATCACCGCGAGGGACGGCCGCTGGGCCAGTACGTCCCGCGCGACCGCGCGGACCTCGTCCGGGGTGACGTCGGCGATGCGGCCGAGCATCTCGTCGACCGACATCTGGTCGCCCCAGCACAGCTCGCTCTTGCCGATGCGGTTCATGATCGCGCCGGTGTCCTCCAGGCCGAGGACGGTCGAGCCCGAGAGCTGGCCGACGGCCCGCCTGATCTCCTCGTCCGTGAGCCCGTCCGAGGCGACCTTGTCGAGCTCGTCGCGGCAGATGCGCAGCACGTCGTGGACCTGGCTGGGCCGGCAGCCCGCGTAGACGCCGAAGAGGCCGGTGTCGGCGAAGCCGGAGGTGTACGAGTACACGCTGTAGGCCAGGCCCCGCTTCTCGCGGACCTCCTGGAAGAGCCGCGAGGACATGCCGCCGCCGAGGGCGGTGTTCAGCACGCCGAGCGCCCAGCGGCGGTCGTCGGTGCGGGCCAGACCGGGCATGCCGAGGACCACGTGGGCCTGCTCGGTCTTGCGGCTGACCATGTCGACGCGGCCCGCGGTGCGGATGCGCTTGGTGCCGCCGCGCGGGCCGACCGGCTCGGCGTCGGTACGGGTGAGCGCCCCGGCCTTCTCGAAGGCCGCGCGGACCTGGCGGACGACCTTGTTGTGGTCGACGTTGCCGGCGGCGGCCACGACCAGGCGGGTCGGGTCGTAGTGCTTCTTGTAGAAGCGGCGGATCCGGTCGGCGCCCAGGGCGTTGATGGTGTCCACGGTGCCGAGGACGGGGCGGCCGAGGGGGGTGTCGCCGTACATGGTCTGCGCGAACAGGTCGTGGACGCAGTCGCCGGGGTCGTCCTCGGTCATCGCGATCTCTTCGAGGATGACTCCGCGCTCGGCGTCGACGTCCTCCTCGCGGATCAGCGAGCCGGTGAGCATGTCGCAGACGACGTCGATGGCCAGCGGCAGGTCGGTGTCGAGCACCCGTGCGTAGTAGCAGGTGTACTCCTTCGCCGTGAAGGCGTTCATCTCGCCGCCGACCGCGTCGATCGCGGAGGAGATGTCGAGGGCGCTGCGCTTGTCGGTGCCCTTGAAGAGGAGGTGCTCCAGGTAGTGCGTGGTGCCGCCCAGGGTGGGCGTCTCGTCACGGGAGCCGACGTTCGCCCAGATGCCGAAGGTGGCCGAGCGGACGGAGGGGAGGGTCTCGGTGACGATGCGCAGACCGCCGGGCAGGACGGTGCGGCGGACGGTGCCGATGCCGTTCTGCCCCTTGAGCAGGGTTTGGGTACGGGCGACGGCCCGCCCCTCGGAAGAGGGGCGGGCCGTCACACGGGAACTACGCGACGTCACTTGTCGGAGTCGTCCTTCTCGGCGTCGGCAGCGTCTTCGCCCTCGATCACGGGGACGAGGGAGAGCTTGCCGCGGGAGTCGATCTCGGCGATCTCGACCTGCACCTTGGTGCCGACCGCGAGCACGTCCTCGACGTTCTCCACGCGCTTGCCACCGGCGAGCTTGCGGATCTGCGAGATGTGCAGCAGGCCGTCCTTGCCGGGCATGAGGGAGACGAAGGCACCGAAGGTGGTGGTCTTGACGACCGTACCCAGGTAGCGCTCGCCGACCTCCGGCATGGTCGGGTTGGCGATCTGGTTGATCGTGGCGCGGGCGGCCTCGGCGGCCGGGCCGTCGGCGGCACCGATGTAGATGGTGCCGTCGTCCTCGATCGTGATCTCGGCGCCGGTGTCCTCCTGGATCTGGTTGATCATCTTGCCCTTGGGGCCGATGACCTCGCCGATCTTGTCCACGGGGATCTTGACGGTGATGATCCGCGGGGCGTTGGGGGACATCTCGTCCGGCGTGTCGATCGCTTCCATCATCACGTCGAGGATGTGGAGGCGGGCGTCGCGGGCCTGCTTGAGGGCGGCGGCCAGGACGGAGGCCGGGATGCCGTCGAGCTTGGTGTCCAGCTGGAGCGCGGTGACGAACTCCTTGGTGCCGGCGACCTTGAAGTCCATGTCGCCGAACGCGTCCTCCGCACCGAGGATGTCGGTGAGGGCGACGTAGTGGGTCTTGCCGTCGATCTCCTGGGAGATCAGGCCCATGGCGATGCCGGCGACGGGGGCCTTGAGCGGCACACCGGCGTTCAGCAGCGACATGGTGGAGGCGCAGACCGAGCCCATGGACGTCGAACCGTTGGAGCCGAGGGCCTCGGACACCTGGCGGATCGCGTAGGGGAACTCCTCGCGCGTCGGCAGGACCGGCACGATCGCGCGCTCGGCGAGCGCGCCGTGGCCGATCTCGCGGCGCTTGGGCGAACCCACGCGGCCGGTCTCGCCGACGGAGTACGGCGGGAAGTTGTAGTTGTGCATGTAGCGCTTGCGGGTCACCGGGGAGAGGGTGTCCAGCTGCTGCTCCATGCGGAGCATGTTGAGGGTGGTGACGCCCAGGATCTGGGTCTCGCCACGCTCGAACAGCGCCGAGCCGTGCACGCGCGGGATGGCCTCGACCTCGGCGGCGAGGGTACGGATGTCCGTGATCCCGCGGCCGTCGATGCGGACCTTGTCCTTGATGACGCGCTCGCGCACCAGGGCCTTGGTCAGGCTGCGGTAGGCGGCGGAGATCTCCTTCTCGCGGCCCTCGAAGGCCGGGAGGAGCTTCTCGGCGGCGATGTCCTTGACGCGGTCGAGCTCGGCCTCGCGGTCCTGCTTGCCCGCGATGGTCAGCGCCTGGGAGAGGTCGCCCTTGACGGCGGCCGCGAGGGCCTCGTACACGTCGTCCTGGTAGTCCAGGAAGACCGGGAACTCGCCCTCGGGCTTGGCGGCCTTGGCGGCGAGGTCGGACTGCGCCTTGCACAGGACCTTGATGAACGGCTTCGCGGCTTCGAGACCGGCGGCCACGACCTCCTCGGTCGGCGCCTCGGCGCCGCCCTTGACGAGGGCGATGGTCTTCTCGGTGGCCTCGGCCTCGACCATCATGATCGCGACGTCGCCGTCCTCGAGGGTGCGACCGGCGACGACCATGTCGAAGACGGCGTCCTCAAGCTCGGTGTGCGTCGGGAACGCCACCCACTGGCCGCGGATCAGCGCGACGCGGACGCCGCCGATCGGGCCGGAGAAGGGCAGACCGGCCAGCTGCGTGGACGCGGAGGCGGCGTTGATCGCCACGACGTCGTACAGGTGGTCGGGGTTGAGCGCCATGACCGTGGCGACGACCTGGATCTCGTTGCGCAGGCCCTTCTTGAAGGACGGGCGCAGCGGGCGGTCGATCAGGCGGCAGGTGAGGATCGCGTCCTCGGAGGGGCGGCCCTCGCGGCGGAAGAAGGAGCCGGGGATCTTGCCGGCGGCGTACTGGCGCTCCTCGACGTCCACCGTCAGGGGGAAGAAGTCGAGCTGGTCCTTGGGCTTCTTCGACGCGGTGGTCGCGGAAAGCACCATCGTGTCGTCGTCCAGGTAGGCAACGGCGGAGCCGGCGGCCTGGCGGGCCAGACGGCCCGTTTCGAAGCGGATGGTGCGGGTGCCGAAGGAACCGTTGTCAATGACGGCCTCGGCGTAGTGGGTCTCGTTCTCCACTAGCGTTTTCTCCATTTTCGTCGTCTCCGTCCGCCACCCGTGTGGTGGTGGACGGTTGCGGAGAAGCGCTCCTGGCGTGCGGGCCGGTCTTCGATCGAAGCACCCGGTTCGTAGCCTTCCGGGGCTTTCCGGATGCCACTACCGAGGACCGGCGGCGTAGGGAGGGCGCTCCTCCTCTTCAGTTGTGCACCTGCGACCAGACTACAAAGCGTCCGGTACGTCTCGCACGTACAGCAAAGGGAGCGGTCCCATCGGTGTGGGAACCGCTCCCTTCACAGCGTCTTTACTTGGCGCCGGCCGCACCGCGGCGGATGCCGAGGCGCTCGACCAGCGTACGGAAGCGCTGGATGTCCTTCTTGGCCAGGTACTGCAGCAGGCGGCGGCGCTGGCCGACCAGGATCAGCAGACCACGACGGGAGTGGTGGTCGTGCTTGTGGGTCTTGAGGTGCTCGGTCAGGTCCGAGATGCGCTTCGAGAGCATGGCGACCTGGACCTCGGGGGAGCCGGTGTCGCCCTCCTTGGCACCAAACTCTGCGATGATCTGCTTCTTCGTAGCGGCGTCAAGCGGCACGCGTACTCCTCGTTTGGGTCTTCGTAGCCACCGAGTGCCCCAGGTCGAATTCTCTGGGGATCTTCCGTAACTCGGGAGGCGGGGTCCGCTGAGCGCAGCCTCCAGAGGGTCTCCGGGGGCGCGTACACAAACGGCCGTCACACAGCGTACCAGGCTGCCGGGCCGGGACCGTCTCAGCTGGTGAGGGAGCGGGCCCGGGAGTAGACGTCGAGCACAGCCAGGGTCAGCGGGACCAGGCTGAGCAGTACCGCCGCCTCGGTGAGGTCGAGCAGCCGTCCCCAGAAGGGTGACAGGCCCTTGCGGGGGATGACAAGCGCAATTCCGGCGAGGAGGGCCGCGCCGGCGGCGACGGCGGCGGAGAGCCAGATGGTGCGCAGGTCCAGGCCGCCGCGGTCGTGGTACTTGACGAGCTCCGCGAGCAGGTCGGCCGGCGGGTGCAGGGCGAGGCCCAGGACCAGCAGGGCGATCGCGCCGAACCCGGCCACCAGGGCGCAGACCACCTGGGAGGTGTAGCGGAAGAGCCGGGCGCGCAGCAGCATCGCGAGGCCGGTGGCGAGGGCCAGCAGCCGGCCCCAGGTGTTGTCGGAGAAGCCGAGGACGGCGGCGCAGGCGACGACGACGGCGGCGCAGCCGCCCACGAGGCCGAGCAGCATCTCGTGGCCGCGCCGGGCCTGGGCGGCGATGGCCTCCGCGTCGAGGGGGGCGCCCGGCTCGGTCCGGCCCTCGCCGGCCGGGTCGGCGGGGTCACCGTACGGGGCGCTGTCGTGACCGTCGGGCAGCTCGTAGTCGCTGGTCGAGCTCTGCGGGGCGGCGTAGCCGATGGGCAGGCGGGCGAAGCGGGCGGAGAGGCCGGGCAGGAAGGCGACGAGGCAGATCGCGACGGGCGCGCAGACGGCGGCGGTGGCCGTCGCGGAGGCTGCGGTGGCGATGGCCGCGAAGGTGGCGAGGGTGCCGGTGGCCGCGAGGAAGGTGGCCGCGACGAAGGGGGCGTCGCCGTGCGGGGTGAGGGCGACCAGCGCGACGGAGGCGACGAGGGCGCAGACGCAGCCGAGCAGGAACTGCAGGCGGCCCGGTCCGTGGCCCGCGGCGGGGGCGACGAGGCCGGAGCCGGCGATCAGCAGGTGCGGGAGGGCGGCGAGGCCGAGGGCGATGGCGGAGCCGCCGTCGCGGTAGACGCGGGCGCGGACGCCGGCCGCGGCGGTGAGCAGGACGCCGACGGCCGCGGCGATGACGCCGGGCAGGCCGTGGGTGTCGTGGCGGACCGGGTCGGCGTACCAGAGGACGAAGCCGAGCAGGACGAGCAGGATCGCGGCGCCGGCCAGGCCCGCGCCGCGCAGCATGTCGTCGCTCCAGCGGTGCCGGTCGCGTACGACGGCGGACGCGACGGCGTCGGAGACGTCGTCGAAGACGGCCGGCGGCAGGGATTCGGCGAAGGGGCGCAGGCTGAGCACCTCGCCGTCGAGCACCTGCTGGGCGGCGAGGGTGCGGGCGCCGTCGAGGACGGTGCCGGAGCGGCGTACGAGGTGGAAGCCGGTGGGGGCGCCGACGGGCTGGGTCTGGCCGGTGAGGCGCAGCAGCTCCGGGTAGACGTCCGCGACGGCGATGTCCTCGGGGAGGGCTACGTCGATGCGGCTGTCCGGTGCCACGACGGTGACCCTGCAGAAGCCGGTCGCCTCGGCCGTACTCACCTGTGTGCTCCCCTGTTTGCCGTTCCGGCGCCCGCGGGTGCGGGGACGGATACGCGGTTGCGCGGACCGCGCGGGCCACCCTACCGGGCTTATGACGGACTGTAGGCAAGTAGGATCACCTCCCCCGGCCGGGCCGGGGAGTTGAGGGCGCCGGTTGTGACGTCCGTCCGTTTTCGAGGGATTGATGCTCCGGTGAGCCAGATCGTCGTGAAGCGCCCGCCCAGGTCACTGCCGCCGGAGGTGCCGGCGGACGAGGTGAGGCTGGAGGCTCCGCCGGAACTCCCGCGGGGGCAGCAGGAGGGCATGCTGATGCAGCTCCTGCCGATGCTCGGCATGGGCTCTTCGGTCGTCTTCTTCTTCATGCCGGGTGCGGCGCCGTTCATGCGCATCATGGGCGTGCTGATGCTGGTGTCCACGGTGGGCATGGTGATCGCCCAGCTGGTGCGCTACCGGCGCGGCACGCAGGGGCAGATGGCCGACGTGCGCCGGGACTACCTCAAGTACCTGGCGCAGACGCGGCGTCAGGTGCGCCGGACCGCACGGGCGCAGCGTGACGCGCAGCTCTACCTGCACCCGGCCCCGGACCAGTTGTGGTCGGTGGTGGCGGAGGGCTCGCGGCTGTGGGAACGGCGGGTCGGCGACGAGGACTTCGGGCAGGCCCGGCTGGGACTGGGCGCGCAGCGTCTGGCGACTCCTCTGGTGGCTCCGGACACGGCGCCGGTGGAGGAGCTGGAGCCGTTGACGGCCGGGGCGATGCAGCGCTTCCTGAAGGTGCACTCCTCGCTGGACGGGCTGCCGGTGGCGGTGTCGATCCGGGCGTTCTACCACGTGACGGTGTCCGGGGAGCCGGAGTCGGCGCGCGGTACGGCGCGGGCGCTGGTGGCGCAGCTGGTCACGCTGCACTCCCCCGAGGACCTGATGGTCGCGGTGGTGGCGGCGCCGGGCGCGGTGCCCTCGTGGGACTGGACGAAGTGGCTGCCGCACGCGCAGCTGCCGGGGCAGGTCGACGGGGCGGGCACGAAGCGGCTGTTCGGGGACGACCTGGGCGAGCTGGAGGGCCTGCTGGGGTCCCGGCTGGAGGGGCGGCCGCGGTTCAGCCGGGACGTTTCGCCGGTACTGGACCAGCCGCACCTGGTGGTCGTGCTCGATGGCGGGATGGTGCCGCCGGACTCGGTGTTCGCGGCCGTCGAGGGCTTGCAGGGCGTGACCATCGTCGAGGTGGTGGCGGGTGAGCTGGACGAGCCGCGGGGCGGGCTCTCGGTCGTGGTGCGGCCGGGCCGACTGCGCCTGGAGTCCGGTTCCGGCGTCGCGTACGAGGGGGTCCCGGACACCCTGTCGCTGCCGGCGGCGGAGGCCCTGGCACGGCAGTTGGCGCCGCTGCGGACCGGTGGCGGTGACGACGACGAGCCGCTGCTGGCGAACCTGGACTTCACGGATCTGCTGAACCTGGGCGACGCGGCGCAGGTCGACGTCTCCCGCACCTGGCGGCCGCGTTCGGCCGGCGAGCGGCTGCGCGTGCCGATCGGCGTCGGCGAGGACGGCACGCCGGTCATGCTCGACCTCAAGGAGGCAGCGCAGGAGGGCATGGGCCCGCACGGCCTGTGCGTGGGCGCGACGGGTTCGGGCAAGTCGGAGCTGCTGCGCACGCTGGTGCTGGGGCTGGCGGTCACGCACACCTCGGAGACGCTGAACTTCGTCCTCGCGGACTTCAAGGGTGGTGCGACGTTCACGGGCATGGGGCAGCTGCCGCACGTGGCGGCCGTGATCACCAACCTGGCGGACGACCTGACGCTCGTGGACCGGATGGGCGACTCGATCCGCGGCGAGTTGCAGCGCCGCCAGGAGCTGCTGCGCTCGGCGGGCAACTACGCGAACATCCACGACTACGAGAAGGCGCGCGCGGCGGGGGCCCCGCTGGAGCCGCTGGCCTCGCTGGTGCTGGTCATCGACGAGTTCAGCGAGCTGCTGACGGCGAAGCCGGACTTCATCGACATGTTCATCCAGATCGGCCGCATCGGCCGTTCGCTGGGCGTGCACCTGCTGCTGGCCTCGCAGCGGCTGGAGGAGGGCAAGCTGCGCGGCCTGGACACGTACCTGTCGTACCGGATCGGCCTGCGGACCTTCTCGGCGGCGGAGTCCCGGACGGCGATCGGCGTTCCGGACGCGTACCACCTGCCCTCGGTCCCGGGTTCGGGGTACTTGAAGTTCGGCACCGACGAGATGACCCGCTTCAAGGCGGCGTACGTCTCGGGCACCTACCGCTCGGGCGGCCCGGACCTCGCGGTGGGGCCGTTCCCGGTGGAGCGGCGGCCCGCGCTGTTCACGGCGGCGCCGGTACCGGTGGTGTACGCGGCGCCGGACCCGGCGTACCTCGCGGCGCAGGAGACGCGGGGTGACGACGCGCTCGCGGACACGGTGCTGGACGTGATCGTGGGCCGGCTGGAGGGGCAGGGCGTGCCCGCGCACCAGGTGTGGCTGCCGCCGCTCGACCAGGCGCCGCCGCTGGACCAGTTGCTGCCGGCGCTGGCGCCGAGCGCGGCGCGCGGCCTGCACGCGCAGGGCTACACGCGGCCCGGCGGGCTCGTCGTACCGCTCGGCCTCATCGACAAGCCGTTCGAGCAGCGGCGCGAGGTGCTGTACCGGGACTTCTCGGGTGCGGCGGGCCACATGATGGTGGTCGGAGGCCCGCAGTCGGGCAAGTCGACGCTGATGCGGACGCTGATCTCCTCGTTCGCGCTGACGCACACCCCGAGCGAGGTGCAGTTCTACGGGCTGGACTTCGGCGGCGGCTCCCTCTCCTCGGTCGCCGACCTGCCGCACGTGGGCGGGATCGCCTCGCGTCTCGACCCGGAGCGGGTGCGGCGTACGGTCGCGGAGGTGGCGGGGGTGCTCAACCACCGCGAGGAGTTCTTCCGCGCCAACGGCATCGACTCGATCGGCACCTACCGACGGCGGCGCGCTGCCGGGGAACTGCCCGGCGAGGCGTGGGGCGACGTGTTCCTCGTGGTCGACGGCTGGGGCGGGTTCCGGGGCGAGTACGAGGGCCTGGAGCAGGTCGTCACGGACATCGCGTCCCGGGGCCTGGGATACGGCATCCACGTGGTGGTCACGGCGGCGCGGTACATGGAGGTCCGGGCCGCGCTCAAGGACCAGATCCTGAGCCGGCTGGAGCTGCGGCTCGGTGACGTCATGGACTCCGAGTTCGACCGCAGGGTCGCCGCGAACGTCCCGACGGGCATGCCGGGCCGCGGTCAGGTGCCGGAGAAGCTGCACTTCCTGGGCGCGCTGCCGCGCATCGACGGCTCGCACAGCGCGGAGGACCTCTCGGAGGGCACGGCCGCGTTCGTGGCGGCCGTCAAGGAGAACTGGGCGGGCCCCTCGGCTCCGGGGGTGCGGCTGCTGCCGAGGCTGCTGCACGCGGACCAGCTGCCCAAGGGCGGCGAGTTCCCCGGTCAGGGGATCTCGATCGGTGTGGACGAGACGGACCTGGAGCCGGTGTTCATCGACTTCGAGACGGACCCGTTCTTCCTGGTCTTCGGCGAGAGCGAGTCGGGCAAGACGAACCTGCTGCGGCTCATCGCGCAGCGGATCGCCGAGCGGTACAGCCCCGACCAGGCGAAGCTGGTCGTCGGCGACTACCGGCGCAGTCTGCTCGGGGCGCTGCCGGAGGAGCACCTGCTGGAGTACGCGCCGATGGCGAACTCCCTGCAGATGCACATGGAGGCGCTGGGCGGGGTGTTCTCCCGCCGTCAGCCGCCGGACGACGTCACGCCGCAGCAGCTGCGCGACCGCAGCTGGTGGACGGGCCCGGACGTCTTCATCATCATCGACGACTACGACCTCGTGGCCACCAGCCAGGGCAACCCGCTCACGCAGCTGGTGGAGTTCCTGCCCTTCGCCCGGGACACGGGCGTGCGCTTCATCATCGCGCGCAACTCCGCCGGTGCCTCGCGGGCGCTGTACGAGCCGTTCATGCAGCGGATCAAGGAGCTGGGGGCGCAGGGCGTGGTGCTCTCCGGCGACCCGTCCGAAGGTGACCTGCTGGGCAACGTCAGGCCGCGTCCGCTGCCGCCGGGGCGGGGCTACTCCGTCTCGCGCAGGCGCGGTACGTCACTGGTCCAGCTCGGGCGGCTGCCGGTCCCGGGGGCGTGAGAAGCGCGAACGTCGCCCGCGCCGGCGCCCCGGCACCGATAATCGGGGCAGAACGCTGCACCGCAGCCGCACGAAGGGAAGGCCGCGCCATGGGGTCCCAGCAGGAGAAGGACGAGCTGTACGCGCTCGACATCAGCGGCGTCGAGTGGGAGGGCCCGCCCGGGACCAGTCCCGACGAGGAGCGCGTGGAGATCGCGAAGCTGCCCGACGGGGCCGTGGCGATGCGGTCGTCGCTGGACCGGGACACCGTGCTGCGGTACACGGCGGCCGAGTGGGAGGCCTTCGTGCTCGGCGCCCGGGACGGCGAGTTCGACCTGCGCTGATCCGGTCCGGACGGCTCCGAACGCGCGAAGGGGCGCGCCCGGTGCGGGCGCGCCCCTTCGGGGTGTGGCGGGGGACTCAGTAGGCCTCGGTGAACAGGCGCGAGGCCTTGACGTCCGTGGCGTGGTAGTCGCCCTTGCCGCGCTCGATGAGCTGGGCGACGGTCTCCAGCTGCTTGTGCATGTGGTCGGCGGCGGCCTTGTACTTCTTCTGGAGGGCGACGTACTCGCGGTGCGCCTCACCGTCCCAGGTGTCCGTGACCACCTTGACGGCGGTGTCCATCTCGTCCAGGTCCTTGAGGATGTTCTGCGACACCACACGGATGCGGTCCGCCATCTGCTGGACGCTTTCGTACCTGACCTTGGTGTGGCCGTCGTTACCGGACATGGTCTTCTCCTTCGCGCTGGGGCGTTGTGGGCAACGGGGCCGGGATCAGAGGCCGTTGAGGCCGGACTTGTTGGCGGCGGCGAAAGCCTGACGCACGTCCTCGTCCTGGGCGTTGCTCAGGTTCTTGGTCTCCGACACCGCGTGGTGCAGGACGCCGAGCAGCCGGCGGATCTTGTCGTGGTCGATGTTGATGTCCTCCTGCGCCTTGACGAAGCCTCCGGCGCCCACACCGGTCCAGCCCGCGCTCACCGTCGCGATGATGTCGGCCAGTTCACGGGACTGCCGCGACACGGCCTCGGCCGTCTCGGAGATCCTGTTGGCCGCCTTGACGACCGGATCGTCCGCAAGTCCGAAATTGCTCGTCATCCGAAGCTCCTCACTTCTCAATTCGCCGGCCGAACCGGCGGACTGCGTGGCGGAGCGGGTGTTCCCGGCGCGGAATCGAGCACGCGCCGGCTGGAATCCCCCTCCGCTCCACGCCATCCCCCGATCACAGTCGTGAAGCCTGCCGTCACTCTAGTCAGTTCGCGGCAGCGCCCCAACACCGGTACTGCGCAGCGCCGGTGATGCGGCGGGCGGTCACCGCGTGCGGCGCCGGCGCCTGCGGGAGTCGCGCACGACGGTGGCGGTACCGGCGATGACGGCGATGAGTACGACGGCGGTTCCCAGGGCGTACGTACCGAGCCGCTCCTCCCTCTCCTGCACGGTCTCGGTGAGGTGCAGCTCCGCCGCCTGGGGTGCGGCCGCGGGCGGCGGGCCCGGGTCCGGGACGGGGGCCTTGGGGGGTTCGCCGTCCTGGGTCAGGGCCCGTACCGGGTCGACGACGCCCCAGCCGACGTAGTCGTCGTGGCCGTTCACGGAGCGTTCGGCGGTGTTCTCGATCTGCCAGACGATCTGCTGCACGCTCCAGTCCGGGTGCGCGGCGCGCAGCAGGGCGGCGACTCCGGCGACGTAGGGGGCGGAGAAGCTCGTGCCGTTGTCCAGGCACTGCCCGAATCCGGGGACGGTGGAGACCATGTCGACGCCGGGGGCGGCGACGCCGATGAAGTCGCCGGGCTGGGAGAAGGCGGCCCGCTCGTTGTTGCGGTCGGAGGCGGCGACGGCGAGGACACCGGGGAAGGCCGCCGGGTAGGTCTTGCGCTTCTGGCCGGTGAGGCCGTCGTTGCCGGCGGACGCGACGACCACGACCTTCGCGTCGATGGCCCGCTGCACGGCCTTGGCGAGTTCGGAGTCCGCGCTCAGCGGGACGTCGGTGTCCTGGGAGATGTTGATGACCTGGGCGCCCTTGGACACGGCGTGGTCGATCGCCTGGGCGAGGGTGGCGGCGTTGCCGTTGCCCTGCCCGTCGTTCTGCCGGATCGGGATGACGGTGGCCTCCGGGGCGAGGCCGACGAAGCCGGTGCCGGCCTGGGGCCGGGCGGCGATCAGGCCGGCGACCCTGGTGCCGTGGCCGACGGTGTCGTTGGTTCCGTCACCGCCCTTGGGGTCGACGAAGTCCTTGCCTGCGCCGGTGTCGAGGGCGCTGCCGAGCTGCGGGTTGACGCGGTCCACGCCGGTGTCGATGACGGCGACGCGGACGCCCTTGCCGCGGGTGCGGGCCCACAGGGCGTCCAGCAGCAGCCGTTGCAGGGCCCAGGGCCGGTCGGCGATCTGCTGCTTCATCGGGAAGGTGCACTCGCCCCCGCCGTCGAGGGACAGGGCACCTGCGGATCCGGGGGCTGCGGGGCCCGTGCCGCACGCCGCGACGAGGGCCAGTACGGCGCTCAGGAGCAGGCCCCGGGTGGCCGCGGCGCGGCGCCCGGCCGGTTGCTGTGGCATCGGCGGCATCCTCACGAACCCTGCGGCTGGCGGGCCGAGTTGGTGTCCAGGCGCGGCCCCTTGGAGAGGAACTCCGACCAGGCTATGGGCACCATGGCCGGGGTGACGCCTCCGTAGCCGAGCCGGATCTGCGCCTGGCTCGCCTCGGGCCGGCCGTCGCCCGTGCCCGGCTGCTTCGGGCCGCCGGCGCCGATCCCTGACTGTTCGGCGTCGCTGTCTCCGTTGGCCTGGACGGCGTACCGCAGGCCCGTGTCGGTGACCAGGAACGTGGAGCCGCCGGCGGTGGTCTGCCGGCCCTGCACCTGGGTGTAGAGCAGGCCCGAGCCCGGGGTGACGTACGCGCCGGTACCGCCGGCGGTGATGTCGACGGGGAAGCCGGTACCCGCCCAGGTGCTCAGTGTCGGGTTGCCCTGGCCGTCGACGGAGCGCAGCACGGCGCAGACCGTGTCGCGCAGGGCGGTTTCGGGCGCCGAGCCGGGGGCGGCGGTGACCCGGTTGACCTGGGAGGCCCTGCGCTGGGGCCACTTGGCGTCGCTCTTGAACGGGGTGGCGTCCGGGTTGAGGGACTGCAGGTCCACCTCGTGGGCCTTGCCGTGCATGTCGAGGCCGTCGGCCGCGGGCGCCGAGATCAGCAGCCAGGCCACGAACTCCGAGACGGGTGCGACCCGGTCGGGGAGGACGACGTAGTACTGGGTCCCGGAGCCGGTCTGCGCGGTCAGCACCATGCCGACCTTGCTGTCGGCGGTGCCAAGACCCTGCACGGCGGCCTTCTCGCCCGATTTGCCGGGCAGTTGCGGGAAGGCCAGGTCGTCGCCGGGGGTGAGGGTGGCCAGCCACTGTTCGGTGACCGGCTGGGGGGTGGCTCCCGTGCCGACCAGGGCCGTGGTGATCGTCGCGGCGTCGGGGGTGCCCTCGGGGAACCGGTATTTGGTACCGGCCGCGTCGACCAGGTAGCGCTCCTTGGCGCCGCCGGTGTTCTGCACGTACAGCACCTGCGTGTCGGTGGTCCTGCGGCCGTCGTCCATCAGGCGCGCCTCACGGTCGGCGAGGACGAACGCGGCGGTCTGCACGCCCTTGCCGTTGCCGCCGGGCTGCTGGCAGACGGCCCAGCGCTTGGCCTTGCCCGCGTCGGCCGGGGCGGGCAGCCGGTCGGGGGCGTAGGGGATGCCTATGATCGGGCCCCGCGGCGGCTTGCCCGCGTCCAGGATCTTGTCGTCGATCTGGAGGACCTTGAACTTCGCGGGATCCAGGAGCAGTCGCGCGGACGCCAGGTTCAGCACCGGGTGCAGCCTGGTCTGGTCCTTGCCGTTGACCTTGGTGGTCAGCACCACGTACCGGGTGGTCGACTGCTTGCCGACGATGACCTGCGTGCCGGGCTCGTCCCAGCCTTTGGGGGCCTGGGGTTTGAACATCCCCCAGGCGCCGAAACCCGCGACGACGAGGGCGCCGACCACCAGGCCGGGGACCACCGCGCGCAGCGGCCGGGGCGCGCCTTCCTCGGTACCGGTGGCGGAGGGCTGGAGGAACGCCGCCACCGTGCGCCGCTTCGCGAAGGTGTACGCGTTGAGTTCATCACGCCGTGATGCCATGACCGCCTGCTTCTCGCCGCACGGCCCGGCGGACTCCCGTGCCCCGGGCCTCGATGATCGGACCGGGGACCTACTATGCCTCTTGACGGACGGTATGCACGGCCCGGGTAGGCCCCTGCCCGGCCACCCGGCGGCCTGCGGACCGGCGCGGTCGGGGCCCTTCGGGGCGGATCGGCAGACTTCGAGAGGGCGGCGGCGATCCGCCGCGCCGCAGCGTACGGGGCCCGCCCCCGGGATGGGGAGGTGCGCGAGTGACGGCCACCGCGACGCAGCCACGAACGGCCCCGGCGACTGCGCCCGCACCGGCGCGCACCGGGGTGACGCCGCATCCGCGGTCCAGCCCGGGCCGGTTCGGGCCGTTCCGGCTCCAGCAGTTGGTGCTCCTCCAGATCGCGGCCGCCGCCCTGCTGGTGGCCTGGGTGGTGGAACCGCTGCTGCTGGTGCCCGCCGGGGTGCTGGCCCTGGTCCTGGTGCCGCTCGCGCTCGTACGCCGGCACCAGCGCTCCCTGCCCGAGTGGATCGGGGGTGTGCTCGCCCTGCGCACCCGGCGCCGCCGGGCGGCGGCGCGCTCCGCACCGGCCGGCGTCGAGCCGGGGCTGGCCCCGCTGGTCGAGGCCGAACCCGCCCTGCGGACACTGACGTTCAGCGACCGTGACCGGCGGCCGGTCGGCATGGTCGGCGACGGCACGTTCCTGACGGCCGTCGTCCAGGTGGACATGGACGCCACCGCCCTGCGGCCGGACCGGGGGGCGCGCCCGCTGCCGCTGGGGCTCGTACGCGACGTCCTCGAAGTGGACGGGATCCGGCTGGAGTCCGCCCAGTTGGTGCAGCACACGCAGCCGGCGCCCGCACCGCACCTGCCGCCCCAGGCGATGGCCACCCGCAACTACGCCCCGCTCCAGGCCACCACGGGCGCGCCGGCGGTACGGCTGACGTGGATCGCGCTCAAACTGGACCCGGAGCTGTGCCCGGAGGCGGTCACCGCGCGCGGTGGCGGCCTGGGCGGCGCGCAGCGGTGCCTGGTGCGGATCGCGGACCAGTTGGCGAGCCGGCTGACCGGCGCCGGGTTCCGGGCGGTGGTGCTGACCGAGCAGGAGCTGACGGGTGCGCTGGCCACGTCCTCGTGCGCGAACCCGATGGCGATCACCCAGGCCGGCCGGTCCTCGGGCACGGGCCGGCGCACGGAGGAGACGGCACGCACGTGGCGTTGTGACGACCGGCGGCACACCACGTACTGGATAGGTCGCTGGCCCCAGTTGGGCGGCGCGGGCGCGGCGGGGCTGCCGCAGTTCGTGGCGCTGCTCACGTCACTTCCCGCACTGGCGACGAACTTCAGCCTGACGATCGCCCCCGCCGAGCGGCAGGGCGTGACGCTGACCGGGCACGTACGGGTGACGGGACGCAGCGACGAGGAACTGGTGGCCGCCCGCCGCGAGCTGGAGCGGACGGCGCGGGGCGTCAGGACCGGGCTCGTCCGGCTGGACCGCGAACAGGTACCGGGCCTGCTGGCCTCGCTGCCGCTGGGAGGAGCACGATGAGGGGCGGTTTCGGGCTGATCGGGCCGCGCCGCGAACGGCACGTGGTCCAGGCGGCCGATCTGGACGCGCTGGCCCTGCCCGTCGCCGACGACGGCGTCGTCATCGGCGTGGACGCCGAGGGCCGTCCGGCCGTGCTGGGCGTCAACCGGCCCACGCCGTACGAAGTCACGCTGATCGGCGGCCTGTGGACGGCGCAGGTACTGGCGCTGCGCGCGGCGGCCACGGGGGCCCGGGTCGCGGTGGAGACCGGGCGCGCGCAGGTGTGGTCGGGACTGGCCCAGGCCGCGGGCGGCGGCCAGCAGTGCGTGACCCTGCACGACGTGGGGCGGGTGCCGCCGCAGGGCGCCTCGGCCGGCAGCCCGGTGCTGGTGGTCCGGGACTGCGGCATGCGGCCGCCGCGCGGGCGGGTGGTGGCCGGGCCCTGGCAGTCGGTGCTGACCCTGCTGCCGTACCTGAGCCCGGCGGCGCCCCGGCTGATGCGCAACGCCTCGCTGGTGGGGGTGCAGCGGGTGTCTCCCGACGAGGCCGGGCAGATCGGCCGCCTGATGCGCCTTCCGCGGGCGGCGGTGGAGTCACTGCCGACGCTGGGCGACGGGGTGACGCTGTGGTGCACGCCGCGGGACCGCAAGTTCGTCATGACGCAGGGCACGGACACGGAGACCGGCTTGTTGGGCGCGGCGCGGCGGATCGACTGACGGGTCGCGGCGGGGCGGTGGGGGCGTGAGCCCGGACACGGGGTCGGGCGGGGCGGCGCGGCGCGATTAGGCTGAGCGTGGGCGCGGCGTCGAGGTGGGCGCCTGACCGGTGTTCGACAGACCAGGAGGACTCAGTGAGCGGCGATCGGAACGAGAGGCGCGGCGGGACGTGGGACGTCCCGACGGACGATCAGTCCGATGCGGAGCCCGAGGTGACGGGCGAGTTCACCATCGACTACACCCCTCCGGCCTGGTACACGCAGGGCGCGGCGCAGGCTCCTGCCGCGTCCGTGCCGGGGCTGCCGGAGGGCAGCGGCTTCGAACCGCACCGTCCCTCGGACGTGACCTCGCCGCCGACGATGCGGATCGCTCCCCCGGCGCCGCGCACGCCGTCGGCCGACGCCGTGGTGCCGCCGCAGGTGTTCACGACCGCTGTCCCGGCGGACCCGGCTCCGGCCGATCGGGCGGAGCCGGTGGCGCTCCCGGTGCCGGCGCCCGCCCCGGACCACGCACCCGCGGCCGCAGCGGAGCCGCCGGCGGCCTGGGCACCGGCGCCCGTCCCGGAGCAGGGGCCCGTGGCCGCACCGGCTCCCGCCGCGGACGCGGTGGGCGCTCAGGGTGCGGACCCGGTGGCCCTTCCGGCTGCGGAGCGCGCCCCGGCCGCCGCTGCGGAGCGGGCCCCGGCCGCACCCGCGCCGGCGGTCGAAGACGCCGTCCCGCCGGCGGAGTTCACCACCGCTCCCCCGGCCGTCCGGGCGCCGGCGTTCCCCCCGGCGCCCGCTGCCGCTCCGGTGGCCGCTCCGGTGGCCACTCCGGTGGCCACTCCGGCACCGGATCCGGTGGCCCCTCCCGCTCCGGCCCCGGCTCCGGACCCGGCGCTCGCTCCCGCGCCGGTGGAGCCGGCCCCGGCTCAGGCGACCGCCCCCGCCGCCGCTCCGGCCCCGGCCCTGGCCGACGCGGCTCCGGCCGACGCGGTGCCGCCCGTACAGCTGTACCGGACCGCCACCCCGCCCGAGGGGACACCCGTACCGCCCGCCCCCTACGCCCCGGCGCCGCCCGGGCCCTACGCGCCGCCCGCCGCCCCCGCGGAGGCGGGCGTCCCCGCCGCCGAGGCCCCGTTCGCAGAGGCGGGGGCCGGGCTGCCCCCGCTGCCGCCCGCGTACCAGGCCCAGGACGGCTACGGTTTCCCGCCGCCCGCCCCCGCCCCGGTGCAGCCCGCACCCCAGGCCCAGCCGCAGCCGCAGCCGCAGCCGCCGCACGACCCCCGTTCCGGCGGCCAGTGGCCCCAGCCCCCGTACCAGGCCGGCCCGGCCACCGGCGGGGCGCCGCTCGGCTACACCGCCGCCGTCGAGCTGTCCTCCGACCGCCTGCTGCGCGCCAAGCAGAAGCCCAAGCCCACCCGCTCCGGCTTCCGCTTCGGCGGCAAGGCGGCCGAAGCCGAGCGCCTGCGCAAGCTCGAACTCATCCGCACCCCGGTCATGTCCTGCTACCGCATCGCCGTGATCAGCCTCAAGGGCGGCGTGGGAAAGACCACCACGACCACCGCGCTCGGCGCGACCCTCGCCACCGAACGCCAGGACAAGATCCTGGCCATCGACGCGAATCCCGACGCCGGAACCCTCGGCCGCCGCGTCCGCCGCGAGACCGGGGCGACCATCCGCGACCTCGTCCAGGCGATCCCGTACCTGAACTCGTACATGGACATCCGGCGGTTCACCTCGCAGGCGCCCTCCGGCCTGGAGATCATCGCCAACGACGTGGACCCGGCCGTCTCGACCACCTTCAACGACGAGGACTACCGCCGCGCCATCGAGACGCTGGGCCGCCAGTACCCGATCATCCTGACCGACTCCGGCACGGGTCTGCTCTACTCCGCCATGCGCGGCGTCCTCGACCTCGCCGACCAGCTGATCATCATCTCCACGCCGTCCGTGGACGGTGCGAGCAGCGCCAGCACCACCCTCGACTGGCTGTCCGCGCACGGGTACGGCGACCTCGTCTCCCGCTCCCTCACCGTCATCTCGGGGGTCCGCGAGACCAGCAAGATGATCAAGATCGAGGACATCGTGCAGCACTTCGAGACCCGCTGCCGCGGCGTCGTCGTGGTGCCGTTCGACGAACACCTCGCGGCCGGCGCCGAAGTGGACCTCGACCTGATGCGGCCCAAGACCCGCGAGGCGTACTTCAACCTCTCCGCGCTGGTCGCGGAGGACTTCGTCCGCGCCCAGCAGCAGGCCCCGCAGGGCCACTGGGGAGCACCCCAGCCCGCCGCCCAGCCGCAGCCCCCGTACCAGCAGCAGCCGCAGGCACCCCAGCCCTACGGCCAGCCGTACCCGCAGCCCGGCCAGCCCTGGCAGCCCCCGCAGCAACAGCCCCCGCACCAGCAGCCGCCGCAGCCGCAGCCCGGTCAGCCCCCGCGCGACCCCCGGCTCGGCTGACCCGCCCGCGCCGGCCCCGGCAACGCGAAGGGCCCGTACCTCCCTCGGGGGCGGTACGGGCCCTTCGCGTCGTCCCGGGCAGCCGCTCAGCGCTGCGCGTCGTAGCCTTCCGTCAGCACCCGGGCCCGCTTCACGTCGTCCGCGATGGCCTCCAGCAGCCCGTCCAGCGACTCGAACTTCGCCATCCCCCGCACGTAGGCGAGGAAGTCGACGGCCACGTGCATCCCGTACAGGTCCAGCCCGACGCGGTCGATCGCGTACGCCTCCACGGTCCGCTCGGTGGCGTCGAACTGCACGTTCGTGCCGACCGAGATGGCCGCGGGCATCCGCTCGCCGTCCGCCGTCAGCCAGCCCGCGTACACCCCGTCCGCCGGGATCGCGGTGTGCGGCTGCGTCTCCACGTTGGCCGTCGGATAGCCGAGCTCGCGCCCGCGCTGCGCCCCGCGCACCACGACGCCTTCGACCCGGTGCGGGCGGCCGAGGATCTCCGCGACGCCCTCCA
This sequence comes from Streptomyces sp. NPDC051578, assembly GCF_044454045.1. Classification (NCBI taxonomy): domain Bacteria; kingdom Bacillati; phylum Actinomycetota; class Actinomycetes; order Kitasatosporales; family Streptomycetaceae; genus Streptomyces; species Streptomyces sp. NPDC051578. Next base: position 1,110,435 of record NZ_JBITDH010000001.1, read on the forward strand.
TGTCGCCCTCGGCGACGAGCCTGCGCGCCAGCGTCGACGAGAACGGCACGCCGCCGCCCGCCTCTCCGCGCACCACCAGGTCCACGACCTCGACCTCGTAGTCGTACGTGGCGCCCAGCTCGCGCAGGAAGTCGACGTTGCCGGCGGCCTTGTGGCCGAAGCGGAAGTTCGGCCCCTCGATGACGGCGCGGGCGTGCAGCTTGTCGACGAGCACCTTCACGATGAAGTCGGCCGGGGACAGCTGCGAGAACTCCGCCGTGAACGGCAGGATCAGCAGCGCGTCGACGCCCAGGTCCGCCATCAGCTCGGCGCGGCGCTCGTAGGTGGCCAGGATCGGCGGGTGGCTGCCGGGGCGCACGACCTCGCTCGGGTGCGGGCTGAACGTCACGACGACCGACGGCACGCCGAGTTCGCGGGCCTGGGCCACGGCCCGTCCGATGATCAGCTGATGGCCGCGGTGCACTCCGTCGTAGGAGCCGATGGTGACGACGCTGCGTCCCCAGTCATCGGGGATGTCCTCCAAGCCACGCCAGCGCTGCACTGTGACCGCTCCTCGCCCGAACCCGTGGGTAGACCCTGTACTGATTGCCGATTGCAGGTCTAAGACTGCCATGCCACCCGCCGCGGCCCCGCATCGGCGTCGAACTGGCGGCCTTCCCGGCTCAGGTGATGTCCGGTGCGCCCCGCCCCAGGGTCTCGACCGTGCGCCGGGCGCCCGGCCCGAGCAGCGCCGCGGCCTCCGCCGTCGCCTCCCCGAGCCAGCGCGCGGTCACCGCGCCGAACGCCGGGTCGGCCCGTGACAGCTCCACCGTGCGCTGCTCGAACAGCGCGGGGCCGCCGGGGAGCCGCAGCAGTTGCCGTCCGGTGCGCCTCAGCAGGTCCCGGGTGCGCTGGCGCGGGCGCTCGGCGGCCCCGGCCGCGACGGCGCCGAGGAACGCGTCGAGGACCGCCGGGTCGGCCTCCTCGCGCAGCAGTACGTCGGCCAGCTCGCCCCGCAGCGGGTACGAGGGCTCCCCGCCGGGCGCGGCCAGCACCGCGGCCAGCGCGGCCCGGACCGCCGTCGGCGCGGACCGCAGCAGCTCCAGGACGAGGGGGCGCAGGACGGGCTCGGCCGCCGGGCCCTGCTCCAGGCGCCGGTCCAGGAACGCGGCGGCGTGCGGGGCGTCCGACGGGCACCGCGCCAGGTGCTCCCGTACGAGGTCACCCGCGCGCCGGGCCAGGGCCGGCGTGGTGAGCGCGGCCAGGGCGCGCAGCACCTCCCCGTCGGCCCGGGCGCGCAGGGCGGCGAAGACGGCGTCCGGGTCCGGCAGTACCGGCAGGGCCGCCACCAGTGCCTCGGCGGGCAGCCGGGCACCGCACTCGGGGTCGCGGAAGCAGGCCAGGGCGTCGGGCAGGTAGCGGGCGCGCACCTGGGGATCGCGGAGCAGCACGGCGAGGGCGCCGCCGTGCAGGGTGGTGTCGGTAGGGCGCGCGAGCAGCGCCTGGGCGGCGCGGCGCAGCAAATCCCGGTCGGCGGGGGTGCGCACGTGCGGGGCGGCGGCCTGGCCGTAGGCGGCGGCCGCGACGCGGCGCCCGGACCGCTCGTCGTGGGCCCAGCGGTGGACGGCCCGGCACAGGGCGGAGGGCTCGTCCTCGGCGAGTACGGCGAGCAGTTCGTCGGCGCGGGGATGCGCGGCGGTGACCAGGGCCTCGGTGAGGTCGTCCACGGCGAGCCCGCGATGGGTGTGCAGCAGGGCCTGGGCGGCGGTGGCCACGGTCGCGCCGGGGCGGCCCCGCAGCCGGCGTTCGTCCGCGAACCAGGCGCAGAGCAGGCGCTGGACGTACCGGGGATCGCGGACCAGGCGGCGGGCCGCGGCTTCGAGGTAGCGGTGGTCGCAGGGCAGCAGGCGGCGCAGCAGGTCCAGCCGGTCGGGCTCGGGCAGCCGGAGCCGGTTCCAGAACCGGCCGTCGAAGCCGCCGGGACCACCGGGGTCGCCGGGGTCCCGGGCGCCGCGCCCCCGGCCGGACAGGTGCTCCGCGAGGGCGTGCAGGACCGGCAGGTGCGGTGTGGCGTCGGGGACCCGCAGCAGGGTCTCCCGCAGCAGCCGGGCGGCCCACCAGGCGCGGTCCCCCTCGGGTGCCGGATCCCCATCCGGCGCGGACTCGCCGCCGGCCGGAGCCTCCGCCGGGGCAGGAGCCCGATCCGGGGCCGGGGCCTCGTCGTGGGACGCTCCGAACGCGTCCAGGGCCTCCACCAGCCCGGTCAGCACCTTGCGCGCCTGGTCGGGCGGGAGCCGTCGCAGTGCCTCCAGGACGGGGCCGATGCGGTGGCGGGGCACGGGCGGGCCGGAGGTGGCCGGCCCCCGGTGCACGAGGGAGTCCAGCGCGGTCGGCAGGTCGAGGTGGCCGGCCTGGAGCCAGTCGGACAGCTCCTCGTGGGCGAAGCGGTAGCCCGGCCCGGCGGGCACCAGCAGCCCCTCGGTCAGCACGGCCGAGGCCCAGCCGGTGCGCCAGGGGAACAGCGCCTCGAAGGCGGCCCGGTCCAGCCGGCCCTGTCCCGGGCCCAGGCACCGCCGGGCGGCCTCGTGCACCCGCCCGGCGACGCGGGCGGCCAGCCGCCGTACCCCGGGCGCGTGCACCCCGGCGCCCTGGGTGTCGGTGGCCGAGGCGGCGATGCGCACCGCCACCCGCAGGGCGAGGAGGTCCAGGTGGGCGGCGAACACCTCGTCCCGGCCCGGACGGCCCCCGGTGACCCTGGCGGCCCGTACGTCGGCCAGCAGGCGCAGGGTCAGCGGGTGCCGGGCGTCGGCGTCCCGGACCGCGTCGTCCGGAATGCCGAGGCGTGCCCGCAGGGTGGCGGCCTCGGCCGGGGTCAGGTCGCCGACGGGCAGCGCGGGCGGCAGGCCCGGGACGGGCCGCGCCGGGCGGTACAGCGCGTCGGGCGGGTAGAGGGCGCCGGCCCGCTCCCAGAACTCGGGCCGGGCGGCGACGACCAGCCGGGCCCCGACCCGGCCGAGCCACCGGGCGGTGGCTCCGGTCCACGGCCCGAGGCCCTGCGCGAGCCCGGGCGGCATCTCCTCGGGCGCGTCGAGCACCACCACCAGCCCCCGCCCGGCCCCGGCGGACAACACCGCGACCGCCTCCCCGACCCCTCCCGCCGCTCGGAAACCCCCACCGCCGTCGGGGTCGGCCGCCTCGCCCACATCCACCGCACCGGCCCAGCCGGAGCCCCCCACGGAACGGGCACGGGCACCCGCCGCGGCCCCGTCGGCCAGACCGGCCCCCCCACCACCCGCACTCCCCGCCACCGGCCCCCACCCCGGCGCACCGGCCGGGGCGAGGCCCCCCGCCGAACGGGCGCGGGCACCCGCCGCGGCCCCGTCCGCCGGACCGGTCCCCCACTCAGCAGCGGCCCCCCAACCACCCCCGCCCCAGGCCACCGGTCCCGGTCCCGGCATACCGGCCCGGGCGGAGCCCGCCCCGGCGAAAGCCCCCGCCGGGGCGCCGGCCCAGGCACCGGCACCGGAACCGGCGCCCGCGGCCACGATCCGCCCCGCCGCGGCCAGCGCCCGCGACACCGCGTCCGCCAGCGAGCCGTCGCCGTCCCGCAGCTCCGCCCCGCGCAGCCACAGCGTCGGCGCCGGGCGTTCCCCGCGCGCCCGGGCTGCGGCCAGGGCGGCGATCGCGGTGGTGCGGCCGGTGCCGGGGTCGCCGACCACCCCGAGCACCGGCCGGTCCCCGGCGGTGAAGGCTTCGAGTTCGGCGGCGATCCGCGGGCGCGCGACGGGGTCCGGCCCGCCCGGCACCGGCCCCGCGCCGAGCACCGGTCCGAGCGTCGTCCCGGTGAGTTCCAGCGCGCCCGCGAGGTTCAGTTCCTCCCCGTACCCCGGCACGGTGGCGGCGTTGCGCTCCAGCACCGCATGCAGCGGGCCCCCGCCGTCCGCCCCCGCCGCCGCGCGGAGCGGCACCGCGAAGGTCCCGCCGGGGCCCACGACCGCGAGCACCGCCCCGGTCGTCGCGTCCAGGACCGGTGCTCCGCAGGCTTCACCGTCGCCCCGCAGGGCGTCCCGCCCGTCCGTCCCGATGGCCAGTTCCACCGCGGCCGGCAGCCCGTGGCACCGCTCCCCCGACCGGTGCACGACCTCCGCCCCGGCCGCGAGCACCCGCGCCTGGCGCCAGCCCCGCGCGGGCAGCCGTACGTACGTACCGGGCTCGACCACCTCGCGCCGGGCCACCGGCAGTGGGCGGGCCCCGAGCCCGTCGGTCCGTACGAGGGCCAGCGCGAGCCCCGGCAGGGCGGTCATATCGGCCGCACCGGCGAGCCAGCTCCGGCCCCCGGGGCCGTGCAGGACCAGCCGGTCCGATCCGTCGACGGCCTCGTGGCCGGTGATCACCGTCCCGCGGTCGTCGGCGACGAAGCCGCTGCCCCGCACCCGCCCGGCGAGATCGCAGATCGTGACGAGCTCCGCCATTGCCGCACCACTCCCCGCCGCTCTCGTGCTCACGACGGTAGGCAGGTGAAGATCAGCGGCAAAAGCACACGAGGCGAAAGCGCCCCCTTGTGCTCCCTCCGTTCACTCCGAGCGCCTGCTCGGACGGGTGAATAGAGGGCCCCCGGTGGATAAACACCTACCCGAGGGGGGTCGTGGAGCGGTGAGCAGCAGCCCATGTGCGCTCACCGCTCCACGTCAAGACGTCAAGGCGTCAAGCGCCAGGGCCCGGGAGGCCTCAGGGCATAGAGCGCCAAGGCCTCCGGCGGCGTCGAGACGTCGAGAGGCCAGGACGTCGAGAGGCCGGACGTCGACGCGTCAGACGAAGACCGCGAGCGACTTCGCCTTCCCGCCCTTGTTCTCGGCCAGTCCGAGCAACTGCCCCTGCGGACCGAACACCGCGACCGTCCGGCCTTCGCCGTACTCGTCCGGCATCTCGATCCGTACGCCGTTGGCCAGCAGCGAGGCCCGGCGCGCGTCGAGGTCCCAGCGCGGGAACGCCGCCGCGGCCGCCTCGCCGATCGGCATGACGGTCAGCTCCTCCTGGAGCTGGTCGAGCGTGCGCGCCCGGTCGAGCTTGTACGGGCCCACCCGCGTGCGCCGCAGCGCGGTGAGGTGTCCGCCGACCCCGAGGTCGGCGCCCAGGTCACGGGCGAGGGCCCGGATGTACGTGCCGCTGGAGCAGACGACGGAGACGACGAGGTCGATGACCTTCGTGCCGTCCTCGGCCTCCGCGTCGCGCATGTCGTACACCTGGAACGACGAGACGGTCACCGGCCGGGCCGGGATCTCGAAGTCCTCGCCGTCCCGCGCGCGCTTGTACGAGCGCACGCCCTTGATCTTGATGGCGCTGACCTTCGACGGCACCTGCATGATCTCGCCGGTCAGCTTGGCGATGCCCTTGTCCACCGCCTCACGGGTCACCGCGGAGGCGTCCGTCGAGGAGGTGATCTCGCCCTCGGCGTCGTCCGTCAGCGAGTTCTGGCCGAGGCGGATCGTGCCGAGGTACTCCTTCTCCGTGAGCGCGAGGTGGCCGAGGAGCTTGGTGGCCTTCTCGACGCCCAGGACGAGGACCCCCGTCGCCATCGGGTCCAGCGTGCCGGCGTGGCCGACGCGGCGGGTCTTGGCGATCCCGCGCATCTTGGCGACCACGTCGTGCGACGTGAATCCGGACGGCTTGTCGACGATGACGAGGCCTCCCCCGGCCTCCGGCCGGGAAGTGCCCCCAGGGGTCTTTCCTGCGTTGCTGCTCATTCCGCCGCTGCGTCCTCGTCGTCCTCGCCCGGCTTCTTGTACGGGTCGGCGTCACCGGCGTAGGTGGCGCCGGAGGAGGCCTCGCGCACCTCGGCGTCGGAGGCGCGCACCTTGTCGAGGAGGTCCTCGATGGTCTTGGCGTTCTCCGGGAGGGCGTCCGCGACGAAGGTCAGGGTGGGCGTGAACTTGGTTCCCGCCGCCCGGCCGACCGCGGAGCGCAGAACGCCCTTGGCGCTCTCCAGGCCCGCTGCCGCGCTGGCCCGGTCCTCGTCGTCGCCGTAGACCGTGTAGAAGACCGTGGCCTCCCGCAGGTCGCCGGTGACGCGGGTGTCCGTGATGGTCACGTGCGTACCCAGGCGCGGGTCCTTGACACCGCGCTGCAGCTTCTCGGCCACCACCTCCCGGATGAGGTCCGCCAGCTTCTTCGCCCGCGCATTGTCGGCCACTGGTCCGTCTCCTTCTTTTCTTGCAGACAAGCAATCAGTCTTCATCACCGTGCAGCCGCCGTCTCGCCGACAGCAGCTCCACTTCCGGACGCGCCGCGACCAGCCTCTCGCAGCGGTCCAGTACGTCCGACACGAACCCCGCGTCCCCGCTCACCAGGGCGACCCCGATACGGGCCCTGCGGTGCAGGTCCTGGTCGCCCACTTCGGCCGCGCTCACGGAGAACTTGCGCTGGAGCTCGGCGACGATGGGCCGGACGACGGAGCGTTTCTCCTTCAACGAGTGGACGTCGCCGAGGAGCAGATCGAAGGACAGAGTCCCCACGTACATGCAGTTCCGGATATCCCGCCGGTGCGGGTTCGGTGGCCTGCCGGGCCGTCGCCGGCAGGGTCACCTGAACCGTACACGCAACGGCCGGGGCCGATCGACGGATATTCCGCCGACCGGCCCCGGTGGTGCCCGTACGGCCAACGGCCGTACGGGCCTTACGACACGGTGCGAACCGCCTCGCGCTTACGCGCGGGGCTTCTCGCGCATCTCGTACGTCGCGATGACATCGTCGATCTTGATGTCGTTGAAGGAGCCGAGGTTGATACCGCCCTCGAAGCCTTCGCGGATCTCGGTGACGTCGTCCTTGAAGCGGCGCAGACCGGAGATGGTGAGGTTCTCGGCGATGACCTTGCCATCGCGCAGGAGCCGCGCCTTGGTGTTGCGCTTGACCTCGCCGGAGCGGATGAGGACACCGGCGATGTTGCCCAGCTTGGACGAGCGGAAGATCTCGCGGACCTCCGCCGTACCGAGCTCGACCTCTTCGTACTCGGGCTTGAGGAGACCCTTGAGGGCCGCCTCGATCTCCTCGATGGCCTGGTAGATCACCGAGTAGTAGCGGACGTCGACACCCTCGCGGTCCGCCATCTGCGCGGCACGGCCGGCCGCACGGACGTTGTAACCGATGACGATGGCGTCGGAGCCCATCGCCAGGGCGATGTCGGACTCGGTGACCGCACCCACACCGCGGTGCAGGACGCGGATGTCGACCTCTTCACCGACGTCGAGCTGGAGCAGCGAGGACTCGAGGGCCTCGACCGCACCGGACGCGTCGCCCTTGATGATGAGGTTGAGTTCCTGGACCAGACCGGCCTTGAGGACCGAGTCGAGGTCTTCCAGGGACACCCGGCGGACGCGCTTGGCGAAGTTGGCGTTGCGCTCGCGCGCAGCACGCTTCTCGGCGATCTGACGGGCCGTACGGTCCTCGTCCACGACCAGGAAGTTGTCGCCGGCGCCGGGGACGTTGGTGAGACCCAGGACCAGGACGGGGGTCGAGGGACCCGCTTCCTCGACGTTGTTGCCCTTGTCGTCGAGCATGGCGCGCACTCGGCCGTAGGCGTCGCCCACGACCATCGTGTCGCCGACGCGGAGGGTACCGCGCTGGACGAGGACGGTGGCGACGGCACCGCGGCCGCGGTCGAGGTGGGACTCGATCGCAATACCCTGAGCGTCCTGCTCCGGGTTGGCGCGCAGGTCGAGCGAGGCGTCGGCGGTGAGGACGACGGCCTCCAGCAGGGAGTCGATGTGCAGACCCTGCTTGGCGGAGATGTCGACGAACATCGTGTCGCCGCCGTACTCCTCGGCGACCAGACCGAACTCGGTGAGCTGACCGCGCACCTTGACCGGGTCCGCACCCTCGACGTCGATCTTGTTGACCGCGACGACGATCGGGACGCCGGCGGCCTTGGCGTGGTTGAGCGCCTCGATCGTCTGCGGCATGACGCCGTCGTTGGCCGCGACCACGAGGATCGCGATGTCGGTCGACTTGGCACCACGGGCACGCATGGCGGTGAACGCCTCGTGACCCGGGGTGTCGATGAAGGTGATCTTGCGCTCTTCACCGTTGACCTCGGTACCCACCTGGTAGGCACCGATGTGCTGGGTGATGCCGCCGGCCTCGCCCGCGACGACGTTCGTCTTGCGGATGGCGTCGAGCAGTCGGGTCTTACCGTGGTCGACGTGACCCATGACGGTGACGACCGGGGGACGCGGCATGAGGTATTCCTCGCCGCCCTCGTCCTCGCCGAACTCGATGTCGAAGGTCTCGAGGAGCTCGCGGTCCTCCTCCTCCGGGCTGACGATCTGAACCTGGTAGTTCATCTCGCCCGCGAGGAGCTGGAGGGTCTCGTCGGACACGGACTGCGTGGCCGTGACCATCTCGCCGAGGTTCATCATCACGGCGACGAGCGACGCCGGGTTGGCGTTGATCTTCTCCGCGAAGTCGGTGAGCGAGGCACCGCGCGACAGGCGAACGGTCTCGCCGTTGCCGCGGGGCAGCATCACGCCGCCGACGGACGGGGCCTGCATGGCCTCGTACTCCTGGCGCCTCTGACGCTTGGACTTGCGACCACGACGGGCCGGACCGCCGGGACGGCCGAAGGCACCCTGCGTGCCACCACGGGCACCGGGACCACCGGGACGCCCGCCGAAGCCGGGACGACCGCCGCCACCGGCACCGGCCGGACCGCCGCCGAAGCCGCCGCCACCGGGACGGGGGCCGCCGAAGCCGCCGCCGCCCGCGGGACGCGAGCCGGGACCGGCCGGACGGCCGGCGAAGCCGCCGCCGCCACCGGGACGACCGGCGCCACCGGGACGCGGGCCACCCGCACCGGGACCACGGCCACCGGGGCCGCCGCCGGGACGCGGACCGGGACCACCGGCAGCGGGACGCTGCGGCATCATGCCCGGGTTCGGACGGTTACCACCGGGGGCACCACCCGGACGCGGGGCGCCGCCCTGCGGACGGGGCATGCCACCGGGGGTGGGACGGGCGCCGCCGGGACCCTGCGGGCGCGGAGCGCCGGCCGGACCGCCCTGCGGACGGGGAGCACCCTGGCCGCCGCCGGCGCCGGGGGCACCGGGACGGGGAGCGCCGGCCGGACGGGGCGCCTGCGGGCGCGCCATGCCGGTGGAGCCACCAGAGGTGAACGGGTTGTTGCCCGGACGGGGACCGGCCGGACGGGCGCCCTGCGGACGCGGGGCCTGCGAACCGCCGGCGGGACGCGAAGCGGGGGCGCCGGGGGTGGCGCCGGCCGGACGCGGGGCGCCGGGACGGGCGCCGGCCTGGCCCTGGCCGCCCTGGGCCGGACGCTGCTGCGCCGGACGGGGACCGGGGGCGCCGGGACCGGCGGGACGGTCGGTACGCGCCGGGGCAGCGGCCGGAGCCGGTGCGGGCGCGGAGAACTCGGTCGCCACGGGCGCCGCCGGAGCGGGCTTCGGGGCGGCCGGGGCCTTGGGACCGGGACGCGGGCCGGGGGCGGCCGGAGTCACGGGGCCACCGGCGGCCGGGGCCTCGGCGGCGGCGGGCTTGGGGGCCACCGGTGCGCCGGGCTTGGGTGCGGCGGGACGTGCCGCGGCGGCCGGGGACGGCGCTGCGGACGTGGGGGAACCCGCGCGGCTTGCCGCTGCGGGGGAAGGCGCGGCCTTGCGGGGCGCGCCGGGCTTCGCAGCGGACTTGCCGGCGTTGCCGCCGGGCCCCTGCAGTGCGTCGGTCAACTTGCGTACGACCGGCGCCTCGATCGTCGAGGACGCCGAACGGACGAACTCACCGAGTTCCTGGAGCTTGGCCATGACGACCTTGCTCTCAACTCCGAACTCCTTGGCGAGTTCGTATACCCGGACCTTAGCCACATCGCTCCTTTTAGGTCCGGGTTACGCCGGACCGTCGCTACTTCATGGGCGTACTCATCGCGTACTCATCGAGTGCTCATCGCAATCTCGACCTACTTCCAACTCGCGAGGTACCTGACCGCACGGGGTATCCGTGCCGTACTACTTCTTACGGTGTCGCCCCGGCCTCACCGGCCAGGGCTTTGCGCAGCGTCTCCGTGTCGAGCGTTCCTGCGGACCTGAGGGCCCGGGGGAACGCCCGGCGGCGGACCGCCTGGTCGAGACAGACCACGGCGGGGTGCAGGTAGGCACCCCGGCCGGGCAGCGTACCGCGAGGATCGGGGACGCATTCGTCCTCGATCGCCACGATCCGCAGCAGATCGCTCTTGGCCGCTCGCTCCCGGCACCCCACACAGGTGCGTTCGGGGCATGCGCGGGCTTGCGTCCGGCCAGACACGCCTAAGTCTACCTCCCCGTACCGACCTCACCCCTTCAGGCGAAAAATCGAACGGACGTTGTCGTGATCCATTCGGAAACCTCCGGGCGGCCCCGGAGCAGCTCCCGCGTGCCGGGGACCCCGGTTCCCCGGGGTCCCTGTCTACCGGCCGGTGAGCACCGGCCGGTAATGGTTTTATTCCCCGCGCCGCTCGGCGTGCTCACCGTCACGGCCGCCGCGGCCCTCGCGGTCCGCGTCCCGGTCCGAGGGCTCCTCGGTGTCGGGGCGGATGTCGATGCGCCAGCCGGTGAGCCGCGCGGCGAGGCGGGCGTTCTGGCCCTCCTTGCCGATGGCCAGCGACAGCTGGTAGTCGGGCACGGTCACCCGTGCGGAGCGGGAGTCCCAGTCGACGACGTCGACCTTGCTCACCCGGGCGGGTGACAGGGCGTTCGCGACCATCTCGGCCGGGTCGTCGGACCAGTCCACGATGTCGATCTTCTCGCCGTGCAGCTCCGCCATCACGTTGCGCACGCGGCTGCCCATCGGGCCGATGCAGGCGCCCTTCGGGTTCAGGCCCGAGCGGGTGGAGCGGACGGCGATCTTGGTGCGGTGGCCGGCCTCGCGGGCGATCGCCGAGATCTCGACGCTGCCGTCGGCGATCTCCGGGACCTCCAGCGCGAACAGCTTCTTCACCAGGTTGGGGTGGGTGCGCGACAGCGTCACCGACGGGCCGCGGACGCCCTTGGCCACACGGACGACGTACGCCTTGAGGCGCAGGCCGTGCGTGTACTCCTCGCCCGGGACCTGCTCCTGCACGGGCAGGATGGCCTCCAGCTTGCCGATGTCGACGAGGACGTTCTTGGGGTCCTTGCCCTGCTGCACCACACCGGTGATGACGTCGCCCTCACGGCCGGCGAACTCGCCGAAGGTCAGGTCGTCCTCGGCGTCGCGCAGACGCTGGAGGATCACCTGCTTGGCGGTCGTCGCGGCGATCCGGCCGAAGTCCGACGGGGTGTCGTCGAACTCCTTGGGCTCCTGGCCCTCTTCGAGATCCCTCGGGTCTTCCGTCGCCCACACGACCACGTGACCGTTGCTGCGGTCGAGCACGACGCGGGCACGCCGGTAGCTGCCCTCGGTGCGGTGGTACGCGATGAGGAGGGCCGACTCGATCGCCTCGACGAGCAGGTCGAAGGAGATCTCCTTCTCCCGGACCAGACCCCGCAGGGCACTCATGTCGATGTCCACGGCTACGCCTCCTCTTCCTTCTTGTCCTTGCGGTTGAACTCGATCTCGACACGCGCCTTGGCGATGTCGGTGAACGCGATGCGGCGGGCGGTCGCCTTGCGGCCCTTCACGCCCGGAACTTCGAGGTCCATGCCCTCGTCGTCGACGTCGAGGATCCGGGCGACCAGTTCGCCGCCCTCTGCCAGCTGGAACTTCACGAGACGTCCGGTCGCCCGGACGTAGTGACGGTGCTCGGTCAACGGACGGTCGGCGCCCGGGGAGCTCACCTCGAGGACGTACTCGTCCTCGCCCATCACGTCGGATTCGTCGAGCAGATCGGAGACCTCACGGCTCAGCTCGGCGCACGCGTCCAGCTCCACGCCCTCGTCGGAATCCACGATGACCCGCAGCATCCGTCGCTTGCCCGCCTTCGACAGCTCGATCTCTTCGAGGTCCAGGCCCTTGGCGGCGACGAGCGGCTCCAGCAGTCCGCGCAGCCTGTCGCTCTGGGTGGTGCTCATCCGGGTGACTCCTCGGCCGCGTGTGCTGTTGTGGTTTTCCGTCGCGTGTCAGGTCAAAGGGTATCCGGTCGCGGAGGGTGTTGCCGTCCGCGCGCCCGGCGGGGGCCCCGGGTACCGTGATCACACCCTGCCCCGCCAGCACCTCCGGAGGTCGTCGCCGTGCCCTGGACCATGCCTTCGATGCCCGCAGCGCCCCACGGGCCCTCACGACGCAGCGTGCTCGCCGGAGCCGCCGGGGCGGCCGGGGCCGCGCTGCTCACCGGGTGCACGGGCGAAAGCGGCGCGAACCCCGAGGACAACGGGATTCCACTCGAACGGCGGATGCGGGAGAGCGCCGTACGTGACACCGAGCGGCTGCTGGAACGTTACGACGCCACCACCGCCGCCCATCCGGACCTGGCGGGGCGGCTCGCGCCGCTGCGCGCGGCCGTCGCGGCGCACCGCGGGGCGCTCGCCGTCCCCGGGTCCGCTCCCCCGGCCGGGGCCGGCGGGCCCTCCGCCTCGTCGTCCGGTCCGGCCCCCTCGGCCGGAAGCCCGGCGCCCCGCTCCGCGCCCGTTCCGGCGACGGCTGCCGAGGCGCTGACGGAGCTCGCGGCCACCGAGCGGAGCCTGTCCGAGGCGCGGACCATCGCGCTGGCCGGCGCACCCGGGGAACTGGCCCGGCTGCTCGCCTCGGTGGCGGCCTGCGGAGCCGTCCACGCGTACCTGCTGACCTCGACCACCCCCGGAGCCACCTCGTGAAGCCCTCGCCCTCCCCCGCGAGCCGTCCCCTGGAGGCCGCGCAGGCGGCGCTGGCCGCCGAGCACGCCGCCGCGTACGGCTACGGGGTGATCGGCGCGCGCACCTCGCCGGAGCGGGCGGCGGAGGCCCGGGAGGCGTACGGGAACCACCTCGCGCGGCGTGACTCCCTGACCCGGACGGTGCGGGAGATGGGCGGATCGCCGCGGGCCGCGGAGGCCGCGTACGCGCTTCCGTACGAGGTGCGCGGCCCGGCCGACGCCGAGCGGCTGGCCGCCGAGATCGAGGAGCGCGTCGCGGGCGCCTACTCCGATCTGGTGCGGGCCGCGGACGGTCCGCTGCGCCGCGAGGCGGCCGACGCGCTGAGCGCCGCCGCGGTGCGGGCGGCACGCTGGCGCGGCGGCGGCGTAGCCTTCCCTGGGCTCGCCGAACGCGCGGACCGCGCCCAGACCGGCTGAAAGGGATCACGCACGCATGGCTTTCGAACCGCCGCAGCGGCTTGTACGGGCGCTCGGCGAGGTGCCGGAACCGGCGCGGGACGCGGAGTGGCTGGAGCGGCTGCCGCGGCTCGCCGAGGAGGCGATGGCCCGGCGCGGGGTGGTGGCCCAGCGGGTACAGGCGCCCGGCGGGCGCAGCAGCCTCGTGGTCCTCGTGCGGTACTCCGACGGGACTCCGGCGGCTTTGAAGCTCGCCCCGCCCGCGGCCCGGCCGGACCTCGAACTGGCGGCGCTCGCGCACTGGGGCGGCTTCGGCGCGGTACGCGTCCTCGACTCCCGCCACCACGAACAGGACGGCGGGCTGCTCCTGGAACGGCTGCACCCGGAGGTGTCGCTGCGCTCGCTCCCGGAGGCGAAGGCCTTGCTGGAGGCCTGCGGCACCCTGCGCCGGCTGTGGGTGGCGCCGGACGCCGGCCACTGCTGGGAGACGGTGGCCCAGCGCACCGGCCGCCAGGCCGAGGAGCTGCGCAAGGCCCCGCCCGAGACGGAGGCACTGGCGGCCGAGGCGCTCGCGGTCCAGGAGGAGCTGACGGCCGCCCCCGGCGAGGAGCTGCTGCTGCACGGGAACTTCCGGCAGGGCAAGGTGCTCGCGGGCGAACGGGCGCCCTGGCTGACGGTGGGCCCCGATCCACTGGTCGGTGAGCGGGCGTACGACCTGGCCCGGCTGGTCCGGGACCGCCTGGAGGACCAGGTCGCCTCCTCGGCGGGGGCCTCGGGCGCCCGGCGCCGGGTGAACAAGCTGGCGGACGCGCTGGACGTGGACCGGGACCGGCTGCGGGGCTGGACGCTGTTCCGCGCGGTGGAGTCGGGGAACCGGGCGCTGGCGGCCGGACGGGGGCGCGAGGCCGAGCTGTTGCTGGAATTCGCGGCCTGGTTGTAGGGCATACCGTAGGTATCAGGATGTGTCCGCAGGGAGGCCGTCATGGTCCAGGAACTGCTGACAGCGATCATCGCGGCCGGCGTGGGCGCCGGCGCGGTCTCGGCCACCGCCGCACGGGTGGTGAGGCAGTACGAGCGGGGCGTGGTCTTCCGCTTCGGCCGGCTGCGTGAGGGCGTCCGCGGCCCGGGCTTCACCATGATCGTCCCGGGCGTCGACCGGCTGCGCAAGGTGAACATGCAGATCGTGACGATGCCGGTGCCCGCGCAGGAGGGCATCACGCGGGACAACGTCACGGTGCGGGTGGACGCGGTCGTGTACTTCAAGGTCGTGGACGCGGCCAGCGCGATCATCGAGGTCGAGGACTACCGTTTCGCGGTCTCGCAGATGGCGCAGACCTCGCTGCGGTCGATCATCGGCAAGTCGGACCTGGACGATCTGCTGTCGAACCGGGAGCAGCTCAACCAGGGCCTGGAGCTGATGATCGACAGTCCGGCGGTCGGGTGGGGCGTGCAGATCGACCGGGTGGAGATCAAGGACGTCTCCCTGCCGGAGACGATGAAGCGGTCGATGGCGCGGCAGGCGGAGGCGGACCGGGAGCGCCGGGCGCGGGTCATCAACGCGGACGCGGAGCTGCAGGCGTCGAAGAAGCTGGCCGAGGCGGCCGAGGTGATGTCGGAGCAGCCCGCGGCGCTGCAGCTGCGCCTGCTCCAGACGGTGGTGGCGGTGGCCGCGGAGAAGAACTCCACCCTGGTGCTGCCCTTCCCCGTGGAGCTGCTGCGCTTCCTCGAACGCGCCGCCCCGGCACCGCCGGACGCCGCGGCGCGCCCGCCGGCCGGCAAGGCCCCGGAGCCGCCGGAGTCCCTGACGGCCGCCTCGGAGCGCCTGAACGGCGCCCCGGCCCGGCCGGACCCCGAGCAGGCCCGGCGTCCCGGTCCCGCCTCCGACCGCCTGGACGGCTCCCCCGACCCGGACCCGCTCCTGCCCCCGGCCAGCCCCGTACCCCCGCCACCCGCCCCGGACGAACCGGACGCCTAGCCCCTGCCCGGACGCCCCGCGGGACGCCCCGCCCGCCCGGGCGGCCGGCAGGGCGGCTCGCCCGCGATCTTCTCCGGGCGGCCTCGCCCGTGCCACCTTGCCGGGCCGTCTCACCCGGACGCCTAGCCCTGCCCGGGCGCCCCGTCCGGGCGGCCTCGCCCGAGATCTTCTCCGGGCGGCCTCATTCGTGCCGTCTTGGCCCGGCCGTCTCACCCGGGCTACCTCACCAGAGCGATCTACACCGGGCGGGCCCACCAGGGCCGCCTTGGCCGGGCCGTCTCATCCGGACGCCTCGCCTGTGCCGTCCCGTCCCGTCCAGCCCGGTCCGCTCCGGTCCGGTCCGGTCCGGTTCAGTCTGATCCGGACTGCCAGATCCGGGCCGCGTCACCCGCGATCTTCTGCGAGCGGCTCTCCGGGCGGCCTTGGCCGGGCCGCCTTCCCCGTGCCATCGCGTCCGGGCCGTCTCAGTCGGGCCGTCTCAGTCGGACGGCATTGTCCGGCCAACTCGTCCGGGCAACCTCGGCCCTGGCGACCTCGGCCGGGGAGCCGGCCGGGTGGTCTTGGCCCGGGCCGGGGCCCCGGCCGGGGGCGTACGGGCGCCCGGTGCCGTGAGGCGGGCCGCCCGGGCCGTGACGCCGGGCCCGGGCGCCTCCCTCCGCACCGCGTCCGGCGCCGCGGAGCGCCCCCCGGAGACCGCCCGGCCCGGGCTCAGGCCAGGCGGGCCAGGGCTTCGGTGAGGGGGAGCTCCTCGCGGGTGCCGGTGGCGCGGTTCTGGAGTTCGACCACCCCGTCGGCGGAGCGGCGTCCCGCGACCAGGATCCACGGCACGCCGATCAGCTCCGCGTCCGTGAGCTTGACGCCGGGCGACAGGCCGGGCCGGTCGTCCAGCAGGACCCGGTGGCCGGCCTCCGCCAGCGCCGTGGCCGCCGATTCGGCCAGCGCCAGCGGCACGGCCTTGCCCGCCGCCACCACGTGCACGTCGGCGGGGGCGACCGAGGCGGGCCAGCACAGGCCCCGCTCGTCGGCGGTCTGCTCGGCCAGCGCGGCCACCACCCGGGAGACGCCGATGCCGTAGGAGCCCATGGTCACCCGTACCGGCTTGCCCTCGCGGCCGAGCACGTCCAGCCCGAAGGCGTCGGCGTACTTGCGGCCCAGCTGGAAGATGTGTCCGATCTCGATCGCCCGATCCAGGACGAGTCCGCTCCCGCAGGCCGGGCAGGGATCACCCGGCTCGACCACCACGACGTCCAGGTACCGGTCGACCTCGAAGTCCCGGCCGCACACCACGTTACGGGCGTGCGTGTCCGGCTTGTTGGCGCCCGTCACCCAGGAAGTCCCGGGCGCGACACGGGGGTCGGCGAGGTAGCGCACCTTCTGCAGACCCTGCGGGCCCACGTAGCCGCGTACCAGGTCGGGCCGGTCGGTGAAGTCCTCCGCCGTCACCAACTCCACGACCGCCGGGGCGAGATGCTCACCGAGCTTGCCCAGGTCCACTTCCCGGTCGCCGGGCACGCCGACGGCCACGATCTCGCCGTCCACCTTGACGAGGAGGTTCTTGAGCGTGGCCGAGGCGGGCACGCCCAGGTGCGCCGCCAGCGTCTCGATGGTCGGGGTCTCCGGGGTGGGGATCTCCTCCAGGGGACCGTGTTCCGCCTCCACCGGCGTCAGGGCGAAGGTGACCGCCTCGGTGTTGGCCGCGTAGTCGCAGGACGGGCAGTCCGCGAAGGTGTCCTCCCCCGCGCGGGCCGGCGCGAGGAACTCCTCGGACGCCGAGCCGCCCATCGCGCCGGAGACCGCCGAGACGATCCGGTGGTCCAGGCCCAGCCGCTCGAAGATCCGCCGGTACGCGGCGCGGTGGAGGGCGTACGACTGCGCGAGCCCCTCGTCGCTGACGTCGAAGGAGTACGAGTCCTTCATCTGGAACTCGCGGCCCCGCAGCACGCCGGAGCGCGGCCGGGCCTCGTCGCGGTACTTGGTCTGGATCTGGTACAGCATGACCGGCAGGTCCTTGTAGGACGTGCACTGGTCCTTCACGAGCAGCGTGAAGATCTCCTCGTGGGTGGGCCCGAGCAGGTAGTCCGCACCCTTGCGGTCCTTGAGCCGGAAGAGCAGGTCCCCGTACTCCGACCAGCGGCCGCTGACCTCGTACGGCTCCCTCGGCAGCAGCGCCGGCAGCAGCACTTCCTGCGCCCCGATGGCGTCCATCTCCTCGCGGACGATGCGGGAGACGTTCTCCAGGACCCGCTTGCCGAGCGGCAGCCAGGTCCACACGCCGGCGGAGCTGCGCCGGACGTAGCCCGCGCGGACGAGGAGGCGGTGGCTCAGGGTCTCGGCGTCGGCCGGGTCCTCACGGAGGGTCTTGGCCAGGAGGCGGGACATGCGCTGCACGTGTTGCGTTGACATGGGGCGAGCCTACCGACGCCCCCCGCGGGGCCGTCACCGAATTCCGGGCCTGCGCAGCGGCAGCGGGGCGCCCATCACGGCGTACGGGAGGCTCGCGCTCGGGAAGTACACGCGGCGGGCCAGGTCGGTGTAGCCGAGCGCGCGGTACAGGGCGCGGGCCGGGCTGTCGGTGTCGATGGCGGACAGGATGGAGCGGGGTTCGGCGGCGGCGTCGGTGATCCGGGTGATCAGCTCCCGGCCGACTCCGTGGCCCTGGAACCCGGGGTGCACGTGCAGTTCGGTGATGACGAAGGAGCCGTCGAGCCAGCCGTCGTGGCCACCGGCGCGCAGGTAGGGCTCGACGACGGTGGACCACCAGTGTTCGCGGTCGTTCGGCATGCCGTAGACGAAGCCGGCGAGCGCGCCGTCGTCGGTGTACGCGCCGAGCGCGCGGGCTCCCCGGCAGGCCATGTGGCGCTGGACGATGTAGCGCCGGATGCCGACTTCCTCGTCGCTGAGCCCGAAGGCGACGGCCTGCACGCGCAGGGCCTCGTCCACGCGACCGGCGAGGTCGAGGGGGCCGATGCGGAGTCCGGCGGGCCGGTGGGGGCCGTCGCCTTCGGGGGTAGGCAGCATGCGGTGACCTTACTCGGCGGTAGCGGCGAGGGGTACGGGTCCGGCACCGGGTCTTGTGGCCCCGGACTGTTCGCGGGGGCACCCTCCCCGACGGGTCAGAAGAGCACGCTCATGAAGGCGCCGACCTCACGGAAGCCCACGCGGCGGTAGGCCGCCCGCGCGGCGGTGTTGAAGTCGTTGACGTAGAGGCTGACCACGGGGGCCACATCGCGCAGCGCGTACTCCACGACGGCGGCCATCCCCGCCTCGGAGTGGCCCCGGCCGCGGAACTCGGGGTCGACCCAGACGCCTTGGATCTGGCAGGCACGCGGCGTGGCCGCGCCGATCTCGGCCTTGAAGACGATCCGCCCGTCGTCGACGCGGGCGAAGGAGCGGCCGGTGCCGACGAGTTCGGCGACGCGGGCCTGGTAGAGCAGTCCGCCGTCCCCGGCGAGCGGGGAGATGCCGACCTCTTCGGTGAACATGGCCACGCAGGCGGGCATGATCAGGTCCATCTCGTCCTTACGGACGCGGCGGACCAGGGGGTCGGGCCGGACCTCGGCGGACGACTGCTCGGTGATCATCAGGGGCTGGTGGGAGCGGACGTCGCGGGCGGGCCCCCAGCTGGGCTCCAGCAGGCGCCACAGCAGCCGGGTGGCTTCGGCGGGGCCGACGATGGAGGAGCAGCGGCGGCCGGTGCGGCGGGCGCGGTCGGCGAAGGCGCGTACGGCGTCGGGCCCGGCGCAGACGGGGACGAGGTTGGCGCCCGCGTAGCACAGGGAACGCAGCTCGCCGTCGCGGTACCAGCCCCACATCTCGCCGCCCAGGCGCCAGGGGTCGAGGCCGGCGACCTGGACCCGGGAGGTGACGAAGGCGTTCTCGACCGGCTCGCGCCCGAGGACTTCGAGCGCGGAGTCGAGATCACTGGGTTCAAGGACCCGGGTGGTGGTCTGCGTCAACACTGGGGCCTCACCATGCAAGTCTGCTGATCTCCGCACTGTACCCGGCGCCGCACGGGGATGCCCGGTCCCACAGGTCACGAAAAACCCCGTCCCCGCCTCCGGACTGCGGGGACGGGGACGGGGCGAAACCGCCACGGGCGGGGGAGCCGAAGGGGCGCGCGCACCCGTGGGGGCACCTCCCGGCCGGACTCCGGGGAAGAACAGGGTCCTCACGCGGAAGACCTCGGGGCACCAGCGGTAGGAGCACCCGGAGCCCGTGCGTCAGGCTGGTGGCGCCCCGGATGCGGGCCGAGCCCGGGAAAAGGGGGTCTCAGACGCCGATGGCGACGGTCGGCTCGCCGGAGGGGATGCCGTCCTTCTCCATCTGCTCGGCGATCTTCATGGCCTCTTCGATGAGGGTCTCCACGATCTTCGACTCGGGGACCGTCTTGATGACCTCGCCCTTGACGAAGATCTGGCCCTTGCCGTTGCCGGAGGCGACGCCGAGGTCGGCCTCGCGGGCCTCGCCGGGACCGTTCACGACGCAGCCCATGACCGCGACGCGCAGGGGGACCTCCATGCCCTCCAGGCCCGCGGTGACCTCCTCGGCCAGCTTGTACACGTCGACCTGGGCGCGGCCGCAGGAGGGGCAGGAGACGATCTCCAGGCGGCGGGGCTTGAGGTTCAGCGACTCCAGGATCTGGATGCCGACCTTGACCTCCTCGACCGGCGGCGCGGAGAGGGAGACGCGGATGGTGTCGCCGATGCCCTCGGAGAGCAGCGCGCCGAAGGCGACGGCGGACTTGATGGTGCCCTGGAAGGCGGGGCCGGCCTCGGTGACGCCGAGGTGCAGCGGGTAGTCGCAGGCGGCGGCCAGCTGGCGGTAGGCGTTGACCATGACGACCGGGTCGTTGTGCTTGACCGAGATCTTGATGTCGCTGAAACCGTGCTCCTCGAAGAGGGAGGCCTCCCACAGCGCGGACTCGACGAGCGCCTCGGGGGTGGCCTTGCCGTACTTCTTGAGCAGCCGGGCGTCGAGCGAGCCCGCGTTGACGCCGATCCGGATCGGGGTGCGGGTCTCGTTCGCGGCCCGCGCGATCTCCTTGACCTTGTCGTCGAACTGCTTGATGTTGCCGGGGTTGACGCGGACGGCCGCGCAGCCGGCGTCGATGGCCGCGAACACGTACTTCGGCTGGAAGTGGATGTCGGCGATGACCGGGATCTGGGACTTCTTGGCGATCGTCGCGAGCGCGTCGGCGTCGTCCTGCGTGGGGCAGGCCACGCGGACGATGTTGCAGCCGGAGGCGGTCAGCTCGGCGATCTGCTGGAGCGTGGCGCCGATGTCGGAGGTGCGGGTCGTGGTCATGGACTGCACCGAGATGGGTGCGTCGCCGCCGACGGCCACGGAGCCGACCTGGATCTTGCGGCTGACCCGGCGGTCGGCGAGCTTCGTCGGCACGGACGGCATTCCGAGAGAGATGGCAGTCATCTGCTGTGCAACCCCAAGGTGTGGTTCAAGGTCCCGAGATCGGCGGGCTCCAGGCTTCGAGATTACGCCAAGGCGCGGGTGACCCACGCATCGCAGGGGTTCGCGCCACCCGAACGTAGGGAGCCGGGCACGATGCGTGCCCGGCTCCGTCCGTGCGCCCGCGCGGCGGGCGCGGCGCTAGCTGATCTTGATCGGGTTGACCACGTCGGCCACGAGGACCAGCAGGGTGAAGCAGACGAAGAGTCCCGCGACGACGTACGCGGCCGGCATCAGCTTCGCCACGTCGAACGGGCCGGGGTCGGCGCGCCGGAAGACGCGGGCGACGCCCCGGCGCAGGGACTCCCACAGGGCGCCGGCGATGTGGCCGCCGTCCAGCGGCAGCAGCGGCAGCATGTTGAACAGGAACAGCGAGAGGTTGAACATCCCGAGGACGCTCAGCATCGTGGCGAGGCGCTGCTCGCCGGGGATGTCGAGGGTGGCGATCTCACCGCTGATGCGGGCGGCGCCGACGATGCCCATCGGGGAGTCGGGCTGCCGTTCGGCGCCGTTGAAGGCCGCGTCCCACAGCGCGGGGATCTTCTCGGGGAGCCGCAGGAGGCCCTGCACGCTGCTCTGCGCGACATCGCCCATGTGGTCCACGGACTCGCCGAAGGTGAGCGGCGCGATCACTTCCCTGGGGCCGAAGCCGAGCCAGCCGGCGGTGACGTACTGGCCCTTGACGTACCCGCCATGGCCGTCTGTCTTGGCGACCTTGTTCTCGATGAGCGTCGCCCGCAGGGTCAGCTCGCGTCCGTCCCGTACGACGGTGACGGTGGCGGGGCCGACGGTGTCGCGGATCTTCTTCTGGAGCACGGACCAGTCGGTCACCCGCTCGCCGTCGAAGGCCACGATCTTGTCGCCCGCCCGGAGGCCCGCCTTCTTGGCCGGGGCGACCGGGTCCCCGTCCTTGCAGATCTCGCGCTTCTCGCTCTGCTGGATGACGCAGGGCGAGACGGACGCCACCTGGGTGGTGGTCTGGTTGACGCCGAAGGTCATCCACAGCCCGAAGAAGATCGCCAGCGCCAGGACCAGGTTCATGAACGGCCCGGCGAACATCACGATCACGCGCTTCCAGGGCTTGCGCGTGTAGAACAGCCGGCTCTCGTCCCCGGGCTGGAGTTCCTCGTACGCGGCCGAGCGCGCGTCCTCGATCATCGAGCGGAACGGGGAGGTCGAACGGGCGGTGACCTTGCCGTCCTCGCCGGGCGGGAACATCCCGATCATGCGGATGTATCCGCCCATCGGGATGGCCTTGATGCCGTACTCCGTCTCGCCCTTCTTTCGCGACCAGACGGTGCGGCCGAAGCCGACCATGTACTGGGGCACGCGGATGCCGAAGAGCTTGGCCGTCGAGAGGTGGCCGAGCTCGTGCCAGGCGATGGAGAACAGCAGGCCGAACACGAAGACGACCACACCGATCAAGGTCAGCAAGATCGTCATGCGCGCGCCTCCACGGCGGCCCGTGCCGCCATCTCCTGTGCCCGGGCCCTGGCCCAGGTCTCCGCTTCAAGGACGTCCCGGACGGTGAGGGAAGTTCCCGCGTCCGGTGTGCCGTGCTCATCGACCACGGCAGAGACCGTATCCATGATTGCTGTGAACGGCAGCCGACCGGCCAGGAAGGCTGCCACGCACTCCTCGTTCGCCGCATTGAACACGGCGGGCGCGGTGGAGCCGAGGGTACCGACGTGCCGGGCCAGGTCCACCGCCGGGAAGGCCTCGGTGTCCAGCGGGAAGAACTCCCAGCTCGACGCCTTGGTCCAGTCGAAGGCGGGCGCCGCGTCGGGGATCCGCTCGGGCCAGCCGAGGCCGATGGCGATCGGGCCGCGCATGTCGGGCGGGGTGGCCTGGGCCAGCGTCGAACCGTCGGTGAACTCGACCATCGAGTGGACGTACGACTGGGGGTGGACCACGACCTCGATGCGGTCGAAGGGGATGTCGTAGAGCAGGTGCGCCTCGATGACCTCCAGCCCCTTGTTGACCAGGGTCGCCGAGTTCACGGTGATCACCGGGCCCATCGCCCAGGTCGGGTGGGCGAGGGCGTCCTGGACGGTGACCTTCGCCAGGTCGGCGCGGGTACGGCCGCGGAAGGGGCCGCCCGAGGCGGTGACCACGAGCTTGCGGACATCGGCCCGGGTCCCGGCAGCCAGCGCCTGAAAGAGCGCGGCGTGCTCGGAGTCGACCGGGATGATCTGGCCCGGCTTCGCGAGGGCCTTGACCAGCGGGCCGCCGACGATCAGCGACTCCTTGTTGGCCAGGGCCAGGGTCCGGCCCGCGCGCAGCGCGGCGAGGGTGGGCGCGAGGCCGATGGAACCGGTGATGCCGTTGAGGACGGTGTGGCACGGGGAGGCGGCGAGAGCGGCCGCCGCGTCGGGCCCGGCCAGGATCTCGGGCAGCGGCTCGGACCCGCCGTACTGGGCGCTCAGCGCCTCTTTCAGCGCGGGAACGGCGTCCTCGTCGGCCACCGCGACCGACTGGACCCGCAGCTTCCGGGCCTGCTCGGCCAGCAGCGCGACGCGCCCGCCGGCGGCGGACAGCGCGGTGACCCGGAAGCGGTCCGGGTTGCGCAGGGCGAGGTCGATGGCCTGGGTGCCGATGGAGCCGGTGGAGCCGAGGATGACGATGTCCCGGCGGCCGACCGCGGAGTCGAAGAGGAGGTGCGGGTCGGCCAGGGGGGCTGGGCTGTCGGTCATGCCCCCCATTGTTGCCGCAACTCAGGAGCGGTTGGACACGGAGTCCCCCTGAACGACACCGGCCAGCAACTCCGGGAGGGTCCCGGCGAAGTCGGGGAGCGTCAGGGCGGCCCGCCACCACGCTTCGGCGTCGGCGCCGAGGGCCGCCGTGAGCAGCCGGTCGGCCTCCGCGCGGGAGGCGAGCACGGCCGCCGGCCGGTCGTGCCGGTCGGGGTAGTCGTCGTCGCCGAGCCAGTGGTCCTCGTCCAGGGCCCAGGCGGCGGGGGCCTTGTGCCGCAGCACGTCGGCGCCCGTGAGCAGGCCCGAGTCCAGGCAGGCGCGGACCCAGCGGACGTCCTCGCGCAGGTCGCCCATCGCGTTGGGCACCGCCAGGCTGGCGAGGGCCAGCTCCCGGTCCACGCTGGGCCCGGGTTCCCGTACGGCGCCCGGCGCCAGGGCGTCGACGGCTTCGGCGAGGCCCTCCGGGCCGGGCCCGGGGTGCGTCGGCGCGCTGCCGGCGGCCACGGCGGCCGCCAGCTCCGGGAGGGTGCCGGGGAAGCCGGGGGCGCTGCGGCGCAGTTCCTCCCACAGGCGGGGGTCGTCGCCGAGTACCGGGCGCAGGACGCGGACCAGGGCGGCCCGCATCCCGGCCCATTCGGCGAGGTTCCAGGCGAAGCGCCCGATCGCGTGGGCCTGTCCGAGCAGCAGGGTCCGGTGGGCGGGCGCCACGGCCGCCGCGAGTTCGTCGAAGGTCAGGGTGCCAGTGCGCACGGCTCGCACGGCCGGGCGGTGCCAGTGGGGCCCGTACGCGGCCTGCGCGCGGGTGTCGAGCAGCGCGAGGACGACCTCCCGGTCGAGCCCGGCCACCAGCAGCAGCGCCTCGACGGAGCCGGGCGGGAGCGGGGCGCGGGAGTGCTCGCGCAGCAGCGCGTCCGGGTCGAGTTCGTACGGCAGGGCCAGCACGTCGAGCGGTATCCGTGGCCGGCGGCTGCCATGGCGGCGCAGCAGGGCGACGAGTTCCGCGCCGCTCAGCGGCGGGCCGTGCTCCCCGGGCGCGGTGGGGGTGCGGCCCAGTTCGGCGCCGAGGGTGGCGAGCAGCCGCGGCGAGGGCCCGGGGCGGCGCCGGTAGCGGGCGGGCCCGGGCAGCCCGGGCAGGGGGCGGCCGAGCACGTGCGGGTTGCGGGCTACGTGGCGGCGGTCTTCGTCGGTGCCGTCGCGCAGCAGCAGGGTGACGGCCCCGGCGGGGAGGTGCTCGTCCCGGCACAGGTAGCGGCGGGCGGCAGGGTCGAGGCGGCCGAGGAGACCGGCCGCGACCGCATCCGGTGCGTGGCGCAGCAGCAGTGCCACGCACCAGGCCAGCCGTCGGCTGTAGCGGTCTTCCTCGGCCGTCGCCATCGCTGTGCCGCCTCGTACTCGTGCCGGTTCCCGGGGCCGGGACCCGTGGCTCCCGTACACCAGTCTGACTGCACACCGATCATGGCAGGTCAGCGCAGTGGACGGTGCACGTTTTCCTTCTGTGAGGGGCCGGGGGCGGCGTCCGCGATCCAGGGGCCGTCGCCCGAGGGGTCGAGGACGCCCTCCTCCAGCCAGGTGTAGGTGCCGGAGAGGACTCCCGCGACGACCTTGCGGTCCAGGTCGTCGGTGTTGGACCAGAGCCGGCCGAAGAGTTCCTCGACCCGGATCCGGGACTGGCGGCAGAACGCGTCGGCGAGCTGGTAGGCCTCGCGGCCGTGTTCGCCGGTGGCCCGAAGGTGCTCGGCGCGGACGCAGGCCGCGCTCATCGCGAACAGTTCCGCCCCGATGTCGACGATACGGCCGAGGAAGCCCTGCTTGGTCTCCATGCGGCCCTGCCAGCGGGCCATCGCCATGAACGTCATCCGGGCGAGCTTTCGGGCGCTGCGCTCGACGTACCGCAGGTGGGTGGCGAGGTCGGGGTGGCCGGCCGGGTGGAACTCGCGGTAGGTGCCGGGGACCTGTCCGGCTCCGGTGGCCAGCTTGGGCAGCCAGCGGGCGTAGAACCCGGCGGCGCGGGCTCCCGCCTTGGCCTTGTCGCCGAGGTCCTTGTCCGGGTCGATCAGGTCGCCGGCGACCGAGAGGTGGGCGTCGACGGCTTCCCGGGCGATCAGCAGGTGCATGATCTCGGTCGAGCCCTCGAAGATGCGGTTGATGCGCAGGTCACGCAGCAACTGCTCGGCAGGGACGGCGCGTTCGCCGCGCGCGGCGAGCGACTCGGCGGTCTCGAAGCCGCGTCCGCCGCGGATCTGGACCAGCTCGTCGGCCATCAGGCAGGCCATCTCGGAGCCGTAGAGCTTGGCGAGGGCGGCTTCGATGCGGATGTCGTTGCGGTCCTCGTCGGCCATCTGGGACGCGAGGTCGACCACGGCCTCCAGGGCGAAGGTGGTCGCGGCGATGAAGGAGATCTTCGCCCCGACCGCCTCGTGCCGTGCGACGGGCCGGCCCCACTGCTCCCGGACCCCCGACCACTCGCGGGCGATCTTGAGGCACCACTTCCCGGCGCCCACGCACATCGCGGGCAGCGAGAGGCGGCCGGTGTTCAGCGTGGTGAGCGCGATCTTCAGGCCGGCGCCCTCGGCTCCGATCCGCTGCGCGGCCGGGACCCGCACGCGGTGGAAGCGGGTGACGCCGTTCTCCAGACCGCGCAGGCCCATGAATGCGTTGCGGTTCTCGACGGTGATGCCGGGGGAGTCGGCCTCCACGACGAAGGCGGTGATCCCGCCCCGGTGGTTCTCGCTCTTGGGGACCCGGGCCATGACCACGAGCAGGTCGGCGACGACCCCGTTGGTGGTCCAGAGCTTCACCCCGTCGAGGACGTACGCCTCCTCCCCGTCCTCGGTGACCGGGACGGCCGTGGTGGCCAGGCGGGCCGGGTCGGAGCCCACGTCGGGCTCGGTGAGGAGGAAGGCGCTGATCGCGCTGGTGGCACAGCGGGGCAGGTAGGCGTCCTTCTGCTCCTGGGTGCCGAACATCTTGAGCGGCTGGGGCACGCCGATCGACTGATGGGCCGACAGGAGCGCCCCGATGGCGGGGCTGACGGAGCCGACGAGCGCGAGCGCCTTGTTGTAGTACACCTGGGTGAGGCCGAGCCCCCCGTACTTGGGGTCGATCTTCATCCCGAGGGCGCCGAGCTCCTTGAGTCCGCGCACGGTCTCGTCGGGGATCTTCGCCTCGCGCTCGATGCGCGGGCCGTCGATCTCGCGCTCGCAGAAGTCCCGCAGCCGGGCGAGGAAGGCCTCGCCGCGCCGGACGTCCTCGTCGGCGGGCAGTGGGTGGGGGTGGATCAGGTCGAGCCGGAACCGTCCCAGGAACAGTTCCTTGGCGAAGCTGGGCTTGCGCCAGTCCTGCTGCCGGGCCGCTTCCGCGACCTGCCTGGCCTCGCGCTCGGTCACCTTGGGCTGTGTTGCGGACATGCGGGGACTCACCTCGCCGCCGAGTCGGATGACTTTCCGGAATACCGGTCGGTGCTACCTGTCAGTCGTACCCCCTCGGGGGCACCCGGAAAAGCGGGGCGGGGCAGGGTGGGGGAACGGACGGGTGAAAAGGGGGACGGCCGGAGCCCCCGCACAGTAGGTCACACGGAGTATCGCTGACCTGCGATTTCTCCCTGATCAGCCGGTTTCCCGTGTGGCGTAGCCCGCGATGGCCCGGGAGAGCCCGCACTGGGCCGCGATACCGCCCCTGTATGTTCCCGCGGGAACATACAGGCCAACGGGACCCGATTCATGCCGCTGAGCACGTTGAAAACGATCCCCGACAGCATGAAGCACTCATGACAAAGTCGTATGCCCCGCAAGGTTGTGAGTGGCGTCGGCTCCGATGCCTCGCGGGCTGTGATGAGCCGCGCTCACTACGGCACCCCGGCAATCAGGACCCCGGGCCCGCACCTACTCTGCCGGCCGGGACAAGGTGGCTCGGGGCGGTGCAGCGCAGGGCTTCGAGATCCTGGTGCACATGGCAAAGCACGGCTGTTCGAGGAGCGTAGCGATGGAGAGCCCGGAAACTCGGAGACTCTCAAGCCGAGGTTCGGTAAGCGACCTCGGAGAAGAGTGATGCACCAGAACCGTGCCCAGACCAACCCGGTCGATCAGTTTGTTTCTTGGTCGCCCACTCCTTCACCCTCTATGTCTTCGAGAAGTCGACGAGCGAGGTCAACCAGCGTTTCACCACCCCCAGTCGCCCAACGGGCCGTGCCCTGGTTTGAGACGGGACGCTCCTCCCACTCAGCGAGTTCCCACATTCGGGCGATGAGCCCGGAGGGTGAGTAGCGATTGCCGTCGGCAGCCCACAGAAGCGGCTTGGTGTGGTGGTTGACCCATGTAGCTCGCGAGCGCAGTTCATTGGCGGCGAGCCAGGGCTCCAGGGCCCTGCGCTCGGACTCGATGTAGGTGTGCAGGAACATCGGCGCTCCGTCCTTCAGCACACCCTGGCCAACGATGACGTGCACAGCATTGGGCCGGCGGCGCTTGCGTTCCTTGGTCGGACCGTTGCGGTACTTCTGTGGGAGCTCACTGCCGACGGTCGCCGCCGAGCCCAGTGTGTCAAGTACATCCGTCACCAGGGCACGCACCGACCCCGCATCCGCGCACAGGTACTGGATGCGGGAGCGTTCACCGATCGCATCCATGGCCATGACCAGAGCGGGGACCGTGCGGGCAAGCAGTTCGGGTACTTGCCGGATGGCGACCTCCGCCCAAGCAAGTGTGGGATCGGGTTCCTCGATGGCCCCATCTGCCTCGTCCGCATCACGGAGCTGCCGGAACACCAGGTGGGCGATAAGGTACGTCCCGTGCTCGACGGCGGCGGCAGCCCGACCTGAGTAGCTCTTGCGAAGCTCAGCTAGTCCCGCACGTACAGCACGCAGCACCCTCACCGCGTTCCACAGCAGGAAGACACTCGGCTGCGGGCGGAAGAGCGCGTCATACACGCCCTGCCCGCCCCGCTCCCACAAAACGTCCAGATTCGACGCGATGCGGGCCGCGTACTGGCTACCCGGATGTGCACAGGCAAGGGCACACGCCGCCTCCACCACGGAGCAGCCGGCGTCCTGCATCGGCTCCAGCTCGCCACGCCGCACCCCGTAGACGAGGCCGAACTCGGCCTCCATCTCCTCGATGAGGGCTGCCTGTACCGGGTCGAGGGAGATGAAGTCCCTTGCCTCCACGCTGTTCTGGCGGTTGGTAGCCCGGGTGGCCTGTTTCGCGAACTCCGTCGCCCCACCCGTGACGATGACCCTGATCCCGACGTCCGCCGCATACGCGTCGTTGCCGCCCTTGGCAACGGCATCGGCAATCGAGCGGACCGTCTGGGCGCCGTTGACGACGCTCGCTCCATGGATCTTCAGGTTGAGCGGGTACCTCTCTGGCACTCCGATCTGCCGGTGCGTCGCCTCCAAGGACTCGCACAGGACAGTGATCCCGTTATTAAAATACCAGAAGTGATTGGGCTCTTCGACGAGCGTGGTAACGAGTTCGTTGTTGATCGAGGTCAGGCCGAGCGGGTTACGGATGTTGCGCGCGAAGAGACCATTGCCCGCCTGCGCCCAGGAAGCGACCTGATCCGCTGACACCACGCCCTGATAGGACTCGTACAGGTTGGGCAGCTTGAACCAAGGGCTGAGGTCCGCTTCCAAGTCGATGGGCTCGTCTGTTATGTCGTCTCGTACGAGGGCGTAGATCTCGCGAGCAAGGATCACCTTGTGGTCGAGCCGATCACCGTGGTGGTTGAACTCCCCTTCGCCGTTGACCAGCGCCTGGTTCAGTTCGGCCGACAGAGGATCGGTCCCCATGAGCACGATGACCTGCGTAACCGGAACCGTTCCGCTTACCATCAGCTGCTTCGCCCGCTCCGCAAGGAGCCGCCCGCGCGGGTTGAACTGAGCGAACTGCTCGCTGTCGATCAGTCGCAGGCCGGCAAAGAGACCGTGGATCACCGGAAGTTTCGCCGTGGCGTTCCCTTTGTTGGACCACTTGCTCTGCACCAGGTGGACGTGCTTGCGGTCGTGGTCCACTGCGATCGCGTCGATGCCCTGGTCGGCTCCGCCGTCGATGACGGTGAGCGCAGCGTCACTCGGGCTCCATCCGGTGACGATCCGTACGGCGTGCGCTGCCAGCGCCCGGCTCCGAAAGTTGCTGACCCTGCTGTCCTCAGAGTGATTGGCGAAGTCACTGACATCGATGAGGTCGGCATAGGTCTCGTCCAGGGCCCGGGCAACCTGACGGACCTGGGTGGGCACATCGTGAGTGGACGGACGAGGTGTGCGGTGCGGTGCGGGCATGTGCGCGGAATCCCCGATCTTCCGTACGACGGCGGGATCCGTCGACGTGTTGCGGTTGTGTGCAGCTGATGCGGGCAGAGAACTACCCAGAGGTGCGACGAGTTCCCCGCCGGGACCTCGACCGGCCTTACGCGAGGCTCTCTGCCACCGTGCGGAAGCGTTTGCCCGCCTCGTCAAGGTGCTCGGCGATGGACAGAGCGATCTCTCCTGGGGAGCCGAAGTCGTCGAGGGTTGCAGCGAGGCCCACCTTCAAGTCGAGGCTGACACCCGGCCTTTGGAGCAGTTCACTCACGGGATAGGAACGAAATCGCGGAGACGGGGTGCGCCCTCGGTGGTCGAGCTCGCCAGGCCGATAGGCGGCTAGGAACTCCGCGAAATCGGCCTCGGTGAGGGGCCTTCCCGTGTCCGTGTGGTGGTTGTCGGTCCGGGCGTCGTACACCCAAAGCTCACGGGTGGCGGGCTCACCGGTCGGCCGGGGGACGGACTTGGTGAAGAAGAGGATGTTCGACTTGGAGTTGGTGCCATGGAAGATACCCGTGGGGAGCCGCAGCAGAGTGTGGACGTCACAGTTCTTGAGAAGCGCCTCGCGGACGGTGGCGGCAGCGCCGCTTCCGAAGAGGACCCCGTCGGGAACGAACACGGCAGCCCGGGCGCCCTGCGGCAACGTGATGGCAAGGTGCTGGAGGAAATTCGTCGGCAGGTCGGCCTTCTGCGCCCAGAAGTCATCGCGTCGGTCGGTGTCGGGGACGACGTCGCCGCTCTTGAACGGGGGGTTGCAGATAGCCACGGTCGCGGCCACGTCCCGGTGGTACCGGCGGACGGCGACACCCTTCTCCTTGAGGGAGTCTGCGCGAAGGACGGGCGGCATGTCCGAGAGGACCCGTCCCGTGTTGAGCAGGATGTTCATAGTGGCAAACCGACACATCTGGGCGTCGATGTCAGCCGCGGCGATAGCGGTCGAGTCGACATACGTACTGGAGGCGGTCATCTCCCGGTGCGCGGCAATCAGCGTGCTGCCGAGGCCGCCGGCCGCGTCGATCACTCTGTCTTCCGCGGTGACGGCAAGGGCCTTCGCAACGACGGCAAGGAGCGGCGGCGGCGTGAGGATCTGACCCGTCTGCCGCTTAGTGAGGAAGTCCTCGCGACACTCAGCGAGCATGGAGGAGAACGCCTCACCGAGGGTGCTCTGTGGTACAGCGGTCCACCGGTACGGGGCGAATTCCTCGACGACGAGCCGCCTGAGCTCGGACATCCGGTCTATGTTCCAGGGCTGGGCATCGTGGAAGAGGACACTCGCGGTGGCCCTGCGCGGGTCAGCGGGGTTGGGGGTGCCGAGCTCGTCCATCAGGCGGGCGAGGAAGGCGTGCAGGTCTTCGCCGTTGAGGTCGGTGAGCTTGGGCCAGCTGCCGGCCGGGGCGACAGGCAGTTTGGCGAACCGCCCGGGGCGTTGGGTGTGTTCATGGTCGAGCTTGAGGAAGAGCAGGTAGGCGATGTGCTCGACAAACTCGAGACGGGTCAGGGCCTTGATGCTGGTCTTCTCCCGATAGAACTTCCACAGGCGCTCTGTGATCCGCCTGCTCGTCCATTCGCTTTCCGGCGGCTCCCACGCCGCTCCCCGACCGATGCCCCGCCCGACCGCCATGCTTCGCCCTGCCTTCCGTCGTGCTCCCGAGCGGACCTGGACCTCACGGCCCCATCGACCCGCTCGGGTGACGGCGGCTTACCGCTCTGGTGCTTCTTCGCCTTCGGTGGTGCTGTCGTCCGCGGTCTGCGCACCCGTCTTGAGTGCACGGGCAACTGCGGTGAACTGGGCCAGGGCCGTCTCCAGTTCGTCCACGATCTCCTGGGCGATCACGTCGGGGGACGCGAAGACCATGTCGGAGGACGAGGCAGACTGAAGGACCGTTAGATCCAGATTGACCTTGTCGCGAGCGATCAACTCATCGTAATCGAACGCACGGAACCGTTCACTGGGCTTTCGCGTCGAATAATCGGAACCGCCGGAGTGATAGGCCGCGACGAAGTCGTCGAGGTGCTCACGGCTCAACTGGCGCTGCTTGAGGGTGAAGCGTTGGTCGGTGCGGAAGTCGTAGACCCAGAGTTGGCGGGTGCCGGGGCGGCCTCCAGAACGCTGACCGGTCTTGTCGAAGAACAGGACGTTGGCCTTGACGCCGTTGGCATAGAAGATGCCGGTCGGGAGCCTGAGGAGGGTGTGCACGTCGCACAGGTCGAGGAGGTTGCGGCGGATCGTGGTGCCCGCGCCGCCCTCGAAGAGGACGTTGTCGGGAAGGACGAGGGCGCCGCGCCCATTGGTCTTCAGCAGGTTGTAGATGTGCTGGACGAAGTTGAGCTGCTTGTTGGTAGTAGAGGCCCAGAAGTCGGTACGGGCGGTGTACGCCTCGCCGGTCACCGAACCGACACCGAAGGGCGGGTTGGCGAGCACAATGTCGTAGTGCTTGTGGATCGGCTTGGCCAGCGAGTCCTGAATGGTGATCAGCGGCTTGGCCTCGGAGGTTCCGATGCCATGCAGCAGCATGTTCATCAGGGCGAGGCGGGCGGTCTCGCGGACCAGCTCGTAACCAGTGATCGAACCGGTCTGGAGCTTGCGGCCCTCGTCGCCGTACAGCTCATCCTCGTAGCGGGTGGCGATGTACGCGTGCGCGGCGATGAGGAAGCCGCCGGTGCCGCAGGCCGGGTCGGTGATCGTCTCGCCGATCTTCGGCTGGATGCAGTCGACCATGGCGTCGATGAGCGGGCGAGGGGTGAAGTACTGACCCGCACCCGTCTTACGGTCTTCCGCACCTCGCTGAAGAAGGCCTTCGTAAGCGTCCCCCTTGAGATCCTGGTTCTCGGTGGTCCAGGTGTGTGGGTCGATCAGGTCCTTGATCAGGCGTTCCAGGACAGCCGGCTCATGGATCTTGTTCGACGCCTTGGTGAAAACCTCGCCTAGCATGGTGCCGCCGCGCTGACCGAGGTCCTTGAGAATGAACTCGTAGTGTTCCAGCAGCGCTTCGGCGGACCGGGTGGTCAGGCTCGTCCAGTCGCGCCCTACGGGGACGAGGGGTGCTTCGGGGGCGTTGCGGCGGAATTTAGCAGGGCGCTTGGCGCGCTCGTCCGCCATCTTCAGGAAGAGCAGGTACGTGAGCTGCTCAACGTAGTCGAGAGTCGAGACCCCGGAATGGCGCAGCAGCTCGCAGTATGACCAGAGGCGGTTGACGAGTGTGGAGGTCGGGACCTGCTGGTCAGAGGGCTGGATCGGGGTCGCCGACTTGTCGGTACTCATGGTGCTCACTGAGGAAGCTCTTCCTGACCCGGAGGGGTCGTCTTGCGGGGGACGCGCTTTCGAGCGGGCTTGACAGCAGACAGGCGCTGGGCGCGGATGCGGTCGAGCAGGACCGAGGCGGGCTCGTCGGCGGGGTCCTGAGGGACAAGCGCACCGGTGAAAGCTGCATGGAGGAGCGCGCCGCGAAGCTCCGACGCCTGCGCAAGGGCCCCCTGCGCCAACTGGTGCGCAGCAGCTGCTTCCTCTACATGGCTCTGGATGACCTTGACGAGCTCTGCTTGCACCTCTCGTGGCGGGACAGGTACGGGAAGCAGCTTTATCTTGCGCAGGCTGATCGACGCCAGGTTGACCGTCTGCTTCCCGTTTCGATCACACCAGCTCTTCCCGAAACTGTTGGCGTGCCAAGCCAGCAGAAGAGGGTCGAGGACATCATTTATGACCCTTGCCCGGAACACGTGATTCTGATGAATGCAGTCTTCGATCTGACCTTCCCAGATCCATCCACGTCCGAGCTTGTCGCGGTCGCCCCCCTCGTTGAGGAGAACATCACCGTTCACGAGCCTCAATGCGTCAGCCTTGACCGCCGGAACTCGGATTTTCTCGATGCGGTCGAGCACGAGACGGCCACGTTGGACATTCGCAACCCTGAGGTAAGGCACCTCAACATAGTCCGGGTCACTCTGCTTCTTGCTGTCTTTGGTCACACCCCCTGCGACCGCTGCGATTTCCCCGAGCCGAGCCCATCTCCATCCCAGGGGGAGATCTGGAAGCGCACCGTCATCGGCATCTGCCTTTTCCAGTTCGGCAGGGAAAAGTTCAGCACCATCCAGGCCCCCGCAGGCGCCTTGCCCCGTAATCCGGTCTCGGAGGATCTCAGAACTCGCCAGTGCGGTACGCGCTGCCGCCTCGCCGGCCTCGATGTGTGCGAGCTGCTCGTCCAGCCTGGCCACGATTCGGCGCTGTTCAGGGAGGGGCGGGACCGGGATTTCGATCTCCATCAGGCGGGAGACTTCAAGAGAGGCCACCGTCGTCCCCTGCTTACGGCAACGATCCAGGATGAGCCGTTCCAGCGCCTTGATCATCGAAGCGAGCCACCGCCCTTCGATTCCCTGATGTGGCACGACCGCCTTCATGTCCTGATTGAGTGTCACCTCGAAGGGGACATAGGCCACAGGGACTTTCCGCTCAAGAATTCCGGAGCGCACGACCAAAGCAACCGATCCCGCGGAAAGCAATTTGACGGGAGATTCAACCAATGCAGATTCATGAATTAGATCCTGCGTACCCGATAGTACCGCCTCACCCATGTCTTTTGGCGACAACCATGGAATGGTTCCGTCAGCCCAGAATTCCGGCCTACGCTTCGATGGCGTTCCGCCGCCGTACCATTCTCCGAGCTCCCTGAGCGTGGCCCGGGCCCACCCCACCGGCAGCCCCTCCCCCGGCGCGACCGCCACTGAATCCCCCGCGCCCGAGTCCCTCACGCGCCCAGCTCCTTGTCCAGTTCGTCAATGATTTCTTCCGCCCGATTCGCGCCGAATTCGGCGAGGAATCCGTCCGTTCCGTTGCGTGTCGTGAACGGGGCATAGTCAAGGTCGGCGGTGTCGAAGCGTACACGCTCGATGGTCGCGCCGACGATGTGGTCGAGCCACCAGCGTTCGCGCGTACTGAAGCTGACGCCGGACTGCTCCTGGCGGGCAAGCCAAGCCACGTACCGCTCTCGTACAGCCTCTTCGTGGGGACGAGGAGCCGGGGCTCCGCGTTCCGCACCGCCGGCGAGTTCGTAGCGCAGCAGGGCGAGAAGGTCGACCGCGGTGCGCTTGGCCCGCTTGCGCACCAGCGCCTGGCCGAGGTTCTCGTAGGCTTTCCAGAGGGTGTCGGGGGTCCAGGAACGCGGCGGCCGGGCGACGCTGCGGGCCACGTCCTGGAGGCGTCGTAGCGCAGCGGCTGGCGGGATGTCGGAGTCGGCGCCGAAGGCGATGGTCAAGGCCGCGATCTCGTCACGGTTGTCGTCGATGTACTGCTTCCAGCCGCGGACGGTGGCCTGGGCGCTCTCCTCGTCGTCGACGGCCGCGCCCGCCCGGACCAGCGTGTCACGGCTGTTCTCGTCGTACAGGATGTCCTTGGCGCGGCGCATCTCCAGGAGCCTGGCGCGCAGTACCGGTGCGGCGGCAAGTGGCTTCAGAGCACGTTCGATGAGGTCGCGGACCGCACGTTCGGGGTCGCGGCCGACGCGCTCGGCGGCCCCTCGGGCCTCCAGCTGGTCATCAGCCGAGACCGCTTTGACCATGCCGTGGACGATATCTTTCAGCGATACGCCACCGCTGATTCGTTCGACCTCGGCACGCTCCTCGCTCGTCATCTGAAGGTCGAGTTTGGCGAGGCGCGAGGCGAGCGTGGATACCTCTTCCTCTTCAATAGTGTGCGCGGCAGTCTTGCGGAGCAGCTTCTCCAAACTGATCTGCTTGTCGCTGTGGCGCTCCAGGGGCGCGGCGTCGACCTTCGGCTTTCGTGTGACGCCGACCGCGTCGACCATAACGAAGCGGGTCTTGGGGCCGACGCCGGGTGTCACGCGCTCGAATTCGGTTAGGGAAAGGGTGCGCGCACCCCGGCCCTTCATCTGCTCGAAGTAGGCCCAGCTCTTGACGTCCCGCAGGAAGATCAGGCATTCGAGGGGCTTGACGTCCGTGCCCGTGGCGATCATGTCGACGGTGACCGCGATACGGAGCTGGGGAAGGTTTCGGAAGTCGGCGAGCCGTTCGGCCGGCTTCCGGGCCGCGTGCGTGATCTTGGTACAGAAGTCGTTGCCCTTGCCGAAGACGTCCCGGATGACTTCGACAATTTCCTCGGCGTGGTTGTCGTTCTTCGCGAAGACCAGGGTCTTGGGGACGTACATCTCGTCCCAGAGCAGTGCACCGGTGTCCCGGTCCCGCTTGGCGCGCTCCGGGAAGATCTCTGTAAAGAGACGGTCTCGAAAGGTCTGGATCACCGTGCGGAGCTGGTCCTTGCTGATGATGCCGACGCCGACCTCCTTCGCTCCGTACTCGATGTCCTCGGCGATGTCCTCGTAACGCTGACGGCGGGTGCGGCGGTCACGGACCGGGACCGTGCCCTGAGCAATGACCCCGCCCTCGCCTGTTATCCGCGTCTCGATCTCGTACACGGAGAAGTCGACGTTGACTCCGTCGGCGACGGCCTCCCGGTAGGTGTACTCGCTGACCAAGTTGCCGTTGAAGTATCCGAAGGTCTGGGCGACGGGGGTGGCGGTGAGACCGACGATCGGGGCATCGAAGTACTCCAGGACCGAGCGCCACTTGCCGTAGATGGAACGGTGGCACTCGTCGACGACGATCAAGTCGAAGGCTTCGGGAGGGATGGTGTCGTTGTAGCCGACCTCGATGTCTACAGGCACGTCGTACGGCAGATCGGCTTCGTCGCCCTCACCTTCAGGGGCCGAGTCGGGAAGGCTACGACCGGTGAGCTCTATGTAGAGGCGTTGGACAGTGGAGATGACGACCTTCGAGGAGGCGAGCATCCCCTCAGCACCCAGCCGCTGCACGTTGAAAAGGTCAGCGAACTTTCGATGGGTATCCGGTGTGGTGAAGTTCTCGAACTCTGCGAATGCCTGTGCGCCCAGGTTGTTGCGGTCGACGAGGAAGAGCACGCGTTCAGCTCTGGCGTGCTTGAGCATGCGATAGGAGAACGTGACGGCCGTGTACGTCTTGCCGGCGCCGGTGGCCATCTGGACGAGAGAGCGGGACTGCCCCATACCGTGCTGGCCCCTGCCAAGGGCAACGGAGTTTTCCACACCCTGGATGGCAGTGATCTGAGCCGGGCGCAGCGGGCGCTCGTCGAGTTCGGGCATCCGCAGCCGCAGCCTGGCCCGGTAGCTGGGGGCCTGTGGGTCCTCTTCGGCTTGGCGCATCCAGCGTGCCAGGGTGCGCGGCTGGTGGAAGGAGAAGATCCGACGGGTGCGGGAGTCGGGGTCGAGAGTGGAACGGAAGCGCGTCTCGCCGCCATCGCTCACGTACCGGAACGGCAGCGGTGTGCGCCAGGCCACCAGACGCTGCTGCGCGTCGGTGAGGTTGTCGGCATACCCACTGGCCTGGGCCTCTGCGGCTGAGAGGTCTGCGCCCTCTCGCTTGGCCTCGATGATGCCGACGAGCTTGGCCTCCACGTACAAGGCGTAGTCGGCGCGGCCACGTGCGGTGGTCACCTCGCGGACGGCGACTCCGCTGCCGCGCCGGTCGCCCTGGACATGAAGGTTGAGGCCCGATACGGCGTCCTGGACGTCCCAGCCGGCCTGCCTCAGCATCTCGTCGAGCCTGGAGCGGACCTGGGCCTCGGTGAGGGGCTCTCGGGATGCCTGCTCTGCGTTGTCGAGGAGGCGAGCGCGCTCTGCGACTGCGGCGGAGGCAGCGGCCGTGCTAGTGGCGTCGGAACGGTGCCGGTGAGCACGCTCCTGGTGGGCCGCCGTCTCGATAACCGCCAGCTGCGCCTGCATCGCGGCGACCTGGCGGGCCAGCTCCTCGCGCTCGGACTGAGCCTGGGCGAGCTCGCGCTCGGCGGCGGTGCGCGCAGCCTGTTCGGCCTGTGCGTGCGATGCCTGGTCCTGGTAGCTGAGCCGGGCCTCCTCGAGCGCTCTGCGGGCAGCGGCGACATCGTCCGCCAGGCGGGAGTTCCGAGCGGCTGGAGTTCGGTCCGGGCTCGGCGGTACGAAGGTGAGCTGCTCACGGGAACCCGTGAGCAGACGGTGATACCAGACACCGAGACGGAAACACGTACGCAAGGCCCGGAAGGCATCTTCAGCGCTGTCGTGGTCCTTGTGGTTGGCGTCATTGCCGAGTGTGCGTACCTCGTGGAAGGCGCTACCAACGTCGCCGTGGAGATAGCCCTCCCGCTCCAGGGCCCTGAGTCGGTCGAACTGGGTACCACCCTCGACCCGGACCCGGCCCCGACTTACCAGGTCCGTTGCCAGGGCTTCTCCGAACTGCCGCGACTTGATCAGCGAGGTGTTGGGATCGTCAAAAACGTGGCTCTCGGCAGCGGCCCCATAGGCGACAAGGAGCGGAAGGGAGGGTAGGAGGAAACCAAAGTTCCTGGACTGCTGAGCAAGCCGTAGCAGCCTGGGGTCCGCCGTGGAACGGTCTGCGCCGCCTGCACTCATGTGGCCCTTCCGCCTTAGCAAGAGTCCCTGCCCGTTCATCCGGGCCTAGGGCATGATCACGCCTCCATCAGACGCGCGCGTGATCCCGTCGAGCCTAGCGGGGCTGATCCTCACACCGCCAAGGTTTCAGGTGACGCCGTTCCATCACCGATTCGAGCCGGTTCGCGGCGCAACTCACCCGGGGCCAGCGGCCCGAGTTTTCTCGGTAAGCGCGACTTCGCCACCATGTGAAAGTCCGCACACTTCGCGTACAACTCGTCATGCTTCATCAGCCCCGATGGGAGCGTGGGTGTCCTGTGGACTGGAAATGCCGGTGATCAGCGCGACCGTCACCGACGGCGAGCCGAACGACACCGCCGCCCCGCGCACCGCGGTCGGCTTCACCCGCGACGGCCGGCGGCTGCGGCTGGTGGCCGTGGACAGGCGAGCGGTTCCGCGACCCGGTTGACCGCGAGGACGACCACAGGACGTGTTCCCGTCAGCTCACCAAAAGGCAGTCAAGGTTAGACGTTCCCGCAGGTCAGGTCGATAGAATAGAAGACGGCCGGAGCCCCCGCACAGTAGGCTCCGGCCGTCGGCTTTGGGCCGTACGAGTCGGCTCAGATGTCCAGGCCGGTGAGGACCAGGACGCGCTCGTAGGTGTAGTCGTCCATCGCGTAGCGGACGCCCTCGCGGCCGACACCCGACTGCTTGACGCCGCCGTACGGCATCTGGTCGGCGCGGTAGGACGGCGCGTCGCCGACGATCACGCCGCCGACCTCCAGCTCCCGGTGGGCGCGGAACGCGGTCTGGATGTCGCGGGTGAAGACGCCGGTCTGGAGACCGAACTTCGAGTCGTTGACGGCGGCGAAGGCCTCGTCGGTGTTCTCGACCTTCTGCAGCGTGAGGACCGGCCCGAAGACCTCCTCGACGGCGAGCTTCACGCCGTCCGGCAGGTCGGCGACGACGGTGGGCTCGTACGAGGCACCCTCGCGCTTGCCGCCGGTCAGCAGCTTCGCGCCGGCCGAGACGGCCTCGTCGACCCAGGACTCGACGCGCTTGGCGGCGTCCTCGGAGACGAGGGGGCCGACGTCGGTGGCGGAGTCGGACGGGTCACCGGTGACCTGTGCCTGGACCTTGGCGACGACCTTCTCCACGAGGCGGTCGTACACGGAGGCGTCGGCGATCACGCGCTGCACGGAGATGCAGGACTGGCCGGCCTGGTAGTTCGAGAAGGTCGCGATACGGGTCGCTGCCCAGTCGAGGTCGGCCTCGGAGGACCAGTCGGCGAGGACGACGGCCGCGGCGTTGCCGCCGAGCTCCAGCGTGCAGTGCTTGTGGGGCACCGACTGCTGGATGGCGTAGCCGACGGTGTCGGAGCCGGTGAAGGAGATGACGGGCAGGCGCTCGTCCTTCACCAGGGCCGGCATCTTGTCGTTCGCCACCGGCAGGACGGACCAGGAGCCCGCCGGCAGGTCGGTCTCGGCGAGCAGCTCACCCAGGATCAGGCCGGAGAGCGGGGTGGCCGGGGCCGGCTTGAGGATGATCGGCGCGCCGACGGCGATGGCGGGGGCCACCTTGTGGGCGCACAGGTTCAGCGGGAAGTTGAACGGCGCGATGCCGAGGACCGGGCCCTTGACGAAGCGGCGGGTCAGGGCGAGACGGCCGACACCACCGGCGTCGGTGTCCAGGCGCTGGGCCTCACCGCCGTTGAAGCGGCGGGCCTCTTCGGCGGCGAAACGGAACACGGACACCGCACGGCCGACCTCACCGCGGGCCCACTTGATGGG
Organism: Streptomyces sp. NPDC051578; assembly: GCF_044454045.1. Taxonomy (NCBI): domain Bacteria; kingdom Bacillati; phylum Actinomycetota; class Actinomycetes; order Kitasatosporales; family Streptomycetaceae; genus Streptomyces; species Streptomyces sp. NPDC051578. Next base: position 1,150,236 of record NZ_JBITDH010000001.1, read on the forward strand.
CTTGCCGTTCTCGGCGGAGATCAGCTGGGCGATCTCCTCGGTGCGCTCGCCGAGCCGCTTCGAGACGTGGTCCAGGGCGGCGGCGCGGACGTGCGCGGGGGTCGCGGAGAACTCCGCCGTCACGGCGTGCGCCGCGGCCACGGCCTCTTCGACCTGGGCGTCGGTGGGCACGCTGACCGTGCCGACCAGCCGACCGTCCCACGGGGAGTGGACGTCGAAGCTGTCGTCGCCGGTGGCCTGGCGGCCGGCGAGCCAGAAGGCGTGGGTGGAAGTCATGCGAATCCCGGCCCTTCGGAGTTGTGCGGGTCCTTGTCCCCTCCACCGTAGGACTCCGTCCGGGATTCGGTGTTTAGCCGGGGTGGAGTACGCGCAGCCCCGGCCGCTCCGCTTTGTCACTGTCGTGAGCCCTGATCACCGGCCTCGCGGGCCCGAGGAGATCGCCCGGACCGGAGCCCGTGGAGGACGGGCCCGGCCCCGTGGAGGACGGGCCCCGTGCGGCGGCGCGCCCGGGTCATGCCGCGGGCGGGCTGGCCTTGAGGGCGAGCCACAGCTCCATGCGGACGTCCGGGTCGTCCAGGGAGCGCCCGAGGATCTCCTCCACCCTGCGCATCCGGTACCGCAGCGTGTGCCGGTGCACCCCGAGGTCGACCGCCGCCGCGTCCCACTGGCCGTGGCGCGACAGCCACGCGTACAGCGACGCCACGAGGTCGCCCCGCCCCTTCTCGTCGTGCTCGCGCAGCGCCCTCAGCGTGCCGTCCGCGAAGGCCCGTACCGCGTCGTCGGCCAGCAGCGGGAGCACCGAGCCGGCCGCGAGGTCCTCGTGCTCCACCATCGGCCGCCCTCGCCTGCGGGCCACCGCGAGGGCCTGGTCGGCCTGCTTGCAGGCGGCCGCAACGCCCGAGGGTCCCGCTGGGGCGGACAGGCCGACCACCAGCTCGTCCGGTTCGGGGCCGGCCGCGTCCCGCCCCCGCCGCGCCTCCACCGCCTCCGCGTACTCCGCGCAGGCCTGCACCGCCGAGCCGGCCTCCGCCGCCAGAACCACCAGCCGCCCGTCCTCGGGGACCACCAGCAGCGCCTCCCCCGTCCGGGCCGCCGCGGATTCGACCGCGTCGGCCAGCTGCGCGAGCCCCTCCGGCTGGGCCGTCCCCGCCAGCGCCGGCTCGGCGACGACGATGCGGAACGGGGCGTCGAGCAAGGCCCCGTACAGGTCCCCCGCCACGGCCCGGGCGTGCTCCGCCTCGCCGGTCATCAGCATCCGCAGCACCGCCGCGCCGAGCCGGGACTCGGCGTCGTGCAGCGATCGGGACCGCTCGGTGGTGAGGGTCAGCAGGGCCACCGCGGAGTGCACCGCGTACCGCTCGGCGGTGCCCAGCGGCGCCCCCGTCCCGACGGCCAGCGCGCCGCGGGCCCGCCGCCCGGTGCCGAGCGACTGGAGCTCGACGCGGTCCTCCGTCCCGCCCACCACGGCGCTCGCGGGCGCGGGCCGCTCCCGCAGCCGCTCCACGTCCGGGGTCAGCCGGGCGGCCCGGCGCGCCGCCCAGTCCGGCGCGGCGGCGACGACCGCGCCGGAGGTGTCGTAGAGCGCGGCCCAGCCGTGGACGTGGGCGGCCAGCTTCGCCAGCAGCTCGGCGGGCCCGTCGGCGGACAGCGCGGCGCGGGTCAGCTCCCGCTGCGCCTCGAAGCCGGCCGTCACCGCCCGGTACTGGTCGGCCGCGAGCGCCGCCGAGACGGCCTTGCTGATGGCGAGGAACGGGGTCCGGCGCGGCACCTCCAGCAGCGGCAGGTCCTCCGCCCGCGCCGCGTCGACCAGCGCCCCGGGGATCGCCTCGTAGTTGACGCCGATCGCGAAGCCGATGCCGACGACGCCGGCCGCCGCGAGCCGCCGTACGTAGCGGCGCATCTCCTCGGGGTCCTCCGCGTCCAGCTTCATGGCGGTGATCAGCAGCAGCTCGCCGCCCTCCATGTACGGGACGGGGTCGGCCAGCTCGCTGACGTGGGCCCAGCGCACGGGGGTGTCGAGGCGGCCCTCCCCCGCCCGGACGCTGAGCTTGAGGGCCGAGTGCTGGACGAGCGAGGCGAGGGTGAGCGGCATCGGGTACCAGGGGCCTTAGGAAGGGGTGGGCGGAGGCGGGGGAGGAGGGGTCGGCGGAGGCGAGGAGGCTAGGCCACCCGGGCCAGGCCATTTCGCCGTGTCGTATGAACGGCTCCCCTCGATTCTGCCACCTCGTACGGGTCCGCTCAGCTCGTTCCGGCCAGCCTGACCAGAAGCGGAGCCGCTCGCTCCCCTCGGACGGAGGTCAGTGACAGCACCGCGTGCCCCGGCGGCACGGCGTGCGCGAGCTCCGACGCCGACCACCGCTCCCGCTCCACCTGTCGCACGGTCACCGCGTCCGTGGTGACGGCCTTGCCGGTGATCAGCTTGCGGAAGGCGTGCACCGCCCGGGTCAGCGGCTGGTCCGCGAAGACGGTCCGGTGGGTCACGTCCCGCGTCTCGACCCACTCGGTGCCCCAGGCCTCGGCGAACCGCTTGCCGTCCCAGGTGGTCACCCCCGAGAAGGCCATCCGGCAGCCGACCGCGCCGAGCAGCGGTGTCCGCAGCGCCTCGGGTACGTCGTCCAGCGTGCGCAGCGCCAGCAGCACCCCGGCGTTGGCCGACCGCAGCCGCTGGACGCCGCGCACGGTCTCGGGGGTCAGCGTGTGGGAGGCGTCGTCGAAGGCGAGGAAGGCGAAGAGCGAGCGGTCGGCGCGGGCGGCGGCGGAGGCGTTGAACTGGGCGAGCAGCAGCCGGGCCAGGATCCGGGAGGCTTCGGCGTGCGCCCGCTCGGGCAGGTCGACGCGCACCCGCAGCGGGTGTTCCAGCGAGCGCAGGGAGAACGGCCGCCCCTGCCCGGTGGTGTCGAAGAAACCGGCGAAGGCGGGCCGGTCCAGCAGCGCCACCCGGTCGGCGAGCGCCGGCCCGGGGTCGCCGGGGGCGCCGTACTGGCGGGCACGGGCGTCGAGCTCGCGGAGCATCACGTGGCGGCCGGCGTCCTCCAGGGCGGTGCGCAGCGCGTCGAGCGCGGCGGGCACCTGGTCGAGCAGCTCGCGCAGCTCGGGCACCGCGGGGAAGCGGCCGTGCGCGGCGTGGAAGGGGCCGATCAGCTGGGCGAGGGCCGTCGCGGCCCGGCGGACCTCCGTCCCCGGGACGTCACCGGCGAAGGCCTCGGCGAGCAGGGAGGCGGCCTCGTCGGGGTCGGTGGTGCCGCCGTAGAGGTCGAGGTCGTAGACGGAGTCGGGGTCGCCGACGCGGACCACGACGTCGTAGGCGGTGTCGGGGCCCAGCGGGGTTCCGGCGGAGGCCACGACGATGACGGCGGCCTGGCCGGCCAGCGCCTGGAGGGCGAGCGTCTCCACGACGGGCCGGACCAGCCGCCGCGTCTTGCCGGAGCCCGAGGGACCGACGGCGAGCAGGGAGGTGCCGAGCACGTCGGGGTCGAGCGCGAGCCCGGTCCCGCGGCGGGCCCAGGGGTTGCGCTCGCCGTCCTCCACGGTGCCCAGCAGCACCTGCCGGGCCGGCAGGTCGTGCCGCGCGGCCCGCTCGGGCAGGTCCCGCGCGCCGGACGGGTGCACGCACGCCGCCGCGCCCCTGTCCCGCACGGCCTGCGCGAAGGCCCGGGCGCGCCCGGGATCGGCCCGTACGCTCTCCCACGCCCGCCGGATCCGCGCGTAGTCCACGTCGTTCATCCGCCCGGCGCCGATCTCCCCGGCGAGCCGCTCGGCTGCCTCGGGGAGCCCGGCCGCGCGCAGCTCGTTCCAGGCGACGGGGTCATCGGCGGCGGGTGCCGGGACGGCAACGGCCGGCCCGCGCTTCGCCCCGTCCGTGCGCCGGGCCAGCCGGACGAAGAAGACCACGACGGGCAGCCCGGTCACGATGTAGACGAGGTAGGCGACCAGGGTCTGCGTGCCCGCGCTCATGTCCTCGTACGGCAGGTGGTCGCCGACGAGGCCGAGCACCGTCAGCGTCTTCGTCCAGATCAGCATCAGGACGAACAGCGCCCCGGCCGTCGCGCCGGCCACCCGCGCCACCGGTCCGCGGGCGGCGACGAGCCGGTCGAAGGCCAGGCTCCAGGAGCCCAGGCGGCTGAACCACACCACGAGCACACCGGTGATCAGCAGCGCGTACGCCTGGAGGGCGGCGACGCCCCGGCCGTCGACCGGGTCGTCGCCCAGCCGCCACCAGCTCTGCGGAGTGAGCGCCTTGACGGGTACGTCGACCTTGGGGATGTACCCGTTCGTCAGCAGGGACCAGACCAGCACGCACGCCAGGAACGAGATCACGGCGCCGCTCAGCAGGGCCCGGTCCTGGGCGGGTTCCCCCTCGGCCCTCGCGGGCGGCCGGTGGCCGAACCGCCAGGTGCCCGGTTCCGCCTTCGGCCGCGGGACGCGCAGCCACTCCGCGAACGCGGGACCGGCGCCCGGCGCGTACCCGGGCTTCGGCGGCGCGGCCGGGGGGCCTGCGGGCACGGGTGGCGGGCCGGCGGGCCTCGGCACGCGCCCGCCCCCCACCCGCTGCTCCTGGTACGCGCCGTCGGTGTCCATGAACCCTGCCCCCTGCCCGTGCCTGCGCTGCGTCGCTCAATGTAGTTGCCCGGCGGCGGCCGCGGGGGGCTACCGCTGCAGCGGAATCGTGTCCTTCCTATGTCCGTCACGGACAAGGACACGCGGGGACCACTCCCGAACGGAGCATGCCCTCACCCCTCCCCCGGGCCTAGCCTGCGGACAAAGACACAAGTGCGTCCGAAAACACCCCCCAGGAGCCCCCTATGACCGCTGTCCCGCAGGAGCGCCGCATCGTCACCGCGATCCCCGGCCCCAAGTCGCAGGAGCTGCAGGCCCGCCGCCTCGAGACGGTGGCCGGCGGCGTGGGCTCCGTGCTCCCCGTCTTCACCGCCCGCGCGGGCGGCGGCATCATCGAGGACGTCGACGGCAACCGCCTGATCGACTTCGGTTCCGGCATCGCCGTGACCTCCGTCGGCGCCTCCGCCGAGGCCGTCGTGCGCCGCGCGTCCGCGCAGCTGGCCGACTTCACCCACACCTGCTTCATGGTCACCCCCTACGAGGGCTACGTGGAGGTCTGCGAGGCGCTCGCCGAGCTGACCCCGGGCGACCACGCCAAGAAGTCGGCGCTGTTCAACTCCGGTGCCGAGGCCGTCGAGAACGCTGTCAAGATCGCCCGTGCGTACACCAAGCGCCAGGCCGTCGTCGTCTTCGACCACGGCTACCACGGCCGTACGAACCTGACCATGGCGCTGACCTCGAAGAACATGCCGTACAAGAACGGCTTCGGCCCGTTCGCCCCCGAGGTCTACCGCGTCCCGGTCGCCTACGGCTACCGCTGGCCCACCGGTGCCGAGAACTGCGGCCCCGAGGCCGCCGCGCAGGCGATCGACCAGATCACCAAGCAGATCGGCGCCGACAACGTCGCCGCGATCATCATCGAGCCGGTCCTCGGCGAGGGCGGCTTCATCGAGCCGGCCAAGGGCTTCCTGCCGGCCATCGTGAAGTTCGCCAACGACAACGGCATCGTCTTCGTCGCGGACGAGATCCAGTCCGGCTTCTGCCGCACAGGCCAGTGGTTCGCGTGTGAGGACGAGGGCATCGTCCCGGACCTGATCACCACCGCCAAGGGCATCGCGGGCGGTCTGCCGCTCGCCGCCGTGACCGGCCGCGCCGAGATCATGGACGCCGCGCACGCGGGTGGCCTGGGCGGCACCTACGGCGGCAACCCGGTGGCGTGCGCCGGTGCGCTCGGCTCCATCGAGACGATGAAGGAGCTCGACCTCAACGCCGCGGCGAAGAACATCGAGACCGTCATGAAGACCCGTCTGACGGCCATGCAGGAGAAGTACGACATCATCGGTGACATCCGTGGCCGCGGCGCCATGATCGCCATCGAGCTCGTCAAGGACCCCGCGTCCAAGACCCCGTTCCCGGAGGCGGCCGGCGCCCTCGCGAAGGCCTGTCACGCCGAGGGCCTGCTCGTCCTCACCTGCGGCACCTACGGCAACGTGCTCCGCTTCCTGCCGCCGATCGTCATCGGCGAGGACCTCCTGAACGAGGGCCTGGACATCATCGAGGCGGCTTTCGCGGGCATCTGAGCGAGCGTCCGAACACAGGGACCCGCCGGTACCCCCGGTAACGGTCGGGCGCTGTGAAGAAGATGTGGGGGGCCGATGGCAGGAGCGCGTTCCTGCTGTCGGTCCCCTTTTCGCTGCCGTACGGTTTCTGCAGATGAGTGAGACACCCCGCTCCCGGGAGACCGGGGGCGACACCAGTACCGGGCTTCCCCAGCGCCGCACTGGGCATGCGTTCGCGCACACTCCTCACCGATCGGACGGCCGTACGCCCCAAACCCCCCGGGGCGCACGGCAACCCGATCCGGGCGGCCGTCCCGGAACCACCCCCCCTGTTCCGGGACGGCCGGCCATTTTCCGAGCCGCCCTCTGCGCGCTGCTCTTCGCCCTGACCACCTGGCAGGTCCTGGTCTCGGGTCCGCTGCTGGCCCCGGACGCCCGGCTGAGCCGCGCGCTGGTCCGTACGGTCCCCGACCCGGTCACCGAACGCCTCGCGGACCTCGGCAACGTCCCCGTCGCCCTGCCCGTGCTGCTCCTCGCCCTCTGCTACGCCCTGTGGCGCGGCGACCGCCGGGGCGCCGCGGCCGCGGCGCTGGCCATGGCCGTGGTGCCGGCGCTGATCGTCCCGCTCAAGGAGTGGACGGGCCGCCCGGGCCCCCTGGAGCCGTGGGCCGCCGGCTACTACCCCTCGGGTCACACGGCGACGGCCTTCGTGGCGTACGGGGGCGCGGCCCTGCTCGTACGCCCCTACACCCGCGGCCCCTGGCCCACGGTGCTCGCCGTCCTCCTGGCGGGGCTGACGGCGGCGGGCCTGATCGTGCGGGGCTTCCACTGGCCCCTGGACGTCCTGGGGAGCCTGCTGCTGTGCGCGCCGCTGCTGATCGGGGTGCGGTGGGCCGTGGGCCGGTCCGGGTCCGGGCTGCGGTCCCGGTCCCGCGGGTAGCGCCGCCTCAGGACAAGGGGTCCTCACGCGCCGCCGTCCGGGCGGCCGCCTCGTGCAGGGCGAGCTCCAGCACCGCCGGGTCGGTGAGGGTGCCCCTGCCGTCGGGGGCCACCAGCCAGCGCACGCCGCCCGTCGCCCGGCCCGGGTACGGGACCACGATCCACGTTCCGGGTCCTGCTCCCCGTACTCCCGTACCGACCCAGCGGGAGGCGGTGCCGGGGGGTACGAAGAAGCCGAGCCGGGTCATCACCGTGCGGCCCCGCCGGGGGGCGGGGAAGTCGCCGAGCACCGGACCGGGCCGCTCCACGAGCCGGGTCAGTACGTCGAGGGCGGGCCGGCCCAGGGCACCGGGGGTGATCAGTACGTCCCAGCGCCGCCCGGCGGGCAGGAGGGCGGTCCCGAGGGGGTTGCGCTCCCACTCCCACCGGCAGGCGTCCGGGTCCGGCGCCACCGATACCAGCCATTGCACTGCCCTCTTGTCCCCCGGGAACGTCATCGCCCGGCCTCCGTTCGCTCCAGCTCGGTGGAGGCTCCTCGAACGAGGCCTCCGCTGGGGAGAGCGGGGCCGGGCGCGGCTATGACGCGGGTTCGGCGACACCGTGGTGGTGAACCGGGTCACCGCTGCGGTGACGGTCCGCGCCGGGCGCGCGCCCGGCGGCCGGCACCCCGGTCCACCCGGGCGCTCAGCTGCACGGCCGCCCAGTTGCACGGCCGCCCAGTTGCACGGCCGCTCGGCCGCTCAGCTGTCGAAGCCCAGTCCGAAGCGGTCGAGCACCTTGAGCCAGAGGTTGCGGCGCCCGCCCCGGGCGTCGGCGCGTGCCAGCGACCATTTGGTGAGGGCGATGCCGGTCCAGGCGAAGGGCTCCGGCGGGAACGGCATCGGCTTGGACTTCACCATCTCCAGCTCGGTCCGCTCGGTGCGCGCGCCGTCCAGCAGGTCGAGCATCACGTCCGCGCCGAAGCGGGTGGCGCCGACACCGAGCCCGGTGAACCCGGCCGCGTAGGCCACCTTGCCGGAGTGCGCGGTGCCGAAGAAGGCGGAGAACCGGGAGCAGGTGTCGATCGCGCCGCCCCAGGCGTGGCTGAACTTGATGCCCTCCAGCTGCGGGAAGGCGGTGAAGAAGTGCTGCGCGAGCGTGAGGTACGTCTCGGGGCGGTGGTCGTATTCGGAGTCCAGCTTGCCCTTAAAGGGGTAGATGGCGTCGTACCCGCCCCACAGGATGCGGTTCTGAGGGGTGATGCGGAAGTAGTGGAACTGGTTGGCGCTGTCGCCGAGGCCCTGGCGCCTGCCCCAGCCGATGGCCTTGAGCTGCTCGGGGGTGAGCGGCTCGGTCATCAGCGCGTAGTCGTAGACGGGGACGGTGAACGGCCGGATCCGCTTGACCAGGGACGGGAAGATGTTGGTCCCCAGGGCGACCCGGCGGGCGAAGATCCGCCCGTACGGGGTGCGTACGGCCATGCCGGCGCCGGAGGCGGTCAGCGAGAGCCCGCGGGTGTTCTCGTAGATCCGCACGCCGAGGCCGAGGCAGGCCCGCTTGAGGCCCCAGGCCAGCTTCGCCGGGTTGAGCATGGCGACGCCGTCGGTGTCCCACAGTCCGGCGAGGAAGGTCGGGGAGTCGACCTCGGCGCGGACCTCGTCGCGGTCCAGCCAGCGCGAGCCGTCGGCGAGGCCCAGCTTGCGGGCCTGCTCGTACAGTTCGCGCAGTTCCTCGACCTGGTGGGGCTCGGTCGCCACGTCGATCTCGCCGGTGCGCTCGAAGTCGCAGTCGATGCCGTAGCGGGCGATGGCCGCCTCGATCTCGTCGAGGTTGCGGGCGCCCAGCTCCTCCAGCTTCGCCAGCTCGCCGGGCCAGCGGGCCAGGCCGTTGGCGAAGCCGTGGGTGAGGGAGGCGGCGCAGAAGCCGCCGTTGCGGCCGGAGGCGGCCCAGCCCGCCTCCTTGCCCTCGATCAGGACGACGTCCCGGGCGGGATCGCGCTCCTTGGCGATGAGCGCGGTCCACAGGCCGCTGTAGCCGCCGCCGATGACCAGCAGGTCGCAGGCCTCGTCGGAGGTCAGCGCCGGCTCGGCGGCCGGCTTGCCGGGGTCGTCCAGCCAGTACGAGACCGGCAGTGCTTCGGAAAGGGATTGCGCAACGCTTCGCATGGCGACTGGGGCCATGTCTTCCAACTCCCTACAGAGTTACTTGGGCTGTGCCTTCTTGCGGCGGTTGCCGATCGTCTGACCGGCGAGGACCACCAGCACCGCGATGACGAACATCGCCGTGCCGATGACGTTGATCTGGACGGGCGTACCGCGCTGCGCCGATCCCCACACGAACATGGGGAAGGTGACGGTGTTGCCCGAGTTGAAGTTGGTGATGATGAAGTCGTCGAAGGAGAGCGCGAAGGAGAGCAGCGCGCCCGCCGCGATGCCGGGAGCCGCGATCGGCAGCGTGACGCGCAGGAAGGTCTGCACCGGTCCCGCGTAGAGGTCCCGCGCGGCCTCCTCCAGCCGCGGGTCCATGGACAGGACGCGCGCCTTGACCGCGGCGACGACGAAGCTGAGGCAGAACATGACGTGGGCGATCAGGATCGTCCAGAAGCCGAGCCGGATGCCCATGTTGAGGAAGAGGGCCAGCAGCGAGGCGGCCATCACGATCTCGGGCATCGCCATCGGCAGGAAGATCAGCGAGTTGACCGCGCCGCGCGCCCGGAAGCGGTAGCGCACGAGCGCGAAGGCGATCGCGGTGCCGAGGACGGTGGCGCCGATGGTGGCCCACACGGCGATCTGGAGCGAGAGCGACAGGGAGCCGCACAGGTCCGCGACCCCGCAGGGGTCCTTCCAGGCGTCGAGCGAGAACTCCTGCCAGGCGTAGTTGAAGCGCCCGGTGGGGTTGTTGAAGGAGAACACCGTCACGACGACGTTCGGCAGGATCAGGTAGGCGAGGGTGCCCAGACCCGCGATCACGACGAGGTTGCGGCGCAGCCACGCGATGGGGGTACGCATCAGACCAGGTCCTCCGTCCCCGCTCGGCGGATGTAGATGGTGACCATGATCAGCACGATGGCCATGAGGATGAAGGACAGCGCGGCCGCCGTCGGGTAGTCGAGGATGCGCAGGTACTGCGACTGGATGACGTTGCCGATCATCCGGGTGTCCGCCGATCCCAGCAGTTCGGCGTTGACGTAGTCGCCGCTCGCCGGGATGAAGGTGAGCAGGGTCCCGGAGACCACGCCCGGCATCGAGAGCGGGAAGGTCACCTTGCGGAACACCGTGGCGGGGCGGGCGTACAGGTCGCCGGCGGCCTCGTGGAGGCGGGTGTCGATACGCTCCAGCGAGGTGTACAGCGGCAGGATCATGAAGGGGAGGAAGTTGTAGGTCAGACCGCAGACCACCGCGAGCGGCGTGGCCAGGACCCGGTTCCCCTCGGTGACGCCGAGCCAGCTCGTGACGTCGAGGAAGCCGACCTTGCCGAGGACGGCGACGACGGGGCCGCCGTCGGCCAGGATCGTCTTCCAGGCCAGCGTGCGGATCAGGAAGCTGGTGAAGAACGGGGCGATGACCAGCACCAGCAGGAGGTTGCGCCAGCGGCCCGCTTTGAAGGCGATCAGGTACGCGAGCGGGTACCCGAGCAGCAGGCACAGCACGGTCGCGGTGCCGGCGTACAGGAGCGAGCGCAGGAACTGCGGGACGTAGTCGGTGAAGGCGTCCCAGTAGGTCTGGAAGTGCCAGGTGACCTTGAAGCCCTCTTCGAGGGAGCCGGTCTGCACCGAGGTCGAGGCCTGGTAGACCATCGGCAGGACGAAGAACACCAGCAGCCACAGGATGCCGGGCAGCAGCAGCCAGTACGGGACCAGCCGCTTGCGCATCGACGGCTTGTGGACCGGGGGTTCGGTGGGGGTGGCCGCCTCGGGCGGCGCGGCGACGGCCGTCACGCGGACTCCTCGACCGTCTCGATGCCGGCGTCGATGTCCTGGGCCGCGTCCAGACCGAAGGTGTGGTCCGGGTTCCAGTGCAGGACCACCCGGGCTCCGGGGGTCAGGCGGGCGTCGCGCTCGACGTTCTGGACGTACACCTCCAGCTCCGGGCAGACCGGGCTGTCGATGACGAACTGGGTGGAGACCCCGATGAAGGAGGAGTCGGCGATCGTGCCGGTGATCTTGTTGCGGCCCGCCGCGACGGTGTCCTCCTCGTCCGCGTGGACCAGGGAGATCTTCTCCGGGCGCACCCCGACCAGCAGCTTTCCGCCGGCGCGGGGCGTGGTCGAACATCGCGCGGCGGGCAGCCTGAGCTTCGCGCCCGCGCTGGAGACGACGACGTCGCCGGACCCGGACTCCAGCACCTCGGCCTCGATGAGGTTGGAGGTGCCGAGGAAGTTGGCCACGAAGGTGGTCTTCGGATTCTCGTACAGCTCGGCGGGGGCACCCAGCTGCTCCACCCGGCCGCCGTTCATCACCGCGACGGTGTCGGCCATCGTCATGGCCTCCTCCTGGTCGTGGGTGACGTGGACGAAGGTGATGCCGACCTCGGTCTGGATCCGCTTGAGCTCCAGCTGCATCTGGCGGCGCAGCTTGAGGTCGAGGGCGCCGAGCGGCTCGTCGAGGAGCAGCACCTGGGGATGGTTGATCAGGGCGCGGGCGACCGCGACGCGCTGCTGCTGGCCGCCGGAGAGCTGGTGCGGCTTGCGTTCGGCGAACTGGCCGAGCTGGACCAGTTCCAGCATGTCGTCGACCTGCTTCTTGACCGACTTTATGCCGCGGCGGCGCAGTCCGAAGGCGACGTTCTCGTAGATGTTCAGGTGCGGGAAGAGCGCGTAGCTCTGGAAGACGGTGTTCACCGGGCGCTTGTACGGGGGCAGCTGGGTGACCTCGCGGTCGCCGAGGCTGACGGTGCCCGTGGAGGGTTCCTCCAGGCCGGCGATCATGCGCAGGGTGGTCGTCTTCCCGCAGCCCGAGGCGCCGAGCAGGGCGAAGAAGGAGCCCTGGGGGATGGTCAGATCGAGCGGGTGCACGGCGGTGAAGGAGCCGTAGTGCTTGCTGATCCCGGCGAGGCGGACATCGCCGCCCGCGGTCTTGTCAGTCATGGGCCTGGGCCTTCGGTGGTGGTGTCGTCAAAAAAGGGCGGGGCGCGGGTGCCGGTCGGGCCCGTCAGGCGCCGATGAGCTTGGTGAACTTCTCCTCGTACGCCGTCTCTTCCTCGCTGGTGAGCGAGCGGAAGGCGTGCGATTTGGCGGCCATTTCCTTGTCCGGGACGATCAGTACGTTGTCCGCGAGGGCAGGGTTGATCCTGGCGAGGTCTTCCTTGACGCCGTCGACGGGGCAGACGTAGCTGATGAAGGCCGCGAGCTGGGCGGCGACCGCGGGCTCGTAGTAGTAGTCGATGAGCTTCTCGGCGTTGGTCTTGTGCCGGGCGTGCGCGGGGACCAGCAGGTTGTCGCTGGAGGTGAGGTATCCGGCGGCCGGGATGGCGTACTTGATGTCGGGGTTGCCGGCCTGGAGCTGGATGACGTCGCCCGCCCAGGCGAGGCAGGCCGCGAGGTCGCCCTTGTCGAGGTCCGCCGTGTAGTCGTTGCCGGTGAAGCGGCGGATCTGCTTGGTGTCGACGCCCTTCTGGAGGCGGCCGATGGCGCCGTCGAAGTCCGCGGTGGTGAAGGTCGCCGGGTCCTTGCCCTGGTCGAGCAGGGTCATGCCGACCGTGTCGCGCATCTCGGTGAGGAAACCGACCCGGCCCTTGAGGGTCGGGTCGTCGAGCAGCTGCGTGACGGAGTCGACCTTCCGGCCCTCGGTGGCCTTGGCGTTGTAGGCGATGACCGTGTCGATGCCGGTCCAGGGGTAGCTGTGGGCGCGGCCCGGGTCCCAGTCGGGGTTGCGGAACTGGGGGATCAGGTTCGCGTAGGCGTGCGGGAGGTTGGCGGGGTCCAGCTTCTGTGCCCAGCCGAGCCGGATGATGCGTGCCGCGAGCCAGTCGGTGACGACGATCAGGTCCCGGCCGGTGTCCTGGCCGGCCGCCAGCTGCGGGCGGATCTTGCCGAAGAACTCGACGTTGTCGTTGATGTCCTCGCTGTACTTGACCTGGATCCCGGTGCGCTTGGTGAAGTCCGCCAGCGTGGGCCGGGACTTCTCGTCGTCACTGGTGTCCATGTACTCGGTCCAGTTGGAGAAGTTGATCTCCTTCTCGGAGGCCGAGTGGTCGTCGGAGGCCGTCGCCGCGTCGCCTTCCCGCTTGGCGGGCGGGATGCCGCAGCCGGTCAGGCCGTACAGGCCGCCGACCGTGAGCGCCCCGATGCCGGAGGCGCGCAGCAGCGAACGCCGGGTGAGGGCGCCGCGGCCGGTGGTGAGGCTGCGTCGTATCGCGGCCAGTTGCGGCGGCGAGAGGCTGCCGGGCTCGAACTGCTCCATGCGCTGTGCCCTTTCGGGTGGTGTGCCGCTCGGTCGGGCGGTCTCGGCTATCGGTCCCCGAAGATCGTGCGGTGCCAGTCCTTCGCGGCGACCGCGGTGTTGTCGTACATGACGTGCTTGACCTGCGTGTACTCCTCGAAGGAGTAGGCGCTCATGTCCTTGCCGAAGCCGCTCGCCTTGTAGCCCCCGTGCGGCATCTCGCTGATGATCGGAATGTGGTCGTTGACCCAGACGCAGCCGGCCTTGAGCTCGCGGGTGGCGCGGCCCGCCCGGTAGACGTCACGGCTCCAGGCGGAGGCGGCGAGGCCGTACGGGGTGTCGTTGGCCAGCGCGATGCCCTCGTCGTCGGTGTCGAAGGGCAGGACGACGAGGACCGGGCCGAAGATCTCGGACTGGACGACCTCACTGTCCTGCGGGGCGCCCGAGATCAGGGTGGGCCGGTAGTAGGCGCCGTCGGCGAGGTCGCCCGACGGGGTCTCGCCGCCGGTGACGACGGTCGCGTACGCGCGGGCGCGCTCGACGAAGCCGGCGACGCGGTCGCGCTGGGCGTGGGAGACGAGCGGGCCGAGGTCGGTGTCCGGCGCGAAGGGGTCACCGAGGCGGACGGTGTCCATCAGCTCGGCGACGCGGGCGACGAAGGCGTCGTGCAGGGGCCGCTGGACGTAGGCACGGGTGGCGGCGGTGCAGTCCTGCCCCGTGTTGATGAGGGACGCGGCGACGGCGCCGTGCGCGGCGGCCTCCAGGTCGGCGTCGTCGAAGACGAGGAAGGGGGCCTTGCCGCCGAGCTCCAAGTGGAGGCGCTTGACGGTGGCCGTCGCGATCTCGGCGACGCGCTTGCCGACGGCGGTGGAGCCGGTGAAGGAGGTCATCACCACGTCCGGGTGCCCGACGAGGTGCTCGCCCGCGTCCCGGCCCGCGCCGGTGACGATGTTGATCACGCCGTCCGGCAGGCCGGCCTCCTTCGCCGCCTGAGCGAACATCAGCGAGGTCAGCGGCGTGAGTTCGGCGGGCTTGAGCACGATCGTGTTGCCCGCGGCGATCGCCGGGAGGATCTTCCAGGCCGCCATCTGGAGCGGGTAGTTCCAGGGGGCGATCGAGCCGACGACGCCGATGGCCTCGCGGCGCACGTAGGAGGTGTGGTCACCCGAGTACTCACCGGCGGCCTGTCCCTGGAGGTGGCGTGCGGCGCCCGCGAAGAAGGCGGTGTTGTCGATGGTCCCCGGTACGTCGAACTCCGTGGACAGCTTGACCGGCTTGCCGCACTGGAGGGATTCCGCGTACGCGAAGTCGTCGGCCTGCTCCGCCAGCACGGCGGCCAGCCGGTGGAGCGCGTCCGAGCGCTCGCCGGGGGTGGCGGCGGACCAGGCGGGGAAGGCCCGCTTCGCGGCGGCGACCGCCTCGTCGACGTCCGCAGGGCCCGCGAGCTCGTAGGTGAGCACGTCGGCGCCGGTGGCGGGGTCAACGACGGTGTGCGACCGTCCTGAGGTACCGGGCCGGAGCCGGCCGTCGATGTACTGCGCGCCCTCTGCGAAGCGTTCCTTGACCTGGAAGCGGTTGCCCATCACGCTCTCACGCTCTCCGTAGCTACAGTTCGGGTGGACCCGAATTGAGTGCCGATCCTGACAGAGGTGCACCTCTCGGCCAAGTGATTCCGTTGTTGCCTTTTGATTACGCGACGGAATCGGTCGACCATGTGTCGAGGCACACCCGAAATCCCGTACGAAGTGTCAGTGGCGACTGCCAGACTCGCGTGCATGGAGAAGATCGACACATTGATCGGCCTGGTCAGCCGGGGTGAGCGGGTGAAGTACCTGCCTTTCTGGGGCCACCGCCCGAGGCCCGACGGGAGCCTCGGACCGAGCTGTCTCAGCCAGTGGTGGCCCGCGCCCTTCACTGTGGGTGAAGTCCGCTACGCCACGGCGGAGCACTGGATGATGGCCGGGAAGGCGCGCCTGTTCGGGGACGCCGAGGCGGAGCGCGCCGCGGTGGAGGCGAAGACCGCGGCGGAGGCCAAGAAGGCCGGCCGGCTGGTGCGCGGCTTCGACGAAGGGACCTGGGAGCGGGAACGGTACGCGCTGGTCGTGGAGGGCAGCGTGCACAAGTTCGGCTCCGATCCCGCGCTGCGGGCGTACCTGCTGGGGACCGGCGACCGGGTCCTGGTGGAGGCGAGCCCGCTCGACCGGATCTGGGGCGTCGGGCTGGCCGCGGACGACGAGCGCGTGGGCGACCCGGCGCGCTGGCGGGGCCTGAACCTGCTGGGCTTCGCCCTGATGGACGCCCGGGACCGGCTGCGGGCGGCGGACCGGGCGTGAGCGCGGTGCCGGTGGACCGGCGCCGGGTCGCCGCCGTGATCATCAGGGACGGCCTGCTGCTCATGGTCCGCGAGCGCGGCCGGGGCCCGTCCGGGCGGCACGACGGGCCCGAGTACTGGACCCTGCCGGGCGGCGGCCTGGAGCCCGGGGAGGACCCGAGGGACGCGGTCCGGCGGGAGGTGGCCGAGGAGACCGGCCTGCGCGCCCTCGCGGTGCGATACGCCCACGAGGCGCCCTACCCGTCCGGGTGGACGTCCTGCTACCGCGTCGAGGTGGCCCCCGGCGAGCCCCGGCTCGGCGTGGACCCGGACCTGGAGTGCGACTGCCCCCGCATGGTGGGCCTGATCTGGGTCCCGCTCACCAGGGCCTTCGCCGGCACGGCGGAGAGCGACGAGGTCATGGTCCCGACCCTGCTCATGCCGTCGCCGGTGTGACCCTGACGCGCCGGCGGCCCGGGGACCCGGTCGCCGCCGGTCGCGCCGACCGCCTCAACGGCCTGTCGGTGCCGTCATATCTTCTCCTGCACCCGGGAGTCCGACGACGGGCCGTGGTAGTCCCCGTCCCCGGAACCGGGGGCGAAGAACGGACCCGGGCTGAACACGAGGAGCAGCGTGAGGGCGGCGCCGATCACGATGCCCACCGCGCCGCAGATGAGGCCGGCCAGGGCCACGCCGCCGTTGTCGGCCTCACCGCGGCGGGCCTTGCCCCGGCCCAGCGCACCGAACACGACCGCCGTGATGCCGAACATCACGGATCCGATCATGGTGGGGCACGCGACGATCGCCAGCACTCCGAGGACCAGCGCGGTGATCCCGAAGCCGTTGCTCGGCCGGGGGTGGGGGTAGCCGGTGTAGCCGGGATAGCCGGGCGGCGCGTATCCGGGGTACCCGGGAGGCGCGTACCCCGGCTGAGTCGGGTACCCGGGCTGAGTCGGGTACCCGGGCTGAGTCGGCGGCGCCGGCGGGCCCGGGTAGGCGTAACCGCCGGGGGCCGGCTGTGCCGGGTAGCCGTACGCCGGGGACGTTGCCCCCTCCCCCGGCATCTGCGACACCGTCGGGTGCTGGTGTACACCCCGGCCGCCCGGCGCGTCCCCCGGTCGCCCCTCGGGCGGCGGCGCCGCCCACGGGTCACTCGGCTCAGGGCTCTGCTGTTCGGTCATCCGGCGCCCCCCTCTCGTACAGCCATGCTATGCGCCGGCACGGACACCGCCCGGGCCTGCCTACGATGAAGCCGACCTGCCCGCACCCGTGTCCTCCCGGAGGCCTCCATGCCCGACCTGCACCCCTTCATCGCGGGGCTCCCCAAGGCCGAACTGCACGTCCACCACGTGGGCTCCGCCTCCCCCCGCATCGTGGCCGAACTCGCCTCCCGCCACCCCGACTCGAAGGTCCCCACCGACCCCGAGGCCCTCGTCGACTACTTCACCTTCACCGACTTCGCCCACTTCATCGAGGTCTACCTCTCGGTCGTCGACCTCGTCCGCACCCCCGACGACGTGCGCACGCTCACCTTCGAGGTTGCCCGCGACATGGCCCGGCAGAACATCCGCTACGCCGAGCTGACCATCACCCCCTACTCCTCCACCCGCCGCGGCATCGACGAGGACGCCTTCATGGCGGCCATCGAGGACGCCCGCAAGGCGGCCGAGGCCGAGCTCGGCGTCGTCCTGCGCTGGTGCTTCGACATCCCCGGCGAGGCCGGCCTGGAGGCCGCCGCCGAGACCGCGCGGCTCGCCGTGGACCTGCGCCCCGAGGGCCTGGTCTCCTTCGGCCTCGGCGGTCCCGAGATCGGCGTGCCGCGCCCGCAGTTCAAGCCTTACTTCGACCGCGCCCGGGCGGCCGGACTGCACAGCGTCCCGCACGCCGGCGAGACCACCGGCCCGGAGACGATCTGGGACGCCATCAACGAGCTGGGCGCGCAGCGCATCGGCCACGGCACCAGTGCCACCCAGGACCCGGCGCTGCTCGCCTACCTCGCCGAGCACCGCATCGCGCTGGAGGTGTGCCCGACCTCGAACATCGCCACGCGCGCCGTCACGGACCTCGATCTGCACCCGATCAAGGAGATGGTGCAGGCCGGAGTGCTCGTCACCATCAACAGCGACGACCCGCCGATGTTCGGCACCGACCTCAACAACGAGTACGCGGTCGCCGCCCGGCTCCTCGACCTCGACGAGCGCGGGCTCGCCCTGCTCGCGAAGAACGCCGTCGAGGCCTCCTTCCTGGACCCGGCGGGCAAGGCGAAGCTCATCGCGGAGATCGACACGTACACCGAGGCGTGGCTGGCTTCCTGACGCCCCAGCAGAATGGGGGCCATGCGCACCCTGACTGCCGTCGGCCACCGCGGCGATCCCTACCGAGCCCGTGAGAACACCCTCGACTCGATCCGCTCCGCCTTCGCCCGCGGGGCGGACGCGGTGGAGGTCGACGTACGGCTGACCCGCGACGGGGTCCCCGTCCTGCTCCACGACGAGACGCTCCAGCGGCTGTGGGGCCACGACGTACGGCTCGACGCCGTCACCGCCGCGCAGCTCAGGGAGCTGACGCAGGGCGGGGTCCCGGCCCTGCGGGAGGCGCTCGCGGTGGCGGGATCCGGCCGGCTGATGCTGGACCTGCCGGGCGCCACGCCGGAATCCGTACGGGCGGTCGTGGACGAGGTCCGCGCCTGCGGTGCGCGCGAGCGCACGTACTACTGCGCGGGCCCGAACTCGATGCTGGCCGTCCGCGCCGCCGATCCGGAGGCGGAGATCGCCCTGACCTGGACGACGCTGTCCCCGCCGCGCCGGGTGCTGATCGACGCGGTGCGGCCGGCCTGGCTCAACTACCGGTTCGGGCTCGTCGGCCGGGAGCTGACCGACGCCGTGCACCGGGACGGGCTGAAGGTGTCCGCCTGGACGGCGGATACGAAGCGGACGATGCGTGCGCTGCTCCTGGCCGGGGTGGACTCCGTGACCACGAACCGGGTGGACGCGCTGGCCGCGGTACGGGCCGAGTTCGGGCGCTGATGCGCCCCGGGGGGGGGAAGCGGACCGGGCGGGCCGCCTCCTACGGGTGGTCCGCGGGCATCGCTTCGAGTCGCTTGATCAGGCGGCGCAGGGCCAGCAGCGGGATGATCCCGAAGACTCCGAACGACATGTCGATGACGCTCCACCCGAAGGGGATGCCCCGGACGGGCCCGCAGATCAGCGCCAGGGGAATCACCCCGGCGCAGGCGATCATGCCGGCCTCCACGATCCAGACGTTGCGCACCGGGTCGCGGTGGACCCCGTAGAAGAAGACGGCGATCACCAGGTGGGCGAAGGCGAGCCAGTCGGTGCCGTAGAGGAGGAAGGGGTACTGCGCGTCGGCCTGGTCCAGTCCGTCGCCCACCCGCCGCAGCCACTCGTGGGACAGCACGGAGTTCGCCCAATGGAGCTCGCTGACCAGGGGAAAGGCCGTGAGCCCGCTGAGGGTGAGGCAGATGATGAACAGGACCAGCCAGGCACGGATCCGCCGCTGGAGGGCGCTTCTCTCGCTCATGGGAGGAAGCGTACGCAGCATTCTGAACACGTTCAGCCAGAAAGCTGAACATGTTCATTTCTGTGGCCGGACCGTGACGTGGGATCAGCGCCCCGAGGTCACAGGCCGACGATGCCGTTCCAGCGCTTGGCGAAGGACTGCCGTTCGGCCGAGGAGATGTCCCGGGCCACGACGAGCCGCTTGCGCATCTCGTCGTCCGGGAAGATCAGCGGGTTCTCCGCGAGTTCGGCGGTCTCCTTGTCCACGGAGGCGGCCAGCACCTCGCGGGCGGCCGGGACCGGGCAGACGTAGTTGACGGCGGCGGCGAGTTCCGCGGCGACCGCCGGATCGTAGTAGTAGTCGACGAGCGCCTCCGCGTTGGCCTTGTGGGGGGCCAGGTTGGGCACCAGCAGGCTCTCCGCCCAGAGTTCGGCGCCTTCCTCCGGCACCACGAACTCGATGTCCGGGTTGTCGGCCTGCAACTGCACGACGTCGCCGGAGTAGGCCTGGCAGGCCAGCACGTCGCCCTTGCTGAGGTCGGAGGTGTAGTCGTTGCCGGTGAAGCGGCGGATGTGCTTCTTCTTCACCATGGCCTCGACCTGGTCGCACATCCGGTGGAAGTCGCCCTCCGTCCAGCGGGTGACGTCCACGCCGTTGCCCTGCATCAGCAGGGCGAAGGACTCGTCGAGTCCGGAGAAGAGCGTCACCTTGCCCGCCAGGTCCGGCTGCCAGAGGTCCTTGACGGACTTGATCTCCCGGCCCAGCGACTTGCGGTTGTAGGCGATGCCGGTGATCCCCGACTGCCACGGCACGGTGTGCAGCCGGGCATCGTCGAACGCGGGGGAACGCAGCTGCGGGTCGAGGTACTTGGCCACGTTCGGTTGCGCCGAGCGGTCCATCTTCTGCGCCCAGCCCAGGCGGACGAAGCGGGCCGCCATCCAGTCGCTGACCACCACCAGGTCGTGGCCGGTCTGCTGGTGGTTCATCAGGGCCGGGCTGATCTTGCCGAAGAACTCGTCGTTGTCGTTGATCTCCTCCGTGTACCGGACCTCGATGCCGGTCTTCTCGGAGAAGGCGTCCAGGGTCGGACGGCGCTGTTCGTCCTCGTCGTCGGTGTCGATGTACAGCGGCCAGTTGGAGAAGGCGAGGCGGCGCTCACCGGCGGAGCGGTCCGGGCCCTCCCGGCGGTCCTCGGGGACGTAGGCGGCGGGCACCCCGCAGCCGCTGAGGGCGGCCAGCAGGCCCGCGGCGCCGATGCCGCGCAGCGCGGCACGGCGGGAGAAGGGGAGTTCAGGCATGGCCAAAGCCTCTGACAAGGCGAGGGGGCGGACAATAGACAACGTGTCTACTGCCCGCCCCCTCAGCGTCCTGCGCTGATCAGTGCGCGGCGGCCGCCGGGACGGCCGCCCGCGCCACCGCCGCGGATCAGGCGTCGAGCGAGGTCATCACGTGCTTGATGCGCGTGTAGTCCTCGAAGCCGTAGGCGGAGAGGTCCTTGCCGTAGCCGGACTTCTTGAAGCCGCCGTGGGGCATCTCGGCGACGAGCGGGATGTGGGTGTTGATCCACACGCAGCCGAAGTCGAGGTTCTTGGACATCCGCATCGCGCGGCCGTGGTCCTTGGTCCACACGGAGGAGGCGAGCGCGAACTCGACGCCGTTCGCGTACTGCAGGGCCTGAGCCTCGTCCGTGAACGACTGCACCGTGATGACGGGACCGAAGACCTCGTTCTGGATGATCTCGTCGTCCTGCTTGAGGCCGGAGACCACGGTCGGGGCGTAGAAGTAGCCCTTGTCGCCGACCTGGTGGCCGCCCGCCTCGACCTTGGCGTGGGCGGGGAGGCGCTCGATGAAGCCCGCGACCTGCCTCAGCTGGTTCGGGTTGTTCAGCGGGCCGTACAGCACGTCCTCGTCGTCCGGCTGACCGGTCTTGGTGTCGGTGGCGGCCTTGGCGAGCGCGGCCACGAACTCGTCGTGGATGGACTCGTGCACGAGCACGCGGGTGGCGGCGGTGCAGTCCTGGCCGGCGTTGAAGTAGCCGGCGACCGCGATGTCCTCGACGGCCTTGGCGAGGTCGGCGTCCTCGAAGACCACGACGGGGGCCTTGCCGCCGAGCTCCAGGTGGACGCGCTTGACGTCCTTCGAGGCGCTCTCGGCGACCTGCATGCCCGCGCGCACCGAGCCGGTGATGGAGGCCATCGCCGGGGTCGAGTGCTCGACCATGGCCTTGCCGGTCTCGCGGTCGCCGCAGACGACGTTGAAGACGCCCTTGGGCAGGATCGAGTCGATGATCTCGGCCATCAGGACGGTGGAGGCCGGGGTGGTGTCCGAGGGCTTGAGCACCACGGTGTTGCCCGCGGCGATGGCCGGCGCGAACTTCCACACGGCCATCATCATCGGGTAGTTCCACGGCGCGACCTGGGCGCACACACCGACCGGCTCACGGCGGATGATCGAGGTCATCCCGTCCATGTACTCACCGGCGGAGCGGCCCTCCAGCAGGCGCGCGGCGCCCGCGAAGAAGCGGATCTGGTCCACCATCGGCGGCAGCTCCTCGCTGGCCGTCAGGCCCAGCGGCTTGCCGGTGTTCTCCGACTCGGCGGCCACCAGCTCCTCCGCGCGCGCCTCGAAGGCGTCCGCGATCTTGAGCAGGGCCTTCTGCCGCTCGGAGGGAGTGGTGTCGCGCCAGCCCGGGAAGGCGGCGGCCGCGGCCGCCATGGCCGCGTCCACATCGGCCTGGCCGGAGAGCGGGGCGGTGGCGTACACCTCGCCGGTGGCGGGGTTGACCACATCGGTGGTCCGGCCGTCGGCGGCGTCCTTGAACTCTCCGCCGATGTAGTTGCGCAGACGACGCAGTTCGGTGGTCACTACAGCCACTCTCCTGATCACATGTCCAACGATTGAGACGAAGCCCCAGCCTATCTCGTCCGCTGACGCTTTCGACAGGGCCGGATGCCACGAGCTGCGAAATCCGTGCAATCGAAGAGTCAAGACAACGAATTTCATCGGTTACGGGTTGCGGAACCGACGACTCCTCGTGCACAGTGAGGTCGTGGTCAGTCGAAGCGCAGATTCCAGGAACAGACAACCGTCCCCTTCGGTCGATGCTGTGTCCCTGGCGATCATCGAGCAACTGCAAGAGGACGGACGCCGTCCCTACGCGGCGATCGGCAAGGCCGTGGGCCTGTCGGAGGCAGCGGTACGCCAGCGCGTACAGAAGCTCCTCGACCAGGGCGTCATGCAGATCGTCGCCGTCACCGACCCGCTCACCGTGGGCCTGCGACGCCAGGCCATGGTCGGCATCAACGTCGAGGGAGACCTCGACCCGGTGGCCGACGCGCTGACCGCGATGGCCGAATGCGAGTACGTGGTGATGACCGCGGGCTCCTTCGACCTGATGGTGGAGATCGTCTGCGAGGACGACGACCACCTGCTGGAGACGATCAACAAGAAGATCCGCGCGCTCCCCGGCGTGCGATCAACCGAAAGCTTCGTTTACTTGAAGCTGAAGAAGCAGACCTACATGTGGGGAACTCGATAGCCCGTGAGCCAAGACCTCTCCAAGACCGCGTACGACCACCTGTGGATGCACTTCACCCGCATGTCGTCGTACGAGAACTCCCCCGTCCCCACCATCGTGCGGGGTGAGGGCACTTACATCTTCGACGACAAGGGCAAGCGCTACCTGGACGGTCTCGCCGGACTGTTCGTGGTCAACGCCGGTCACGGCCGCAAGGAACTGGCCGAGGTCGCCTACAACCAGGCGCAGAAGCTCGCGTTCTTCCCCATCTGGTCGTACGCACACCCGCAGGCCGTCGAGCTCGCCGAGCGCCTCGCCGGCTACGCACCCGGCGACCTGAACAAGGTCTTCTTCACCACCGGTGGCGGCGAGGCCGTCGAGACCGCGTGGAAGCTCGCCAAGCAGTACTTCAAGCTGCAGGGCAAGCACACCAAGTACAAGGTCATCTCGCGTGCGGTCGCCTACCACGGCACCCCGCAGGGCGCCCTGTCCATCACCGGCCTCCCGGCCCTCAAGGCCCCCTTCGAGCCGCTGGTCCCCGGCGCGCACAAGGTGCCGAACACCAACATCTACCGCGCCCCGATCTACGGCGACGACCCCGAGGCCTTCGGTCGCTGGTGCGCCGACCAGATCGAGCAGGAGATCCTGTTCGAGGGCGCCGACACCGTCGCCGCCGTCTTCCTGGAGCCGGTGCAGAACGCCGGTGGCTGCTTCCCGCCGCCGCCCGGGTACTTCCAGCGGGTCCGCGAGATCTGCGACGAGTACGACGTGCTGCTCGTCTCCGACGAGACGATCTGCGCCTTCGGCCGCCTCGGCACGATGTTCGCCTGTGACAAGTTCGACTACGTGCCGGACATGATCACCTGCGCGAAGGGCATGACCTCGGGCTACTCCCCGATCGGTGCCTGCATCATCTCGGACCGCATCGCCGAGCCGTTCTACAAGGGTGACAACACCTTCCTGCACGGCTACACCTTCGGCGGCCACCCGGTCTCCTCGGCGGTCGCGCTGGCCAACCTCGACATCTTCGACAAGGAAGGCCTCAACCAGCACGTGCTGGACAATGAGGGCGCCTTCCTGTCGACGCTGCAGAAGCTGCACGACCTGCCGATCGTCGGCGACGTCCGCGGCAACGGCTACTTCTACGGCATCGAGCTCGTCAAGGACAAGGTCACCAAGGAGTCCTTCACGGACGAGGAGACCGAGCGCGTGCTCTACGGCTTCCTCTCCAAGGCGCTCTTCGACAACGGCCTGTACTGCCGTGCCGACGACCGTGGCGACCCGGTCATCCAGCTGGCCCCGCCGCTGATCGCGGACCAGGGAACCTTCGACGAGATCGAAGGCATCCTGCGCTCGGTGCTCACCGAGGCGTGGACCAAGCTGTAACCAGCGGCTGCCGACGGCCGCACCGCCGACGGCGACCAGCGCTGCCACCGGCCCCGGCCGGGCAGTAAATAGTCCGAACCACACGGCCCGGATCCCCCGTTCGAGTGAGAACGCGGTGGTCCGGGCCGTGTGCTGTCACCATCCGGGCCGTTCGTCTCTTTACATCTCCTTGCGGCGCCAGTGACCGACGGGGCTCCGCTTCGTTCCCCCGGACGGAGGTGTACGCCATGGTGGCTCCCGCAGACGATGCCCCGCCCGACAATGACGTCCTGTGGGCACGGTCCCTTCACCACTCCCACGATGGCTCGCCCGGACTCGTCGGCGTCTGCGTCGGCGTCCGCCAGGGCGAGATCCTGGCGCTGACCGGCCCGCGCGGAAGCGGCAAGACCACGCTGCTGCGCTGCCTGTCCGGCTCGCTCAAACCGGAGCAGGGCGAGATCTGGTTCAACAGCGTCCCCGTCCACACCATGGGGGCCCTGGCCCGCGAACGGCTGCGCCGCGACCGCTTCGGCTGGATCGGCCCCGAGCCGCACCTCGTGCCCGAGCTCAAGGTGTGGGAGAACGCCGCACTGCCCCTGCTGATCGCGGGCGCCTCGCACCGCACCGCCAAGCACGCCGCCTGCGAATGGCTGGAGCGGCTCGACATCGCCGCCCTCGCCCGCAAGCGGCCCCGCGCGCTCACCCGCGCCGAGGCGCAGCGCGTCGCCCTGGCGCGGGCCCTCGTCAACGAGCCCGCGGTGGTCTTCGCCGACGAGCCGACGGCCCCGCTGCACCGCGCCGATCGGGCACTGCTGCTGCGGACGCTGACTACCGCGGCCCGCTCGCACGAGATCACCGTGCTGCTCGCCACCCACGACGAGGAGAGCGCGGCCGTCGCCGACCGACGTTTCGCCCTGCTCGACGGCCGCACCGCCGGGACGGCCGCCCCGGCCGGTCCCGCCGAGACCACGGAGGACCAGGCCGCGTGCTCGCTCTCCGCCTAGTCCGCGGCTCCCGCCCGCTGGTCCAGCTGCGCCGGCTCCTCGTCGCCGCCGCCTCGGCCGGCGCCGGGTTCCTGCTGCTCTACGTCCTCGCGGAGGCGACCGCCCGGCCCGCCGGATCGTTCCCTCGGCTGCTGTGGGCACTGGTACCGCTCGCCGCCACCGTCCAGTTCGCGGTCGCCGTGGCCCGGACCGACCCCGCGACCCGCCCCCGCGAGGGGATGGACGCCGCCGGGCTGGGTCCCGTACGGCTCACCCTGGCCGCGGCCGTCTCCACCGCCGTCGCCTGCACCCTGGGCAGCGCCCTGGCCCTGGCCGTCTTCCTCCACCTGCGGGGCGAACTCTCGGGGCTGCCCTTCGACGGGGCCGGCTCCGGACTCCTGCACGCCGAGCAACCGCTCCCCCTGGCGGCCGCGCTGACCCTGCTGACCCTGGTCCCGGCGGCCGGCTGCGCCGCGACGGCCCTCGCCCTGCGCCCGCGGCCGGCGCAGACCGGGCTCGCACCGCAGACCGGGGTCCCGTGGGGGGTCGCCGTGTGCGCGTGCGGACTCGCCCTCCAGGCGTACGCCGGCCAGGGCAGCCCCGCGCTGCCGTTCGGGTGGGCGCTGATCGCGCTCGGGCTGGCCCTCGCCGGTCCGGGCCTGGCGTACGCCTGCGGGACCCTGGTGCTGGCCGTCCGCCCGGGCGCGCTCCGCCTGCTCGCCGGGCGGGCGCTCCAGGAGGAAGCCCCCCGGCTGGGCCGTCCCCTCGGGGTGCTGTGCGCGGTCGGTGCGGCCGCCCTCACGGCGTTGGCCCTGCGCGAGCGGGGCACCGTCTTCGTCCCGCTCGGTCCTCTGACCGGGCCCGCCGCGGCGCTCGTGGCGCTGTGCGCGGCCGCGACACTTCTCACATCGGCGGTGGAGTCCCGGCAGGCCCGGGCCGCCACCCGCGAGACCCTGGCCGCCCTCGGCGCACCCGGCACGGTACTGCGCACTGCCGCCACTTTGCGGGCTTCCGCGCTGGTGGTGGTGTGCGTACCGCTCAGCTGGGGTGTGGCACAACTGACGTCGCTCGCGCTGACCCGCTGACCCGGGCTGCCCTTAGGGTGGGCCGAATGGTCAACGCAGACATCGAGATCGAGACGCTCGCCGAATTCGACCAGGCCGTCGCCCGGGGCTCGCTGGGCGGCTACCGCATCCAGTCGGTCAACCTGCTGGAGCGGACCTTCGCCCTGCTGTCCGCCGACACCTCGGCGACCGTCTTCCTGGGCTGCGCGATGGAACCCGACGCCGCGGCCAAGGTGCGCGCCGACGGCGCGCTGGTCTTCCCGCCGGTACCGGACCTGCCGTTCAACCCGTACCGGGGCCTGCTCTACACGGCCGACGAGCTGTTCGCCGGGCTGCCGCAGGGCTACGAGGCGACGCCGGACGCGCTGGCCTACGCCTGGTTCCAGGAGACCATGTCGGACGGCGACGTCCTGTCCTCGATGCTCCGCTCCGTCCACGACGACGCGATCTCCGACGCCCTCGACGAGCACCTCGCCGGCGCCCGGGTGGTCGGCGTGATGGGCGGTCACGCCATGGCACGCGGCGCCGCGGACTACCGGGGCGCGGCCGAGCTCGGCCGCACGCTGGCCCGGTCCGGGCTGACCGTGGCCACCGGCGGCGGACCGGGCGCGATGGAAGCGGCCAACCTCGGCGCCTACCTCGCCCCCGCCCCGGACGGGATGCTCCCGCAGGCCCTGGAGCTGCTGGCCAAGGCGCCGTCCTTCGTGCCGTCGGTGTCCGACTGGGCGCGGGCCGCCTTCGCCGTGCGGGAGCTGTGGCCCGCGGGCGGTGACTCGGTGGGGATCCCGACCTGGTTCTACGGGCACGAGCCGCCGAACGCCTTCGCCGGCCACATCGCCAAGTACTTCGCGAACGCCACCCGCGAGGACGGGCTGCTCGCGCGCTCGAACGCGGGCGTGGTGTTCCTGCCGGGAGCGGCCGGTACGGTGCAGGAGATCTTCGACAACGCGACGCCGAACTACTACGCCTCGCGGGGCGAGCCGACGCCGATGGTCCTGGTCGACCGCCGGCACTGGACCGAGCAGCTGCCCGCCTGGCCGCTGCTGCGGGCGCTGGCGCGCGGCCGCGCCATGGAGTCGCGGATCGCCCTGGTCGACTCGGTGGCGGAGGTCCCCGCGGCGCTCGCCGCGATGAGCTGACCGGCGAAGGCAACTTCCCGGCCCGTATCCTCGTCTGCCTTAGGTAATCACACCGCAAAATCTGCCAGACGTGAACGGAGCCCCCGGGTGCTCATAGGACTGCTGACCGCCATCGCGGCGTCCATCTGCTACGGCACGGGCTCCGTCCTGCAAGCCGTGGGTTCCCGGCGGGCGGCCCGCTCGTCGGCGGCGGCCTCCGGGGTGACCGCGCACGGGGGCCCCAACCTGTCCTCGACCGCGAAAGCGGCGATGACCTGGGAGTTCATCCTCGGTACCGTCCTGGACTTCGTGGGGTTCGGGCTGGGCGCGCTCGCGGCGCGCCTGCTTCCGCTGTTCCTGTCCCAGACGGTGATCAGCGCCAACCTGGTGATCACCGCGGTGCTGAGCGTGAGGCTGCTGGGCATCCGGCTCTCGCGCAAGGAGTGGACCTCCATCGGGGTCGTGTGCGCGGCGCTGGTGCTGCTGGCGACGGCCGCGGGCCACGAAGGCGGCCATCACGCGGCGATGCCCACGCACTGGTGGCTGCTGGCGGTCACCCTGCTGATCATCGTGGGCGGCACGGTGGCCGTACGCCTCCTCGGCGCGCGGGCCGCGATCCTCGCGGGCCTGCTGTCGGGCCTGGCCTTCGGCGCGCTGGGCGTCGGCGTACGGATCCTCGACGGGATCGAGCCGTTCTCGATCGGCGGCCTCCTCGGCGACCCGGCCCTGTACGCGATCGTGCTGGCGGGCGTCGGCGGCATGTACCTGCACACGGTCGCGCTGCAGATCGGTTCGGTGAACGGGGCCACGGCCGCGCTGGTGGTCGGCGAGACCGTGCTGCCCGGCGCGATCGGTGTGCTCTGGCTGGGCGACGCGTCCCGCCCGGGCCTCGCCTGGCTGGCGGCCCTGGGCTTCGTCCTGGCAGTGACGGGCGCGGTGGCGGTGGCCTGGTACGGCAACCACGACGCCCCCCAACCCGCCGCCGAGGAACCCGTCCCGACCGCGGTCTGAAACGCGCCCCGGGCCCCCACCCGGAGCCGCCCCACCCGTCCGGCGCCCCAGGTCCGCGCCCCGAGTCGGTCCAGGCCGCCCGGCGTTCGCGGACCAGGCCTCCGCCCCGCATCCGCCCAACCCGTCCGGCATTCGAGGACCGGCTCCGGGCCCGGGTCGGTCCTGCCCGCCCGGGTAGCAAGGACCGGTCCGGGCTCCGGGGCCGTTCACACCGGCCGGCGTCCGGGGGCCGGCCCCCGCCGGCACCCGCATCCGCTCGACCCGCCCAGCGTTCGAGGACCAGGGCTGGGCCCCCCGTCGGTGCAGCCATCCGGCGTTCGAGGACCGGCCCCGCACCGCGCCCCGCTTGCACCCCACCCCGCCGGGTTTCCGGTCCGGGGCCCGAGTGCCCGTCCGGCGCCCCAGGTCCGCCCCGCGTCCCTTCAGCCCGTCCGGCGATTGAGGACCGGGGCCGGGACCGCGCCCGGTGAACGGGAGAAGGGCGGGGCGGGGACAGGCGCCGCGCAGCGGCTACGCCACCGGCAGGACGACCACCTCCGACGGCGTGAAGGACACCGCGACCCGGTCCCCCACCCCCGGCGCCCCCGCCAGCCCGCACTCCGCCTCCAGCACCGGCCCCGCCTCCGGACGCAGCAACAGCGCGACGTGCGTCCCCCGGAAGGTGCGGGACAGCACCTCGCAGCGGAGCCCGTCCGCACCCAGGGTCACCCCGGCGGGCCGGACCAGCACCCGCTGCGGTCCCTCCGGCGCTCCGGCCGGCACCGGGATCTTGCCCCACTCGGTGTCCGCGACCCCGCCCGCGACCACCGCCGGCACCACGTTCTCGAAGCCCAGGAACCGCGCCACGAATTCCGAGGCCGGCCGCTGCCAGACCTCCAGCGGGGTCCCGGCCTGTGCGATCCGCCCGTCCCGCATCACCACCACCCGGTCGGCCAGCGCGAAGGCCTCGCCCTGGTCGTGGGTCACGGCCAGCACGGTCGTCCCAAGCCGGGCGAACAGCCCCCGCAGCTCGACCACCAGCCGCTCCCGCAGCCCGCGGTCCAGCTGCCCCAGCGGCTCGTCCAGCATCAGCAGCCGCGGGGACGGCGCCAGCGCCCGGGCCAGCGCCACCCGCTGCTGCTCGCCCCCCGACAGCGAGGCCACCGCCCGGCCCTGCGCGCCGGGCAGCCCGACCAGCTCCAGCAACTCCGCGACGCGGTCCCCGTGGGAACCCGGCCCGGCGCCCCGCCCCGCGCCCCGCATCCGCAGCCCGAACCCCACGTTTCCGCCCACGTCCCGGTGCGGGAACAGCTGGTGGTCCTGGAACATCAGGCCCACCCCCCGACGGTGCACCGGCACCCCGGCCTGGTCCGCGCCGTCCAGCAGCACCCGCCCCCCGGACACCGGCTGGAGCCCGGCCACCACCCGCAGCAGCGTGGACTTGCCGCTGCCACTCGGCCCCAGTACGCACACGGTCTCGTGCTCGGCGACCTCCAGGTCGACGCCGTCCACGGCGGCCCGCCCGCCGAAGCGGACCGACACCCCCTCCAGCCGAAGCAACGTCATCAGAACTCTCCCGAGGTCTTGTCGGGCCGCAGTCGCTCCAGCACCAGCAGGGACACCGCGCACACCAGCATCAAAATCGTGCTCAGGGCCATGGCCTGCCCGTAGTTCATCTCCCCCGCCCGCCCCAGCAGCCGCGCCACGGCCACCGGCAGCGTCGGCCGGTCGGGCCGCGCGATGAACACGGTCGCCCCGAACTCCCCCAGCGACACGGCGAAGGCGAACCCGGCCGCGATCAGCAGCGCCCGCCGCACCAGCGGCAGGTCCACCTCCCGCCACGCGCGCCACGGCGACGCGCCGAGCACCGCGGCCGCCTCCCGCAGCCGCCCGTCCACCGCGCGCAGCACCGGCAGCATGGTCCGTACGACGAACGGGACGCCCACCAGCGCCTGCGCGAGCGGTACCAGGATCCACGAGGTCCGCAGATCCAGCGGCGGCTCGTCCAGGGTGATCAGGAAGCCGAAGCCCACCGTCACCGCCGACACCCCGAGCGGCAGCATCAGCAACGCGTCGAACCCGCGCACGAACCGCCCCGCGCGCCGGGTGAGCGCTCCCGCGGCGAGCCCCCCGATCACCAGCGCGATGGCCGTCGCGGCCAGCGCGTACTCCAGCGAGTTGCCGATCGACTCCAGCGGCGGCACCAGGAACGTCCCGGAGCCGGCCTCCTCCAGTGCCCGGTAGAAACCGAGCCCGTATCCGCCGGGAGCGTCGAGGGAGCGCTCCACCAGCACGCCGAGCGGGAGCACGATCAGCAGCGCCACCGTCAGCAGCACCCCGCCCAGCAGCGCCCGCTCGCCCGGGCCGTGCGGCCGGTGCGCGGTCCGGCCGGGGTCCACCAGCCGCAGCGCCCTCTCCCGGCGGCGCACGGTCCGGGCGTGCACGGCCAGGACCAGCCCCATCGCGGCGAACTGGACCATGGTCAGCACGGCGGCGGTCGGCAGGTCCAGCAGCTGTGCGGTCTGCCGGTACACCTCCACCTCCAGCGTCGAGTACGAGGGACCGCCCAGGATCTGCACCACGCCGAAGGAGGAGAAGGTGAACAGGAACACCATCAGCGCCGCCGCGGCCACCGCCGGGGCCAGCGCGGGCAGCGTGACCCTGCGCCACGCCGCGAACCGCCCGGCGCCCAGCACCCGCGCGGCCTCCTCCTGCCGCGGGTCGAGCTGCGCCCACAGCCCGCCGACCGTCCGCACGACGACGGCGTAGTTGAAGAAGACGTGCGCGAGCAGGATCGCCCAGACGGTGGTGTCGAGCCGGATCCCCCACAGTTCGTCGAGGAGTCCGTTCCGGCCGACCAGCGCGAGGAAGGCCGTGCCGACCACCACGGTCGGCAGCACGAACGGCACGGTGACCACTGCCCGCAGCAGCCCCTTGCCCGGGAAGTCGAAGCGCGCGAAGGCGTACGCGCCGGGGAGCGCGATCAGCAGCGTGAGACCCGTCGAGGCGAGCGCCTGCCAGGTCGTGAACCACAGCACGTCGGCGATGTCCGGCCGGGCGAGCACCTCGCCGATGCGGCCGAACTGCCAGCCGGCGTCCGTCTTGAGCCCGCGGCCGACGATCGCGGCGACGGGGTAGGCGAAGAACAGCCCGAAGAAGACGAGCGGGACGGCCATCAGGGCGAGCCTGACGACCGTGGCCCGCACGCCCTCTCCCGGGGTGTCGCGTACTACTTCACGACGAGCGAGGACCATGCCTTGACCCACTGGTCACGGTTCTTGGCGATGGTGTCCGGCGCGACGTTCTCCGGCTTGTCGATCACCACGCCGTGCTTCGTGAACAGTTCCGGCAGCTTGGCGTCCTTGACCACCGGGTTCACGAACATCTGGAGCGGCATGTCCTCCTGGAACTTCTTGCTCAGCAGGAAGTCGAGGAGCGCCTTGCCGCCCGCCTCGTTCTTCGCTCCCTTGAGCAGGCCCGCGAACTCGACCTGGCGGAAGCAGGTGCCGGTGGAGACGCCCGTGGGCGCCTCGGCCGGCTGCGGCTCGCCGTACAGGACCTCGACCGGCGGGCTGGAGGCGTAGGAGACGACCAGCGGACGGTCGCCCTTGGCCTTCTTGCCGCCGGCGGAGCCGGAGAACCGCTCGTTGTAGGCCTGCTCCCAGCCGTCGACCACCTCGACGCCGTTGGCCTTGAGCTTGCTCCAGTAGTCCTTCCAGCCCTCGTCGCCGTACTTGCCGACGGAGGCGAGGAGGAAGCCGAGGCCCGGCGAGGAGGTCGCGGCGTTCTCGGTGACCAGCAGGTTCTTGTACTCGGGCTTGATCAGGTCGTCCAGCGTCTGCGGCGGGGCGAGCTTCTTGTCCGCGAAGTACTGCTTGTCGTAGTTGACGCAGATGTCGCCGGAGTCCACCGGGGTGACCCGGTGCTGCCCGTCCAGCACGAACCCGGGCTTGACCTCGGTGAGACCCTTGGCCTCGTAGGGGGTGAAGATGCCGTTGTCGAGGGCGCGGGAGAGCAGCGTGTTGTCCACGCCGAAGAAGACGTCGCCGCGGGGCGAGCCCTTGGTGAGGATCTCCTGGTTGAGGGCGGCGCCGGCGTCGCCGGACTTGAGCACCTTGACGGTGTAGCCGCTCTGCTGCTCGAACTCCTTGAGGACCGGCTCGCTCACGGCGAAGGAGTCGTGGGAGACGAGGGTGACGGTCTTGGACTTCGGCGCGCCGCTCGCGCCCGCCGCGGGCTCGCCCTTGCCGTCGCCGCAGGCGCCGAGCGTGGTGACGCCCAGCGCCGTCACGAGCAGGGCGCCCGCGAACTTCTTGGTGGTGCTCACTGGTGAATTCCTCCTGGGATGTCCAGGAGAAGACGCGGCCCTGCCCGGCGCTCGGTGGAGCGGTCGCCGGGCAGGGCGCAACAGCTTGAGTGAATGACCGAACTTCCTACCCCGAATGACCGGGGCGAGGTTCAGAGGGTCTGCGGATGACGGTTACCGCACTCTCAGCGCTGTGGCGCTCCCCTGTCGGAATATGCAATTGGTTCGGCCACAGGGTACCCCGTGGCCGGTTCGGCCCCCAGGAGAGGCCGCGGACGTGCGCAGGCTACCGCTCGGACGCGGCGAGCTGCCCGCACGCGCCGTCGATCTCCTGGCCGCGGGTGTCTCGCACGGTCACCGGCACGCCGTGCCGGGCGATCGCCTCGACGAACGCCTTCTCGTCCTCGGGCCGCGACGCGGTCCACTTCGAGCCGGGCGTCGGGTTGAGCGGGATGAGGTTGACGTGCACCCGCTTGCCCTTGAGCAGCCTGCCGAGCAGGTCACCGCGCCAGGCCTGGTCGTTGATGTCGCGGATCAGGGCATACTCGATCGAGACCCGGCGGCCGGACTTCTCCGCGTACTCCCAGGCCGCGTCCAGTACCTCGCGCACCTTCCAGCGCGTGTTCACCGGCACCAGGGTGTCGCGCAGCTCGTCGTCGGGGGCGTGCAGCGAGACGGCGAGGCGGCACTTGAAGCCCTCGTCGGCGAAGCGCAGCATGGCCGGGACCAGGCCGACGGTGGAGACGGTGATCCCGCGCTGCGACAGGCCCAGGCCGTCGGGCTCCGGGTCGGTCAGGCGGCGGATGGCGCCGACGACGCGGTTGTAGTTGGCCAGCGGCTCGCCCATGCCCATGAAGACGATGTTCGACAGCCGGGCCGGGCCTCCGGGGACCTCGCCGTCGCGCAGGGCGCGCATGCCGTCGACGATCTGGTGCACGATCTCGGCGGTCGACAGGTTCCGGTCGAGCCCGGCCTGGCCCGTGGCGCAGAACGGGCAGTTCATCCCGCAGCCGGCCTGGGAGGAGATGCACATGGTGACCCGGTCGGGGTAGCGCATCAGCACCGACTCGACGAGGGTGCCGTCGTGCAGCTTCCACAGCGTCTTGCGGGTGGTGTCGTCGTCGCACGAGATGTGCCGCACGACGCTCATCAGGTCGGGCAGCAGTTCCTGCTGGAGCTTCTCCCGCGAGCCGGCCGGGATGTCGGTCCACTCGGCGGGGTCGTGGGCGTAGCGCGCGAAGTAGTGCTGTGAGAGCTGCTTGGCCCGGAACGGCTTCTCGCCGATCGCGGCGACCGCCTCGCGGCGTTCGGCCGGGGTCATGTCGGCGAGGTGCCGGGGCGGCTTCTTCGCTCCGCGAGGGGCGACGAAAGTGAGCTCTCCCGGAACGGGGCGGGCCATGGCGGGTACTCCTTGTAAGACGAAAGGCGCGCCGCAGAAGCAGCGCGCCTTCCAAGAGTAACCGCCCGGACCCACCCGAGGCGTTCGCGTGTACGTCGCCCCAGCTCAGCGGGGGCTTTCCTGGTGAACCGCCCGCAGGCCGGGACGCCCGGGAGCCGATATCAGCCGGTGCCGACGAACGCGGCGAGCAGCAGCCACACCACCGGCGCGGTCGGCAGCAGCGAGTCGAGCCGGTCCATGATGCCGCCGTGCCCGGGCAGCAGCGTGCCCATGTCCTTGATCCCCAGGTCGCGCTTGATCATGGACTCACCCAGATCGCCCAGCGTGGCGCTGACGGCGACGGCCAGGCCCAGCAGCAGTCCCTGCCACCAGACGCCGCCGTCGATGAGGAACTCCATGCACAGCGCGCCGGCCGCCATCGCGAACGCCACCGCGCCGACCAGCCCCTCGCGCGTCTTGCCGGGGCTGATGCGCGGGGCGAGCTTCGTCTTGCCGAAGCGCCAGCCCACCGCATAGGCCCCGGTGTCGCTGACCACGGTCAGCAGCAGGAAGGTCACGACCCGCTGGGGGCCGTCCTCGGCGGTGAGCAGCATCGCCACGAAGGTGGCGAGGAAGGGCACGTAGAAGGCGGCGAAGACGCCCGCCGTGACGTCCTTGAGGTAGTCCTCCGGCGGCTCGGTCATGCGCCAGACCAGCACCGCCAGGGCGGTCAGCGCCATCGCCACCCAGGCGCCCTCGGCCCCCCGGACGTATCCGGCGATGACCATGGCGGCGCCACCGACCGCGAGCGGTACGAGGGGCGCCTTGATGCCCTTCTTCTCCTGGAGCCGGGAGGTGAGCTCCCACAGACCGACGACGACCGCGACGACGATGACGCCGACGAACACGGCCTTCACGATGAAGAGCGAGGCGAAGATCACCGCTCCGAGGCCGACGCCGACCCCTATGGCGGCCCGCAGGTCCCGCCCCGCGCGCTTCTTCGGCGGCGGGGAGGCGTCCTGGGGTGCCTGGGAAGGCGGGGGCGGGGGGCTGGGCATGGGCTCCTGCGGCGGCGTCTCGGCGCGGAAGAGGGGGCCGCTGTCGGCGGCGACCCCCCGATCGCGTGCTTCCCGGTCGTCGAAGTCACGGCCGGCGGCATCGGGCACGATGGGCATGGGCCGAGTCTGCGGGCCCACCTGCGCATCGTATGCGGGACCCGCCGGAACGGGCTCCGGCTGCCAGGAAGAGTCGTTCATCAGACTTCGAGGAGCTCGGCTTCCTTGTGCTTGAGCAGCTCGTCCACCTGCGTGACGTACTTCGCGGTGGTGTCGTCGAGCTCCTTCTCCGCGCGGCGCACCTCGTCCTCGCCGGACTCCTTGTCCTTGACGAGCTTGTCGAGGGCGTCCTTCGCCTTGCGGCGGATGGAGCGGATCGAGACCTTGGAGTCCTCGGCCTTGGTGCGGGCGACCTTGACGTACTCCTTGCGGCGCTCCTGCGTCAGCTCGGGGAAGGTCACCCGGATGATGCGGCCGTCGTTGCTCGGGTTGACGCCGAGGTCGGAGTCGCGGATGGCCTGCTCGATGTTGCGCAGCGCGGACGCGTCGAACGGGGTCACCACGGCCATGCGCGGCTCGGGCACCGCGAAGGAGGCGAGCTGGTTGATGGGCGTGATGGCGCCGTAGTAGTCCGCCACGATCTTGTTGAACATCGCCGGGTGCGCACGGCCCGTGCGAATCGCGGCGAAGTCTTCCTTGGCGACGACGACGGCCTTCTCCATCTTCTCCTCGGCTTCGAGGAGGATTTCTTCGATCACCACGTGCTCCTGCATGTCAGATATGGATGGTTCAGGCGGGGCGGGCCGGCCGGGCCGGTCCGCTGCGGGCGGGGCCCGGCGGCGGAGGTCAGACCCGGGTGCCCTGGTCGCTCACGAGCGTGCCGATCTTCTCACCCTTGACGGCACGGGCGATATTGCCCTCGGCGAGGAGCTCGAAGACCAGGATCGGCAGCCGGTTGTCGCGGCACAGCGTGATGGCGGTGGCGTCGGCGACCTTGAGGTCCCGGGACAGCACCTCGCTGTACTCCAGCGCGTCGAACTTCACCGCGTCGGGGTTGGTCTTCGGGTCGGAGTCGTAGACCCCGTCGACGCCGTTCTTGCCCATGAGCAGGGCCTCCGCGTCGATCTCCAGGGCGCGCTGGGCGGCCGTGGTGTCGGTGGAGAAGTACGGCATGCCCATGCCGGCGCCGAAGATGACGACGCGGCCCTTCTCCAAGTGCCGCACGGCACGCAGCGGGATGTACGGCTCCGCGACCTGGCCCATCGTGATGGCGGTCTGGACGCGGCTGTCGATGCCCTCCTTCTCCAGGAAGTCCTGGAGGGCGAGGCAGTTCATGACCGTGCCGAGCATGCCCATGTAGTCGGAACGGGCACGGTCCATGCCGCGCTGCTGGAGCTCGGCGCCACGGAAGAAGTTGCCGCCGCCGATGACGATCGCGATCTCCGCGCCGTCACGGACCACGGCAGCGATCTCACGCGCGATGGCGTGCACGACGTCAGGGTCGACGCCCAGCCCGCCGCCGCCGGAGAAGGCCTCGCCCGACAGCTTCAGCATGAAGCGGCGGCCCTTCTTGTCGTGGTCGCTCTTGTCGTCGGAAGCGGTGTGGGGGTCCACGCCCTGATTCATGGGATCTCCTCGTGCACATACGAAGAAGGCCATTGCCGGTGGGTCCTCGCGGTTCCCTCTACGGCAATGGCCTCCTCGTCAGATCTGCGGTCGCCCTGCGCGAGCGCGGACGACTGCTTCAGACCCTACCGGGGTCCGGTGTCCGTCGCGTACGGACGGACTCAGATGCCGACCTTGATGCGGGTGAAGCGCACCAGCTTGACACCGGCCTCGTCCAGGACCTTCTGGACGGACTTCTTGTTGTCCAGCGCGTACGGCTGGCCGAGGAGCGTGGCTTCCTTGAAGAAGCCGTTGACGCGACCCTCGACGATCTTCGGCAGGGCAGCCTCGGGCTTGCCCTCCGCGCGGGTGGTCTCCTCGGCGACGCGACGCTCGCTCTCGACGACCTCGGCCGGGACGTCCTCCTTGGAGAGGTACTTCGGCGCGAAGGCGGCGATGTGCTGGGCGATGCCCTTGGCCAGGTCGGCGTCGGCCTTGTCCAGCTCGACCAGGACACCGATCTGCGGGGGCAGGTCGGGCATGGTGCGGTGCATGTACGCGGAGACGAAGGCACCCTGGTACTGCGCGAAGCGGTCCAGGACGATCTTCTCGCCGAGGTTGGCGTTGGCCTCGTCCACGAACGCCTGGACGGTCTGGCCGGGCTTGATCTCGGAGGCGAGCAGCGCCTCGATGTCCGCCGGGTTGGTGGCGGCCACGTGCTGGGCCAGCTCGTCGGCGACGGCGAGGAACTTCGGGCTCTTCGCGACGAAGTCGGTCTCGCACTTGAGCTCGAGCAGGACGCCGGAGGTGTTGTCCGCGGCGATGAGGGAGGCGACGGCGCCGTTCTCGGCGGAGCGGCCCTCGCGCTTGGCAACGCCCTTGAGGCCCTTGACGCGCAGGATCTCGTTGGCCTTCTCGACGTCGCCGTCGGCCTCGACGAGCGCGTTCTTGCAGTCCAGCATGCCGGCGCCGGTGAGCTCGCGGAGCTTCTTGACGTCAGCGGCGGTGTAGTTCGCCATGAGTCTTGGATTCTCTCTCGAAGTCGTAGATCCAGGGTGAGCGGCGGAGGAGTCGCGCTCGTGGCGCTGCTCCCCCGCCGTCATCGTCCGTGCTGTGAGTGCCCGGCGCGTGAACGCCGGGCGCTCTCAGTGGGTCAGGCCTGCTCGGCGTCGGCGGCCGGGGCCTCGACGACGGCCTCGGCCTCGGCGGCCGGGGCCTCGGCAGCGGCCTCGGCCGGAGCGGCCTCGGCGGCCGGCTCGTCGGCCTTCTTCTCGCCCTCGAGCAGGTCGCGCTCCCACTCGGCGAGCGGCTCGGCGGCGGCCTTCTCGCCCGGCTTCGAGTCACCGGTCGCAGCGCCGGAACGGGCGATGAGGCCCTCGGCGACGGCGTCGGCGATCACGCGGGTGAGCAGGGTGACGGAGCGGATCGCGTCGTCGTTGCCCGGGATCTTGTAGTCGACCTCGTCGGGGTCGCAGTTGGTGTCGAGGATCGCGACGACCGGGATGTGGAGCTTGCGCGCCTCACCGACGGCGATGTGCTCCTTCTTGGTGTCGACGATCCAGACGGCGCTGGGGACCTTCGACATCTCGCGGATACCACCGAGGGTCTTCTCCAGCTTGATCTTCTCGCGGGAGAGGACCAGGAGCTCCTTCTTGGTGAGACCCGAGGCGGCGACGTCCTCGAAGTCGATCGCCTCAAGCTCCTTCAGACGCTGGAGGCGCTTGTAGACGGTGGAGAAGTTGGTGAGCATGCCACCGAGCCAGCGCTGGTTGACGTACGGCATGCCGACGCGCGTCGCCTGCTCGGCGATCGCTTCCTGCGCCTGCTTCTTGGTACCGACGAACATGATGGAGCCACCGTGCGCGACGGTCTCCTTCACGAACTCGTAGGCGCGGTCGATGTACGACAGCGACTGGAGCAGGTCGATGATGTAGATGCCGTTGCGCTCGGTGAAGATGAAGCGCTTCATCTTCGGGTTCCAGCGACGGGTCTGGTGACCGAAGTGGACGCCGCTTTCCAGCAGCTCCCGCATCGTTACGACGGCCATGGCCATCTCCTTGTTTTCTCGGTTTGGTTCCTGACGCCCCGACGCGCCCTGCCCCCGAAGAGGGGACCGAGAGACGCTCTCACCTGGCCTGACGGGCCGGTGCTGGGGCGTGCGAAGTCGACCCGGTGACCCGGATCGCCACAAGAAGTGTACGGGACCCGGCGGTATGCCGGGTGACGCGCTTGTCCACACCGTCCGGGTTGTCCACAGGCCCCGGCGGCGCCCCGGGGCGCCGCGGGACGCTGTCCCCCATGACGACACTGCTGCTCACCCTGCTCGTGGCGCTGTCCCAGGCGCTCCCCTCCGCCGTCCGCCCGCTGCCGCCGCCGCTGGTGGTGGCGCGGTGGTGGGACCCGCCGCCGACGCCGTACGCGGCCGGTCACCGCGGAGTGGACCTGGCGGCGCCCGTGGGGGCGCGGCTGCGCGCCGTGGGGCCCGGCCGGGTGTACTACGCGGGGCAGGTCGCGGGGCGCGGGGTGCTCTCCCTGACCCTCCCGGGCGGCCTGCGCACCACGTACGAACCGGTCCGGCCGCTCGTCGCGGAGGGCGAGGAGGTCACGGCCGGGCAGGTGGTGGCGGTGCTCACGGAGGGCGCCCACTGCCCGGAGCCCTGCCTGCACTGGGGCCTGCTGGCGGGCGGGACGTACCTCAACCCGCTGGCCCTGCTCCCGCGCCCGGTCCCGAGGCTGCTCCCGACGTCGCCGCCGGTCGGCGGCTGAGGCCGGCGCCGCTCAGCCGCGGACGCCGCGCAGGGCCATCGCGACCGCCGCCTCCGTCACCACGGCCGGGTCCTCCGCGGCGCCGAGTTCGATCCGCCGGACCGCCGCGTCCACGACCCCTTGCAGCAGCATCGCGGCCAGCTTCGGCTCCGCCTGCCCGAGGGCGGCCAGGGCCTGGACGATCATCGCCACCAGTCCGCCGTGCGCCGCGCGGATCTTCTCCCGCGCGCCGGCGTCCAGCTCGCTGGCGGAGATCGCCACCACCGCCCGGTGGCGCCGGTCCCCGACCAGCCCGAGCTGGCTGCGGACATAGGCCTCGATCTTCGCCTCGGGCGTCGGGGCCGCCTCCATCGCCGCTTCGATCTCGGCGGCCCAGACCGGGAAGTCCACCGCGCACAGCTCCTCGACGACCGCCGCGCGGGAGCGGAAGTACTCGTACACGGAGGACCGGGCGAGCCCGGTGCGCCGGGCGAGGGCGGGGAAGGTCAGGGCCTCCGTACCGCCTTCGGACAGCAGGGAACGGGCGGCGTCCAACAGGGCGTCGCGCTGCATAGACCGGTGCTCGGCCACGGAGGCCGCTCGAATCCTTGGCACCCGACCACTCTACGGAGCAACGGCCGTCCGGACACGGGTCATCGGCACAAGCAACGGCCTTCCGTGCCGCCGGTCGTGCCCGTCGTCACCGGCCGACGTCCGCGAGCTTGGCCCGCAGCTGGAGCACGGACTTGGTGTGGATCTGACTGACCCGGCTCTCGGTGACGCCCAGCACGTTGCCGATCTCCGCGAGGGTGAGGCCCTCGTAGTAGTACAGGGTGACGACCGTCTTCTCCCGCTCCGGGAGCGTGTTGATCGCGCGGGCGAGCAGCCTGCGCAGCTCGCGGTCCTCGGCCACCTCCACCGGGTCGTCGGCGGCGTGGTCCTCCAGGGTGTCCATGAGCGAGAGCCGGTCGCCGCCTTCGCCGCCGACGTGCAGCAGTTCCTCCAGGGCCACCACGTTCGCCAGCGACAGCTGGCTGAACACGGTGTGGAGTTCCTCCACACCGATCCCCATCTCCCCGGCCACCTCCTGCTCGGTGGGGGTGCGCCGCAGCTGGGCCTCCAGGGTGGCGTACGCGCGCTCCACGGCCCGCGCCTTCTGCCGGACCGAGCGGGGGATCCAGTCCAGCGCCCGCAGTTCGTCGATCATCGCGCCGCGGATCCGGGTGATCGCGTACGTCTCGAACTTGATGGACCTCTCGATGTCGAACTTCTCGATGGCGTCGATGAGCCCGAAGACGCCGGAGGAGACGAAGTCGGCCTGTTCGACGTTGGGCGGCAGGCCCACGCTGACGCGGCCGGCCACGTACTTCACCAGCGGCGAGTAGTGCAGGATCAGCTGCTCCCGCAGCCGCTCGTCACCCGAGTCCTTGTACGAGCGCCACAGCACCTCCAGGGACGAGGGCGCGGTGGACCGCACACTGCCGCCGCGGGCAGCGGGGGGCACCGCAGCGCGGTCAGACCCTGAGGTGTGCTGGGGCATGCTTCGCCTTTGCCGGAGCCGGATTCCTTGGGAGCGTAGCGTGACGGAAGTGTCGCGGTGCGCGAAGAGTACGGGATGGCGCGGGGGCCCAAGAGCGCCCCGAACGGCATGGACGGGCCGGGACCGGCGCCTGGCGCACGGTCCCGGCGACCGCCCCCGGGAAGACCGCGTCTCTCATCGGCGTCACTCTTTCACCGGAACGCCCCAGGTCAACGACCGCCTCGCCGGGCACCACCGGTTCGAGTGCCTCCCTGGAGCCTGCCCGGGGTCAACTGCCAGGCGTCGCCCTGCCGTTCGACGAACCCCAGAGAGTGAAGTTCGTACAGTCTGCCGATGACTTCATCGGTGCCGGTGCCGGCGGCGAGGGCAACCTCCTCCACCTGCGCGGGGCGACCCGCCGGGAGGGCTTCGAGCACCCTGGCGGCGGCCGGGTCCAGCAAGTCCCGGGGGAAGACCGGGCCCCGCCGTTCGGGAGCCAGCTCGCCCATGCCGCCGACCAGCTCGACCACCTCGGCCGCGTCCGTGACGAGCACCGCCTCGGCGCGCAGCAGTTCATGGACCCCGGCCGACAGGGAGCTGGTCGCGGGGCCGGGAACGCCCATCGTGAAGCGGCCCAGCTCCCGGGCCCGCCTGGCGGTGACCAGGGAACCGCTGCGCACCGCGGCCTCCACGACCACCGTTCCCCTGGTGAGGGCGGCGATGACCCGGTTGCGCAGCACGAACCGGCTCGCGGTGGGGTGGCTGCCCGGCGGCAGCTCGCCCAGGACCAGTCCCTGGCCCGCGATCCTGCCGAGCAGCCCGGCGTGCCCTCGGGGGTAGGCGACGTCCGCGCCGCAGGCCAGGACCGCGACGGTGGCTCCGCCCGAGGCCAGGGCCCCGCGGTGGGCCGCCCCGTCGATCCCGTAGGCCGCGCCGGAGACCACCACCCAGCCGCGCTCGGCGAGGCCCGCCGCCAGGGTCTGCGCCATGTGGGCCCCGTACGGGGTACAGGCCCGGGCGCCGACCACGGCGATCGAGCGCAGCGCCCAGGTCCGCAGGTCCGCCCCGCCGCGTACCCACAGCCCGACCGGCCGGGCGTCACCGAGGTCGTCCAGCTGCGTCGGCCACTGCGCCGATCCGGGGCAGATGAACCGCACTCCCGCTCCGGCGGCCTCCGCCAGGTCGCGCCGGGGGTCGGCGAGGGCGGCCCGTCTGCGGTATCCGGCGAGGCGCTCCGGCCCCACCCCGCTCGGGCGCCGCTCCCCCGGCCCCGGGTCGGGCCCGGTCAGCAGCCGTATCAGTCCCACGGCGCCGAACTCGCGCAGCCAGCGCCCCGCGTGCTCGTCCCCGGGCTCCAGTACCCGGGTCAGGGCGGCCCGGGCCAACAGCTCCGCGCCCGCCTCCGCCCCGGACCCGGCATCCGGCCCCGCGGCACCGGGCTCCCGCTCATCCGGCCCCGCCGCTCCCGGCTCCCGGGACCCGCCGCCCGGCTCCGGCCCCGCCGCTCCCGGCTCCCGGGACCCGCCGCCCGGCTCCGGCCCCGCCGCTCCCGGTGCTCCCGGCTCGGCATCCGGCTCTTCCCCGGGGCTCATGACTCCGCCACCATGGCCAGCGTCGCCCCGCGGGCGATCCCGGTGCGCAGCTCCAGCGCGACCGCCACGTCCAGCGCGTCGGGGCGTTCGTTGCCGCGCAGGTCGGCCACGGTCCACGCGACCCGCAGCACCCGGTCCAGCCCCCGCGCCGTGAGCAGCCCCCGTTCCATGTCCCGCTCGGCCTGCGCCAGCGCTCCCGGGCCGGCCTGCCAGCGGGTGCGCAGCTCGTGCCCGGGCACCTCGGAGTTGAGCCGCCAGGGAGTGCCGTCGAGCCGGGCGGCGGCCCGGTCCCTGGCTTCGCGGACCCGGTCGGCGACCACCGCGGTGGCTTCCCCCCGGCCGCCGTGCCCCAGCAGGTCGGAGCGGGTGACGGGCTCCACCTCCACGCGCAGGTCGACCCGGTCGAGGAGCGGCCCGGACAGCCTCGCCTGGTAGCGCCGGATCACCGAGGCCGGGCATTCGCAGCCGGCCCCTTGGAGGGTGTGGCGCCCGCACGGGCAGGGGTTGGCGGCGAGGACCATCAGGAAGCGGGCCGGCAGCCTTACCACCCCGGCGGCCCGGGCGATGACCACGTGCCCCGCTTCGAGTGGCTGGCGCAGGGCGTCCAGTGCCTTCGAGCCGAACTCGGCCGCCTCGTCGAGGAAGAGGACGCCCCGGTGGGCCAGGGAGACCGCCCCAGGCCTGGGCACCCCCGCCCCGCCGCCGACCAGGGACTGCATGGTCGCGGAGTGGTGCGGGGCGCAGTAGGGCGGCCGGGCGAGCAGCGGTTCGCCGGGCGGCAGGATTCCCGCGACCGAGTGGACGGCCGTCACCTCAAGGGAATCCTGTCGGGTGAGCGGCGGAAGGATCCAGGGCAGCCGCTCGGCGAGCATCGTCTTGCCCGCGCCCGGAGGCCCGCTCAGGAAGAGGTGGTGTCCGCCCGAGGCGGCCACCTCCAAGGCCCGGCGGGCCGCGTGCTGCCCCGCGACATCGGCGAGGTCCGGCAGGTCGGGGCCGTCCCCACCAGCGCCGCCGTCCCCTCCGCCACCGCCCCCGCGGGAGATGCCGGTGCCCAGTCCCGCGCCCGGGACCAGCAGCCCGGCCAGCATGGGATCGGGGCGCCCGGCGGCCGGGTCCTCCTCCTCGGGAACGACCCCGTCGGTCAGGACGGCGATCAGCTGCCGCAGGCTCCGCACGCCGAGCACCGAGACGTCCGGGACCAGCATCGCCTCGGCGGCGCACTGCTGGGGCACCACCACCTGCCGGTACCCGGCCTCGGCGGCGGCCAGTACGGCGGGCAGGACTCCCCGGACCGGCCGCACCCGGCCGTCCAGCCCGAGCTCCCCGATGAGGACCAGATCGGCGATGGCGCCCGGGTCGACCACCTCGGCGGCCCCCAGCACGGCCGCCGCCACAGCGAGGTCGAAGCCGGCGCCCGACTTGGGTACGGAGGCCGGACTGAGTCCGACCGTGAGCTTCTTCTGCGGCCAGGACGCGCCGGAGTTGACCACGGCGGCCCGCACCCGGTCCCGGCTTTCGACCAGCGTCTTGTCGGGCAGCCCCACCAGGGTGAAGGCCGCGACACCCGGCTCCAGGTCGGCCTGGACCTCGACCACCACGCCCTCGACGCCCACCAGGGCCACCGAGCAGGCCCGCGCGAACCCCATCAGGCCGCCCCCCTGACGTGTTCCACCACGGGCGCACCGCGCCGCGGCAGCAGGATCCCGACGAGGTCGATCCGCACCCCGCCCGGCGGTGGTCCCCCGTGATCGGCGAGCCAGCGCCCGGCGAGCCGGCGCAGCCGCTCGGCCTTGCCGGGCCGGACCGCGGCCATGGGGTGCTCGAACAGCCCCTGCCCGGCCTCCCCCGCCCTGCGCGTCTTCACCTCGCACACCACGAGGCAGTCACCGTCCCGCGCGACGATGTCGATCTCCCCGCTGCGGCACCGCCAGTTCCGGGCGATCACCGTCATCCCGGACTCGGTGAGCCGCCGTACCGCGAGCTCCTCGCCGTACCGGCCCAATGCCTGCTGCTGTGCCACGCACTTCGCGTCCATCCGGCACCACCTCCGGCACCGACGGTCCCGCGTCCCGGCCCTGCTTGTGGATCTTGGTGGACAACAGCGGCGTTGTGGAAAACCCGCTCACCCCTGCGGGTGACACCTGGGCCGCCCAGCCGGCCCGGCGGCGGCAGCTGCGGCGGCCCTCTGATCAGCTGCCGGGAAGTTCGAGGTCGCTCTTGTTCAGCTCCTCGATGTTCACGTCCTTGAAGGTCAGTACGCGCACCTGCTTGACGAAGCGGGCCGGACG
The DNA here is from genome assembly GCF_044454045.1 of Streptomyces sp. NPDC051578. NCBI lineage: Bacteria > Bacillati > Actinomycetota > Actinomycetes > Kitasatosporales > Streptomycetaceae > Streptomyces > Streptomyces sp. NPDC051578. The sequence continues at coordinate 1,195,004 of NZ_JBITDH010000001.1, forward strand.
GTACATGTCCCAGACCCACGCGTCGGCCATGGTGACCTCGAAGAAGACCTCCCCCTGGACCGAGTGCACCTGCATCTCGTAGTCGTTGGTGAGGTAGAAACGGCGTTCCGTCTCGATCACGTACTTGAACAGACCGACGACGTCGCGGTACTCCCGATAGAGCTTCAGCTCCATCTCGGTCTCGTACTTTTCGAGGTCCTCGGCACTCATGGCATGTTCCCCTTCAGCCGTGCGTCCCCCTATTGTGCGCCAGAGCTCCGGGCCCCTAAACGATTTCAGGGGCCAGGACCACCGGCGCACCCGGAGGACCGTCGTCGAGCAGCGTACGGAGCAACCCGGCGAGTCTGGTCGGGTACACCGTCTCATGTGCCGAGAGAAGTTCCTCGGAGGTCCACCACCTCGCCCCTGTGACGGTGCGCCGCTCCAGCTCCGTGAACCCGGTCGTCACCGTCGCTTCCCGGCTCGTCCGGGCGAGGAAGTACCACTCGTCCTGCTCCCAGCGCCGTCCGTCGAAGGGGAAGGCGCAGTACCGGTGCCACAGCACCGGCCCCAGCTCCACTTCGGTGATGCCGGTCTCCTCCGCGAGTTCCCGCAGGGCGGCCTCCGCACGCGTCTCGGTGCCCTCCACCCCGCCGCCCGGGGTGAACCACCAGTCGTTCGCGGGATCGTCCGGTTCGAAGCCGTGCAGCAGCAGGATCCGGTCCTGCGGGTCCAGCAGGATGACCCGGGACACCTTGCGGACCGGGTCAGCGGGCATCGGTGCGCTCCCGTCGGCGCCCGCGACCCAGCACCCGCGTGACGGGCCCGTAGGCGGCCCCGAGGAGCACCAGGGCGGCACCGGCCACCACGGCGGCCAGCTGGAGCCGCAGCGGCCCGGGCCGGGAGGTCCCGCCGGGGAGCGCGGCGTACGCCCGGGGCCGCTCGACCATCGCCATCGACGGCCAGGCCAGCGCGTCCACCCGGGCGCTGACCGCCGAGCGGGCCACGGTCCCCTGCCCGCTCTCCTGGAGGTGGGCCCGGGAGTCCAGCGAGCCCGCGCGGTGGTCACCGAGCAGGAAGAGGTTGCCCTCGGGAACCTTCACCTCGAAGGCGATGTCGGAGGCTCCCCCGGGCACCGGCACGGTCGCCGGATCCAGGGGGGTGAGCCGGGCGTCGTCCAGGTAGGGCTCGTCCAGCTCCTTGCCGTTCACGGTGAGCTTGCCGCCCGTGCCGCAGCACTTCACGGTGTCGCCGCCGACCGCGACCACCCGCTTGACCATGGGCGAGTCACTCCACATGGAATCAGTGAAGATGACCACGTCGCCGCGGCGCACCTGGTCGCCGTCGATCCGCTGGGCGAGCACCCGGTCGCCGGGCCGTACGGTCGGCACCATCGAGTCGGTCGGCACCGTGTACGGCTGGTAGGTCAGCGCCCCCCAGACGAAACCCCCGAGGAAGAGCAGAAAGCCGACGGCCACGGCGATTCCCGACAAGACGTTGCCGAGTCCGCCGTGGCCCTTGCCGCCACCCCGTATGACCTGCGTACCGCTCGCTCTTGTTCCGCCCATTGCAGCAGCCCCCACACTCGGGATCGTCGACCTGGGCGGCACCCTACCCGGCGGTATGGCCGCCGGTCAGCTTCCGCCTGCGCCACAGGACGACCGGGACCGCGCCCGTGAGCCCCAGGGCCGCAGGAGCCAGTCCGACCGGCGCCAGTCCCGAGGCGTCGAGACCGAGCGCGGCGGCCTTGGCCTGGTGGCCGATGCCGGGCTGGTCGAAGGTGTCGGGAACGGGGAGGGTGGCCCAGCGGGTGACCGGCCACGCGACCACCACGGCCCGGCCGACGACGTCCTTGACCGGCACGAAGCCCTGCGTGGAGTCCTGCATGTGGTAGCGGGAGTCCTGGGAGTTCTGCCGGTGGTCGCCCATCACCCAGATCTTCCCCTTGGGGACGGTGATCGGGCCGAAGGGGGCATCGTCGCACGGCGTGTTGCCGGGGTAGATGTACGGCTCGTCCAGCGGCTTGCCGTTGACGACGACCGGCCCGCCCCGCTTGCACTCGACGGTGTCACCGCCGATGGCGATGGTCCGCTTGATCAGGTCCTTCTCCTCGGCGGACGGCATCAGGCCGATCCAGCTGAGGGCCTTCTGCGCGAAGTTCGGCTCCGGGGTGGCCTCGCCCGCGAGCCAGTTGGCGGGGTCGTGGAAGACCACGACCTCACCGCGCTCGGGCTCCGAGCCGAACCACGGCGTCAGCTTGTCCACGAGCACCCGGTCACCGCGCTGCAGGGTGTTCTGCATCGACTCCGACGGGATCGAGAACGCCTGCACCAGGAAGGTCTTGATCAGCAGGGCCAGCAGCAGGGCGATGCCGATGAGGAGCGGCAGCTCCTTCCAGAACGAGCGCTGGGGGCGCGCCCCGGCTCCGCCCTTCTCGGTCTCGCTCTCGACGCCGTCCTCCGGCCGCTCGGCACCCTCGTCGCGTCCGGACCGCGCGCCTACCGCCACATCCCCCACATCCACTCCCTCACTCGGATTCGCCGCCCGTGCCGGTACGGACACGGGCCCTCCCCTCCCTTAACGAGCGGGAGTTCCCTAAGGCGCGGGAGACCGAGGACACACTATGCGAACCGCGTGCCCCGACGCCGTCCCCCGCGTCCGCGCCGTCCGCGCCGCGCCGGATCGGGCACCGTGAGGAAGGTCGCGGGCTGTTCCAGCTCGCGCCAGTGGGCGTAGGGCCAGGCGATCACCACGGCCCGTCCCACCACTCCGTTCTCGTCGATGGTGCCCTGGAACCCCTCGTCGAGGTGGTAGCGGGAATCGGCCGAGTTGGCCCGGTGGTCACCCATCACGAAGAGCCGGCCCTGCGGCACCTTCACCTCGAACGTGATCTCCGACGGGGCGTTGCCCGGATTCACGTACGGCTCATCCAGCGGCGTCCCGTTGACGGTGATGCGCCCCCGGGAGTCGCAGCACTTGACGGTGTCGCCGCCGACGCCGATGACGCGCTTGATCAGGTCCTGTTCGTCCGCCGAGGGCAGCAGCCCGATGAAGGTCAGGGTCTCCTTGATCTGCTTGACGACGACCGGGTCCTCGCCCGGCCGCGCCGCCTCGCCCTTGAGCCAGCCGCCCGGGTCCTTGAACACCACGACGTCGCCCCGCTCCACCTTGGAGCCGAACCACGGCGTGAGCTTGTCGACCAGGACCCGGTCGCCGATCCGGATCGTCTGCTCCATGGAACCCGACGGGATGAAGAAGGCCTGCACCAGAAAGGTCTTGAGCAGCAGGGCGATGCACAGCGCGACGACCACCAGCAGGGGCAGTTCCCCCGCCCTGCGGGTCCGTCTGCGCCGGCGGACCCGGCGCGCCAGCCGGCGCCGCTCGGCCCGGCCGCCCTCCGGCTGCGGCGGTGCCTGCGCGGCCCGTTCGGGCTCCGGCTCCGGCTCGGGGTCCCGCTCGCGGTCGCGCCTGCCTCTCGGCCGCCCCCGGCTACCCATGTCCGCCCCCCGCGGTCCGCGCCGCGCCCCAGCGCGACATGGGCCAGCCGATCCAGTCGGCCCGCCCGATCACCTTGTCCACCGGCACCATCCCCCCGCCCGGCTCGCCCAGGTGGTCCCGGGAGTCCCTCGACTGGGACCGGTGATCGCCCATGACCCACAGGGTCCCAAGGGGCACGACGATCCGGAAGGGCACCTTCGAGGAGGTGTCGCCCGGGTAGAGGTACGGCTCGTCCACCGGAACCCCGTTCACCTTCATCCGGCCGTTCTCGTCGCAGACCACGTCGTCGCCGCCGACGCCGATGACCCGCTTGACGAAATCGGTGTCGGAGGGCTCCGCGAGCCCGAGCACCGAGGCCGCGTCGTGCAGGGCGGAGCCGATCGGGTCGCCCTGCGGCTGCTCCGGGACGAAGGAGCCCGTGCCGTCGAAGACGACCACGTCACCTCGCTTGGGCTGGTCGCCGAAACGGTACGCCAGCTTGTCGACCAGCACCCGGTCCCCGACCCGCAGCGTCGGCTCCATCGAGCGGCTGGGGATCAGGAAGGGCTGTACGACGAAGTTGCCGAGCAGCAGCACGAAGACGGTGCAGGCGAGCCCCAGCAGCCCGGCCCGCCGCCAGGTCAGCCCACGGGGGGCCAACGCACGGCGCGGCCGCCCCTCCCCCTCGTCGGGGGTGGGGCGGCCGCGCTGGGTGAGCTCTGCTTCGGTGTCCATCGTGGGGGAGCCTATCCGGCCTCCCCCTGGACCCGGAGGGGAGATCAGCGGTCGCGCTTCTCCTTGATCTTCGCGGCCTTGCCGCGGAGCTCACGGAGGAAGTACAGCTTGGCGCGACGCACGTCACCGCGGGTGACGACCTCGATCTTCTCGAAGATCGGGGAGTTCACCGGGAAGGTGCGCTCGACACCGACGCTGAAGGAGACCTTGCGAACGGTGAAGGTCTCCGAGACGCCAGAGCCCTGGCGACGGATGACGACACCCTTGAACTGCTGGATACGGGAGCGGTTGCCCTCGATGACGCGGACGTGCACGTTGATCGTGTCACCCGGGCGGAAGGCCGGGACGTCGGAGCGGATCGAGGCGGCGTTGACGCCATCGAGCAGGTGAGACATGTTCTTCGTCTGCTTTCTTCGCACGGCGCCACAGGCCGCCGGTGCGGATTTCCGTAGAGAATTCGGGAGCTGCGCCCTCTCGCGGACGACGGTCCCCCTGTGGCAGGGGCGTACGCGAGCACACAACAGCCGCCTATTCTTCCACGGCCTGCGGCCTATGCCAAAACCGGCCGTCGGGGGTCGGCTTCCAGCCCAGGAGGCTGAGGATCTCGCGGTCCTTCTTGTCGAAGGCGGAGGCCTCGCAGCGCTCGATCAGGTCGGGCCGGTTGCGGGCCGTCCTGCGGAAGGCCTCATCCCGCCGCCATCGCGCGATCTTGCCGTGGTGCCCGCTCAGCAGGACGTCGGGGATGCCCCGGCCGCGCCACTGCGGGGGCTTGGTGTAGACGGGCCCCTCCAGGAGGTTCGCCATCTCACCGGGGGCGAAGGAGTCGTCCCGGTGCGATTCCGCGTTGCCGAGCACCCCGGGCAGCAGCCGGGCCACGGCCTCGGTGACCACCAGTACGGCCGCCTCGCCGCCCGCCAGGACGTAGTCGCCGATGGAGACCTCGTACACCGGCATCCGGGTGGCGTACTCGTCCATGACGCGGCGGTCGATGCCCTCGTACCGGGCCGGCGTGAAGATCAGCCACGGTCGTTCGGACAGTTCGACGGCCAGTTCCTGGGTGAACGGGCGCCCGCTGGGCGTGGGGACCACGAGGACCGGTCCGTGTGCGCCGGCCTCGTACCCGTCGGCCAGCGCCGCGTCCAGGGCCTCGCCCCACGGCTCGGTCTTCATGACCATGCCGGGGCCGCCGCCGTAGGGGGTGTCGTCCACCGTGTTGTGGCGGTCGTACGTCCAGTCCCGCAGGTCGTGGACGTGCACGTCGAGCTGGCCGCGCGCCCGGGCCTTGCCGACGAGGGAGACGTTCAGCGGCTCCAGGTACTCGGGGAAGATCGTGACGACGTCGAGACGCATCAGGCGTCGTCCCCGGCGGCTGCGGCCTCTTCGTCACGGCTCGAAACGACCTCGGCGCGGTCGTCGATCAGGCCGGGCGGCGGCGTGATGACGCAGCGCTGCTCCTCCAGGTCGATCTCGGCGACGATCTCCTCCACGAAGGGGATCATCACCTCGCTGCCGTCGGGCCGTTCCACGATGAAGAGGTCCTGCGAGGGCAGGTGCGAGATCTCGGTGATCCGGCCGACCTCGGTACCGTCCTCCAGTACTACGTCCAGGTCCATCAGCTGGTGGTCGTAGTACTCGTCCTCCTCCTCCGGAAGCTCCGCGGGGTCGACCTCGGCGATGAGCAGGATGTTGCGCAGCGCCTCGGCACCGGTGCGGTCCTTGACCCCCTCGAAGCGCAGCAGCAGGCGTCCGCTGTGCACCCGGCCCGTCTCGATGGTCAGCGGGCCCGCCGACGCCGGCTCCGTCTGGAGCACGGCGCCCGGTCCGAGCCGCAGTTCGGGCTCGTCGGTCCGCACCTCGACGGTGACCTCACCCTTGATCCCGTGGGCGCGGCCGATCCGCGCGACTACCAGCTGCACTGTCTTGTCTCCTGTTCAGACGACGACGGGCCGGGGCGGGCGCATTCGCCCTCCCCGGCCCGTGCCGGTGGTTCAACTGTTCAGCGGACCTGGTCCACGTCGACGAGGTCGACGCGGATCCCCCGGCCGCCGATCGCGCCCACGACGGTGCGCAGCGCACGTGCGGTGCGGCCGTTGCGGCCGATCACCTTCCCGAGGTCGTCCGGGTGGACCCGGACCTCGAGCACCTGTCCGCGGCGCAGGTTGCGCGAGGCGACCTGCACTTCGTCGGGGTTGTCCACGATGCCCTTCACGAGGTGCTCAAGAGCCTCCTCGAGCATGATCAGGCCTCGGTCGACTCGGCGGCGGCCTCAGCCTCGTCCGCCTTCTTGTCGGCCTTCTTCGCCTTCTGGGTGATGGCCTCGCCCTTGCCCTCGCCGATGCCCTCGAGGGCCTTGGCGAACTCGTCGAAGGAGCGACGCTTGCTCTCCTTCGTCTCCGGCTGGAGCAGCGGCGCGGGGGCGGGGAGACCCTTGTGGGCCTGCCAGTCACCGGTCAGCTTCAGGATGGCGAGCACAGCCTCGGTGGGCTGGGCACCGACGGACAGCCAGTACTGCGCACGCTCGGCGTTGACCTCGATGCGCGACGGGTTGTAGGTCGGCTGGTAGATACCGATCTCCTCGATCGCGCGACCGTCCCGGCGGGTGCGGGCGTCGGCGACGATGATGCGGTAGTGCGGCTGGCGAATCTTGCCGAGGCGCTTGAGCTTGATCTTGACTGCCACTGGAGTGGTGTCTCCTGAACTTGACGTGGTTGGGCACATGAGATGCCACGTGGGGTTGCGGTACTCGGGTGCCCGATGGACGCGTCAGCCGGAGGAGAGAGGGGTCCTGTGCGACTGTCGAGTACAGCTAGCCATTGTGCCACATGCCTGCGTCGCACTCGGCCGTGAGGGGTGCCGGGCGCAGGCCTGACCGGAGGGTCCGCCGGGAACGGACGCAGCCGGACGCCGCGCCCCGTTCGCGCCCGCGGCTCAGGAGGCGGCGGCCGCGACGGCCACCTCGGGGATCCGGAACGGCTTCATGCAGCCCCCGCAGACGATGGGCGCCTGGGCCAGCACCGACGGGACGACCCGCACGTTGCGCCCGCAGTCGCAGACCGCCTTGACCCGGACGCCGCCGCCCGAGGAGCCGTGCCGCGCGGCCGGTCCCCGGAAGCTGCGCTTGGTGTCGGCGGCCGTGGCGACGGTGTGCGCCTTGAGCGCCCGCTGCAGCCGTTCCATCGTCGGGCGGTAGCGCTTCTTCGCCTCGGGACTGAGGGAGACCAGCGAGAAACCGCTGCTGGCGTGCGGCTCTTCGGAGTGGTCCAGCCCCATCTCCTCGGCGATCGCGAGGAATCTGCGGTTGTGGTAGCGGCCGGCCCGCGAGGTGTCGCGGACTCCACGGGCGGCGGCGATGCCGTGGACTGCCTCGTGCAGCAGTCGCTCGAAGGAGAGTTCGGCGCCGCAGGCGGACGACGACTCTCCGATCAGGGACTCGGGCGCGGCAAGGTCAGGCAGCTCGGGGTGGTACCGCTGAATGTCGGCCCACGCCTGCGCCAGCTCTGCGGCGAGAACAGGTGGTGTCGTGCTCACGTCGTGACAACGAGCCGAGGTGCCCTGGTGTTCCGATTCCGGGCCATTCCAAATTTTTTGCACGTACCAGTCAGTTCAGTCTGATGCGTCCTGACGAGGACGGGTGCGCATATCCCAGGAGGAGTCGGTACGTAAGGACAACTACGCCCCCGGCGCGCGGCGGAACGCACGCCGGGGGCGTAGGAGAGATCAAGCGTCGATCAGTACGAGCGCGCCACGATGGCGAGGGTACCGGGAGCGTCGTCCGCCTCCGGCACGGAGCCGTCCGCGGCGATCAGGCAGCGCACGGAGACGGCCTGCTCGGCCAGCTTCGCCTCGCCCTCGGGACCGAGATCCGCCCACGGGATGCGCGCCCAGCCGCCGGCGATGGCGGCCTCGGCGGCCTCCTCGATCGTGGCGACGTCGGAGGTACGGGCCTCACGGCGCTCGCGGGACTCGCGCAGCAGCTGCGCCTGGTCCTCCTCCAGCACCTTGGGCAGCAGGTCGGCCAGCGCGGAGATCTGCACGGCCTCCTTGCCGCCGGGGATCCGGCGGGCCAGCATCGCGGTGCCGTTCTCCAGGTCGCGCGGGCCGATCTCGACGCGCACGGGCACGCCCTTGAGCTCCCAGTCCACGGCGCGGCGCCCGAAGGGGGTGTCCACGCGGTCGTCGACCTGGACCCGGATCCCGGCGGCCTTGAGCTGGGCCCCCAGCTCGCGGACCTTGGCCACGGCCTCGTCGCCCTTGATCGCCATGACGACGACCTGGACGTGCGCGAGGCGCGGCGGCACCCGCAGGCCGTTGTCGTCGCCGTGGGACATGATCAGGCCGCCGACCATGCGGGTCGAGACGCCCCACGAGGTCTGCCAGACGAGCTCCTGCTTGCCTTCCTTCGACAGGTACTGGGTGTTGAAGGCCTTGGCGAAGTTGGTGCCCAGCTCGTGGCTCGTACCCAGCTGGAGGGCCTTGCCGTCGCCCATCATCCCCTCCAGCGTGAGGGTGTTGATGGCGCCGGCGAAGCGCTCCTTGGCCGTCTTGCGGCCGAGCACGACGTCGATGCCGAGCACGTTCGTCATGAAGTCGCCGTACACGTCGGTGTGGATGCGCGCCGCGTAGTCGCGGGCGTCCTCGTAGGTCGCGTGGGCGGTGTGGCCCTCCTGCCAGAGGAACTCGCTCGTACGGAGGAACACGCGCGGGCGCATCTCCCAGCGGACCACGTTGGCCCACTGGTTGATCAGCAGGGGCAGGTCCCGGTAGCTCTGGACCCACTTGGAGAAGTAGTCGTTGATGATCGTCTCGGAGGTGGGCCGGACGACGACCGGCTCTTCCAGCTCCTTGCCGCCGCCGTGCGTGACGACCGCGAGCTCGGGGGCGAAGCCCTCGACGTGCTCGGCTTCCTTCGTCAGGTAGGACTGCGGGATGAACAGCGGGAAGTACGCGTTCTGGGCGCCCGCGTCCTTGATGCGCGCGTCCATCTCCTGCTGCATCCGCTCCCACAGCCCGTAGCCGTACGGCCGGATGACCATGGTGCCGCGTACCGGACCGTTGTCGGCCAGCTCGGCCTTGTTGATCAGATCCTGGTACCAGCGGGGGAAATCCTCCGCCTGGGGGGTGAGAACGGGTGCCTTTGCCATGGCGCGAATGGTACGGCGCCGGGCGCTCGATGCGTGAATCGGGTGGCGCACTCCTCTGGACGGGAGGGCCGATGGGGAGTTCCCTGGCAACGGGGGCAGGGGGGCGACATGGAATCAGGAGCGCTCATTCGATGACACCGATGCCGACGACGACGCTCGTCGCCCGGGACTGGGCCGAGATCCAGGAACGGATGCTGGTACCGCTGTACGAGGCGGTCTACGACCGGCTGGAGGTCGGGCCCGGGGCCCGACTGCTCGGCCTGGGGTGCGGGGCCGGGCTGGCCCTCCTGCTGGCGCAACGGCGCGGGGCCGCCGTCACGGGCGTGGAGGCGGATGCGGCGCGGCGCGCGCTGGCCCGTGAGCGGCTGCTGGAGGTGCGGGCGGACCCGCCGTCGGCCGCGCGGCCCTACGACGTCCTGCTGGCCTTCTCGCCCGGCGCCCGGGCTCTGGCCGCGGCCCTGCCGGCGGTCCGCCGGGGCGGCGCGGTGGTCCTGGCGGGCTGGGGGCCCGCGGAGCGGTGCACGGTTCCCGTGGTGCTCGGCGCCGGGCCTTCGCCGCGGGACCTGGACGCGCTGGCGGCGGGTGCGGGGCTGGTCCCGGACGGGTCGGGGCGGGTGTTCTGCCCGTTCGGCTACGCGGATGTGGACAGCGCCGTACGGGGGCTGCTGTCGACGGGGCTGTACGAGCCGGCCTCCGACCCGGCGCAGGTGGAGAAGGAGCTGACGGAGGCGCTTCACCCGTACGAGCGGCCCGACGGCGCGGTGTGGCTGCCGAACATCTTCCGCTACGTCATCGCCCGCGTCCGCTGACACCCGGCATCGCCCGCGCTCGCCGAGACCCGGCGGCTCCGCGCCTGGCGGTCACTTCGACAGGCGCGGGATGCCGGCGGCGGCGTAGGCGGCGGCCTCGTCCAGGGTCTCGGCGGCGAGCAGGGCCTCGGCGAGGTCGTCGAGCTGCGAGCGGTGCTCCCGCAGGAGGCGGCAGGCCTCCACGTAGCACTCGTCCACGATCCGCCGCATCTCGGCGTCGACGGCGTCGAGCGTCGCCGGCGCGGCGGAGAGCCCGTAGGCGCTCTGCCCGTCGGAGGGGATCGCGGTCAGGCGGCCGACCCGCTCGCTCATGCCCCACCGGCCGACCATGCCGCGCACGAGGTTGGTGACCTGTTCGAGGTCGTTCTCGGCGCCCGTGGTGATCACGTCGTAGACGACCTGCTCGGCCGCCATGCCGCCGAGCGCGCCGATGATGCGCCCGCGCAGGTACTCCTCCGTGTACGCGTACCGGTCGGCGTCGGGGGTGGAGAGGGTGACGCCCAGGGCCCGCCCGCGCGGGACGATGGTGATCTTGCGGACGGGGTCGGCGCCGGGATGGAGCATGCCCAGCAGGGCGTGGCCGCTCTCGTGGTAGGCCGTGCGGCGCCGTTCCTCCAGCGGCATGACCAGGGGGCGTTCCGCGCCGAGCTGCACCTTCTCCAGGGCCTCGGAGAGGTCGGCCTGGGTGACCTGCGTCTGCTTGCGCTTGACGGCCAGCAGGGCGGCCTCGTTGGCGAGGTTGGCCAGTTCGGCGCCGGTCATGCCCGGTGTCGTACTGGCGACCCGGCCCAGGTCCACGCCTTCGGCGAGGGGGATCTCGCGGGTGTGGATGCGCAGGATCGCCTCGCGGCCGCTCTTGTCGGGCGGGGAGACCTGCACCAGGCGGTCGAAGCGGCCCGGCCGGGTCAGCGCGGGGTCCAGGACGTCCGCGCGGTTGGTGGCGGCGAGGACGACGACGCCCTCCGAGCCGGAGAAGCCGTCCATCTCGGTGAGGATCTGGTTCAGGGTCTGTTCGCGTTCGTCGTGGCCGCCGAGTCCTCCGCCGGCGCCGCGCACCCGCCCGATGGTGTCGATCTCGTCGATGAAGATGATCGCGGGGGCGACCTTGCGGGCTTCGGTGAACAGTTCGCGGACCCGCGAGGCACCGACTCCGACGATCATCTCGATGAACTCGGACGCGGAGGCGGAGAAGAAGGGGACCCCGGCCTCTCCGGCGACCGCGCGGGCGAGCAGGGTCTTGCCGGTGCCGGGCAGCCCGGCGAGGAGGACCCCGCCGGGCATGCGGGCGCCCATCTTGCGGTAGGCCTGCGGGTTCTTGAGGAAGTCGACCACGTCGTTGAGCTCGCCCTCCACCTCGTCGATCCCCGCCACGTCCTCGAAGGTGGTGCGTTTGGCGCCCGTCTCCAGTTCCACCGGTTTCGGCGGGGCCTTGCGGCCCAGTCCGCCGAGGCCGCCGCCCATGGCCGAGCCCATCCGGCGGGCGATGAACACCCACAGCAGGACCAGCAGCAGCATGGGCGCGAGCGAGATGAGGAGGTTGGCGAGGAAGCTGCGCTGCACGACGACGGGCGAGGCGGTCACCGTGACCTGGTGCTTGGTGAGGTTGGCCCACAGGTCGTCGTCGGCGAAGGCGGGGCGCTGGGTGACGAACTTGGTGTAGTCGCCCTTGCCGCCGTCCGGCTTGGGCGCCTTGGCCTTGAGCTGCCCCTGGATGGCGTCGCCCTTGGAGTAGATCTTCGAGACGTTGCCGTCCGCGACCTGTCTGCTGAACTCGGTGTAGGAGACCGTCGGCTCGTCGCCCTCGTTGTAGAACGACAGCACCAGGTTGGTGATCAGGAAGACGATCAGGGCGGCGAGGATCAGCCCGCGCCAGCCGCCGGCCATCCTCTTCCTCGGCGGCGGGGTGGGCGGCGCGCCCTCGGAACGCCAGGGGGTGTCGGCCCGGTCACGGGGCGGTGCGGGGGTGGGGCTGGGCACGGGGCCTCCTTCTGCCGTCCTCCCGGCCGACCATAAGGGAGATACCGGACCATTGCCCCCTGGGGAGCGGCTCCCGGGAACGGCGGGGGGCCCCGGCCGGCTGGTCCCGCTCGGGCCGGCCAGGGCCCCTCCGGCACGGTGTCTCGCCGCCGTGCCGCCGTCACTCGGTGAAGCGCGTCAGCCGCTACTTCATGAACTTCTTGAACTCGTCCGGAAGGTCGAAGTCCTGGCCGGGCTGCGCCCCGCCCGCGGGCAGCCCGAACGGGTTGCCGCCGACGGCCGGCTCGGCCGCCTGCGGCCCCTGCTCGCGCCGGGCCGCCGCCGCGGCCTCCTCCTGCTTGCGCTTCATCGGGTTGCCGCTCTTGCGCTTGCCCTTGGCCTGCTTGACCTGCTTCTTCTGCCGGCCGGGGCCGCCGCCCATCCCGGGGATGCCGGGCATGCCCGGCATGCCACCGCCCTGGGCCATGCGGGACATCATCTTGCGCGCTTCGAAGAACCGCTCGACCAGGTTCTTGACCGCGCTGACCTCGACACCGGAACCCTTGGCGACACGGGCGCGGCGGGAGCCGTTGATGATGTGCGGGTCCTGGCGCTCCGCCGGGGTCATCGACTTGATGATGGCGGCCATGCGGTCGACGTCGCGCTCGTCGATGTTGTTGATCTGCTCCTTGATCTGCCCCATGCCGGGCAGCATGCCGAGCAGCTTGGAGATGGAGCCCATCTTGCGGACCTGCTCCATCTGGGCCAGGAAGTCGTCGAGCGTGAACTCCTTGGGGCCCTTCGCCAGCTTGGCCGCCATCTTCTCGGCCTCGGCCTGCGAGAAGGTCTTCTCGGCCTGCTCGATGAGGGTGAGCATGTCACCCATGTCGAGGATCCGGCCCGCCATGCGGTCGGGGTGGAAGGCGTCGAACTCGTCGAGCTTCTCACCGTTCGAGGCGAACATGATCTGCTTGCCGGTGACGTGCGCGATGGAGAGCGCGGCACCGCCTCGGGCGTCGCCGTCGAGCTTGGAGAGGACGACGCCGTCGAAGCCGACGCCGTCGCGGAACGCCTCGGCGGTGTTGACCGCGTCCTGGCCGATCATGGCGTCGACCACGAAGAGGATCTCGTCGGGGCTGACGGCGTCGCGGATGTCCGCGGCCTGCTGCATCAGCTCCTGGTCGATGCCGAGGCGGCCGGCGGTGTCGACGATGACGATGTCGTGCTGCCGGCTGCGCGCGTACTCGACGGAGTCCTTCGCGACCTGCACCGGGTCGCCGACGCCGTTGCCCGGCTGCGGGCCGTAGAACGCGACCCCGGCCCGCTCGGCGACGATGCTCAGCTGGTTGACGGCGTTGGGGCGCTGGAGGTCGCAGGCGACGAGCAGCGGGGTGTGGCCCTGTCCCTTGAGCCAGAGGCCGAGCTTTCCGGCGAGGGTGGTCTTACCGGCACCCTGGAGACCGGCGAGCATGATCACGGTGGGCGCGGTCTTGGCGTAACGCAGCCGCCTGGTCTCGCCGCCGAGGATCGAGACGAGCTCGTCGTTGACGATCTTGAGGACCTGCTGGCCGGGGTTGAGGGCCTTGCTGACCTCTTCGCCGCGCGCCCGTTCCTTGACGTTCGCGATGAAGGAACGGACGACGGGGAGCGCGACGTCGGCCTCGAGGAGGGCGATACGGATTTCCCGCGCCGCAGCGTCGATGTCCTGCTCGGAGAGGCGACCTTTGCCCCGGAGGGACTTGAAGGTCGCGCTGAGGCGGTCGGAAAGCGTATCGAACACGGTGGTCGCGATTCCTCGGGTCGGGGGCGTGTGGTCGTCCCCCAGGGTATCGGCCCTTTCCCGGTGGTGGGCCCTGCGGTCCGTCTCCGGTCCGGGGGCCCACCACCGGGCGCCCTCAGCGCAGGCTGGTCCCGACCTCGCGGGCGAGCGATGCGGCGGCCGCGGGAGACAGGGGTTTGCCGTCCGGGTCGGTCACGTACAGGGTGTCCACCGCGTTCGCGCCGAGCGTGGAGACGTGCGCGCTGCGGACCCGGACACCGCCCGCGTCCAGCGCCCGGCCGATCCGGTGGAGCAGTCCCACGGCGTCGGGCGCCCGCACCTCCAGGACGGTGGCCAGCGAGGAGACGTCCGGGACCACCGTCACCCGGGGCGGCGGCGGGACCACCCCGCGCCGCCGCGGGTACGCGGCCTCGCGGTCGGCCAGCTTCGCCGGGACGTCCAGCGAGCCGTCCAGCGCCCGCACCAGGTCCGTGCGCAGCCGGGCGGCCTCCGGCAGGGCCCCGTACTCGGCGGCCACCCGCCAACGGAACACCAGCACCTCCCCCAGCCGGTCCGGGAGCTCCAGCGAGCGCAGGTCGGCCGCCCGGACGGTGAGCCGGTGCAGTGCCAGCACCCCGGCCAGCGCGGGCAGCACCCCGGGCTGGTCGGGAACGGCCACGACCAGGTCCACTCCGACCGCGTCCTCCTCGTGGCGGGTCTCCAGGGCCAGCACCGGCTCCCCGGTGCGCAGCGCCTCCACCGCCAGGCGTTCCTGTTCGGTGACCGGGATGCCCAGCTCGGTGGGGGCGGGGGCCGCGCCCTTGAGGACCGCGCCGACCCGGGCCACCAGGTCCGCCACGAGCGAGCCCCGCCAGGCGCTCCAGGCCGCCGGGCCGGTGGCCAGGGCGTCGGCCTCGGTCAGCGCGTGCAGCAGTTCCAGCGTGCCCGCCGACCCGACGGCTTCGGCCACCGCCCGGACCGTGGCCGGGTCGTCCAGGTCGCGCCGTGTGGCGGTGTCGATGAGCAGCAGGTGGTGGCGTACGAGGACGCCGAGCACCGCCACGTCCTCGGCGTCGAAGCCGACCCGCGCGGCCATGTCGCGGGCGATGGTCTCCCCGGCCAGCGAGTGGTCGCCGGGCCAGCCCTTGCCGATGTCGTGGAGGAGGGCGGCCATCAGGAGCAGGTCCGGGCGGCTGACGCGGCGGGTGAGGGCGGCGGCCCGGACCGCCGTCTCCACCAGGTGCCGGTCCACCGTCCAGGTGTGCACGGGGTTGCGCTGGGGCCTGCAGCGCACCCGTTCCCAGTCGGGCAGCAGCCGGGTGATCAGCCCCTCGGCTTCGAGCGCCTCCCACACCCCGACCGTCGGCTCGCCCGCCCCGAGCAGGGTGATCAGCTGCTCCCGCGCCTCCGCGGGCCAGGGCACCGGGAGCGGCTTGCCCTGGGCGGCGAGGCGGCGTACGGAGTGCAGCGAGACCGGCAGGCCTGCCTGGGCGGCGGCCGCCCCGAAGCGCAGCGCCAGCACCGGGTCCCGGTCGGGCCGGGCGGCGAGGGCCAGCACGGCCTCGCCGTCGGACTCCACGACGCCCTCGGCGAGCGGAGCCCGCTCCACGGCGGGCCCGCGCGTGCCCAGCAGCAGGCCGCGCAGCCTCGGCCGGGCCGCCCGGGAGCGCAGCACCCGCCCGACCTCCCGCCAGGTGACGTCCCCGGCGTACGAGATGACCCGGCCGGCCTCGTACACCTCGCGCAGCAGCGCGTCCGCGTCGAGCAGTCCGAGCCGGGCGGCGACCTGGTCCTGTTCCTGGAGGGAGAGCCGGTCGGTGGCCCGGCCCGTCACCAGGTGCAGGGCGTCCCGGGCGTCGAGGAGCCTGCGGCGGGCCTCCGCCAGCCCCTCGCGCGGGGCGTCGGCCAGCCACGACGCGGCGACGGCCCGCAGGGCGGCCGCGTCGCGGAGCCCGCCGCGCGCCTCCTTGAGGTCGGGTTCCAGCAGGAAGCGCAGCTCCCCGGCCTTCTCGGCCCTCTCCCGGCACAGGGCGTGCAGCTGCGGGAGCCGCTTGCCCGCCTGGTTGCGCCAGTCGGCCAGGACGGCGGTGCGCAGCCCGGCGAGGAGTCCCGCGTCGCCGGCGAGGGGCCGGGCGTCGAGCAGCCCGAGCTGCACCTTGAGGTCCTCGGCGGCGGTCTTGCGGGCCTCGCCTGTGGTGCGCACGGAGTGGTCCAGCGCCACGCCGAGGTCCCACACGGGGTACCAGAGGCGGTCGGCGAGCGCGGCCAGCGCCTTGGCGGCGGCCTTGCCGTCGTGCAGGAGCAGCAGGTCGAGGTCGCTGCGGGGGGAGAGTTCGGCCCGGCCGTAGCCGCCGACCGCCACCAGGGCCGCCCCGCGCACGCCGGTCTCCCGTACGGCCCGCGCGAAGAGGGCGGCGAGCCAGTCGTCGGTCAGGGCGGCCAGGGCGGAACGCCGGGCGGGCCCGGACCGCGTCTCCTCCTGGAGGAGTCGCAGCCGGGCCTCGGCGTAGCCGCCGGGTACCGGGCCGTCCCCGTCCGGGCCGGACGGTCCGGCGGTCGTGTTCTCCACACTCGTCACCCGGGGCTCCCGTCGCCTAGAGCGCGTCCGCGCCGCGCTCGCCGGTGCGGACCCTGATGATCGAGTCCACGGGGACGCTCCACACCTTGCCGTCACCGATCTTGCCGGTGTGGGCCGCGGTGACCAGCACGTTCATCACGTCCTCGGCCGCGTCGTCCTCGACGACCACCTCGATGCGGATCTTCGGCACGAGGTCCACGGTGTACTCGGCGCCGCGGTACACCTCGGTGTGGCCGCGCTGGCGGCCGTAGCCGCTGGCCTCGGAGACCGTGAGTCCCTGGACCCCGAACCGCTGGAGGGCGTCCTTGATCTCGTCGAGCCGGTGCGGCTTGACGATCGCGGTGATCAGCTTCATGCGTCAACCTTCTTGGTCGCGGCGGCAACGTGGGCGGGTACGGCGGTGCTCCGGGAGGAGGCGCCGCCGCCCGCTCCGCTGAAGTCGTAGGCGGTCTCGGCGTGCTCGACCTGGTCGATGCCCGAGACCTCGTCGTCCTCGGTGACCCGCATCCCGATCGTCTTGTCGAGCAGGAAGGCGAGGAGCGCGGATGCGAGGAGAGAGTAGGCGAGGACGGCGAAGACCCCGACGGCCTGCTTGCCGAGCTGGTCCAGTCCGCCGCCGTAGAAGAGGCCCTTGGCGTCGGACTGGACGCCGCCGGTGGCGAAGAGGCCGACGAGGAGGGAGCCGATGATCCCGCCGACGAGGTGGACGCCGACCACGTCGAGGGAGTCGTCGAAGTCGAACTTGTACTTGAGGCCGACGGCCATGGCGCAGACGACGCCGGCGATGGCGCCGATGGCGATCGCGCCGAGCGGGGAGCAGGAGCCGCCGGAGGGGGTGATCGCGACGAGGCCGGCGACCGCGCCGGACGCGGCGCCGAGGGTGGTGAAGGAGCCGTGGCGCAGCTTCTCGTACCCGAGCCAGGCGAGCATGGCGGCGGCGGTGGCGACCTGGGTGTTGACGAACATGACGGCGCCGACGCCGTCGTCGTTGCCGAGCCAGGATCCGGCGTTGAAGCCGAACCAGCCGAACCAGAGGAGACCGGCCCCGAGCATGACCAGGGGGAGGCTGTGCGGGCGCATCAGGTCCTTCTTGAAGCCGACGCGCTTGCCGATGACGAGGATCACGCCGAGGGCGGCGGCGCCGGCGTTGATGTGGACGGCGGTACCGCCCGCGAAGTCGATGACGCCCAGCTTGAAGAGCCAGCCGCCGGTACCCCAGACCCAGTGGGCGACGGGGAAGTAGACGAGGCTCACCCACAGGGCGGTGAACAGGGCCCAGGCGCTGAACTTGACGCGGTCGGCGAGGGCGCCGCTGATCAGGGCCGGGGTGATGACGGCGAACATCAGCTGGAAGACGGCGAAGACGTATACCGGGATGGTGTAGCCGTCCCAGAGCTCGGTGATGCCGATACCGCTGAGTCCGACGTAGTCGGAGTTCCAGCCGATGAGCGAGCCCGCGTCGGTGCCGAAGGCGAGGCTGAATCCGTAGAGGACCCACAGGATCGTGACGATCCCGAGGCTGATGAAGCTCATCATGAGCATGTTGAGGCTGCTCTTGACGCGGACCATGCCTCCGTAGAAGAAGGCCAGTCCCGGGGTCATCAGCATGACCAGGGCGGAGCAGATGAGCATGAACCCGGTGTTCGCGGCAGACAGGGCCGGGGCGTCTGCCGCGAGGGTCGTGATGGCTGATGCCATCGGCGTCTCCTCGTCGTCGGTACGTTCGCGTGCGGGCGATCGTGGCTACCTAAGCGGCGCGGGGCATAAGGCCTGCTGGTGTGGGCCTAGAGGCTGGCCGGTTAATGCCCCTGAGATTCGCGCAGCCCGGTTTCCGGCGCCGCCGCTCGATGTTTCGCCGCCGTGACGAAGACGTGCGGGCTGTTACGGCACGATGAACACGGCGACCGCCGATCGAGGCACCGCGACGGCGGGGCAGCCCCTCCGCGAGAGCGGCGCCGGTTCAGGCGCACAGGCCGGTTCGGGCGCAGAACACGGTTCGGGCGCACACGCAGGCCGGCCGCGGCGGGGACCCGGGTGGCCTGGCTGGGGGAGCCTGTTCGGGCTTCACGGGGTCGGCCGCCGCGGCCGGGGCTTGGGGGACGGCTGCCAGGGCCGTCAGACGGCCTCCGCCGCTTCGGGGAGCCGGGAGGCGAGGTGATCGGTCAGCCGGACCACGTCGGCGACGTCGCCGTACTCACGGGCCGCGGTGTCGACGGTCTTGCGCAGGCGGGTGTTCACCCGTTCGGACCGCACCTTTCGCGCCACGTCCAGGGCCTGGTCGACCAGGACGGTCGCCTGCTCGGGCTCGCGCTGGAGGAGGTGGACGGTGGCCATGCCGATGAGGTTCAGGGCGTACGAGCGCTGGTGCTCGGGGTCCTTCGCGAACAGCTCGACGGCCCGCTCCATGACGGGTTCGGCGAGGGAGGCGTAGGTGGGGCTACGCCCGGCCACGTAGGCCAGGTCGCGGTAGGAGTGGGAGTTCTCGCCGTTGAGCTCGGCCTCGGAGAAGAAGCGGATCCAGTCGGGCTCGGGCTCGTCACCGCCGAGGCCGACGTCCCCGAAGGTGTCCTCGGCCATCCGCACGGCGCGCTTGCAGCGGCTGGGCTGGCCCATGTTGGCGTACGCGCGGGCCTCCATCGCATACAGCATGGCCTGGGTGCGGGGCCCGGCGCAGTCGCGGCTTCCGTACTGGGCGAGGTGGATGAGTTCCAGGGCGTCCTCGGGGCGCCCGAGGTGGATCATCTGGCGGCCCATGTTGGAGAGGATGTACGAGCCGAGGGGTTTGTCCCCGCCCTCCTTGGCGGCGTGCAGGGCGAGGACGAAGTACTTCTGCGCGGTGGGGTGCAGCCCGATGTCGTAGCTCATCCAGCCGGCCAGTTCGGCGAGTTCGGCCGCGACCTTGAACAGACGTTTCATCACGGGCGCCGGGTGGCTCTCCTGGAGCAGGTCGGTGACCTCGTGGAGCTGTCCGACGACCGCCTTGCGGCGCAGGCCGCCGCCGCACTGGGCGTCCCATTGGCGGAACATCACGGTGGTGGCTTCGAGCAGGTCGAGTTCCGGATCGGAGAGCCCGGCCGGCCGGTAGCCCCCGGTGGGGGCCGCGGGTCCGCCCCCGCCGCGCGACGCGGGGTCGGCGGCCGGGACCGGAACGAGCCAGCGCTGCAGGGGCTCGATGAGGGCGGGGCCGGCGGACAGGGCGAGCGAGGTCCCGAGGAAGCCGCGGCGGGCCAGCATCAGGTCGCTGCGGGAGAACTCGCTGAGCAGCTCGACGGTCTGCGGTCCGGCCCAGGGCAGGTCGACTCCGGACACGGAGGGGGTCTGGTGCGCGGTGCGCAGACCGAGCTGTTCGATGGCGACGACGGATCCGAAGCGCTCGGAGAACAGCTCGGACAGGATGCGCGGGACGGGCTCGCGCGGCTGTTCACCGTCGAGCCAGCGGCGCACGCGCGAGGTGTCGGTGCTGATGTGGTGGGCGCCCATCTGGCGGGCCCGGCGGTTGACCTGGCGGGCGAGTTCGCCCTTGGACCAGCCGCTGCGCACGAACCAGGAGGTCAGCTGTTCGTTGCGGACGACGGTCTCCGAGGACGCCTCCGAGGACGCGGGCGACTGCCCGTTCGTTCCGCTTGCGCCGTTGCCGCTCACTGGAACGCCCCCATCCGTTAAGCCTCTTCCACACAAACCCTGGCCGGTCCGGAGGTCACCGCCAGGGACTTCACAAGTCCTTCACGTATTGCCTCCGGCATACCCACGGATGGACCCGCCTCCGGGGTTCGTGCACCGAAAGTAATCCTACGATCACCCCTCATGCGAGGCGGGCCGTGGAAACGCCACCATTCGCCACCCCTTCGAATGAACTCGCCACCGGCCAGGCGCGATTCACTTGACAGGAAGGCGAAACGGAATGGTTGGACGGGAGTGCGGCCGGGGCGCGCGCGGCGAGGAGTGCGCCGGGCGGCCCTGACGCGAGCCTCACCCCCGCCCCACCGGACAGCAGGTCTCGCCGGCGTCGTAACCACCGGCGCGTCCGACCCGTTGGAGGGGGCATGGGCATGGGCTTCACGATCGGCGGCAGCCGCAGCACCAAGGAGTTCCGTTCCGGCTCGCGGCGGCGCGGACGGACCTCGGAGTGCACGGCGGTGGCCGAGTACACCGGACTGTGGGGCTGGGACGCGGTCCCCGGTGCCCGCGCCGCGGCACCCGGCCGCGACTGCTCCTGCGGTCATACGAATTGCCCCGCGCCGGGGGCGCACCCGCTGGACTTCGCACCCACCGTGCCCGCGGGGGCGACCCTGGACGAGGTCGCCGAGATCTGGGACGAGTACCCGGGCGCCGCGGTCCTGCTCCCCGTCGGCCGCGTCTTCGACGTCATCGAGGTGTCCGAGGAGGCCGGCCGGCGGGCGCTGGTCCGGCTGGAGCGGATGGGCCTGCCGCTCGGGCCGGTCACCGTCACCCCGGACGGCCGCGCGCAGTTCTTCGTGGCGCCGGGCGCCTGCGCCGGGCTGCCGCAGCTGCTCTACCGGATGGGCTGGGACGACGCCGATCTGGACTTGCGCGCCCTGGGGACGGGCGCCTTCCTGACGGCCCCGCCCTGCGACCACGCGGGGCTCGGCCCGGCGCTCTGGCTGCGCCCGCCCACGCTCGACTGCGTGGGCGGGCCGCCGCAGGCCCGGCTGCTGCTGGGGACGCTCGCGTACATCTGCCACCGCTTGCGCCGCTGAACCCCGTACGCAGACCTGTGCCCCCGCGTCCGGACCGGATGCGGGGGCACAGGTCTGCGTACGGCGGTGCCGGCGCGAGCCCTCAGTCGCCGATCAGGGCGTCGACGAACGCCTGCGGCTCGAAGGGGGCCAGGTCGTCCGGGCCCTCACCGAGGCCGATGAGCTTGACCGGGACGCCCAGCTCGCGCTGGACGGCGACGACGATGCCGCCCTTGGCGGTGCCGTCGAGCTTGGTCAGCACGATGCCGGTGATGTCCACGACCTCGGCGAAGACGCGCGCCTGGGTCAGGCCGTTCTGCCCGGTGGTCGCGTCGAGGACGAGCAGGACCTCGTCCAGCGGACCGTGCTTCTCCACGACGCGCTTGACCTTGCCGAGCTCGTCCATGAGCCCGGTCTTGGTGTGCAGCCGGCCGGCGGTGTCGATGAGCACGACGTCCGCGCCTTCGGCGATGCCCTCCTTGACCGCGTCGTACGCGATCGAGGCGGGGTCGCCCCCCTCGGGGCCGCGGATGGTGCGCGCGCCGACCCGGTCCCCCCAGGTCTGCAACTGGTCGGCGGCGGCGGCGCGGAAGGTGTCGGCCGCGCCGAGCACGACGCTGCGGCCGTCGGCGACCAGCACCCGGGCCAGCTTGCCGGTGGTCGTGGTCTTGCCGGTGCCGTTGACGCCGACGACCATCACGACGCCGGGGGTGTCGACGCCGCTCTCGGTCTTCACGGCGCGGTCGAAGTCGGTGCCGACCAGGGTCAGCAGCTCCTCCTTGAGCAGGGTGCGCAGTTCGGCGGGGGTGCGGGTGCCGAGCACCCGGACCCGCTCGCGGAGCCGGTCCACCAGTTCCTGGGTCGGGGCGACGCCGACGTCGGCGATGAGGAGGGTCTCCTCGATCTCCTCCCAGGTGTCCTCGTCGAGGTGCTCGCGGGAGAGCAGCGTGAGCAGCCCCTTGCCGAGCGAGTTCTGCGAACGGGCGAGCCGTGCGCGCAGCCGGACCAGGCGGCCGGCGGTGGGCTCGGGCACCTCGATCTCGGGGGCGGGCGCCTGCCCGACCACCGGGTCCTCGACGGCGACCGGCGACTCGACGGCGGTCTGCGCGTCGGGGAGCTCGACCTCCTCGATCGTGCGGCGCGGCTCTTCCGCCGTCGGTGCGGCGTCCTCCCCCACCTGCGGTTCGGCGGGCGGGGCAGTGATGGTCGGCGTGCTCGGCGGCGCCGTGGGCGGCAGCTGCTTCTTCTTGCGGCTGCTGACCACGAGCCCGCTGATCGCGCCGACCGCGACCAGGGCGATGACTACAACGAGAATGAGGATTTCCATAACCCACCCAGTATGGCGTGAGGTGCCCCGGGGCCCGTGAGCCGGAGCTGCGCCCGGGGCGCGAATCCTCAATTTGTGCTTTTCCGGGTGTAAATACCATGATGTACGACTCCCCCACGTCCCCCGGAGTAGTGCATGCCTGCCGAGCCCGCAGAGTCCGCGGTCGAGACCCGCGGTCTGGAGCCCGTCCCCGACAGCGAGCGCGGCGGCCGTGTCCGCGAACTCGTCCCCACCTGGGTCGCCGCCAACATCAGCGTGCTGCTGCTGACCATGGGCGCGGGGCTGGTGATCTTCAACAAGCTGAACATCTGGCAGGTGCTCGTCGTCGCGCTCGCCGCGCCCGTCGTCTCCTACGGGATGGTCGGGCTGATATCGATCGCGGGCAAGCGCGGCGGAGCCCCCGGCATGGCCCTCTCGCGGGCCGTCTTCGGGCAGCGCGGCAATCTCTTCCCCGGCGCGCTGATCTGGGTGGCCCGCTGGGGCTGGGAGACCATCAACGCGGTGAGCGGCGCCTACGCCGTGCTGACCGTGCTCGACCTGCTCTTCGGCGTGCGGGCCAACACCCCGCTGATCGTCGTCACCCTGCTGTTCTTCGTCAGCTGCACGTTCGTGGTCTCGGGGCTCGGCATCAACGCGCTGCGGGTCTGCTCGAAGTGGTCGACGTACCTGTTCGGCGCGTTCAGCGTGCTCGTGCTCGGCTATCTGGTCCTCACGACCGATTGGGCGGCCGTCTTCGACAAGCCGGCCGGCTCCACCGCCATGATGATCGCGGGCATCGGCACGATCGCGGCCGGCGGCATCAGCTGGGTCCCCTCCGGCCCCGACTTCACCCGCTACCTGCCGCGCACCGCCTCCGCGAAGGGCATGGTCGGCGCGACGATCGGCGGCGCGGGGATCGTCGTCCTGCCCATGGTGCTGATGGGCGCGGTGATGGCGGTCGGCACCCCCGACCTGGCGAGCGCCGCGGACCCGGTCTCCTTCATCGGCGAGCTGCTGCCGGTCTGGCTGGCGGTCCCGTACCTGCTGATCGCCCTCGTCGGCATGCTGTTGATCAACTCGATGTCCATGTACTCGGCCGGCTTCACCGCTCAGACGCTGGGCATCAAGGTGCCGCGCGCCTGGGCCGTCAGCGTCAACGCCGTCATCAGCCTGGTGTTCGGCTTCCTGCTGATGGTGGTCGCCAAGAGCTTCTTCGGCTCGTTCATCTCCTTCCTGACGCTGCTGGCCGTGGCCTTCTCCGCGTGGATCGGCGTCTTCGGCGTGGACATGCTGCGGCGTACGACCTACGACGGCCCCGCGCTGCTGGACACGACGCCGGGCAGCGCCTACTGGTACCGGGGCGGTTTCGCCTGGCAGGCCATGACGGCCTGGGGCGCGGCGCTGGTCGTGGGCCTGCTGTTCACGAAGGTGGACTGGTTCGCCGGACCGCTGTCCGGGACCTGGGCCGGACGCAACGGGCTGGGCTGGGTGGTCGGCATCCTCACCTCCGGCGTGCTGTACGCCGTCCTGCCGCGGAGCGCGCCGCCCGCGGGGCCGGCCGAGGCGTCGGAGCCGGCGCTCGCCGGATCCCTGTCCAACTGACGCCACGTCAGCTAACGTCCCCCTTCGCCCGCGCATCCCACCGGCGAAGGGGGACTCCGCCATGCCCGTCACCGTGGCCCGGTTCAATCTGGTCGACCCGAACGGCACTCCCGAGAGCCTGCGCGCCCGCTACGGGGCCGCGCTGGAGATGGCCCGGTACGCGGACGACCGCGGGGTCGACACCATCCAGACCGAGGAGCACCACGGCACCGGCAACAACTGGCTGCCCTCGCCCTTCGCCTTCGCCGGCGCCGTGTTCGGGGCCACGCGCCGGATCGCCGTCACCGTTTCGGCGATCATCGGGCCGCTCCACGACCCGTTGAAGGTCGCGGAGGACATCGCCGTCCTCGACCTGCTGGGCGGCGGCCGGCTGGTGACGGTCGCGGGCATCGGGTACCGGCCGCAGGAGTACGAGCAGCACGGGGTGGAGTGGGGCCGGCGCGGCAAGCTCCAGGACGAGCTGCTGGAGACGCTGCTCAGGGCATGGACCGGCGAACCCTTCACCTTCCGCGGCCGCACGGTACGGGTCACCCCGCGGCCGTTCACCCAGCCGCACCCCCTGCTGCTGGTCGGCGGCAGCTCCCAGGCGGCGGCCCGGCGCGCGGCCCGGCTGGGGCTGCCGTTCTTCCCGAGCGCGCACCTCCCGGAGCTGGAGGCGTACTACCGCTCGAAGCTGGCGGAGTACGGCACGGAGGGGTTCTGCATGATGCCCGCCGTCGAGACGCCGCTGCTGCACATCGCGGAGGACCCGGACCGGGTCTGGGCCGAGCACGGCGAGTGCTTCCTGCACGAGGCGGCGACGTACGCGTCCTGGCAGTCCAAGGACATCCGCAGTGCGGTGCGCTCGGCGGCCAGGTCGGTGGCGGAGCTGCGCGAGGAGGGCGTCTACCGGGTCCTGACCCCGGCGCAGGCGCTGGCGTACGCCCGCGGCGCGGGCGAGGCGGGGAACCTGGTGCTGCACCCGCTGTGCGGCGGGATGCCCGTCGACGAGGGGTGGCGCAGTCTGCAGTTGCTGTGCGAACAGGTACTGCCCCGGCTCAAAGGCTGAGCGGGGCAGTACCTGTCGAAGAGGAGAGGGGTGGTGGCGGGGAGGATTACCCCATCTCCTCCAACGCCTTGCCCTTGGTCTCCGGCACCCACTTGAGGATGAACGGGACCGAGAGCGCGGCGAAGACCGCGTAGATGACGTACGCCCCGGACAGGTTCCAGTCGGACAGCGTCGGGAACGTGACGGTGATGACCCAGTTGGCGATCCACTGGGCGGCGGCGGCGACGCCGAGCGCCGCGGCGCGGATCCGGTTGGGGAACATCTCGCCGAGCAGCACCCACACCACCACGCCCCAGGACAGGGCGAAGAAGAGCACGAAGGAGTGTGCGGCGACCAGCGCGACCGTGCCCTGGGTGTCGGGCATCGTGATGTTGTCGCCGGTGCCCTCCTTGTAGGAGAACGCCCAGGCGGCGAAGGCGAGGGAGACCGCCATGCCGACGGAGCCGATCAGGGCGAGCGGCTTGCGGCCGAGCCGGTCCACGAAGATCATCGCGATCACGGTGCCGACGATGTTGATGATCGAGGTGGTGAAGGAGTACAGGAACGAGCTGGTCGGGTTGATACCGACCGACTGCCACAGCGAGGAACTGTAGTAGAAGATCACGTTGATGCCGACGAGCTGCTGGAAGACGGACAGGCCGATGCCGATCCAGACGATGGGCAGGAAGGCGAAGCGGCCGCCGAGCAGGTCCCGGAAGGTGGACTTGTGCTCGGAGCGCATCGCGTGCTCGATCTCGGCGGCGCGCGCTTCGAGGTCGACGCCCGAACCCTCGACCTCGGCCAGCACCTTCTTGGCGTCCGCGTCGCGGCCGATGGAGATCAGGAAGCGGGGGGACTCCGGGATGACGAAGGACATCAGCCCGTAGAGCACGGCGGGGACGACCATCACGCCGAGCATCCACTGCCAGGCCTCGAAGCCGCCGATCTTGCCGCGCTGGTCGCCGTCGGCGAGGTTGAGGATGCCCCAGTTGACCAGCTGCGAGACGGCGATGCCGATGACGATGGCCGCCTGCTGGAACGAGGCGAGCCGACCCCGGTAGGCGGGCGGCGAGACCTCGGCGATGTAGGCGGGGCCGATGACGGAGGCCATGCCGATGCCGAAGCCGCCGATGACGCGCCACAGCGCGAGGTCCCAGAGGGCGAAGGGGAGGGCGGAGCCGATGGCGCTCGCCGTGAACAGGGCGGCGGCGATCTGCATGCAGCGGATTCGGCCGATCCGGTCGGCGATGCGGCCGGCGGTGGCCGCGCCGAGCGCGCAGCCGATCAGGGCTGCCGCGATCACTTGGGCGAGGGTCCCGGAGCCCACGTCGAAGCGGTCGCGGATCGCGACGACGGCGCCGTTGATCACCGAGCTGTCGTATCCGAAGAGGAAACCGCCCATGGCCGCGGCCGCGGTGATGAAGATGACGTGCCCGAGGTGGTCGGGGTGGGGCGGGCGTCCGCCGCCCGAGGCC
This sequence comes from Streptomyces sp. NPDC051578, assembly GCF_044454045.1. NCBI lineage: Bacteria > Bacillati > Actinomycetota > Actinomycetes > Kitasatosporales > Streptomycetaceae > Streptomyces > Streptomyces sp. NPDC051578. Next base: position 1,221,545 of record NZ_JBITDH010000001.1, read on the forward strand.
GACGCCTGCTCTGTGCTCCTGCTGGTCAAGGTCTGCTCCTGCGTGCCCGGCTGCGGTGGCGGGTGGGGGTGGTTCCTTCCAGTGGGGCACAGGTGAACAACCTGCACCACCCGAAGGGAAAAGGCAGCGGAGCAGAGCCTATGTGTTCAGTTTATGAAGTCAATACCCGGCCTCGGTTACGCGAGAGGGAATTGAACTTCACTTCTTGAATGCACGGGGCCGGGGGGGCGGCGGTCCCGTCACCGCAGCCGCTGGCTGATGACCTTCGACACGCCGTCGCCCTGCATCGAGACGCCGTAGAGGGCGTCCGCGATCTCCATCGTCCGCTTCTGGTGCGTGATGACGATCAGCTGGGAGCTTTCCTGGAGCTCCGCCATGATGCGGATGAGCCGCTGCAGGTTGGTGTCGTCAAGGGCTGCCTCCACTTCGTCCATCACGTAGAACGGGCTGGGCCGGGCCTTGAAGATGGAGACCAGCAGGGCCACGGCCGTCAGCGAGCGCTCCCCGCCGGAGAGCAGGGAGAGCCGCTTGACCTTCTTGCCCGGCGGCCGGGCCTCCACGTCCACCCCGGTGGACAGCATGTCGTCCGGATCGGTGAGGACGAGCCTGCCCTCGCCGCCCGGGAACAAACGCGCGAAGACGCCCTCGAACTCCCTGGCCGTGTCCCGGTACGCCTCGGTGAAGACCTGCTCCACCCGCTTGTCGACTTCTTTCACGACTTGAAGGAGATCGGCCCGGGTCTTGCGGAGGTCCTCCAGCTGCTCGCTGAGGAACTTGTGGCGCTCCTCCAGGGCAGCGAACTCCTCCAGCGCGAGCGGATTGACCTTGCCGAGCTGCTGGTAGGCGCGCTCGGCCGCCTTGAGGCGCTTCTCCTGGCGGACGCGGTCGAAGGGACCGGGGCGGTTGCGGGGGTGCTCCGGGTCCTCTGGGAGTTCCTCGCCCTCGGCGGGCGGTGACGGCGGGACGGGCTGGTCCGGCCCGTACTCGGCCACCAGTCCGGCCGCCTCGACCCCGAACTCCTCCAGCGCCCGGCTCTCCACCTGCTCGATCCGCATCCGCTTCTCGGCGCCGAGCACCTCGCCCCGGTGCACGGAGTCGGTGAGCTTGTCCAGCTCGCCCTTGAGGTCGCGCCCCCGGGCGCGGGCGTCGGCGAGCTCCTGTTCCCGCAGGCCCTTGGCCTGTTCGGCGAGGTTCCGGTCCAGGTCGGCGCGGACGATCGACACCTCCAGGTGGGCGAGCAGCTGCCGGGCCCCGTCGGCCACGGCCCGGCCCACCTCGGCCTCGTGGCGCAGCCGCTGCCGGCGGCGCTCCGCACGGGTGCGGGCCTCGCGTTCGGCGCGGGCCGCGCGGTCGAGGGAGTCGGCGCGGCCGGCCAGGCCCTTGACCCGCTCCTCGTGGGTCCTGAGCTGGAGCCGTGCCTCCATCTCGGTCTGACGGGCGTTGGCGCCGTCGGCGGCGAGCCGGTCCCGCGCGGAGGTGTCGGGCTCTTCGTCCACGGGCGCCTCCTCGGCGATCGCGAGCCGCTCGGCGCACTCCTCGACCTCCAGGCGGGCCTGGTCCAGCGCGTCCTGCGCGCGGGCCGCGGCGGCGGCGCTGCGCTCGGCCTCGCCCGCGGCGCCCTTCGCCTGGCCGGCGAGTCGGCCGAGCTGCTGGGCGACCCGGGCCCTGGCCTGCTCCCCGGCCCGGCGCCGCCCGGCCAGCTCTTCCACGAGGGCTGCCGCGGCGCTGCGCCGGTCCTGGGCGGCTGCCTGGGCGGCGCCGAGTTCCGCGCACTCGGCGTCCAGGCGGGTCAGTTCGGCGTCGGCCTCGTCGACGGCGGCCTGCACTTCGAGGAGGCTGGGCGCCCCGGCGGAGCCGCCATGGGCGATGTGGGTACCGAGCACGTCCCCGTCGGCGGTCACGGCGACCAGCTCGGGGTGCTCGGCGACGACCGCCTCGGCCTGTGCCAGGGTCCCGACGACGACGTACTCCCGCAGCACCCACCCCGCGGCGCGCACGACCCCGGCGTCCCCGTCCACCAACTCCGCGGCGGGTACGGCCCCCTGCGCCGCGGGTCCGCCGACGCCCAGGCCCACCGGGCCACCCGCCGCAGGCCGCCCCTGCGGCCCGCCGGTTCCACCCTCGCGTCCTGCTCCGTTCATGACCCCGCCGAGGGCACCGCCCTGCGTGGCGGGCCCGGCCAGGGCCCGGCCCCCGGTGTCGCCCTGCGGGACGCGCTGCGGCGCGGGGACCACGGGGGCCGCGCCGGAGGCGGAGCCCGAAGGGGCGGCCTGCGGGGGGCGCTGGGGCGGGGTGGGGCCGGGGGCCGTCTGGGGCGGGACCGGGGCGGGGGGGTGGGGGGTGATCAGGAGGGTGGCGCGGCCGGCGTCGCATTCGCGGAGGTGGCGGAGGGCATCGGCCGCCGCGGACGGGGACGCGACCGCCACCGCGTCGGCCGCCGCGCCCAGCGCCGCCGCCACCGCGACCTCGTACCCCGCAGCCACCCGCACCCGCTCCGCCGCCGGCCCCAGCAGCCCGCCCAGCCGGGCCGCCAGCAGCGCCCCGGTGCCGTCCTTGCGCCGCAGGCCCAGCGCCAGCGCGTCCCGCCGCGCGGAGACCGCCGCCCGCGACCGCTCCGCCGCGGTCAGCGCCTCGCGCGCCCCGGCCAGCGCCGCCTCCGCCTGCTCCAGCCCGGCACGCGCCGCCTCGTACTCCGCCTCCGCCGACGGTTCGTCCCCGTCCGCGACTTCCTCCGCCAGCGCCTCGTACTCCGCCTGCGCGGCCTCCGCCCGGCTCCGCGCCTCGTCCCGCGCCGCGACCAGCCGGTCGATCTCCGCCTGTGCCGCGCCCGCCCGCGACCGCGCGGCGCCCAGCCGCCCGGTCAGCCGGGCCAGGCCCTCGCGCCGGTCGGCGATGGCCCGCGCCGCGTCCCGCAGCCGCCGTTCCTCCTCGGCCAGCGCCCGCTCCAGCTCCGCCCGGTGCTCGACGGTGTCCTCCAGCGCCCGCGAGGCCGCCTCCAGCGCCGCCGTCAGCTCCGCCTCCTGCTCGCGGATCCGCTCGGCCTCTCGTTCCAGCTCCTCGGGATCGCGGCCGCGCCGCTCCTCCTCCGCCGGGGCCGAGGCCGACTTGACCCGCGCCTCGGCCAGTGACGCCGTCCCCCGCACCCGTTCGGCGAGCTGGGACAGCTCGTACCAGGTCTGCTGCGCCCGCTGCAGTCGCGGCGCGAGGTCCCGTACGGCCTCCTCCAGCTCCGCCTCGCGCCGCACCGCGCCCGCGAGTTCCCGCTCCGCCGATTCCTTGCGCTCCTTGAGCGCCGCCTCGTCGGCGATCTCCGCTTCCAGCGCCCCCCGCAGCGTGACGAGGTCGTCGGCGAGCAGCCTCAGCCTCGCGTCCCGCAGGTCCGCCTGGATCACCGCTGCCCGGCGCGCCACCGCCGCCTGCCGCCCGAGCGGCTTCAACTGGCGGCGCAGCTCGTCGCCGAGGTCCTGCACGCGGGCGAGGTTCGCCTGCATCGCGTCCAGCTTCCGCAGCGCCTTTTCCTTGCGCTTGCGGTGCTTCAACACCCCGGCCGCCTCCTCGATGAAGGCGCGGCGGCCCATCGGGTCGGCGTGCAGGACCGAGTCCAGCTGGCCCTGTCCGACGATGACGTGCATCTCGCGGCCGATGCCGGAGTCGGAGAGCAGCTCCTGGATGTCGAGCAGGCGGCAGGTGTCCCCGTTGATCTGGTACTCGCTGCTGCCGCCGCGGAACATGATCCGGGTGAGGGTGACCTCGGCGTACTCGATGGGCAGGGCGCCGTCGGAGTTGTCGATCGTCAGGGACACCTCGGCGCGGCCGAGCGGCGGGCGGCCCGTCGTGCCCGCGAAGATGACGTCCTCCATCTTCCCGCCGCGCAGGGACTTGGCCCCCTGTTCCCCCATGACCCAGGACAGCGCGTCCACCACGTTGGACTTCCCCGAGCCGTTCGGGCCCACGACGCAGGTGATCCCGGGTTCGAACCGCAGGGTGGTGGCGGAAGCGAAGGACTTGAAGCCACGCAGGGTCAGGGACTTGAGGTGCACGCCGCCGGACTCTACCTTTCACGTTCGGTTTCGCCCTTGAAGGTCCCGGGCAGATCAGACGCTAAAGGAAACGGCCCCCATCCGGCCCAATGCCCCCGATCGGCGCACGGGTACCAGACAGGGACGGCCGCGGACGCGGGAGGCCGCGGCGGAAGGGGCCGGCGGGAAGGGCGAGGCGGAAGCGGCGAGGGCGAGGCGAGGCCGAGGAGACGGCCGGGAACGGCCGGGGAAAGGAAGAAGGGACGCCGAAGCGTCCCTTGCAGATCGTGCTGGCTGGAGTCTAGCGTCGACGCGAGAGCGCGGATCAGGTGAGCGCAGGCTCCGCCTGGGATACGTCGAGGGTGTCCAGCAACGTGTCTCCGTGCTGAGCGGCGGCCGCGTTCAGTGCGTCGTTTTCGGACTGGATCCGTCCGAGTTCGGACTCGAGGTCCTGGACGCGCTGCTGAAGCCGTCGCATCTCGGCGAGGAGTCGCGGGTCAGAACCGCCGACGTAACCGAGAAGCGCCTTTGCCATGATGGATGGTCCTCCACACTGAGTGACCGACCGAAGCGGTGTGGGTCGTGAGGGAATCGCACCCGCGGCGGTCCGTCAGCGACCGTCAGTCACTGCGCTTACTACTGTCAGCGCTGCCGAACAGCTCAGGTGCGCGGGGCTTCCAGCGTCTCACCAAAAAGTTTGACGGTCAACACGATCACGCCCTGTATCGGCGGGCAGCCCGGGCGCCGCACGGTGAGCGGAGATCGTCCTCATCTCCGAGCCTTCCACGTTTCGCCGGGCGCGGCAACGCCTCCGCGAGGAATCCGCAGTTCCGAGGCGGTGCAACCCGCCCGCGGAACCGATCAGCCCATGATCGGCTGATCGGTCACCGGATGGCGAACCCGTCGTAGCCACCGCGCGGTGTGCCCCAGATCTCTGTTACTCCGTCCACCCGCCCGGGCGTGTCGGCCGAGCGCAGCCACTCCAGCAGCCGGTGGCAATTCTCACGTTGACCCTCGGCCACCACCTGTACTCGGCCGTCGTCCAGGTTCAGCGCGAAGCCGGCCAAGCCTCCGATCTCCAGCGCATAGGCCCTGGTGAACCAGCGGAAGCCCACTCCCTGTACTCGGCCGCGCACCCATGCGGTCAGCCGGACGTCTTCGTTCATGCGTGAACGCTAACCGGACGATCACTTTCCAGGCACATCACCCCCCTGGACCCATGGCGTACAGTCGCGCACCGATGAACTCACCCATTTGGGTGTGTTAGGGATGATCTTGCAAGGAAGGCCAGCCGGATGGGACGCCACCGACTCCACGCCGCACCGTCAAGCGGCAGCAAGCGCCGCACCGTCGTGCGCAACGGTCTGCTGGGCGTCTCCGTCGCCGTGGTCCTCGGAACGGCGGCCGTCACCACCGGGCTCGTACCGGTCGGCGACTCCTTCCCCTACGTGGGTACGGACTCCGGCTCCAAGACCGAGGCCAAGGCTTCGCCGACGCCGGACGCCGGCCGCTCCCTGCAGCAGCAGGGCGGCCTCGCCGGGCTGCCGGGCCGGGCCGTGCCCTCCGCCGAAGCGAGCAGTGCCTCACCCACCCCGTCCGCTTCGCCCTCCCCCTCGGCCTCCGCCTCCCCGTCGCCCACGCCCACACCCACGGCGTCCTCCAAGGCTCCGGAGCCGGCGAAGACCACCGCCGCCCCGAAGCCGGCGGCCCCCAAGCCGGTCGCGCCCAAGCCCGTCGCGCCCAAGCCCGTCGTCCCGGTCCCCGCGACGGGTGACGGCCACTCCTCCGAGGAGGCGGCGGTCCTCACCCTGGTGAACCAGGTGCGCGCCCAGGCGGGATGCGGCCCGGTCCGGGCGAACCCCCCGCTGGCCTCCCTGGCGGCGGCGTTCAGCAAGGACATGGCGGTCCGGGGCTTCTTCGACCACACCGACCCCGACGGGCGCACCCCCTGGGACCGGGCCCAGGCCGCCGGCATCTCCGGCCTCGGCGGCGAGAACATAGCCCGGGGCCAGGGCGACGCGGCTTCGGTGATGAACGCCTGGATGAACAGCCCGGGCCACAAGGCGAACATCCTCAACTGTGAGTTCCGCACCCTGGGTGTCGGCGCTTACTTCGGCGCCGGCGGCCCCTGGTGGACCCAGGACTTCGGCTTCTAGCCCAGGTTCCTGCCCGGTTTCCCGTCCAGGGCTCCGGCGCCCAGCCTTTCGGCCCAGCGCCCACCTCCGGCCATGGGCCTTCCGCGAGCGGACTCAGACGGCGAGCGCCGCGCGGCCGGCCACGATGACACGCGTGTGCTGCGCGACGCGCCGGCCGAGGTGCTCGGCGGTGGCTATGTCGGCCTTGTGGACGTCCTCCACACCGTGGTCGTTGTGGGTCTGGGCGGCCGCACCGGCGGAGAAGCCGAGCCGGTTGAGGTCGTTCTCGGAGGCGGTGCTGGTGTTCCAGCCCGGCTTGAGACCGAGGTTGACCCAGCTCATGGCGTGCTGGGCGGCCAGGGTCTGGAAGAAGCCCAGCGTGCCGGACTTGTCGCCGTTCTTCGATCCGGAGTTGGTGAAGCCGGCGGCGACCTTGTCCTGCCAGACGTCGCCGAACCAGCGCTTCGAGGTGGCCTCGGCGAAGGTGTGGAAGGCGCCCGAGGCGGTGCCCATGTAGGTCGGCGAGCCGAAGACGATCGCGTCGGAGGCGTCGAGGAGCGCCCACTGCGCGTCGTCGATCTCATCGACCTTGATCAGGTGGACCGTGGCCCCGGCCTCGACGGCACCGGCCCGGACGGCCTCGGCGAGGACCGCGGTGTGCCCGAATCCGGAGTGGTAGGCGATGGAGACGACGGGGGCGTGGGTGAGGGCGGACATGGCGGTTCTCCTAAGAAGTGCTCGGGGCGCCCGCCCCGCGGTGGGCGGTGGCGGCGCACACAAGAAAAGCACTAACTTTTGGAAAGCGCAACCATCTGGTTAGCGCTGTGGAGGGGTACGCTTGTGGCATGGAGAAACCCCTCTGTCCCGAGACGACGTACACGGACCTCCCGTTCGACGTTTTCGCGCGTACGTGCCCGTCGCGGGAAACCCTGGAGCACGTCACCGGCCGCTGGGGCAGCCTCACGGTGGGCGCCCTGCGCGAAGGCCCCTGCCGGTTCAACGAGCTGCGCCGCCGGGTCGCGGGCGTGAGCGAGAAGATGCTCTCCCAGACGCTTCACGCGCTGGAGCGGGACGGCATCGTCAGCCGCGACGCCCAGCCCACCAACCCGCCGCGCGTGGACTACGAGCTGACGCCGCTGGGCCGGGAGGTCGCCGACCGGCTGCTGTCGCTGATCCACTTCGTGGAGGGCAGCATGCCCGAGGTCCTGGCCTCCCGGCAGACCTACGACGGCAGTCGCGGCGGCCGCTGACAGCGCGGGCAGAAGTAGCTCGACCGGTTCATCCACGGCCGGCGCCGCATCGGCGTGCCGCAGCGCCGGCAGGGCTCGTCCTCGCGCCCGTACGCGTCGAGCGAGCGGTCGAAGTAGCCCGACTCGCCGTTCACGTTGACGTAGAGGCTGTCGAAGCTGGTGCCGCCGACATCGAGGGCGGCGTTCATGACGTCCCGGACGTGCGTGAGGAGTTCCGCGCTCCGGGGGCGCGTGAGCGAGGCGGTGGGGCGCTCGTAGTGCAGCCTCGCGCGCCACAGCGCCTCGTCCGCGTAGATGTTGCCCACCCCGCTGATCAGGGACTGGTCCAGCAGCGCCCGCTTGAGGGTGGTCCGCTTGGCCCGAAGGGCGAGGTGGTAGGAGGGCTCGTCGAAGAGGGGGTCCAGCGGGTCGCGCGCGATGTGCGCGATGACGTCGGGGAGCCCGTCGGGGCTCTCGGGGACGGTCTCGTGCAGCGAAAGTCCGCCGAAGGTGCGCTGGTCCACGAAGCGCAGCTCGGTCCCGGCGTCGTCCGCGAACCGCACCCGGATCCGCAGGTGCTTCTCGTCGGGCGCTTCGGTCGGCTGCACCAGCAGCTGCCCGCTCATCCCGAGGTGCCCGAGCACCGACAGGTCCCGGCCCTCCAGGGGCAGCCACAGGTACTTGCCGCGCCGCATCGGCACCCCGAAGGTCTGGCCGGTCAGCCGGGCGACGAAGTCGGCCCCGCCGCCGGGGTGGCGGCGTACGGCGCGCGGATGCAGTACCTCGACGGCCGCGACCGTCCGCCCGGCCACCCAGCGCTCCAACCCCCGCCGCACCACTTCGACTTCGGGCAGCTCGGGCACGGTGTTCCTCCGACGGGTACGTTCTTGCGGCTCACCCGCGAGCCTACCGGCCCGCCCCTGCGGCCCTCCCGCGCGGGCCGGACGGACGGGCCGGGGAGGCGGGCCCCGGAAAACGGGACGCCCGCCCCTGCGCGGCAGGGGCGGGCAGTGGTTCCCGAAGGAAGCGTCAGGCGCCCGGCGCCGGACGGGCGGGCGTCGGCGCCCCACCGTCCATGGCCGTGGCGTCGTCGGGGCCGGCCGAGGCCGGGACCGCCGCCGCTGCAGCGGCGGCCGCGGCCTGCGCCGCGATCCGCTCGTCCGCCGCGGCACGGATCCCGCGCCACGCGGACTCCGCCGCCTGCTGTTCCGCTTCCTTCTTGCTGCGGCCGGTGCCGGTGCCGTACGAGACACCACCGACGCGAGCGGCAGCTGTGAAGGTCTTCTCGTGGTCCGGTCCGGTCTCGGTGACCAGGTACTCCGGTACACCAAGGCCTTCGGCCGCCGTGAGCTCCTGGAGACTGGTCTTCCAGTCCAGGCCGGCCCCGAGGTTGGAGGACTTCTCGATGAGCGGGTCGAAGAGCCGGTGGACCAGCTCCGAGGCCGCGTCGAGGCCCTTGTCGAGGTAGACCGCGCCGATCACCGCTTCTAGGGTGTCGGCGAGGATGGAGGCCTTGTCCCGGCCGCCCGTGCCCTCTTCGCCCCGGCCGAGCCGGATGAAGGAGCCGAGGTCGAGGCCGCGCCCGACCTCCGCCAGTGCACGCGAGTTGACCACCGCGGCCCGCAGTTTGGCCAGCTGGCCTTCCGGCAGGTCGGGGTGGGTCGTGTACAGCGTGTCGGTGACCACCAGGCCGAGCACGGAGTCCCCGAGGAACTCCAGGCGCTCGTTGGTGGGCAGACCGCCGTTCTCGTACGCGTACGAGCGGTGGGTCAGCGCACGCACCAGAAGGGCGGACTCGAGTTGGTACCCGAGCCGCCCTTCCAGAAGCACGTGGGACGAGGCCGCGTTGTTACTGTCTGCCTGCTTCTCAGCGTTGGACAGCTCAGACATTGCGCCTCTCACCAGCCGCTCAGACCTCGAGGACCTGGCGCTTGTTGTAGGTGCCGCAGCTCGGGCACGCAATGTGCTGGAGCTTCGGCTCCTGGCAACGCTCACACGAAACCAGGGTGGGGACCGCAGCCTTCCACTGCGACCGGCGGTGGCGCGTGTTGCTGCGCGACATCTTCCGCTTCGGAACAGCCACGGCTACTTCTCCTGCTTCTCGGCGGCGCTCTGAACTCCGTCAGATGCAGTGCCGCTCATGTTGTCCTTCTCGTCGTCCTGATCGGTCACGACGAGTTCCTGCAGAGCCGCCCAACGGATGTCGACGGCGTCATGGTGGTGGTCCGGGTCCTCGTTCAGATTGAGCCCGCATTCGGGGCACAGTCCGAGACAGTCCTCCCGGCACACCGGCTGCAGCGGCAGTGCGAGCACCACCACGTCACGCAGCACGGGTTCGAGGTCGAACAAGCCGTCCTCAAGGTGGAGCGTGTCCTCGTCGTCCTCGGCGTCGTCGGCCGGCTCCGCCTTCGAGCGGGTCCGGTCGTCGGCGTCAGGGTACGAGAACATCTCCTGGAAGTCCGCCTTGAGCTCACGCTCGACGGTCTCCAGACACCTTACGCACTCCCCCACGGCCCGGCCACGAGCGGTGCCTGTGACAAGCACCCCTTCCATGACCGACTCCATCCGGAGGTTGAGCTTCAGCGGGGCGCCTTCCGGCACTCCGATGACGTCGGCGAGACCGAGGTCCGCCGGCGCCGCGATCTCGCGGGACAGCCGCTGCATGGCACCAGGACGCCGACCCAGCTCGTGCGTGTCGAACACGAGGGGGTTGCGGTGGTCGAGGCGGGTGTTCAGGGCCGGTTCCTGCTTTCACAGATCGCTGAAGATCAAAGACTGCGCCACAAGTGAGGCACTTAAGGGCAGCATGGATCGCGGTGCATACGCGCGACCGAACAGCCAGGATACCCGGCGCCGCGCCCAGCGCCCAATCCGGCCTAGCGTCCCTGCCCGTACTGCCGCAGCTGGTCCAAGTCGATCATGCTCGTGTCGAAGAAGCTGGTCTCGTCGAGCGCGGGCTGCTGGGGCGCCTGGGGCTGCTGGTACGCCGCGTAGGGATCGGGCTGCTGCTGGTAGGGCATCCCGTACGGGTCCGGCTGCTGCACCTGCTGCTGGTAGCCGTACGGGTCCTGGTAGCCGGAGTACGGGTCCTGCTGCGGCTGCGGCTGCGCTTCGTAGGCGTACGCGTCGTAGGCCGGTTCCTGGCGGGTCTGGGCGGGGACCGGGGCCGCGGCGGGCACGGCCGCGGGTTCGGCGAGGCCGGCCAGGAAGTCCGCGTCGCTCGCCGATCGGGAGTGCGAGGCGTCCGCGGCGTCCTGGGCGGCCATGTGCGCGCCCAGGTCGTCAGTGGGCACCCGGCCCAGCAGCTTTTCGCGGCCCCGGCCGACGGCCTCCAGGGTCTTGGAGAGCACCGCCTCGAAGGTGGCCAGCTTGGTGTCCACGTACGCGTCCGCCTGCTCGCGCTGCGTCTGCGGGTCGCTGCTGCGCTCGGGGGCGTCGGTTTCCGGGTACCCGTGCTCGTCCAGCCCCGGGCCGCGGCCCAGCAGCTTTTCGCGCCCCCGGTCCACCGAGCCGATGGTCTTGCTGAGGACGACCTCGAAGTTCGCGAGCTTGCTGTCGACGTAGTCGTCCGCCTCGGCCCGGATCTCCCCGGCCTCCCGGCGGGCGTCCGCCAGGATCCGGTCGGCCTCGGCCTGCGCCCGCCGCGCGATCTCGGTGTCGGAGATCAGCGAACCCCGCTGGGCGTGTGCGGACTCGATGATGCGGTCCGCCTCCCGGCGGGCCTCCTCGACCATCTGGTCCCGCCCGCCGATGAGCTCCTGTGCCTGGGCGAGCGAGCCGGGGAGCGCCTTGCGGACCTCTTCCAGCCCGGCGAGCAGCTCCGCGCGGTTGATCACGCAGGACGCCGACATGGGCATGGACCGGGCGCCGCTGACGGCCGCGACGATCTCGTCGAGCTTCTTCTGCACGTCCATGGGGGCTCGCACTCTCTCGGCCTCGGGCGGTTCCCGAGTCGGACGGGACGACTTTAAGGCCGCGGGGTGGACGTGCGGGACCGGCTGGGGGAACGCCCTGCGGTCAGCGGTCGCGCAGCCGTTCCAGGAGCGCCGCGTGGACGTGCGCGGGGAGCAGGTGGGCGACGTCGCCGCCCCAGGCCGCGACCTCCTTGACCAGCGAGGAGGACAGGAAGCTGTAGGTGGGGATGGTCGGGACGAACAGGGTTTCGACGCCCGACAGGCCCATGTTCATCTGGGCCATCTGGAGCTCGTAGTCGAAGTCGCTGACCGCGCGCAGGCCCTTGACGATGGCCGGGATGTCCCGCTGCTTGCAGTAGTCGACGAGCAGGCCGTGGAAGGCCTCGACCTGGATGTTGCCGTAGTCGGCCGTCGCCTCGCGGATCAGCTCGATCCGCTCCTCGACGGTGAACAGGCCCTGCTTCGACCGGTTGATCATCACGGCGACGTGCACGACGTCGTACAGTCTGGAGGCGCGTCCGATGATGTCGAGGTGTCCGTTGTGGATGGGATCGAAGGACCCCGGACAGACTGCGCGGCGCAACTGAACTCCCTCGTTCATGAGTCTTCGCTGGTGAAAGCGGCGCGTCCGTACCAAAGGGTGCCCTCACCGTACTTGCGCGACCGGAGCGGCTCGAAGCCCTCGGGCCACGGGAAGGCGCCGCTCCTGGTGCTGCGCTCCACGGTGACCAGTGCGTCGTCCGTGATCCAGCCATTGGACCGGAGTGTGAGGAGGATCTCCCGGAGATCATCGTGGCCGACGGCGTACGGGGGGTCGAGGAACACGATGTCGTAGGGCTCCCCTTGGGGCGCCGCCGCGACGATCTGCTCCGCCTTCCCGGCCCGGAAGTCGGCGCCCGGCAGGCCGACCGCCTTGATGTTGTCGCGGATCGCCTTGGCGGCCTTCGCGTCGGGCTCGACCAGCAGGGCGTGGTCGGCGCCGCGCGAGAGCGCCTCCAGGCCGACGGCGCCGGAGCCGGCGTACAGGTCCAGTACGCGGGAGCCGTCCACACCGTGCAGGGACTCCCAGGTGGAGAAGAGCCCTTCGCGCATCCGGTCCGAGGTCGGGCGGGTTCCGGTGCCGGGGGGCACGGCCAGCCGTCGCCCGCCGGCGCTGCCGGCGATCACGCGCGTCATCTGGGTCCTTCGGGTGGGGAGGGTGGGGAGTGCGGGGATGCTTGTGGGCTCCAACGATATGTCGTACCGGTCAGCCCTTCTCCAGGTACTGCTCGCGTTCGGTGTCCAGCAGGGCGTCGAGCGCGGTGCGCAGGCCCGGCAGGCCGGTCAGCTCGGGGTCTTCGGCGACCACCCGGCCGGCCTCCTCACGGGCCTCGGCGATGACCTCCTCGTCCTCGATGACCGCCAGCATCCGCAGCGAGGACCGCACGCCCGACTGGGCCTGGCCGAGGACGTCTCCCTCGCGGCGCTGCTCCAGGTCGATCCGGGACAGCTCGAACCCGTCGAGGGTGGCGGCCACGGCCGCGAGGCGGGCCCGGGCGGGGCTGGCCTCGTGCATCTCGCTGACCAGGAGGCACAGCCCGGGCGCGGAGCCCCGGCCGACCCGGCCGCGCAGCTGGTGGAGCTGCGAGACGCCGAACCGGTCGGCGTCCATGATCACCATCACGGTGGAGTTCGGGACGTTCACCCCGACCTCGATGACGGTGGTGGCGACGAGCACCTTGACCTCGCCGGCCGCGAAGCGGCGCATCACGTCGTCCTTGTCAGCGGGGTCCATCCTGCCGTGCAGCACCTCGACCGACAGCCCGGCGAGCGGCCCCTTGACCAGCTGTTCGGCGATCTCCAGGACGGCCAGCGGGGGCCGCTTCTCGCTCTCGTCCTCGACGGACTTCTTCTTCGGGTCGTCCGCCCCGTCGCCGATGCGGGGGCACACCACGTACGCCTGGTGGCCCTTTTCGACCTCCTCGCGGACCCGTTCCCAGGCCCGGGCGAGGAAGTGCGGCTTGTCCTTGGCGGGGACCACGTGCGTGGCGATCGGGGAACGTCCGGCGGGGAGCTGGTCGAGGACGGAGGTCTCCAGGTCGCCGAAGACGGTCATGGCGACGGTGCGCGGGATCGGGGTCGCCGTCATGACCAGCAGGTGCGGGGGCTGCTTGCCCTTGGAGCGCAGCGCGTCGCGCTGCTCCACCCCGAAACGGTGCTGTTCGTCCACGACGACCAGGCCGAGGTCGTGGAAGCGCACCTTGTCCTCGATCAGGGCGTGCGTGCCGATGACGATGCCGGCCTCGCCGGTGACCAGGTCCAAGAGCGCCTGCCGCCGCGCGGGCACGCCCATGGAGCCCGTCAGCAGCACCACTTTGGTGCCCTGGTCGCAGCCGCCGAGCATCCCGCCCTCGGCGAGCTCGCCCATCATCTCGGTGATGGAGCGGTGGTGCTGCTGGGCGAGCACCTCGGTGGGCGCGAGCATCGCGGCCTGCCCGCCGGAGTCGACGACGGCGAGCATGGCCCGCAGTGCGACCAGCGTCTTGCCGGAGCCGACCTCGCCCTGGAGGAGGCGGTGCATGGGGTGTTCGGTGGCGAGGTCGTCGAAGATCTCTGCGGAGACGCTCTGCTGGCCCTCGGTGAGGGTGAAGGGCAGCTTCGCGTCGAAGGAGTCGAGCAGTCCGCCGGGGGCGGGGCGGCGCGCAACGGCGGGGAGCTGGGAGTCGGCGTGCCGGCGGCGGGCGAGGGCGACTTGGAGGACGAAGGCCTCGTCCCACTTGAGGCGCTGCCGGGCGTCCTCGATGTCGGCCTTGGTCCCGGGCCGGTGGATCTTGAGCAGGGCTTCGGGGAGCGGGACCAGGCCGCGCCCCTCGCGCAGCGCCGCGGGGAGCGGGTCCACGGTCTCCCGGGCCCTGGGCAGTACGGCGTCCACGCACTTGGCGATCTTCCAGGACTCCAGCTTGGCGCAGGCCGGGTAGATCGGGATGAGCCGGCCCGCGAAGGCGGTGGCCGCGTCCCGGTCGGAGGCGTCGGCGCCGAGCGGTTCATAGGCGGGGTGGGAGAGCTGGAGCTTGCGGTTGAACATGCCGACCTTGCCCGCGAACATGGCACGGCTGCCGGGCAGCAGGTCCTTGTGGGGTTTGTGGACGCCCGCGCCGAAGAAGACGAGCTGGAGCCGGCCGCTGCCGTCGGTGATGGTGACTTCGAGGCGCTTCCCGCCGCCCCTGCTGCCCTGGTAGGTGAGCAGCCTCGCGTCCGCGACCTGCGCGACGACCGTCACGTGCTCGTCGATCTGGTCGGCGAGGTCGGCCAGGGGCGTGAGCTCTCCCCGCTCCGCATACCGCCGGGGGTAGTGGTGGAGCAGGTCCAGGGCCGTGTGCAGGCCGAGCTGCTCGGCCAGCACCTTCGCGGTGGCGGGGCCGAGCGTCTTCTTGAGGTCTTCGTCGAGCGCGGGCACGTGTTCCATTGCACACCATGGCGCCGACAACGCGGCTATTCGACCCCGATGAGCAGCGGCGCCGAGTACCGGCCGCCCCGGTAGGTGACGGTGTCGACGGCCAGGTGCCCGTGCTGGACGTACGCCTCCAGGCGCGCGGCGAGCGCGTCGGGGACCTCGGGCCCCAGGACGAGGGTGACCAGTTCACCGCCGGAGCCGAGCATCCGCGCCAGGACGGCCTCCGCGGTCTCCGGCAGGCCGGATCCGATGACGGCGACGTCCCCGTCGATGAGGCCGAGCACGTCGCCGGCCTGGCAGATGCCGGCGGAGGTGAAGGACTGCCGTTCGGCGACGGCCAGTTCCCCGTAGCGGGTGGCGCCCGCGGCGGCGGTCATGGCCACCACGTCCTCGTCGAAGGTGGCGTCCCCGTCGTGCACGGCGAGGGCGGCCAGGCCCTGGACCGCCGAGCGGGTGGGGATCACGGCGACCCGTACGCCGTCGGCGCGGGCCGCCTCGGCGGCCGCGGCGGCCGCCGCGCGCCACTCGCTGTCGTTGGGCAGCACGACCACCTCGCGGGCGTGGGCCCGGTGGATCGCGTCGGCCAGCGCGGCGGCCGCCGGCGCCTCCCCGGGGCGGGCGAGGACGGTCGTCGCGCCCGCGTCCCCGCACAGCACGGCCAGCCCCTCGCCCGGGACCACGGCGACCACGGCCCGCTGGACGCGCTCGGTGCGCGCGCGGCGCCGCTCGTCGCCGAAGTGGGTGATGCGGATGCGGTAGGGCCGCCCGGCGACCACCCCGGCCTCCACCGCCGCCCCGGGATCGTCGACGTGGACGTGGACGTTCCAGAGCCCCTCGCCGCCGACCACCACCAGCGAGTCGCCGAGCCCGTCGAGCCGGGTCCGCAGGGTGGCCACGGCGGCCTCGGTGGCCTCCAGCAGGTAGATCACCTCGTACGCGGGGCCGCCCCGGTCCTGCGCGTCGCAGGGCTGCGGCGGCTGCGGTACGGGCACGGCCCGCCCCCGTACGGGTTCCGGGGCGGGTTCCTGGCCGGACAGTGCCTGCCACAGCGCCCCCAGTACGGCGACCACCCCGCAGCCCCCGGCGTCGACCACCCCGGCCCGGCCCAGCGCGGCCAGCTGTCCCGGGGTCTCGGCGAGGGCGGCGCGGGCCCCGTCGTAGGCGGCGCGGGCCACGTCGGCGGCGGTCCCCGCGGCGGCGCCGGCCGCCCGCGCCGCGGCGGTGGCCACGGTGAGCATGGTGCCCTCGACGGGGTGCGCGACGGCCTGGTACGCCTCTTCGGCGGCCCGGGTCAGCGCCTGCGCGAGCATCGGGCCGGGCGCCCGTTCCCCCGGTTCGGCGCCCAGTACGTCGGCCACCCCGCGCAGCAGCTGCGCGAGGATGGTGCCGGAGTTGCCCCGGGCGCCTATGAGGGCGCCGTGCGCGAAGGCCCGTACGGCTTCGGGCAGGGAGGGGGCGGCGGCGGTGCGCGTCGCGTCCCCGAAGGCGGCGGCCAGCTCGCGGTCGGCGGACTCGGCGGTGAGGTAGAGGTTGGTGCCGGTGTCGGCGTCGGCGACGGGGTAGACGTTGATGGCGTCGATGTCCTCGCGGGCCCGGTCCAGGGCGGCCAGGGCCAGAGAGCTCCAGGTGCGCACCGCTTCGGCGTCGAGCTCGTCGGCGGGCTGCGGCGCAGGCTCGTGCGGCACCGGGCGTTCCTCCTTGTGCGGGCCAGGGTTCACCGCAGGGTAACGAAGGCCGGCCGTCCGGGGCGGGGCCGGCGGAGCCCATGGTAGTTTTCTTGGACGGGCGCAGTCGTTGTATGCTGCTCCGGTTGCCCGATGAGAGTCGGGCCATTCCCCCGGCAAACCACTTCGGATCTCTGATTCCGGTGCGCCGGATTCACTGTAAGTGCATCTGAAGTCTTTGGAGTGACCTGTGGCTGCCAACTGCGACGTTTGCGCCAAGGGGCCGAGCTTCGGCAACAACATCTCCCACTCGCACCGCCGCACCTCGCGTCGCTGGAACCCGAACATCCAGCGCGTCCGTGCCGTGGTCAATGGGACGCCGAAGCGCCTCAACGCCTGCACCTCGTGCATCAAGGCCGGCAAGGTCTCGCGCTGACGCCTTCCGTCGTCGTAGCGCAGCCCTTTCCGGTTGCCCAGAAGGCCGGTCCACCTCGTGGACCGGCCTTTTGCCTTTCCCGCGCGCCGTGGGGCCGGTGAACCCGCCGGCCCCACGCGTCGTTCCCGGGCAGCCTCAGGACCGAGGGCGCCGACGGCGCCAGGCGTGGTCCACGGGGCCGATGCCCGCGCCGAGCGCGAAGCCGGCCGCGATGGCGCCGGTGACGTACTCCTTGGCCGCCTTGACGGCAGCGGGTACGTCGAGGCCCTGTGCCAGGCCCGCCGCGACGGCGCTGGCCAGGGTGCAGCCGGTGCCGTGGGTGTGCCGGTTGTCGTACCGGGGGGCGCGCAGCCAGTGTTCCGCCGCGCCGTCGGTCAGCAGGTCCACGGCCTCGTCGGCGTGCGCCGTCAGGTGGCCGCCCTTGATCAGGGCCCAGCGCGGGCCGTGACCGAGGACCGCGTCGGCGGCCCGCCGCATGTCGTCCTCGGTCTCGACGACGACGCCGGTGAGCTGCGTCACCTCGTCGAGGTTCGGCGTCGCCACCGTGGCCCGGGGCAGCAGTTCCCCGCGTACGGCGTCCAGCGCCGAGGCGGCGAGCAGCGCGTCGCCGTGCTTGGAGACGCCCACGGGGTCCACGACCACCGGGGCGGCGGTTCCGGCGAGGAGTTCGGCCACCGTCTCCACGAGGACCGCCGAGGACAGCATCCCCGTCTTGACGGCCTGCACCCCGATGTCGTCCACCACGGCCCGGTACTGGGCCCTGACGGCTTCGGCGGGCAGCTCCCAGACGCCCTGCACGCCGAGCGAGTTCTGGGCGGTCACGGCGGTGACGACGCTCATGCCGTGCACGCCGAGCGCCAGCATCGTCTTGAGGTCGGCCTGGATGCCGGCGCCGCCGCCGGAATCGGATCCGGCGACGGTCAGGCACAGCGGCGGGCGGTTCACCGCGAGGGCTCCTCGGCGGCCGGGTCGGCGCCGAAGTGGTCCCACCCGCCGGTGCTGGTCCAGGGGGCGCCGTCGACGGTCACCTGCGGCAGCGCGGAGCGGTTCTGCACCTCGCCGATGACCTTCCAGCGGGCGGGCAGCTTCACGTCGGGCGGGAAGGTCGCCACGATGGCGTGGTCCTCGCCGCCGGTGAGGACCCACTGGAGGGGGTCCACGCCGACCGCCTGGCCGATGTCGTACATCTGGCTCGGGATGTCGACGGCCGCCGAGCGCAGGTCGATCCGTACCTTGCTGGCCTCGGCGATGTGCCCGAGGTCGGCGACCAGGCCGTCGCTGACGTCGGTCATGGCGGTGGCGCCGAGGCCGGCGGCGGCGGGACCGGCGTGGTAGGGCGGCTCGGGGCGCCGGTGGGCCTCCACGAAGGCCCGCGGGGAGCGGAAGCCGCGCGAGAGCACGGCGAAACCGGCCGCTGACCAGCCCAGCCAGCCGGTGACGGCCACCACGTCGCCGGGCCGGGCGCCGGAGCGCAGCACGGGTTCGTGGTTGCGCAGGTCGCCGAGGGCGGTGATGGCGACGGTGATGGTGTCGCCGCGCACCACGTCGCCGCCGACCACGGCCGCGCCGGCGACCTGGCACTCGTCGCGGATGCCGTCCATCAGCTCGGTGGGCCAGGTCACCGGCAGTTCCGCCGGTACGACGAGGCCGAGCAGGAGCGCGGTCGGCACCGCGCCCATGGCGGCGATGTCGGCGAGGTTCTGGGCGGCGGCCTTGCGGCCGACGTCGTAGGCCGTGGACCAGTCGCGCCGGAAGTGCCGGCCTTCCAGCAGGATGTCCGTACTCGCCACGACCCGTCGGTCGGGGGCCGACACCACCGCGGCGTCGTCCCCGGGTCCGAGCCGGACCGCCGGGGTGGTGGTGAGCCGTGAGGTGAGCTCCCGAATGAGCCCGAACTCCCCCAGCTCGCCCACAGTGCCCTTCATCGCTGTGCCCCTTCTTGCCCAGTCCGCTTGCGGTCGCGAGCCGTCACAGCTCTGGGTACCGTCAACAGATACGTCAACTTCTGCTCCATGTGCGCCCCGCCGTGCGTGGTGCCGGGCTCGCGGGTCTCCCCGCGGCGCTCGGCGACGCGGTACCGTGGCGTCCCTTCTTCCCCGGGCCCACCCGCAATTCCAGGGCCCAACCGAAGGTTAGGGGAAATGATCCTCGTGGCCGCCCTGGAGGTTCCGTGGTACAGGCGTACATCCTCATCCAGACCGAGGTGGGCAAGGCGTCGTTCGTCGCCGAGTCCATCGGCCGGATCCCGGGGGTGATCCAAGCCGAGGACGTGACGGGCCCGTACGACGTGATCGTGCGCGCACAGGCCGACACCGTCGACGATCTCGGCCGCATGGTGGTCGCCAAGGTCCAGCAGGTGGAGGGGATCACCCGCACCTTGACCTGCCCCGTGGTCCATCTGTAGCCCCGTCTACTCTTGGCCGGTGATGTCTGTCCACCGCCGGCCGCTGCGTCTCCTGGCCCTGCCCGCCTGCACCGCCCTGCTGGCCCTCGCGGGCTGCGCTCCGGACGGTTCGCCGGCCCGGCTGGAGCCACCGCCCACGCCGCCCGCCGATGTCGCGGGACTCTGTGCGGCACTGCACGAGGAGCTCCCGGACACGGTGGCCGGTCTGGAGCGGACCGGCACCACACCTCGGTCGCCGCTGACCGCCGCGTGGGGCGGCTCGGCGATCGTACTGCGGTGCGGCATCCCCAAGCCGCCGCGGATGGCCGATCCGAAGCAGGACGGCGTCGAGGTCAACGGAGTGGGCTGGCTGGTGGAGAAGCTGCCGGACGGCGAGGGCGGCGGCTACCGGTTCACGACCGGGCTGCGGCTGGCGTACACCGAAGTCCGGGTGGACAAGGAGCACGCCACCGACGCGCAGATGCTGGTCGGGCTCTCCGCGGCGGTCGCCAAGACCGTTCCGGAGGGCATCTCCTCCTACTGAGGCCCGCCCACCCGGTGCCTGCCGCCGCCGGGCACCGCCCGCGCCCCCGTTCCCACGAGGACCGCCCGCCGGAGATCCGGCGGGCGGTCCTTTCGTGCGTGCGGGCCGGCCCGGCTCAGCGCAGTCCGGTGGAGCGGCGCAGGGCGGCCTGGATCAGGAGGTCGACCAGCTCCGGGTACTCGACGCCCGACTCCTGCCACATGCGCGGGTACATGGAGATCGGGGTGAAGCCCGGCATGGTGTTGATCTCGTTGATGACGAAGGTGCCGTCCTCGGTGAGGAAGAAGTCGGCGCGGACCAGACCCTCGCAGGACGCGGCCTCGAAGGCCTCGATCGCGAGCCGCTGCACCTCGGCGGTCTGCTCGGGGGTGAGCGGGGCGGGCACGATCCCGGAGGCGGAGTCGATGTACTTCGCCTCGAAGTCGTAGAAGTCGTGGCTGGAGACCGGCGGGATCTCGGCCGGGGCGCTCGCGCGGGGGCCGTCCTGGAGTTCCAGCACGCCGCACTCGATCTCGCGGCCGCGCAGCAGCGCCTCCACGATGATCTTCGGGTCGTGGCGCTGGGCCTCGGCGACGGCCGCGTCGAGGGCGGAGGCGTCGTCGACCTTGGTGATGCCGATCGAGGAGCCGGCTCGGGCGGGCTTGATGAACAGCGGCCAGCCGTGCTCGGCGGCGAAGTCCAGGATCTTGCCGCGGGCGGCTTCCGGGTCGGCCCACTCACGGGGGCGGATGGTCACGTAGGGGCCGACGTTCAGCCCGAACGAGGTGAACACCCGCTTCATGTAGTCCTTGTCCTGGCCGACGGCCGAGGCGAGGACGCCGGAGCCGACGTAGGGGACGCCGGCGAGTTCCAGGAGCCCCTGGAGGGTGCCGTCCTCGCCGTACGGGCCGTGCAGCACGGGGAAGACGACGTCGACCTCGCCCAGGGCCTTGGGAACCGCGCCCGGCTCGGTGTAGACGACCTCGCGGTTCGCCGGGTCGACGGAGAGGACGACGGCGCCCTCCTCGGACTCCGCGAGCTGGTCGACGTTCGGGAGCTTCCGGTCGGCGATGGCCATCCGGGAGGGCTCGTCGGCGGTCAGCGCCCACCGGCCGTCCGTGGTGATGCCGATCGGCAGCACCTCGTACTTGGACCGGTCGATGGAGCGCAGCACGGCGCCCGCCGTGACGACCGAGATGGCGTGTTCCGAGCTGCGGCCGCCGAACACGACGGCCACGCGGGGCTTGCGGCCCTGCTGCTCAGGGGTCTGGGGGAGGTTCTCGCTGCTCATATCGCCACGAGAGTACCCGCTCGGACGTCCGGAAAGGACTCAGCGGCGTTCCGGTTTGGCGCTGCGGCCCATGAGTTCCTTCAATGCGACCAGCGTGGGCTTGCCGTGGTGCACGATGTCGACGACCGTCTCGGTGATCGGCATGTCCACTCCGTGCCGGTGGGCCAGATCTGCCACGGACTGGCAGGACTTGACCCCTTCCGCCGTCTGCTTGGTGACCGCGATGGTCTCCTCCAGGGTCATCCCGCGGCCGAGGTTGGTGCCGAAGGTGTGGTTCCGGGAGAGCGGCGAGGAGCAGGTGGCGACCAGGTCGCCGAGGCCGGCGAGGCCGGCGAAGGTGAGGGGGTCCGCGCCCATGGCGAGGCCGAGGCGGGTCGTCTCGGCGAGGCCGCGGGTGATGAGCGAGCCCTTGGTGTTGTCGCCCAGGCCCATGCCGTCCGCGATGCCCACGGCGAGGCCGATGACGTTCTTGACGGCGCCGCCGAGCTCGCAGCCGACCACGTCGGTGTTGGTGTAGGGGCGGAAGTACGGAGTGTGGCAGGCGGCCTGGAGGCGCCGGGCGACGGCTTCGTCCACACAGGCGACCACGGACGCGGCGGGCTGGCGGGCGGCGATCTCACGGGCCAGGTTGGGGCCGGTGACGACGGCGACGCGCTCGGCCGGGACTCCGGCGACCTCTTCGATGACCTCGCTCATCCGCTTGGCGGTGCCGAGTTCGATGCCCTTCATCAGGGACACGAGCACGGTGTCGGGGGCGAGCAGGGGCGCCCAGGCGGCCAGGTTGCCGCGCAGGGTCTGGGAGGGGACGGCGAGGACCGTGAAGTCGGCCCCCTCGGCGGCTTCGGCGGCGTCGGTGGTGGCCCGGATGCCGGCGGGGAGTTCCACGCCGGGCAGGTAGTCCGGGTTGCTCCGGCCGGTGTTGACGGCGTCGGCCAGCTCCTTGCGGCGCCCCCAGAGGGTCACCTCGCAGCCGGCGTCGGCGAGGACCATGGCGAACGCCGTGCCCCAGGAGCCGGTTCCGTAGACGGCTGCCTTCACGGGACGTGTCACTTCGTGCCCTCCCCCGCGGCCTTGCGCCGCTGTTCCGCCCTGGCCCTGCGGTGGTCGTACGGCTGCTCGGGCGCCTTCTCGCCGCGCAGCTCCTCCAGCAGCCCGGTGACCGCCGCCATGATGGCCTCGGTGGCCGCCTTGAGCACGTCGGGGGTGGGCTCGCGGTCGTAGAACTCGGAGAGGTCCACGGGCGGTCCGGCGAGCACTTGGAGGGTCTTGCGGGGCAACAGGCTGACCTTGTTCTCCTTCGCGTAGGGCGGCATCGCGAGGTTCGCGCCCCACTGGGCCACCGGGATGACGGGGGCCTTGGTGACCAGCGCCACCCTGGCCACTCCGGTCTTGCCGGCCATGGGCCACATGTCCGGGTCGCGGGTCAGGGTGCCCTCCGGGTAAAAAGCCACGCATTCCCCGCGCTCGATGGCGGCGACGGCCGCCCGGAACGCGTCCAGGGCGTTGGTGGTCTCCCGGTAGACGGGGATCTGTCCCGAGCCGCGCAGGATCATGCCGACGAAAGGCACCTTGAACAGGGCGGCCTTCGCGAGGAGCCGCGGCACCCGGCCGGTGTTGTACTGGAAGTGCGCGTAGGACAGCGGGTCCAGATACGAGTTGTGATTGACGGCGGTGATAAAACCGCCGTCGGCCGGAATGTGCTCCATTCCCCGCCAGTCCCGCTTGAAGAGCACTACCAGCGGCGGTTTCGCGATGACCGCCGCCAGGCGGTACCAGAAGCCGATTCTGCGGCGGGACACTCGGACACCTTCCTCTAAGACCGGGGCGCGCGGGCACCTCGCGGGCCGGACAAGTGTCGCCCCAGGTCCGGTCTCTGTCGAGAACACCGTACGCCCCGCTCAGGCCGCCCGACCCACCCGTGTCCGGGCTGAGGTGACAATGGGGCGACTGATGACCGGGCCGTGGGCTGAGCACGGCCCGAACGCGTGCGGGGGCGCACCGGAGGGAAGGGGGCCGTGACGAACGCCGTCTGGAGTCTGGTGGTCCCGTTGAAGCCGCTGACGCTGGCCAAGAGCCGGCTCGCGGCGGCCGTCGGCGGCTGGCGCCCGGGGCTCGCCCTGGCCTTCGCCCAGGACACCGTGGCGGGGGCGCTGGCCTGCGCGGCGGTGGCGGATGTGGTGGTCGTCACGGACGACGCGGTGGCGGGCGCGGAACTGGCGCGGCTGGGAGCGCGGATCGTCCCCGACGCCCCCGGCGCCGGGCTCAACGCGGCGCTGGCCCACGGGGCGCGGGCGGTGCGGTCGGGGCGGCCCGGGGCGGCGGTGGCCGCGCTGAACGCGGACCTGCCCGCGCTGCGCCCGCCGGAATTGCTACGCGTGCTCGATACCGCGTCGGTATTTCCGCGGGCTTTTCTGGCGGATGCGGCCGGAATCGGGACGACCTTGCTTTCCGCTGCGCCGGACGTGGAATTGGCGCCCTCGTTCGGCGGCCCGTCGCGGGCGCGGCATTCGGCGTCGGGGGCGGTGGAAATCGCCCTGACCGGCGTCGACAGCGTCCGCCGGGACGTGGACACGGGCGCCGATCTGCGCACGGCCCTCGCCCTCGGGGTGGGCCGCCACACGGCCCGATACAGTGCCGGTATGCAGGCGACCGCGTACACGTACGACTCCCAGACCCGCAGCGGCAGTGTGCTGCTGGACGACGGCACCCCGGTGCCCTTCGAGGCCGCGGCGTTCGACGCGGGCGGCCTGCGGCTGCTGCGTCCGGGACAGCGCGTGCGGATCGAGACGGAGGGTTCGGGGACGGACCTGCGCATCACCCTGGTCACCCTGCAGACGTTCTGACGGGCGCACCGCGCCGGCGCCGAGCGGGACGGGCGCACCGCGAAGCCGGGCGCCGGACCGCGAGGCCGGGCGGCGCCACGGTAAAGCCGTATGGACGCACCCGGAAAGCCGTGCGGACGCACCGCGGGCCGGCTTCCCCGCCCCGGGGAAGCCGGCCCGGCGTGTGTGATCAGCGCCCCCGCTACTTCTTGCGGGCGGTGGTCTTCTTCGCGGTGGTCTTGCGCGCCGTCGTCTTCTTGGCGGGCGCCGTGGTCTTCGCGGTGGTCTTCTTCGCCGCGGGAGCCGTCTTCTTGGCCGTGGAGGTGGCCTTCTTGGCGGTGGTCTTCTTCGCCGCGGCCGTGGTGGAGCCGGCCGCCGTCTTCTTCGTGGCGGTGGTCTTCTTGGCGGCCGCGGTGGTCTTCTTGGCGGCGGCCTTCTTCGTGGTGGCGGCGGTCGTCGTCTTGCGCGCGGAGGTCGACTTGGCGGCCGTCTTCTTCGCGGTGGCCTTCTTGCCGACGGCCTTGGCGATGGTGGGCGGCGCGCCCGTGAGGCTGCCCTTCGGCGCCTTCTTGACGGCGACCTCTCCGCCCTTGGGGAGCTTCTTGGTGCCGCTGACCAGGTCCTTGAAGCCCTGGCCCGCGCGGAAGCGGGGAACCGAGGTCTTCTTGACCCGGACGCGCTCACCCGTCTGCGGGTTGCGGGCGTAGCGGGCCGGACGGTCGACCTTCTCGAACGAGCCGAAGCCGGTGACCGAGACCCGGTCGCCCGCGACGACCGCGCGGACCATGGCGTCCAGTACCGCGTCGACCGCGTCGGCGGCCTGCTGGCGGCCGCCGAGCTTGTCGGCAATCGCTTCTACGAGCTGCGCCTTGTTCACGTCTTCCCCTTCGGAGACTTCGCCAGAACGAATGTGTTCAAGCTTATTTCGCACGTTAGGCGGATATATACCGCAAATCAAACACGAAACGGGCTAATCACCCTAGTGCCGCAACGTTGTATGCCGTTACGGAGTTCCTTCGCATCAGTCGCCTTCAGGGAATCGACCCTCGTCGAGGTCCTTCATCAACCTGTCCAGGCGCCTTGCCGCATCGGCGAGATCATGCTTCGCCGCGGCCGTGACGACCAACAGCTTCCGGGACAGCGCCATCCTTACGCCCTCCGGGACTTGCAGCGTGCGCACCCTTGCGTGTGCTTCTTTCAGTCGGTTCGCGACGACTTCGTAGAGCTCAAGTTGACTGTCGCGTTCCATGCACAGATTGTGCCATCTGGGGCGAGTTGTCGCCTCACGGGGCCTCAACACACGACTGTGCCCCCCGCCGGGAGGCGGGGGGCACAGTGCGGGCGACGTGATCACCCGAGCGCGAATAAGCGCTGATCAGGCCGGAATCACGACTGAATCGTGCGCGGCTTGAAGGTGGGCCGGGTGCTTTCGTACGTGGCGATGTCCGCTTCGTTCTGAAGGGTGAGGGAGATGTCGTCCAGACCCTCCAGCAGGCGCCAGCGGGCGTTGTCGTCGAGTTCGAACTCCGCCTCGACGCCTTCGGCTCGGACCGTGCGGTCCACCAGGTCGACGGTGATCTCGGCGGTGGGGTCGGCCTCGGTCAGCTGCCACAGCCGCTCGACGGTCTCCTGCGGCAGGACGACGGTCAGCAGGCCGTTCTTGAGCGAGTTGCCGCGGAAGATGTCGGCGAAGCGCGAGGAGATGACGGTCTTGAAGCCGAAGTTCTGCAGGGCCCAGACGGCGTGCTCGCGCGAGGAGCCGGTACCGAAGTCGGGGCCCGCCACCAGCACGGTCGCGCCGGCGCGCTCGGGACGGTTGGTGACGAACTGCGGGTCCTTGCGCCAGGCCTCGAAGAGCCCGTCCTCGAACCCGTCACGGGTGATCTTCTTCAGCCAGTGCGCCGGGATGATCTGGTCGGTGTCGACGTTGCTGCGGCGCAGCGGGACGGCCCGGCCGGTGTGGGTGGTGAAAGCTTCCATGATTCAGACTCCGGCGGGGGCGGTGGCGTCGGACAGGTCGGCGGGCGAGGCCAGGTGGCCGAGTACCGCGGTCGCGGCGGCCACCTGCGGGGAGACCAGGTGGGTGCGCCCGCCCTTGCCCTGGCGGCCCTCGAAGTTGCGGTTGGAGGTGGACGCGGAGCGCTCACCCGGGGCCAGTTGGTCGGGGTTCATGCCCAGGCACATCGAGCAGCCCGCGTGCCGCCATTCGGCCCCGGCCTCCTTGAAGACCTTGTCCAGGCCCTCCTCCACGGCCTGGAGCGCGACCCGGACCGAACCGGGGACGACCAGCATGCGTACGCCGTCGGCGACTTTGCGGCCCTCCACGATGCCCGCGACGGCGCGCAGGTCCTCGATGCGGCCGTTGGTGCAGGAACCTACGAAGACGGTGTCGACCTTGATGTCGCGCAGCGGCTGTCCGGCCGTCAACCCCATGTACTCCAGGGCCTTTTCGGCGGCGAGGCGCTCCGAAGCGTCCTCGTACGAAGCAGGGTCGGGGACGCTGGCCGACAGGGGCGCGCCCTGGCCCGGGTTGGTGCCCCAGGTGACGAACGGCGACAGCGTGGCGCCGTCGATGACGACCTCGGCGTCGAAGACGGCGTCGTCGTCGGTGCGCAGCGTCTTCCAGTAGGCGACCGCCGCGTCCCAGTCCTCGCCCTCGGGGGCGTGGTCGCGGCCCCGGAGGTAGTCGAAGGTGGTCTGGTCGGGGGCGATCATGCCCGCCCGCGCACCGGCCTCGATCGACATGTTGCAGATGGTCATGCGGGCTTCCATCGAGAGCTTCTCGATGGCCTCGCCGCGGTATTCCAGGATGTAGCCCTGGCCGCCGCCGGTGCCGATCTTCGCGATGATCGCCAGGATCAGGTCCTTGGCGGTGACGCCCTCGGCCAGCTCGCCGGTGACGGTGATCGCCATCGTCTTCGGGCGGGCCAGCGGCAGCGTCTGGGTGGCCAGCACGTGCTCGACCTGGCTGGTCCCGATGCCGAAGGCCAGCGCGCCGAAGGCGCCGTGCGTGGAGGTGTGCGAGTCGCCGCAGACCACGGTGGTACCGGGCTGGGTCAGTCCCAGCTGCGGTCCCACCACGTGGACGACGCCCTGCTCGACGTCGCCCAGCGAGTGCAGGCGGACCCCGAACTCGGCGCAGTTGCGCCGCAGCGTCTCCAGCTGGGCCCGGGAGACCGGGTCCGCGATCGGCTTGTCGATGTCGATGGTGGGGGTGTTGTGGTCCTCGGTCGCGATGGTGAGGTCCAGGCGACGGACCTTGCGGCCGGCCTGGCGCAGACCCTCGAAGGCCTGGGGGCTGGTCACCTCGTGCAGCAGGTGCAGATCGATGAAGAGGAGGTCGGGCTCGCCCTCGGCGCGCCGGACGACATGGTCGTCCCAGACCTTCTCCGCGAGTGTCCTACCCATCGCTTTCCCTCCGGCTCACCGTCCCGGGCCCAGTGGTTCGTGGACCCGTACATACAGACTCGCTGTTTCTTGGAAAATTTGAACTTGCGTTTCACAGTGTGAGACGTGAATATCGTTTCATGGACAACTCTAGCGGCGTCGGCGTTCTCGACAAGGCAGCTCTGGTACTGAGCGCACTGGAGTCCGGTCCGGCCACCCTCGCCGGGCTGGTCGCGGCGACAGGGCTCGCACGACCCACGGCACATCGCCTTGCCGTGGCACTGGAACACCACCGGATGGTGGCGAGGGACATGCAGGGCCGGTTCATCCTCGGTCCGCGGCTGGCAGAGCTTGCCGCCGCGGCCGGCGAGGACCGCCTGCTGGCCACGGCCGGACCGGTGCTCACCCACCTCCGCGACGTGACGGGCGAGAGCGCGCAGCTCTACCGGCGTCAGGGCGACATGCGCATCTGCGTGGCGGCGGCCGAGCGGCTGTCGGGCCTGCGGGACACCGTCCCGGTGGGCTCCACGCTCCCGATGAAGGCCGGCTCGGCCGCGCAGATCCTGATGGCCTGGGAGGAGCCCGAGCGGCTGCACCGCGGGCTCCAGGGCGCGCGCTTCACGGCGACGGCCCTGTCGGGCGTACGGCGCCGAGGCTGGGCCCAGTCGATCGGCGAGCGGGAGCCCGGCGTGGCCTCCGTCTCGGCGCCGGTGCGCGGGCCGTCGAACCGGGTGGTGGCCGCGGTGTCGGTCTCCGGCCCGATCGAGCGCCTGACCCGGCACCCGGGCCGGATGCACGCCCAGGCCGTCATCGACGCGGCGGGCCGGCTGACGGAGGCGCTGCGCCGCTCCGGCTGACCTTCCCCGCCCTTTCCCCCGTCCCTCCGGGCCCGGGGGTGCGTACGACGCCGCACACGTCCGAACACGCGCCCCCGGGCCCGCACTTGTCGGCCCCCGGGGCGCCGCCGCAACCTCCGCCCCCTTCCGGGCATGACGAAGAGGCCCTCCGCGATCATCGCGGAGGGCCTCTTCCCTACGTACCCCCGACCGGATTCGAACCGGCGCTACCGCCTTGAGAGGGCGGCGTGCTAGGCCGCTACACAACGGGGGCAAGCA